>JADCFA010000020.1 GCA_020249775.1 Roseomonas sp. | reverse complement strand
TACCCGGCCATCACGCAAAGCTGGCGCCGACATTGGGACCAGGTGATACCGTTCTATGCGTTCAGCCCGCCGATACGCCGGATCATTTACACAACGAATGCGATCGAGGCCTTGAATTCGAAGCTCCGCCGGGCGGTGCGTACGCGTGGCCATTTCCCGGGTGACGAGGCGGCGATGAAGCTGCTATACCTTGCTCTTAATCGAGCGGTCGAAGAATGGAAGCGGCCGCCGCGCGAGTGGTGCGAGGCAAAGACCCAATTCGCCATCCTATTCGGCGATAGGTTCCTGGGCTGATGATCAAAACCGACCTCGCGCCCAAAATTACTGATAGGCCCAAAGGCTCTGGCGGACCCTCAAATACGAGGAGATTTATCTGCGAGCCTTTGCCAGCGACTCTGAAGCGCGGGCTTTGCTTGGCCGATTCCACCAGGGCTCTTACCATACCCGTCGGCCTCGTTCGAGCCTTGACCAGAAGACACCGGACGAGGCCCGTTTCACCGCGCTGCCATCAATCCAGATGGCAGCCTAACCAAGGCATGAAACCACTTAGAAAGCGCACCAGAACTGCTCAAACAAACCGAGCCAGCTCTTCACTGACAGGCCACGGAGGCGGGCTTAAATCAGAGGTTCCTTAGGCTAATCAAAAGCCTTCGCGTTCAATCCGCTTGCGCTCAACCTTGCGGGCGCGGCGCACAGCCTCCGCAGCCTCACGCGCGCGGCGCTCGGACGGCTTTTCATAATGGCGACGGATCTTCATTTCACGGAAGACCCCTTCACGCTGCAATTTCTTCTTGAGCGCCTTCAGCGCCTGATCAACATTGTTGTCACGAACGACGACTTGCACGCGGCACAACCCCCTTCATGGATCGCTGGTTCAAAACAAAAGACGCGCAGCCGGTTGCCCGGTGCCCGTCCAGATTTTCGGTATCTAGCACAGTGATTCGCCGCGCCGGAAGCCCCTTTCAAGGCTTTTTCGCGCGAATTATATGAAAAGCTCAATCTTGTCGCGGGAATGTCATGGCCATCCTGAAAATCGCCCGGCTGGGCCATCCCGTGCTGCTGCAACGGGCCGAGGCGGTGGCAGACCCCTCCGCGCCCGAGATGCGCCGCCTGGTCTCTGACATGGTCGAAACCCTGGAAGATATTGGCGGGCTTGGCCTTGCTGCCCCGCAAGTCCATGTTTCTCTTAGGCTTTTTATCTGGCGCACGGCAGCGGGCGGGCATTCCGCCCTGTTCAACGCGGAAATCGCCCCAATTGGCGATGAAACCGAGGACGCCTGGGAGGGCTGCCTCTCCATCCCGGGGCTTCGCGGCGCCGTGCGCCGTCCTGCGCGGATCAGGTTTCGCGGCCAGGATATCGCCGGCACCTGGATTGAAGGCGAAGCCGCCGGCATGGCCGCGCGGGTCATGCAGCATGAATATGACCATCTTGAAGGGGTGCTTTACCCGATGCGCATGACGGATCTCTCGCGTCTTGGATTTATTGAGGAATTGGCCCGGTTCAACCCACCAAAGCCCGTTGAAAATGAAGGACAGAAGCCATGATGGATGCTGGTGCGGATCGTGATGCGCGGGATGCCGCGCTGGATGCCATTTTGCCCCTGGTGCCGCTGTATGGCTGGCAGGGAAGCGCGATTGCCGAGGGGCTACGCGATGCCGGCATGGCGCCGGAAGATGCCGAATGGATGTTTCCGCGCGGCGCCATTTCGGCCATTGAGGCTTGGATAGACCTTGCCGATCGTCGCATGGAGGCGGCCGGGCTTGCGGCGGATTTGGCCGGGATGCGCACCCATGAACGCGTGCGGTTTCTGATCAAGGCGCGGCTGGAAGCGGCCGAACCGCATCGCGACGCGCTGCGTGCGGCGCTTTCCTTGCTGGCACTTCCCTGGAATGCGCCGATTGCCGCGCGCAGCCTGGGGCGGAGCGTCAGCGCCATCTGGTATGCGGCGGGCGATAAATCCGCAGATTTTTCCTGGTATACGCGCCGCGCAACCTTGGCCGCGATCTACAGCGCCACCTTGGCCTTTTGGCTGAGCGGGCGCGGCGATGGGCTGGCGGCGGCGTTGGATTTCCTCGACCGGCGGCTGGCTGATCACGCCTGCTTCCAAAAGGGCTTGGCGCGCTTCAAGCCGCGCGCTGCCTGATGTCGCGCTTTGGTTCCCATCACGCGGGCAAGGCCCTATATGCCAAAAAGGGGTCATAAGCGGTGGCCGATTCGCCACCCTTTGACAAGGAGAGGATGAAACCCATGGGTGTTAAGCGCTTGCTGATGGCGGCGATGCTGCCGGTACTGGTTGCCGGCCCTGTTCTGGCGAATACCTGCATGCGGCCGGAGGAGAGAAACGCAGCAGATACCTGGGCGCTGAACAGCTATATGGCTGTCATGGCGCTGCAATGCAAAGTCGAAAGCCGCGTGAGCAGTGATTTCCGCAACCCGCATCGGGGCGAACTCAGGGCCGCGCATGATGTGATGCAAGGCTATTTCCGCCGCGCCTATGGCGGGGCAGGGCAGACCCGGTTTGATCAATACTACACCAATATTTCGCAGGATCATGCCATGGATGCGTCCCGCGCCGGGCCCTTTTTCTGCCGCGATGCGGAAGTGATCTTGCAGCAGGTAAGGGCGCTGCAATCCGGCGGATTGGCCAGATACGCCGTCAATCAGAACATCATCCAGCCCCTGGAAGCGCCGGATTGCGGCGCTGGGGCTGCCCCACAGCGAGCTGTGGCCGCGCCGCGGCGCTGAAGCATGGGCGCGCCACGCTTATCGTGGCGCGCCATTATCGGCGCTTGGACATGCCCGACCAAGAAGGTATCTGAGGCGACAAAGCTTCAGTAAGGAATGCTCCGATGCGGCACTTTGGGAATTCTGGGCTGAAGTGAACCGCCCCGGGTTTGTCGGAGGCTATTTTGCTTAAGCTGCGCTGCCATGGCTGATTGTGCCAGTGAGGCATAGTATCGTTCTTCGGCTTCCGCGGGCGGAATATAGCCGATTGGTGCCAACGAGCGTCTGGTATTGAACCAATCTACCCATTCCAAGGTGGCGAATTCCACGGCTTCGAAGCTGCGCCACGGCCCGCGCCGGTGAGAGACCTCGCTTTTGTAAAGCCCCTTGATGATCTCGGCGAGCGCGTTGATGGCGCTATGTTCGACAAGTAGGAAATTGAGTTGATTTTGTTGCGCAGAGTGCGTTGTAGAATTCGCGCACGATGTACAGCGCGCGACACTGAAACCTTCTCGACCTAATTGGCGCCAAAGCTTCTGCGCGCCATAGACCTCGAAATGCGCCTTATGCACGCGCCTGATTTCCGGCAGCAGCAGCGCGTCCCGCTTGGCCCGATCCGACAGAAGATCAGGATCGGCACGCTTCGCCTGGTGATCAAAATAGGTTGACGGTGCAATCGGCAATACCTTGCAGATCGGCTCGACACCGTGAACCCCGCGCTGATCATCAATAAAAGCGATCATGGCTTGAACCGG
>JADCFA010000002.1 GCA_020249775.1 Roseomonas sp. | reverse complement strand
CGCGATCCCGAAATGCACCAGACCCGGAAGGGCAATCAATGGTATTTCGGGATGAAGGGTCACATTGGTGTGGACAGCAAGGAGAAGGTCATCCATTCCACTGAGGTGACCGCGGCCAATGTGCATGACAGTCAGATGGTCCCGAGCCTGCTGCATGGTGCCGAGACGAAGGTTTGGGGCGACACTGCCTATCAGGGCCAGACAGAAGCGATCCGGGCTGCTGCCCCCGCCGCGCAGTACATGACCCAGCGCAGAGGATCGCGCGGGCATCCACTATCAGAGGAACAGCGTGCGAAGAACGCCACCAAATCGCGCGTGCGGGCGAAGGGCGAGCATCCGCCGCTGATCATCAAGCGGATTTTTGGTTTCACCCAAGTCCGCTATCGGGGCCTTGCGAAGAACGGGACGCGCTTTGAGGTTCTCTGTGCTCTCGCCAATCTCTACATGAAGCGGCGTGTTTTGATGCGATACTGTCGCGCGTGACGGGTGAATTGCGTCTGAAAGGGGGGGAGGGCGAGCGTTTATTCCCCCAAAATAGTAGCAGAAGCGATCAACACCGCCAGGAATCCGACCAAGATCGCCGTCACCACAAAACAACGACGCAGTTATGCGATTGATCGGGGGTTCCTTAGCCTCTTTTTGACGCGCTCAGAAGTCAGACCTCAACACTTCTACACCTCGTCCTTCCGGAGACGCCTGGAGCGAAGTGTCTATTATACTATCCTTTGGGCTACCTAAAGGAGCGAGCTGGAGGTGGCTGATTGGATGGTGTGATTTATGTTTTGCCTCCAACAAGCCATTAAGGGCGCCGACATCACCCTACTTACGATCCTCTCCAATGCGTGGTTCCGGTAGGCTCACACAACCTCAGGTTTGGACAAGCGCCAGTTCAAAGTCATAGGTCAACTTATGGAATATTTTGGGGGCAAGTGGACCTTATCCAGATAGGCGAGGTTCACGAAAAGCTCGAAAGACAGCGCAAACTGGAAATTGCGGAGCTCGTCCGGTTAGGTGTTCTCCGCAAAGGCGCCGCTGGCGGTCGCAGCACACATCACGAAGTTTTTTCGCCTGAGCGAAACCATGGCAAAGAAGTTACCACAGCTCATGGTCTTTTTCGACAATAACGCGGATAACCAAACCGGTATCTATGGTGTCCTTTCCAGCTGATTCGCGACAAAGGCTATGGTCGTGCACGCCATCGCTTCCGAAGAAATAAAGTGCCAAGAGGTTTATCCCTTGCTTGGTATCACCGCATTGGCCAAAGACGCGACCAGGTATTGGCCGTGGTATCCCGCAGCCAAGCGCAGCTCGCGTAGCCTTCACACAAACGCGCAAGATCACTGCCGGCGCTGGCGCTTTTTTCCGCCGTCACATCCCACATGCCCGTCCAGGCCTGCTCAATCTGCACACTGCCGGCCGCCATCATATCCTTAGCCGCCTCTGCCTGACGTTGCGCGCCGGCCCAAAGCTCCTCCGCAACGCCCTCCGTTGCCGCAGCGACATGGGGCGCCAGCGCCTCTCCCAGCGCGCAGAGGGCGCGTTGTTCGGCGCTGGGTGGGCGCCCCAATGCGGCATCCGCGAGCGCACCCCAAACACTGCCCGACCCAAGCATGAGCGAAAGCGCTGCCCCGCTGACCTGGCCGAGCATGCATGCGTAGCTCATGCGCCCGTCGGGTACGACGCCCTTTGGCACCACCGGCGCGGCAGCCACAGCCTCAGGCAGTTTCGGGTTTGGCTTCACGGGTTCCGCCAATGGCGAAGCGACCGGTGCCATCACCAATGTCAGGATGGCCGAAGAATACCCAAGCTTCCTCATGCGCGTTTCACTCCCCAGAACAAAGCCGGGCCGCCTTTTACCACATCGCGAATGCTCCGCCGATAGGCTTGTGGCGGCAATACCAGGCCAAGCGGAATGAAGGGCACTTCCTGCCAGGCCACGCGCTGGATTTCCTCGGCGATCGTTTTCTCGGCAGCTAGGTCAGGCGCAGCAAACCAGGCATCGCGCAATTCCTCAAGCTTTGGCATGCTGGGCCAGCCAGACCAGGCATTGGCGCCATTGCCGCGGATGGGCATATGGCTGCCGGGCACGGAGACATCCAGGCCTTCCCAGGTGGTGCAAAAGGCGCTCCAGCCGCCCTGATCCACCGGGCCGCGGTTGGTCCGGCGCTGGATTTGCGTACCCCAATCCATAGAAATGAAATCCACATTGAAGCCGATGCGGCGCATGAGATCGGATGCGACAACAGCCAGGTTTTGCAATACCGGCAAATCGGTAGCCGACATCATCACAACGCGTTCATTCTTATAGCCCGAAGCCGCCAGGGCTGCGCGCGCGGCATCAAGGCTGCGCGGGCCGGTCAGCACTTCAAGCCCGGCATCATTCGCAAGCGGCGTGCCGGGGGTAAAGACGCCCGCCGGCACATGGGATAGCGTTTGATCCGTGCCGATAGCCGCATCCATGAAGACGCGCTGGTCAATCGCGGGCAGAAGTGCGCGGCGCACAGCTACATTGTCAAAGGGTGGGTGAAGGAAGTTGAAGCGCAGCACACCAAGATTGCCAGCGCTATTGATGCGATCCACCACTATGTCCCGATGGCGGCGCAGCAGTGGCAGCAAATCCGCATGCGGCGTTTCCCACCAATCGGCTTCATTGTTTTGCAGCGCCGCCGATGCGGTGGAAGGATCGGGCATGATGCGCCATTCGATCCGATCGAAATGCACAGGCTTCCCACCCGCCATGAAGTCAGAGGTCTCCTGGCGTGTTTGATAACCTTCGAAGCGGTCATAGACAGCGATATCGCCAGAACGGAACAGATCCGGGCGAAAGCGAAAGGGGCCGCTGCCGGTGAAGTCGCGAATTTGCTGGAAGGCATCGGTTTCCGCGATGCGTTCCGGCATGATGGCGCATATGCTGGCCGAGGGCTTGCCAAGCGCCCAAGCCAAGCCTGCCCAAGGCTGCTTCAGGCGAATTTCAAGGCGATTGTCATCCAAGGCGCGCATTTCATTCAGCAGCACGCCTAGCCTCTGACCGAGCACATCGCGCTTTGACCAGCGACTGATGGAAGCGATGCAATCCTTCGCGCGAACCGGTTCATTGTCATGAAAGCGGAGCCCTGGGCGAAGCGTCATGGTCCAGGTCAGTCCATCGGCGGAAACCTCATGCCCCGAGAGCATTTGGTGCTTGGCCCGGAAATCCGCACCTAGGCCGAATAAGGTATCATAGACCATGAGGCCATGATTGCGCACGATGACGGCGGTGCTCCAGACCGGGTCCATGCTGGAGAGATTACTTTGCGGAATGAAGCGCAGCATGCGCGCGGCTGCCTGGCCGGTGGCAAGGCGCGGCGCGGCAAGCGCGCCCGCGGTGGCAAGCATCAGGGAACGGCGTTGCAACATGGCAGGGGCCTTTGCTGGTTTGTAGCAACCAAGCATTCAGCAGAGTGCACTTGAGGGCAAGCCCGCCACGAGGTCCTTCAGGTCTGCCTGACCAAGATAACTTGCCACGAAGTGGCAAAATCCGCCGTGTTGGGGATTGTTCATACACCGCTGCTGAAATTGCGCTTTTTCGTTACTGCGACGGACCCAATAAGCCTAGTCACGCTGTTGATCCCGACCGACGGCACTTTCGGCCCATCAATCAAGGCGTTGACGCGATCGGCCTTATCGGCGGCGCGCCGCACCGTCTGGGCCAGGGCATTTGCCGGGTCCTAAGCCTCAGGAATGGCGATAGCGCGCTCTTCCACCGCGGCAGCCACGTTCTGGTATCGCCCCGCCGCAAGTCCACCTGAGTAACCGGTGGATGACAGACGCGTGGTTTGCTGACTAAGCGAAGACGCATTGGAGGCAATTGTTAAAATTTCTTGACAAGGGCCGTTATCGGGATGGCAACAAAAGCGCAATGCATAATTCTTGGTAAAGAAAGCATGCCACGAATTGGAACGCCTGATTGAAAAACGCGCTTTCTTCCTCACTGCCGATTCAGGAATACCGGCTAAGATGCGTAGCTTGTCGTCGATCACCCTAGTGCGGAAAATCCCGATGGCTTCAGTTGCTCATGCGCCGTTTTCAAAACGCTTTATCTTGGGGCTCGGTTTCGCCGCCGGGCTCACAGCCTTGGGCACGGCCGGCATTATGCACGGGCTGCCGCAAACCCTGCCCCCTCCGCCCGCCGATCCGCGCCTGCACATGCTGGCGCGCAGCTTGGATATCGCGCAGCGCGCCACGGAACTTTCTGGGGCTGTGCCGCCCATGCTGCTGGCGCGCTCAGCCACTGAGCTGACTGAAGCTGGGCGCCGCGCCCGTCAGGCGGAAGATCGTTTGAATGGGCTGCTGCGTGGCAATCCGCAAATCCCCACCACAGTGCAGACGGCCAGCGCCGGCCTTGCAGGCGCCTTGCGCCAGCTTGGCATGGCGCTGGAAGCCGAACAGCAGGCGCGGCAGGAAGCGGAACGCCAAATCGCCGCGCTTGGTGGCGCTCACCGCCTTTTTCGCGCGGCCTTGCTGCCCGCCATTGACGAAGTTGGCCAGGAAATCAGTCGCGTCATGAATGGCGCCCCTGCGCCGCGCGGTCAGGCATCCCGTCCACGCGGCCTGCTCGCCAATAATGAAATTCCGCGTCAGGCGGCGCTGCTCCGCGCGCGTGACGCGGCGGAAGAACTTTTCGGCATTGCCAATCGTGCCAGCGCCGCGCGTGATGATACCGCGCATCAGGCGCTGATCACGGCGCAGAATACTGCGCTTGCAACGCTTCGGGCCGCCTTGGCCGCGCTTGGCGATGCGCCGCGCTATCAGGCGCTCCGCGAAGCTGCCGCCGGCTTGCAGCGCGCCCATGGAATGCTGGAAGCGCCTTCTGCCCGGCATGCGCGCGAAGTAGCTTCCGGCCAGGAAGTTGCCGCCGCCGCGGCACGGTTGAATGAGGCCGGGGCTCGCTTCCAGACCACCATCGCGCCCGTGCTGGCCGCCGCTGCGGAAGAAGCCAAGCGCGCCCGCCCGGCGCAGCCGCAAAAGCTGCCGATGCAAATCCTGCCCGTTGCCCTTGGTGCACTTGCCCTGGCCTTGGCGGCGCTTACAGCGTTTTTCACCCTCCGGCGCGGGCTTCCCGAGACAAAGGGAAAAAGACCTGACATCGGCGTTCTCGCGACGCTTCGCGCGGACCTCACCAGCGCCAATGCCGCGCGGGATGAAGCTCAGGCGGAACTCGCGCGCCTCAAGACTGATTATGCGGCCTTGCGCGCCGAAGCGAACCGCGTGCTGGAAGCCAATATAACGCCCAAGCTGCAAAGCTTGGCGCAACAGGCAAAAACCAGCCGTGAAACCCTCGCGACGCTCACCCAGGCGCAGCTTTCCGCGCAGGAGGCCACGGGCAGCATCGGCGCCAGCGCCGAGCGCGCGCGGGAGGAAACGGGTAAGGTCGCCGCGGCAGCTGAGGAACTTACCTCCACCGTGGCGGCGGTTTCCGAACAAATCCGCCATTCCGCGACCATCGCCGCGCAGGCGGTGAGCGATGCGGACCGCACCGACGCTATTGTGCAGGGGCTTTCCGGCGCGGCGGAGAAGATCGGCGATGTCGTGAAGCTGATCACCGCCATTGCAGGGCAGACCAATCTTTTGGCGCTGAACGCCACCATCGAAGCGGCGCGTGCGGGCGAAGCTGGCAAGGGCTTTGCCGTGGTCGCTTCCGAGGTAAAGGCGCTGGCCACGCAAACCGCCAAGGCGACTGAGGAGATTTCGCGCCAGGTGCAGGAAATCCGTAGCACCTCGACCGAAGCGGTGGCGGCCATCCAGGGCATAGCCCAGGTGGTGCAGCGCATTGACAGCATCGCTGCTGAGACAGCGGAGGCGATTGAACAACAAGGGGCAGCGACGCGCGAAATAGCCCAAGGCATCGCCGCTGCCGCTGATGGGACCACGGCGGTGGCTGGCGCAGTGGCGAAGGTGCAGGACGGCATGGAGGCCGCAGGCGAACCTATCTCGGCGCTGGGCGATCAGGCCACGGCCATGGCGCGGCAGAGCGCCGAGTTACAGCAGGAAATCGCATCTCTGACGGCGCGGCTTCGGGCGGCCTAGGGCTTTTTCAAGCCAAGTGGAATCACTTGGCGGCTCGAAAATGCTACCAAACGAAGGTTTAGAACGGTTCCCATGAACGCATGCGGACGGAAACCGGCTCAGGGTGGGGCATAGCGCGGCGCTTGTCGTGGAACAGGGGGCGGGATAGACCCATGGCCTATGTCGCATAATAGCTTTGGCCATCTTTTCCGCGTCACCACCTGGGGCGAAAGCCATGGACCCGCGATTGGCTGCGTGGTGGATGGCGCACCGGCGCGCATGGCGCTTTCGGAAGCCGATATCCAGCCCTTCCTGGACCGGCGCCGGCCTGGCCAATCCAAATTCGTGACACAACGCCAGGAAGCGGATCAGGTGCGGATTCTCTCTGGCGTATTTGAAGGTCAAACCACCGGGACGCCGATTGCGCTCATGATCGAAAACACCGACCAGCGCAGCAAGGATTACGGTGAAATCAAGGATCGCTTCCGCCCCGGCCACGCCGATATTGCCTATGAGCTGAAATACGGCATTCGCGATTATCGTGGCGGTGGGCGTTCCAGCGCGCGGGAGACCGCCATGCGCGTTGCGGCCGGCGCCATCGCGCGGAAGGTGCTGGGCGATGGCGTGCGGATCAGGGGCGCCTTGGTCGCCATGGGCGGTGATGTGGTGGATCGCGCCCATTGGGACTGGGCCGCGGTGGAGGAGAATGACTTTTTCTGCCCGGATCGCGCCGCCGCGGCGCGCTGGGAAGAACAGCTTCTGGCGTTGCGCAAATCCGGCAATTCAGTGGGTGCCGTGATCGAGGTCGTGGCCGAAGGTGTGCCCCCCGGCCTGGGCGCGCCAATATATGGCAAGCTGGATGCGGATTTGGCCGGGGCGCTGATGGGCATCAATGCCGTCAAAGGGGTTGAGATTGGTGATGGCTTCGCCGCCGCTGCCCTGACCGGCACGGCAAATGCGGATGAAATGCGCATGGCTGAGGGCGGCTTGGTCGCCTTTCAGGCCAATCACGCCGGCGGTGTTTTAGGGGGCATCAGCACTGGTCAACCGATTGTGGCGCGGTTTGCGGTAAAGCCCACCAGTTCCATCCTCGAGCCGCGCCGTGGGGTGGATCGCTTCGGGCAGGATGTGGAGATCATCACCAAGGGCCGGCATGACCCCTGCGTTGGCATCCGCGCTGTCCCGGTGGGCGAGGCGATGATGGCGCTTGTGCTGGCCGATCATTTGTTACGCCACCGTGCGCAAAATCCGGAAGCACCAATAGCGGCGCGCCTGCCACGGAATTGATTTCGACGCTGTTTTTTTGAAGCCCAGGCAAGAACGCTTGAATCGCTGATCGGTTGGAGGTTCTCCAGCGGTTTCCGTTCCCTGGCCTTCATGGGCGCCGCCCTAAACCATGCTGCCAAGTGATTTCACTTGGCTCGAAAATGTTCTAAAGCAGATCAAGTTCAGATGGAATCATCTGAACGTGTGAAGATGCTCGAAAAAACAATTTAGAGCGGGTTGCGTGAACCCATGTGAACGCAACATGCTCTAGCGGTGAGTCCCGTGATCGAAAGTGACCGGGCACCGCACCAATTCCGCTCTCGAGTTCATCCCCGCCGAGCGGGGCGTCCAAGCCCATTTAACGCCGGGCCGCGCAGCCGATATGGATTGCGAAAACACACTGTCGAGCCGGTATTCGGCCAGGTCAAGCAGCCCAGAGGGGTCGGCAATTCCTCCTCCGTGGCCTGAATAATGTCAGAGGCGAATGGACCATGATCTGCACCACCCCGAACCTTCTCAAGCTGCGCATGGCAACAGCATAAACGAGGGGAGACACGCATGCGCAACGCCAAAACCAGCAGTTCGGCAAGGGCAAAAAACTATTGTCGGAAAGGTCGCTAACGCCTGCTTCGATTGGTGGAATTTCGGCAGCAGTGCAACAATCATTCGAGAGGGCCAATAAGGAATCCACAACAAAGCGCAATCACGACCGTTAGGTCATCGCGCGGCTTGCGCAAGGCGGACGGCGCTGATGAAGCCGGAGTATGTTTCGGGATTTCTGGTGCGATCCAGCACCAGGAAACCCTTGGTAAGAAGCGGTTCAATCAGAACACGCTGGGTCTTGGACGCATCCCACCACATATGCCATTCCATCAGGACAACATCAATTTTCCCGAGCAGATCGGCCTTCTCCAGGCTTTCAAAAATGGGGAATTCGGATCCTTCGCAATCCAGCTTGAGCAGGAAGGCCAGTCCTCGTGCCTTGGCGCTTTCGATAACCGGCCCAAGAACAAGCGCGGCATCGCGGAGTTCGATTGAGACCTTCTCTTTCGGCAGGCCACCCCGAATGGAGGTTCCGCTTGTATGCTCTGGATCGTATCCAACCGTGAGGGACATATCCCTGTCATATAGACCAAACTTATGGGGAATGATTTTTGGCTTCAGCGCCGAATTCAGTGCAAAATTATAAATGGCACGCTTGAAGGGTGCCTCAAATGGTTCAAACCCATGAACCTCAACCACCTCATGGCATGCGGCGAATCTCAGCGCGGCAAAACCCGCATTCATGCCGACATCCGCTACTACCAAGCCTCCCGATAATTCCGCGCCATAGGTATTCAATAAAAACACTTCATCGAATATCTAAAAATCCTCTTCTTTGGAGATGAAAACCTCAACGCCATTCAGCGATGCGCGCACCCCATGCGGACCGACAAATAGCCTGGCACCGCGGCGCCGAAGCTTGGACAGGCCAGCAAGAGCCTGTTCAACGAAATTCAGTTCTTTCGCACCAATGTCTTGCAAGGAAATCGTGTCAAACAGGTTCGGATCTGAAAAAAAAGATTTCCTGATTGATCACGGACTTCCCGTGTCATGTCCAAATAGAAATCGCCTCGCCCGAAAAAATAGACGCGAAACTCAACATTTTGCGCGCCATGCTTTGGAATATCAAAATCAATCCTCAACGCGCCACCGGCTGCCTTGAAGTCTGACGCCCTGATGATTCGTTCCTTCAGAAGTGTCTTGCCACCATCCGATGTCACATCAAGGCGCAACAGCGCTCTCCCGCGCTTCAGAAGACCGGGTTGGCAAATCAGTTCAACGCGCCAGCAAACCGAATACCGCCCTTCAGGAACCTCAATATAGGGCCCATACATCAGGCGCTCCGCCACCCCGGAAACGGCACGAATGAAAATCCGCTCGTTCTGAAACGCGAGGCGCTGAGAAGCCGTCAAAGCTGAAATTAAAGCCACGACGTCACCTTTTTTTCTTTCTCAAGGAAAGCATGCGTTTTTTCAAGCAAGGCGACCGGCTCCGCCGTTCGCCCAAGCAATTGGGAGGCGCGACCGCCCCAGCCCTGTCCTCAACAACCAGCGGGCAGCCAAGGCTGCTGCGCCAAAGGATACCCTGGCGCGCCGCGCGCCGCTCAGGCATTTAGACACCGATGGAAACCGCCTCATCCGCATCGGAATGGTCAGCCTTGCTCGCCCAGCGCGATGCTGGCACGGGCGCGGCCCTGCCCGCTGGCCCGCTTGGCGCGCTATTCGGCCCGGTGCTGGCGCCGCCCGCAGCCCCCGATGGCTGCCGCGTGATCGGGCGGCTCGCGCAAACCCTTGATGGCCGTATCGCGACCGCGGCAGGTTCAAGCCAATGGATCGGCGGCCCGGGCGATATTCTGCACACGCATCGGCTACGCGCCCTTTGCCACGCCGTGGTGGTGGGCGCGGGCACGGTGCGCCATGACAATCCGCGGCTGACCACGCGCGAAGTCGCAGGCCCCGATCCGATCCGCGTTGTCCTTGATACGGATCGCAAACTCTCGGCCGATTACGGCATTTTCCAGGGCGGGCCGCCCACGCTGCTGGTCTGCGCCGCCGATGCCGGCGGGGCCGAGCATCACGGCATGGCCGAGGTGCTGCGCCTGCCGCGCGCCCCAGCTGGCGGCCTTGCGATCCCGCCCCTGCTTGCGGCGCTGAAAGCGCGTGGGGCGAGCCGGATTTTCGTTGAAGGCGGCGGGCTTACGGTTTCGCGCTTTTTGGCGGCAGGCTGTCTTGATCGGTTGCATGTCACCGTGGCCCCCGTGCTGCTTGGCTCCGGCATTCCGGCCTTCACCTTGCCGGAAGTCGCACGCATCGCTGATGGGCTGCGCTTTTCTTGGCGCGTGCATGATATCGCGCCCGATATCCTGATTGATGCCGCGCTGGATCGCGCCAAGCCCGGGGGCCATGCATGACCCAAGCGCGCGCCTTATGGACCGTTGCACCCGGTATCGCGGAACTCCGCACCGAAGCCCAGCCCGCCCGCGCGCCGGATCAGGTGTTGGCGCGCACGCTGGCCTCTGGCATTTCACGTGGAACAGAAAGGCTGGTGCTGGCGGGCAAGGTGCCAGAGAGCCAATGGGGCGTGATGCGCTGCCCCTTGCAGGCAGGCGATTTCCCCTTCCCGGTGAAATATGGCTACAGCGCCGTGGCGCGCGTGATGGAAGGCCCTGCCGATCTGCAAGGCAGGCGCGTGTTTTGCCTGCATCCGCATCAGGATGTTTTCCTCGCACCCGCCGCCATGTGCATCCCCATCCCGGATGCGGTGCCCGATACCCGCGCGGTGCTCGGCGCCAATATGGAAACCGCGCTGAATATCCTGTGGGATGCCGGGCCCCTGCCCGGAGAGCGAGCGCTGGTCATCGGCGCCGGCGTGGTCGGGCTGCTGGTGGCTTATTTGCTCACGCTCATTCCGGCCATGGCGGTGACGATCATAGACCCCGACCCATCGCGCCGCGCCATTGCGGAAAAATTCGGTGTCGCTTTCGCCACCCCGGAAGCCGTACCAACGGACCAGGAATTGATCATCCATGCCAGCGCCAACCCCGCCGGGCTGCGCCAAGCCCTGCAATGCGCGGCGTTTGAGGCGCGGATCATCGAGGCATCATGGTTCGGCGCGCAGGAAGTGGCGCTGCCTTTGGGTGAGGCGTTTCATTCCCGCCGCCTGCGCCTGATCTCAAGCCAGGTCGGCGCGGTCGCACCCGCCATGCGCGGGCGCCGTAGCTTCGGTGAGCGCATGGCCCAGGCCCTTTCCCTGCTGGCGGACCCGGCCCTGGAAGCCCTGATCGGCCCAGCCACTTCATTCGATGATTTGCCCAAAGCCCTGCCCGGCTTGCTCAACCCTGCCCCCGGCACGCCGGCGCCGCTTTGCCCGCTGGTGACCTATGGTGCATGAAGCGCCGAACCGCATAGGATAAACCCGCCATGTTCAGCCTGACCGTTGTTGATCACGTCATGATCGCCCATTCCTTCCGCGGCGCGGAGTTCGGCCCCGCGCAGCGCCTGCATGGCGCGACCTTTATTGTGGAGGCGGAGTTTCGCGCGCCGAAGCTCGATCCGCTCAATCTGCTGGTGGATATCGCCGCCGCCAAGGTAGAGCTTCGCCATATCCTGGATGGCTTCGATTATCGTAACCTGGACGCGGAGCCGATTTTCGCCGGGCAGAACACCACCACCGAATATCTGTGCCTGCATATCCATCGCTGCCTG
This sequence comes from Roseomonas sp., assembly GCA_020249775.1. Taxonomy (GTDB): domain Bacteria; phylum Pseudomonadota; class Alphaproteobacteria; order Acetobacterales; family Acetobacteraceae; genus Neoroseomonas. The sequence goes on along the minus strand of JADCFA010000002.1, from coordinate 259,113 downwards.
TCCGCCGCGTTGGCTGAGGGCAAGCTTGGCGCCGGCGGCAAGGCCGTGACGGGCCTTAAGGTGCTGCTACGCGAAAGCCATATCGCCTGGGCCGCTTATGAGGCCGCACCGGGCGAGGAGCCGGCGGCTTGACCTGATCGCCCACTAGGCCTTGCTTGATTGCAGCGCAATCAATGATTACAATGATTGCACAAGGAAGGGCGCCACCATGGCCAGCATCACCATCCGCAATCTTGATGAGGATCTGAAGCGGCGGCTGCGTATCCGCGCCGCCGAGCAAGGGCATTCCATGGAAGAAGAAGCGCGCGATATCCTGCGCCAGGCCATGAGCCGTCCTGCCCCCGCACCCAACCTGGGCGAGGCGATCCATCGCCGCTTCGCCGCACTCGGCGGCGTTGAACTGGAGCCGCCAGAGAGAGAGGCGATGCCGGCTCCGCCGCGCCTCGACTGAAGCGCGCATGATCCTGCTGGATACGAATGTGGTCTCCGAACTCATGCGCCCCGCCCCGGCCGAGGCGGTGCTGGCTTGGTTCGCCGCGCAGGACGCTGCCGATTTGTTTCTGAGTGCGATTGGAGAGGCGGAATTGCGCCGCGGTGCCGCCATGCTGCCGGCGGGCAAGCGGCAGAATCAGTTGCAGGCCGCGATAGACGCCATGATCGCCGAGGATTTCACCGGCCGCATCCTGCCTTTTGACAGCGCCGCCGCCCAAGCCTTTGTGCTGATGTTTCTGGAACGCCGCGCCGCGGGCCGCCCGATCAGTTTCGCTGACTGCCAAATCGCCGCCATAGCACGCGCCCGCCAAGCCGCCATCGCCACGCGCAATACCGCCGATTTTGCCGGTTGCGGCCTTGCGGTGATAGACCCATGGGCGCATCAGCAAGGTATCCGAAGCCCCCCATGACCGGCGCCATCCACCTTCTTGTCCCCGCGCCCTTCAGCGCGATTTCCGGCGGCTATATCTATGATCGCCGCATGGTCGAAGGGCTAAGCGCGCTGGGGCAGGAAGTGCGCGTGGTGGAATTGGCGGGGCGCCACCCTTTCCCGGATGAAACCGCCACCGAAGCGGCACGCGCGTCACTTGCCGCCATGCCCGCCGGCGCACGCATGGTGATTGATGGCTTGGGCCTGCCCGCCTTTTTCCCCTTCGCCGATGAATTGACGCGCCGCGGCGCAACAGCGCTGATCCATCACCCAACCGCGCTTGAACCTGGCGCCCCGGAAGGCCAGCGCGAAGCCCTGAAAGCCGCCGAGCGGGTCCTGTTCAGCGCCTGCGCGCGCATCATCACCACTTCCACCCCAACCGCACGCGATTTGCCGGAAGGCTTTGGCGTGGACCCTGCGCGCATCGCGGTGATTGAACCAGGCACGGATGCGGCACCACGCGCGGTGGGCTCCGCCGGCCCCGGCTGCGCCATTTTGAGCGTTGGCATGCTGGTGCCGCGCAAGGGACATGATGTGCTGCTGCGCGCACTCGCGCGGCTCACGGATCTCGATTGGTCGCTGGCCATCGCCGGCGATGCCAAGCGCGATCCCGTGCATGCTGATGGGCTGCATGCGCTGGCGGCCGAGCTTGGCATTGCGCAGCGTCTGCGCTTTCTGGGCGCGCTGCCGGATGCGGCGCTGGAAGCGGAATATGCGCGCGCTGATCTTTTCGCCCTTGCCACGCGTTATGAAGGCTATGGCATGGCGGCAGCAGAGGCAATGGCGCGCGGCCTGCCCATGGCAATCACCGCGGGCGGCGCAATTGCCGAGATTGTGCCAGAAGATGCCGCCGTGGTCGCAGCGGTGGATGACCATAATGCGCTGTCCCGCGCCATGCGCCGGCCGATTTTCGATACGGGCTTGCGCGCTGCGATGGCCGAAGCCTCCTGGCGCGCGGGCCAGGCCTTGCCGCGCTGGCCGGACCGCGCCGCCGCTTTCCTGAAAGCTCTTGATCATGGCTGAAAGCTTCGATGGTGATTGGCTCGATTTGCGCGAACCGCATGACGCCGCCGCACGCAATCCTGAATTGGCGGCGATGCTCGCTGCCTCCCTGCCCGCGCGGCCGCGCCTGCTTGATCTTGGCGCGGGCACGGGCAGCTTGCTCCGCTGGCTTGGCCATTTCATCGGCCGCGCGCAAAGCTGGACCTTGGTGGATAGCGATGCCGAATTGATCTCCCGCGCTTTTGACACCATTGCCGAACGGGCGGAGGCGGTGGATTGGCCCGTGACGCAACCCGGACGCAGCGCGATGCTGGTCCATGCGCCACATGGCGCCTGGCGCATTGAAGCCATCCTGGCTGATCTTGCCGCGGCCCCGGCCAATCTGCCCTTGGAACGGGTGGATGCCGTGGTCAGCACGGCGTTGTGTGATCTGGTCTCACGCGGTTGGGTGGAAGCCATGGCGGCCGCTTGCGCCGCGCGGCGCCTGCCTTTCTATGCCGCGCTGAATGTGACGGGGCGCGAACGTTTCACCCCGCCGCACCCCGCCGATGCTTTGGTGGCGCGTGGCTTTCGACGTGATCAGGCGCGCGACAAGGGTTTTGGTGGCGCATCGCTCGGGCCGCAAGCACCGGCTGTGATGGCGGAAGCCTTCACGGCGCATGGCTACACCATTCATCGCGCGCCAAGTGATTGGGTGGTGGATCGCCGCGCCCGCGCCTTTACCCGCGCCATTGCCGATGGCCATGCCATGGCCGCACTCGGCTGGGAAAGGCGCGGCAGTGACGCTATTCTGGATTGGCTTGAAACGCGGCGTGACCAAGCCGATGCCGGGCAGCTTTCGGTGCGCATCGGCCATCAGGATTTCCTCGCCCTTCCTCCTTCAAGGTAGACGATTATGCCCCTTTTGCTTGGCTGCATCGCGGATGATTTCACGGGGGCGACGGACCTCGCGAATACCCTGGTCAAAGGCGGCATGAGTGCCGTGCAGGTGATTGGCTTGCCGACCGGGCCCTTGCCGGAAGCCGATGCCGTGATCATTGCGCTTAAATCGCGCACTGCGCCGGTGGGTGAAGCCGTGGCGCAATCACTCGCCGCCTGTGATGCGCTGCTGGCCGCAGGTGCCAAACAGATTTTCTGGAAATATTGCTCGACCTTTGACAGCACGGATCAGGGCAATATCGGCCCTGTCGCGGATGCGCTGCTGAAGCGGCTGGGTTCGGGCTTTGCTCTCGCTTGTCCCGCCTTTCCGACAAATGGGCGGACGATCTATCTCGGCCATCTTTTTGTGGGCAATGCGTTGCTGAATGAAAGCGGTATGGAAAACCATCCGCTGACGCCGATGACAGACGCCAATCTGGTGCGTGTGCTCGGCCGGCAAACCGATAGCGCGGTGGGCCTCGTTCCCTTCACCACCGTCGAACAAGGTGCCGCCGCCACGCGGCAGGCCATGATGCGCCTGGCGGAACAGGGCCGGCGCTATGCGATTGTGGATGCAGTGACGGATCAGCATTTGCTGGCGATTGGTGAAGCGGCGGCGCAACACGCGCTGATCACCGGCGGTTCCGGTGTGGCGATGGCCCTGCCTGAGAATTTCCGTCGCGCTGGGCTGCTGCCCGCGCATGGTGATGCCGCCGACCTGCCGCCCATGCAGGGCATGGCCGCAGTGGTGGCGGGTTCCTGTTCACGCGCCACGCTTGGGCAGATCGGCCTCGCGCGCGATCACGTGCCGGTGCTTGAATTGGATGCGCTGGCAACACCTGATGCAGCGGCGCTGACGGCCCAGGCGCTGGATTGGGTTGCAGGCAAATTGGCGGCGGATCGCCCGGTGGTGATTGCCGCCAGCGCGCCGCCGGAAAAGGTCGCCGCGCTGCAGGCGAAGCTTGGGCGTGATGCCGCCGGCGCCTTGATTGAAGCCGCCATGGCCGCGATTGCTGAAGGGCTGGTCGCGCGCGGCGTGGGGCGGCTTGTGGTGGCGGGTGGCGAGACCTCCGGCGCCGTGGTGCAGCGCCTTGGTGTCACGGCACTGCGCATCGGTCCCGAAATTGATCCAGGTGTGCCCTGGACTTTCGCCGAACCGCGCGGGCTGCATCTGGCACTCAAATCCGGAAATTTCGGCGCGCGTGATTTCTTCCTGAAAGCCTTCAGCCATGGATGAGGCTGCGCTGCGCGCGCAGCTTGCCGCGCTTGGTGCCTCGCTATTCGCGCGCGGCTATTCGGTCGGGACAGCCGGCAATATCAGCGTGCGCCTGCCGGATGGGTTTCTGATGACGCCGACCAATTCCTGCCTTGGCCGGCTGGATCCGGCGCGCATCTCCAAGCTTGCACCGGATTTTTCGCATGTTGCGGGCGATAAGCCTTCCAAGGAAGTCTTCATGCATCGCGCAGTGCTGATGGCGCGGCCCGATGCGGGTGCCGTGGTTCATTTGCATTCCACCCATGCCACCGCCATTGCCTGCCTTGCCGAGCCCGGAGAGGTTGCGCCCATCCCGCCGCTGACACCTTATTTCGTCATGCGTGTCGGGCGGCTTTTGCCAGTGATCCGCTATTACCGCCCCGGCGATGGCGCGATGGAAAACGATATCCACGAAGCCGCCAAAAGCGCCAAGGCCGTGCTGCTGGCCAATCACGGCCCGGTCGTTTCTGGCCGCACTTTGGAAGATGCCGTGCATGCGGCGGAAGAATTGGAAGAAGCCGCCCGCCTTGCGCTGCTGCTGCGAGGTGCCGGCGCACGCAGCCTGACGGCCGCGCAGGTAGATGATCTGTTGAACACTTTCGGCTGACCCATGTGGATCATGATCGCAGCCCCCTATACCAGCGGCGGTGCCGATGCTGCGCTCCGCGCCGCGCGCCTGGCTGAAATGAACAGGGCCGCACTCGCCATCCTCAGGCTTGGTCATGTGCCGGTGATTGGTGTGAATATGGCACTGCCCATCATCGCCGCGGCTGAGGGGGATGTGTTTGAGGAAGTGATGATGCCCGTCTCGCTTGCTCTCGCCGAACGCTGCGATGCTGTGCTGCGGATTGGTGGGCCAAGCCAGGGCGCGGATCAGGAAGTCGTGCGCTTCAGGCAGGCGGGCAAGCCCGTGTTCCATACCCTGGCGGAAATCCCGCCAGGGTGACGAAGATCACCGCCCCTTATTTTTCCTTCTGATTTGCAACGCGCACCGTATTGTCCCGCAACCAGGCCGCAAGCCGATCATGGCTGAATGACCCTGCTTCCAGGTTTTCGATGAAAAAGCGGTAGAGCGCCATGGAATCTGGCCTGATGGCGTAGCCATTGATCGCCAAAAAGGTGATCATGCCCGCCGCGGCGACAGGCTTATTCCCATCCACAAAGGGATGGTTCATCGCAAGGCTCTCCCAAAGAGCGGCGGCTTCTTCGATCACATCCTCGTAATAGCCTGTCTGTGGGCGATAAAGCGCGGCCTCAAGCAGCCCAAAATCACGAACGCCATATGTGCCGCCATAGCGCTTGATCTGGTCGTGATGGATTGCCAGGACCTCAATAATGGTGAGGTAATCCGTCATTCAGCCAGCTTCTCGTATAAATCCGCATATTTCTCATGGGTGGCGTCATAGGCGGCCATGACATGGGCGCGCGGGCGGGCGCGTTTGCGCTTGTCAATGAGATCAGAAAGCGCTTCGTCAACCAGCGCTTGCAACTGCCGCCCTTCGCTCTTGGCGAGGCTGCGCAGCATGGCGAGGGTTTCAGACTTCACCTGGGTTGCGAATTTCTCACGGGTTGGTTCGGTCATTTATCACCTTCCTTAATTGCGATTGCTATCATGATTTGTCATGACAAATCAAGTTTTGTCATGATGATACTGGGCATTCTTGTGCCTTCACGTTGAAAGGTCACGCATGAAACCGCTTGGTGGTCGCGTTATCTGCGCGGATCAGGAAGTCGCGCGCTTCGCGCAAGCGGGCAAGAAAGTCTATTACGCAATGACGCTTATCCCACCCGCCTGAGTGAAGGAGAATCCAATGCAGCTTGATCCCGTCTTTGCCGCGCCGGGGCGCTTCCTCAAGGGCAATATCCATACCCATTCAACGCTATCCGATGGCAATCGCGCGCCCGAGGATGTTGTCGAAACCTATCGCCGTGGCGGCTATGATTTCATGGCGCTGACCGATCACTTCATGGCGCGTTATAATTTCCCCATTGCCGATACGCGCCGCTTTCGCGCAGCTGGCTTCACCACGCTGCTGGGTGCGGAAGTCCATGCGCCTGCGACCTCTCTGGGGGAGATTTGGCATATATTGGCTGTGGGCCTGCCGCTCGATTTCGCGCCTACCGGGCCCGGGGAAGATGGTGCCGCCTTGGCGCAACGTTGTGCCGAAGCCGGCGCCTTTGTCGCCATTGCCCATCCCGGCTGGTATGGGCTGACAGCGGCGGATGGACATAGCATCGCCGCCGCCCATGCGGTTGAGATCTACAACCACACCAGCCAGGTCCGCACTGATCGCGGTGGCGGCGCTTTCCTTGCGGATCGGCTGCTGACGGATGGCAGGCGCCTTTCCCTGATTGCCGTAGATGATGCGCATTTCGCCTGTGAGGATTGGTTCGGCGGTTGGGTTATGGTGAAGGCTGCGGAGAATGAACCGGAGGCGCTGCTGGCGGCGCTCAAGGCCGGGCATTTCTACGCAAGTCAAGGCCCCCGGATTGAAGCTGTGCTCTGGGGTGAGGATAGCGTTGAGGTGCAATGCAGCCCGGCTTCCAGCATCATGGTGCTCGGGCGCGGATCATCCGCAGCGCAGGCGGTGGCACCCTTGCAGACCCGCGCTGTGCTTCCACTTGCGAAGCTGCGCGAAGGCGGCTTTGCGCGCATTGTGGTGGCGGATGCGACAGGCAAGCGCGCCTGGTCCAATCCGTATTTTTTCTGATTGGGGTTGGCGATGATCCGAATGCAGAAGGGGTTAGGGCTTTAACCAGTTTTATCAGGGGCCCTGCATAAAGTTGCAGCAGTGTATCGCTAAATTCATTTTTCTCGACCAAAACGCAAGCAACAAGAACTCTGCGGAGTGCGATCTTCACCATTGGCTTAAGGAAGCTTCAATCTTTTGCTGCCCAAATATGCAGAAATCTTCGGGATACGCCGGCGAAGATGACTGAGGCCATTAACCAGAAGCAGCAAAAATTTTTCGCACCTCAACATCCCTGGTCACCTTTCAGCAAGGACAATGACGGCAAACTAGGCATGTCCCACGAAAGGAGTACGCCACACAATGCGTATAAGAATTGCCCCTCTATTGCTCACCATTCTGGCGCTGATTGGCGCGGTCAATGCCGGTTCAGCCATCTATGCTTGGCTATCCATGCGCCACAATGCGCAAAGCTTTACCGAGATCAAGACGAATGCTGTGGCGCCGCTCATTGATCTCAAGGCGCTGTCCGATGCCTATGCGGTGTTTGTTGTGGACGCATCTCATAAGATGCGCAACGGCAATTTCTCCTGGGAAGAAGGTGCGTCCAGCCTTGCCGATGCCGTGAAGAATATTGACCGCGCCTGGGCCGCCCTGGTGCGCGCCGAATTGCCGCCTTCCGTGCAGGAAGCCTTCGCCCAGGCGCGTGAACGCCGCGCGCCGGCTGAGCAGGTCACGCAGGATTTGGTGCGCATCGCCGCGGCCAAGAATAGCGCCCAGCTTGAACAGCTCATTAAGGAACGGCTTTATCAGGCGATTGACCCCTTCACGGAATCGATCGGCGGCATGATGGATACCATCGTGGCTGGCACGAATGAGAAGGTCGCCAATGAGGTCACCTCTGTCACCCAGGCAACGCTCATCATCGCGTTGATGGGGCTGTTCTCACTCGCCGCGCTCATTGCCGCGGGCTGGGTGGTGGTTGCACGCGTGACCCGTCCGCTTGGTAAGCTTGCCTCGGGCATGGAAAACATGTCGAAGGGCGATCTGTCCAAGGAATTCCAGGGCACCGAACGTCAGGATGAGGTGGGTGAGATGGCGCGTGCTGCGACTGTCTTCCGCGAAGGCCTGATTGAGGCGGAAAAGCTGCGTGCCGCAGAAGCAACGCGCGGCGCGGAAATGGAAGCCGCACGCCGTGCCGCCATTCAAAGCATTGCAGGCGATCTGGACCGCGCGGTTGGCCAATCGGTCGGCACATTGTCCGAAAGCACGGCAATGCTGGTGCAGGAAGGCAATAAGGTGACCTCGGTCACTGATGCCACCCTGGCGCAGGCACGTTCCGCCGCGCATGAAGGCACGGAAGCCAATCACGGCATCCAATCCGTCTCCGCCGCGGCTGAGGAACTGACGGTCGCGATCTCCGAAGTCTCCAACCGCGTGACCGCCGTGGCGCAGACCGCGCGCGGGGCGGCGGAGCAGGCGGATCGCGTCAGCAGCCTGGTGGATGGGCTGAATGCGGCATCCGTGCGCATCAATGATGTCACCGGGCTGATCGGCACCATCGCCGCGCAGACCAATCTGCTCGCCCTCAATGCCACGATCGAATCGGCACGTGCCGGTGAGGCGGGCAAGGGCTTCGCGGTGGTGGCTTCTGAGGTGAAGAACCTGGCCGCGCAATCTGCCAAGGCCACGGAAAGCATCCAGACCGAAATCGGCGCGATGCAGAATATCATTGGCGATGTGGTCGGCGTGATTGGCGACATCGTGAAGCGCATCAGCCAGTTGGATGGCGAAAACACCGCCATTGCCGCGGCGGTGGAAGAACAATCCGCCACCACGGCGGAAATCGCTTCCAGCCTGCGCAATGCCGCCAAGGCGGTGGATGGGCTGGAAGGCTCCATTGGCCGTGTCTCCGGCATGGCGGAAGATGCCGGCAAGGCCATGGGCAGCATCACGAATGCCAGCCGGACCGTGGCCGATGAGGCAGTTCAGCTGCGTGAAGCGACCCAGGCCCTGATCAAGCGCCTGCAAGCGGCCTGATCAGGCAATATCGCCAAAGACCAAAGGCGGCGGTCCTGCAAGGGGCCGCCGTTTTTCTTTGGGCGGGCGCCTGATTGGGCGGCCGAGCGTTCCGCGAGTCTGAAAGGTTACTGTGCTATTATTCCTAACAGAGGAAAAGCTGGCCCTCTGATGGCGCCAATCCCCGTCCCAATCCGGGAAGCCTCTCGGTCTTCGAATCCTTGCAGCATCTGTGGCAGGAAAGCCACCACACTGTGCCCTTGCCTCATTTCCGCCAAAAGTCACAGAAATTCTTCCTATATTTGTGCTTCCTCAACAGCCTCAATCAGCTAATCACGCCAGATTTCACCAAGTTACAGCCGCCATACTTGTTCCTTTAACGCCGGCCAGCTTACCTCTCGACCCAGAACGCAAAGAGCGTCACAACTACCAGGGGGCTTGACTGGATATGAGGACAAGTAAGCTTGTCGCGACTGCCTTTGTCGCCCTTGGCTTTGCCTTGGCGTCCAATCACGCTGGTGCCAGCCAAGTGAACCCGCAGCCGGCGGCGCAACCTCAGCAAGCGGCTAAACCCGCCCAGTCCCGCCCCGCTGGTCAAGCGCAGCCCGTCAGAACCAACCAACAGGTCCAAGGCCCCCGCCAGAACCAAACCCAAGCCCAGCGTGTTGCCCATAGCAACCCGGGCGGTATTTCCTGCGTTCCGTACGTCCGGCAAGCGACCGGTATGGCGATTCGCGGCAATGGCGGTGATTGGTGGCACAATGCCGCCGGGCTTTATGCTCGCGGTCATACGCCGGAACCCGGCGCCATCATGGCTTTCTCTCGCACCGGGCAGATGCGTTCCGGCCATGTCGCCGTGGTGCAGGAAGTGATCAGCGCGCGCGAAGTGCTCATCCATCATGCGAATTGGGCGGGCCCGGGCATTCGGCGCGGCTCCATCATGCAGGATGTCTCGGTGATTGATGTCTCGCTGAAAAATGACTGGTCATCGGTGCGGGTGCAGGTCGGTCGGGACCAGGAGAGCTTGGGCCGCATTTATCCGATTCAGGGCTTCATCTATGATCGTCCGGATAATGGTTATGTCCGGACCGCTGCGACGCCGCGGCCCGGCGGGCCGGTATTGGCCAATGCGCGCTCACTCCGCCCGGATGATGTGCGGGGCTTTGAAGAAGTCGCGCAGGCGCCGGCACGTTCACGCTGAATTCCGCCCGGGCCGAGCGTTATTCGCCTTTGTCCGGCGCGGCCGAGGGCGGTTTGGGCGTAAAGCCTCGCCCGGCCATGATCGCATCCTCTCCAAAGCGCGCGCGCAGCGCCTCCATTGCCTTCCAGCGTGCGGCCCGGCGCGGCGCCTCCGGATCCGCAAGATCGCCGCGATCCGCCTGGTCCGCCGGCGCCAAGGGCTGGGCGCCAATGCCAATCAGGCGAAAGGCCGTACCATCGGCTTCCTTCTGCAACATTGGCTTGGCGGTGGCGAAAATCACCTCTGGCAATAGGCTTGGTTCCGCAAGCCGCTGAGACCGGGTGCGGAGTGCGAAATCAGCGGATTTCAACTTCAGCACCACGCCCGCCGCCGCCAGCCCCTTTTCCTTGAGGCGCCGCGCGAGCTTTTCGCAAAGCCGCCAAAGCGGTGCCTCCAAGGCTGCCGGCGCGGAGATGTCCGTATCGAATGTCGTCTCGGCACTGATGCTTTTCGTCTCTCGCGCTGGGTTCACGGGGCGATCATCCTCGCCCCGTGCGCGCGCCACCAGCGCGGGGCCATCCGCACCAAAGCGCGCCAGGGCAGCGCGCGCATCCAAGGCGGCCAATTGCCCAAGGCGCACAAAGCCCGCTGCCGCCAGCCGCTTCGCCATCGCCGGCCCCACGCCCGGCAGCACCGCAACCGATTGTGGCGCGAGCCAGGCGGCAGCTTCCCCCGGACCGATCACGGCAAAGCCCCTTGGCTTGTCACGCTCTGCGGCAAGCTTCGCCATCAGCCGATTTGCGGCGAGGCCAACCGAAACGGTGACCCCCACCTCGCGCTCCACCGCCAGGGCGAAGCGCGCCAGCACCACGGCGGGGGGCGCATTGTGCAGGGCTTCGGTCCCGCGCAAATCGAGCACGGCCTCATCTATTGAGAGCGGCTGCACCAAGGGGGTGAGGGCTTCCATCATGGCGCGGATGCGCGCCCCTTCATGGGCGTATTTGGCGATATCGGGCTTGATCACCACCGCATCGGGGCAGGCGGCGCGCGCCTTGAACATGGGCATGGCGCTGCGCACGCCCGATAGCCGCGCGATATAGCAACAGGCCGCCACCACGCCGCGCGTGCCGCCACCCACAATCACCGGGCGTGTGGCCAATTCCGGCCGGTCGCGCTTTTCGACGCTGGCGTAGAAGGCATCGCAATCAATATGCGCAACCGTCAGGCGGAACAGGTCAGGATGGGCAATGACACGACGAGAGCCACAGGAAGGGCAGCGCATGAAACCATCCGCCGCGTGATGGAAGCAGTCGCGGCAAAGTGCCGGCACAGTCTAGCGCCTCAGCCAGGGCATGGCGGCAAAGCAGGCCAGCAACACGGCATAGATCGCACCCTCGAAACTTACGAAATGCGCCAGCCATTGCTCGGGCGAAAGGCCGCGCATCGCCCGCGTCATGGCGATTTCAGCGCCGATCAGCAGCGCAAGGCCAACCAGGCCCACGGTGATGCGCTCGCCGGATTTCGGCGGGATGCCAAAACGCCGCGCAATCAGCGGCGCGAAGTGGAAAATGGCGGCGAACATCGGGATCGCCTCAAGCGCACTCGCCATCGCCACGCCAAGGCGCGGCGCCAGCAGGAATTCCCGCGTCGCACCCAAGATGAAGCCAACCACATAAAGCAGCAGGAAATAGACCGCTCCGGCTTTGACGGCGCGCGCCATCATGGCGCATCCCAAAGCCGCGCCGCGCCAAAAACGCCCGAGGAATCGCCATGCTTCGCCTGCACCACCGGCGTGCGCGCCACATCGCCAAAGCCATGCCGCGCCATCAGCCCGGGCACATCACGATAAAGATGCGCCATATTGGACAAGCCCCCACCCAGCACGATCACATCGGGGTCAAGGATATTCGCAATCATCGCCAAGGCCCGCGCCAGCCGATCCGCGTGCCGCGCCAAGGCGGCTTGCGCGCGCTGATCGCCCCCCGCAGCCCGCGCCGGCAGGCCAGAGGCATCACGCGCCCCCGGCCCATCGCAATCCGCCGCCAAGGCTGGGCCGGATAGGAAAGTTTCCAGACAGCCATGCTGGCCGCACCAGCAGCGAGGCCCGGGAAATTCCTCAGGCCGCATCCAGGGTAGCGGCACATGGCCCCATTCGCCGCCGGTGCCATTCGGCCCATCGAGAATCCGCCCGGCCGAGACAATGCCCGCACCAACCCCGGTGCCGATGATCACGGCGAATACCGTGTTGTGGCCCGCGCCGGCGCCATTGGCGGCCTCACTCATAGCCAGGCAATTCGCGTCATTGCTGATGCGCACCGGGCGCCCAAGCAGCACTTCCAAATCCTGCTTCAAGGCGCGGCCATTCAGGGCCTGGGAATTGGCATTGCGCACCAGGCCAGTCACGGGGCTCGGGCTGCCTGGAATGCCGATGCCGATGCTGCCCTGCTTGCCAAGCCGCGCTTCGGCATCGCGCACCAGCGCGGCGATGGTCGCCAAAACGCCGTCATAGGCGGCGGGGCTCGCACGGCGTTCGCGCAGCAGCACGGCGCCATCATCGCCAAGGGCCACGATTTCGGTCTTGGTGCCGCCCAGATCAATGCCGAGTTTCATGCTATTAGTCTTGGTCAAGGCAGCGCGGCGCCGCAAGCCTGAACTGGCGGCGATACGCGAGGCATGGTGGAAGAGAATGCATGAGTGAGACGATTCTGGATGTGAAGGGCCTGACCTGCCCCTTGCCGGTGCTGAAGGCGAACAAGGCCTTGCGCGGCATGGCGGGCGGCGCGCGGCTGACCGTGCTGGCCACCGACCCGGCCTCGGTTGCGGATTTCAACGCCTTTTGTCGGGAAACCGGCCATGCGCTGCTGGCCTTTTCCGAAGATCAGGGCAGCTATCGTTTCGTGATCCGCAAGCGCGACGACACGCCAGCATGAGTGTGCTGATCCTGACCCATGCCGCCTGTGTGGCGCATGATCCCGGCCCCCATCACCCGGAATGCCCGGACCGTTGGCGTGCCGTAACCCGCACCTTGGAAGCGGAAGCCTTCAGCGCCCTGCCGCGCGCCGAAGCGCCGCGCGCCACGCGCGAACAAATCCTGCGCGTGCATCCGGAAGCCTATCTGCAAGCGATTCTGGATTCGGCACCCGCCGAGGGTGATCGTGTGGCCTTGGATGCCGATACCATCCTCTCGCACGGCAGTATTGAGGCTGCCTTGCGGAGCGCCGGCGCGGCAGTGGCGGCGGTGGATGCCGTCTGCACCGGCCCCATCCGCCATGCCTTTTGCGCCACACGCCCGCCTGGCCATCACGCTGAACCAGCGCGCCCCATGGGGTTTTGCCTTTTCGCCAATGCCGCGATTGCCGCGCGCCACGCCCAGGCCGCGCATGGGCTCAAGCGCGTTGCCGTCGCTGATTTCGATGTGCATCACGGCAATGGCACGCAAGCCTGTTTTGAGGCTGACGCATTGCTGATGCTCGCTTCATCGCATCAATGGCCGCTTTACCCCGGCACCGGCGCGCCGCAGGAAAGGGGTGTGGGCAATATCTTCAACGCGACGCTGCCGCCCGGCGCCGATGGCGCCGCGTTTCGTGCCGTATGGGAGAAATTGTTGCTGCCCGCTTTGGACGCCTTCGCGCCTGATCTGCTAATCATCTCGGCCGGGTTTGACGCGCATGTCGCGGACCCGCTGGCGCAGTTGCGGCTGACAGAGACGGATTTCGCCTGGATCACCGAAGAGCTCTGCGCGCTGGCCGCGCGCCATGCCGATGGGCGCGTGGTTTCCGTGCTGGAGGGGGGCTATGATCTGGATGCGCTTGGCGCTTCGGTTGCGGCGCATGTTCGCGCGCTGATGCTCAATTAGCCCTTGCGCGGGACTGCCCCGCACCCCCAAATCCCAGCAGCACATAACAAAGAGGTCCGCCATGCGCCGTCGTCATCTTCTCGCTGCCCTACCGGCCGCAGCTTTAGCGCCGCGCCTCGCCAGCGCGCAGGAATGGCCGCCCGGCCCGGTGCGCGCCATTGTGCCCTTCGCGCCGGGCTCCGCCACCGATACCGTCGCGCGCGTCTTTACCGAGAAAATGCGCGAAACCCTGGGCCAGAATGTCGTGGTGGAAAACCGCGCCGGCGCCAATGGGCTGATCGGCGCCGAGGCCGTGGCCCGCGCCACGCCCGATGGGCTGACCGTGCTGATCGGCACCAATTCCACCAATGCCGCCGCCGGGGCGCTGTTCAAGCGCGTGCCTTTTGATGTGGAAAACGCCTTCATCCCGGTCTCGACCCTTGGTTCCGTCCCTCTGCTGGTCGCGGTCCGTGCCGAATCTCGCTGGCAGAATCTGGCCGAGCTGCTGGCCGAGGCGAAAACCAAGCCCGAGGGCATCACCTATGCCTCCGCGTCGTCCTCTCAGCAGGTCTCGACCGAGCTGATGGCACATATGGCGGGGGTGAAGATGCTCCGCGTGCCCTATCGCTCCTCGCCCTTGGCGGTGCAGGATTTGCTGGCGGGGCGGGTTGATTTTTTCGTGGCGGATCAATTGGTTATCCTGCCGCAGGCCCGTGAAGGGAAGCTTCGCATCCTTGGCATCACCGCGCCGCAGCGTTCCGCCATGCTGCCGGAAATCCCAACGGTGGCCGAGGCCGGCAACCTTCCCGGCTATCAGATCACGGCCTGGTTTGGGCTTTTCGTGCCCGCCGGCACGCCGGCCATTGCGGTTTCCCGCCTGAATGCCGCCGTCCGCCGCGCCGGGGAACAGGCCGATTTGCGCGAAAGACTGTCTTCGGGCTTCGGGATGGTGGTTGCCACCTCCACCCCGGAAGAGGCTGCCGCCTTCGTCAAATCCGAGACCCAGCGCTGGACCTCAGCAATTCGTACCGCGGGCATCGAACCGGAATAGACTTTTCCACATAAGTAAGGCTAGGCTGACAGTATGGAACGTACACCAAGCGAGACGGCTGGAACCTTGCCGTCCGATATCGCCGCCCTTTCCTTCGAGCAAGCGCTCGCGGAGCTGGAGGCGATCGTGCGGGAATTGGAAAGCGGCAAGGGCGCTTTGGAAGCCTCGGTCACCGCCTATCAGCGCGGTGCGGCGCTGAAGCGCCATTGTGAGGCGAAGCTCGCCGAAGCGGAGCAGAAAATCCAAGCCATTGTGGAAGGCGCGGCCGGGCCTTCCCTGCGAGACGTGGAGTAAGGCGCCGCATGCTCGCCACCCCGCCCGATCCCGCCAAGGCCCTTGCTTCCGCCATGGCAGCGGCGGCTGCGGAGATTGATCGCGCGCTTGATGCGCTGATCCCACCACCGGAAGGCGATGAGGCGCGGCTATTTGAAGCCATGCGCTATGCCAGCATGGGCGGCGGCAAAAGGCTGCGCGGTTTCTTGGTACTGGAAGGCGCGGCGCAATTCGGTGTGGCGCGTGACGCCGCACTGCGCGTGGCGGCAGCGATTGAAATGCTGCACGCCTATTCCCTGGTGCATGATGATCTGCCCTGCATGGATGATGATGATCTGCGCCGCGGCAAGCCCACCGTGCATCGCGCCTTTGATGAGGCAACCGCCGTGCTGGCGGGCGATGCGCTGCAAACCCAGGCTTTTTTGGTGTTAAGCGAACCCGATACGCATCCGGACCCTGCCGTGCGGGCGGAACTCTGTCGCGCCTTGGCGCGTGCAGCCGGTGCGCGCGGCATGTGCGGCGGGCAGATGCTGGATATGCTGGCGGAAGAAGCCGGCCGGCCCTTGGAAGAAGCGGAAATCGGCCGACTGCAATTGCTGAAAACCGGCAAGCTGATTGAATTTTCCGCTGAAGCCGGCGCCATTCTTGGCAAGGCGCCGATCCAGTTACGGCATGCGCTTTCCGCCTATGGCCGCGATCTGGGCGCTGCCTTTCAGATTGCCGATGATGTGCTGGATGCAACCGCATCTACCGAGGAAACCGGCAAGCGCACCGGCAAGGATGCCGATGCGGGCAAGGCCACTTTGGTCGGGCTTTTGGGTGTTGAACGCGCCAGGCTGCAAGCGGAACGGCTTGCCGCCCAGGCGCAGGATCAACTGGATGCTTTAGGGGAAGCGGCGGCGCATTTGCGCACGCTCGCGGATTATACTATCGCGCGGAGAAGTTAAATGAACCGTCCTGTCACGCCCATGCTTGATCGCGTTTCGATCCCAAGCGATTTGCGCAATTTCTCCGCCGATCAGTTGAAACGCCTGGCAGAGGAATTGCGCGCCGAGACAATTGATGCCGTTTCCGTCACCGGAGGGCATCTTGGTGCATCGCTTGGTGTGGTGGAATTGACCGTTGCGGTTCATGCGGTTTTCGACACACCGCATGATCGGCTGATCTGGGATGTCGGGCATCAGGCCTATCCGCACAAGATTTTGACCGGGCGGCGCGACCGCATTCGCACGCTCCGTCAAGGCGGAGGACTTTCCGGCTTCACCAAACGGAGTGAGAGCGAATACGACCCCTTCGGTGCGGCGCATTCCTCGACCAGTATCTCCGCCGGGTTGGGTATGGCGATTGGCAGCCAATTACAGGGCAAGGATCGTCATGTGATTGCCGTCATTGGCGATGGCGCCATGAGTGCCGGCATGGCTTATGAGGCGATGAACAATGCCGGCGCATCAAAGGCCAATTTGATCGTTGTCCTGAACGATAATGACATGTCCATCGCCCCACCTGTGGGCGCGATGAGTGCCTATTTATCCAAGCTGATTTCATCGCGCCCCTTTCTTTCGCTGCGCGACATGATGGCGCGGCTTGCCAAGCGTTTCCCCGCACCTTTGGAACGCGCGGCGCGGCGCGCTGATGAATATGCGCGCGGGCTGCTGACTGGCGGCACGTTATTCGAGGAACTGGGCTTCTATTATGTCGGCCCGGTGGATGGGCATGATCTTGATCATTTGCTGCCCATTCTACGCAATCTGCGCGACACGGATCATCAGGGCCCTATCCTTTTGCATGTGGTGACGCAAAAGGGCAAGGGCTATGCGCCGGCGGAATCCGCACCAGACAAATATCACGGTGTGGTGAAATTCAATGTTGTCACCGGCGAACAGGCCAAGGCGCCGCCCGGCCCGCCTTCCTTCACCAAGGTCTTCGCCAATGCGCTGATCGCGGAAGCGGAAGCCGATGAGCGCATCGTCGCCATCAATGCCGCCATGCCATCCGGTACGGGACTTGATTCATTCGCCAAAAAATTCCCGCGCCGGAGTTTTGATGTCGGCATCGCCGAACAACATGCGGTGACCTTTGCGGCGGGGCTTGCGACTGAAGGGCTCAAGCCCTTTTGCGCCATCTATTCGACCTTTTTGCAGCGCGCCTATGACCAGATCATGCATGATGTGGCGCTACAATCCTTGCCGGTGCGCTTTGGCATGGACCGCGCGGGCTTGGTTGGCGCGGATGGCGCAACCCATGCGGGGTCTTTCGATATCGCCTATCTCGGCTGCCTGCCCAATATGGTGCTGATGGCCGCCGCCGATGAGGTGGAGCTGATGCATATGGTCGCAACTGCCGCTGCGATTGATGATCGGCCTTCCGCCTTCCGCTATCCGCGCGGTGAGGGTTTTGGTCTTGAATTGCCCAAGCGCGGTTCGGTGCTGGAACTCGGCAAGGGCCGCGTGCTGCGCGAAGGCACTGCGATTGCGATCCTGTCCTATGGGGCGCGCTTGCAGGAATGCCTGAAGGCCGCGGATGAATTGGCAACGCACGGGCTTTCCTGCACGGTTGCCGATGCGCGCTTCGCCAAGCCGCTAGATACCGCCTTGGTGGAACGCCTGGCGCGCGAGCATGAGGTGCTGATCACGATTGAAGAAGGCTCCATGCTCGGCTTCAGCGGCATTGTCATGCATCATCTGGCGACACGCGGGCTGATGGATCGCGGGTTGAAAATCCGGCCAATGTGCCTGCCGGATGTCTTCATTGATCACGATGCGCCGCGCAAGCAATATGACCAGGCGGGGCTGAATGCGCCGCAAATTGTGGCGACGGCACTGGCGGCCCTTGGCAAGGCAGAAATGCACTTGCCCGCGCGGGCGTGAGACAGGGAATTACCCCCGCTTCGCGCCAAGTGTGACGCCAGCTAGGCCTTCGATCACCTTCACAACGGCCGAGCCATCTTCCTTGCCATAGCCTGCCGTGCGCGCCATCTGATAAAACTGCTGCGAGACATTCGCGAGCATCATGGGCACGCCCAGCGCCTTGGCGAGCGCGGTCTGCAATTCCTGATCCTTGTAGGAAATATCCGTGGTGCCAGAAGGCGAGAAATCCCGCGCCATCATGCGCGGCCCGGAGCGCTCCAGCGCTTCTGATCGGCCGGTGCTGACGCGCAGCACCTCGATCACGCGTTCAGCATCAAGCCCGGCCTTGGCACCGAGCACCATACCTTCCGCAATCGCCACCACCTGAATTTGCAACAGCATATTATTGATCAGCTTCATGGCGAGGCCCGTGCCAAGATCACCCATGTGAAAAACATTCGCCCCCATCGCGCGGAACATGGCTTCACAAGCCGCAAAAGCCTCAGAAGGGCCGCCGCAAATCACCGAAAGCGTGCCTGCTGCCGCGCCCTTGGTCCCGCCTGATACGGGCGCATCCAGCAGCATGATGCCTTTGGCAGATAGTTCCTCACCAAGCGCACGCAGCGCGGTGACATCAACCGTGCTCATGCAAATCACGATATGGCCTGGCGCGGCGCCAGCGGCGAAACCACGGATCACGGATTCTGCCTGGGCTGTGGTTTCCACCATGCAGATCGAATGCGCACATTGCCGTGCGATAGCTTCCGGTGCATGCGCAACCTCAGCGCCCGCTTCTGACAGAGCCTGCACCTTGCGTGGATCAATATCATGGACCACCAGGCCAAAGCCGGCCTTGAGCAGATTGCGCGCCATGGGCCCACCCATGGCGCCAAGCCCGACAAAACCGATCTTATCCGCCATGATCAAATCCCCCCCGTCACATCAATCGTGAGGCCCGTAACGAAATCCGCATCTGATGACGCCAGGAAGCACAGCACCTTCGCCTGATCACTTGCGAGCCCCATGCGGCGCAGCGGTGTGCGATTGATATCGGCTTCGCGTTCTTCCGGCGGCTTCTGATGCCAGCGCGGGCCAATACGTTCCGTGAGTGTGGTTGCCGGCGCAATCGCATTCACATTAATGCCATTGGGTCCCTGTTCCATCGCCAGCTTCTTGGTGAAGGCCGCAATCCCACCCTTGGCGGTGGCATAGGCTGAGGAGCTCGCCTCACTCAAACCACGCCCGGCGATAGAAGCAAGGTTGACGATCTTGCCCGATTTCTGCCGCTGCATCACGGGCAGAACCGCGTGGGTGAACAGGAAAGTGCCCGTCAGATTGAAATGCAGCAGCGCCTGCCATTCCGTGAGTGTCAATTTTTCCGTGGTAGCAGCGGGATCGGCGATGATGGTGCTGCCGCCCACCGCATTCACCAGAATATCAATACGGCCATGCCGGCGCGCGATATCAGCGACCAACGCATTTACCTGTGCCTCATCCAAGGCATCGGCGGGCATGGCTTCAGCCGCGCCGCCATGCGCCGCAATGGTATTGTTGATCGCGGTGACGGCGGCAGAGAGTTTCGCCTCATCCTTATCCACCATCACCACCAGCGCACCTTCGCTGGCCATGATATCGGCACTGGCACGGCCAATGCCACTTGCGGCTGCGGTGATCAGCGCAACCTTGTTCGTGAAACGCATCTTGCCCTCCCGTTTATTCTTGCCAGGCCATTGCCTGGATGTTCGCGCGCCTATTCCGCCGCTTGGCGCATGGGGCCGGCGAAGCGCGGCGCCACCTGTTCCATGAAAAGCCGGATGGAGTTGTTGGTCACCTCGGCACTCATCGGCCCAAGGCGGAAGGAACAGATCACGCCACCAACGCCGGTTGCTTCAATCTCCGCCATACGCGCGGCGACAGTCGCGGGCGCACCGCAGATCAGCGCATGTTCGGGATTGGTGCGCGCAGGCGGCGCGGTTTCCTTTTTCATGATCACGCCTTGTTCGGCGTAGATCTTCTCCCGCATTACCTTGCGCTGCGCCTGCATCGCCTCAAAGGCGGGGATGGCGATGCGGCGCGCTTCCTCATCCGTTTCTGCCACCACCACATTGCGCCAGACCCAGCTTTCATCAAGGCAATGCGCGATATGCGCAGCGTCAAACCCTGCTTCCGCCAGCGTGGCGCGATAGGCCACCAGCCGCTTTTGCGTCACCTCCAGCGATTGCACATTCATCAGGAAGGGCAGGCCACGCCGCGCCAGACGCAGCGCGCCATCTTCTGATGATGCGGCGCGGATCACATAAGGATGCGGCTTGGTGAAAGGTTCCGGGCGCAACCGAGGCACATTCAAATCCCAGAACTTCCCCTTGTGCTGAAAGCCATCCGGGCTGGTCCAGGCCTTGAGCATAATGCCCTCGGCTTCCTCATAGCGTTCCAAAGCTTCTTCAGCCGGAATGCCATAGCCCTGGTATTCATAGACGTTATAGGCCGTGCCGCGCCCAAGCCCAACAATCACGCGCCCGCCGGAAAGATTATCCAAAAGCGACATCTGCTCCGCGAGCCGCATCGGGTGATGCAGCGAAACTTGTGCCACCGCAAAGCCCACCTTGATCCGTTTGGTTGCTGAAAGCACGGCAGCGGCGAAAGTCACCGGGTCCACATAGGCGCAATTGCCATCGAAATGATGTTCGGCGAGCCAGAGCACCTCAACCCCAAGCTCATCACACAGCTTCGCTTCCGCGATGCTTTCGGCGATCACGCGCTGATCACCGGCGGGATCGCGGCTTTCGGGGAAAAGGAAATTGCTGAAGCGCAGCATGGTGGCCTCCACAGCGGGGACGGGTGAAGGTTAGATCAAGCGCAGCAATGCGCAAGTTTTTTCCTTGCTCAGTGCCCGTGGGCCGCGCTGTAATTCAGTTGCACCAAGGGGGGCTTGGGCATGATCGGCAGGCGCGCAATGCTGGCAGCGGGACTGGCAGCACCCGCCATCAGGGCAGAGGCGCAGGAACGGCCGATCCAGATCATGGTGGGCTTCACGCCGGGCGGGAATATTGACCTTGCCGCGCGCATGGCCGCGCCGTTTCTGGAAAAATATCTGGGCGGGCAGCAAATCATCGTCGTCAATCGCCCAGGTGCGGGCGGCATGATCATGTTGAATGAGGTTTCGGCAGCAGCAGCGGATGGGCTTCTTGAACCGACGGGTTTTGCCAGGGGCTGGTTCACTTGAGTTACGCTGCCATGGCTCGTTGATCCAGTGAGGCATAGCTGCGTTCCTCGGCTTCCGCGGGCGGAATATAGCCAATTGGTTCCAGCAGGCGTCTGTTTTTGAAGCAATCTACCGGTTCCAAGGCGGCGAACTCCACGTCCTCGAAGCTCCGCCACGGGCCGCGGCGGTGAATGACCTCGGTCTTCTAAAGCCCGTTGATGATCACGGCGAGTGCGTTGTCGCCGCGCGCGCCGAAACTGCCGACTGAAGGCTCAATCCCAGCCACAAGCAGCCTTTCCTTGTAGTTAAAGATTACACATTGGTCGTCCCTGTTGCTATGAAGGACGAAGCCGCTCGGTAACGCTGTTTATACCGGCTTGTTTCTGGCAGCGGGTTTCGTCTCTTAACGCCCCAATGGCCCCTACAACGCCTCAATCCTGATCAGGGCCGGCTTTTCCATCACCGTATTCAGCTCCGCAATGCGCTTCAGCGCCGCACGCACGGAAGCCTCGCTCGTCTCGTGCGTGGTCAGCACCACGGGCACGGCCTCACCAGGCGCGCGGCCACGTTGCAGCATGGATTCCAGGCTGATCGCATGATCGCGCAAAACGCCCGTGACATCAGCAATCACGCCGGGGCGGTCCACCACCATCAGGCGGAGGTAATAGGCCCCCGTATGGCGATCCATCGGGAAGGAAGGCTCGGGCTTCAGCGCAGCGGCTTCCGCGCCCCACACCGGCGTGAAGCGCCCGCGCGCAATGTCAATCACATCAGCGACTACGGCGGAAGCTGTCGGGCCTTCGCCGGCGCCGCGGCCTTCCATCATCACGCGGCCAACGAAATCACCCTCGGCCACCACGGCATTGAACACACCATCCACCCGCGCGATGGGGGCGGAGATCGGCACCATGCAGGGATGCACGCGCGTTGAAATCCCGCCTTCTTCGCGCCGGGCAATGCCAAGAAGCTTGATGCGATAGCCAAGTTCCTCGGCCAGCGCGATATCAAGTGCGGAGACTTCGCGAATGCCTTCCACATGCACCGCGCTGAAATCCACCGGGCGGCCAAAGGCAAGTGCGGCGAGGATCGCCAACTTATGCGCCGCATCAATGCCATCAATATCGAAGGATGGATCGGCTTCGGCATAGCCAAGCTTTTGTGCCTCGGCCAGCACTTCGGCGAATTCGCGCTTTTGTTCGCGCATCACGGTCAGGATATAATTGCAGGTGCCGTTCAGAATACCGGCCACGCGCTGAATGCGATTGGCGGCCAAGCCTTCGCGCAAAGCCTTGATGGCGGGAATGCCGCCGGCCACCGCCGCTTCAAAGGCCAGCGCCACGCCGCGCGCCTCAGACGCTTGCGCCAAGGCAGCACCATGCACGGCAAGCAAAGCCTTATTCGCCGTCACCACATGCTTGCCAGCGGCAATGGCGGCTTGCACCAAGGCGCGCGCCGGACCTTCCGAACCGCCGATGCATTCCACCACCACATCCACTTGCGGATCGGCCGCAAGTGCGACGGGGTCTTCATACCAGCGCAGCCCCGAAAGGCTGATGCCGCGATCCCGGTTGCGTTCGCGCGCGGAAACGGCGGTGATAGTAATCGGCCTGCCGGCGCGTGCGGCAATGATATCGGCATTCGCGCGCAGCAATTTCACCACGCCGGCGCCAACCGTTCCAAGGCCGGCAACCGCAATCGCAAGAGGGCGGGTCATGCATTCACCATGTCAGAAGCAGCATCCTGCGGCGCGGCGTTATCGCCACCGAGGAAGGTTTTGATGCCACGCAAAGCCTGACGAATGCGGTGGCTGTTTTCCACCAGCGCAATGCGCACATGTTCATCGCCATGTTCACCAAAGCCAAGGCCAGGTGCCACCGCGACCTTCGCCTTTTCCAGCAACAGCTTGGAAAACCCAACCGAGCCCAAATGCCGGAAACGCTCAGGGATTGGTGCCCAAAGGAACATGGAAGCCTCGGGCGCCGGCACATCCCATCCTGCGGCATGCAGGCCCTTCACCAGCACTTCGCGGCGTTCCTTGTACAGAACGCGCATTTCCTCAATGCAATCCTGCGGGCCATTCAAGGCTGCCGTCGCCGCCACCTGGATCGGCGTGAAGGCACCGTAATCCAGATAGGATTTCACGCGCGCCAAAGCCGCGATCAGGCGCGGATTGCCTGCCGCAAAACCCATGCGCCAGCCTGGCATATTATAGGTTTTCGACATGGAGGTGAATTCCACCGTGATGTCCTTCGCCCCTTCCACTTCCAAAACGGAAGGCGGCGGCGTGTCGCCGAAATAAAGCTCGGCATAGGCAAGATCGGACAGGATGAACAATTCATGCCGACGGCAGAGAGCCACCAATTCGCGGTAGAATTCAATCGGCGCGGTCAGCGCGGTAGGGTTGGATGGGAAATTCACAATCACCGCATTTGGTTTGGGGACGGAATGGCGCACGGCGCGGTCAATCGCGGCCAGCATCGCATCATCGGGCGTATAGGGGATGCTGCGCACCGAAGCGCCGGCGATGATGAAGCCGAATTGATGGATGGGATAGGAAGGATTGGGCACCAGAATGGTATCGCCCGGGCTTGAGATGGCCTGCGCCAAATTCGCCAAGCCTTCCTTCGAACCAAGGGTCGCCACCACTTCGGTTTCCGGATCCAACTTCACGCCAAAGCGCCGGTCGTAATAGGCAGCCAGCGCCTTGCGCAGCCCCGGAATGCCCTTGGACATGGAATAGCGATGCGTGCGCGGGTCCTGCACCGCTTCGATCAGCTTCGCGACAATATGCGGCGGTGTCGGCGTATCGGGATTGCCCATGCCAAGGTCAACAATATCCTCAGCCGCCGCGCGCGCCTTGGCCTTGGCGGCATTCACCTCGGCAAAGACATAGGGTGGCAGGCGCCGGATACGGTGGAAATCCTCGGTCATGGCTTCAGTCTCGATGTTTTCGGGCCGTGCTTATAGACCAGCCCGTCACGGCCGGCGAGGCGCATCGCGCAAAACGGGTGGCGGTGGCGGGGCTGAGGGTGCCAGCATCGGCGGGGCCGGGATGCCGGCGGGGGCAATGACCGGCGGGGCAGGAATGCCTAAGGGTTCGGGCAAGGCTGCGGGCGCCGGGGCGGCCGGTTGCGGCACATTTGGCGGGGCAGGTGAGGCCGGTGCGGCAATGGTCGGGGCCGGAATGGCCATACCGGCCAAAGCCGGCGCCAAGGCGGGTGGCGGCGGGGCACCCCGCGGGGCAGCCCCAGGCAGGGTGCCAAGGGGTTCGCGGCTTGCTTCCCGTTGCTGCACCAAGCGCGCTGCCAAGGCTTCGCGCGCTGCCATATCCGGCGTTTCCGGCCGGGGCGGCACGGTGCCGAGATTCGGAAAGGGGGCATCGGCGCCTGGGGGCGCGGGGCGGCCTTCAGTGGCCGGGCCCCAGGCGCGGTCCCAGAATTTCGCCACCGCCTGGCCCGGCTCGGTCTGGCAGCCGGCGAGCATCAGCCCCAGCAGCGCGCAAAGCTGCGCTTGATTGGCCCTGCTTCGCCACTTAGGTTGCAGTCTGGTCCCTGATGTCTCTCGATGCTCGCTCATGCGCCCCTGCCTAGAAGCGGGTTAGCCTGAAACGGGCGCGGCGCGAAGCGTCCGGAAGAAACTTGTGAGGAAGTCTGCCATGGCCGAAAGCGACAACGCCTCTTTCCGGCTGCCCGATCCGGCGCTGGTCAGCCGCACCATGTCCGATGTGGCGGAGCGCAGCCAGCGCATTGTGGCCGATTTCCTGAAGCGCCAGGCCGATACCCCTGGCGAGGCCGACCCGATGCATATTGGCAATGCCTTCCTGGATATGACCACGCGCCTGATGGCCAATCCGGCCAAGCTGATGCAGGCGCAGATCGGCTTTTGGCAGGATTATCTGACGCTGTGGCAGCATACGGCGCGGCGCATGATGGGCGAACCCGCGCCGGCGGTCATTGCGGAAGACCAGAAGGATAAGCGCTTCAAGGATGACGCCTGGCGCGACAATGAAGTGTTTGACTTCATTCGGCAGAGCTATCTGCTCTCGGCCCGCTACATGCAGGGTCTGGTGCATGATGCTGAGGGCATGGATGAAAAAACCGCGCAGAAGGTGGATTTCTACACTCGCCAGTTTGTGGATGCGATGAGCCCCACGAATTTCGTCATGACCAATCCGGAGGTGCTGCGCCGCACGGCTGAGACAGGTGGCGAGAATCTGCTGAAGGGGCTTTCAAACCTTCTGACCGACCTTGAACGTGGCCAGGGCAATTTGCGCATTCGCATGACGGATGAAAGCAAGTTCAAGGTGGGTGAGAATATCGCCGTCACGCCGGGCAAGATTGTCTATCAGAATGATCTGATGCAGTTGATCCAATATACGCCCACCACTGAAAAGGTGCTGAAGCGGCCACTGCTGATCCTGCCGCCCTGGATCAACAAATATTATATCCTCGATCTGCGTCCCAAAAATTCCTTCATCCGCTGGGCGGTGGATCAGGGGCATACGGTTTTCGTGGTTTCCTGGGTCAATCCGGATGCGCGCCTCGCCGAAAAGGGGTTCGAGGATTACATGCTGGAAGGCCCCTATGCCGCGCTGGATGCGATTGAAAAAGCGACTGGCGAGAAGGCGGTGAATGCGATTGGCTATTGCCTGGGTGGCACGCTGCTTTCGGCGACCCTTGCGCATATGGCGGTCAAGAAGGATACGCGAATCAAATGCGCGACCTTCTTCACGACAATGGTGGATTTTGCCGAAGCGGGGGAACTTGGCGTTTTCATTGACGAGGAACAATTGAAGGCTTTGGAAGCCAAGATGCAAAAGCGCGGCTTCCTGGAAGGCCGTGAAATGGCGACCACCTTCAATATGCTGCGCGCCAATGATCTGATCTGGTCCTTCGTGGTGAATAACTACCTGCTGGGGCAGGACCCCTTCCCGTTTGATTTGCTCTACTGGAATGATGATTCAACGCGCATGCCGGCGCGGATGCATTCCTTCTATCTGCGCCGCATGTATCAGCAGAATGATCTGATCAAGCCGGGCGGGATTGAATTGCTCGGCGTCAAGCTTGACCTGCGCAAGATCAAGCTGCCGACCTATATTCTCTCAACACGGGAAGATCATATCGCGCCCTGGGCTTCCACCTATCGCGCGACGCAAACCTATGCAGGTGATATCCGTTTTGTGCTGGCAGCATCCGGCCACATTGCGGGCGTGGTCAATCCGCCGGATGCGGGCAAATACAGCCATTGGGTGAATACGGACCTTCCATCAGATCCGGAAACCTGGTTGGCGGGGTCAACGGAATTGGCCGGTTCCTGGTGGCCGGATTGGCAGCGCTGGGTGACCGGCCAGGACCCCGCGCAAGTGCCTGCGCGCCAGCCGAAAAACGCCATTGAAGATGCGCCGGGTAGCTATGTGAAAGTCATGGCGCAGGATTGAAACGCGCGACATCAGCGCGGCCAAGGGAAGGAAACACATCATGGCGGGCAGATTGGCGGGGAAGCTTTGTTTTGTCACCGCGGCAGGCCAGGGCATTGGCCGCGCCACCGCGCTTGCCATGGCGGCTGAGGGCGCGCGGGTGGTGGCGACGGATCGCGATGCGGCGCTACTCGCCACACTGAAAGCGCCGGGCATCACCACCGCGGTGTTGGATGTGCTGGATGATGCCGCCATCACCGCAGCCGCTAAATCCGCGGGCCCTGTTGATATCCTGTTCAATTGCGCGGGCTTTGTGCACCAGAACACCATCCTGACCTGCACCGATCAGGATTGGGATTTCGGCTTTGCGCTGAATGTGCGCGCCATGTGGAAGGTGGCGCAAGCCTTCATCCCGGGCATGCTGGAGCGCGGCGGCGGCAGCATTGTGAACATGTCCTCTGCCTGTTCATCCATTAAGGGCGCGCCCAATCGCTTCTTGTATGGCACCACCAAGGCCGCTGTTGTGGGCCTCACGAAATCCATCGCGACCGAGTATGTCGCCCAGGGCATTCGCTGCAATTGTCTGTGTCCGGGCACGGTGGATACACCATCGCTTCATGATCGAATCGCCGCCAATGCCGCCGCCGCTGGATCGGTGGAGGCTGCCCGCGCTGCCTTTGTCGCGCGCCAGGCCATGGGCAGGCTGGCCACGGCCGAGGAAATGGCCGCTTTGGTGCTTTATCTGGCCTCGGACGAGGCCGCTTTCGTCACCGGCCAGGCCATTGTGATTGACGGCGGCTGGACATTGTAGGAAGCCAAGCCCGCTTTCCTGAAGGAGGATGAAATGGCCAGTGAATTTGCCGTGCCAATGATGGGTGCCATGGGTGCCGTGGTGCTTGCCGGCATGAATGAGGATATGGCGATGCCCGCCTATATGATGCTGGGCTCGATTGCCATGCTGATCGCGCTGCTGCTTGCCGCGGGCGCGGTGACGCTGCCGCTGAACAGCATTCAGGCGCTGGCCTTTGGCGGCATTGGCCTCGCGTTTTTCGGGCATGTGCGCGCCCGCCGTTCCAATTGAAGGAGGCTTAGATGAAGCTGCTGCGTTACGGCCCCGCGGGCCAGGAAAAGCCGGGCATTCTGGATGCCGCCGGCGCCATTCGTGATCTTTCCGGCGTTGTGCCGGATATTACGGGTGATGTGCTGTCCCCTGCTGCACTCGCGAAGATTGCGGCGGTGGATGTGAACAGCCTGCCCAAGGTGGCCGGCAATCCGCGGCTGGGCCCGCCCGTCACGGGCATGAAGAACCTGATCTGCATCGGGCTGAACTATGCCGATCACGCGGCGGAAACCGGCGCGCCGATCCCGAAGGAACCGATTGTGTTTCTGAAATCGCTCAATGCGCTGCAAGGACCGAATGATGACGTGGTGATCCCGCGCGGATCGGTGAAGACCGATTATGAGGTGGAGCTTTGCATCATCATCGGCACACGCGCCAAATATGTCTCGGAAGATCAGGCTCTTGATCATGTCGCGGGCTATGCCGTTGGCAATGATGTGTCTGAGCGTGAATGGCAGGCAGAACGCGGCGGCGCCTGGGATAAGGGCAAAGGGTTTGACACTTTCGGCCCGCTTGGCCCCTGGCTGGTGACCAAGGATGAAATCCCTGATCCGCAGAACCTGGCCATGTATTGCGATGTGGATGGCGTGCGGGAACAGAATGGTTCCACCAAGACCATGATCTTCGGCGTGAAGCAGATCGTGTCCTATGTCAGCCAATGCATCACGCTCAATCCGGGTGATGTGATCTTCACCGGCACGCCGCCCGGCGTGGGGCTTGGCAAGAAGCCGACGCCAATCTTCCTGAAGGCCGGCCAGACCATGAAGCTTGGCATTGCCGGGCTTGGTGAGCAGACGCAGAAGCTTGTCGCCAGCGCCTGATATAGCCACTTTGGTGATCTTCGACTTCCCCGCCAGGAGAGCTGGCGGGGAAGAACAGGCCCGCGCATTGCGCGCTTTGGCGGAAGACATCGCCGCCGAACCTGACTTGATCTGGAAAATTTGGACCGAGGATAAGGCGGCCGGGCGTTCCGGCGGGATTTATCTGTTCCGCAATCGCGCGGCTGCGGAAGCCTATCACGCCAAGCATGCCGCACGGCTGACCGCGGCAGGTGTGACGGGGATTGAGGCTGTCTATCGTACTTACAACGCCGAACTCACCGCCATCACGCGCGGGCCTGTCAGCGAAATCTAGCGCCTGCCATAACCCGCAAAATGCTTGGCTGCTTCGGCCAATTCGGCTTCCGTCAGCAGGACGGGCTTCAACCCCGCCGCCAATAGATCGAGATATTGGCCTGCGAGGTTTTCAACCTCCAAGGCCAGCGCATGCGCTGCACCCAGCGTCGCCCCCACCGCCACCACACCATGATTGGCAAGCAATACCGCGCGGCGCCCGATAAGTGCGCTTAGCGCGTTATCCGCCAGCGCCTGTGTGCCAGCCGTCGCATGATCCGCGCAGGCAATCGGCCCGCCCGCCAGCAGCACCATGTAATGAAGGGGCGGAATGCCCTTGCGCGCACAAGACAGCGCAGTGGCGCGCGGGGAATGCGTATGTACCACGGCCATCACCTCAGGCCGCGCCGCGTAAATCGCCGCATGCAGCCGCCATTCTGATGAAGGCCGATGTTTCGCGCGGCCAAGCGGGCTGCCATCCAGGCCCGTGGTCACCAGATCCACCACCGTGGTCCGCGCATAGGGCAGGCCAGCCGGCGTGATGATGAAGCCCTTGGCATCCCGCACCGATACATTGCCGGATTTGGAGGGCATCATGCCCGCCTGATCGAGCGTCTGTGCGACGCGGAGAACCTCTCGCTTGGCCTCGGCGCGGGTCACATGGTTGCTCCCAGCATCCAGGGCGCGAATTCCTGCGCACCGAAGCCAAGCGCTTCGCTTTTCGTGGGCTCGCCGGAAGCGGTGCGCAGCATCAGATCGAAAATGCGCTGGCCGCATTCCTGCACGCTTTCACCACCCGTCAGGATGGTGCCGCAATTGATGTCCATGTCTTCCGACAGGCGATCATACATGGTGGTATTGGTGGCAAGCTTGATGGAAGGCGCCGGCTTCATGCCAAAAACGCTGCCGCGCCCCGTGGTAAAGCACACCAGATTGGCGCCACCCGCCACCTGACCGGTCGCCCCCACCGGGTCATAGCCGGGCGTATCCATGAAAACAAAACCCTTGGCGGTCACGGGTTCGGCATAGCGATAGACCTCCACCAGATTGGTGGTGCCGGCCTTGGCCATGGCGCCGAGTGATTTTTCCAGAATGGTGGTAAGCCCGCCCGCCTTATTGCCCGGCGATGGGTTGGCATTCATCTCGGCACCTTGGCGCGCCGTGTAATCCTCCCACCAATGCATCACATCAACAAGCTTCTGGCCGACTTCGCGCGAAACCGCGCGGCGTGTCAGCAAATGCTCCGCGCCATAGGTCTCCGGGCTTTCGGACAGGATCACCGTGCCGCCATGGCGCACCAGCAAATCGGAAGCCGCACCAAGTGCAGGATTGGCGGTGATGCCGGAATAGCCATCCGAACCGCCGCATTGCAGTGCGACGCAAAGTTCCGATGCGGGGACAGCTTCGCGCTTGGCGGTATTGGATTCGGCCAGCACTTCCTTCACGAAATCAATGCCCTTCATCACGGTCGCACGTGCGCCGCTATCCTGAATATCCATGCTGCGCAGCCGCCCGGTCAGGCGCTGTTCTTCCAGCATGGGGCCAAGCTGATTGACTTCACAGCCAAGGCCAATCGCAATCACATGGGAAAAATTCGCGTGCCGCGCGAAACCGGCCAGAGTCCGGCGCAGCAGCCGCAGCGGTTCATCCATGGTCATGCCGCAGCCGGTTTTATGTGTCAGCGCCACCACGCCATCCACATTGCCCCAGGCGGCCAAAGGATCGTCTCCGGTGATGGGATTTTTCTCGAACTGGCGGGCAATCAATTCCGCGACATGGGCGGAACAATTCACCGATGTGATGATGCCGATGTAATTGCGGGTTGCGACACGGCCATCGGCGCGGCGAATACCCATAAAACTTGCCGGCACATCCACGTAATCGGTTGGCTTCGCATCCTGGCCCCAGGCGTAATCGCGCGCGAAATCGCCCATTTCGCAATTATGCGTATGCACCCAGGCGCCAGGTTCAATCGCATCCGTCGCAAAGCCAATGATCTGGCCATAGCGCTTGATGGGCTCGCCCTTCGCATGTGGGCGGATCGCGACCTTATGGCCAGGCGGGATGCGCCTTTCGCCGACGCTGATGCCGGGGGCCACTTCCGTGCCGGGCGTCAGAGGAATGCGCGCAATCACCACGCCATCACCGGGATGCAGGCGAATAACGGGCGGCAGGGTGGTGGTGCTGGACATGAGCGTTTCCCTTTGGCGAATGTTACGTCCCTTTTACCCCCTTGCACTGCCCGCGCGCCACCTCCGCCCTTGCACAATAGCCCGGGCCGGCGCAATTTGATGTCCGAGACACCTGGGGGAGCCCTTTTGGGGCTGAGAGGCGGGCTTCACCCGCGACCCCTGGAACCTGACCCGGTTCGGACCGGCGTAGGGAAGGGTGCATCGCCCCTTGCCTCGCGTTTTGCCCCTTGGCAGGGCTGGCGCGGGCTTGGCCAAGGCCCCCTTTCCCGCGTCAGCCGACAGGAAGCGAAGGATTTGGGGATGCATCGTCGTTCACTTCTTGCCACCGCCTTGGCCGCACCTTTGGCTCGGCCTGCCCTGGCCCAGCCCAGCCGCGCGCGCACGCTGCGCTTCATGCCGCAGGCGGCACTCGCCAATCTAGACCCGATCTTCAGCCCCAGCACCATCATAACAACGCATGCCTATTGTGTGTTTGACACGCTCTATGGCGCCAATCGCGCTTTGCAGCCGCGCCCGCAAATGGCCGAAGGTCATAGCGTGGAAGATGACGGCAAGCGCGTGAAAATCCGCCTGCGCGATGGCCTGCGCTGGCATGATGGCGAAGCCGTGCGCGCCGCCGATTGCGTGGCGAGCATTCGCCGTTGGGCCAGCCGCGATGGCTTCGGCCAAATCCTGATGCGCGCCACGGCCGAGCTTTCCGCGCCTGATGATCGCACCATCGAATTCCGCCTGCATCGGCGCTTCCCCGCACTGTTCGATGCTTTGGCCAAGCCCGGCGCCTCACCCTGCTTTATGATACCGGAACGGATTGCGAATAATCCCGGTGATCGGTCGCTTGGCCTGGAACATATGATCGGCAGCGGGCCGTGGCGCTTTATCGCGGGTGAATATGTGCAAGGTGCCCGCAGCCATTATGCGCGCAATGACGCCTATGTGCCGCGCGATGAACCGGCCGAAGCCGCTTCCGGCGGCAAGCGCGTGCATTTTGACCGGCTGGAGATGATCTGGATCCCGGATGGCGGCACGGCGGCGGCGGCACTCCGCACCGGGGAGATTGACTGGATCGAATACCCTTTGCCCGATCTGGTGCCGGTGCTGGAACGTGACCGCAATACGCAGACGCAGATTTATGATCCGAATGGCTTCCTAGGCTTTCTCCGCTTCAATCATTTGCACCCGCCCTTCAATGATGCGCGTGTTAGGCGCGCCATTCGCGATGTGATTGTGCAATCGGATTTCATGTCGGCGGTGGCGCTGCCAGGTGACTGGCAGGAATGCCACGCCATGTTCCCCTGCGGCCTGCCGGGCGTGGTGGAATTCCCGCCCACCGCGCGCGGTGAAGCGGCCATGGAACGCGCGCGCGTCGCCTTGCGGGAAGCGGGTTACGCTGGCGAGCCTATTATCCACATCAACCCGAGCGATTTCCCTGCCGTCACGCAGCAAGGCCGCCTGACGGTGGAATTGATGCGGAGATTGGGCGTGAATATCCAACCGATTGAAGCGGATTGGGCGAGCATTCTGGCGCGGCGCAATAATCGCAATCCGCCGGCGCAAGGCGGCTGGCATTTGCACAATACCAATGGCCCGGCGGCGACCATCGCCAATCCCGCCGTCAGCTTCGCCATACGCATGAATGGGCAAGCCGCCTGGCCTGGCTGGCCAACAGATACAGATGCAGAGGCGCAGGTTGAAGCCTGGATCAATGCCGATGATCAGGCGGCACAAGACGCAGCGATGCGGCGCTTGCAGGAAATCACTTGGGAATCGCTACCCTTCGCGCCGACCGGGCTATTTCGGCTACGCACCGCCTTCCGGCGCGAATTATCCGGCGTGCTGCAGGGGCCGAATCCCTTTCTGTGGAATCTCCGGCGCGGCTAGGGTTTTTCAACAGCCGCCCGGCGCTTCTTCCAGCCGGATCAGCTTGGCGCGCACGGTGAATTCACCAAAATCCATGATCATGTCATCCGCGACGCCATTTTCGAAATAGCGCAAAGATACCTCATAGGAAGGCGTGCTCGCCCCGCCGGCCTGCTCTGCACCGGGTTCGAAAAAGGCGATGCGCATGCGTGACGAACCAAGCGTGGAAAGGCTTGGCGCTTCGGGCACGGGCTGAGGCCCCTGCCAGGGCGATAAAAACGTCGTCGTCTGCTGCGCGCCATCGGCCGAAGTGCCATCAAAAATCGGCGCGACCAGCAGGCGCTGGCCGGCACGCGCGGCATTCAACGCGGCGATGGTATGCGTATTGGGCAAAAGCGTGCCGGGCGGAATGGGCAATTCCTTCGCCTCTGGTTCGCTATAACGCGCCACACCGCTGCCATCCGCGACAAGTTCCGCCTGGCCAACCACGCGACTGCTGACCGCGCCTTGCGTTACCTGCGTCAGGCTGAAGCGCAAATTCCGGCCATCCATGGATTCCAGCGTTGCGTAATCAGAACCCGTTTCAAGTTCTGTGCCTTCGCGGTTGCGCAGCGTCATGGTGAAGCGCTGGCGCGACGCCCAGCTTTCGCAGGCGTCAATTAGTTCAAAAAGCATCGCGCCCGAGACATCAATAATGCCCGCATTTTCTCGTGCCCGATCCAAGGAGAGCTCATAAATACCGCGATGGGAGGCGAGCGCGCGCGCCGTCAGCGGCGCGGCAGCGGGCGCATCCTTCGTCCCTTGGGTCAGGCCAGGGGTAGCGGGCAGGATCAGCGCAAGGGCGAGAAGGGCAGAAAAACGCATCGGATACTCCGGGCGGCAAAGACCGCCTTCCTCTAACATAGCCGATTCCGGCGGGTCAGACTTGATCTTTCACAAGAAAATTTTACGGCCGGGGATCAGCCCGGCTTGCCACCCTTCACCGGCGGCAGATCGAGCTTGATGTGCAATTCCTTGAGTCGTTCCGGCGGCACGCGGGCCGGGGCGCCCATCATCAAATCCTCAGCCTGCTGGTTCATCGGGAACAGGATCACCTCACGGATCGCGGGTTCATCGGCGATCAGCATCACAATCCGGTCAATCCCGGGTGCCGAACCACCATGCGGCGGCGCGCCATAGCGGAAGGCATTCAGCATGCCGCCGAAGCGATGCTCCACCTCTTCCGCCGGATAGCCTGCGATTTCAAAGGCGCGGATCATGATATCTGGGCGATGATTGCGGATGGCGCCCGATGATAGCTCAATCCCGTTGCAAACAATGTCATATTGGAAAGCCTTGATGTCCAAGGGGTCCATGGAATTGAGCGCTTCCAGCCCGCCTTGCGGCATGGAAAACGGGTTATGGCTGAATTCGATCTGGCCGGTATCTTCGTTCCGTTCATACATCGGGAAATCTGTCACCCAGCAGAAGCGATAGGCGTTTTCTTCAAGCAAGCCGAGATCACGCCCGATGCGGTTGCGCACCGCGCCCGAGAATTTCGCGGCTTCCGCTTCCTTATTCGCGACAAAGAACACCGCATCGCCCGCGCCAAGCCCGCAAGCGGCGGCAATGGCGGCCACACGATCGGCTTCCAGGTTCTTCGCAATCGGCCCCTTCGCGCCATCCGCATCCCAGGCGATATAGCCAAGCCCGCCCTGGCCTTCGGCACGCGCCCATTCATTCAACCCATCAAAGAAGGACCGTGGCCGACCAGCCGCCCCCGGCGCAGGGATGGCGCGCACCACGCCACCCGACGCGGTGACTTTCGCGAACAAGCCAAAGCCGCCACCCGTGAAATGCGCGCTGGCATCAGTGATCTTCAGGGGGTTACGTAAATCCGGCTTGTCCGAACCATATTCCAGCATTGCCTGCTGATAGGGGATGCGCGGGAAGGGTGCGGGCGTCACGGCGCGCTTCGTGCCGGTCCAATCAGAAAATTCCTCAAACACGCCAGCCAGCACGGGTTCAATCGCGGCGAAGACATCTTCCTGCGTCACGAAGGACATTTCGAAATCAAGCTGGTAGAATTCGCCGGGGGAACGATCCGCGCGCGACGCCTCATCACGGAAGCAGGGCGCGATCTGGAAGTAGCGATCAAACCCCGCCACCATGCATAGCTGCTTGAATTGCTGCGGTGCCTGCGGCAGCGCATAGAATTTTCCCGGATGCAGGCGTGCGGGGACCAAAAAGTCGCGCGCGCCTTCGGGGCTTGATGCGGTCAGGATCGGAGTTTGGAATTCGGTGAAACCCTGATCAATCATCCGCCGCCGAATGGAAGAAATCACCTGGCTCCTCAGCATCAGGTTGCGATGCTGGCGGTCGCGCCGCAAATCCAAAAAGCGATAACGCAGGCGCAATTCCTCGGGGAATTCCGCATCACCCGCAACTTGAATCGGCAGCACTTCGGCGGCTGATTGCACGGCAACCTCACGCACGCGCAGTTCAATCTCACCTGTCGGCAGCTTGGCATTCACCGTGCCGGCCTCACGCGGCACCACATCGCCGGTGACCGTAATCACGCTTTCGGGACGGAGTTCTTCAAGCAGCTTCAGCACGGGCGAACCCTGCGCCACCACGCATTGCGTCATGCCGTAATGGTCGCGCAAATCAATGAACAGCAAGCCGCCATGGTCGCGCTTGCGGTGCACCCAGCCGGAAAGCCGGGCGGTGGAGCCGGCATCGGTGGCGCGGAGCGCGCCGCAATGATGGGTACGATAGGCATGCATGGCGAAAATTCATCCTCAGGGCGGGAAAGGCGGGGGAAAGCGCCTCAGGGATAGGTTTCTGTCAACCCCACCGCTTTCCCGGGGCCCGGTGCCCCTGTATGAAAACGCTCATGAACCGCCGCCATGCCGCCCCGGCAGCCGACCAGAACCCCGCCCTGATCACCGATACAGGCAGCCTCGCCGCGCTGTGCGAAAGGCTGAAACATGAGCCCTTCATCACCGTGGATACGGAATTCATGCGTGAACGCACCTATTGGCCGGAGCTCTGCCTGGTCCAATTGGCCGGCCAG
The DNA here is from genome assembly GCA_020249775.1 of Roseomonas sp. Taxonomy (GTDB): domain Bacteria; phylum Pseudomonadota; class Alphaproteobacteria; order Acetobacterales; family Acetobacteraceae; genus Neoroseomonas. Next base: position 223,168 of record JADCFA010000002.1, on the reverse strand, counting down.
GATGAGGTTGCGGAGGTAGATGCCCTGGCGCCGGGGCTCGATCTTGGTCCGCTCGGCGAATTGCTGGCGCTGCCTTCGGTGGTGAAGGTCTTCCACGCTGCCCGGCAGGATGTGGAAATTTTTCTGCTGAAATTCGGCGCCGTGCCCTACCCTATTTTTGATACCCAAATCGCCGCCATGGTGGCCGGTTTCGGGGATCAGGCGTCCTATGATTCGCTCTGCCGGTCGCTGGCCGGGGTGCAGATCGATAAGGCCCATCGCTTCAGCGATTGGTCCGCGCGGCCCTTATCCGAAAGCCAATTGGCCTATGCGGCGGCGGATGTGACGCATTTGCGCAAGATTTTTGTCTCCCTCACTTTGCGCCTGGAACGGGAAGGCCGGTTGGCCTGGGTGGGGCAGGAAATGGCTGCCCTGGCCGATCCCGCGACCTATTTGACCGACCCCGACTCGGCCTGGGAAAAGCTTCGCCCGCGCACCTCCAACCGGCGGTTTCTCGGCGTTTTGCGCGCCATCGCCGCCTGGCGTGAGCGTGAGGCCCAGCGCATCAATATCCCGCGCCAGCGGCTGGTGAAGGATGATACGCTGCTCGAAATCGCCGCCACCATGCCCGATAGCCCGCAGGAATTGGCCCGCGCTCGCGGCATTTCGGAAAACTTTGCCAAAGGCAAAAGCGGTGAGAGCCTGCTTGCGGCCATCCGCCAGGCGCGCGCGCTGCGCGAAGAAGAACTGCCTCAATTGCAGAAGGAAAAGGCAGGCCCGCCGCCATCCCCTGCGCTGGTGGCCCTGTTGAAGGTGCTGCTGGCCGCCAAGTCCGAGGAGCATGATGTGGCGCCGCGCCTGCTGGCATCCGGCGATGATTTGGAAAAGCTGGCCAGCGGGCAGGATGATGTGCCGGCGCTGCATGGCTGGCGGCGGGAAGTTTTTGGTGAGGCCGCTTTGGCGCTGCGTTCCGGCAAATTGGCGCTTGGGGTGGATGGCAGGCGGGTGAAGCTGATCCCCGCAGGTTAACCGGTTGGGCCAATCCCCTCGATCAGGATAATCGAGGCCGCCGCCAGACCCAGCGCGCAGAACAGCATGGACAGCATCGGCCAGGCATTGCGCGGGCCGCGCATGGCAATAATGCCATTGCCCGCCAGCGAAAGCATCACGGCGGCAATCGGCTGGGACCAATGCAATTCGCGAAAGCCCCAGACAATCAGCGCCATCCAGGCGACCAGTGTGGCACGGGCAAGCCAGCGCCAAGCCTCGGAAGCGGCTTCGGAAGCCGGGCGCATTTCGGGTGCCGGGCTTTTGGAATGGATGAAGGCGCCGATCGAAAGCAGCACCATGGCGGTGAAATAGAGCGTCACCCCCCCCAAATGCCGAAGCGGCGCGCTGCGGGCAAGGGTTTTGTGCCGGCAAAATTCGCCCTTAGCGCCGTTCCGCGCTAACCCTGCGCCATGTCCGGCCCACCCCTCGCCCTATTGCAGGTGCTGCCTGCGCTCCGTTCGGGGGGCGTGGAGCGCGGCACGCTGGAGATTGCCGAGGCGCAGATCGCCGCCGGCTTTCGCGCCATTGTGGCCTCCGCGGGCGGGGAGATGGTGCCGGCGCTTGAAGCCTTGGGGGCCAGGCACCTCACCCTGCCGCTGACGGCCAAATCGCCCTTCGCCCTTTGGCGCAATGCGGGCGCCCTTGCCGCGCTGGTGCGGGCGGAAGGTGTGGCGCTAATCCATGCGCGTTCCCGCGCGCCCGCCTGGTCAGCACTGATGGCGGCAAGGCGCGCGGGGCTACCCTTCGTCACCACCTATCACGGCGCCTATAATGAGGGCTTTCCTGGCAAGCGCTTTTATAATTCCGTGATGGCGCGAGGGGATCGCGTGATTGCGATTAGCCATTTCATCGCCGATCTGATCCGCGCCCGGCATGGCGTAGCGGAAGCCCGCTTGCGCGTGATCCCGCGCGGGGTGGACCCAAGGCGTTTTGACCCTGCGCAGGTCAGCGCCGAAAGGCGCGAAAAACTGCGCGCCGCATGGGGGCTGCCGGAAGGCCCGCCGATCATCATGCTGCCGGCGCGTGTGACCCGCTGGAAGGGCCAGATGGTGCTGGTGGAGGCCATGGCGCGGGTGCCGGGCGATTCGCTTGCCCTGTTGGTGGGTGACGCGGAAGAACGCCCGGCCTTCAAGGGGGAATTGCTGGCGCGCATCGAAAGCCTGGGGCTGAAAGACCGCGTGCGGCTGGTGGGCCACGCCAATGACATGCCGGCGGCGCTTATGCTCGCGGATGTGGTGGTGCATGCCTCGACCGATGCGGAAGCCTTTGGCCGCACCGTGATCGAAGCCCAGGCCATGGCGCGGCCGGTGATCGCAAGTGACCTTGGCGCGCCGCGCGAAACCGTGGCCGAAGGCATCACCGGCTGGCGCATCCCGCCCGGCGATGCCGCGGCACTTGCAGAAGCCATCAGCAAGGCGCTGGCCCTTCCACCCGCCGAACGCGCCGCCCTTGGCGCCAGGGCACGGGCGGCAGTGCTGTCAGGCTATACGACGCAAGCTATGCAGGCAGCGACCATTGCCGTTTATCGGGAATTGATCGGATGAGGTCGCGCATCCTGGTGATCAAGCTGGGCGCGCTTGGGGATTTCGCCCAGGCTTTCGGGCCTTTTGCGGCGATCAGGGCGCATCATCCGGGCGCCGAGATCACCCTGCTGACCACGCCGCCCTTCGCCCCCCTGGCGCGCCAGGCGCCCTGGTTTGACCAGGTTTGGGAGAATGGCCGGCCAAGGGGGTTGGCCGCGCTTTGGGCGCTGGCGCGACAATTGCGCGCGGCGCGGTTTGACCGCGTTTATGATTTGCAGACTTCGGACCGGTCTTCGCGCTACCGCTGGCTTGCTGGGCGCAGCGCGGAATGGTCCGGCATTGCCGCCGGCGCGTCCCACCCGCATGCCAATCCGCAGCGCGATTTCATGCACACGGTGGAACGCCAGCGGGAGCAATTGGCAATGGCCGGGATCAGCCATTTCCCGGCCCCTGAACTCACTTGGCTAGCTGCGGATATCACGCGCTTTGCCATGCCGGAGCGTTTTGCGCTGCTGATCCCAGGCGCCTCCCCCGGAAGGCCGGCCAAGCGTTGGCCGGTTGAAAACTTCGGCGCCTTGGCGGCGGGGCTCGATATCCCCGCCGTGATCCTGGGTGGCCCGGCTGAGGTCGGCCTTGGTGCTGCCATCACTCAAGCGGCCCCCAGCGCACGCGACCTGACGGGCAAAACGAGCTTCGCTGATATCGCCGCCTTGGCGCGGCGCGCTGCCTTTTGCATCGGCAACGACACGGGCCCGACGCATCTCGCCGCCGTGGCTGGCTGCCCGACGCTGGCGCTGTTTGGTGAAGATAGCGACCCCGCGCTTTGCGCCCCGCGCGGCCCCTGCGTGGCGGTGCTGCGCCGCCACCCGCTTGCGGCCCTGAAGCTGGCTGACGTAGAGGCCGCGCTTCAGGAATTGATCAATCAACCCGCCGCAATGGCTTGACCCGGAAGGGGCCTCTGCCCATGGTCCGGCCCTTCTGCAACCCATAGGACGCTGTTCATGCCCGCGATTACCCTGCCCGATGGTTCCATCCGCCACTTTGACGGCGCGGTGACGGGCACCACTATCGCGGCGGCGATTGGCCCTGGCCTCGCCAAGGCAGCGCTCGCCATGGAAGTGGATGGCAAGCTGCGCGATCTTTCCGCGACCATCGAAAAGGATGCGAAGCTGCGCTTCATCACGCGGCGCGATCCCGAAGCGTTGGAGATGATCCGCCATGATTGCGCCCATGTGCTGGCGGAAGCGGTGCAGGCGCTTTATCCGGGCACGCAGGTCACCATCGGCCCTTCGATTGAAAACGGCTTCTATTATGATTTCGCCCGGAATGAGCCCTTCAAGCCCGAGGATTTCGCCGCCATCGAAGCCAAGATGCGCGAAATCATCGCGCGCAATGATGTCTTTGTGCGCGAAGAATGGGACCGGGAGGACGCGATCCGCTTCTTCACCGCCAAGGGCGAACGCTACAAGGCGGAACTGATCCAGGATCTACCGAAGTCTGAGATCATCAGCATCTACAAGCAAGGCGCCTGGACGGATCTTTGCCGTGGCCCGCATATGCGCGGCACCGGCGATATCGGCACCGCCTTCAAGCTGATGAAAGTGGCCGGCGCCTATTGGCGTGGTGATCATCGCAACGCCATGCTGAGCCGGATTTACGGCACTGCCTGGCGTGACCAGAAGGAACTCGACGCCTATTTATTGCAGTTGGAAGAAGCGGAAAAGCGCGACCACCGCAAGATCGGCAAGGAAATGGGGCTGTTTCACCTCCAGGATGAGGCGGTGGGCTCGGTCTTCTGGCACCCCAAGGGCTGGCGGCTTTATCGCACCGTGGAAGCCTATATGCGGCGGCGGCTGGATATCGCCGATTATCAGGAAGTGAAGACGCCGCAGCTCGTGGATCGCAAGCTTTGGGAAGCTTCCGGCCATTGGGAAAAATTCCGCGAAAACATGTTTGTGGCCCGCGTGGAGGACGAAGATGAAAAGGATCGCGTGCTGGCATTAAAGCCGATGAATTGCCCCTGCCATGTGCAGATTTTCAATCAGGGCCTGCGATCCTATCGTGAATTGCCCTTGCGCATGGCCGAATTCGGGTCCTGCCATCGCTATGAACCCTCGGGCGCCTTGCATGGCATCATGCGGGTGCGGGCCTTCACCCAGGATGATGCGCATATCTTCTGCGCCGAAGAACAAATCGCCGATGAGACGGTGCGCTTTGTGGCGCTGCTGTCTTCCATCTATCGTGATTTCGGCTTCACCGAATTCCGTGTGAAATTCTCTGACCGCCCGGCGCGGCGCGCGGGCACGGATGCGGTTTGGGATCAGGCGGAAGGCGCGCTGAAGGATGCCTGCCGCATCGCCGGCGTTGAGTATGAATTGAACCCTGGCGAGGGCGCCTTCTATGGCCCCAAACTGGAATTCGTGCTGCGCGATGCGATTGGCCGGGATTGGCAATGCGGCACGTTGCAGGTGGATTTTGTACTGCCGGAGCGGCTGGATGCCGAATATGTCGCGGAAGATGGCGCCCGCCGCCGCCCGGTCATGCTGCATCGGGCCATTCTGGGGTCGTTTGAGCGCTTCCTGGGTATTTTGATCGAAGAACATGCGGGGCGCTTCCCGCTTTGGCTGGCCCCCGTGCAGGTGGTGGTGGCGACCATTGTGGATGAGGCCGCCCCCTTCGCGCGCCAGGCGGCGGCCGCTTTGCAAAAGGCCGGGGTGGCGGTTTCGCTTGACCTCCGGAATGAGAAAATCAACCGCAAGGTGGTGGATCACATTGACCAGCGCGTGCCTGTGCTGGCCGTGATTGGCCGGCGTGAGGCTGAGGAAGGCACGATCGTGCTTCGCCGCCTGCCGGGGCGGGATCAGGAAACGCTGAAGTTGGCCGATGCGGTGGCCTTGCTGGCCGCCGAAGCGACGCCGCCGGATTTGCGGGCCTGATGCCACAGTCGCGGAAAAATAGGGCGCCTGGGGCCGCGGGCCACAACCGAAACTTGCAGCAGGCGCCCCAAAAGCCCATACATGCGTCATTCTGACAACCACGACAGGAGAGTACCATAGCTCGACCCCCTATGCCCGCCGCCCCGCAGGCCCCCGCGCGTGAAGGCCCGCGTATCAATGATGAAATCCGCGTCCCTCAGGTCCGCCTGATTGATGACCGCGGAGAGATGATCGGCGTCATGTCCGCCCGCGAAGCGCTGATCCGCGCTTACGATGTTGGCCTTGACCTGGTGGAAATCTCACCCAACGCGGTGCCGCCTGTCTGCAAGATCCTGGATTACGGGAAATACAAATACGAACAGCAGAAAAAGGCGAATGAGGCGCGCAAGAAGCAGAAGGTCGTCGAAATCAAGGAAATCAAGGTTCGACCGAATATTGACGACCATGATTACGATGTGAAGATGAAGCAGATGAAGAACTTCATCGGCGAAGGCGACAAGGTGAAGGTGACGCTGCGCTTCCGTGGGCGAGAAATGGCACACCAGGAATTGGGCGTGAAGGTGCTGGAACGCATTCGCAACGACCTGACTGAATTGGTGAAGGTCGAACAAATGCCCAAGCTGGAAAATCGCCAAATGGTGATGGTGGTGGCGCCAAAATAGGGAATTCTTGGCTCGGCCGTGATCCTCTTGCTTGGATCACGCGCCAAGGCGCGGCATTTCCTGCCCCGGCACGTGAATTCGATTGGCGTGCGAATGCCTGTCCTTTGACCAAGAGCGTTTTTAAGCCAATGGGAAGCTCTTGGCGGCTCGAAAACCACTCTGCCGCGTCATGCGAAAGCTCATCTTCCTCGCAAACGCGTCATTCCAATAAGGTAGATAATGGCACCAAAAGAAGCCACGACAAAAACGGATATCATGAGAATTCTGATTTTGCTTGAAAGCCGATGAGAGCAGGCGAATTCTTCCTCAAATCAACTTGCTGCGCAGGCGCGTGACAATGATCTCCGCCACAATGACAATGACAAGAATGGCAAGCAAGATCGTCGCCACCCGATCCCATTGGAAGAAATTGATCGCATCATCCAGCACAACGCCGATCCCGCCGGCGCCCACCAGGCCCAGCACCGCGCTTTCCCGGATATTGATATCCCAGCGGAATAGCGCCACGCCCCAAAAGGCCGGCGCAATTTGCGGCCAGGCGCCTTTAAGCAGGACATGGCTGGTCGGCGCGCCTGTAGCATTCAATGCCTCAAGCGGACCGGGGGAGATTTCCTCCAAAGCTTCCGCCAGAAGCTTGCCGACAAAACCGATGCTGCGAAAGGCGATGGCGAAGGTGCCAGCGGCGGCGCCGGGGCCGAAAATGGCCACGAAGATAAGCGCCCAAACAAGCGAATTCACCGAACGCGATGTCACCAATAGCAATTGCGCGAGGCTATTCAGCCAGCGATAGGGGCAGATATTGCGCGCCGCGAGCAAAGCCAGTGGCACGGCGAAGATGAAGGAAAATAGCGTACCGAGTGAGGCGATATGGAGCGTTTCCACCAGCGCGTGATGCACCGCCGGATGATAATGCCCAAGATCAGGCGGCCACATCCGCGCCAGAAGATCAAGCATCTGTTCGGGCGCATCAATCAGGAATTCCGGGATGATTTCAACGCTGCGCACCGCCCAGACAAGCGCCATCACCAGGACGAAATAGACCGCCCAGCGCGTAAAGCGTTCCATCGGTGTGAAGCGCTGCCATTCGCGCATCAGGGCATTCATCGGAGCAGCACTCGAATACGTGCGGAGACAAGTTCGGCAATGAAGATAAGGGCGATGATGGAAAGCAGGATGGCGGCGACGAAATCATAGTCAAAGCGCTTGAAGGCTGCGAAAAGCGTGCCCCCGATGCCACCGGCGCCAACTATGCCGACAAGGGTTGAGTTACGCAGGTTGGAATCCAATTGGTAAAGTGAAAAGCCGATGAAGCGTGATGCTACCTGTGGCAGAACACCATAGATCAGCACCGCGCCGAAACTGGCACCGGTCGCGCGAATGGCTTCCACCTGCTTCATGGAAATTTCTTCGATTGCCTCGGCAAATAATTTGGCGATGAAGCCCATGGATGCGATGGTGAGCGCGGCCACCCCGGCCAAGGCGCCAAAGCCAATCGCCTTCACGAAAAGGATCGCAACAATCACGTAATGGAGGCTGCGACAAAAAGCGATAAAACCGCGTGTCGCCACCGAAAGCGGCCAAGGCGCCAGGTTGCGCGCGGCCATAAGCCCAAGCGGTAGCGCGAAAAGGATGCCAAGCGCCGAGGAAATAAGCGCGATTTGCAGGCTTTCCAAAAGCCCCTCAATCAGCAATTCCGCGCGGCTGAAATTGGGTGGCCACATGCGGGCCAGGAAGCGCCCGGCTTCTCCGAAACCAAGCGAAAGTCTCGCCCAGGTAATGTCCAATTGGCCAAGCGCGTAAATCGCGTAGATCACCAGACCAAGCGCGGTGGCGCGCGCGCCCCAATTCGGCGGGAAGGCGCGGCGGCGCAGTGCGCTTGCGCTCACAGCCAATCCTCTCCACCATAAATCTGGCGAAGATGACCCGGCTGCAGCGCCTCGGGCGGGCCATCAAACACGATCTCCCCGCCCGCCATGCCGATGATGCGCTGCGCGAAGCGCCGCGCCAGATCAACATTATGGATATTCACGACCAGGGGCACATTGGCCGAGGTGGAAAGCCCTGTCATCAGCTCCATGATCTCAACCGCCGTGCGCGGGTCGAGCGAGGATGTGGGTTCATCGGCCAGTAGCAATTCTGGCTGCTGCATAAGCGCGCGCGCAATGCCCACGCGCTGGCGCTGCCCGCCTGAAAGTGCATCGGCCCGGCGCGTTGCCTGTTCCGGCAAGCCAACAGCATCGAGCAGTGAAAAGGCGCGCGCGATATCCGCTTCCGGATAACGCCGCATCCAAGCCTGCCAGAATGAGACATAACCAAGCCGCCCGGAAAGCACATTTTCCATAACGGTGAGGCGCTCAACCAAATTATATTCCTGAAACACCATGCCGATGCGCCGGCGCGCCATACGCAAACCGCGTCCACGCAAAGGCACAAGATCATGGCCATTCAGCAGGATCTCACCCGCGGTTGGTTCGACCAGCCGATTGATACAGCGCAGCAGCGTTGATTTTCCTGTGCCCGAAGGCCCAATTACAGCCGTGATGCCTTGCGGCGCGATGGCAAGGTTGATCCCGCGCAAGACAGGCTTGCCCGGGACATATTCCTTGACCAGGCCCTTGATAACAAGGCCTTGCATTGCGCCCGTTTGCATTACTGCGGCCGCGCTGGTGCCTGCTGTTGTTGCTGTTCCTGCTGCTGGCGCTGCTGATTGCGCCGCTGCTCGGCTTCCAATTCACGCCTGCTTTCCGCGTCAAACGCAGCGCGATTATAGGGCGCATTCACCGCATCAGCGACTGCGCGCACTGGCGCCCAATGTTCGGAATAGGTCGCGGGCCAGAAGCGATCATTGCCGCCCAGGTCACGGCGCAGTGATTCCGGGAAGCGATAATCAAAGAAACACTTGCGAATACGTTCCGCCAATTCCGGCTTCAGATCATGCGAAAGCGCGAAGGAGGATGTCGGGAAGGGATCGGATTCCCAAATGATGCGGAAATTATCGCGCCGCACCTGACCGCGCGCGACCATGCGGTTGAAGACGTCTGATGCCACCGGCGCGGCATCATAATCCCCGGCATTGACGCCCATGACGCTGCGGTCATGGCCGCCAGAATAGACCACGCGGTAATCCGTATCCGGCGTCAGTCCGAGACCTGGGAAGAAAGCGCGCGGTGCCAGATTGCCGGAATTGGAAGTGGCCGAGGTATGTGCCACGCGCTTGCCCTTCAGATCGGCAAGATTCTGAAACGGACTATCTGCACGCACCAAGGTCACAACACGGTAGCTTTCAAAAGCATCCTGATTGCCCTTGATGGCGAAGGGCACCGCACCCGCCAGATTCACGGCGAAAGCGGTTGGGCCTGTTGAAAACCCCGCAATATGCAACCGGCCGGACCGCATGGCTTCCACCTGCGCGGCATTGCTGGTGACCTGGAAATACACCACGCGGCGGCCCACACATTGACCCAGGTATTCAAGCAGCGGGCGGAATTGCGTGGCATAGAGTGCCGGGTCTTCTACCGGCGTATAAGCAAAGACCAGCGTGGAAGGATCACGCTGCCGCGCCGCATCGGCTGGCACATCGGCGACCATATTGCGATCAGCATCGCAATAGGCTTCATCCAAGGAACCGCGGAAGGGGCATGGCGCTTGCGCAGCGGCATCACCCACCAAGGTGGTAACAAGCGCCGTGGCAAGGCCAATGGCGCAAAGGCTGTTCCGGAACATGGTGCTCTCCCTATACTGGTGGTTTGGAATTGGGGGTGATTTGGCGGCTTTGCAGACGCGCCGCAAGGTTTTCATCATGGCCGAACCAGCACCACCCCTTCAGGGTCCAGCGTCACGGACACTGCGCTGCCCGCAGCGCGGCGATGGAGCCGATCCGGGAGGATGGCGAATAGCTCCCCAAGCGGGGTGGCGATCAGATATTCCGTATGCGCGCCCATATAGGTTGCGCGCGCGATCTGGCCGGCGATGCCGGGGCCGCTATCAGCAAGCCTGATCGCCTCTGGCCGGATCACCACATCGCATGGCCCAACGCCCAGGCCGCGATGGGGCAGCGAAAGCCTGAGCGCATCAAGCGCCACCTGCGCGGTATCGCCGGTTATGCCTTCAATCGCGCCGTGCACATGGTTTGCCTCACCCATAAAGGTTGCGACAAAGACATTCTCGGGCGCTGCATACAGCGCCTCTGGCGTGCCGCTTTGTGCGATTTCGGCATTGCGCATCACAACAATCTTGTCAGACACCGCCAATGCCTCTGCCTGATCATGCGTCACGTAAACCACGGTGAGGCCAAGGCGCTGTTGCAGGGCGCGAATTTCCTCGCGCATGCTGCGCCTTAGCCTGGTGTCCAGATTGGAAAGTGGCTCATCGAATAATAGCACTGCCGGTTCCAATACCAGCGCGCGCGCTACCGCGACACGTTGCTGCTGCCCGCCCGACATTTCCGAAGGCAGCCTTGCGCCAAACCCGCGAAGGCCCACGGTTTCCAAGGCGGCTTCAGCCCGCGCGGCGGCATCCTTCTTGCCAAAACCTGAGGAAATCAGGCCGTAAGATACATTTTCCAGCACATTCATATGCGGAAATAGCGCATAGCTTTGAAACACCATGGAGACATTGCGTTCGCCCGCGGAAAGCAGCGTCACATCGCGCCCGCCGATGAAAAGGCGCCCGGCGCTTGGCTGTTCCAGCCCGGCAATCATGCGAAGCAGCGTTGTCTTCCCGCAGCCCGAAGGCCCAAGCAAGGTCACAAGCGTGCCACCTTCAATAACCAAATCAAGCGGCTTTACCGCCTCCACCTTGCCATAGCGCTTGGCAATGCCTTCAAGCCTGACTTCGGCGGCCTTATTGTTCACTATGCGCGCCCTCCTATCGGTGCGGCGGCCTGGCGCCGGCCAAGACGCCGGCTGCCGACCAGCAGATTGATCAGGCCAATCGCTGCCATCATCAGCACAATCAGCGCGCTGGAATAGGCGATGGCCAGCCCATAATCGCCATTGATGACGCGGTTGATGATGAAGACCGTCGCCATTTCATATTGCGCTGAGACCAGGAAGATCACGGCGGAAACCGTGGTCATGGCGCGCACAAAAGCGTAGACGAGTGCGGTGACAATGGCCGGCTTGAGTAAGGGCAACACCACGGTGCGCAGGCTGCGGAAAGTGGAAGCGCGCAACGTCACCGCAGCCTCATCCAGGGATTTGTCCAATTGGCTCATGGCCGCGACGCCGGAACGCACCCCAACCGGCAAATTGCGGAAGACAAAGCAGGCCACCAGGATCATCGCCGTGCCGGTGATTTCAAGGGGCGGCAGATTATAGGTGAGGATATAGGCAACGCCGATCACGGTCCCGGGCACGGCGAAGGTCAGCATCAGCGCGAATTCCAAGGCGGTGCGCCCGACAAAACGCTGGCGTGACAGCACCCAGGCCGCAAGCAACCCAAGTGCCGCCGTAATCGGTGCTGCGATGGCGGCAAGCTTGATGGTGGTGAACAGCGAATGCCAGGCGCCGCCTGAGAAAATCAACGCACCCGCGGGGCTCCATTCCAGCGCAAAGGCGCGCTGGAAATGCGAGAAAGTGGGCGTCCAATCCCGTCCCCAGACACGCACGAAACCGCCCGCTAGCGCCATAGTGTAAACCGTGACCGTGAGCAACGCCCAAGGCAGCGCAATGGCATAGGCGATGCGCCGCACCGGGGTTGGCAGCGGTGTCGGCAGCCCGACATCGCCCTTCCCTGTTAACGAGACATAGGATCGGCTACCAATCACCGCGCGCTGGATGATGAAGGCGCATAGCGCGATCACAAGCATGATGGCGGCCAGCACCGCAGCGCGGCCGAAATCCTGCTGCGCGCCGACGACGGCAAAGAAAATCTCGGTGGACAGCACGCCAAAGGACCCACCGAGCACAATCGGGTTGCCGAAATCCGCCAGGCTTTCAACAAAAACCACCAACCAGGCATTGGCGATACCCGGCAGCATCAGGGGCAGCGATACGGCGCGGAAGGTGCGCATGCGGCTTGCGCGGAGCGTGGAGGATGCTTCCTCCATGGCCGGCAAAATGCCTTCAACCACGCCAATCAGCACCAGAAAGGCGGTCGGCGTGAAGGAGAAAACCTGCGCCAGCAACACGCCATCATAGCCATAAATCCAACGGCCAAGTTGCAACCCGAACAGGCTATCGGCCAATTGGTTCACAACACCCGAACGGCCGAAAATCAGGATCAGCCCCAGGCCAATGACGAAAGGCGGCGTGATGATGGGCAGCACCGTCAGCAACCGCAAGGCACGGCGCGCGGGGAAGCTGGTGCGTGTCACAATCAGCGCGAAGCAAAGCCCAAGCAAGGTTGCCGCCGTGGCCGTGGAGGTCGCCAGCACCAGCGTATTCCAAAAGACACCGCAATTCACTGTGGAGGTAACGCAAGCGAGCCCCCAAATCTTGCGGTCAAACAGCCGCGCCGCCATGGCATCCTCGACACCAAGCTCACCCTGCGGTGTGAAGATTTGCGTGAGGATGGTGGTGACCGGCCAGGCGGTGAAAATCACAATGCAGGCGATCAGCACGCCAACCGCGCCGGAGATGAAGCGATCCCCCTTGAAATAGCCACGTAGCGCCAGGCCATCCGTCAGCAACACCAGAAAGCCGAAAAAGCTGAGCGTCCCGCCAAGCCCCATGCCGAATTGCCGATCCGGCAATTCACCAAAGGCCGCTTCAAGAAAGGGGTAATTCCAACCTTGAATACCAATCGCGAAGCCCTGCGCGATGATGGCAAGCAGGCCAAAGCTGCCCGCCATGATCAGCAGGCGCCCGCGCATCCGTGCATTGGCAAAGGGCAGCGCGCCGGGCAGCGCCAAAGCCAAGGCGATGACGATTGGCCAAAACCAGAAGCGGCCAAAATTAAGCGCCTGCCAAAAGGCGGATGCGGCTTCCGAATCTTGGGCGCCAAGGCCGATCACTGTCGCAAGACTGACGCCATCCTGCTGCATATGCCAAGGCAGGATCAGCGTGCCCAAGGCAGCGATCACCCAGAAAAAAAAGCTGCTGCCGAAGAACATTGCCCAGGGCCTCAGCGCGGGAGCGCGCCGACCTCCCTATCCCAACGTGCCAAAAGGCGACGGCGTTCTGTGCTCGCGCCAAAGCGCGCATTGTCGTAATCAATGATGCGTGCGGTTGCCATGTTTGGCGCGCCATCGGTTAGCGGCACGCGGCGATTGGCCATGGTTTGCAGCTTCTTCGCTTCCTGGGAAGCCGCAAGCTGCGCTTCAGCCGATAGTGCCCAATGATAAAAGCGCTGCGCTGCCGCCATATTGCGCGCGCCCTTGATGATGGACATGGACCCGATTTCATAACCCGTGCCTTCGCAAGGAACGGCATGCCCCACCGGAAAACCCGCCGCGCGTTCTTCGGCCGCGTTATGCACAAAGGAAATGGACAACGCCGTTTCACCACGCGCCACCGCCGTAATGGGCGCCGTGCCAGACCGCGGATAGGCATTGATGCTGCCATGCAGCCGGCGCAGAAAATCAAAGGCTGGGTCTTCGCCCATCATCTGCACCAGCGTCGCAACAACGATATAGGCGGTGCCAGAGCTATTCGGATTGGCCATCTGGATTTCGCCGCGATATTCGGGTCGCAGCAAATCCGCCCAGCAGGCCGGCGCGGGCAGGTTCTTGCGGGTCAGTAATTCCGTATTGAAGCCGAAGCCCAGCACACTTGCGTACACGCCAACGGTGCGCCCTTCAGTCTGGCGCCATTGCGCCTGCGCCCAATCATGCAATTCGGCGATACGCGGGCTTTCATGGGCTTGCGTCAGCCCTTCCTCACCAGCGGCGACATGCGGATCGCCTGTGCCGCCCCACCAGACATCACCGCGCGGATTGCGCGCCTCGGCCCGCAGCTGTGCCAGCATTTCGCCCGTGGATTTTTGCGCGAGTGTCACACGGATGCCGGTTTCCCGCTCAAAACCGCGCGCGATGGGCTGGCACCATTCGATGGTCGCGGAACAATAGAGATTAAGACTGCCCTGCGCCCATACCGGCCCTGTTGCGCCAAGAAGAAAAGCGGCAGCAAAACCCAAAACGCGCTTTATCATTTTCATCTCCAGAAATTCTCAGCGCGGCAGCGAACCGATCTCTCTCTCCCAACGTTGCAGGATATGGCGGCGCCGATTGCTCTCCCCAAAGGCCGCGAAATCATAATCAATCAGCTTCACCTGGCTGAGGTCCGGAATGCGTGGATCGGGCGTGGCATCCTTATGGGCCGGCACATGCCATTGATTGACCTTGGGCCCGATATCCATTGCCGCTGGCGTCAGATACCAATCATAAAAGCGCCGCGCCTGCGGCAGGTTGCGCGCACCACGAATGATGGACATGCAGGCAACTTCGTAGGATGTGCCTTCCGATGGATAGACAAGATCAATGGGAAAGCCCGCCTGCTGCATGGAAGCCACTTCCATATTGAAGCTGACCGCAAGCGCCGTTTCGCCGCGGGATACTGCCTGCATGGGCGCCGCACCTGAACGCGTATAGGCATTCACATTCGGATGCAGTCGGCGCAGATAATCAAAGGCGCGGTCCTCATCCCAAAGCTGGATCAGCCCGGCGATAATCGTATAGGCGGTGCCGGAAGAATTCGGATTGGGCAATTGGATTTCGCCGCGATAGGCAGGGTTCAGCATATCCGCCCAGCTTTGCGGCAGCGGCAGGTTCTTGCGCGCCATCAATTCGCGGTTCCAGGCAAGGCCAATCGCGCCCGATGAAACGCCAACGCAGCGCTCACCCGCCATGGCATGCACGCGCTTCGCCCAATCATGCAGCCCTGCCATATTGGGCGAAGTATAGGCTTGCAGCAGATTACCCTCAGCGGCGGAGAAATGCGCCTCGGCCGATGCGCCAAACCAAATATCGGTGCGCGGGTTCTGCGCCTCGGCCCGGATTTGCGCGAGGATCTCGCCGGTTGATTTGCGCGCCATCGCTACCCGAATACCGGTATCGCGCTGAAAGGCGGCGGCAATCGCCTCACACCAATCGGCGGCGGGCGCGCAGAGCATATTCAGGCTGCCCTGCGCTGCGGCAGGCAGTGCGGACAAGGCCAGGGCAGTGAATCCGGCCAGCAGGCAAAGAGGCTTTTTCATGGCGCGCGGTTCCCGTTGCTTCAGCGCGGCAGGGCGCCGATGTCGCGATCCCAGCGCGCAATCAACCGGCGCCGTTCCGCCGCCTGGCCAAACTTCGCGAAATCATAGTCAATAAGCCGAATTTTCGAGAGATCCGGCGCATTGGGCGGCAGCGGTGCATTGCGGTTGGATGGCGTCTGCAATTGCCCGCCCGCTTCAAAGCCAAGGCGCTGCGCCCCTTCAGTCAGCGCCCAATCATAAAAGCGCCGCGCCTGCGGCAAATTGCGCGCGCCACGAATGATGGACATGGAACCGATTTCATAGCCCGTGCCTTCGCAAGGTGTCGCATAGGCCACGGGGAAACCGGCATTGCGTTCAGTTACAGCGTCATGGACAAAGGAAAGCGACACACCGGTTTCACCACGTGCCACGGCCTTGATGGGCCCCGTGCCAGAACGCGCATAGGCGTTGATATTCGGGTGCAGGCGACGCATGAAATCAAAGGCGGGGTCTTCACCCATCAACTGCACCAATGTGGCAATCACCACATAGGCCGTGCCCGATGAATTCGGATTGGCCATCTGGATTTCGCCCTTGAAGCGCGCATCCAGCAGATCCGCCCAGCAGGCGGGAGCGGCGATATTCTTACGCGCCAGCAATTCCGTATTGATGCCAAAGCCGATCGCGCCCGCGTAAACGCCAATGGTGCGCTGCTGGGATTGGCGCCATTGCGTCACTGCCCAAGGCTGCAATTCAGCGTTATTGGGGCTTTCATAAGCCTGGGTCAGGTTTTCCTCGCCCGCCGCCAGATGCGGGTCGCCTGTGCCGCCAAACCAGACATCGGCGCGTGGGTTCTGCGCCTCAGCGCGAATGGCGGCCAGGCTCTCACCCGAACCGCGCTGCGTCATATTCACCCGAATGCCCGTATCACGCTGGAAATTGGTGACAATCGCCTGGCACCATTCATTCTGCACCGAGCAATAAAGGTTCAATGACCCCTGCGCTGCCGCGGTGTGCCCGAATCCGAGCACGCCGAGCGCCATCGCCGCCAAAGCCAGTTTTCTGGTGAACATGTGAAACTCCCTCAGTTTATGTGACGCTTTTATGACGGCCTTTTGGCAAGAGGGAGAGCGCTTGCCAATCTATGGCGTGATGACTCGGGAGGCCTCATGCCACAAGTATTGAGGATGATGCTTCAGGCCGCGACGGCGGCCTGAGAAAGGCGGCGCATGCGCCGGCGCAGTGAGAAGCCCATCATGGTGGCGCCAGCGAAAAGCGGAATATAGGCAAAGCTCGGGTCCACCTTGACCGTGCGGGCATTGGCCATTTTCAGCATGGTCTGGCGCAGACCCGTCCAGGGATCAAGCGCCATCATGAAGCCGAGCAGGGCGGGCGCCAGAACCAGCAGAATGGCGATCACCGCCGCCTGTTCGGCATATTTCTCGACGGAAGGGATAACCCGCGTGGCCAAAGCCGCCGCCATGCCCAAGAAGGCAAGCGCGCTCATGATCGGGAGCTTGCTGAAGATGGAAAGCCCATAAACCGCCGCGCCGCGCTGGCCGGAAAAGGTCACCGCCGGCAGGAAATAGGCCACAAGCACAGCCGCCATGCCAGCCAGGAGAAGGCCCATTTCAACGCTATCGGACTTGCCCTTGAGTTGTTCGATCATTTTCTGTCTCCCTGTTGTCTGCCTCCGGCCCACTGCCCGCCCAATAGGGAACAAATGGCCGAAAAATGGCCTTTATTTAATTTAAGGCGCGCTTACAAGCAGATTCACGGCGCGCGGCGCCTTTTGTGCGGGCGGGTGGTCCACCCAACCGCCGCCGGTTCCCTTGCTTCGGGGATAACCTTTGGGGATCAAGGGCTAAGGCGCTGGGGTAATCCGCTGGCCCTCTCGCAGGCTGCTCCGGGGGAACAGCACCTCCCGATCACCGGGGAAAGACCCGAAGCCACCACCGCATGACGCGCCCCGCGCTGTTCAAGGGAAACGGCGCGTTCCCTGGCGATACCGTCCTGGCTGGTAAGGATCGCCAAGCCCGGGCCGCGCCGGGCCAGCGCGGTCACTGGCACCAATATCGAAGGCGCGCGCCACGGCGTCTTGATTGCCCCAGAGAATCAAAAAGCAGCGATTATCCGGCAGCGGAATGCCGGTGCGCGACGTGAAAATGAATTCCGGCGAATGGACAATGCCGGTAATGCGAAAGCTTTGGCGCCGCCACCAGACGAGACATCGACAAGGAAGTTCTGCCTTCTGATTGAGGCCAAATGGGCTGAATAAATTGAGGCCCACAGCCATCAACAATCACCTGAAATCCAAGGGCATCAGGATAGGCCCGGGGACAATCATGGATGCGAAGGTGAAATCGGCGTCGAAAGTAAGGAAAAGATGATCCATGCCACTGAGGTGACCTCGGCCAATATGCATGAACCATGTCCGCTATCGGGGCTTGGCGAAGAATAGGATGCGATTTGAGGTTATCTGTGCTCTCGCCAATCTCTTCATCAAGCGGCGTGTTTTACTGCGATACTGTCGCGCCCGACAGATGACGCGCATCTGCAAGAATTCCTCAATATAATATGCGCGTCACCCTATCAGCCAAAGTGCGCGTCTGGACCTCTATCCCCCCACTGCACCCCCCGGCGCATGCGGATCAAGCACCGCATCCGGCAAAGCCATAAACCGCGCGCCGTAAGTCCAGACCAAGGCGCATTCAACAACACGCCCCGGAAAGGCCGCGCGCAGCAGCGCGCGATAGGCTGCCATTTGCCGCAGATAAAGCGGTGCGACATCCGCCACCCGTTCCGGTGGTGGGCGATTAGTCTTGTAATCCAGCACCAGCACGCGATCAGCTTCTATCTTCAGCCGGTCCACCTGGCCCGCGATCAGCCGGCCATTGACCTCTCCCGCCAAGGGCGCCTCCGCCAGGCTGCCGGCGCCAAGGGCTTCGCGCATCCAACCCTGGCGCAGCAGGTCCAAAACCTCCTGCAAGGTGGCCTCCTGTTCCGCCGCTGAAAGTCCGGGCGCGCGGCGTGCGAGGAAGCGGCGCGAGAGTTCTTCCCACCCTGCCTCAGGATGTTCGGGCAGGCTTTGCAGCAGCGCATGCACCAAACGCCCGCGCCGGAAACGCAGCCCACGCGGGTCTTGCGCCGGGCGCGGTGCGGCGGCGGGGGTTTCCTGTTCACCAGGCAAAGCAGAGGGCGCAAGGCTGCCCGCAGGCGCTTCCTCGGCCAGTTTTTGCCAGGCCCAGGCGTGCGGGCGCGCCTCCGCCGCACTTGCCGCCACAGTGTCTTCCACGCGCGGCGGTTCGGTTTGCGGTGCGTTGAGGCGCAGCAATTTGGGCTCGGCGCCGAAAGCATCGGTGGGCGCGCCAAGGCTGGCGGGGTCGAAGGCGCAAGCCTGAACGTCCGGCACACGCGCGAAGCCCTGCGCCACCAGATCATACCAGCAGCCTGGGGATAGTTTCTGCGCGCCATTCCAGCCGCAAATGATCAAGCGATCCTCCGCGCGCGTCAGCGCCACATAAAGCAGCCGATGTTCTTCTTCCGCCTCACGCGCCTGATCCGCCTGGCGCTGCGCGGTCAAAGCCGGCGCCTCAAAGCCCTTTACTTGCGGCGCCCATACCGGCAGGGCTTCGTCGCCATCTTCAAACCAACGGAGCGTCTTGCGGTCCTGCCCCTTGCCTGTTGTGTCGGGCAAAATGACGATGGGCGCCTGCAAGCCCTTGGCGCCATGCACGGTCATGATCCGCACCACATTGCCCGCGGCTTCCGCTTCACGCTTTACCTCGGCACCACCCTGGCGGAGCCAATGCACAAAGCCCTGCAAGGATGGCGGATTGAGCTTTTCATGTTCCAGCGCGGCATTGAGCAATTCATCAAGCGGATCGCCCGCATCGGGGCCAAGCCGCGCCAGCATGCGCGCGCGCCCCGCGCGGGGATCAAGCGGGCCCGGCGCACCGAGCGCATCGGCGAACAGGCCATAGGGCGTGATGAAATCGAGCTGTGCCGCTTGCGCTGCCAACCAATCCGCGACGCGCCCGAAATCCGAGGTGCTGCCACGATGCGCCATCAGCGCCGCATGCAGGCTTGCCTGGCGCGGCTGCGCAAGCGTGAATAATTGCGGCTCATCGAGCCCGACCAGTGGTGATTTCAGCAGCGCGGCAAGGTTCAGATCATCATCGGGCAGCAGCAGCCAGGCAGCAAGCGCCAGCATATCCTGCACCGGCAATTCATTCGCCAGCACCATGCGGTCAATGCCACCCACAGGGATGGAAAGGTTCTTCAATTCCCGGACAAGGGCTGGCGCAAATCCGCCGCGCTTACGCCCACGTAGCAGCACCAGAATATCGCCGGCGCGAATGGGGCGGCCCGCGGGTTGCGATGCTTCCTTGCCTTGTTCCACACGCGCCGGCAGGGTTTCGTGCTTGAGCATCTGCGCAATACGCCGCGCGATGGCAGCCGCAAGGCGCGGCGCCGCACCTTCCGCATCCACGGCCTTTTCCGGCGGTTCCCAATCGGGCGGCGGCGGCGCCTTATCCACTTGCAGGATCGGCCAAAGCTCCACAGAACCGGCGTGGCCGGCGCGGTCCGCATAATGTTGCAGTTGCGCATCGGGTGAAACGCCATCGCGCGCCGGCGCTGCCGCGAAAACCGCATCCACCAGCGCAAGCACGGGTTCCGTGGACCTGAAGGAAACATCCAGCGGCACGGCGCGGAATTCCTGCTGGGCGCCGCGAACCATGCTTTCGTAATGGCGCTTTTCGCGCACAAAGCCCGCCGCATCCGCGCCCTGAAAGGCATAGATGGATTGCTTCTGATCACCTACCGCAAAGATGCTGCGCTGTTCATCCCGTGCGCCGAGGCCCGCAAAAAACTCCCCGGTCAGTGCGCGCACAATGTCCCATTGTTCCGGGTTGGAATCCTGCGCCTCATCCAACAGGATGTGATCCAGGCCGTCATCCAGCTTGAACAGCACCCAGGCACTGCCTGGGTTTTTAAGCAATTTGCTTGCGCCCCTGATCAGATCATCGTAATCGAGCAAGCCGGCATTTTCCTTTGCCATCTGGTAGCGGCGCAGTACGGGCATGCCAAGGGCGAAAAGCGCCATGCTGGCGGCAAGCACGCGGGCGGCGGCGTGATCCTGATCCAGCACTTGGAGCCGCGCGGCTTCGTCTTCCATCAATTGCTGGATGTCCGCCTGCCGAGACGCGGGAATGGATTTCGTCGCGTATTTTTTGCGAATACTGCCCTTGTCGGTGAAGAAAACATCATGCCACTCTGCATAGGCTTCCGCACGTGCAGCGTGATCCAGTGCCAGCCACTGCAACATAGCGTTGGCGAGTTTCTGGTCAGTGGTGCTGCCGCCCTTCAAAGTCTCGGCTGCCTGCCATAATGCGGCTTCCTGATCTGGAGCCGCGATTTCGGCGAGGATTTCAGCTTCTTCCATGCGTCCTTGGGAAAGCCCAAGCTTCCGCGCCAGCGCTGCCCGCAGCCCTGCCATGCCGTGGCGTTTTTGTTCCGCATCTAGTAATTTGGCGCTGGCGGCGGCCATGTCGCCCATCACCTCGGCAAAGCGTGTTGGCGCCTGATGTTTCGCCAATACCGCCAGCGCATC
Organism: Roseomonas sp.; assembly: GCA_020249775.1. Classification (GTDB taxonomy): domain Bacteria; phylum Pseudomonadota; class Alphaproteobacteria; order Acetobacterales; family Acetobacteraceae; genus Neoroseomonas. Next base: position 202,290 of record JADCFA010000002.1, on the reverse strand, counting down.
CCGCGCCACCCCGCCCGCCAGCAGCGCATCGCGTTCGCGCGCGAGCAAGGCCCGCCCATCCTGTTCCTGCATCACCGCGAATTGCGGCGCCAAACCTGCTTCCAGTGGAAAGCCACGCAAAAGCGATTGCGCGAAACCATGCAGCGTTGAAATCCGCATCCCGCCCGGCTGTTCCAGCACATCGGCAAAAAGCTGCCGCGCCGCGGCCAGCCCTTCGCGCCCGGGGGCATGGCCGGTCAGCTTCTGCAATATCTCCGCAAGCTTCGCATCATCCGCGACCACCCATTCCCCAAGCCTAAGCGCCAGGCGCGTGGCCATTTCTGCCGCCGCCGCCTTGGTGAAGGTCAGGCACAGCATGCGCCCCGGCGGCACGCCGGCCAGCAATAACCTCAGCAACCGATCCGTCAGCAGCTTGGTTTTCCCCGAACCGGCGGAAGCCTCCACCCAGGCCGAAGCCGTAGGAGCGGCCGCGAGGTTTTGCGCGTCTTCGGCGCGTTGACGAGCCTCGCTCATTCGGCATCCCCGTCGCCAGAGGCCCATTCATCCACCCGCGCCAGGTGATCATAATCATCGCCGGGCGTGCCGCGTGCCGGGTGCGGGCGGCTTTCGAAGGGCGCGTCACTCAGCAACATGCGCTCCGCCAGCGCTGCAATGCGTGTGCGCGCGAGATCGGCCCACACCCTGCCATCTTTCGTGGCTGCGCCAAGATCCACCGCGTCGCCCGGCTTCTCGCCGCCGCTCAATTTCCAATAGACGAGCGCGGCGGCCTTGGCGTCAGCGCTGATCGTCGGATAGCCGCCGGCTTCCAGAATCATCGCCTCCAAAGCCAATTGCGGCGCGGCGCCCGTAGTCACCTGTGGAGCACCCGGCACCTCGCCGGTCTTGTAATCCAGAATACGCCAGCCGCCACTGGCCAATTCATCCAACCGATCAGCCTTGGCAAGGATTTCAATATCCCCGCCCGCCAGTTCCAGCGCCACACGGCCTTCATGTTCCGTGAGGCAACGCAGCAGCCCGTTTTGCGCGCGCAGCTTTTCTTCCTCGGCAATTACGAAATCGCCCATGCGCGCCATGCGCGGCCCCCAAAAGGCGAGCACGCCGGGATGTACGGATTCCTTCCGCAACGCCTCCGCACAGGCTTGCGCCCACAATTTACGCGCATCGGCAATGCCCGGCCAGCCCGTACCAAGCCCGGCCAGAAAAAACCGCATCGCGTGATGCACCATCGTGCCGTATTCCCGCACGCCGATATCCGCATCCAGGTCATCAAGCGCCTGCAAGCGCAGAATGCGCTTGGCGTAGAAGGCGTAGGGATCGGCGATCAACTGCGTTGCGTCCGAAACACTCAAGCGGCGCGGGCGTATAGCAACCGGCGGGCTATAGGCAGCGCGCTTGCAAGGCATCGCCCCACCTTCCGATTCATCCAAGGCAGCGGCCCAGCCTGCCGCGTCACTCGCGGTGATCTTGATCTCGCCCTGGCCTTTCAGGAAGGTTTCCAACCGCGTCAGCCAACGTGTCGGCACGCTGGGCGCGCCGCCCCTTTTTTTCGCTGTGGAAAGCACCAATTGCCCCGCCTGCGCCGCGGCATGGAAGAAATCCGCTGCCACGCGGCCAATGCGCGCTTCCGGCGCTGGCAGGCCGAAACGCGCGCGCATGGGTCGGCTCATCCAGGGGCCGGGTTCGGTTGCTTGCGGCCAGATGTTTTCCTCAAGCGCGCCCAGGATCACGCGATCAAAATGCTGCAAGCGCGCTTCCAGAAGACCAAGGATCGCAATGCGCGGATGCGCCGCCGCATCACGCCGCGCGCGAAAGGGTGGCGCAATCGGCCCGGCCAGCATGGCATCGAACGCTGCTTGCCATTCGGCGGGCTTGATGGGCGGCATTTCCGCCAAAGCCTCGCCAAGTGAGGCCAAATGCCGCGCCAAGGCTTCCCCGTCCTCACCAGCGTAAAGCCTGATTCCGCCAGGAAGATCGGGCATGGCGGCCAGCGCTTCCGCCGCCGCCAGATGCAGCGCCAGAAGATCAGCGGGCGGGCGCGAAGGGCTTGGTGGCAGTTCCGTGAAATCGCCAAGTGCTGCCTGCAAGGCATCCACCAGCTCGACCAATGCCGCATCGCCTGCGGGCAAAGCCGCGCGCAGCGCCGCAAGCCCCGCCGCCGGTCGCGGCCCGCGCAGACACTTCCGCTCAAGGCCGCGCACCGCCTCAAGCCAAGCGCCGCGTTCAATGCCCGCACTGCACAGCGGATGCTTCAACACCGCGAGTAGCGCAGCAGGCGCGAAGCCATCCGCCACCATGCGCGCAATCAGGCGCAGAAAGGCCGTCGCCGGCGCATCGGCCAAGGGTGCGCCGGCGCTGTCATCGGCGGTGATGCCATGGCGCGCAAGTTCGGCGGATACGCGCCGCGCCAAATCGCGATCCGGCGTGATCAGTGCGGCGCGTTTGCCGGGCACCTCCATCGCTTCGCGCAACAAAAGCGCGATGGCGGCGGCTTCCTGCTGCGCATCGGCAGCCTGCAAGCGGCTGGTGCCGGCAAGGGCCGCCTGCCAGCGCGGCGCATCGCGTTCTGCCCAAACCGCCAAGCCCTCTGCCGGGCGAAGGCTGCGCGCCAGCATCACCGCGCGATCCGCCGGCGCTGCGCGATGATCCGCTGCGGTCCAAGGGCGCGGCGCATTGGGCTCCACGCCAAGATCAGCGAGTAACTTCAATTGCCCGGCAAAGGGATGGCTCGGCGCGCGGCGAATGGCCTCAGCCAGGCTTGGCGTGATGGGCTCTGCCATGCCTTGCAGCACCAGCGCGCCATTGGGCAGGTTCGCGATGCAGCGGAGCAACGCAGTGGCGGCGGGAATGGTGCCGCCCGCGCCAATGCCGGCGGCGATCAGCTTTTCGCGCGGTGGTGCGGCTTCCAGCGCGCGGCGCTGCGCAATCAATGCGCGCACACGCGCCAGGCCCAAATCCATCAGACGCTGGTTTTGCAGCCAGCCATTCCAATCACGCACCACCGCTTGCAAAAGCGTCGTGGTGATTTGCCAATGCACCGCCAATTTATCTGGCACCAGCCCGTCCAAGCGTGCGAGCCAGCTTGTCGCGAAATCCGCAGGATCAGCGGTTTCAATCAGATCAAGATCGGCTTCTTCAAAGGCGATTTCATCAAAAAGTGTCGCAAGCTCCCCGGCCAATAGCCAGGCCTGTTCGGCGCCAAGCGGCCCGCCAAAGCGGCGTGGAATACCAAGCACAATGCGCGACAGTACCGCTTGGCGCGTCAGCGGTGCGACTGCGGGTGGCAGATCAAGCAAGGCGGGCAGCGCCAATTCATCCGCCTCTTCCACCGAAAGCCCGGGCAAAGCGCGCATGCGCGGCAGTAATAGCGCGCGCCCCCCGGCCGCGGTCAGAAAGGCTTCGCGCAAGGCGCGCGCAGCGCGCCGCGTTGGCAATAGCAACGTATAGGTAGCGAGTGCGGCGGGATCATCGGCGGGCACTTGCGCGAGCAATCCCTCGGCCAAGGCGGGCAGGAAGCGCTGTTCGGCGGGGATCGTGAAAACGCGCAAGGGCGATGCTTCAGAAAAGCGCGCGGATCACGCCGCTGCGCAAGACATCTTCGGCATGTTCCAGATCAGCAGGGGTGGAGAGATGAAACCACACGCCATCATGCACCAACCCGTAAAGCCGCCCGGCTTCAATCGCGCGATTATACAACCGGTTCAGGCTGAAGGCGCCACTTGGTGCCCCTTCAAACAGCGCGGGTGAGAGAATTTGCACGCCACCGAAAAGATAGGGCGACACCTCGCCTTCTTCCGGGCGGCGCAGCAGGCCAAGCGGGTCGAGCATGAAATCCCCGCGCCCCACTTCGCCCGCGATTTGCGCTGTGCGGATCAGCAACAAAAGCCCATCCATGCGTTCGGGGTCAAAGGCGGCAGCGAGGCGCTTCAAGGCAGGGTGCGGGCCATCCAGCCAAAAGGCATCGCCATTCACCACCGCAAAAGGCGCATCACCAAGCGCGGGCAGGGCGCGCGCCACACCGCCGCCGGTCTCAAGCAGGGTTTCTTCGCGTTGCAGCGTGATGCGTGGTGCGCTGCGTTCGGCGACACAGGCCGCGACCTGATCCGCCAGCCAATGCGCATTCACCACTGCATCCGTGACACCCGCATCGGTCAGCCGATCCAGCGCGTGATCAAGCAGGCTCCGCCCCGCCAAGGGCAAAAGCGGTTTGGGCATGGCGTCCGACAAGGGGCGCATGCGCGTGCCAAGGCCGGCCGCCAAAACCATGGCGCGGGAGAGGGTGATCATGCAGGCTCCTTCGCCGGATCGGGGTTGCGGCGCAAGTGGCGCGGCAGGGCAGCATCCAACCACAGGCGTAGCGGTGTGGTGGCGGGGTGCTCCAAAGCTTCGGCCAAAAGCCGCCAACAACGCGGCCCATGGACAAGATAATGATGCTTGTTGTCGCGTCGTGACAGCCGCACCCATAGTGCCGCCACGCGCAAATGGCGCTGCGCGGCACAAGCCGCCATGGCGGCGGTGAAATCCGCGCGTGCCACGCTGCGCCTTGCGGCGAAATAGCGTTCAATCGCGGCGGCGCGCGCTGCCGGCGCCACATCGCGCCGCGCATCCTGCACCAAGGAAACCAGATCATAGGCCGGGTGCCCCAAGCCGGCATCCTGGAAATCGAGCAAGCCAGTGCGCCGCGCGCCCGCGCGGGCTTCAAGCCGCATCAGATTGGCCGGGAAGTAATCGCGATGTACGAAACCTTGCGTGCCCGCAAAGGGGGCGAGCATGGCGCGGATGGCGTCATCAAGCCCGGCGCGCAGATCATCATCTGGCGCTTGCCCCATCATCGCCGGCCACCACCAATCAAGGAAGGTCGCCGCCGTTGCCCGCGCCATGGCCGCCGCATCCCAGGCGGGCAGGCCGGGCGGGGGCGGGGCTTCATGCAGGGCCGCGAGGGTCTCAGCCGCTTCGGCGTAAAGTTCGGGGGCAGGCGCACCGGCGTCCAACAACGCGGCATGGGTGGCATCGCCGAAATCCTCCAGCAGCACCAGCCCGGCTTCGGGATCGGCGGCGATGATCTCGGGCGCGGAAAGCCCGATGCCAAGGATGTGGCCAGCAATGGCGATGAAGGGGCGGGTGTTTTCCGGCGGTGGTGCTTCCATTAGCAGCGCCGGGCGCGGCCCGCCCAGCAGGCGCGTATAGCGCCGGGCAGAAGCGTCAGAAGGCAGCGGGTCCAACCGCGCCGCGCCAAAACCGGCGTTTGTCAGGAAAGCGGCGGTCATGGGCGCAGCGCCTTAAGCCTGGCATCCCATCCGCTCAGCACCACATGGCGCGCTTCCTCCGCCTCACCTGGCATCAGATGGATGCAGAGCGCATCGGGCGGAGCGAGCGGCCCAAGCCTTTCGGGCCATTCCACCAGCACAATGCCTTCCCGCGCTTCATCCCAGCCAAGTTCGGCAAGGCCGGCAGGGCCAGACAGGCGATAAAGGTCGAAATGATGCGCGGGGCCAGCGGGCAAGTCATAGCTCTGCACCAAAGTGAAGGTCGGGCTTGGCACTTCGAGCGCGGGGTCACTGGCGGCGGCCCGCAGCAGCGCGCGGGCAAAGGCGCTTTTGCCGGCACCAAGGGGGCCATCCAGCAGCACCGCATCGCCGGGGCGGAGCATTGGCGCAAGCCGGGCCGCGAGTGCTTCCGTCGCCGCCAGATCGGGCAGATCCAAGGCAATTTCCACCGGCCTCTGCCCCCCCTTTTCCGTCAAAGCTTTGAACCCTTGAAACTTCCGTCTATCACGCCCCCCTGGATTCGGGGGAGAGCCCATGCCGGCCGAGATTGAAACCGATGTCGCGATTATTGGCGCGGGCCCTGTTGGGCTTTTCGCGGTGTTTGAATGCGGCATGCTGCGCATGAAATCCGTCGTGATTGACGCGCTGGAAGCGATTGGCGGGCAATGCACGGCGCTTTATCCTGAAAAGCCGATTTTCGACATTCCCGCCCATCCACAAATCGCCGCCGCTGACCTGATTGGCCAACTTGAACAACAGGCCGCGCCCTTTGCGCCGCAATATCTGTTTGGCCGCCGCGTTGAGACTCTGCGCCAGGAAGGCAGCACGCTAATACTCGGCACTTCCGCCGGCGATACCATTCGCGCCAAGGCGGTGATCCTGGCCGCCGGTGCTGGCGCCTTCGGCCCCAATCGCCCGCCCTTGCCTGGGCTTGCCGGGTATGAGGCCTCGGGCGCGGTGCGCTACATGGTGGCGAAGCGGGAAGAATTTCGCGGCAAGCGCGTGGTGATTGCGGGTGGTGGCGATTCAGCGGTGGATTGGGCGCTGTCACTGAAGGATATCGCGGCCAAGGTAGTGGTGGTGCATCGCCGCCCAAAATTCCGCGCGGCACCCGAGACTGCCGCGCAATTGGAAGCTGCCGCCGCGCGGGGCGAAGTCGAAATGGCCATCCCCTACCAGCTGCATGGCCTCAAGGGAGATGGCGCCAAGCTGGAAGCGGTGGAATTGGCGACACTGCAAGGTGAAACCCGCGATATCCCTGCGGATCATTTGCTTGCGTTTTTCGGCCTTTCCATGGATTTGGGCCCGATCGCCGATTGGGGGCTTGGGCTTGAACGCAGCCATGTCAGCGTTACACCCGCAACTTGTGAAACCAATATCCCCGGCGTCTATGCCATTGGCGATATCGCCACCTATCCCGGCAAGCTGAAGCTGATCCTGCAAGGATTTTCCGAGGCTGCCATGGCAGCGCATGCCATCCATCCGCGCGTTTTCCCCGATACCGCGCTGCATTTCGAATATTCCACCAGCAAAGGCGTGCCCGGCGCGGCATGACAGCGCAATGCTGAAACTGATCCGGATTTTCGCCTTTCTGCTGATCGCCATCCTGGGCGGGCTATGGGGGCTTGCCTGGTATCTGCGCGCGCCGGGTGAAGCCTTGAGTGATGCCTTTCTGCGGCAATTGGCGCAATTCGGTGGCGCGGATATGCCGGCCCCTTCCGCGGGCGGCGTGCAATTGCCGCAAGGCATCGCGCTTGGCGGTGGCTTCAGTTTGCAGGATCACACCGGCCAGCGCGTGACGGAACGCGCCTTCGTGGGCAGGCTAGGCCTGATTTACTTCGGCTTCACCTATTGCCCTGATGTTTGCCCGACGGAACTCGGCCTTATGGCTTCCGCGCTTGATCTATTGGGCGCCGATCAGGCGCGGGTGCTGCCGGCGCTGATCACGATTGACCCGGCGCGCGATACGCCGGCGGCCTTGGCCGATTACGTTTCGCGCTTCCACCCGGCCTTGATCGGTTTGACCGGTACGGATGAGGAAATTGCCGCTGCTGCCCGGGCATTTCGGGTCTATTATCGGAAAGTCCATCCGCCGGGGGCGAGCGATTACCTGATGGACCATTCATCCTTCATCTATCTGGTGGGACCAGATGGCCGGGTACGACAACTTTTCCGCCCTAATACGCCGCCCGAGACCATTGCCGCCGCCATCAAGGGGCAGTTGCGGCAGCTTTAGTGCCTGTTACCTTCTTTCAAGCCGATAATTTGTTTGCTAGCTTGAAACGGCGCGGCGAGCCGAAAAAACTTCGGAGCAAAAGGGATGCTGGATGGAAAACGACCTCAATGACAGGGAAGGCAGCGCCGAGCGTGGCGCGCCCGGAACCCCGAGACACACCAGGAGATTGTCAGACAAGGTTCTGATCGCCTTTCACCATGCCTGTGATCAGGCGGATTTCGAAGTGGCGAATGATCTGCTGGTTATTCTGGAAAAAATGCTCAAGCGGCCGGCTGCCGGGTCAGACAGCAATCGCCGCAAGAGCATAGAAAGCCTGGTGGCGGCGCATGAAAGGCTTTGGATGCTGCGTCACCCGGAAGCACGGGAAGGCTGACGACCAGTAAAAGGGGCCAGGGCATATCCCCTTTGGACGCGGGCGATAAATAAGCGCTGAAGCCTTGTTCTTTGGCGTTGCCTGCACAACCAGGTGACGCCCTTTGGCCCCAAAGCGCATTACAGCGCCGCTGCGTCACGCAAGGTCGCCTCTGCTGCCTCAGTGAAGCGGCCATCGGCTTCATGCAGCACCAGCCCGGCATAAAGCTTGGCGGGACCACGCGCCCCTTTCCATGCGCGCAGCAATGCCCGCTTGGCCGGAACGCCGGCGCGCGGCCAAAGCGGCAGCAATTCCAGGGCGCCGAAGCCCGCTTGCCGCATGGCCACCACCGCGGCATCAAAACGCGCGGCAGGCAGGATCAGGCTTAGGCTGCCGCGCGGCGCGATGGCAGCCGCCAAAAACCCGACCCAATCAGACAGCGCCGTCCCTGCCTCATGCGTGGCCGCCCGGCGGATGGCGCCCGGCGGGGGCGTGCCGCCCGGCCAATAGGGTGGATTGGCAAAGCCATGCGCCACGGGGCCAAGCGCGCGCGCCAGCGCCAGATCCGCGACATCCCCTAGTTCGATCCGGGCGACAAGCCCCGCCCGCGCGGCATTGTCGCGCGCCAGCGCCGCCATGGCCGCTTCGCGTTCCACCGCGCGAATCGCAAGCCCGGGCACGCGGGCCGCCAGGCATAGAAAGGCCGCGCCACTGCCAGCGCCCGCTTCCAGAACGCTATCGCCGGGGCGGGCTGGAACGAAAGCCGCCAGCAGCACCGCATCCAGCCCGGCGCGAAAGCCCTGCCGCGCTTGGCGTAGCGCCACACGACCATTCAGAAGGTGATCTTCGGTGTATTCTTCCGGGGGGGGAATCATGCGCCTTCATCCTCCCCCGCGTCCCGCAGGATGCGCTTGGCCTGCGCCGCATCCTCATCACGCACGGCAAGCCGGCGCGGAAAGGCGCCAATGCTGCCTTCCATGGCGCTGATATGCTGGTCCAGCAGCACGGATTCGATACCCGCATCCCTGAGCAAGGCTTGCAGGAAGCCAAGCCTGATCGAGTTATTGCTGCGAAGCAGGACATGCATCTGAAAATTCTCCGCCGACCCCTTCGCTTGCCGGTCCGGCATGTGGCGCCTATGGTGCAGCGCCCAATTCAAGGTGAGCAAGAGTGGATTTAGCGCCGCAGCAAATGCCTGGCGAGGAACGGGGTCGGGGGGAAGATGCCCTGGCCGCGCTGACGGCGCTTGTCCAGGATGATCTTGAAGCCTGCAACCGCCTGATTGTGGAGCGGATGCAAAGCCCGGTGGCGCTGATCCCGCAATTGGCGGCGCATCTGGTGGCCGCCGGCGGCAAAAGGCTCAGGCCCTTGCTGACTTTGGCTGCCGCGAAGCTCTGCGGCTATCGGGGCGAACGGCATGTCTCGCTGGCGGCCTGTGTGGAATTCATCCATACGGCGACACTGCTGCATGATGATGTGGTGGATGAAAGCGCGCTCAGGCGCGGTCAGGCCAGCGCCAATGCGCTGTTTGGCAATAAGGCATCCGTGCTGGTCGGTGATTTTCTTTTTGCCCGCGCCTTTCAATTGATGGTGGCGGATGGATCGCTTGAGGTGCTGCGCATCCTCTCCACCGCTGCGGCGACGATTGCCGAAGGCGAAGTCCTGCAATTGATGACGCAGAATGATACCGCGACCACGGAATCGCAGTATCTGGCGGTGATTGAGGGCAAGACCGCCGCGCTTTTCGCCGCCGCCACCGAAGTGGGCGCGGTGATTGCGGATCGGCCCAAGGCTGAACAGGCGGCGCTTTGCGATTACGGCGGCGCGCTTGGCATCGCCTTCCAATTGGTGGATGACGCGCTGGATTACGCTGCCGATCAGGCAGCGCTTGGCAAGACAGTCGGTGATGATTTCCGTGAGGGCAAGATCACCCTGCCCGTATTGCTGGCTTTCGCGCGCGGGTCTGAGGAAGAACGCGGCTTCTGGCGCCGCGTGCTGGAAGAAGGCGACCAGCAGGAAGCGGATCTTGCCACCGCCATGGCGCTGATGACGCAATACGACACGATTGGGGAGACGATTGCCCGTGCGCGCCGTTACGGCGAAAAGGCGATCACGGCCTTGGATGTTTTTCCCGATAGCGTCGAACGCCGCGCCATGGTGGAAGTCGTGCGTTTTTGCATTGATCGGGCGCGGTAGGCGCCGCTATCCCCGCTGCATCAGCGCTGCAACATCGCGGTCCCGCACATCTGCGCTATTGCCGAGACCCTCTACCACGCCATGCCGATCCTGTTCCGGACGGTTTTGGCTTAGTTTGCGCTTGCCGATCAGGGTTTCGATTTCCAAGCGTAGCCCAACGATACCCTTGAGTTGCGAGGCGATGAACTCCCCCGGCGCATCATCCACCGCCCAAGGGGTGGCGCGCGGGGCTTCGTGGTGATTGGTCAGCCGATCCACCAGCGCATGCAGCCGCGCGGCATCCTCAAACACCTCAACCGCGCCGATGGCATGCACCGCGACATAATTCCAGGTCGGCACGACCTTTCCATGTTCCTTCTTGGAGGCATAAAAGGACGGCGAGACATAAGCCTCTGGCCCCATGAAAATCGCGCGTGCGCGCCCAGCAGAGGCCAGACCGCGCCAATGCGCATTGGCCTTGGCAAGGTGCCCGTAAAGCGTGCCCTGCTTGCCCTCATCGGCGGCGAATTGCAGCGGCAAATGGGTTGCTTCCGGGACACCATCCGCGCCCGCACTCACCAGAATAGCCAGCCGTGCCTCCCGCAGGATGGCGTGCAGGATTGCCGGGCGGTCTTCACGAAACAAAGGCGGGTTATACATCCGGGTCTTCTCCAAAGCCGGATTGCTGTTAGCCTGACTTGGTTTCGGGGGAAAGTCGCATGTCTGAAGAATTGATCCGCTTGAGTGCCACGGAAGCCGCAGCCAGGCTGAAAGCGGGCGATATCACGCCGCTTGACCTGATTGACGCGGCCGAGGCGCGTATCGCCGCGGTGGATGGCGCGGTAAATGCGCTCCCCACACTTTGCCTTGACCGTGCGCGCGATCATGCACGGGCGCTGATGGTGGGCCAGCGCCGCGAGGCGGAAGGCGAAGCGGGCTGGCTTGGTGGTATCCCCGTTGCCATCAAGGATCTGGCGGAAGTGGCCGGTGTGCGCACCACCTATGGCAGCCCGATCTTTGCCGATTTCGTGCCGCGCGAAAGCCACCCGCTGGTGGAGCGCATCGAACGCAAGGGCGGCATTGTCATTGCCAAATCCAATACGCCCGAATTCGGCGCGGGTGGTTCCACCTTCAATGAGGTATTCGGGCGCACGCGCAATCCTTGGAATACCTCGCTCACTTGCGGTGGTTCCACCGGGGGTGGCGCAGTTGCCTTGGCGACAGGGCAGGTGTGGTTGGCGCATGGGTCGGATCATGGCGGGTCTTTGCGGCGCCCCGCCACCTATTGTTCCGTGGTGGGGCTCCGGCCATCACCGGGGCGGGTCAGCCGGGGGACGGCGGACGATCTCTATTCGCCGCTTTCGGTGAATGGGCCGATGGCGCGCAACATCCCTGACCTCGCGCTGTTTCTGGACAGCATGGCGGGTTGGGATTTGGCCGATCCGCTGACCTGGGAAGTGCCGGCGCGCCCCTATGCGGCGGCGGTTGCGGCGGCCGAGGCCGAAGCGCCCAAGCGTATCGCCTTCACCGCGCGTTTCGGCGGCGCGCTTGCGATGGACCGGGAGATGGAGGCGATTTGCGCGCGCGAGGTGCGCCGCTTTGAAGCGCTTGGCGCCGTGGTGGAAGACGCCCATCCGGAATTGGGCGATTTGAATGAGGCCTTTCTGGTGCTGCGCAGCCAGCATTTCGTGGTGGACCGCGAAAAAATGCTGCAGGAGCATCGGGACAAGATCAAACCCGACATTATCTGGCAGACCGAACGCGGCCTGAAGGAAACCGCATCGCGCCTGGCTTGGGCAGAACATGAACGTCGGCGCTTCTTCATCAGCATGCGCGATTTGTTCAAGCGCTATGATGTGCTGATCACGCCGGGCGCCGCCACGCCCGCCTTTGATGTGATGCTGCGCGCGCCGGAGAGCATCGGCGGCAAGAAGCTTGAAAACTACATGGGCGGGTCGCTGATCAATGCCTTCGCGACACTGGCGGGCTGCCCCGCTGTCGCGGTGCCTTGCGGCTTTGATCAATATGGCAGGCCGGTTGGGCTGCATATCGTCGCACCCCCGCGGCAGGATGCGCGCGCCTTGCAGGTGGCGGCGCTGTTTGAGAAAATGACGGGCCTCGACAAGCTTTTGCCGATCACGCCACGGCCCGGAACCGTGCCACCGGCTGAGGGAGAATGACCATGCAGCGCCGTTCCCTATTGCTTGCAACAGGTCTTCTGGCCGCCCCCTTGCAGGCACGCGCGCAGGATTTCCCCGCGCGGCCCATTCGTGTGGTGGTGCCTTATGCGCCGGGCGGGCAATCCGATACGGTGATGCGGTTGCTGATACCGCGCATGTCGGAATTTCTTGGCCAAACTATCATTGTGGAAAATCGCAGCGGTGGCGGCGGCACGATTGGCGCCGGCATTGTCGCTAATGCGCCAGCGGATGGTTATACGCTGTTCTTTGAAAGCTTCGCCTTTGCGGTCGCACCCCTGATCCATCGCGGCCTGCCGTTTGATTATGAGAGCGCCTTTGTGCCGATTGGCCAGGCGGTCGCGCTGCCCTATGTGCTGGTGACCAAGCGCGATTATCCGGCGCGCAATGTCGCGGAATTCATTGCCGCCGTGAAGGCGCGGCCAGGCTTTACCTATGGCACGCCGGGCATTGGCACCATCGGCCATTTGGCCGGCGCGCTATTGGAACTGCGCGCGGGCATCAAAATGGAGCACGTTGCCTATCGCGGTGGCGCGGAAAGTGCGCGCGATGTCGCCGCCGGCAATATTGATGGCGCCATCGGCACCGCCAATAGCTTCGCGCCCATGATACAAAGCGACCGCGCGCGCGGCATTGCGCTGACAAGCGGCGAGCGGCGCGGGAGCCTCTCGCATTTGCCGACACTCGCCGAAAGCGGCTTTCCCGGTTTTGATCTGACAAGTTGGAACGGGCTATTCGCACCCGCGGCGACGCCCGCGCCGATCCGCGCCCGGCTGGAAGCCGCCCTGCGGCAGGCCACCACAGATGAACCAACGCGCCAAAGGCTGGCCGCTTCCGGCAATGATGTGGTGACGGAAAGCGCCGAGGCTTTTGGCGAACGCATCAGGAAGGACCGCGACTTGGTGCGGCAATTGATCCGCGAAACGGGCCTCAAGATCGAATAGGGCTGGCTTTACCTTTGGCGCGGTTCGGGCCAGCCTTCGGCCATGACCCTCGCCGCCGCCATCATCCCCGTCACACCCTTCCAGCAAAATTGCGCCCTGATCTGGGATCAGGAAACCAAACGCGGCGTGGTGATAGACCCGGGCGGCGATGTCGCAGAAATCGAAGGCGCCATTGCCGAAGCCGGCATCACCATTGATCGCATTCTGCTGACCCATGGCCATATGGATCATGCCGGCGGTGCGGCGGAATTGGCCGAGGCACTCGGCAATGTGCCGATTGAAGGCCCGCATCGCGCCGATGCCTTCCTGCTGGAAGGCCTGGTGGAACAGGGCGCCAAATACGGGCTGGAATGCCGCGCCGTCACGCCAGATCGCTGGCTTGAGGAAGGCGATCGGGTTGAGATCGCAGGCATCGCCTTTGATGTGCTGCATTGCCCGGGCCACACACCGGGGCATGTGGTCTTCGTCAATCCAGAGATGGGCATTGCGATTGTGGGTGATGTGCTGTTTCAGGGTTCCATCGGGCGCACGGATTTTCCCTATGGCGATACAGCGGCCTTGCTGAACGCCATTCGCACAAAATTGTTTCCGCTGGGTGATCACATCCAATTCCTCTGCGGCCATGGCCCGGCTTCCAGCTTTGGCGCGGAACGGCGAAGCAACCCCTTTGTCGGAGAAAACGCCACATGAGCCCGGTGATCGAAACCGATGCACCGCCCCTGCCGGTGACACGGCCGGAGCTGGTTGGGATGTCGCCCGCGCGGCTTGCGCGCATTCGGCCCGCGATGGAACGCGAAATGGCCACCGGCAGGCTGCCTGGCTGCGTTGTCGCCATCGCACGCGATGGCAAGCTTGTGCATCTGGAAGCGATCGGCTGGCGCGACCCCGAAAGCCGCGCACCGATGCAGGCGGATGCGATTTTCTCCATCGCCTCCATGACCAAGCCCGTCACCGGCGTGGTGGCGCTTTCGCTGATGGAAGAAGGCCGGCTGCTGGTGACAGACCCGGTCGGTGCCTGGTTGCCGCCGCTGATGCAAATGCAGGTGGCAAAGCCAACGCCCGCGATGCTTTCAGGTGAAGGCCCGATTGAAACTGAAGCCGCAATCCGCCCCATGACGGTGCAGGATGCCATGCGCCACACCACGGGTCTGGTTTATGGCGGGCGTGGTGGTTCGGCAGTGCATGCCATCGCCCCGCCCGGTTCCTTCTGGGTCGCCGAGAATATGGACACGGAAGGCTTTGCTCAAACTCTTTCCGGCCTGCCGCTGCGCCATCACCCTGGCACGGTTTGGGAATATGGGCTTTCCACCGATGTGCTGGGCGGGGTTGCGGAACGCGCCGGCGGCGCTTCCCTTGGTGCGCTGATGCGCGAACGAGTATTCGCCCCGCTTGGCATGGCAGAAACCGGTTATGTTTTGCCGGCCGAAAAGCGCGCGCGTTTTGCCCGGCCCTTCGCCACGGATCCGCTCACGGGTGCGCCGCAATCCGTGGAAGCGCCGCTGCGCACGCCGAAGATGGAAACCGGCGGCGCTGGGCTGGTTTCCACCGCTGGCGATTATCTCCGCTTTGCCGAAATGCTGCGTGCTGGCGGCGTGTTGAACGGCGTGCGCGTGCTGGCGCCGCAAACCGTGGCCTGGATGGCATCCGATCATTTGCAGGGCATTGAAAACCGCGTGGCCTCCATGGACCCTGCCTTGGAAGGGTATGGCTTTGGCCTGACCGTTACGGTGCGGCTGGCGCGCGGCGGTTCGGGGCTGATGGGCGCACCCGGCGCCTTTGGCTGGTCCGGCGTTTGGGGCACCTATTTCTGGGCCGATCCCGCGGAACGGCTGAGCGTTGTCTTTATGGCCCATGCGCCGGGCGAATTGCGCCAGCGCTATCGCCGGCTGATCAATATGCTGACCTATCAGGCGATTGAGGCGTGAACTGACGGGCAGCCGCGAAACGTGACCGCCATCACGCCCCGATCAGCCCGCGCTTGCGCAGCAGCGCATCCACCTGCGGTGGTCGGCCGCGAAAGCGCGTATAAAGCGCCATCGGGTCGGCGGTATCGCCGGCCTCAAAAATACTCTTGAGGCGCGCGGCAAGCTCTGGGTCGAAGGGATTTCCTGCCTCCTCAAATGCTTCGAAACCATCGGCGTCCAGCACTTCGGCCCAAAGATAGAAGTAATACCCTGCTGCATAGCCATCGCCAGAAAATAAATGACCGAAGTGGATTGGGCGATGGCGCAGCGCCATGCCTTCCGGCATGCCGATTTCCGCCAGAAAGGCCGCTTCGAATTCCTCGAGCGCCAGCGCCTCCGGCGCTTCATGCCGATGCAATGCGAGATCAATCAGCGCGCAGGAAAGATATTCCACCATGGCGAAACCCTGCCCATCATTGCGTGCGGCCAGCACTCGGGCCAGCAGCGCCTCATCCAAGGCTTCGCCGGTTTCATGATGTCGCGCATGGGTATGCAAGGTCTCGGGTAGGCTCAGCCAATGTTCCATGATCTGGGACGGGAATTCGACAAAATCGCCAAGCACCGCCGTACCGGATTGGGAAGGGTAGCGCGCGCGGCTCATCAAGCCGTGCAGCGCATGGCCAAATTCATGGAACAGCGTGCGTGCCTCATCGAAGGACAGCAGGGTTGGCGTGGCGCGTGCGACATTGTTGTTGTTGATGATGATGGGCGCGGTGCCTTCGCCCAAGCCATCGGCCACGCGAAAGCTGCTCATCCATGCGCCGGATCGCTTGCCGGGGCGCGCATAATTATCCAGCAGCAGCAGACCGACATGATTGCCCGCCGCATCCAAGGCTTCAAAGCCGCGCAGATCGGCATGGTAGCGCGGAATATCGGCGCGTTCCTCAAAATTCAGGCCGAATAGCCGTTGCGCTGTCTCGAAAAGCGCGCGCAGCATGGCATTCAATTCAAAATGCGGCTTCAGCGCGGCGCCATCGAAAGCGTGCTTGGCTCGCCGCGCGCGTTCCGCCCAGTAGCGCCAATCCCAGGGTTCAATCGGGCCATGATGACCGTTGGCTCGGGCGAATTCTTCCAACTCTGTCCTTTCCGCGGCGATGCGGCGCTTGGCGGGTTCCCAGCACGCCTTCAGCAAAGCCTCGGCCGCTTCAGGCGATCCCGCCATGGTGTCGCGCAGGCGAAAGGCGGCGAAATCTGCCTCACCCAGTAATTGCGCGCGTTCACGCCGCAGCATCAGGATTTCGCGAACCAGCGGTGCATTTTCCCGCCCTGGCGTCAGGGCGCCGCGCGCCGCGAAGGCCCGCCAAATCCGTTCGCGCAAATCGCGTCGCGCGGAAAAAGTCAGGAATGGCTCAGCGGAGGAACGCGACAAGGTGAAGACATAGCCTTCAAACCCAAGCCCAGCCGCGGCTTCCCGCGCGGCCTGGCGCGCAAAATCGGGCAGACCATCCAGATCGGCTTCGGTCAGCACCATGCGCCATTCATTCTCGTCAGCCAGCACATTCTGACCGAAGGCGGTCTGTAGTGTGGCAAGCCGCGTGGAGATTTCCGCAAGCCGCGCGCGCGCCTTCGGGGCAAGCCCCGCGCCCGCCCGAGTGAGTCGCAGGTAAAGCCGTTCCAGCAGACGGCGCTGATCAGGGGCGAGCTTAAGCGAATCTCGGTTTTCATGCAGCGCGGAGACGCGCCTGAAAATCGCCGGATCAAGCGCCACCGCCACACGGTGCGCGGCAAGCTTGGGCGCGATGTCGCGTTCCACCTGCTGCAGCGCTTCCGTGGCGTGGCTCGCCGCCAGGTTGAAAAAAGTGGCGCCGATGCGGCTGAGCAGCCTGCCGGCACTTTCCAGGGCTTCAATGGTATTTTGGAAATCAGGCGCTGCGGGATTGGCGCCAATCTCGGCGATTTCCGCGCGATGCGCTGCCATGGCGGCTTCGAAGGCGGGCGGAAAATGGGCGGGCTCAATCGCTTTGAAAGGCGGTAGGCCGAAGGGGGTGGTCCAGGGGGTGAGCAGCGGATTTTCGGTCATGGCGCAAGAATGGGGCGGTGGCGGCGCTGCGTCCAGCGCATTTGGCTATTCTCCCGGGCTTTGGCTTGCGCTAGACACCTGCGGGCTAGGCGGCACTGCCGGGGAAAGTCGCTCACCAGGCTGGGGCGTAGTGCGCGCCACGGCGTAGACAGGGAGAAAAACAAAAATGATGCAACGGCGCATGGTCTTTGCTTTGGCTTTGGCGGCAGGGCTTGCCCCCCATGTGGCGCGCGCCCAGGCGGGCTGGCGCCCAACGCGCCCTGTACGCCTTGTGGTGCCCTTCGCCCCGGGTGGGTCCAACGACATTGTCGGGCGCATCATCGCGGAAGCGGCGGGCGGGATTTTGGGACAACCCGTGGTGGTGGAAAATCGCGCTGGTGCGGGCAGCGTGATTGGCGCGGAAAATGTCGCGCGCTCCCCGGCTGATGGTTACACCGTGCTGATCAATAGTGCCCACGCTTCGGTGCCGGCCCTGGTGGCGCGCGTTCCCTATGACACCATCAATGATTTCGTCGGCATTGCGGTGGCCGGTTTCTCGCCGCATGTGCTGGTGGCCAATCCACGCACACCGGCAACCAATGCGGCCGAGTTGATTGCGCTGCTGCGCGCCAATCCGGGGCGTTTCAATTTTGCCTCGGCCGGTATCGGTAGTGGCGTTCATTTGGCGGGCGAGATTTTCCGCGGCATCAGCGCCGCGCAATTCGAATTGGTGCATTATCGCGGCGGCGGGCCAGGTGTGGCGGCGCTGGTAAGCGGTGAAGCGCAATTCGGCACGCCCACCATGGCATCCTGCCTTGGCCAGGTGCGCGGTGGCGGCTTGCGCGCATTGGCGGTGGCATCCAGCCAGCGCAGCCCGGCCTTGCCGGATGTGCCAAGCGCGACTGAGGCCGGCATTCCCGGCTTCATTTTTGAAGAATTCTTCCCAATGCTCGCCCCGGCGGGCACGCCCGCGCCGGTTGTGGCCGCGTTGGGGGCGGCTTTCCGCGCTGCCATTCAGCAAAGCGCCCCGCGCCTGAATGAATTGGCCGGCGTTGTGCCGCGCGCCGGCTATGAAACGCCCGATCAGGTGATGAATCTGGTGCGCGAAGGCGTGAAGACCTATACGGATGTACTGCGTGCCGCGGGTGTGAAGCCGGAATAGAGGCTGTGAGCGCTTTTCGCTTTTCCGAAAAGGCGTGGCCTGCAGAGGCGGGTCACGCCAAAGCTGCCGCCATCGGGACAGCGCCGATCAGGCGCTACCAGCCTATCTGAGAATGGTTTTTACCCCCTGCTGTTCTGCTGGTTTTGGCGTTGCGCACGCGTGTCTCCCTTTGTTTACGCTGTTGCCTTGTGCAGCGTCGGAAGGTTGTGGCTGGTACGGATCATGGCCCATTCGCGTCTGACATGGTTCAGGGCACGGAGAAGGAATTGTCGGAACCCTCTGGGCTGCTTGATCTGGCCAAATACCGGCTCGACACGGTCTGTTTGCGCAGCCGGTATCGGCGGTGCCGTCCGGCGCGCCTGATTTTGTTGCCCATCGCTTGCATTAAATGCTTTCGTCTGGGCGCGCGCCCGGCTGCGGGAGCGGTCTCTCCATGCCTCATGCGGACCGACACTATATAGGCTCTGACGCGCCGCTCGCCCATGGCGGCCAAGTTTGCTTCAGTGGTAAAGCCCCTATCGCCAGAAACCTCGCGTAACTGACGACCAAGATTGACGCGGCCCTCGGCTTCCAGCTGCACCTTCGCTGCGCGGATGCGTTCCAACCGGCGCTAGCACTTGCACAAATAGGCCCCGCAAAGCCAGCAAATGTCGGCGCCGAAATGTGCTGACGCTGCGGCAATTGGGTTTGTTCAACCCAGTCACCGCAATCATGTCCACCCGCTCTTCGCCGGCACGCGCCAATTACCGTGATGAGTAGATCGTACGGCTGCAGCCGTAAGGCAGCACTGCGACCAGCATCCCGCGATTATAGGGCGTCTGCCCCTGTTCAGACTTGTAGACGCCCGTGATCACCGAAAGGTCCAGCGCCTTGCGTATCGTATCACGCACCAAATGCACCAGATCGCCGGGAGGATGATCGTTGCCGGCCGCTACAGCATCCGTAGCAACGCCGGGAAGGAAGCTGCTGGCCAGGCTGGCGTCGGCGCCTGGGTGCCCGCGGATACCCTCCCCGCACTAGTCGCGAGCCGCAATTCGCGCGGGGAGATGCCATAGCTCCGCCTAAACATCCTGCTAAAGCTGGAAGGATCAAACAGCCCGACCGCTTCCGCAATTTCTGAAATGCTGCGTAAATCCGTCGGGTTCGATAGCGCGCGATGGGCAGCTGCCAGTCTTTCGCGTTGGATGCAAAGCGCGACACCGCCATAAATTTCAAAGAGACGATACAATTGTGAACGCGAAATCCCGGCAAGCCGGCAAAGCCGCGCGGGGCCGAAGGTGGCCGAACCTAGATTGGCGCGGATCAGCGCGCGCAGCCGCATAATTTGCGCCGCGGCAACTGGGCCCGAGGCGACTTCATCGGCCCGCGTACCCGGTGCCACGGCCAGCGCGATCATCGCCTGCGTTGCTTCTGCCATGCGTTCGGCCTCGGCGGCGCTCATGCGCGGCAATTCCGCAGATAATAGCCGCAAATGCTCGCCTAGTAGCCGGCCTTCGGGCGTGTTCAACATCCGGCGGCCGCCAGCCAAGCCGCTTGTTTCCGGCAGCAAATCGCGGGGCATGTAAAGGAACAGCCAAGCCGAACGTGTGCGCGCCACCTCGAAGGGCTGCGCTAGCGAATCCAGCATGATCTCTCCGGGCCGCATCAGGCTGGTCTGATCGCGTGTGCGATGCACGCGGCTGCCCTGGATGGCCATGGAAAAGCACCAATGGTCCAAGCCGTCCCGGCGAAGGCATTCAGCCGTGCGGCTATAGGCACCGCCAGGCGTCTCCGCCTTGGTCAGGGCAAGGCGCCCGAAACTCCAGGTAGTTGCCTCCGCCTCATAGCTGTCAGGGCGCGAGGGCGGGGAATGGTGCAGCAGGAAACTTGCGTTCGCTTCGCGCCAAGCGTCGAATTGCTGATGCGGCGGCAAATGGCGATTGGTTTCATGCAAACAGCGCAGCGCCAAGGGTTGCGCGGGATCAGCCGCCAATATGTCGGCAGCCATCGGCGATGGATCAGCAGCTTGAAAGCCCCCAACCTCAATCATGGTCCTTGTTCTCGCTTCGTCACCCCAGCGTTGAGGGGAAGGTTACTTTAGGTTACCCGCCAGGCCAAGCTTTTCTTAATCTTTGGCAGAACAGGCAGCACGACCTTGGCACAGGCGGCTTAGCGCGGGGACAGGAGGCCCATGCCCAATGATCACCGCGCCTAACCTATGGTGTATGGCGCCCCTTTGCCGGAAAAAGCCCCAGGAACGCCTCGCCAAGCCAAGGGACAGGCAGCGCATGGCTTGAAGAAGCGGCTTCGCCTAGTGCATTGAAGCGCCCTGTCGTGCCGCGTCAGGCGCTGCATCCTGATCCTAATCTTGTTGTTTTCGAACAGTTTTTTGGCCCTGCATGCTGCCGTTGGGCGTCATCCTGGCCGCCCACCCCCGCCTTAAGGAAGCCTCCATGACCAAACGCAAACCCGTCAATGTTGACCTTGCCCTGCAAGGCGGCGGCGCGCATGGCGCCTTTACCTGGGGCGTGCTTGATCGGCTGCTGGAAGAACCTTGGCTGGAGATTGATGGCATTTCCGGCACCTCTGCCGGCGCCATGAATGCCGCCGTGATGGCCTGCGGTTATGCGCGGGAAGGGCGGGAAGGCGCGCGCCAGGCGCTTGAGGGCTTCTGGCGCAAGGTCTCGAAAGCCGCGCGCTTCAGCCCGTTTCAGCGCGGCCCGGTGGATATCATGCTCGGGCGCTGGACGCTCGATAACTCGCCCGCCTTTCTGATGATGGACCTCATGGCGCGCATGGTCTCGCCCTATGATGTGCCATCGCTGGGCGGCAATCCGCTTGCGGATGTGCTGGCTGAAAGCCTGGATTTCACCGCGCTCCGCAATGGCCCGATCAAGGTTTTTGTGACTGCCACCAATGTGCGCACGGGCCGCGCGCGCATTTTCCGCAATGCCGATTTGGGCGTGGAAGCGCTGCTTGCTTCCGCCTGCCTGCCACAGCTTTTTCAGGCGGTGGAAATTGATGGCGAAGCCTATTGGGATGGCGGCTTCGCCGGCAATCCAACCCTGGTGCCGCTGGTCACGGAATTGGAATCAGATGACACGATCCTGATCCCGATCAACCCGATTGACCGCCCCGGCATGCCGCGCAGCGCGCGCGATATTCTGGATCGCGTGAATGAAATCTCCTTCAATGCGGTGGCGCTGAAGGAACTCAAGATGATGGCGCTGCTGCGCAAAGTGGCCGATCCCGGCGATAGCGAAGGCGCGGCCTGGGCGCGCATGCGGCTGCATATGGTGCGCAATGATGTGATGGTGGAGCTTGGCTATTCGTCAAAGCTCAATGCCGAATGGGCTTTTCTGGAATGGCTGCGGGATGCCGGGCGGCAGGCGGGCGATGCCTTCCTGCGTGATCACGGCGCGGCGATTGGCAGGCATTCCTCGCTTGATTTGGATGCGCTGCTTGAGGGTATTTGATACTCTACTCCCGCGCCTCGCGCCCGGAGAGAAGTGCGGCGAAGGGTCGCGCGGCGAGGAATTCCTCACACAGCGTCAGGGCGGCAATCAGCGCCGGCGGGCCGATAAAGGCGCCCGGCACGCCCCAAAGAAAGCCACCCACAAAGACCGAAGCGAGTACCAAGAAGGGCGAAACGGCCAAGTTCCGCCCCGCCAGCCGCGGTTCGATATAGCTGCCGCCCAGGAATTGCAGCACCTGCAACCCGGCAAAGACCATCAGCGCCGACCCCCAGGAACCGAATTGCAGCGCCGCGAACAAGGTGGGGAACAGCGTGGCCACCAGCGGCCCCAGGAAGGGGATGTAATTCAGCACCAGCGCAATCGCGCCCCATTCGGCGGCAAGCTCAAGCCCCATAATGCTGGCAAAGGCCCAAACCACCAGGCCGGTCACAACCGAAACCAACGTACGCACCAGCATATAGGCGCGCAGCTTTGCGCCGATCCGCTCCGCCGCGCGCAGCAGCGCGGTCGGCGTATTGTGGCGCAGCACCAGCATTTGCGATCTGACCGCGCCGACCTCCAAAAGGCCGAGCAAGACAAACACCAGCGTCAGCAGAATGAAGCTGAGCGTGCCGCGAAGCTGCGCCAAGACGCTTTGCGCAAGGCGCACCAGCCAGCGCGCATCGAATTGCGCGGCGAAGGTGCCCGCCACATCAATGCCACGCGCCTCTGCCCAGGCAAGCTGCGACGCATAAAAGGCCTGGAGTTGCGCCGCATTTGCGACCACATGCGCGCCAACCCGCCCGAAAGCCCAAGCGACCAGCCAGGCAAGACCCAGCAGCGTCACTAGCGTCACCAGCATGGTGATCAGCAGGGCCGCCACTGCAGGGATGCGCTTTTGCAGCGCGCCTTGCAGCGGCCAGACCAAGGCAATTGCGAACATGGCAAAGACAATCGGCGCCACCACGGCTTGTGCCGCCGATAGCGCCGAGGCCAAAATGACTACGCAGGTGAGCGAGAGCAAAACGATCAGGGGACGGGGCAGGGTGCTCATGATCTCTCTTTCGGAGGTATCGGATGCTGATTTCTTGGACCGGGCGTTTCGTCAAGCGGGTCTTGATCGCGCTGGTGTCGCTGCTTGGGGTCCTGATCGCGGCGCGGGCCTGGGATGTCTATCACGGTCCGGAATTGAGCGCCTGGCATACCAAGGTGCCACCGGAATTGAGCGCGCAGGCTTTGGATGCCACGGATTGGCAAGGCCTCATGGCGGCCGAAACGAAAGCTTTCGATTTCGTCCGCACCAAGATCACGGAACGCCTGCCGCCCGAAGATCGCAGCCCCGCCAATCGCTATGATCCGGCAAGCCCGCTCCACCCGGGGCGCTTTGCCGAGGATTGGAACCGTTCCATCATTCTGGAACCCAAAGGACCCATGCTCGGTGCCGCCGTGCTGGTGCATGGGCTGACGGATGCCCCCTTCAGCATGCGCCATTTGGCGCAGCTTTATGCCGAGGCGGGGTTTCTGGCGCTTGTGCCGCGCATGCCGGGGCATGGCACAGTGCCGGCCGGGCTTGCTGATGCCGCTTGGCCGGAATGGGCGGCAGCCACGCGGCTTGCTGTGCGGGAAGCGCGCCGCCGCGCGCCGAGCCTGCCGCTGCATCTGGTGGGCTATTCCAATGGCGGGGCGCTGGTGCTGCGCCATGCGTTGGAAGGGGCCGAATCGGCCGGCACGACTTTGCCGGATCAGCTTGTGCTGATCTCCCCCATGGTGGGTGTGACGCCTTTTGCGCGTTTCGCGGGGCTGGCTGGCCTGCCGGCACTGCTGCCGGCCTTTGCTGGCGCAGCCTGGCTTTCCGTGCTGCCGGAATTCAATCCATTCAAATTCAATTCCTTTCCAGTGAATGCCGCGCGCCAATCGCATCAATTGACGGTCGAGGTGCAGAACCGCCTGCGCCGACTGGCTGATTCTGGCCGGTTGGATCGGCTGCCGCCCGTGCTGACTTTCCAATCGGTGGTAGATTCCACTGTCAGTACCAGCGCCGTCATCACCGCGCTGCATGCCCGGCTGCCGCCCGGCAAAAGTGAGCTTGTGCTGTTTGATCTCAATCGTGAGGAACGCTTCGGCCCCTTGCTTTCCCCCGTTGCTGATGCGGCGCTGGCGGCCATCCCTGCCGCGCCGCGCGGCTTCGGCCTGACGCTGGTGACCAATCTGGCAGCGGATGGCGCGGCGGTGGAAGCGCGCAGCACGCCGGCGGGCAGCACGGAAGAAACCCGAAAGGCGCTTGGCCTTGCTTGGCCACGGGGTCTCTTTTCCCTGTCCCATGTCGCTTTGACCTTTCCGGTGGAAGATGGGCTCTATGGGCTTGCCCCGGCTGCCCAGGATGATTTTGGCATCAGGCTTGGCGCCATTGCGCCGCGCGGGGAGAGTGGTGTCTTGGTAATGAGCCTTGATGCCTTGTTGCGCGTTTCATCCAACCCCTTCTTCCCTTACCTTCGGGAACGGGTAGAAGGCATTCTTCCCGTGCCCGCCGGGACGCCGCGCGCAGCATCGGGACGTGCCGCCGATCCTGCGGCGCGGTCAGCGCGTTAACTGTGACAGAAGTTTTGAAACCGAAGGGGTCGAGTATGCCCAGAAATGCGGGCCGCCAGGGGCTGTTATGCTTGATTCTGGCTGGCGCCCTTGCCGCTTGTGACCAGCCGGCCCCGCCACCCGCAGCCGATCCGCGGCCGGTGCGCGTGATCAGCGTGGGTGAACGCGCCGAGAGCACCGTCGTCACCCTGACCGGCACCATCCAGGCTGAGACCGAGGTGAATCTGGGTTTCCGCATTGATGGCCGCATGGTGGAACGCCTGGTCAATGTGGGGGACCGCGTGGCGGCCGGCCAGGTGATTGCGCGGCTTGACCCGACCAATGAAGAAAACAGCCTGCGCGCCGCGCGCGCCGCCCTGGTGGCGGCCGAGGCGCAATTGGTGGAAACGCACGCAAATTACCACCGTGCGCGGGAATTGCTGCGCACCGGCTTCGGCACGCGCCAGCGCTATGATCAGGCGGCGCAGCAATTGCAAACCGCGACCAGCGCCGTGGATTCCGCTGAAGCCCAGGTGAATATCGCCGAAAACCGCCTGGGCTATACGGTGCTGCGCGCGGATGCGCCCGGCACCGTTACCGCCCGTGGTGCGGAACCCGGTGAAGTCGTGGCCCCCGGGCGCATGATTGTGCGCCTTGCGCGCCAGGAAGGCTTGGATGGCGTATTTGACGTACCGCCTTCAGTGAAAGACCGCGCGCCGCCGGATGTGGTGGTGACGGTGGCGCTGACGCTTGACCCAGAAGTGCGTGCGACGGGCCGTGTGCGAGAGGTCTCGCCCAGCGCCGATGCGGTGACAGGCACGTTCCGCGTCCGAATTGGCCTGGATAATCCGCCTGCCGGGCTCAGGCTTGGCTCCACGGTGACGGGGCGAATGGAGATCGCGGGCGGTGGCGGCTACGCCATCCCGGCCAGCGCGCTGACGCGCCAGGGCGCAAGCCCTGCTGTTTGGGTCGTGGACCCGGCGGCACGCACTGTTGCGCTGCGCGCGGTTGAGGTGCTGCGCCATGACCCGACGCGGGTTGTGATTGGCTCTGGCCTCGCGCGCGGGGATGTGGTGGTGACCGCCGGCGTACAGGCGCTGCGCCCCGGGCAAAAGGTGCGCTTGCTGGACGCGCCACAGTGATCGGCCCCAATCTTTCAGAATGGTCCATCAAGCGGCCGCAGCTGGTCATGTTTTTCATGCTGGTGGCGGTGATTGCCGGCACGCTGGTGTTTCTGCGCCTTGGCCGTAATGAGGACCCGGCCTTCACCTTCCGCACCATGGTTGTGCAGGCCGCCTGGCCCGGCGCCACCATTGAAGAAACCCTGCTGCAAGTAACCGAGCGGCTTGAACGCACGCTGCAGGAAACGCCAAATCTGGATCGGCTGCGGAGCTACACCATCGCCGGGCAGACCACGATCTTCGTTGAACTGAAAGGCGCAACCCCGCCCGCCGTGGTGCCGGATATGTGGTATGAGGTGAGGAAGCGCGTGGGCGATATGCGCCACACTTTGCCGCAAGGGGTAATTGGCCCCGGCTTCAATGATGATTTCGGCGATACTTTCGGCATTATCTTCGGCTTCACCGCCGATGGCTTCGGCCATCGTGAATTGCGCGACCAGGTAGAGGCAGTGCGTTCGCGTCTGCTGCGCGTGCCCGATGTCACGAAAATCGAAATCCTGGGCGCGCAGGATGAGGTGGTTTTCATTGAATTCTCGCTTGAACGTCTGGCCGGGCTTGGGCTGAATTACCCCGCGCTGATCGCGGCCCTTCAGGCGCAGAATGCGGTGCGCCCGGCGGGGCTGGTGCAGACTGGTGCGGAACGCCTGGCACTGCGCGTCTCCGGCGCCTTCCAGAACGAGGCTGATCTTGCGGCAGTGTCCTTCCTGGCCGGTGATCGGTTGGTGCGGCTGACCGATATCGCAGAAATCCGCCGCGGTTTCACCGACCCGCCTCAGCCCATGTTTCGCGTTAATGGCAAGCCCGCCATTGGTCTTGCGGTGGCGATGCGCGACGGCGGCGATATTCTGGCGCTGGGCAAGAATCTACGCCGCGAAATGCGCAAGATTGAAGGCAGTTTGCCGATCGGGATCGAACCCTTCCTGGTGGCCGATCAGGCGCAAACAGTGGATAGCGCCATTGGCGATTTCACTGAAAGCCTTTGGCAGGCCATCCTGATTATCATGGCGGTGAGTTTCGTGGCCCTTGGTGTGCGCGCCGGGGCGGTGGTGGCGCTTTCCATCCCTTTGACACTCGCCATTGTGTTTCCGCTGATGCTGCTGGCGGGGATTGACCTGCAACGCATTTCGCTTGGTGCCTTGATCATCGCGCTGACGCTGCTGGTGGATGACGCGATGACGACGATTGACGCGATGATCCGGCGCCTCTCATTCGGTGATCACAAGGATCAGGCAGCGACTTTCGCGTATCGCACATTGGCCGCGCCGATGCTGACCGGCACCTTGGTGACGATCGCGGGCTTTCTGCCGATTGGCTTCGCGGCCAGTTCGGCGGGCGAATATACCTTTTCCATCTTCGCGGTGGTGGGCATTGCGCTGGTGGTCTCCTGGTTTGTCGCCGTGATGTTCGCGCCGCTGCTTGGCATGGCCATCCTGAAGGCGCCGAAGGTGGCAATGGCGGGCGAAGCGCCAGCGCCCGGGCGGCTACTGCGTGGCTATGCCGCCTTCCTGCATCTGGCGATCCGCTTTCGTTGGATCACGATTGCCGCCGCCATTGCCGCCTTTATCATTTCGCTTTTCGTGCTGCGCTTTGTGCCGCAGCAATTCTTCCCCGCATCCGACCGGCCCGAATTGGTGGTGGATCTGACGCTGCCGCAAAATGCTTCCATCCACGCGGCCGAGGCAGCGATGGAAAGGCTGGATGCGGCCTTCGCCAAGGACCCCGATATCGCGCATTGGAGCAGCTATGTCGGGCGCGGCGCGATCCGCTTCTATCTGCCGCTCAATGTGCAATTGCCGAACCCGTTCTTTGCCCAGGCCGTGGTGGTGGCGAAGGATTTTGAGGCGCGCAAACGCCTGCAACCGCGCATTGAGGCCTTGCTCGCGGAACAATTCCCCGCCGCCATTTCGCGCGTGGCGCCGCTGGAATTGGGCCCGCCCGTTGGCTGGCCCATCCAATACCGTGTGCTGGGGCCGGAGATTGAGGGCATTCGCGGCATAGCGAAGGAACTCGCGCAAGTGGTCGCGACCAGCGGCGGGGTGCGCAGCCCAAGCTTTGACTGGATTGAACCCGCGCGGCAATTGCGCATTGAGGTGGACCAGGATCAGGCGCGCCAGCTTGGGCTTTCTTCCGCGGCCATTGCGGCCACCTTGAATGCCGTGATCACCGGCAGCTTGATTACGCAAATCCGCGATGACATCTATCTGGTGAATGTGCTGGCCCGCGCGACAGCGAGCGAACGCATCTCGCTTGATTCGCTGCAAACCATGCAGGTGCCGATCCCGGGTGGCCGCACTGTGGCACTTGGCCAATTCGCCACGATTTCCTACGGGCAGGAATACCCGCTGGTCTGGCGGCGGGATCGCGTTTTGGCGCTGACGGTGCAGGCTGATGTGCGGCCTGGCGTGCTGCCTGAATCCGTGGTGGCGGAACTGGCCCCGCGCATCGCGGAGATGCAAACACGCCTGCCTGCGGGCTATGCCATCGAAGTTGGCGGCATTGCGGAAGAAAGTGCGAAAAGCCGCGCTTCCGTCATAGCGGTGGTGCCCTTCATGATTATTGTGATGCTGACCGCGCTGATGTTTCAATTGCAAAGCTTCGCGCGGCTTGGCCTGGTGGTGGCGATCCTGCCGCTTGGGCTGATTGGCGTGGTGGCGGCACTGCTTGCCTTTGGCCGGCCGCTCGGCTTTGTGGCCATTCTTGGCATCCTTGCCTTGCTAGGCATGATCGCGAAAAACGCGGTGATCCTGATTGTGCAGATTGAAGAAGACCGCGCGGGGGGATTGCCGCTACGCGATGCGGTGGTGGCGGCGGCAACCTCTCGCCTGCGCCCCATGATGCTGACGGCGCTTTCCACCGTGCTCGGGCTTATTCCGATTGCGCCGACGGTTTTTTGGGGGCCGATGGCCTTCGCCATTATGGGCGGGCTTTTGGTGGCAACCTTGCTGACGCTGGTGGTGCTGCCGGCACTTTATGTCGCCAGCCTGGAGCGCCAGCGTGACCGAAAGGTGATCAGCGGAAGCTGAGCGCGGCGGCAAGCCCGGGCGCGGCCCGGCCTGCTTGCGGCGCGCGGCGCGCCAAAACTTCGCTTGGGGTGCAGCCGAATTCGCGGCGGAAGGCACGGGTGAAGCTTGATGGGTCGTAAAAGCCGACCGCTTCACCGATGCGGCTGACCGAAGGCGGCGCATCCGCGCGCACCAATTCCCGATAGGCCTGGCGCAGCCGGCGCTGTTGAATAACGCGCGCAATGCCGCCAATCGGCGCAAAGCAGCGATAGAGTTCGGAACGCGAAATGCCGGAGCGCTTGACCAGCAGCGCCGGTGAAAGCTCCACATCGCCGAGCGCCGCGTCCACCAATGCAATCACCCGGGCGCGGCGCGCGGCTTCAAGTTGCTGGCGCGTTGTTGCGGGGCGCATTTCAAGGCCCATCAGGCAGGCTGTCAGCATGGAAGACAGCGCCGCTTCCAACCGCGGCGCGTCTTCCGCGTTGATTTCATTGGCCGAGGCCGCCATGCGCGGCAGCATGCCGCCCAGCATGCGTGCTGCCGGGCTCTGCAGCGGCATGCTGCGCATGGTCGCGAAAACCGGGGCAAGTTGTGGCAGGTGTTCCGGCTGAATGAGCACGCCGCACCAATTGCCGCCAAGCTTGCGCACCCCGAAGCCGAGTGAGAGGGAGCCGAGCAATAACTCCTCCGGCTGATCATCCGCTTCGCCAAGGCGAAGCGCCAGCAGCCAATGATCCAGCCCATCGCGCAGGCCTTCACTGCGGGCGCGGCGATAATCGGCGGCATCGGCTTGGCATTTCAGCAAGACATGCTGGCCAAGCCGACGCAACTCAGCATGGCCGCAAAAACCATCCGCGCCAGAATGTGGCGCCGCGACATGTACCACCGGTTCCCAAAAGGCGCGCCAGACATCAAAGCGGATCGCGGGCGGCAGGTTCCGCGTGTCAACCGAAAAACTATTCGCCGGGTCAGCGCTTGGGCCTGGGCCCGGCACCGAACTCACTGACAACATTGGCTCTGTGTGGGGCAGTATTGTCCCGCCCCCCTCCCGAACGCGCAGCTTTTTGTAACCTTGGGCAGCGCCAGGGACCAGCGGTCAGCGCCATCTCAGGGATAAGGCGCCTAGCATGGGGACGGGATGCGCATCGCGCGGCAGGGATGGGCCGGCTATCAAGAAGGGCTGAAAATAATCGGAATTCTCCTGATCTTCGGCAGGTTTCTTCAGTGAAGAATGGAGCATGCCGCAGCATTGGGAATTCCACGCGATGCGCGCTGCGTTTGGCGTTGCGTCACATCTTTTGTTGAGGCGGGGTGCATGATGTCAGCGTCAGACCATCATGCCGCCCGGCCTCAGTGCCGGCATCGCGCGCCCTGGCCCGCGGCGCGTCGGAAATCTCTCGGGCCAGACGTAAGGAACCAAAATCATGGCTGATCTCCTTGTCATTTCATTCCCCACCGAAGCGCAGGCTGAAGAAGCGCGCACGCGCGTTGCTTCCATGCAGCGCGAATACCTGATTGAGCTTGGTGATGCGGTGGTGGCGCTGCGCAAGCCCGATGGCAGTATCAAGCTGAACCAGACCTTTCACCCAACGGCTGCCGGTGCCGCTGGCGGTGCGCTCTGGGGGTCCCTGATTGGGCTATTGTTCCTCAACCCGCTTGCGGGCGCGGCAGTGGGTGCCGCGGCTGGCGCGGTTTCAGGGCGACTGACTGATGTCGGCATCAATGACGACTTCATGAAGGAAGTCGCGCAAAGCCTTCAGGGCGGTGAAGCCGCGCTGTTTCTGCTGGTCCGGAAAATGACCGCAGAGCGCGTGATGGAAGGGCTGCAGGGCATGGGTGGGCGGATCATGCGCACCTCCTTCGACGAAACCAAGGAAGCATTGCTGCGTGAAGCGCTCGCCGGCGCCAGCGCCGCTGGTGGATAATCCATAGGGGTGGCGTGGCAACGGCGCTTTCCGGCTGATGTGAAACCAAAGCCCGGCATGATCCATGGCGGCGGATCATGCCGGGGCGCTTTTCCAGGCGGAACGGGTGCGTTCGGCGCGTCGAAAATGTGATCGAAGGGTCATTTGGTGCCGCTTTACCATGTCCTGCTGCAGTGATACGCCCCTTGATCATGATTGGCGTTTGGGCCTCTCGCGCCGCAATGGCGCTCATGCTTTGCGCGCTTTTGGCGGGCTGCGCCAGCGTGCGGCGCCTGCCATCACCGCCATCGGAACAATTGACCAGCATTGATGTCCTTGGCGTGCGGGATTCGCGCTTCTGGGCCGATGGCGATCCCGCGCCGATTGTTGCCTATTACGAAAACGTATTGCGCCGCCGAATTGCGGCGCTGCCACCTGGCCGGGGCGGGCGGATGCCGCCCGGGCATTTCCTGGCGCTATCGGGCGGTGCCGATAATGGTGCCTTCGGTGCCGGCGTGTTGAATGGTTGGACCGAAACCGGACAGCGCCCGGCATTCGATATGGTCACGGGTGTTTCCGCTGGCGCCTTGATCGCGCCCTTCGCCTTCCTCGGCCCCGCCTTTGATGACCGGCTGCGCGCCTTATTCACCGAAATCGCGCCAAATGACGTTGTGCAGCTTGGCCGCGTAGCCTTTTCGCTGCTGTTCCGCGAAGCGATTGCCGATACTGCCCCCCTTGCGCGCTTGATTGACCGCCATGCGGATGAGGCAATGCTGCGGGCCATCGCCGCCGAACATGAACGCGGGCGGTTGCTGCTGATTGGCACTGTCAATCTGGATGTCGGGCGGCCGGTTGTCTGGAATATCGGTGCCATCGCGGCCAGTGGCCATCCCGATGCGCTTACGCTGATTCGCAGGATCCTGCTGGCGTCTTCCTCGATCCCCGGTGCCTTTCCGCCCGTGCTGATTGATGTCGAAGTGGGCGGGCGTCGCTTCCAGGAAATGCATGTGGATGGCGGTGCGGCGATGCAGGTTTTCCTCTACCCGCCCCGACTGCGCCCAGGCCCATTGCTGAGCCGCGCCGGTGTGCAGCGTGAAATCACCGCCTGGGTGATCCGCAATGGCCGCGTGGATGTGGCGATTTCCGAACCACCAGGGGGCTTGTTCAGCATCACGCGGCGGTCCGCGCTGACGCTGCTGCATTTTTCATCCATCAATGATCTTGATCGCATTTACCTGACCACTTATCGCGACCGTATCGGCTTTCGTCTGCAAAGCATCGGCCAGGAATTCGATACGCCGCGGCCAGGCCCCTTCGACAATGGCTTCATGCGCGCCCTATTCGCCCATGGCGAAGCGCGCGGGCGGGACCTGAGCAGTTGGCGAACAACCCCGCCGCCGGTTGGCCTGGTTTCTCCGCCGCCGCCGGGGCCTTGAAGCATTGCTTGGAAATTCGATCAGCCCTTACGGCACGATAAGGCCGTAAAGCGTTGTTGCAACCTCGGTCGCGATCAGCAGCACCACCGCCAATTCCAGTAAACGAGAACGCCGCGTTTCGGTCAAATCAAGCAGGGTTTCTGAGATTTCGCGCACCATTTCAAGCTTGCTCGCCAAGGCTTCGGTGCGTTCCGCAAGCTCCCATTCGGCGGCAAGGGTCGCATGCAGCGGCGCCAATTCGGGATGATCCCAGAGCAGATCGGGCTTGGCCGCGGTATCAACCCGGGCGGAGGCACGCGCCCGGGCGGAAATCGCTTCGCCGATCAGCGGCACGATCAGCCGCGTCGGCAGCCCAAGACGCCCGCGCCGTAGCCGCTCAAGCGGCGCTTCAAGCCGGTCCAGCGTGCGTGCCAGCATCGCTTCCTGATGGGTCAATACCGCGCTTTTGGCGAGTGCCTTGGCCACCAGCGCCAGGCGCGCTGGCGTCGCGTCACGCAACAGGATGACGCCGGCCTCATCCGCGCCATCCTCGGCCGCGCCGATGATGATTTCGGCCGTTTCATGCACCGGGGCATCAAGCGCTTCATGGAGATGCGCGCGGAGCTGCGCGGCCAGCGCCTCAGTCTGTTCCAGCGTGGTGCCGATGGTGACCAGCGCGCCCCAGCGGAAGGCAAAGCCGCGCCCGCCGCCGGGCAATTCGCCAAGGCTGAGCGCCCCAGGCAGCACGGGGCCGCGCCGTTCCAGCGCGCGCGTATCAAGCCGCTCGGCAAGCAGCAGCGCATGGACGGGGAGGGGGGAGGGGTCCGGCATGATTGGTTGCACCCTGCCGGAGCCGCGCGCCGCCCGCACGCCCCCAGCGCCACCCGCCGGACGGGCGGCACAGCCCCGGGACGTGCCGCGCAAGGCCAGGATGTGCTAGAAGGCTAGACCGAATAAGAAGGCCAAGGAGCGTGTTGCCCTATGCGCGCCCGCTGGCCAGGATGGCAGGCAGAAAACATGAGCGATCTCGACAGGGTTTTGGCGCATATTGACGCCGACATGGGGGGCGCGCTGGAGCGCCTTTTTACCGTTCTTCGCATCAAATCCATTTCGACCGATCCAGCCTTCGCGAAGGATTGCGCGGCCAATGCCGAATGGCATGCGGCGGATTTGCGCAGTATTGGCTTTGAAGCCTCGGCACGGCCAACGCCTGGCCATCCGATTGTGGTGGCGCATGATCGCGCGGCCAAAGGCCCTTCGGCGCTGTTCTACGGCCATTACGATGTGCAGCCGGTTGACCCGTTGGAATTATGGGATCGTGACCCTTTCGATCCGGTGATCGAAGCCCTGCCCGATGGCACCAAGGTGATCCGCGGCCGTGGCAGCGCGGATGACAAGGGCCAGCTTATGGCCTTTGTCGAAGCCTGCCGCGCCTGGAAGGCCGTGACGGGCAAGCTGCCCATTCCGGTTTCCATCCTGCTGGAAGGTGAGGAAGAATCAGGCGGCGCAAATCTGCCCGGCTTCCTTGATGCCAACAGCCAAGAATTGAAGGCGGATATCGGCCTGATTTGCGATACCAATATGTGGGACCCGAAAACGCCGGCAATCGTCACCATGCTGCGCGGGCTTTGCGGTGAGGAAGTGATCATCCATGCCGCGGATCGTGATTTGCATTCGGGTTTCTATGGCATGGCGGCAGCCAATCCGAACCGGATTCTGGCGAAGATCCTGGCTGATCTTTACGATGATCAGGGCCGCGTCACGCTGCCCGGCTTTTATGATGGCGTGCCGGAATTGCCGGAAAGCCTGAAGCAGCAATGGGGAACGCTTGGTTTCACCGCTGAGAAATTCCTTGGTGTCATTGGCCTGTCGCAGCCAGCCGGCGAGAAGGGGCGCGATGCGCTGGAAATGGTCTGGTCGCGCCCGACTTGCGAAATCAACGGCATGGGCGGCGGCTATCAGGGCGATGGTTTCAAGACCGTGATCCCTGCGCAAGCCTCGGCCAAGGTGTCCTTCCGGCTGGTGTTTGACCAGGACCCGCATGCGATCCGCAAGGCCTTCCGCGCGCATGTGATGGCGCGCTTGCCATCCGATTGTCGCGCCGAATTCATTGAACATGGCTCAGGCCGCGCCATTCGCTTCCCCGATACCGACCCCGCTTTCGCCAAGGCGCGCGCGGCGCTGTCCGATGAATGGGGCAAGCCGGCAGTGTTTATCGGCTCTGGCGGTTCCATCCCCGTCACGCATATGCTGAAGACCTCGCTTGGCATGGATGTGGTGCTGGCGGGCTTTGGCCTGGAAGATGACCGCATTCATAGCCCGAATGAGAAATACAATCTGGAAAGCTTCCAGAAGGGTATCCGATCCTGGGCACGTATTCTGGAGGCTTTGTCCAAATGAGCGCGACGCAGAACTCCGGCGCACCTGAAGCGCCGAAAACCGCCATGCAGCGTATCCTGGATACGGTGGAACGCGTCGGCAACCGCGTGCCGCATCCGGTGATGATCTTCGTCTATCTGATCGTGTTTGTGGTGCTGCTCTCGGCCCTGCTGTCGCTGCTTGGTGCCAAGGTCACCTATCAGGCCTATAACCCCGCCACCGGCAAGATTGAGGAAGCGACAACAGCGGCGCGTAGCCTGCTGACCATTGATGGCATTCGCTTCATGTTCACCGGGGTCGTGCCCAATTTCATGGGCTTCAATGCCGTTGGCGTCATTATTGTTGCCATGGTTGGCGTTGGCGTGGCGGAAGAAGCTGGCCTGGTGAAGGCGTTGATCCGCAAGTTGGTGATCGTCGCACCGCCCAAGCTGCTCACCTATATTCTTGTTTTCGTCGGCATTGTTTCATCCATTGCGGCGGATGCGGGCTATCTGGTGCTGATTCCGCTGGCGGCGGCCGCTTTCATGTCGGTCGGGCGGCATCCCTTGGCGGGCCTCGCCATGGCTTTTGCCGCGGTTGCTTCCGCCTTTATGGTCAATGTGCTGATCGTGCCGGTGGATGGCATTTTGACCGAAATCACCAATGACGCCGCGCGGCTGGTTAATCCGAATGTCTCGATTGATCTTGCGGCGAATGTCTGGTTCTCCATCGCCTCGGTCGCCATGCTGACTGTGCTGATTGGGGTGATAACCGAAAGGGTGATCGAACCGCGCCTTGGCGCCTATACCGGTGATTACCAGGTGCCTGGCGAGAATGTCCTCTCCGATGAGGAATATAAGGGGCTACGCGCCGCGCGGAATGCGTTGTTCGGCGTGCTGGCCTTTATCGGCCTGTTGACGCTGCCGCCGGGTGCGCCACTGCGCAACCCGGAAACCGGTGCCATCATTGGTTCCTCGCCCTTCATGGGCAGTCTGATTGTTTCCATTGCGCTGATCTTCCTGGTCTGCGGCATCGCCTATGGCCGTGCTGCCGGCACCATGCGCACAGCGGCCGAGGCGATTGGCGCCATCCAGAAAGCCATCGGGGCGCTGGCGGGCCTGATCCTGCTGCTGCTGATCATCAGCCAATTCATCGCAATCTTCAATTATTCCAACATGGCGACGCTGGCAGCCGTATCCATGGCGGATTTCCTGGAAAAGCTGAACCTGCCTACGGTTGCGCTGTTGATCGGCTTTGTCATTGCGGTCTTTGGCATTGACCTGATCATCACGGCGGCGATTGCCAAATGGGCGATCTTCGCGCCGGTTTTCGTGCCGCTGCTGATGCAGCTTGGCGTGGCGCCGGAAGTGGTGCTGGCGGCCTATCGCGTTGGCGATAGCCCGATGAATTCCATCACGCCGCTCAATGCCTATTTCGCGATGATCGTGACCTTCGCGATCAAGTATCAGAAGGATGCGGGGGTGGGCACGGTAATTGCGTTGATGCTGCCCTATGTCATCGCCATTTCCGTGGTGTGGACCGCGCTTTTGGCGGCTTGGTATATGCTCGGCCTGCCTTGGGGTCTCTGAAGCATGAATGACATCACCATCATGGCCGCGATCATCGTCGCGGCCGTCGTGCTTTTTGTCTGGAATCGCATTCCGGTCATTCTGGTCGCCATGGGTGTCGGCATGGCGCTTTACGCCACCGGCCTTGTGACGCTGAACCAGGCGCTGTCCGGCTTTGGCGATCCGGCGGTGATGTTTATCGCGACCCTTTTTGTCGTGAGTGCCGCGCTGGACCGCACCGGCGTCACGGCCTGGGCTGGGCAAATGCTGATACGCGGCGCTGGTGAGAATAGCCGCGCGCGATTGCTGGTGCTGATTTCCCTGTTGGCGGCGATGTTGACCGCGCTCATCAGCCTCAACGGCGCGATTGCCGCGCTTTTGCCGGTAGCGGTTGTCTTGGCGCTCAGGCTGCGCCTGCCGCCATCGCAATTGCTCATGCCGATGGTCTTCGCCGCGCATGCAGGTTCAAAACTGGCCTTGACCGGATCGCCAGTGAATGTGCTGGTGAGTGAGGCCGCGCTGGATGCCGGCGCGCGCGCCATCGGCTTTTTCGAATTCACCATTGTCGGCATTCCACTTCTGCTTGGTGTTATCACCATCACGCTGCTGTTTGGGCGGAAACTGCTGCCGCATCGCGCTGGTGAGACCATGAGCGCGGATTTCAGCCGCCATGCCACCACGCTGGTTGAACAATACCGGTTGAAGGAGGGCTTGTTTCGGCTGCGGCTGCGCGCTTCTTCGCCGCTGATTGGTCAGCCCCCTTCAGCCTTGCAGGAAAATACCTGGGGCGGGCTGCGGCTTGTCGCAGTGAATGATGGCGAAACAGGCGATAGGCTGCGGCGCCCCGGTATGGCTGAGGGTGATTTCCTGCTCGTCTCTGGTCAGGCCGAGGATGCGGCGCGGCTTGCAACGGAACAGCATTTGGCCTTCCGATTGGAAAACAGCGATGAGGATTTGCGCGATAGCCTATTCAATCGCAGTTCCGGCCTTGCCGAGGTGATGATTCCACCACGGTCTGAAATGATCGGGCAGACGGCCTATCAGGGCATGATTACCGAAAGCGGCGATCTGGTGGTCATTGCCATTCAGCGCGGTGGCGCGGATGTGGGCGCTGAGCCTGTACAGTTGCAGGCAGGCGATACCATGCTGCTGCAAGGCACCTGGAAGGCGCTCGATACGCGCCTTGCCGATCCGCAGGTGCTGGTGGTGAATTCGCCCGATACGGTGCGCCGTCAGGCCGTGCCGCTTGGTGCCGGCGCCTGGACCACGATCGGTGTCCTGATCGGCATGGTGTTCTTCCTGGCGACTGGATTATTGCCCGGGGCAGTGGTTGGTATTGCGGCCTGCTTTATCCTGGTGCTGTCGCGTGTACTGACGGTTGATCAAAGCTATCGCGCGATTGACTGGACAACGGTGATTCTGGTGGCGGCGATGATGCCGCTTTCCACTGCCATGGTGCAAACCGGTGCGGCGCAATTGATGGCGGATGGCTTGGTTGCCATGGCGGCAGATGGCAGCCCGATGATCCTGCTCGCGGGGCTATTCGTGCTGACCGCGGTGCTTGGCCAATTGATCAGCAATACCGCAACGGCGCTCATTATCATTCCCGTTGGGGTCGCCGCCGCGACTTCCATGGGGATTTCGCCGGTGCCGGTGCTGATGAGCATCGGTATCGCCGCCGCTGCCGCCTTCCTGACGCCAATCGCGACGCCGACCAACCTTATGGTCATGCGCCCGGGCGGCTATGCCTTCGGCGATTACTGGAAATTCGGCCTGCCGATGATGATCTGGTTCTTCATTGTCTGCGTCTTCATTGTGCCCTTGATCTGGCGGTTCTGAAGCATGGCTGGCGCCTCTCGGTTTCTGCTCACCGGTGCAGCGCTATTTGCGGCGCTGCCGGCGCTGGCGCAGACGCCATCGCCACAGCAAGCGGATCCCGCTGGCACCTTCGCCTTCCTGCTGGAGAATGACACATTCTCCGGCAATGACCGCTATTATACAAATGGGTTTCTCTTTGCGTGGCGCGCCCCTTCCTATGATCCGCCGGCCTGGCTTGCCGGTATTACCGAAGGGCCGAACCTGTTCTTCCCAGGCGGTGGTGTGACGCGTTGGGGCCTTAGTTTCGGGCAGAAGAAATTCACGCCGGAAGATACGTTGGCAACCAATCCGGACCCGAAGGATAGGCCCTATGCCGCCTGGCTTTATGGCGCGGTAACGCTGCATTCCTATACGCCGCGGGAATTGGGCACGCTGGAATTGCAGCTTGGTGTTGTGGGGCCATCCGCGCTTGGCGAATGGGTACAGAATACAACGCATGATCTGATGCGCATTGATCGCGCCTATGGCTGGGATTATCAGATCCGCGATGAACCCGGCATCAATCTGGTGTCCAACCGCCAATGGCGGCTGAATGGCGAACCCGATTCGGAAGGCCGGCGATTTGGTTGGGTACCAAGCCTCGCGGCCAGTCTTGGCAATGTGCATACCTATGCGGCAGCGGGCATGATGCTGCGTTACGGTACAGAACTCGAAGCAGATTTCGGCCCACCCCGCGTGCGCCCGGTTTCTGCCGGTTCAATCTTCTTCCAGCCGACCGGGCGGTTTGGCTGGTATGTGTTTGGCGGCGTTGAAGGCCGCGCGGTGGCGCGCGATATCTCGCTGGATGGCAATACCTGGCGCGATAGCCGCAGCGTTGATCGGGAAGTGCTGGTCGGCGATGCCAGCGCGGGTGTTGCGCTGATTTTTTCCAGCATGCGTCTGACCGCGACTTATACGATCCGCAGCAAGGAATTTGAAACGCAACGCGAAGCCTCGCAATTCGGCTCGCTCAGCATTGCGTTTCGGTTCTAGTCGCTGGGCCTCAACACCTGCACCGGAGATACCCGGCACAGCGGCGCGACACTTGGCCAATAGGCGCTGCCCTCGCAAGGCTTCAGACTGAAACGAAGAATGTCTTGGCGGCAGCGCCATCAGGCACAGGGGGCATGCAGATGAGATCAAAATGGGCCGGGGCGGCTATGCTGGGCTTGATGGTTGGTGCCGCACCAGCCTTCGCACAGCAGCCAACCATGGAAGAACTGATGCGGCGCATTGATGCGCTGCAGCAGCGCGTGAATGAACTTGAACGTGAACGCCGCCCCCAACGCCCTGCCGCCGTGGCAGCGCCAGCACCTGCGCCCGCACCGGCAGCAGCCGCGCCGGCACGCGCCGCAGCACCGCGCACCGCGCCCGTTGCCACCGCTGCCGCCCCCGCCGCCGCGCCTGCGCCACGCTCGCCCGAGGCTGTGCGCGCCGAGGTGGATGAGGCGCTGCGCGGCAACCTGGATGGGCTTGCCATGCGCATTCCGAATACGGATACCACGGTGCCGCTCTACGGCTTTCTGCGCTTGACCGCCTATCGTGATTTCAACGCGCGCAACCCAACTGATGCGGCCTCAGTACAGGGTATTCCGCTGACGGCCAGAAACACGCAGCCCGGCGATGGTGATATCACCGCGCGCAGTTCGCGCTTCGGCTTTGATACGCGGAGCGATACGGCCTGGGGCCGCCTTGATACAACCATCGAAGGCGATTTCCGTGGCGAAATCGTGCAAGGCGGCGATCTTGCCTACCGGATCAGGCAGGCCTTTGCCGAATTGACGCGCGATGATTGGAGCTACCTGCTCGGCCATACCAATAGCCTCTGGAATGAGGGGCTGACCGAGGCGCTGCACGATGCCACCAACCTCAATCAATCCTTCATCCGTCAGGCGCAATTCCGTGTTTCGCACCGCTTTGGGGGTAATTGGACCCTGCAAGGATCAGTTGAATCCTCCTTCGGCGATATCCTAACGCAGAACGGACCTGCATTGTCGCCCGTGCGTTTTGATGGCGGCGCCACCCCTGCCTTCGATCAAATGCCCGATCTGCTTGCGCGGCTGACCTGGCGCGATGGCGCAGAGGAATATGTGCTGCGCGGGCTGTTCCGGCAGCTATCGCTTGAACCGGATGGCACCACGCTTGGCCCGAAGCCAAGCGAAAGTACCCCTGGCTGGGGATTGGCCGCGCATACGCGCTTGCCGCTTGGCAAATGGATATCCGCCCTTGGCCGGGATGAACTGATGCTGATGGGCTATTATGGTGAGGGGATCGGCCGCTATTTCGCCGGCAATACCTTCGGCCAAGGCGGCATTTCCGACATCATCACCGCGACCGGCATGGATTACAGCCTGGATTCCGTGCCGAGTTACGGCGCCACCATCGGCTATCGCCGCTTCTGGACGGATTTCGTGCGGAGCACGGTTTCCTATGCCTGAGCGCGGCAGGATTTCCCTTCCTCCATCCGCTTCGCTTCCGGCACGCCCGGTGCCTTGCCGCGCAATCGGGAAATGCAGCAGGTCATCGCCAATCTGATCTGGAGCCCCTTTGCCGATCGCCCGACCAGCCGCATGCCCTTTGGCTGGCTCGATCTTGGCCTGGAATATGTTTTCAGCCGGCGTGATCTTGAAGATGGCGCGGCGGCGGTTGGTTCAAATGGTGTCGGCCACGGCATTGCCAATCGCCTGCTTGCCGTTGGCATTGTGCGGTTCTGAAGGCACTCATGAGAAAACCGGCCATGGCGGTTTAAGGGGTCAGTTCTGCCACCATGGCCGGCCAGGCTGGAAACCGCTGCCCTTGCGTGACGTCTCCGCATGGCGCGCGGTGATGTTTCTCCAGCTTTGCAGTGAAACGGGTCAGGTCATCACCTGACCCGCTCAGTCTTCAGGCCTGCGCGGCCGGCACGGCGATGAAGGCCGGCTTGCCATCGCGCAGGATGCGCACCGCAACCGCACCACCCGCGGCATTCGCCTCACGCAGCGCACGCACCACGGCATCCGCATCATCGGTTGCGGCAGCGCCGACACCCACGATCACATCGCCCCGGCGCAAACCGGCTTCCTGGGCGCGTGAGTTCGGTTCCACCGCCTGCACCAGCGCGCCCTTGGCATCATTGGGCAGGCGGAGCGACGCACGCGCTTCCGGCGTGATCGGCACCAGCGAAACACCAATGCGCGGCGCGTTGGATTCCTCGGCTCCCGCACGGGTGCGTTCCGTGCCGGGCTGCGCGGCGATCTCGACACGGAGGCTGCGCTCCGCACCATCGCGCCATAGCTTCAGATCCGCCTTCGCACCGGGGCGAAGATCGGCCACGCTACGCGCGAGATCGCGCGGGCTCTGCACCGGCTTATTGTCCAGCGCCGTCACCACATCACCGGGCTGCAGGCCGGCCTTGGCGGCGGGGCTGCCATTCTCTACGCCCGCCACCAGCGCACCGCGCGGAGCTTCGCTGCCATTCGCGGGCAGTTTCAGCGCGGCCGCCATGGCAGGGTTCACCGGCTGGGTGGAAACACCAATGAAGCCGCGCTCGACCTGACCTTTCTCACGCAATTCGGCAACCACGCGCTTCACCATATTGGACGGCACGGCAAAGCCGATGCCAACCGAACCGCCGGTCGGGCTGAAGATCGCGGTATTCACGCCAATCACGCCGCCATCGCGGGCGAAAAGCGGGCCGCCAGAATTGCCCTGATTGATCGGCGCATCCACCTGGATGAAATCATCATAGGGGCCAGCGCCAATATCGCGGCCAGTTGCTGAGACGACGCCCGTGGTCACAGTGCCGGACAGGCCATAGGGATTGCCCATGGCCACCACCCAATCACCAGGCTGGGCACGATCAGAATCGCCGAAGGCCACGAAGGGCAAAGGCGCGCTGGCTTCAATCTTCAGCAGCGCGACATCGGTGCGGGAATCACGGCCAACAACGCGGGCCTGCAATTCGCGGCCGTCTTCAAGCTTCACGGTGATGCGGTTGGCGCCATCCACCACATGGTTATTGGTGACGATGAAGCCGGCGGCATCAATGATGAAGCCCGAACCCGTGCCTTGCACGCGGCCCTGGCCGGGGTTGGGCATCCCCGTCTCAGCGCGCGGCGCCTTGCCGGCGACATTGATGGTGACAACGGCGGGGCGCACGGCCTTCACCAGCTCGGCAAAGCCGGCGGCCGGTGCGGCGCGGTCAAGCGTGATGGCCGGGGCCACGGGGGCTGGGGCATTCTGCGCATGCACGGCAAGGCCAGTGAGCGCGGTTGAACCAAGCAAAAGGCCGAGCAGCGCATAGCGCGCAATCCGGCGGGTTGGGCTGGATTTAGCCATGTGTTGTTTTCTCCATAAGCAGGCACGGCGCTGATTCGCTTTCGCCTTGACTGCGAAAATGGAGAAAGCCTGCTGTAAAGTCTCGAACACGAAGCTGAAATGATTTTCAGCTTTCTGCCTTTGCGCTGGAAAGATCCAGCGTTACGCAAAGCCCTGGCGCGGCATCTGACAATACCGGGGCTGCGCCATGCAGCTTCGCCACCGCTGCTACCAGCGCCAGGCCAAGCCCGCTGCCCGGCGTGCCGCGGCTGCGGTCCAGCCGATAAAAGCGGCGCAGCACGCGCGCGCGTTCTTCTGGCGGCACGCCCGGCCCATCATCGGCCACTTCCAGCACTGGCCCTGGGCGCAGTGCCACGCGCAGGGTCTGCCCGCCATGCGTCAGGGCATTATCCATCAAATTGGTGAGCATTTGCCGCAGCAACGCCGCATCACCATGCAGGCGCTGGTCGGGTGCAACCTGCACTTCAAGCCGCTTGCCGGCTTCTTCCGCGACAATTGCATAAGCCTCGGCAAGTGTTGTCACCAGTGCAGAAAGCTCCACCACCGGCGCTTCCTGCGGCGGCAGAGGTGGGCCGGCTTCAAGCTGCGCAATGCGGAGCAGCGCGGTGAAGGTGCCAAGCACTGTATCCAATTCGGCCAAGGCCGCTTCAAAGGCTGCGCCATCGGCATTTGGATCACGCGCGCGTGCAAGGGCTGCTTCCAGCCTTTGGCGCAGGCGGGAAAGTGGGCCGCGCAAATCATGCGCGACATCCACCGTGACTTGCCGCATGCCCTCGATCAGCGCTTCCTGGCGTTCGAGCAGCGTATTCACCGTGCTCGCCAGGCGATCGAATTCATCTGCGCTGCCCGCCAAGGGCAACCGCCGCGCAAGATCGCCGCGCATGACCTGTTCGGCGGCTTCTGAGACACGGCGAAGGCGCAGTTGCAGCCCGCGCGCCATGAACAGCCCAAAGCCAAGCGCGATCAGCACGGCGATGGCACCGGCCGCGAGTAGCGTGGTGGCAAGGGTTGCCGCCGTATCCAGCACCGCGCCGAATTCCGCCGCGACCAGCAAGGTGAAACCGTTGGCAACCCCAATCCCCAATATGCGCACTGGTCCTTCTGGTGCCCTGAGCGTCACAAAACCGCGCAAGCCCGCCGGTGCGCCGGAAAGCCGCGCAGACCCGGCAAGCGGCCGCCCATCCGGCAAGCGTAGCTGCACCAAAATGGCGCTTGGCGTGCGGTCGCGCGTGCGCGCTTCCACGGCGCGCGTCAGGCCAATCATGCCGAAGCGCTGAAATTCGCCGAGCAATATTTCGGCTTCCGCGCGGATGGTGCTGTCCAAAGCTTCTTCCAAAGCCGAGGAACTGCGCAGCCAGCCGAGCCCAAGGCCAAGGGCGGAAATGCCCAAGACGCCAAAGGCCGTCAGCAGCGCCGTGCGCAGCGCGAAGCTTCGAAACAGCCGGCCAAGAGTATTCATTTCGGTGGACTAAGCATATAGCCAACACCGCGCATGGTCTGGATCGGCGCGGGCGCGCCTTCCTGCGACAGTTTGCGGCGCAAGCGGCTGACATGCACTTCAACCAGATTGGTCGAAGGATCGAAGTTCAAATCCCATACACCTTCCAGCAGCATGGTCTTGGTCAGCACCTGGCCTGGGCGGCGCAGCATGAATTCCAGCAGGCGCATTTCCGTCGGCAGCAATTCCACTGGCTGGCCATTGCGCCGCACCACACGCTTCAGCAAATCCAATTCAATATCGCCCACTTGCAGCA
This sequence comes from Roseomonas sp., assembly GCA_020249775.1. Classification (GTDB taxonomy): domain Bacteria; phylum Pseudomonadota; class Alphaproteobacteria; order Acetobacterales; family Acetobacteraceae; genus Neoroseomonas. The sequence goes on along the minus strand of JADCFA010000002.1, from coordinate 158,638 downwards.
GCACGGGATCGGTGGCAGGCGCCGGGCGGCGCGCGAGGGCGGCGATGCGCGCGCGCAATTCACTGAAGGCGAAAGGCTTGGCGAGGTAATCATCCGCCCCCGCATCCAGCCCTTCGACGCGCCGCTCCACCTCTCCCAGCGCCGTCAGCACCAAAACAGGCGTGGTAATGCCGGAAGCCCGCAGCGCACGCAGAATAGTGAGGCCATCCGGCCCCGGCAGCATGCGATCCGTCACAATCACATCCCAGGCCTCACCAGCGGCGAGCAGCATGCCATCGCGGCCCGTGCGCGCCACCTGCACGACATGGCCAATCTCCTGCAGACCCTTGGCGATGTAATCGGCGGTCGCCCTATCGTCTTCGATCAGCAGGATGCGCATGGGGCGCGGATATTACTCCAAGGTCGCGATGGCAACTGCCAGGCGGCAGCCTTGGGCGAATTCCGGCACATCCACATATTCATGGACGGTGTGGATTTCCGCCTGACCGGCGCCGAAAGTCACGGTCGGCACGCCATGCTTCACCAGCCAATTCGCATCCAGCCCGCCGGCGGACACCATGGTGACGGGCTCAAGCCCCATGGATTGCGCGGCCTTTTTCGCGCGCTGCACCGCGGGATCATCTGCTGACATCAGGAAGGGCGGATAGGCGGTGCGGGTTTGAAAGCTCACCTCCGCCATATCGCCATCGGCATCCTTGACTTCGCCCTTGGCCTTGTTGAAGGCAGCTTCAAAGGCTTCGGTGATTTTGACCGCAAAGGCCGCATCCGTGCTGCGCGCTTCACCGACAAGATGGACATAATCCGTGACAACATTGGTGGCATCGCCAGCGGGCTTGCCATCCTTGCCACCGAAGATACCGACATTGGAAGAACCCTTGCCTTCCGGCTTCACCACCTTGCCGAACCAGCCGCCGCGTTGCGCTTCAGTCAGCCCGATGGAGGCCACCAACGTTGAGGATATGCCGCGTTCTGGCGCAACACCGGCATGGGCTGCCTTGCCCTTGATGGTGACTTCCCAATTCTGCTGACCCACCGCGCCAATGGTGAGCTTCGCGGCATGGGTGCTGTCCACATTGAAGCCCATCACGGCACCGCCCAGATCCTTCGGGTCAAGCTCCCGCGCGCCATGCAGGCCGCTTTCTTCGCGCACGGTGAACAGCATGGTGATCGGTGGATGCGGAAGCTTGTGCTCGATCAGGGTTTTCGCGAGCGCGATCAGCACGGCGCAGCCCGTGCCATTATCCCCGCCCAAAGCCGTGGTGCCATCGGACACAATCCGATCTCCCTCTCGCCGCGGCTTGGCTCCTTTGCAGAGTGGCACGGTATCCATATGCGTGGAAAACAGCAGCCGCGGGCCAGGCCGCGTGCCTGGCAGGTCAACAATCAGATTGCCCACTTCGGTCGGCAGCTTGATGCGCTGATGGGCCGTATCGTAGCGGATCGCGCTTGCGGGCACGCCAACCTTCTTCAATTCATCCACAATGGCGGCGCCGATGGCGGCTTCAAACCCTGTCACGCTGTCAATTGCGAGCAAGCGGATCAGCATGTTTGTCGCGTATTCAACATCAACTATATTGGCGTTGCCGTTCATGGGTGGTTCCTTTTGGTGCTGGTGGGGCGCGGTGCGTTACCGCATCGCGAGAAGGGGCTTCATTGCGTCAATCACGCCCGTCAGCATGATCTGCGCGCCGATGCAAAGCAGCACAAAGGCGGCAAGCTTGGCGGCGATCAGCATACCCGTCGGGCCAAGACGGCGCGCAACCCCGGCGGCATTGGCATAGGCAAACCAAACGGTTAGCGCGACCGTCGCCGCGATGAGCGTGAAGGCCAGCGTATTCAGTACAATGTCGCCGATTTCAGAGGAACGCCGTTCCGCAGAAAGCGCGATGGAGGCGGCGATCGTCCCCGGGCCGGTGGTGAGCGGTAGGGTCAGCGGAAAGAAGCTCATGCGCTCGACCGGGGCGGTATCCAGGGCGGCGGGGGCCTTGGCTTCGCGGCGCTGATTGTCATCTTCCTCATTCAGCATTTGCCAGCCTGCGACCGCGACGGTCAGGCCGCCGGCGATCCGCAGGGCCTCCAGGGAGATGCCGAAAAAGCCGAGGATAAGGGTCCCGAGAAAAAGGGCAGCCAGCAGCACGATGAAGCTATTGATGGCGATAGATCGCGCCAGACGGGCGCGTTCCTGTTCGGTCAGCCAGCGCGTCATGCCATGGAAGATCAGCGCGCCGGCGGGAGGGTTAATGATGCTGATCAGCGCCGAATAGCCAAAGAGCCAGGCGGCGAATAAATCCCCGAAAATCGCGGAAGCGGTCATGCTGCCCTGCCCGTCATGGCGTTAGATTTTCAAGCCAAAAAGAATCATTCGGCGACCTGGAAAATGCGATCAAACAAAGGTTCAGAGCGTGTCCCGCGAAGGGGGGTGAATGGGCGCAGGTCTTGAGCGATACGCGATCTGACAGCGTCATCGGATCGGATATTGGTCAAGAAACCATGGAAGCTAAAGCAGCTTATCTTCGTTTGCGGACCCGCTGCGCGGTTCCAACAGAACGAAGGCTGGTCTATCGCGCCACATTGGGTCATTATCCAGCAAGGCTAAAGGAAGGCGGCGCGGCGCGTTAGGCCATGCAGCCCCAAGGCTGTGCGCTGCATCCCAAGGAGCAGGCTTTGGGCGGTTGCCCAGGCGCCAAAACAAAACCCGCTGCGCCATGGCGCAACGGGTCTGGTTAATTTCCTGCCGTCTAAGGCAGCGGCCTTGAACAAAACCATCAAGGCGGCACCCGAAGATGCCACCCGCAGGCCTGTCAAATCAGCCGCGCGCCCGAGGGGTCGGCGCCGGCGCCGGAGCCGGGGCGGGTGCCGGGGCTGGCTCAGAAGCGCAGGCCGCGACCAGGGCGGCAGGGGCGAGAATCGCAACCGCCGCAACCTTGCGGAGAAGCGCCTTGCGGGTCATTTCTTTGGAATCAGTGTTCATTTTGCCTGTCCGAATTGCTAGAGTCTTGGAGACACTGCGAATCATGATCATTTATCGGTAGGTTGTCAAACCCTTTGTTGCGTAAAACGCGAAGATTCAGGAGTTACTGGCGTGCTGTTGCCATGGAGCAAGCGCAAAACAGGTCCCGATGGACGGTTGGATACTCCGCCGGCCCTGATTTCGCGCCGTGAGAGCCTTTTGCAGGGTACGATTGGCCTGGCCGCCGCCCTGGCCCTGGCCGGCTGCGCAGCGGGTGAGGGCGAATCCCCACAATCCGCCGCGCTTGAGCCCAGCGGTGACATTGGAAGCCTGCTTGAAGGCCAGGCGCCAATGGTCGCTGGCGAGACCTTGGATGCCGAATTGCTGCGCCGGTTTTATGTCCGCCGCGGCTTCGAACCGGTCTGGGATACGCGCCAAGCCCAGGCCAATGCGTTGAAGGCGGCGGTGCTGCGCGCGCGTGATCACGGGTTGGACCCAGAGATGTTCCACGCCAATCTGCTCAGGCGCATGGATATGTTTCCGCCAGTGCGGCGCGACTTGCTGCTTTCCCACGCCGTGCTCACCTATGCCGAGGCGCTGGTCTTCGGTGCCGTGCCTCCCGAACGGCGCAAGGATGGTGAGGCGCTTTGGCCCGAATCGGTGGATGTGACGGAGGTGCTCCATAACGCGCTGGACGGCCCAGACCCGGTAGCGGCGATTGAGGCATTGGCACCAAAAACCCCAACCTATGCAGCACTGCGCCAGGCACTGCAGCGGCAACGCTCGGCAGGCATCTTCGACCGGACCCCGGCAAGCCGGCTCCGGCTGATCGAGGCCAATCTTGAGCGCCAACGTTGGCTGCCGCGAGAATTACCGGCGGATCGCGTATGGGTGAATGTGCCGGATCAGCAACTGGTGCTTTATCGTGATCATCGTCCGGTCTTCGTCACCCGCGTGGTGGTGGGGGAGGCGACGGACCGAAAGCAGAGCCCTGAATTCAGCACGGTAATTGTATCCGCTTTGTTCAACCCGCCTTGGATCATTCCGCATGATATTGTGGAGGCGGATATCCGCCCAATGTTGAAGCAAGACCCGCTTTATCTGGTGAAGAACAAAATCACATTGCTACCGAATGGTGAAGCCAAACAGGCGCCGGGTCCGCAGGCTGGGCTTGGGGCCGTGATGTTTGAAATGCCCAATCGCTTCGATGTTTACTTACACGACACGCCGGACAAGGAAGCCTTCGGCCGCGATAATCGTCGTATCAGCAATGGCTGCATCCGCGTCCAAAATCCGCTGGAATTCGCAGCCTTGCTGATGGATGAACCAATGGAAGCCATCCAGAGAAAGGTGGCAGCCGGTGATACGGTGCGCAGAACCCTGTCAGAGCCGGTGCCGGTCTTTGTGCTGTATCATACGGCCTTCGCCTCGGCAGGGCGCGATTTGGAAATTCGCCCGGATTTCTATGGGCGCGATGAAGCGCTTTGGCAGCGTCTGCAAAACCGACCGTCAGAGCAGGACCTGGTTGGGCTTGGCCAAATGGCCGCTGCCACTTCAAGATCACAAGCCGGACAACCATCGTCCCGAAGATCAACCCTCTCATCTTCCTCAAGGTCAGCCGTACAGAGGCGTAGCTAACCATCATCGGCCAAGACTTCCCGACGGCAAAGAGCGGTAATGCCCTTCTTATCGTGCGTCCCTCCTTGAAGGTGCGGGGCTTGTCCTTGGCGCTGTGGAGCTTGCGCGTCGCACGGCGAATGCCGTGCGTCGCTTTTCGGCGAGTATCCTTGCCAACGGGGCGGACGAGGCCGGGCTCATCTTCACTCTTCTCGCGATGAGAAGGCGACGATTTGATTGATTAACCCGGCCAAACGCCGTTCGGAAACAAGTAAGCACGCGCTGACCGCATCATTTGAGGCAGTTCCACCTTCGGAACCGAAACGCTTCAGCGGCATAGTCAGCTGGCACGCGCATTGCTTGGGACAAATTATGCTGCTTCAGGATTTATCCGCATGACCTCTGTCTCGCGTCGCGCCCTTTTGGCCGCTCCAGCCTTACTCACCGCCCTTGGTCCTTCCCTGGCCGAAGCGCAGGCTGCCCAGCCGCTACGCATTGCGATGTCCATCGGCGATGTGCCGCGCCTGTGGGGCGGCCCGGAAGCCGGCTTTGAAGGCGTGCGGTTCGGCGCCTATTTTGTCTATGACGCGCTGGCGCTTTGGGATTTGTCCAAGGCTGATGCGCCATCCGGGCTGATGCCTGGCCTCGCCACTTCCTGGCGGGTGGATGAAGCCGATCGGCGGCGTTGGATCATAGAGCTTCGTCAGGGGGTAAAATTCCATGATGGCACGCCCTTTGATGCCGATGCTGCGATCTGGAATTTCGATTCCATCCTGAACAATCAGGCGCCGCAATTTGAACCGACACGTTCAGCCCTGGTGCGCGGTCGCATTACCTCCATCGGCGGCTACGAGAAGCTTGATACATACCGCATCGCGATCACCACGCGCGCCATAGATGCGTCCCTGCCCTTCCAGCTTGCCTTTATTTGGTTTGCGTCGCCCACGCATTGGCAGGCGCTTGGCGGGGATTGGCAACGCTTTGCGCTCAACCCTTCCGGCACCGGCCCCTATAAGGTAACCAATGTTACGCCGCGGCAACGCGCGGATTTGGAAGCCAATCGCGACTATTGGGACCCAAACCGCATCCCCAAGGCGCCGCGCACCGTATTGCTGCCAATCCCGGATGGCTCGGCGCGGGTTGCGGCGCTGCGGAGCGGGCAGATTGATCTGGTGGAAAGCCTGCCGCCGGATACCATCCCATCCTTGCGCGCCGCGCGCTTTCAAGTGGTGCAGAATGCCTATCCGCATATCTGGGCCTGGCGCTTGAATGTTTCCGAAGGCAGCCCCTTTGCTGATCTCCGGGTGCGGCAAGCGGCCAATTTGGCGATAGATCGCGACGGGATCGTGGCGCTGCTTTCCGGCGCGGCACTGGCGGCACGCGGCAAGGTCACGCCGGATGATCCGTGGTTCGGCAACCCTTCCTTCCGGCTCCGCCATGACCCGGCCGAGGCGCGGCGACTTATGACCGAAGCTGGCTATTCCGCCACGCGGCGCTGTGCGCTGAGCGTGATCATGCCGGTATCCGGCGGCGGCCAGATGGTGCCGCAACCGATGAATGAGGCGATGCAAGCCGGCCTCAAGGAATGCTTCTTTGATGTCACCTTCCAGCCGGTGGATTTTGCAACCTCCATCAATATGCTGCGGGCCGGTGCACGCGATGCTTCCTCACGCGGCGGGCATGCCTTGAATATCGCCATCCCGTCCATGGAACCGAATACCGGCTGGTTCATTTATGATGGAGAGTTGGCGCCGCCGCGCGGGATTAATTGGGGGCTGCATAATTCCCCGGCGGTGAATGCGCAGCTTGCTGTGGTGCGCAACGCTTTCGACCCGGCGGAACAAACACGCGCCATGGCGCGGCTGCATGAAATCCTGATCGATGAGGCGTCCTTGCTTGCCGTGGTGCATGACCTCAATCCGCGCGCCTTGAGTGCACGCTGCCGCGGTTTTGTGCAGGCGCGGAATTGGTTCCAGGATTACACGCAAATCGCGGTCAGTTGAGCGCGCCCTTCCTATTCCGCGATAACAGAGACATGCGCGGCTACCACGCGCCAACCTTCAGGCGTGCGCATCCATACCTGGCTTTGCCGGCCAATTTTTCCGGGCAGGGAAGGGCGGCGAAACATGGTCCAGGCGGTTGCCATATCACGCCCATAGGTGGTGATGACAGTCCGTTCCAGGCTACGTTCCAGCCCTGCTGATGGTCGGCCCGCGCGGAAGGCAGCGATTTCCGCATAGCCATAGAGATTTTCGGCTGCGCCATAGCGGATGGTGTTCGGGCTATCCAGGAAAAGCCGGTCCAGTGTTTCGACATCATTGCTGATCAGCGCCTTTTCGTATTCGGCAAAGGCCACTTCAACCTCGGCCTTCACCTCGGCAATATTGATCTCCATGACTGTCTCCTCAGCGTGCTGGTTTGGCGTGAACAATATGCTGGCTTTCCAACCAATGCGCCGCGCGGAGGGCAAGCGCTTCCTGGCCAGGCGCGGCGATGATCTGCACGCCGATCGGCATGCCCTGTTCCGGCCAAACCGGCACAGTGACTACCGGCAGGCCGATGAAGGAAATGGGCTGGGTGAAGATGCCAAGATTGGGCCGCACGGGCAGGGTTTGGCCATCCAGCACGAAAGTTTTTTGATCCACCAGCGGTGCCGATGTGGGGGTTGCGGGGGCCAGGATCAGATCGGTCTCAGCAAACAGCTTCAAGGCTTTTGTCTGAAACCAGCGGCGGAATTTTTGCGCCTTTACATACCAATCGCCGGGCAGCATGGCGCCGGCAATGAGCCTATCGCGCACTTCAGGGTCGAAATCCGCGGGCCTTGCGCGAATACGGTCCCGATGCAGGGCTGATCCTTCGATCATGGTGATGATGAAAGCGGCAGCGCGGGCGCGATGCGCTTCGGGGAATTCCACGCTCCGTTCAGCGCCCAGCGCATGCGCCACCAGCTCCACGGCGGCGAAGGCCTGCGCTTCACCCATGCGCGTGAAGTAGCCGCCGGCGCGCGCGATACGCAGCCCCTTGATGCCGGCTGTAAGCGCCGGCGAAACCGGCGCCGCGCTGCCACCGGTGCAGACCGGGTCAAGCGGGTCAGCGCCGCGCATCGCGTCATAAGCAAGCGCCAGATCCTGCACCGAACGCGCAAGTGGCCCGACATGATCAAGGCTTGCAATAAAAGGAAAGGTGCCGGCGCGCGACAGCCCGCCATAGCTCGGCTTCAATCCAAACAGACCACAAAGCGATGCCGGAACGCGGATGGACCCATTGGTATCGGACCCGAGTGTAATGGCCGCAAGCCCCGCAGCGGCGGCACCGCCCGAACCACCTGATGACCCGCCAGTCATGCGCGCCGTATCATGGGGGTTCAGCGAATTGCCATCATGCGCATTGCGGCCGGTAAAATCATAGGCGTATTCACCCATATTGAGCGCACCGAGCAGCACCGCGCCGGCGGCCTCCATCCGCGTGATAAGCGTTGCATCCTGCTGTGCTGGCGCATGATCGCGGTTGATCTTGGAACCCGCACGCGTAACCAAGCCCTCCACATCAAACAAATTCTTGACCGCGAAGGGAACACCGGCAAGCGGTGGCAAGGGCTGGCCCTTTGCGCGCGCCGCATCAATGGCATCGGCACGGGCAAGTGCTCGGCTGGCGGTGATATCCGTATAAGCTTTCAGCCGGTCATTAAGGCGCGCAATGGCGGCCAAATGCTGTTCCGCCACACGGCGCGCCGAGACCGCACCGCCGCTTACCGCATCCGCAATGCGATGCGCGGGTTCCTGCGTCCAATCCTTCATGCCTGATTGCCTTGGGCTACAAAAACCGGCGCGGGTTCCGCTTCATCGGGCAGGGGAAAATCAAGCACCAGCTGCACAAGCCGAAAGGCCAGGGCAAGATTGGCTTCAACCTGCGGCGCGTATTCCGCCGTCAATGGCAAGTCCAAGGCTTTTGCCATGGTATCAGCATAGGCCTTCACATCCATTTCGGTGGCATCATTCATGCAATTCAGCCCTTAAAGAGCGTCAATACCGACGCTTACCCGGATGATCTCGCAACACGGATTGTCCGGCGCTATGAGGGATCAGCAAGCACCATGCCACGCTATTGCCATTGATCACGCCAAAAGCTACGCGTTACGCGACCTGATCTTTCCTTGCCCAACCAGAGAAAGAGCGCACCATGCCCAAAAGCCATTACCTCGCCGCCAGCGCCGATGCCTGCCATTGGGGCTATTTTGATGCCGCGCGCCCGGCGCAAATCACCATCGCGAGTGGTGACGAGGTCACGATTGATACGCTGACCGGCCCGCCGGAAATGGTGCCGCCAAAGCCCTTCCACACGCCGCCGGAATTATTCGCGGTGCATCAGAAAAATGATCGCTTTGCCGGCGCCCCGCATATCCTGACGGGTCCGGTGGCGGTTGAGGGCGCGGAGCCAGGCAATGTGCTGCAAGTGGATATCCTGGACATCAAGCTGCGCCAGGATTGGGGCTTCAACCTGATCCGCCCCTTGGGTGGGACGCTGCCGGATGAATTTCCCGAAGGCCGCATTCTGAACATTCCTCTTGATGCCGAAAAGATGATTGGGCGCTTGCCCTTTGGCGTGGATATTCCGCTGAAACCCTTTTTTGGCATTATGGGGGTTGCGCCGCCGAAGAATTGGGGTCGCTGCACATCGGTCATTCCGCGCAGCTTTGGCGGCAATATAGACAATAAGCAGCTTGTCGCCGGCACGACACTTTATTTGCCTGTGCATGTCGCCGGCGCCAATTTCTCCTGCGGTGATGGTCATGGCGCCCAGGGTGACGGAGAGGTCTGCCTGACCGCCATTGAAACCGCCCTACAGGGCAAGTTCCGCCTGACCGTGCGCAAGGATATGGCGCTGAAGCAGCCGCGCGCTGAAACGCCCACACATGTCATCACCATGGGTTTCGACACCAGCCTTGATCGTTCCATGGAAATCGCACTGCGTGAAATGATTGACTACCTTGTTGAGACCAAGAATATGACGCGGATGGATGCCTATACGCTGTGCTCTGTCGGCGTTGATTTTCATGTGACGCAGACGGTGAACACGTCCAAGGGTGTTCACGGCATGCTGCCGAAAGCCCTTTTCGCTTGACATTCGGGCAGCGGGCGGGTCAGGCGCGAGCAACCCGCTGCCGAAAAGGCGAGTGGTTGGGCGCGGTGCAGTCGCCGCCGTTTATCGCCTGGACGGAAATAGACCGCCCAATTTTTGTGCATCAAATGGGCGCAAAATGGGCAGAAGTCCTCACGCGCGGCTTAGCCGCCAATCTTTGCCCTGCGGGCGCCTTGTTTGCTATCCGCCCGCGCGCTTTTAGTGCGGCATGACATCGCGTTTAAAATCCCATTGGTGGTGGGACCATTCCACCAAGGAATTCGCCGAAATGGATATGGCGAATCTGGTCGCCATCCTGCCTGTGGCCGCCACCGAACAGCATGGGCCACATTTGCCCATCAAGGTTGATGCGGCGATCAACCAGGGCATCATTGCGCAGGCCATGGCGCTGATGCCGGATGATCTGCCGGTGCTTGTGCTGCCCATGATGCCGATTGGCAAATCCAATGAACATCACGCCTTCCCCGGCACGCTCAGCCTTTCGCATGAAACGCTGTTCCGTCTTTGGTTCGATATCGGGGAAAGTGTGCTGCGCGCCGGCTGCCGCAAACTGATCCTGTTCAATTCCCACGGTGGTCAACCCCAAGTCGCCGATATTGTCGCGAGGGAACTCCGCGTGCGTCATGAAATGTTCGTGGTGACGGCAACCTGGTGGAATATCACCAGGCAGGATGATCTTTTCAGCGCCATGGAACTGAAGCACGGCATCCATGGCGGCGAAGTGGAAACCAGCGTCATGCTGCATTTGCATCGTGATTTGATAGCCATGGAACATGCCGCCAATTTCGCGCCCATTTCGATTGAGATCGAAAAAGCCGGCGGCATGCTGACACCCGAAGGCGCGGTTGGCTTTGGCTGGCAGACACAGGATTTGGAACCATCGGGTGCCTGTGGGGATGCCGCTTCGGCCGATGCGGCGCGTGGCAGCATTGTTGTGCAGCGCGCGGCAGAGGCGCTGGTACAGCTTTGCAGTGAAGTGCATGCCTATCCGCTGGAACGGATCACGCGCCAAACAATGTATAATGCGCCCTGAGCCAAGGCGTTCGACGTATCAGAGAGAAAATCTGAGGAGCCCGCCACATGCGCGCCATTGTTGAACGCCTGCCCATGCGTGATCCGGCCGATATGTCGGCGCTGAAAGGGGCCTTTGCCGCAGGGCGGCTTGATCCCAAAAGCATTGTCGCGATCCTGGGCAAGACGGAGGGTAATGGCTGCGTCAATGATTTCACCCGCGGCTATGCCACACTTGCGATGAAGCTGGCCCTGGCAGAGGCGACCGGCATGACGCCCGCAGAAGTAGGCGCGCGCATTGCGCTGGTGATGTCGGGTGGAACGGAAGGTGGCCTAAGTCCGCATATGATCGTCTTCGCGGTTGCCAATGATGGCACACCTGATCCAACCGCCAAACGACTTGCCATTGGCACGGGGTTTACGCGTGACTTCACCGCATCCGAAATCGGTCGCAGCGCCCAGATTCAGGAAACCGCCAAGGCCGTACGCGCCGCCATGGCACAGGCCGGCATTACCGATCCAAAGGATGTGCATTATGTTCAGGTCAAATGCCCACTGCTGACTGCCGAACGCGCCGAAGGACAGGATGTTGTCTGCATTGATACCTATGAATCCATGGGTTTTTCGCGCGGTGCTTCTGCGCTTGGTGTTGCGGTGGCGCTTGGCGAAATGGATGCCGCCAAAGCCACCGATAGCGTTGTATGCACCGATTGGTCGCTTCATTCCGGCGTGGCGAGTACCTCGGCCGGCATTGAGCTGATGCGCAACGAAATCATGGTGCTCGGCAATTCCAACGCCTGGGCCGGCGATCTTGCCATTGCGCATCGCGTGATGAAGGATGGAATTGATTCCCTGGCACTTTGGGCTGCGCTTGAGGAGCTTGGCCTCAAGGGTGAAGGGCAGCTTGATGATGCGGCGCGCGGGCGCATCGCGGCGGTATTGGCCAAGGCGGAACCGCCGCATGGCAGCACCATTCGCGGGGCGCGCCATATCATGCGCGATGACAGCGATATCAACGCAACACGCCATGCCCGCGCCTTGGTGGGTGGCGTTTTGGCCGGGGTGATTGGCGATACGCGCCTATTCGTCTCAGGCGGCGCCGAGCATCAGGGGCCGGATGGCGGCGGGCCCGTTGCAGTCATTGCGCGGGTCTAGAGGGCATGGCCCTTCATTTGCATCTCAAGAAGGCGTTGCATATCGAAACAAACATGAAGGTGTCATGAAACAACCGCCCTATCTCATCCTCGACGGTCTGTCCGCTCAATTCGGCACGACACTGGCGGTGGATGCGGTGACGCTTGAGGTTGGCAAGGGAGAGCTTGTCGCGTTGCTTGGCCCCTCTGGCTGCGGCAAGACCACCACCCTGCGCATGGTGGCCGGGTTTGTGGCGCCTTCCGCGGGCCGGGTACAGGTGAATGGCAAGGACATCACCGCGCTTGCGGCGCATCGGCGCAATATGGGCGTTGTCTTTCAATCCTATGCGCTGTTTCCGCATATGGATATTCTGCGCAATGTCGCCTTTGGGCTCCGTATGCGCGGCATTGGCCAGGCGGAATGCCAGCGCAAGGCCGGGGCGGCACTCGAAATGGTGGCACTGTCACGCCTTGCCAATCGCTATCCATCGCAGCTTTCCGGCGGGCAACAGCAGCGTGTGGCACTTGCGCGCGCCCTGGTCATCGAACCGGATGTGCTGCTGCTAGATGAGCCCTTGTCCAATCTGGATGCGAATCTGCGCGTTGAAATGCGCGGCGAAATTCGGCGCCTGCAGCAGCGCCTGGCCATTACAACGCTGTTCGTGACGCATGATCAGGAAGAAGCGCTTGCAATGTCAGATCGCATCGCGGTGATGCAGCAAGGCAAGTTGATTGAGGTTGGTACGCCGCAGGCCCTTTGCGATCATCCGCAAGAAGCCTTTACCGCGTCCTTCCTGGGTGCGCGCAGCGTTATTGCCGGGCGCAGCAGTAATGGCATCTTTGAAGCGCCGGGCCTTGGCTGTGCCGATGCTCCGGCCGGGGCAAAGGCCATCATCCTGCGCGCTGCACGCTTGCGCCTTTCAGAAACGCCGAATGGACCCCTGCGACTCGGCGGCGTGGTAACCTCGGCCATCTACCTTGGTGATGATTATGAAGTTGAGGTGGAAACGCCAGCAGGTTTGGTGCGCGTTCTTTCACCTTCAGATATGCCGCCGCCCGCCATCGGCCGCGCCTGCCAAATCACCGCGCTTGCCGGTGGTTATAGTTTTCTATCGTGACTGAAACCCATTCCTGGAAGGACAACCCATGACGACAATGCGCAGACAGATTGGTCGCTTGCTTCTTGGTGCGGGCCTTGCCGCCCCATTACACTTCAGCCGCTCCGCCATGGCTCAGCCGAAAGCCGGTGATGAGCTTGTGGTCGGTATTTGGGGCGGCGCGCAGGAACGCATTGTGCGTGAGCATGTGGAAAAGGCCCTATTGGCGAAATACCCCGGCGTGAAGGTCAGCTATGTGCTGGGCGGCACGCCAGAGCGTCGCGCCCGCGCCTATGCTGAACGTGGCCGTCCCAGCTTCGATGTGATCTATCTGAATATCTTCGAAAGCCGCCAGGCCGTGCGGGATGGTGTGACACAAGCGCCAACAGATGCGGTGCCGCAATTTGCCAATCTGTATGATGTGGCGAAGCTTGGCGGTTATGGCGTGGCCTTCAACCCCGTCACGATTGTTTATGACAAGCGCAAGGCCGCCAAGCCGGTCACAAGCTGGCAGGATTTGTGGAATCCGGAATGGCGCGGGCGCATCGCCTGGCCATCCTATCCGGGGGCACAGGGCACCGCCGGCTTGCTGATGGCGGCGAAGATTTTCGGCGGCAGTGAGAATGCGATTGATATCGGCTTCCGCAAGATCAGGGAGCTAAAACCCTTCGCCGCCATCCAGGGCAGCCAGGATCAGCTTTATGGTATGTTTGATCAGGGCGTTGCTGATATCTCGGTCGAATTCGGCAGCTTTACGCGGAGTTATGCCGAAACACGCAACCCGAATATTGAAATCGCCAATCCGGTTGAAGGCCAGGCGATTGCCATGAATGTCGCCTGCATCACCGTCGGCACGCGCAACCAGAAGCTTGCGGAAGAATGGATCAATCTGCACCTTTCCGCACCCTGCATGCTGGCTTACGCACAGCAAATCTATTACTCGCCCACGGTGAAGAATCTCACCATTCCCGCCGAATTGCAGCCCAAGCTTGTGCTTGGGCCTGATGTCGCAAAGCTGGTGGATTTCGATTGGGATGTGGTCATTCGCAACCAACCCGCCTGGACCAGCCGCTTCAACCGCGAGATTGCGGGGTGACGCCACCCGTGATCGGAGCGAAAGCACAACGGTCCTTCGCGGGACCGCTGCTGGCGTTTCCGGTCACCTTCTGGCTATTGCTGACTTTCGCGGCACCCTTTGCGGTGCTGACGCTGCTTTCCTTGCATGAATATCCCGATCCCTTCGGACCGATCATTCAGCCACCCTCGGCGGCGCAATTCATCTCGATTTTCAGTGATGAGTTTCTCGTTCGCATCATTGTCGAGACAATTCTGCTTGGCGCTGGTGTGACGGCGCTGACAGTGCTGCTGGGCTATCCGCTGGCGCTCTGGCTGGTGCGGCTACCGCTCAAGTGGCGACCACTGGCCTTTGCGGTGATCCTTATTCCCTTGCTCACCAATGTGGTCGTGCGTTCGCTTGGGATCGTGTTGCTGCTGGCGCCGGATGGGCTGATCAACCAGGTGCTAAGTATCTTCGGTATCCCGCCCTTTCGGCAAATGCTCTATACCCATGGCGCCGTGGCGCTGGCTTTGGCGCAGGTTTTCATGCCCTTCATGGTGCTTGCACTTTATGATGTGCTGCAGGGCACCAGCCCGCGTGTGCATGAAGCGGCAGAAAGCCTCGGCGCTTCCCGCATCGTCCGGGTTTTTCTGGTGGATTTGCCGCTATCCCTGCCGGGGCTTCGGGCCGGCATCATCATTGTTTTCCTGATGGCATCAACCGCCTATGTCTCGGCCACGCTGCTTGGTGGCAAGAAGGTTTGGACAACGGGCATGTTGGTTTGGCAGGAAGCACTGCAAAATCTGAATGCACCAATGGCCGCCGCCCTGGCCTTGGTCATGACACTGGCAAGCACCATCTTCGCACTGCTCGTGATTGGGATCACGCGCAAGCTCACACCATGGAAAAGCGGCGCGCCCGGCAGCTTCCGAAGCCTGCCGGGATGGCTGCTCAAAGTCTTGGACCTGTTCGGTCCGGTCCTTGGCAAGTTGCTATTGGCCAGCAGCCTTCTTTTGCTGTTGTTGCCGTTGGTTCTGGTGATGATCCAAAGTTTCAATGATGTGCCGCAGGCAACCGTTGCCGGCTTTCGTGCCTTTACCTTGAAATGGTATGAACGCGTTTTGTTCGGCGGTGCCTATGCCGCCAGTTTCAGGATTTCCGTGCAGCTTGCCGCGGCAACCGCGGTGCTTGCAATTGGTCTGGCACTTCCCGCCGCCTTCGCCCTATCGCGCCACCGCTTTCGCGGCCTGACGGCGCTTTCAGCCTTTTGGACCCTGCCGCTTTCCCTGCCTCATGTTGCAATTGGTGTTGGCATGCTGAAGCTTTTGCAGGCTTTCACCGCCATACCTCCCTTTCTTGGCATGCTTGCCGTGCATGTTGTGCTGGTTCTGCCCTTCTCAATTGCGCTGCTTCAGGCATCGGTGGAACAGCTGGACAAGGCACAGGAAGATGCCGCTGCCAGCCTTGGTGCTTCCGCACCAGCCCGCTTCTTATGGGTAATCATGCCAGGCCTTGCCCCCGGGCTTGTCGCGGCAGGTATCATGAGCTTCCTCATTTCCTTCGGGGAAGTCACCGTAACCAGCTTTCTGACAACAGCACGCATGACAACCCTGCCAGTACGAATCTATGCGGAAGCGAGCTTCAGCCTGGAACCAACCGTGCACGCCGTATCGGCCATTCTGATCGTGGTGACGGTTCTGCTATTGATGGTTCTGAACCGCCTTGTGCGGCTGGATCGGCTTTATGCGCGCTGAGCCTGGCTGAAACCCCAAAGACAGGATTAAATCCATGAGCGACGATGAAGCGAGCCCCGCGACGCCTTCCCCCATCATTACGCGGCGCATCGCGGACCTTGAGACATTCAAGATCTCCGACAAGGACACCAATTACTTCGCCATGATCGCGGATCCGATCAGGGATCAGGTGCCTTTCTCCATTTTTCTCGAAATCTTCGAACCGGGCGGCAAGACTCCATGGCATCGCCACGGCCATGCGCATGAGATGTTCTTTGTGCTGAGCGGCGAGGCAAAATCCATCTGTGACGGGATGGAAGTGCATGTAAAGGCGGGCGAGAGCTTCATCGTGCGGCCGGGCCATGAGCATGAGGTGATCAATGTCGGGCGGGACAAGCTCTATTGCCTGACCGTCATGTTGCCCAATGAGGAGTTTGCCGAGCTTGTCCGAAGCGGCTTTCGCGTTGAATTGACGGCGGATGATATTGCGAAGGTCACAGGGCGCAGCGATCCCCTCAAACAATAACTCCTGCGCGCTGCGCCGAAAATATTCTACCGACTCAACGCATCAGCGCCGCCCGATAGGCGGTCGCATCCGTCACCAGCGCCTGGGCGAAATCCGCCTCACGCTCTACCCCATCCAGCCCCGGGCAGGTCTCGCGCAAGCTTGTCGCTTCAATCGCCGAAACCGGCGGGCGGAGTGCGCGCAGCCGCGCCAGCACCGCGCCCATGGGTTGCTGCCCGGCGCGCAGCGCCACCAGCGCCCCAGCCGCTGCCTCACTCCCCCCCGCCGTGCAAAGCGCTGGCAATAGCCCCGCCCCCTGCAAGGGCCAGCCAGAGGGCATGACAATGCGCGACCAGCTCAGTTGCAATTCCCCGCCATTGGGCAGTGGCAGCAGGATTTGCACCAGGCCCTTGCCCTGGGTGCCGGTGCCAAGCACCGCCGCCCGGCCACGTTCCGCCAAGGCCGCCGCCAGGATTTCCGCCGCCGAGGCAGTACGCCCATCCACCATCACCACAATCGGTCGGCCTTGGGTGAGGTCTGTATCGGATGCATTATAGCGTCGATTGGCCTCCGGGTGACGGCCGGCGGTGCCCACAATCTCCCCGCCATCCAGGAAGATATCCGCCACGGCCACCGCCTGCGTCAGGATGCCGCCGCGATTGCCGCGCAAATCCAAAATCAGGCCGCGCGGCGGATTGGGCCCCGCAAAGGCAGCCTCTACAAGGCCCGTCACCTGGGCGGAAGTCAGCGCTGTAAAGCCCGAAACGCGCAGATGCAGCACCCCGTCGCGCATTGCCGCCGTGGCTGTCTCCACGCGCTGCGCCACGCGGCGCAGGGTCGTGCTCCGCCTTCGCCCGGCGCGCTGCGTCACCAGCGTCACCTCGGTCTCGGCGGCGCCTTCCAGCAGCAGCTCCGCGCCGGCCAAGTCATTCGCCAAGACCATTTCATCATCCACAGTCACCAGCCTATCGCCTACGCGAATCCCGGCCGCGGCCGCCGGGCTGTCCCGCGTAACGGCGGCCACCAATACCTGCCCGCGCTGCACCGCAAGCCTGAGCCCGACACTCCCCTGCCCAAGCCGCCTTTCGCGCGCAAGCTGCGCTTCCTCGGGCGTTACATAGCGGCTGAAGGGGTCAAGATGGCCGAAAACGGCGTTGAAACTGGCGCGTAGCAGCCGATCGCGGCCAAAATCGCGAATAGGCGGGGAGGCTGCCCAGGCGGCCTCCTGAAACGGCGTCAAAGCTTCGGCTGCCGCCATGCCGATGGCCTCTGGCCTGCCGCGCGAAGAATCGCTTGGTAGGACGCGGCTGAGCAGCACCCGGCGCGCGCGTATCAGGCGCAATTCCCGGCCCTGCCTTTCAACCCGAAGGCTTGGATCATTTGCCGTGAAGCCGGCCAGGCCCCAGGTGATCAGATCACTGGGCAGCGCGCGTTCCATATGCCGGTCCAGAATGGCGGCGAAGCCGGCGGCGAAAACCTCCTGCATTTCCTCCCGCGGGAAGGCGGGGATCACTTCATGAACAGGCGCACGCTGGACTTCCTGCGCCAGCGCCGCCCCGAGGGGCAGCGCCGAGGCGCAAAGCAGCATCAGCAGAGCAAGTGCGATGAAACCCCGCGCGCTCAGCGCCGCCCACGCCGCGGCGGTGCTGGCCGACCGCTGCGTTTGGGCATGCCCTGCATGATGTGAAACACCATCCCGCCTGTGCGCGCGGTCGCTTCCCTGAGTCGCACCTCCACGGATTGACCCAGCGTAAAGGTCAGACCCGTCCTGCGACCAGCCAGGCGCTGCGTGGCTTCGTCCTGATCCCATCTATCATCCGGCAATGAGCCAAGCGGGACAATTCCGCTCGCGCCATTCTCCTCCAAAGTGACAAACAGTCCGAAGCGTGTCACCCCTGAAATCCGCGCGACGAAGATATTTCCCACGCGCTCTGACATAAATGCCGCAAGGTAGCGATCAACCGCATCGCGTTCCGCCGCCGCCGCGCGGCGTTCGGTTGCGGTGATGTGTTCGCCGGTTTCCAGAAACCGCGCCGCTTCCACTTCCGCAAGCCCATCGCTGCCAAGCTTCAAGCCGCGGATCAGCGCGCGATGCACGAGCAAATCCGCATAGCGCCGAATGGGTGAGGTGAAATGCGCATAACGCGCCAAAGCGAGGCCGAAATGCCCGATATTGTCTGGCGCATAGGCCGCCTGGGATTGGCTGCGCAGCACGGTTTCATGCACCAACCGCTCCTCCGGCTTTTCCTTAACCTGCGCGAGCAAGGCCGCGAAGTCGCGCGGATGCAGCCGATCACCGGGCGGGAGTGACAATTCCAGGCTGCGCAGGAATTGCCTGAGCCCTTCCAGCTTCAAATCCGAAGGCCGGTCATGCACGCGATACATGCAGGGCTGGATCAGGCGTTCCAATTCCTCTGCCGCGCAGACATTGGCGGCGACCATGAATTCCTCGATCAGCCGATGGGAATCGAGCCGCGCGCGGGGAACCACTGCCGTCACACGCCCCTTGTCATCCAGCAGCACGCGGCGTTCCGGCAAATCAAGATCAAGCGTGCCGCGCGCCTCACGCGCTGCCAGCAAGGCGCGGAAGGCACCGTAGAGGCTTGCCATATGGCCGGCGGCCAATCCTTCCGGTTCGCTGCCGGCCTCAAAGCTCGCCTGCGCCTGTTCGTACGTCAGCCGCGCGGCAGAGCGCATGATGCCGCGCCCGAAGCGATGCCCGGTCTTTCGCCCCGCGCCATCAAAGCGCATTTCAACGAAAAGGCAGCCGCGATCTTCGCGCGGGCGCAGGCTGCACCAGCCATTGGACAAAGCCTCGGGCAACATCGGCACGACGCGATCAGGGAAATAGACTGAATTGCCGCGCGCCCAGGCTTCGCGGTCCAGATGGCTATCGGGGCCGACATAATGCGCGACATCGGCAATGGCGACCGTCACTTTCCAGCCGGCGCCATCGGGTTCCGCATGCACGGCATCATCGAAATCGCGTGCATCATCGCCATCAATCGTCACCAGCGGCAGGTCGCGCAAATCAACCCGCCCGCGGGCCGTGACACCCTTCGCCGCTTCCGCTTCGCGCAAGGCTTCGGCGGGGAAGACATCGGGGATGCCATGGGCATGGATGCAGATGAGTGAGACCGAGCGCGGCTCACCCATCACACCCAGGCTTTCGATAATCCGCGCGGGTTTGGGGCCGAAATGCCGCGTGGCGGGCAAGGGCTCGGCCAAAACAATATCGCCAGGCTTGGCGCTACCCGCTTCTCCGGGCGGGACGATCCATTCGCCCTTCTGGCGCCGATCGGTTGGGATGATGCGCCCTTCCTCATAAACGCCCAGGATGCGCGCCGGTGCGCCGCCCGCGATGCGCTTGAAGGTGCGGCCTTCATATTTGCCGGCACCGATGGGCTTGAGGCGTGCGAGCACACGTTCGCCAACCGCGAGCGCCGGGCGGCCTTTGCCTTCCGGACGCATATAGATGATGGGCGCGCGGCCTTCGCCCTCCCATTGCAGCGGCCGCGCGATGGGATCGCCATCCGGGTCCGTGCCGGTGACCTCGACCGGCGCCATATCCGGCAGGCGGCCGGGCGCAATGACGGCGCGTTTGCCGGCGGGGCTGGAGCCACCTTCTTCGGCCAATTCGCGTATCATTTGGCGCAAGGCGGGGCGCTGATCCGTGCTGAGGCCAAAGGCGCGAGCGATTTCGGATTTCGTCACGCGGCCCTTGGCTTCCGCGATAAAACCCCGCAGCGCCGCCTTTGATGGCAATTCGCCCGTGCCATCGCCTGCCAGACGCGCCGCACCGCGACGCTTGGCGCTGGCTGCGGGGCCGGAGGCGGCGCGGGATCTGGCCTTATGGCCTTTCACCGGCGGGCCGCGACGCGGCATTTCAGCGGCTGCTCTTGCGGGCGGCGGGCTTCGCTTTGGCCTTTGTGGTCGCGGCCTTGGGCTTGGGGGCGGCGGCTTTTGCCTTGGCCGCCGTTTTCGCCTTGGCGGCTGGTTTGGCCTTGGCAGATGCAGCCTTTGGTTTCGCCTTGGCGGCAGGCTTTGCCGGCGCGGCAGGGGCAGCGGCCTTGCGCGCGCCCCCCTTGGCACCCTTCCGGGCGGCGGCCCCGCGCGCCTTCATTTCCTTGCCCTTTTCGGCAAGCAGCGTGACCATATCATCCAGCTTGGCATCTTCCATCGCCAAGTCACGCGGCAGATTGGCTACCACCCGCCCATGCTGCGCATAAGGCCCGAAGCGACCCTTGCGCACCACGACCATCTCTCCGTCCTTGGGATGTGGCCCCAATTCGCGAATGCGTGAACGTGCATCGGCCAGAAGCGCAATCGCGCGATTGAGCCCGATGGTCAGCACATCATCATCCTTGTCCAAGGATTTGAAGATACTGCCGCAACGCACATAAGGCCCGAAGCGGCCAAGCCCGGCGGTGATTTCTTCCTTGCTTTCCGGATCAATGCCAATCACGCGCGGCAGGGACAGCAAGCCAAGCGCCGCTTCCAGCGTCATGGTTTCCGGGTTCTGCCCGGCGGCGAGGCTGGCGCGGCGCGGCTTGGTGGGCTTGCCCTTGGCATCGGTGCCGGCCTCCCCAAGCTGCACATAAACCCCGTAAGGCCCGCGGCGTAGCGTAACCGCCTGACCCGTTGCAGGGTCCTTGCCCAAGTCACGATCCGCGCCAGCGCCCTCACCTTGTGCGGGACCCACGCCGAAGGGGCGCGTGTAGCGGCATTCCGGATAATTCGAACAACCGATAAAGGCGCCGCCGCGCCCAAGCCGCAGGCCAAGCCGCCCGGCAGAACAGCTTGGACAAACGCGCGGGTCCGTGCCATCGCCGCGCGCGGGGAAGATATGCGGCCCCAAATCCTCATCCAGCGCGTCAATCACATCGCGCACTTTCAGATCCTTGGTCGCTTCCACGGCGCGGGAGAATTCATCCCAGAAGGCATGCATCACCGCGCGCCATTCCGCCCGCCCGCCGGAGATTTCATCAAGCTTTTCCTCCATGGCGGAGGTGAAGCCGGTATCCACATATTTCTCGAAAAACCGCACCAGGAAGGTGGTCACCATCCGCCCCAAATCCTGCGCGATAAAGCGCCGTTTTTCGAGCGAGACATATTTCAAATCCTGCAAGCGCTGCAGGATGGAGGCATAGGTGGAAGGCCGCCCAATACCCAGCTCCTCAAGCTTTTTGACGAGCGAGGCTTCGGAATAGCGCGGCGGCGGCTGGGTGAAATGCTGGCTCGCGGCGATGTCGCCATGCTTCAGCGCTTCCTTTTCCCGCATCGGGGGCAGGATGCGGCTATCCTCATCCTCGGCGGGGGCGCCTGGCAGGATGCCGGCGCGCGCATCGGCCGCGCGATCATCCTCATCTTCGCGGTAGAGCTTCAGGAAGCCGTCAAAGGCAATCACGGAACCGGTGGCGCGGAATTGCGCGCGGCCATCCTTGGCGGCGATATCCACCGTGGTCTGGTCCATCTCGGCCGAGGCCATTTGGGAGGCGACCGCGCGCTTCCAAATCAGATCATAAAGCCTGGCCTGCGCGCCCTCCAATTCGCCGCCCATGGTATCGGGGCTGCGGGTGACATCGGTTGGGCGGATCGCCTCATGCGCTTCCTGCGCGTTCTTCGCCTTGGAGGCATATTCGCGCGGCGCGGCGGGCATGTAATTCGGCCCGAATTCGCTTTTGACGTGATCACGAATGGCGGCAATCGCTTCGCGCGCCATGGTCACACCATCCGTCCGCATATAGGTAATATGCCCGGCCTCATACAAAGCCTGCGCCGTGCGCATGGTTTGCTGCGCGCCCATGCCGAGCTTGCGTGATGCTTCCATCTGCAAGGTTGAGGTCATGAAGGGCGGGGGAGGGTTCCGCCGTACGCGGCGCTTTTCCACCGACGCCACGCTATAGAGGCCACCTTCCGCAAGCTTCTTGGCGCGCATCGCCGCCGCTTCATCCGGCAGGTCGAATTGCTCCAGCTTGCGGCCTTCAAGATGCGTGAGCCGCGCGGTGAAAGGCGCGCCGGCCGCCGTGGTGAAGCGGCCTTCAATGGTCCAGTATTCGCGCGCGCGGAAGGCTTCGATTTCCGCTTCGCGTTCGCAAATCAGGCGAAGGGCGACAGATTGCACGCGCCCTGCGGAACGCGAACCGGGGAGCTTGCGCCACAGCACCGGCGAAAGCGTATAGCCGACCAGATAATCAAGGGCGCGCCGCGCCAGATAGGCTTCGATCAGCGGCTGATCCAAATCGCGCGGATGCGCCACAGCATATTGCACAGCGCGCTTGGTGATTTCATTGAAGGTGATGCGCTGAACATGCTTGCCCTTCAGCGCGCCGCGCTCGGCCAGCATATCCTTCACATGCCAGGAAATTGCTTCCCCCTCGCGATCCGGGTCGGTGGCCAGGAACAGGCGCTTGGCACCCTTAAGGGCAGAGGCAATCTTGCCCACCTGCTGCTCACCGCGCGGGTCCTTGCCCCAGAGCATGGCGAAATCCTGATCGGGCAGGACCGCGCCATCCTTTTCTTCCAGATCGCGGACATGGCCATAGGAGGCCAATACCGTGAAATCCCGGCCCAGATATTTTTCGATTGTCTTCGCCTTGGCCGGCGATTCCACCACGACTACGTCGCTCATGCCTTCCCGATTCACCCTCGCCCGGATAGCGCTACCCGATGGCCGGGCAGCATATCCACCCGGCCTTCCAGTTCCAGATCGGCAAGCGCCGCCTGGAGCGCGGGGGGTGAGAGGTGACAGCGCCGGAGAAGATCGTCAACCGATATCGGTGCCATTCCAATCAAATCAATGAGTTGACCATATTCGCCGGGGGTTGCTTCCGGGGCCACATCCTCGGCGATCGGATTTTCCGGAGTATGGGCCAGGGCAAAAAGCGGGGCATCGCGCGGCGCTTCGGGCAGATGTGCCAGCACATCAGCGGCTGATTCCACCAAATGGGCACCTTGGCGGATCAGGTCATTGGCGCCGCGGCTTCTTGGATCAAGCGGGCTGCCAGGGATGGCGAAGACCTCTCGCCCCGCTTCCAAAGCCAGGCGCGCGGTGATCAGCGTGCCGGATCGCTCGGCGGCCTCCACCACCAAGACGCCAAGCGAAAGCCCGGCGACAATCCGGTTGCGCTTCGGGAAATGCCGCGCGAGTGGCGCGGTGCCGAGCGCATGTTCCGCCACCAGCGCGCCTTCGCGGCCAATCCGGCTTTGCAGGGCAGCATTTTCCGGCGGATAGGCGACATCAAGCCCGCCCGGCAGCACCGCCAGCGTCGGCCCCGCCCGCAAGGCGCCCTGATGCGCCGCCGCATCCACCCCGCGCGCAAGGCCCGAGATCACCAGCACGCCCGCTTCGGTAAGTGCCTCGGCGATGTCTTCAGCGATGCGCCGCCCGGCGGCTGAGGCATTGCGCGCGCCCACAATGGCGAAGCTTGGCACCCGGGCCAGCAAAGCGACATCGCCCTGGACCGCGAGCATGGAGGGCGCATCGGGCAGCAAAGCGAGCAAGGGCGGGTAGTCAGCGCTGCCCCAATAGATGAAGCGCGCGCCGAGCTTGGCCATGGCATCGGCTTCGCGGCGCGCATCATCCAGGCTTGGGATACGCGCCGGGGTTTCGCGCTTGGCGAGAAGACGCGGCAAAGCCTCCAATGCCGCGCGGCCATTGCCATGGCGGGCGAGCAGGCGGCGAAAGCCCATGGGGCCAATGCCTTCGGTCTCCGCGATACGCCAGAGGGCAAGGCTTTCGGCGGGGCTGGGGGTGGCGGCGGGCATAGGCGAAACCCTATGCCACATTTCAACCTATGCGGGAAATACTAAATCGCTGTTCTATTTGGCGGTTTTGCCGATGCGCGGTTCGGTGCCCGCCAGCAGGCGGCGGATATTCGCCTCATGCCGCCAAAACACCAGCACGGCGATCAGCAGCGCCATCAGCGCATGATCCGCGCTGGACAGGATCAGGGCGAAAAGCGGCGCTGCGGCAAAAGCCGTGAGCGCCGCCGCGGAAGACATTTTCAGGAATTTCGCCGCCAGCAGCCACACGGCGCAGCAGGCGAGCCCCACAGGCCAGGAAGCGGCCAGCAGCACACCAAGCCCGGTCGCCACCCCCTTGCCACCGCGAAAGCCAAGCCAGACGGGGAACAGGTGCCCGAGCACCGCCGCCGTGCCCACGACCAAATCCTGATCCCCCAGAAAATAGCGCGCGAGCAGCACCGCCACCGCGCCCTTCAGCCCATCCAGAATCAGGGTTGCCGCCGCCAGGCCCTTGCGGCCGGTGCGCAGCACATTGGTCGCGCCGATATTGCCAGACCCGACCTTGCGGATATCGCCAAGCCCGGCGGCCTTGGTCAGCAGCAGGCCGAAGGGGATGGACCCGATCAGATAGCCCCCGACCAGCGCGATCAAAAAGGCGATGCTTTCCGCATGTTCGGCCATGGCTCAGCCCCCAAAGACGCGCCGCCCGGCCTTCCAGGTGCCAAGCACCCGGCCTTCCAGGGCGCGGCCATCAAAGGGGGAGTTCTGCGCCTTGCCGGGTAGCTTGCCGGCTTCGACCTTCCAACCGCGATCAGGATGGAACATCAGCAGATCAGCCGGCGCACCCTTCGCCAAGCGGCCCTGCGGCAGGTCAAGCAAAGTGGCGGGGCGCGCGGTCAGCAGTCCAAGTGCCGTTAGCATCGGAACATCCCCGGCATGAACGCGCGCCAAAGTCACACCCAGCAAAGTCGCCAGCCCCGCACCGCCGGCCTCAGCCTGGGCAAAGGGCAGCCGCTTGTCATCGGCATCGCGCGGCTGGTGGTCTGAGGCGATGGCGTCAATCGTGCCATCAACCAGCGCTGCCACCACCGCCTGCCGGTCCATTTCTGTCCGCAGCGGCGGTGAAAGTTTGGCGTAAGTCCGGTAATCGCCAATCGCCGTTTCGTTCAAATCAAAATAGGGCGGCGCGGTATCGCAGGTGACGGCCAGCCCCTCAGCCTTCGCGGCGCGGATCAGGTCGAGCGCCGCCGCCGTTGAGATATGCGAGAAATGCACATGCCCGCCCGTGATGCGCGCGAGTGCGATATCGCGCGCCACCATCATGGCCTCTGCCGCTGGAGTAATGCCAGGCAGGCCAAGCCGGGTCGCCAATTCACCTTCGGTGGCGGCACCGCCGGCAGCAAGGCTCGGTTCTTCCGGATGCTGCATGATGAAGGCGCCAAAGGCGCGCGCATATGAAAGCGCAAGCCGCATGGTGCGCGCCGAGGCGATGGCGCGCGCGCCATCGGTAAAGGCAATGGCACCGGCTTCGCGCAGCAACCCGTATTCGGCCAATTCCTTGCCGGCGCAGCCCGCCGTCGCCGCGCCATAGGGCAGCAGCGCAACGGAGCCCGTCGCCTCACCCCGCCGCGCGATGAAGGAAATCAGCGCGGGATCATCAAGCGCCGGATCAGTATCCGGCAGCACGCAAATGGTGGTGATGCCGCCTGCGGCCGCAGCTTGCGCGGCGGAGGCAATGGTTTCCCGATGCTCTGCCCCCGGTTCGCCAAGATTGGCGCGGAGATCAATCAAGCCAGGCGCAAGGCAGGCCCCGGCTGCGTCCACCACAGCAGCGCCTTCGGGCGCGGTGAGCCCTGCGCCGCAATCGGCGATCAGCCCATCACGGATCAGCAAAGCACCCGGCGCATCAAGGCCAGAGGCGGGGTCGAGCAGGCGGGCATTGGTGATGATTGTATCGGCCATCACAAGGACTTCTCAAAAAATACGCGGCGATAGCCTGCTTCTTCGGCGCGATGCGTCTCGCCAAAGCCAAGGCGCTGATACATGGCGATGTTTTCCGCCATCACCTCATTCGTATAAAGCCACAGCCGCTGATGGCCGCGCCGGCGGCCTTCCGCTTCAATCCAGGCCAGCATTTGCCGGCCAAGCCCCTTGCCCTGTGCGCCGGGTGCCACCGCGATATTGTCCAAAAACAGGCCAGTTTCGCTGTCTTCCAGCACCGCCACCCCTTGCAGCGCGCCATCGGCTTCCAGCACGAAGGCCTGATGATCTGCGATGCGCGCGGTATAATCATCCAACATCGGCGCCGGTTCACGATCAAGCCGCGGCACGTAATGCGCATAGGCAGCACGCACCATCTGGCGAAGCGCGGGCGCTTCCTCGGCGCGCGCCGGGCGAAGCTCACACATTGCGCCTGAGCCCACGCGCCAGCATATCCAGCACCGCCATCCGACAGGCGACACCCATTTCCACCTGTTCACCGATCACGCTGCGGGTTGGATGGTCAGCGATGGCGCTATCAATTTCCACACCGCGATTCATCGGGCCCGGGTGCATCACGATGGAATCCGGCTTGGCATGCGCCAGCTTTTCCGCATCAAGCCCATAGAAGCGGAAGAATTCCCGCGCGGAAGGCACCATGCCGCCCGACATGCGTTCGCGTTGCAAGCGCAGCATCATCACAACATCAGCGCCGGCAAGCCCGGCCTTCATGTCGTGGAATACTTCCACCCCCAAACGGGCTGCTTCGGCGGGGATCAGTGTGGGCGGCCCGACTACACGTACGCGGCTGCCCATGGTGGTCAGCAGGTGCATATTGGAACGCGCCACGCGCGAATGGGCGATATCGCCGCAAATCGCGACCACCAAACCTTCAAGCCGACCCTTGTGGCGGCGGATGGTGAGTGCATCCAACAGCGCCTGGGTCGGGTGTTCATGCGTGCCATCGCCGGCATTGATTACCGCCGCATCCACCTTCTGGCTCAGCAGCGAAGGCGCGCCGGATTGCCCGTGGCGCACCACCAGCAAATCGCAATGCATGGCATTCAGCGTGCTGGCGGTATCGAGCAGCGTCTCACCCTTATTCACGCTGGAGGTGCTGACCGACATATTGATGACATCAGCGCCCAAGCGCTTGCCCGCAAGTTCAAAACTGGTGCGCGTGCGGGTGCTGTCTTCAAAAAACAGGTTGATCAGCGTGCGGCCCTTCAACAGGTCTCGCTGGGTTTTGCCGCTGCGATTGAGCAGCGCATAGGATTCCGCCAGGTCCAGCAAATCCGCAATATGCGGCGGCTCAAGACCCTCAATGGCGAGGAGGTGTTTGCGGGGATAGGTCACAGCGCCTTTCTAGCCGCCGAGTGGCGGGGATGGCCAGACCCGGCTAAAGCTTGGCCAGGGCGCCACGCAACGCCTCGGCCTTGCCATCCAGCGTGGCACGCCCCGGGCTCCGCTGCACTTCCCGCACGCTGCCATCGGCAAGCCGCAGCACGAGTCGCCATTCGCGGGATGAGGCGCCTGTATCCGTATCCCCGCTATTCGTGGTGCCAAGAACGGCTTCGGCCAATTCAACCTCCACCCCAGTGATGGCGCCGGGTGGTAGGGTTTCATGGATATCGAAAAACCGCCACCAGGTGGTGACGCTGCGGGTGAAGACCGCGCTGCCATCGGCGCGAATGGCCAGCGCATGGGGTGCCGGGATGAAGGACAGCCACAGGAACATCCCAAGGCCAAAGGCGGGAAAGCCAAGGCCCAAAAGCCGCGGCGTGATGGCGGGCCAATCGGCCAGGAAACGCGGCACCAGGGCAACGCCCGCCATGGCAAAGCCAAAAGCGGCCAGCGCGCCAAGGGCGTAGCGGATGCGCCCGTCAAGGGCGATTTCCACCAGAATCTGATCCAAGCGCCTCATCCCTTGGTTGCGTCCAAAGCGGCCTGGAGCATCCAGGCTGCCGCCGCCTTATCCACCGAAGCTGCCCTTTTGCCCCGGCTGAGATCGGCTTCCCCCACCATCATGCGGTTCACCGCCGCCGATGAAAGCCTTTCATCCCAGAGCGCGGCAGGCAGACCAACGGCATCCGAAAGCGACCGCGCCCAATCCCGCGCCGCCTGGGCCGCCGGGCCGAAGGACCCATCAAGCCCAAGCGGCAAGCCCACCACCAGGCCGCCCGCGCCTTCCTTGGCAGCAATCGCCTTGATCTCGGCGGCCATGGCAGCGAGCTTCCCGCGCTTCAGGCTGCCATAGGGGCTGGCCAACATCAGCGAGACATCGCTCAGCGCCACGCCCACGGTCTTCTCCCCCGGATCAAGGCCGATCAGCCGGGAATGGTGGGGAAGCGCGGCGCGCAAATCTGTCAGGTTGATGAGAGGCATCGGGGGCCTTATGGTCCGTCGCTCTTTTTCCGGGAAGTAGTGATTTCATGTCCCTAGACACCGCCACCGTCCGGCGCGTTGCGGCCTTGGCCCGGCTGCGCCTTGAAGAACAGGATATCGCCCGCGTGCAGGGTGAGCTGAACGGCATCCTGGGCTGGATTGAACAGCTCCAGGCCGTCAACACCGAAGGTGTGGAGCCGATGGCCGGCGGCACGCCTGGCGGCGCGGCGGCCATGCCGATGCGCGATGATGTGGTGACCGATGGCGGCAAGGCCGAGGCCGTGCTGGCCAATGCGCCAGACCGTGAAGGCGAATATTTCGGCGTGCCGAAGGTGGTAGAATAATGCATCCGACCGATTTTACCCTCGCGGGCGCCTTGGCGGCGCTGAATGAGGGCGCGATCAGCGCCGAGGAATTGACCCGCGCCCATGTGGCGGCGGTTGAGGCGCTGAACCCGAAGCTGAATGCCTTCATCACCACCACGAGCGAACAGGCGCTGGAGGCAGCGCGCGCATCTGATGCGCGGCGTAAGCGCGGTGAAGCGGGGCCGCTTGAGGGAATTCCGCTCGCCATCAAGGATCTGTTCTGCACGGAAGGCGTGCGCACCACGGCAGGGTCCAAAATCCTCGGCAATTTCATCCCGCCTTATGAAAGCACCGTGACCGCGCAGTTGAAGCGCGATGGCGCGGTGTTTCTGGGCAAGGCCAATCTGGATGAATTTGCCATGGGGTCATCGAATTTGACCTCGGCCTATGGAGGCGTTTTGAACCCCTGGCAGCGCAAGGATGATCCAGGCGCGCGGCTGGTGCCGGGCGGGTCTTCCGGTGGGTCTGCGGCGGCGGTGGCGGCGCGTATCGCGCTGGGGGCGACCGGCACGGATACGGGCGGTTCCATCCGTCAGCCGGCGGCGTTTTGCGGCATTGCCGGCATCAAGCCGACCTATGGGCGCTGTTCGCGCTTTGGCATTGTGGCCTTTGCGTCTTCCCTGGATCAGGCGGGCCCCTTTGCGCGCACGGTGGAAGATTGCGCCATTTTGTTGCGGTCCATGGCGGGGCATGACCCGAAGGATTCCACCAGCGCCAATCAGCCCGTGTCGGATTTCGCTGCTGCGTGTGGGCGGAGTGTGAAGGGCCTGCGGATTGGCGTGCCGCGCGAATATCGGCTGGATGGCATGCCGGCCGAGATTGAAAAGCTCTGGCGTCAGGGACTGGATTGGCTGCGCGATGCAGGGGCGGAGATTGTGGATATCTCTCTGCCGCACACGAAATATGCGCTGCCGACCTATTACATCGTGGCCCCGGCTGAGGCTTCTTCCAACCTGGCGCGCTATGATGGCGTGCGCTTTGGCCTACGCGTGGCGGAGAAGGATAGCGACCTGCGCGATCTCTATGAACGCACGCGCGCCGAGGGTTTTGGCGCGGAAGTGCGCCGGCGCATTATGATTGGCACCTATGTGTTGAGTGCCGGTTATTACGACGCCTATTACCTGAAGGCGCAGAAAATCCGCGCCCTGATCGCAGGGGATTTTGACGCGGCCTGGGCCAAGGTGGATGCGATTGTCACACCTGCCACACCATCGGCGGCCTTCGCCGAGGGTGAGAATACCGATGACCCGGTGAAGATGTATTTGAATGATGTCTTCACCGTGACGGCCAATCTGGCCGGCCTGCCGGGCCTGGCGGTGCCGACTGGCTTGGATCATCAGGGCCTGCCTTTAGGTTTGCAGGTGATTGGCCGAGCCTTTGATGAGGAAACGGTTTTCGCGGTGGGTGCCGCCTTGGAACGCGCCGCTGATTTCAAGGCAGTGCCAGCAATGAGGGCAGGCGCATGACCTACACGATCGAGGGCGAAAGCGGCCCATGGGAAGTGGTGATCGGGCTTGAGGTTCATGCCCAGGTCATGTCGAACGCCAAGCTGTTTTCCGGCGCGGCAACGGCTTTCGGCGCCGAACCCAATGCCCAGGTTTCCTTTATTGATGCGGGCTTTCCTGGCATGTTGCCGGTGATCAACCGCGAATGCGTGGCGCAAGCCGTGCGCACCGGGCTTGGCTTGAATGCCAAGGTCAATCTCTGGTCGCGCTTTGATCGCAAGAACTACTTCTATGCCGATCTGCCGCAGGGCTATCAGATCAGCCAATACGCGCATCCCATCATCGGCGAAGGCACGATTGATATTGAATTGTCTGATGGCAGCACGAAAACCATCGGCATTACGCGGCTGCATTTGGAACAGGATGCCGGCAAATCTCTGCATGACCAGCATGCGACAAAATCCTTCATTGACCTGAACCGGTCCGGTGTGGCTTTGATGGAAATCGTCTCGGAACCCGATATGCGAAGCCCCGAGGAAGCCGGCGCCTATCTGACTAAGCTTCGCCAGATTATGCGCTATCTGGGAACCTGCGATGGCAATATGGATGAAGGCTCGCTCCGTGCTGATGTGAATGTTTCAGTGCGCAAGGCGGGCGAAGGGTTTCGCACGCGCTGCGAAGTGAAGAATGTGAATTCCATCCGCTTTGTCATGCAGGCGGTGGAAGCCGAAGCGCGCCGGCAGATTGAGGTTTGGGAATCCGGCGGCACGGTTGATCAGGAAACGCGGCTGTTTGATACGGGGCGCGGCGTCACGCGTTCCATGCGCTCCAAGGAAGATGCGCATGATTATCGCTATTTCCCGGACCCGGATTTGCCGCCTTTGGTGATTGATGCGGCGTTTGTGGAAAGCCTGAAGGCCGCCCTGCCGGAACTGCCGGATCAGCGCCGCGCGCGCTATGTGCGCGACTACGGCATCACGCCCTATGACGCGTATGTGCTGACGCTGGAACGCGAAACCGCTGCCTATTACGAAACAGTCGCCAAGGGGCGGGATGCGAAGCAGGCAGCGAATTGGGTGATGGGTGATCTCTTCGCTGCCATCAACCGCACCAAGACCTCCATCGCTGAACCGCCGGTGAGTGCGGCTGATCTTGGCGCGCTGCTGGATCTGATGGCGGATGGCACGCTTTCCGGCAAATTGGCCAAGGAAGTGTTTGAAGCCATGGTGGAAACGGGCCGTGCGCCGGGCGCCATTGTGGAAGAACGCGGCCTGAAGCAAGTAACGGATACCGGCGCGATCGAGGCCGTGATTGACCAGGTGCTGGCCGCCAATGCCGATAAGGTTGCGGAATATCGCTCCGGCAAGGACAAGCTGTTTGGCTTCTTTGTCGGCCAGACCATGAAGGCCATGCAGGGCAAGGGCAATCCTGCGCTGGTCAATGATGTATTGAAGCAGAAGCTTTCGTGAAGGTGCCCTATTCCACCGTGACGCTTTTCGCGAGGTTGCGCGGCTGATCCACATCTGTGCCCTTCAGCACCGCGACATGATAGGCGAGGAACTGCACCGGTATCGTGTGCAGAATGGGCGCGGCAAAGGCCGGCACGCGTGGCAGCACCACAATACGCTCGGCAAAGCCGCGCAGCTTTTCCGCGCCCAGATCATCGGTGAAGGCCATGACACGCCCGCCACGCGCGGCGGATTCCTGAAGGTTGGAGGCGGTTTTTTCGAATAGCGGGCCTGAGGGGCAAAGGGCGATCACCGGCACGGCAGGATCAATGAGCGCAATCGGGCCGTGCTTCATTTCGCCGGCGGCGTAGCCCTCGGCATGGATGTAGGAAAGCTCCTTCAATTTCAGCGCGCCTTCAAGCGCCACGGGAAAGAGCGAGCCACGCCCAAGGAACAGCACATCCCGTGCCTTGGCCACTTCCACGGCCATGGCGCGGATTTCGCCATCACGTTCCAGCACCATGGCGGCGTTGGAGGGCACCTCCAACAGCGCCGCAGTGAGTTCCGCTTCCTGTTCCGCAGTAATGGTGCCGCGCGCGCGCCCCAATCCAATCGCGAGGCAAGCGAGCACCGAAAGCTGCGCAATCACCGATTTGGTGGAAGCAACGGCAACTTCCGGCCCCGCCACGGTAATCACCGCAGCATCGCTTTCGCGCGCCATGGTGCTTTCCGGCACATTCACAATGGAAAGAATACGCTGCCCACGCTGCTTCAAAAGCCGAAGGGCCGCGAGCGTATCGGCAGTCTCACCACTTTGGCTCAGCAGCAGCGCGCCACCGCCCTCCGGCAGGGGCGGGTCGCGATAGCGCAATTCACTCGCGAAATCAGCATCTACGGGCAGGCGCGCCACTTCCTCGATCCAATAGCGGCCAACAAGCCCGGCGAGATAGGCGCTGCCGCAAGCGGTCATGATCAGCCGCGGCACAGTCACGGGATCAAAGGGCAGTTCAGGCAAAACCACGCGCCGCTGCGCCGGTTCCAGATAGCGTGTCAGCGTATCGCCCAGCACCACCGGATGTTCGTGCAATTCCTTTTCCATGAAATGGCGGTAATTGCCCTTGCCGGTCGCCGCACCTGAAACGGTGGTCAGCTTGATCTCACGCGCCACTGCCGCGCCGGTTGCATCATGAAAGCGCGCGCTGGTGCGATCCAACACCGCCCAATCGCCTTCTTCCAGATAGGCAATGCGTCGCGTGAGTGGCGCCAAGGCCAGCGCGTCGGAGCCCACAAACATCTCCCCCTCACCAAAGCCAACGGCAAGCGGCGCGCCTTGGCGGGCGCAGATCAGCAAATCAGGATGGCCGGCGAAAATCATCGCGAGCGCAAAGGCACCATGCACGCGTTTCAATGCTGCGGCAGCCGCGGCTTCCGGCGTGTGGCCCGCTTGCAGAAAATCATCCACGAGCAGGGCAAAAGTTTCGGTATCAGTTTCAGTCTGAAAGCTATGGCCGCGCGCTTCCAATTCGGCGCGCAATTCCGCGTGGTTTTCGATAATGCCATTATGCACCACAACAACGCGCGCCGTGCCATGCGGATGCGCATTGCGTGTGGTGGGCGCGCCATGGGTGGCCCAGCGCGTATGGCCAATGCCGGTGGTGCCTGCCAGCGGTGCCACTTCCAAGGCGGCGGCCAGATTGGCAAGCTTGCCTTCAGCGCGCCGGCGATCAATCTGGCCATCAATCAGGGTCGCGATGCCCGCGCTGTCATAGCCGCGATATTCCAACCGCCGTAGCGCTTCCAAAAGCCGGGGTGCTGCCGCCTGCTGCCCCACCACGCCAACAATGCCGCACATCAGCGCTTCCCCTTACCTTTGAAGCCGCGCCCCGGCTTCACTGCCTGGCGCCCGCGCGCAATGGCCAGCGCATCATCCGGCACATCATCCGTGATCACGCTGCCGGCGGCGACCAGCGCGCGCGCACCAATCTTCACTGGAGCGACCAAAGCGGTATCACTGCCAATGAAAGCGCCCTCACCAATTTCGGTGCGATGCTTCGCCACACCATCATAATTGCAGGTAATGGTGCCGGCGCCGATATTGGCGCCCGCGCCGATCATCGCATCACCAAGATAGGATAGATGATTGGCCTTCGCACCCGGGCCAAGCGTGGTTGCTTTCAACTCCACAAAATTGCCGACATGGGCATGGGCTTCAATGATGCTGCCGGGGCGCAACCGCGCATAGGGGCCGATGATGGCACCTTGCTTCACCACGCAGCCTTCCAAATGGCTGAAGGCGCGGATGGTTACGCCATCTTCCACCGTCACGCCGGGGCCGAAAAAGATATTCGGTTCCAACACCACATCCGCGCCAAATTTCGTGTCGTGGCAGAGATGCACTGTCTCTGGCGCCAACATCGTCGCACCACCTGCCATGGCAGCGGCACGCAAGCCGCGCTGCACTTCGGCTTCGGCTTGCGCCAATTCGGCACGGCTATTGATGCCGCGAAGCTCGGCTTCCGGCGCCTCAACCGCGACAACGCGCTTGGCCTCTGCCCGTGCCTGTTGGATCACATCCGTCAGGTAATATTCGCCCTTGGCGTTGTTATTACCGATGGCGCCAAGCCAGCGGAACAAATCCTGCGCCGGCGCGCAAATGACACCAGCATTGCAAAGCCCAAGGGCGCGTTCTTCCACCGTCGCATCGGCCCATTCGACAATGCGCGCAACTTCGGATTTTTCATCCAACACCACACGGCCATAACGCGCGGGATCGGCGGGGCGCATCGCAAGCAGCACAAGCCCGGCTGACCGCCGCGCTGCCACCAGCGCCTGCAAAGTGGCGGCTGAGATCAGCGGGTTATCGCCATAAAGCACCGCGACATCGCCCTGATGCCCGCCAAGCAAGGGGGCAGCTTGCAGCGCCGCATGGCCGGTGCCGAGCCTTTCGCTTTGCACCACCACTTCGCGCGGTGCGACCGCGTCTTCCAGCGCTGGCATATCGGGCCCAACCACAACCACGATACGCGCGAAAACATTTTCGCAGGCGCTGATCAAATGCTGGATCATGGGCCGCCCCGCCAAGGGGTGCAGCACCTTGGGTTGGGCGGAGCGCATGCGCGTGCCAAGGCCAGCGGCGAGGATGATGGCGGCGGGGCTCATGCGCGTGGCGTAACGCGGCCAGAGGGGTTTCGTCTATAGGCTGAACAACGCCATGCCCAGCAACGCCGCGACCAAACAAAAAAGCCGGCACCCTAAGGCACCGGCTTTGAAACATGCGGCAATAAAGCCTGATCAGCGGCTGTAGAATTCCACCACCAGGTTGGGTTCCATCTGCACTGGGTAGGGCACATCGGAAAGCTTCGGCGCGCGCAGGAACTTGCCCTTCATCGCCCGGTGATCAATTTCCAGATATTCCGGCACATCGCGTTCCGTGCTCTGCGCGGAATCGAGCACGGCGGTCAGCTGCTTCGACTTTTCCTTCACCTCGATCACATCGCCATTCTTCACGGAATAGGACGGGATATTGAGGCGCTTGCCATTCACCAGCACATGGCCGTGATTGACGAATTGGCGTGCCGCGAAGGGGGTGACGGCCAGCTTCATGCGGTAGATCACCGCATCCAGGCGGCGTTCCAGCAATTCAACCAGGTTCTCAGAGGTGTCGCCCTTACGGCGGACAGCTTCCTCATAATACTTACGGAACTGCTTTTCGCCGATATTCGCGTAGTAGCCCTTCAGCTTCTGCTTCGCCATCAGCTGCACGCCGAAATCGGTGGGCTTCTGCTTGCGGCGCTGGCCATGCTGACCGGGGCCATATTCGCGCTTGGCGACCGGCGATTTCGCGCGACCCCAAAGGTTCACGCCAAGACGGCGATTGATTTTGTATTTGCTTTCAGCGCGCTTCGTCATGCGCATACTCCATCGCAGACGCGATGGCCTTTCTTGCTACGCCCCTAAGGGCCTTGTTGTCCCAGTAGTCCCAGGCCGGATGGCCAGGGCGGGCGCGGACCCCGAAGGCCCGTCCACATTCCCGGAAGGAGGCCGCGTGATATTCCGCGCCTTGGGGCTTGTCAAACCGGACGCCCGGCCCCATCCCCGAAGGCATGAGTGTATCCCGAGAAGAAATCCTGGTTCTTGGCCTGACGGCCGGTGTGGTGGGCAGCCTGGTGGGCGGCCTCACGCTTTACGCGGGCCTTGCTTTGGTGGTGGCTGGGTCTCATGCTGGCTGGGTGCTGGCCTTGCCGGCCGCACCCTTGGGCGGGGCGCTTGGCTATATCCTGGCCCGGCGCCTGGCCGCGCGTGTTTAGGGCGGTTCCCGAGAAAACAGGCGAACGGAAATTGCGCTAGAAGCAGGTCTGCGCCTGCGCAATTGGCGCCCGGCCTCAATGCCCCGCATTGGCGCCGGAGAAATCCGGCACCGCCAAACCACTGGCAGTGATCTGGCGCGCCAGATCGGCCTTCAGGCGTTCAAGCCCGGCCTCACTGGAAGCTTCCACGCGCGCAACCAGCACGGCCTGGGTATTGGAAGCGCGCAGCAGCCACCAGCCATCATCGGTCAGCACGCGCACGCCATCCACATCCTGCACCTTGGCGCCCGCGGCGGCGAGCCGTTCCTTCACTTCCCGCACCACTTCAAACTTGCGCGCCTCGGAGCAATCAAATCGCAATTCGGGTGTATTGATCACCTGCGGCAGCGCGGCGCGCAGCGCGGAAAGCGGGCCCGCTAGCCGCGCGACAATGCCAAGCAGCCGCACGGCAGAATACGGCGCATCATCAAAACCGTACCATTTATCGGCAAAGAAGATATGGCCCGACATTTCGCCTGCCAGCGGGCTACCGGTCTCCGCCATTTTCGCCTTGATCAGCGAATGGCCGGTTTTCCACATCAAGGGCTGACCGCCCGCCTTGGCGATTTCATCGAACAGTACTTGGCTTGCCTTGACATCGGCGATGATGGTCGCCCCTGGCTTGGCTTTCAGCACATCGCGCGCCAGCACGATCATCAATTGATCACCGAACAGCACATGGCCTTCATTATCCACTATGCCGATACGGTCCCCATCTCCATCAAAGGCAATGCCAAGATCAGCGCCTTCGCGCGCAACCGCCGCAATCAATTGCTCCAGATTTTTGGGCACTGTCGGGTCGGGGTGATGGTTCGGGAAGCGGCCATCCACATCCGCATTGATCACCATGTGCTGCCCCGGCAGGCGCGCCGCCAAGGCCTTTACAATCGGCCCGGCAGAGCCATTGCCGGGATCCCAAACCACTTTCAGTGCGCGGTCCCCGCCATCCCAATCCTGCAAGACGCGGTCCGCATAGCGTGTTGCGATATCCACGGCGCGATCACTGCCGGCGGCTTCCGGCACCACATCGCCTTCGGCGGCCATACGGCCAATCTGCTGGATCTGCGCGCCGTAAAAGGGCTTCTTGCCGATCATCATCTTGAAGCCATTGTAATCGGGCGGGTTATGGCTGCCGGTTACCATCGCCGCGCCATCGGCTTCCAAGGCATAGGCCGCGTAATAGAGCATCGGCGTCGCGCACAGCCCAATGCGCACCACTTCCAAGCCACAGGCGCGCAGGCCCGCAACCAACTGCGCTTCCATTTCGGGCGAATGGAGCCGGCCATCATAGCCAACCGCAACGCGCCTCCCGCCGCCACGGCTGACAATGCTGCCAAAGCAGCGGCCAATCGCGTAGGCATCTTCCGGGTTCAGGGTTTTGCCGACAATGCCGCGAATGTCATATTCGCGCAGCACCGTGGGGTCGAAGCGATGATTGAATCCGGTCATGGAGGCAGCTTTCAGGGTCGGCCAATGGAAGAATAGGTGAAGCCGGCAGCGCGCATCGCCGCCGGATCCCAGATATTGCGGAGATCGAGCACAATACTGCCCTTCATGGCGGATTTCAGGCGTTCCGGTGACAGGGCGCGGAATTCATTCCACTCCGTCAGCACCACCAGCGCATCCGCCCCAGCTGCCGCATCCGAGGGGCTTTCGGCATAATGCACCGCCTGGGGCAGTACCTGGCGGGCATGGCCGGGCTGCGGGTCAAAGGCGCGGAGCATCACCCCCGCCGCCGCCAGCTTGGGCAGGATCACCAAGGATGGCGCATCGCGCATGTCATCGGTTTCCGGCTTGAAGGTCAGGCCGAGTACCGCAACCGTCTTCCCCGCCGGGTTCGGGCCAAGCGCGGCCAGAATGCGATCGGCCATTTGCGCCTTGCGCGCCTCATTCACTGCAATGGTCGCTTCCACCAGCTTGAGCGGCGCGCCGGCATCCTGCGCGGTGTGCGCCAAAGCAAGCGTATCCTTGGGGAAGCAGGAACCGCCATAGCCCGGACCGGGATGGAGGAATTTACGCCCGATCCGCCCATCCAGCCCCATGCCGCGCGCCACATCATGCACATCGGCGCCAACCTTTTCACACAGATCAGCGATTTCATTGATGAAGGTGATCTTGGTCGCAAGGAAAGCATTGGCCGCGTATTTGATCAGCTCCGCCGTTTCAAGGCTGGTCGCCAGCACTGGCGTTTCAATCAGGTAAAGCGGGCGATAGAGCCGCTTAAGGACCGCCAAGCCCTGTTCATCCTCGGTCCCGATCACCACGCGATCCGGGCGCATGAAATCGCCAATCGCGCTGCCTTCGCGGAGAAACTCAGGGTTGGAGGCGACGCTGATCGCAAGTTCCGGACGCACGCGGCGCACAATCGCGCGCACTTCCCGCCCGGTACCGACAGGCACGGTGGATTTCGTCACCAGCACCAAGGGCCCGGTTGCGGCGCGCGCCACTTCCTCGGCCGCGGCATAAACATAGGAAAGGTCGGCATGGCCATCGCCGCGCCTGGTTGGCGTACCAACCGCAAGAAAAACTGCCTCCGCCCCTGCAATGGCGGTTTTGAGGTCGGTGGTGAAACCAAGCCGGCCGGCTTCGACATTTTCGGCGACCAGCTTATCAAGCCCCGGTTCATAGATCGGCATGCGGCCTTCATGCAGCGCGGCGATTTTGGCGGGGTCGAGGTCCATCACTGTGACATCCACGCCGAATTCCGCGAAGCAGGCGCCGGATACCAGGCCGACATAGCCGGCCCCGATCATGGCGATGCGCATTTGCTCCTCCTTACTTCCGAAGCGGCGTTGCAATGGCGCGGCAAGCCCGGGCTGGCAAGGGGCTCAGCCAGAGTCACTACCTTCTCCGCCATGGGGCAGTAGGGGGCGCAGGCTTTCCAGATCGCGCTCCGCCCGGCACACAAGATAGCGCGGCGCGGCCCCATCGGGGTCCAAAGGCAGCGCCGTCAGGCCGATATCACTGTAAATCCGCAGTAATTCCGGCCCAACGCGCCAGAAGGCCGGATCAACCTGGGCGGCTTCGCAAAGGTCGCGGAAGCGCCAAATGGCGGAAACCCTGTCCCGCGCCTCACCCGCTGGATCGCCGAGCGCCAGCCAAACCCCATCCCGCTTCAGGAAAGCAAAGCCGGCGCGCCCCGTTTCGCCAAATACCGCACCATCGGCGGCCGCAAGCGCCGGCGCCATGGCGCCAACGGCCAAAAGCCTCTCGCGCGCCGCTTCCGTATAGGCCAGCATGGGAGGGCGTGCGGGCAGCAGTAGCCGGAACGCCGCAATAAGCAGCAGCACCCCGGCCAGCGCCACAGTAAAACGGAGCGAATCCGGCGCATCGGCTGCCAGCACCACCCCCCACCAGGATCGGTCGGCGAGATTGCTCTGATAGGCGACGGTTGCCAGCGTCAGGCCGCAAATCGCCCCGGCGGCGAGTGCGCCCAAGCCTTCGGCCGAAACAGCCTCCCCGATCAGCCGTGCATGGCGGTAAAAGGCGCTGCGCGCCGTGGTCAGCAGCAGCGGCACCAGCAGGAAGGCCGCGATGAGCCATAAGGGCTCGCCGCGTAGCACTAGGATCAGCGCGCCATTCAGCAGCAGAAAAAGCGAAGCCCACCAGGCCAAGGTCAGCCGCCGCACCAACCCATAAGCGGCTGCCAGCAGCAGCGAGCCCACAACGGAGGCGGCAAAATGGCTCGCGGCTTCTTCCAGGAAATCCGGCACGGGGCCAAACAGGCTTGGCTTTGGCGGCAGGGCGCCGATGAAAATCAGCACCAGGGCGGCAAAGCCGGTGAGCCCAGCCAGTGCCGGCACCTCAAAGGAAACCGCAATGCCCCGATCAGGCGCCAAGCGCGCCACCAGCTTGCGGCGTTGGCTGACCTCAAACCCCGCGAAAAGCGCGCCGGCCAGAAAAAGCGGGATGATGTAGTAAAACAGGCGGAACAGCAGGAGCGCGCCAACCACCGCAGGGGTGGGCATGAAGCCCGCCAGCGCAAACAGAATGGCGCCATCAAAAACGCCAATCCCGCCTGGCACATTCGCGGCCAACCCCGCCATATAGGCGGCGATGTAAATGCCAAGGAAATGCAGGAAGCTCAGGCCATCGGCTGGTGGCAGCAATGCGAAGAAAATCATAGCAGTCACCGCAACATCGGCGGTGGCCAGCGCTACCTGGGCCAAGGCGATACGAAAGCCGGGCAGGTCAATCTCATGCCCGAAAAGCCTGATATGCGGCACGAAACGCGCCATCACGACATAGGCGATGACAATCGCCCAACAGAAAAACCCCAGCAGTGGCAGGATCCAGCGCGGTGCGCCTTTCCCCAGAAAGGTCAGAAGATCGGGTTCCAGCACCAGCACCAGCCCAGCTATGGCGAACCCCCCAAGCCCAAATGTGAGCGAGGTAATGGCAATGACCTTGGCAATCGCCACCGGCGCCAAGCCCCAACTGGCATAAAAGCGATAACGCACCGCCGCACCTGAAACGGTCGCCACGCCGATATTATTCGCAAGCGCATAGGCGCAGAAGGAAGCCAGCAAGGACCGCCGCCAGGAAACCGGATGCCCGGCATAGATGGACCCCAGCCTATCATAAGCCGAAAGCAACAAATAAGCACCAATGGTGCAGCCCGCCGCCAGCCAAAGCGCGGCAGGCGGCGTGGCATGCAGCGCGGTTTGGATATCCTGCCAGGAAAGCCCGCGGAATTCGCGCTGTACCACGTAAAGCGCGACCACCAGCAGGATCAGCCCAAAGCAGGTCGGGCCGAAGCGTTTCAACAGGGATATGGCGCCCTGCGGCTTCACGCGTCGGGGCTCTCCGCCTGCGCCAGCGCGGTTTCAATGAGGCTGATGGTGCCGGCCACACCATAAAGTGCGATGAAGCCGCCAAAGCGTGGGCCTTCTTCCTGCCCGAGCAGCACCTGATAGAGCGCATTGAACCAGGCGCGGGACACACCTATCCGGCCATCCTTGTTCTGTTCAAGGAAGGGTTCGCGCCGCCCGGCGTCAAACACCAGATCCTGCGCGGCCTTGGCACGTTCTTCCGCCGGCATGGCTTCCAGATCCGCCGCACGGTCACGCAACGCCACCATCAGCGCGGTCAGCGCTTCGCGTTCCGCATCATTTGGATTGCGGAAGCGCTTCGTGGGCGCGACGAAATCCCGGTAATAGGCGACCGCATAGGAAACAAGCTTGCCGAGTAAAGGTTGCGATTCCGGCGTGGCGCCCGGCGCATAGCGCGCCAGAAAACCCCACAGCAAATCAGGATCATCGGCATTCACCACACTCGCCAAATTCAGCAGCATGGTGAAGGAAACCGGTGGTTCCGGGTCATTCGGCGCGGCGCCGCGATGGATATGCCAGGCCGGGTTGGCGGCATCCGGCGCGGTGCGGAGCCTTGCCCGGTGTTGCAGATATTCATCCACGGCGCGCGGGATTTGATCGAAGTAAAGCCGCTTCGCGCGCTGCGGCTGGTTATACATGAATTGCGAAAGGCTTTCCGGCGGCGCATAGCGCAGCCATTCTTCAATCGTCAGGCCATTGCCCTTGGATTTTGAAATCTTCTGCCCCTGCTCATCCAGGAAATGCTCATAGGTGAAGCCCTCAGGCGGCGGGCCACCCAGCACGCGGCAAATCGCCGATGACAGCCGGACGCTATCAATCAAATCCTTGCCCGACATTTCGTAATCCACGCCAAGCGCATACCAGCGCAAGGCCCAATCCGCCTTCCATTGCGCCTTGCAATGGCCACCGGTGATGCGCGTGCCGAAACGCTCACCACTATCGGGATCGCGCCAGACCAGCATGTCCTGATCTGGGCGCACTTCTTCCATCGGCACCTGCATCACCACGCCGGTCTTCGGATGAATCGGCAGGAAGGGCGAATAGGTGGCGCGGCGATCAGGACCCAAGGTGGGCAGGATCACTTCCAACACCTTGGCGTGGTTTTCCGCCATGCGGAGCAAGGCCGCATCAAACTTCCCGGAACGGTAGTAATCGGAGGAAGACGCGAATTCATAATCAAAGCCAAAGGCATCCAGAAAGGCGCGCAGCCGCGCATTGTTATGGTGCCCAAAGCTTTCATGTGTGCCGAAGGGGTCAGGAATCGCCGTGACCGGCCGGCCGATATGCGTGGCCAGCATGTCCTTATTCGGCACATTATCCGGTACCTTGCGCAGCCCATCCATGTCATCGCTGAAGGCGATCAGGCGCGAAGGCAGGCCCGTGAGCTGCGTGAAGGCATGGCGGATCCAGCTTGTGCGCGCCACTTCGCCGAAAGTACCAATATGCGGCAGGCCGGAAGGGCCATAGCCGGTCTCAAACAGCGCCGATTTCTTGCCGGAAGCGGCCAGGCGGGTCGCGACCTTGCGCGCCTCCTCAAAGGGCCAGGCCTTCACGGCGGAAAAATCGGCGGCGGTGGACATGGGTGATGACTATCCTTAAGCGTTGGATGGGCTGCTTATAGGCAGCCCGCGCGCAGGTGGCGAGGCCCAAGCCCCGCTTCCTGTTCCATCTTTGTGCTTTCTGCGTTAAACGGCCCTCTTACAAGCTTTACCATGGGAATATTGCTATGCGTGTCGGCGTAATTGGGGCCTCCGGTGCGGTGGGCCGCGAATTGGTGGATGTTCTGGGGCGTCGGGCCTTCCCGATGACCTCGCTCAGGCTTTTTGCCTCTGCCCGCAGCGCCGGCAATAAACTGAAAACTCCGCTGGGTGAGGCAGAGATCGAAACCTTCAGTGATGCCGCCATGCGTGACCTTGATCTGGCGCTGCTTGCGGTCTCGGGTGATTTCGCCAAGGCCCATGCGCCGGCCATGGTGGCCGCCGGCGTGCATGTGGTGGATAATTCCTCGGCCTTTCGCTTGCAGGATGATGTGCCGCTGGTGGTGCCGGAAGTGAATGCCAAGGCCATCGGCGGCGCCAAGCTGATCGCCAACCCCAATTGCACCACGGCCATTCTGGTGGTCGCGCTGGAGCCTTTGCGTCAGGCTTTCGGCCTGAAGCGCGTGATTGTCTCCACCTACCAGGCGGCGTCCGGCGCCGGGGCGGAAGGCATGGCGGAGCTGGAACGCGAAACTCGCCGCGTGTTGGTGGATGGGGCGAAGGCGGGGCATGAGGTGTTTCGCTACCCGCTGCCCTTCAACGTGATTCCGCAAATCGATAGCTTCCAGCCAAATGGCTATACGCGCGAAGAAATGAAGGTGGTTTGGGAAAGCCGGAAGATCATGGGCATGCCCGATCTGCCGATTTCCTGCACCGCGGTGCGTATCCCAACCTTCCGCGTGCATGCTGAAGCGGTGACGATTGAAACCGAACGCCCCGTGACGCCGGAAGCCGCACGCGAAGTGCTGCGCAAGGCCGCGGGCGTGAAGGTGGTGGATGACCCGGCGGCGGGCCTCTATCCCATGCCGCTGACGGCGACGGGCCAGGATGATGTGGAAGCCGGGCGTATTCGCGCCAATCCGGTCTTTGGTGACCGGGGCCTCGATTTCTTCCTCTGTGGTGATCAGTTGCTGAAGGGTGCCGCGTTGAATGCGGTGCAGATCGCCGAAAGGCTGCGCGCGGCGTAAGCGAAGAATGAGGTCATCGCGTGTCAGAAGGTGGCGCTAAGGAATTGGGGTTTTCAATCCGAGGCGCGCTACCTTCTGATCTGGAAGACCTTCTCATGCTCTATCCGCATCTTAACG
Organism: Roseomonas sp.; assembly: GCA_020249775.1. Lineage (GTDB taxonomy): Bacteria > Pseudomonadota > Alphaproteobacteria > Acetobacterales > Acetobacteraceae > Neoroseomonas. The sequence continues at coordinate 115,007 of JADCFA010000002.1, read as the reverse complement.
CGTCTGATGAACCAATTTCGCTCAGCGTGGCCGCTGCCCGGCTGCGCGAAATCAATCAGTTGCCTGGCAGCGCGGTGCTGCTGGGGCTACTGGGTGACGACATTGTTGCATCCTGTACCCTCATCGTCATTCCGAATCTGACCCGCGGCGGAAAGCCTTATGCCTTGATCGAAAATGTTGTGACCGATGCGTTGTACCGCGGCCAAGGTTATGGAACCCGTGTGCTGCGGTCTGCTGTGGCCGCAGCTTGGGAGGCTGGCTGCTACAAGGTCATGCTCCTGACCGGGTCGAAACAGCCATCCACGCTAAAATTCTATGAGAATGCCGGCTTCGAGCAAACCAAGACCGGCTTTCAAATCCGCCGCATATCGGCGCGCCAGGATGCCTAGCCCCATGTGGATCGCCCGCCCCGGCCAGTCAGCATCGCCTGAACCGCATGGCTGAAACGCCTGTCGCACCGCGTTTGTTATTGCCCGATGTGCCTGCTTTGGTGGCGGGGCAGGGGCGCGCGGTGGTGCTGGATACCGATGGCAGTATCGAAACCTTGCCGGCACGCGCAGCCGCGGCAAGGCTCTCTGAGGCCGCGCCCCTGCTGGTGCATGCGCCCGCGACAGCGCGGCGGCTTGGCGTAGCAGGCATTGGCCCGACGCATGACCTGCTGGAACTTTTCGCCTTCGCGCTACCCGCCACATCCTGCGCGCCGACCCCGCGCGGCCTTGCCCTGGCGCTTGGCTTGCCCGCGCCGCGCGATGATGAAGCGGCTGTCGCGCTATTGCCCGATATCGCGACCGAATTGCTGCGCCGCTTGGCCGATGATCGCGCCGCACCACTCAACCGCGATGCTGCGAGCCTCGCCGCGCGCATGGGTGAAGCGGGCTGGCCTTGGGCGCGGTCGGTGCTCGCGGCACTCGGCGCGCCGGCGGCCCGTTCGGGCATGGAGGGTTTGCGAGTCTGGCGCCGCCTGCCGGAATGGGAGGAAGCGGCACCTGGCAATCCGCCATCCTCCTTCGGGATAGAACCGCATGAGGCGCGCACGCGGCTCGCGCAGATATTGGGCGAAGGCGCGGAACAGCGCCCGCAACAGGCGGATTATGCCTCGGCCGCCGCAGCGGCTTTTGCACCGCGGGAAGATCAGGGCGCACCGGCGCTGGTGCTGGCAGAAGCCGGCACGGGCACGGGCAAGACGCTTGGCTATGTGGCGCCGGCCAGTCTTTGGGCGGAACGCAATGGCGCGCCGGTGTGGATTTCCACCTTCACGCGCAATCTGCAACGCCAGATAGATCAGGAAACCGCACGGCTTTTCCCCGATGCTGAGGAACGCCGCCGTCGCGTGGTGCTGCGCAAGGGGCGCGAAAATTACTTGTGCCTTCTGAACCTGGAAGATGCGCTGGGTTTTTCCGCCATGCCGGGGCAGGGTGTCGCGCTTGGCCTGGTGGCGCGCTGGGCGGCAGCGACGCGCGATGGCGATATACTGGGCGGCGATTTTCCTGGCTGGCTTTCGGAACTATTCGGCACCAACACGATCATGCCGCTGGCGGATCGGCGCGGCGAATGCATCCACGCCGCCTGCCCGCATTATCGCAAATGCTTTGTCGAACATTCCATCCGCCGCGCGCGCGGCGCTTCCATTGTGATTGCCAATCATGCGCTGGTGATGATCCAGGCAGCGCTCGGTGGTGGCGAGGATGGTCGCGCTTTGCGCCTGGTATTCGATGAGGGGCACCATCTGTTCGACGCCGCCGATAGCGCTTTTTCCGCTGATCTGACGGGTGCAGAAATGGCGGAACTACGCCGTTGGATATTGGGTGCGGAAGGCGGGCGGTCTCGTGCACGCGGGTTGAAGCGGCGCTTGGAAGAATTGGTCGGCGAAAGGCCGGAATTGCAGGCGCCCCTGGAAGCCGCCCTGCAAGCGGCGCGTGCCTTGCCCGCGGGCGGTTGGTCTGGCCGGCTGACCGATGAGGGCACGGTTGATCTGGTGGGCGCGCCCGCCAATCCGGCCGAGGCGTTTTTGCGCGCCGTGCGCCGGCAAGTGCGCGCGCGCAATGCGGAAGCCGAAGAAGCCGGGCTTTACGATGCCGAATGTGATCTTTTTCCGCTGAACGCGGATATGGCGGAAATCGCGGGCGGGCTTGAACGCGCACTGCAACGCCTGGAAGCACCCGTCAGGCATTTGCGCGAAAAGCTTCTGGCGCGCATGGAAGATGAAGCTGCCGAGATTGAAGCCAATGACCGGCTGAGGATTGAAGCGATTTGCGGTTCCCTCGAACGCCGGGTGCTGATGCCGCTCGCGGCCTGGCGCGCCATGCTGACGCGGATTGGCGGTGAGGAACCCGCGCCCGGCGCGCGTCCCGATATGGTGGATTGGCTATCCATCGAAAGGCGCGGCGGGCAGGATTCGGATGCGGGGATGCATCGCCATTGGCTTGACCCGACCATTCCCTTCGCCATGCAGGTCGCCGCCCCCGCGCATGGCGTGCTGATCACCTCTGCCACCTTGCGCGATGCGGCAGAGGCTGAGGAAGACGATCCCGAAGCCGCCTGGCGCGAAGCGGAAGGCCGCACGGGTGCGGCGCATTTGCCGCTGCCCGCCATTCGTGCCTCTGTGGCTTCGCCCTTCGATTACGCCGCGCGCACGCGCTGCATTGTGGTGACGGATGTGGCGCGGGAAAACACCGCGCAAATCGCCGGCGCGATGCGGGAATTATTCCTGGCATCCGGTGGCGGCGCACTTGGGCTTTTCACCGCCATTCGTCGTTTGCGCGATGTGCATGGCCGCATCGCCCCTGCCTTGGAAGAAGCCGGCCTGCCGCTTTACGCGCAGCATATTGACGCCATGGATAACGCGACCTTGGTGGATGTATTCCGTGCCGAGGAAAATTCCTGTTTGCTGGGCACGGATGCCATGCGCGATGGCGTGGATGTGCCGGGGCGGTCCTTGCGCCTTTTGGTGTTCGACCGCGTGCCCTGGCCGAGGCCGAGCATTCTGCATCGCGAACGTCGCCTGCATTTATCCGAAGGCAGGCCGAAGGATTATGATGACCGCATCACGCGCCATCGGCTACGTCAGGCTTTCGGGCGGTTGATCCGTCGCGCCGATGACAAGGGTGTGTTTGTGATGCTCGATCGTTCCTGCCCGTCGCGGCTGCTGGCGGGGCTGCCATCCGGCGTATTGCTGCGCCGCATGGGGTTGGCCGATGCGGCGCGCGAAATACGGGAATTTCTCGGTTAGTCCTGTTCTATTTCTGGCAACCGATACCGATCCGCCGGATCATTCCAGCCCTTGAAATTCGGCGCGCGTTTTTCCGCGAAGGCAGCGCGGCTTTCCAGCAGATCGGACTTGTCGCCATGTTCATGCAACTTGGCGGCGAGCCGCTGTTGCGCTGGCGTTGGCGCTGGGCGCATGCGGCGCATCATATGGATGGTATTGACGCGTGCGGCGGGCGGCAGGGTCAGCATATGCCGCGCCATCTCCAGCGCGGTTTCCATCAGCGCTTCCGGTTCGACCAGGCGATTGACGAAGCCAAGCTGATAGAAGCGTTCCGCCGTGAAACGAAAGCCAAGCGCCATTTCCATCGCGACCGGATAGGCAAGGTTCGCAAGATGTCCGTGATTATAGCCGCCCAGCAGCCAGCGCTTTGCCTCCGATACTTCAAAAATCGCGGTATTGGCCGCCACGCGCAAATCGGTCCGTTCCACCAGCATGAAGCCGCCACCCATGGCAAAGCCATTCACCGCAGCGATGACGGGCTTTTCCAAAGTGCCGGCATTGAAGGGGTCTTCCATGTCAATCCGCCGCCCGCCGGGGCTTTTGTCGGCGAGCGATTCCTTCATATCCTCGCCCGCGCAAAAGCCGCGCCCGGTGCCGGTCAGGATGGCGACTTCCAAGTTTGGATCGGTGCGAAATTCGGTCCAGATGCGGGCCAATTCCAAGCGCATTTCATGATTCAGCGCATTCAGCCGCTCAGGCCGGTTCATGCGCACGACAAGCACCTGCCCATGGGTTTCGGTTTCAACAACGGCCATGACATTTCCCCTTCGTCTTTTGGGGGATGATGGGCTGGTGCGGGGCGGCTGACCAGAGGGGATTTCCCAAGCCCCGCTTCCTGTTCTAGCCTTAGACCACAACCACACCAGGCAGGAAACCGATGCGCAAGCTCACCATTGGCGATGTCACCATCACCAGCATCATTGAACGCGATGGCCCCTGGCGCGCGCCGGGGCAGATGTTCCCCAATGCGCCCGCGGAGCAGATCGAAGCAACGCTGAAGGAATTGGAACCCGAGACCTATGATGTTGCTTCCGGCAAGATGGTAATTACCTATCAGACCTATGTGGTGCGCACGCCGCGCCATACGATTTTGGTGGATACCTGCACCGGCGAAGACAAGGGCTATCCCGCGCCGATGGATTTCCCGAAGCAGCCCTGGCTTGATGGGCTGAAGGCGGAAGGGCTTTCCTTCAATGATATTGATTATGTCATGTGCACCCATCTGCATATTGACCATTCCGGCTGGAATACCGTGCTGCGTGATGGCCGCTGGGTGCCGACTTTCCCCCGCGCCAAATATGTTTTCCACAAGCGCGAATATGCCGCGTGGGAGGCTTCAACCAAGGCCGGCGAAACCCGCCCTGGTGGCGGTGGTTCCGTTTTCACCATGAATTGCGAACCCGTGGTGGCGGCGGGCCAGGCCATGCTGGTGGATGATGATTTCAGCCTGGATGATTGCATCACCATCGAACCGACACCGGGCCACACGCCCTGTCATTGCTGCGTGCATATCAAAAGCCGCGGCCAGCATGCGGTGATCACGGGCGATCTGATGCATCACGCGCTGCAAATCCACCGCCCGGCTTGGTCCACCATGTTCTGCTGGGACCCGAATGAGGCCGCCGATAGCCGCACGCGCTTCCTGGCCAATGTCGCTGACACCGATACCAAGCTTCTGCCAATCCATTTCCCCAATCCTTCGGTCGGGCGCGTCGAATCTAATGGCGATCGTTTCCGCTGGCGGTATCTGCGCTAAGCGCGCCTCATGAGTATCGCCCCACTTCAGGGCTTGCGCGTGCTGGATCTGGCGCGCGTTCTCGCTTGTCCTTTCTCGGCGATGATCCTTGCTGAATTGGGCGCGGAAGTGATCAAGCTGGAACAGCCGGGCAGCGGCGATGAAAGCCGTTCTTATGAACCGGTGGCCGAACGAAATGATGCGCGTGACAGCGCCTATTTCTTCGCCTGCAATCGCGGCAAACGCAGCGTCACGGTCAATTTGCGCCATAAGGATGGTCAAGCGCTGGTGCGCGACCTGATCCGCCATTGCGATGCGGTGGTTGAAAATTTCCCAACTGGCACGCTGAAGCGTTACGGGTTGGATTGGGAAACGCTACGCGCCATCAATCCGCGCCTAGTCATGCTGTCCTGCACGGGCTTTGGTCAGACCGGGCCTTATGCCAAACGCAAGGGCTATGACACAGTGTTTCAGGCCATGTCGGGGCTGATGGCACTCACCGGTGAACGCGGTGGCGGGCCAGTAAAGCCTGGGCTTCCGGTGGCAGACCTCACATCGGGGCTTTGGATCACCATTGGTTTGCTCGCCGCTTTGCGCGGGCGCGATGCAACCGGCCAGGGCGCTTATATTGATTTCTCCATGTTGGATGGGCAGGTGGCATTGCTTTCCACCGCGGCGGCACGCTTTTTCGCCTTAGGCGAGGTGCCGCCGCGTCTTGGCACGGAACATCCGGGTCGCGTGCCGACAGCGTCTTTCCGCTGTGCCGATGGGCGGTTCCTGCACATCACCTGTTCAGATCAGCATTGGGGTCCGCTCTGTCATGCGCTTGGCCTGGACGAATTGGGCGCCGATCCGGCGCTTCGCGCCAATGCCGAACGCGTGGCGAAACGCGAACGTGTTATGGCCGGCATCACGACCGCGATGGCAAAGCTGACGCGCGCCGAAGCCGTAGCACTTTTGGATGGGGCGGATGTGCCAAATGGCCCGGTGCTGAGCATGGATGAAACTTTCGCCGACCCGCATGTGCAGGCGCGCGGTTGCATTGGCGAATTCACCCATCCTTCGCTTGGCGCCTTTCCGGCATTGCGCCTGCCGTATCGCTTCGAAGGTTTGGCGGACCCTGTCATTCAGCGCCCGCCACTGCTGGGAGAGGATACTGAGGCAGTGTTGCGCGATCTGTTGCGCTATGCGCCAGCGCATATCGCAAAGCTTCGCGCGGAGGGTGCGATATGACTGAGGCAGTTTTATATGATTTCGCTGATGGCTTGGCGCGCATCACGCTGAACCGGCCGGATGCGCGCAATGCGCTTAATATTGCCATGTGTGAAGCGCTTATTGCCGCTGCGCGCCGCGCACGGGAAGATGGCGCGCGCTGCGTCATTGTGCGCGGTGAAGGCCCGGTTTTCTGTGCCGGGGCGGATTTGAAAGAACGCCAAGGCATGAGTGATGATGCAGTGCGCGCGCGGCGTCTGAAAGCCTTTGCCGCCTATGATGCTGTGGAACGCCTGCCCATGCCAGCCATTGCCGTGGTGGAAGGCCCGGCCGTCGGGTCGGGCGTCGAAATCGCCGCGGCCTGTGATTTCATTATCGCCACACCGGCGGCATCTTTCCGCACGCCGGAAGCGCTGTGGGGCACGGTAGGCGCCACGCAGCGCCTGCCACGCATCATCGGCAAAAGGTTGGCCAAGGATTTGATGTTCACGGGCCGCGCCCTTGGCGCTGAAGAAGCGCGCGAAGCGGGGCTGGTTGCGCGCGTGGTGCCGCCGGAGGCCTTGGCGACATGCCTGGCAGAGATCACCGCCGCCATCCTGAAAGCGCCCCCCGCCGCGATGGCTTTGGCCAAGCGCTGCGTGGATGAAGGCCTGGAACGCGACCCGCGCGGCGCGCTTGCCACCGAAATCCTCGCCATCGAGGAAAGCCTGGCTGCGGCGGAATGGCGGAAGAGAATGCAGGGTTTCGAGTGATGGATGCCGCTTGGACCACAAGGCTCGGTGATCTGCTGGAGCGCAACGCCAAGTTGCGCCCAGATGCCGAGGCCTTGGTTACCGGCGATGGCCGCCGCCTGACCCATGCGACGCTGAATGAAGAAGCGCGCGCTACGGCCCGCGCTATGCTGGCGCAGGGCATCGGGCGTGGTGATTTTGTCGGCCTGCTGATGGGCAATGGCGTTGAATGGGTGAGTGTCTTTGCCGGCGCCGCCTTGATTGGGGCCATTACCGTGCCGGTGAATACGCGCCTCAAAGGGGCGGAAATCACTTTCACTCTACAGAAATCCCAATGCTGCGCGCTGTTTTTTGCAACACGCTTCCTGAATATTGATTTCGCTGCAATGCTCTGCGCGGAAGAACCTGCGCTTGCCACAGGACTGCCCGGCGCGGCATTGCCCGCGCTGCGGCTTGCCGTAGCACTTGGGGAAGGCGCACCCTACGCGGCGCTTTCCTGGGATGCCTTTCGCGCCAAGCAAGTCAGCGATGCCGCGCTGGATGCCGCCATGGCGGAGGTCAGTACGGAGGATCGGTTGCTGGTGCAATTCACTTCCGGCACCACAGCCCATCCCAAGGGCGTTTTGCTGACGCATCACAATATGCTCCGCAATGCAGCGGCGGTCGCAGATCGGCTCGGCGTGCGTGCGGATGATCGCTATCTGAATTGTCGCCCCTTCTTCCATGTGGCGGGCAGCACGCTTTCCCTGCTTGTCGCGCTCACCACTGGTTGCTGCCTGATTACGCCGCCGAGCTTCGAAGCCGGCCTGGCGCTGCGCTTGTTGGAAGAGGAACGCTGCACGCTCACCAGCGGCAACGACAGTATCTTCCAGATGATGATGGCGCATCCGGATTTTCGGCCCGAACGTCTGCATCTGCGCGGCGGTTGGGCCGCGGCGGGGCCCGAGACGATGCGCCGTATCATGGATGTCATGGGCGCCAAGGCGCTTGGCTGGTGCTACGGGCTTTCCGAAGCCTCCCCCAATGTTGTCTGTTCCGATTATCGGGAGGCGCCAGAAATCCGCGCGTCTGGCCGCGCCTTGCCGCATCCGGGCCTTGATCTGCGTATCGCCGATCCTGAGTCCGGCGCCATCCTGCCCATCGGTGCACGCGGCGAAATTCAGGTAAGGGGCTGGAGCGTGATGCAGGGCTACGTGAATGACCCGGAAGTCACGGCCAAAACTTTCACCGCTGATGGTTGGCTCCGCACCGGTGACCTTGGCACGCTGGACGCTGAAGGCCGCCTGGGCCTGGCCGGCAGGCTTAAGGATGTGATCCGCGTCGGCGGCGAAAACGTGGCCCCGGCTGAGGTTGAGGAAGTGCTGCTAGCGCACCCCGCCATTGCGATGGCGCAGGTGGTCGGTGTGCCGGATGCACGCTTGGGGGAGGTTTGCGCGGCCTTTGTGCAATTGAAACCGGGTGCTGAGGCATCGCCTGAGGCATTATTGGCGTGGCTCAAACCCCGCATCGCCAATTTCCGCCTGCCCCGGCATTTGCATCTCGTGCCGGATTTTGAGGCCATTGGCATGACCGCAAGCGGCAAGGTGCAAAAAACCAAGCTGCGCGCCCATGCGCTGACCCTACCCCCCTTTGCGGGGTAAAAGCAGGCTGGACAGGGCGGGGGCGCTTCGCTAGGAAACAGCTTCTGGCGGTGTTTCGGCCCCGCCAGGGCCCAGATAGCTCAGTTGGTAGAGCATGCGACTGAAAATCGCAGTGTCGCTGGTTCGATTCCGGCTCTGGGCACCATTTTCCCGCTTTAGCGCGTTGAAATTGCTTGATTTCCAAAACGCGGCGGCGATTTCCCCCACACTATCCCGCACACTCGGCGCCCGGTAGGGGTGCGCGCCTGCCCCGTCACCCCCCCCTGCATGCGCGGAGCTTGGGGTCGAGGCTCTGGCCGATGCGGCCGCGTCTTCCGCTTCGGCAGGCGTGGCAATCACGAAGCCCGCCACCGCCCCGGCATGCTAGACCCCGGCCTTTTCGTGAAGCCCGACCTTCACCTCGGCCGCGCCAGACTGCGGCCATGACCTTCAAGGCCGTATCGCCTGCAAGCAGACTTTCTTGGTTCTTGGTGAAGGTGGTGGGATCCCACACCAGGTCATCAACGCCAAGCCTGACAAACCAGGGGAAAAAGCAGGTCAAACTCGATACGCTCGACGAATTGTCGTTCCGAATGGATCGAGTAGCAAGCTTGCAACAGCAGGGCACGGATCAGTCCGCTCCGGCGGGATGGAGGCCCGACCGAATGGCGAATAGAGCGCGTCGAAGGCTGCCGAAAGATCCATCGGCGCGCTATTCACCAAGCCGCGTATCGCGCGCAGCGGATGATTGGGACGCACCCGCTTTTCAAGATCACTAGTGCTGAACAAGTAACCGGCCAGCGTGTCACTTCCGCGCATTGCAATCTTTTTCAAATGCAACGAAAGAAAATCTTAAATACGGAGTTTAGACAATAAATTTCACCATCCGGCTAGCGGTCCGTTCACTGCTGTCGGCTTCCGACAGCAGCGTGAATCGGCCCACCAAACACGCAGCTAGTGGTCCGGGGGGCATTCCGGGGGGTGCGCAAGATCAGCATGAATGGCACCACTACCGCCGCCCCGCCGCCGCCATGATTTCCGACCGGCGCTGAATGGCCCAGCCATAATTATCGGGCCACATCTTATTGCCCGGATCGCAGCCGAGGCTTTCGGCCGCCTTCAATGTCCAATACGGGTCATACATCAATTCGCGCCCGACCGCGATCAGATCAGCGCGGCCTTCCTGCAAAATCGCCTCGGCCTGATCGCCGGCGATAATAACGCCAACCGCCATGGTCGCCACGCCGCCATCGCGGCGCACGCGTTCCGCATAGGGCACTTGAAAGCCCGGTGGGCGTTCCGCGCGGCTACGAAGCGGCTGGCCTGAATCATTGGCACGGAAGGCCGGCCCGCCGGAAATGCCACCCGCTGAACAATCTACCACATCCACGCCACGCGCCTTCAATTCCTTCGCGAGTATTACGGAATCATCCAGGCTCCAGCCCTCAGCAGGGCCATCAACGGCGGAGATGCGGAAGAATAGCGGCAAATCAGCGGGCCAGGTGGCACGCACCGCTTCGGTCACTTCAAGGGCAAAGCGCATGCGCCCGGCAAGATCACCGCCATAGCGATCATTGCGCTTATTTGCGATGGGCGAAAGGAAGGACTGGATCAAATACCCATGCGCGCCATGGATTTCGAGTACGCGAAACCCCGCCTTGGCCGCACGCGCGGCAGCCGCGGCGAAGGCCTGCACGGTTTCCTGGATTTTTGCCTCCGTCATGGCGGTCGGCGCGTGCCAACCTGGGCCGACAGGTTCCGCCGTTGGCCCGAAACACTCCCAAGGGGGCGAACCTGTTGCGGCATCTTCGGGGCGGAGCGGCGCGCTGCCCTTCCAGGGCGGCTGCACGGAAGCCTTGCGCCCTGCGTGAGCGATCTGAATGGCCGGCACCGACCCAAAGCCGATGATGGCATCCACGATGGGGCGATAGGCTTCCACCTGCGCATCATTCCAAAGCCCGCAGCAACCATGGGTAATGCGACCTTCGGGAACCACCGCGGTGGCTTCGGTGAAGATCAGCCCCGCCCGACCGCGCGCCACCGCGGTCAGATGCGAAAAGTGAAAGCCATTGGCCAGGCCATCCTTGGCGGAATACATGCAAAGCGGCGAAAGCGCCACGCGATTTGGCAGCGTCACGGACCGCAAGGTAATGGGCGTGAAAAGCAAGGGCATGGACATGCTGGGCTTCCTTCAAGGGCGGCGTTCAAGGCTAGTCTGGTTGTCTGACAGGTGCCGTCAAGTCTTGGTGCCTCGCCCGGCGCTGGAAGCGGATGCCGCGCGCGCGAAAAGCCTTTGCAACCTTCAGGGCGCGGGCAATAAGGCGTTGGTGCGCCCCATCAGCCGATAGGCAAGAAGCCCGACCCATTCACGAAAACCCCATTCGAATTGACCAAGCCGTTCCGGAAACGGCGCGTCGTAAAATGCGGCGAAGCTATGCCCGGTGCGGTAATTCACCGGCCAGGCGATGATGTTCTGCCAGCCTGCCTGACGGAACACGCCCATTGCGCGTGGCATATGGCTGGCCGAGGTGATCAGCAGCCAGACCTCATTTGCTTTGGGCTGCACCAAATCCCGCGTCAGCACAGCATTCTGATGCGTGTTGCGCGCTTCAGCTTCATAGATCACGCGCGCGCCTGAAAGCCCAAGGCTTTCAAAGAACTGCCGCGCCACATCGGCTTCCGTAAGACCGCCATGCACCAGCGAACCCTGGCCGCCGGTAAAGACAATGCGTGCATTGGGAAAACGCCGCGCGAGTGCGACGGTTTCCGTCATGCGTTCGGCCGCGCCATTGATGGCGGGGATGCCGCGTGCATCGGTGATGTTCTGATCTACCGCGCCACCCAGCACCACAATGCCATCCACCTGCGCCGGTGCTTCGGCAGGGCGCGGGAAGCGATCTTCCAAGGGCAGCAGAATGAATTGGCTGATCGGTGTTGCGATCAGCAGGAAGAAGAAGGCAAGACACGCCAGGATCAGCCAGCGTCCAAAGCGGCGCCCGCGCCAGATCATGGCGAGGCCAATCGCGCCGACCAGCAGCGCGAAATGGCCCGGCCTCGCCGGAAACCAAAGAATTTTCGAGAGTATATAAGCGATATCGGTCATGACGGGGCCCAGGCGACGCGACCAGAGCCAAAGCAGCGCCGCGCGGCGCTGTCAAGCGAAGCGCTGATTGGGCAGGGCCATGCGCACCAGCATGGCCCTAACCCGCGCTGATCAATCAGTTACTTGCGGCCTGCTTCGGCCTTCGCCGCTTCATTCACCCGCTGTTCGGCAGACAGGATGGTATTGCGCAATTCGCGCATGAAGGCATTGCCCTTGGGCGTACGCTGCACGAGGACAGAGCGACGATCAGATGGATCGGGCTTGCGCCGCGCAAGATCAACATCAGCAAGGCGATCAAGCGCGCGGGTGATGGCGGGCTTGGAGACATTCAGCTTGGCTGCCAAGCCGCGCACCGTATGCGGGCCATCGGTCAGGTAGCTGATCAGCATCACACCAAGCTGGCGCGATGAAAGATCAGCGCCGTCGCGGCGGACCAAAGTGACGATGGTTTCCTGTAGGACCCGGATCAGGTGTTCCGAGCCATTATTGTTGCTGGCCATGGTATTATTCCTTTCCGTGCGCAATTCTAGGGTCAATTCCTGACCAAATAGTTTCTCATTGGGTCAAAAAGGCGTTTTGCGCCTTAATTGTCAGACCAACATCAGGCAGGTTTCATATCACATTCCCTTCGCAAAATCACGCAACATCGCAAAGATGGCGCGCGCCGCCTGGGCTTCGCCGCCCTCTGGTCGTCCGGGACGCGTGGCATCATTCCAGGCATAGACATCGAAATGTGCCCAAGGCTGATCTTGCGGCACAAAACGGCGCAGGAAAAGCGCGGCCGTCACAGCACCTGCCATGGGTTTTTGTGAAACATTGGAAAGATCCGCGAAGGGGCTATCCAGCCAGGAATCATACCCATCATGCAGCGGCAGGCGCCAAAGCGGGTCCTGCACCGCTGCGCCGGCACGCAAAAGCTTTTCCGCCAGCGCATCATCATTGCTGAAAAGCGCTGGTAAATCAGGGCCAAGGGCAACCCGCGCTGCGCCGGTTAACGTCGCGGCATCCAGAATGAGTGCGGGGTTTTGTTCGGCCGCGAATTGTAACAGATCGCTCAATACCAACCTTCCTTCAGCGTCAGTATTGCCGATTTCAACGCGTAGCCCTTTGCGCGTGCGCAAAACATCCATCGGGCGCATCGCCTGGCCGGAGACAGCATTTTCCACCGCGCCAATCAGCACCAAAAGGCGCAAGGGCAGCTTGGCGCGCATCACCATTTCAGCCACCGCCAGCATGATGGCGGCGCCACCCATATCCTTTTTCATGCGCAGCATCGCGGCGGAAGGCTTCAAATCAAGCCCGCCAGTATCAAAGCAAACGCCTTTGCCGCAAAGCGCAATCAGCGGGCCATTGGCATCACCTTCCCAGTGCAGCACTGCAAGATGCGGCGCCCGTGGGCTGCCGGTACCAACCGCAGCCATGCAGGGAAAGCCTTCAGACAAAGCCCCACCGGTGATGATTTCCGCGCGTCCGCCATGGCGTTCAGCAAGCTCGGCCGCCGCTTTCGCCAATTCCCGCGGGCCGAGTTCCATCGCTGGTGTATTGATCAAGTCTCGCGCCGCGCAAATGGCTTCCGCCATAGCCACAGCCAAGTCGCAGTGCGGCGGCAGCACCAACTCAACCGGCGCGCGCTGCGGTTGCTTATGGCGCAACCAACAATAGGCGCCCAAATGCCAGCCGAGCACAGCATCCGCGGGGTCCGCGATGTTTCCCGCAAGATGCCAAAGGCTACCCTCGGGCAAGGCCCAAGGCGCGGCACCGTAATCCCAGAGCGAAAAATTCGGCCCGATGCCGAGCACGGCGCCTGCAAGACCATCCGCCGCTGGGATTAGCGCAATCTCACCCGGCTTCGCGGTAAAACCAGATGCGCGGATGAAAGCTGCCGCAGGCGCCGCAAGGGTGGCAATAAATGCCGGCAAGTCAGGCGCGCTTACCGCATGTAGCGGCGCAGAAGAGACAGTTTGGGCTTGCCCGGAAGCAGCCATGTAATTCTCCGCTTTTGCAACCCTGCGCGGCCGCACAGATGGATGACTTCTTCTATTTGCGCCCTAAGCACGTAAATATCAAATTATCCTCTCCCGAAGACGGGCTATTCTTAAAATATTGCGCCAAACAAATGATAAACGAACACTCTGAAATCGGACAAGGACATGACGACTGAAATGTGTTACTGCTCTGATAATACGATATTCACTTCTCGGACCAGAGCAACAGCGCGATTAATGATTTTTTCTAAACCCGATCATTCAAGCCTGACAGCCGCGCCGGAAAGATGGTCGCTGCTGCTGGGCGAAGGTCCGGCATCATTCGGAGTCGTGCGACAAAGCCTTGCTTTCCAAGTCGTGGAAGCTTTTGGGATGATGGAGGTGCCCTGACGGTCTTGCCACGGATGGCGGCTCCCTTGAAGGGCGTGATCTCGGCGATGACGCAGTTCAACGGATTTGCCTCATTGCAGATGGAAGAAATTTCTTCAATTTCTGGACAATCAGGCGCTCATTCAACTTTTTTCACGGGATTGATCCCCACCGCTTAGGCTGTGTCGGGCAAGTGATTTTTGGGCGTTGGGCAGCGGATACGGGTAACCTCCAGAAAAGGCTCTGGCCTTCGCCCAAACTCCTTGGAATCTTCCTTTTTTGCTGATCAGTCAGCACAGACGTTAAACCAAAGATAGTATCAATGAGCCAGATACGATGCGCGGTCTGGCTTACCTAAAACGTTCCTACATCAGAACAACTTGGGCCAACGCGCGGTCCGATTGCGTTCCTGCTCAGCGCTTAATTCATACGGCCCATCGCGCACATTGCGATAGGGCGGGTTGGCCGCTGGCGGTGTCGTCCAGCAATCCACTTTTCCCAGGCTGCGCGTGCAGACGGGCTGGACCGGCGGCGGCGGGTCTGAAGCGCAATAGGTCTGCCCCTTGGCCAGCCGGACATAGGAACAATCCTCCCCGGTCAGCAGCGACACCACCGTATCGCCGACGCCGCGTTGCATGGTGACCAGGGAAACACCCTCAACTGCCGCCGGGACGGCAAGCAATGGGGCGCCAGGCGCCTGCAGGCCGTTGCAGCCGGCGAGCAGCAGAAAAACCATCAAGAAGGGGGGCAGGGATCGCATAAGCTTAAGAGACTCCAGAAAAGTTAATGAATTGCAAATTTCCTGCTAAAATTATTACCACGCGCCCCTGAAGAGCCCAAAATCCCTGTTTGACCGCCGCAGCGGAAGGGCTTAGCCCTGCGCCAGACGTTTTTCTGATCGAGGACCGCCTTGCCCGATATTTTCGATGAGGTTGCGGAAGACCTCCGCGCCGAACGCGCCCGCCGGCTCTGGAAGCGCTACGGAACCCTGATTTTGGGCGCGCTTGTCATTGTGCTGGCCGGCATTGGCGCCCATCAGAGCTGGCGCTGGTATGAGGCGCGAGAGGCTGAAAAGGCCGCCATCGCCTTTATGGCGGCGCATCGCGCGGCGGAGGCTGAAGGGGCTGATCTTAAAGCCATGGCCCAGCGCTTTGAAGAAGCCGCGCGTGGTGCCCCAGCCGGCTATCGGGATTTGGCCAGGCTCCGCGCCGCGGCGCTCAAGGCGGAAACGGGCGACCTGGCCGAGGCGCTCAGGCTTTATGATGCCATCGCGGCCGATACCAGCACCGATCAGCTCTACCGGGATTTGGCATCGCTGCTTTGGGTGATCCGCTCACTTGATCGCGCCAATCCGGCCGAACTTGCCGCGCGCATCACCCCGTTGACGCGCCCTGAAACGCCTTGGAATGCCTCGGCCCGCGAAGTCGCCGGGCTGATTGCGCTCCGTGCAGGCCGGCGCGATGAAGCCCGCCTGGCCTTTCAGGCACTCGCCGCCGATGTCACGGCGCCGCGCGGTGTGCGGGAAAGGGCGCAACGGCTTGTCATGGGGCTTGAAGGATGATGGGGCGGGAATTCTCACGGCGCGCTTGGTTGCTGGGCTCGGTCGGGCTTCTGGCCGGCTGCGAAACCCTGGACAATATTTTTGGCGAGCGTCGCGTGAAGATCGTGGGTGAGCGTAAATCGGTGCTTACCCTGCCGGATCGCACGGTGGAAGCGGATGCCGAGGCGCGCGGGCTGACCATTGCGCTACCCGCGCCTGAAGCGCGCAGCCTTTGGCCGCAGCTTGGCGGCGTCGCAAGCCATGCTGGCGGGCATGTCGCGCTTGGCGCCAATCTTCGTCAGGCTTGGTCCAGCAGCTATGGCACCGGCACATCCTTCCGCCGCCGCGTGGTTGCTGGGCCGGTTGCAAGTGCGGATCGCGTTTTCATGGGCGATTCGGAAGGCTATGTTTCCGCCTTCGATATTACCAATGGCTCACGCCGCTGGCGTGTGGATACGCGCCCCGAAAATGAGCGCGGTGAAGGTGGCGGCGCGGGCGTGATCGTGGAAGGCGATACTGTCTTTGTTACCACGGTGCTTTCAGAATTGCTGGCGCTCGCCGCCACCGATGGGGCGGTGAAATGGCGCGTGCGCCTATCCGCCCCCATGCGCGGTGCGCCATCCTTCGCCAATGGCCGGATTTTTGTCACCACATTGGACAATACGCTACTGGCGCTGTCGGCCGAGGATGGAAAATTGCTATGGCGCTACCGCGCCCAGGCGATCGCGACCATGCCACTAGGTCTGCCACCGCCTGCCATTGCCGGCGATACCGTGGTAGCCGGCTTTCCTTCCGGCGAAATCCTGGCCTTCCGCGCCAACGATGGCCGCGTGATCTGGAGCGACAGCCTAGCGGCCGCAGGTGGTACCAGCCTGGCCGATGTGGGCAGTGTGCGCGCCGCACCGGTGATCTCGGGCAATAGCGTGATTGCTGTCGGTATGGGCGGTGTTGCGCTTTCCATTGACCTTCGCGCTGGCAGGCGCATTTGGGAACGCGAATTCGGCGGCACGGAAATGCCCTGGGCGGCGGGTGATTGGATCTTTGGCGCCACCGATGCCGGCGAAGTGGCGGCGCTGCAGCGTGATACCGGCCAGGCGCGCTGGGCGGTAACGCTCCGCCCGCCTGCGCAGGGCAATCGGGCGCAGCCCATGGTGCAGCTTTCATCGCCGCTATTGGCGGGCGGGCGGCTTTTTGTCGGCACCAGCTTGGCAGAGCTTGTTTCGCTTGACCCTTCGAATGGCGATGTGTTGGCGCGCCAACGCCTGCCAGGTGCGCTTTCCCTGCAAATGCTGGTGGTGGGCGGGCGCCTGATCCTGGCGACGGATGATGGCAGCCTGATCGCCTTTACCGGTGCTGGCTGACCAGCGTAGCCCTTTATGCAGCCTGTCATTGTCATTCTGGGCCGGCCCAATGTCGGCAAATCCACGCTGTTCAATCGGCTGGCGCAGCGGCGCATTGCCCTGGTGCATGACACGCCAGGAGTGACGCGTGACCGGAAGGAAGTGACCGCGCGCATCGCTGGGCGTGATGTGACCCTGGTGGATACTGCCGGGCTTGAGGAAGCGCCACCCGATACCATACCCGGCCGCATGCGCGCGAGTTCTGAGGCCGCTTTGCGCGGAGCATCCCTTGTGCTGTTTGTGATGGATGCACGCGCTGGCATTACGCCTGCGGACCGTGCCTTTGCGGCTTGGCTCAGACGGATGCGCGTGCCGGTGCTGGTGGTGGCGAATAAGGCAGAAGGCCGCGCCGGCACCACGGCGGCCATGGAAGCCTTTGAACTGGGCCTGGGCGACCCGGTGCCGGTCAGCGCCGAACATGGCGATGGCTTTGGCAATTTGCATGATGAAATCGCCGCGCGCCTTGGTCCTGCGCCTGAAGAGGAAGAAGCGGCCGAGGCGGAACGCCCGCTGCGCTTGGCCATTGTCGGCCGGCCCAATGCGGGCAAATCCACGCTGCTGAATGCGCTTTTGGGCGAAGACCGCATGATCACGGGCCCTGAGCCTGGCCTGACGCGTGATGCCGTTGCCGTGCAATGGCGCGATGCCACCGGCGGTGAGGTGCGGCTGGTTGATACGGCTGGCATGCGCAAGAAAGCGCGGGTGCAGGAAACGCTTGAGCAGATGTCGGTCGCCTCTACCCTTGCCGCACTTAAGGAAGCGGAAGTGGTGGTGCTGGTGTTGGATGCGCTGCTTGGCATGGATGAACAGGATTTGCGCATTGCGCGGTTGGCGGAACGTGAAGGCCGCGCCTTGGTGATCGCGCTTAATAAATGGGATGCGGTGGAAGATCGCAATGCGGCGCGCCGGCGCGTGGAAGACGCGCTGATGACATCACTCGCGCAATCCAAGGGTGTGACTGTGGTGCCGCTTTCGGCAGCAACCGGGCGCGGGGTGGATAAGCTGATGCCCGCGGTGCGCGCGGCCTATGGGCTGTGGAACCGCCGTATCCCAACTGGGGAGGTCAATCGCTGGTTCGAAGCGGCGCTGGCGCGGCATCAGCCACCGCTGGTGGATGGCAAGCGCACAAAACTGCGCTACGCGACCATGCCCAAGGCGCGCCCGCCGACATTGGTAATCTTCGGCACGCGGGCCGAGGAATTGCCAGAGGATTATCGGCGCTATCTGGTGAATTCCTTTCGCGACCATTTCACCATGCCGGGCGTGCCGATCCGGCTGCAAATGCGATCCCCCCGCAATCCCTATGCCGAGGATGATGGCTAGGCTTGCCGGCGCATCTTTCGTCCGCTGCGAAACGCGCCTAGGCTTGCTTGTCTTTGCAGGGTCAGTCTGTTCTTCATGATAGCGGATACAGCGAAGAAACTTTTGTATTTGGCGCTTGGCGCCATGTTCGTGCAGCAGACCTTTGCATCCATCGGTCGCACCCTGCCGCTTGTCATTGCG
The DNA here is from genome assembly GCA_020249775.1 of Roseomonas sp. Classification (GTDB taxonomy): domain Bacteria; phylum Pseudomonadota; class Alphaproteobacteria; order Acetobacterales; family Acetobacteraceae; genus Neoroseomonas. The sequence goes on along the minus strand of JADCFA010000002.1, from coordinate 96,542 downwards.
CCCGCGATTATCGAGGATTTGCACATAGACCCGGCGCTGGTCGGCGTTTATGTAGGCGCGGCGGCGCTGGCATCTTTGGTGTTCCAGCTTGGCTGCGGCAGCTTCATCATCCGCTACGGGGCACTGCGCATGAGCCAAGTGGCGCTGGTGTTCCTGGCATTGGGTATGGCCCTGGCAGCGGCGGGGCCGCTGCTATTCTTTCTGATATCGGCGATTATCGGTGGCGGTGGTGCGGCAACTTCCACGCCCGCGAGTTCGCATTTGCTTGGCCGCTATTCACCGCCCAAGCAGGCGCCCCTGGTGTTTTCCATCAAGCAAACCGCGGTGCCAGCAGGGCTTTTGCTGGCGGGCTTGCTTGGCCCCTTCCTGACCGGGCATCTCGGCTGGAGTGGCGCCTTGCTGGTGGCGGCGGGTGCCTGCTTCCTGTTTGCCATCATGCTGGAACCGCTGCGCGGCGAGTTTGACTCGGACCGTGTGCCAAGCCGCAGTTTTCATTTTTCGGATTTCCGCACCACGCTCGCAGCGGTGTTGAAGTCCAAGGATTTGCGGGAGTTGTCGTTGGCCTGCTTTGCCTTCAATGGGCTACAAACCGCCTTCACCAGCTATTACGTACTGTATCTAACGGCGCTGAATTACGATTTGGCGACGGCAGGGCTGATGTTTGCCATTGCCATGACCATCGCGGTGCCGATGCGTATTTTCTGGGGCTGGCTGAGTAGTGGCCGCGTGGCACCGCGCCGTGTCATGGCGGGGCTTTCGCTTGGCATGGCGGCGAGTGCGGCGTTGATGAGCCTTTACGGCGCGGATTGGCACCCGTTGCTGATTGCCACCATAGCAACGGGCATGAGTGCCACTGCGATGTCCTGGCATGGTGTACTGCTGTCTGAAGCGGCGCGGCTGGCGCCACCCGGCATGCGCGGTGCGGCGACGGGGGGCGTGCTGTCCTTCGGCCAGGTGGGCGCCTTTATCCTGCCCGTTGTCTATGCGGCGCAGCTTGCCGTGACCAATAGCCATGGCATTGGCTTTGTGCTGTGCGGCGTGCCGGCGTTGGTGGTGGGGGTTGTGATGTGGCGGGATTCGCGGCGGGTGGCTTGAGCGTTTATCCAAAAATATCCGCCGGGCTTTCGCGCTTCAGGGCAGCGGCCAGGTCGCGGCCAAGCTGCGGGCCATCCTTCGCTGTGGCCTCACCCATATTGCGCTTGAGGAAACTGCCATCGGCGCGCGCGACCAGCCCATGCAGGCGAAGCCGACTGTCCGGCAGCAGCGTAGCATGCGCGCCAATCGGCGTGCGGCAGGACCCATCCAGCGCGCCGAGCAAGGCGCGTTCGGCATCCGCAACCAGCCGGCTGGGCGCGTGTTCAATGCGCGCGAGCAGTGCGAGCGTGGCGGCATCATCGGCGCGTGCGGTGATGCCGACAATCCCCTGGCAGGCGGCGGGCAGCATGGCATCGGCTTCCAGCACCACTTGCGCGCGGTCCGCCATGCCAAGCCGCTTCAAACCCGCAAGCGCCAGCAGGGAACAGGTGAAATCCCCAGCCGCCACGCGCCCAAGCCGGGTTTGCACATTGCCGCGAATGATATCCACCCGCAGATCTGGCCGGCGATGCAGCAATTGCGCCTGCCGGCGCACGGAAGCCGTGCCGACCAGGGCTCCCTGCGGCAAGGCGGCCAGCGGATCATCCGCCGTCGCCGCGCCACATCCAGCACCCAGAATCAGCGCATCGCGCGGGTCTTCGCGTTCCAAAACGCAAGCCAGCACAATGCCCGGCGGCAATTCGGTTTCCAGATCCTTGAGGCTATGCACCGCGACATCAATACGCCGATCGGCTAGCGCTTCATGGATTTCCTTGGCGAAAAGCCCCTTGCCGCCAATATCGGCCAGGCGCTTATCCTGCACCTTGTCGCCCGATGTCGCGATGATGTGTTCTTCGAGCGCGCCATCTTCAGCGAGTGCGGAGATCGCCGCGCGCGCAACTGAAGCGAAATGTCGCGCTTGCCAAATTGCGAGCGGAGAACCGCGCGTACCAATGCGCATGGGCTGAGACGCCATTCCTCAATAACCTTGTTTCTTGTTTTGTCCTCAGGCCCTTGCGAGGCCAAAGAGATGCGCCAAATCCTTGAAGAAAATCCGCACATGCGCAAGGGGATCACGGCGGACCAATTCCTTATTCATGTAGGATTCCCAGGTCAGGCGCTGCACATCCTTGTCGGCGCAGATGGAGACAAACTTCTCCCGCCTTTTATCCGATGAATACCAGAAATACTGCATGATGCCGAGCACCCAAAAAACGCGCCCATGCGCCTTCATGAAGCGCTTGCGCGCGCCGGCAAGCGCGCGTGCATCTCCGGTCTTCAGGCATTCCTCAGCGGCGTCAGCGGCCAGCCTGCCGCCATACATGGCGTAATAAATCCCCTCACCGGAAGCAGGTGCCACCACGCCCGCCGCATCACCGGCCAGGATCACATCGCGGCCATTATCCCAGCGCTTGAGCGGCTTCAGCGGAATGGGTGCGCCTTCGCGCCTGATTGTCTCGGCATTGGTGAGGCCGATATCGCGGCGGAGTTCTGCAACCGAACCTCGCAGCGAAAAGCCCTTTTGCATGGAACCCGTGCCGATGCTGGTTGTGTCGCCATGCGGGAAGATCCAGGCGTAGAAATCTGGCGAAAGCTTGCCCTGGTAATAGACATCGCAGCGCTTGGCATCGAAATCCGCGCTGCCACCATTGGGGGGGGAGCGCACAATCTCATGATAGGCGAAGACGCAGCGCACCTTATCGCCACCCGGCACTTCCTGCTTCGCCACCTGGGAACGCGCGCCATCCGCGCCAATCACCAGGCGCGCCCGCGCCGCGCCCGCCACGCCATCCTTGGTTTCCCAATGGACAATGGCGGTGCCATCGGCATCGCGGGTGATTTTTTCATAAGTGCCGGTTTGGCGTTCTGCGCCGGCATGTGCGGCGCGTTCGCGCAGCCATTCGTCAAAATCCTCACGATCCACCATGCCGACATAGCCGCCATCAATCGGCATATCCACGGATTTTGCGCTGGGGGCGACCATTCGGGCAGAATTGATCTTGGCGACGAGCAGATCATCGGGAATGGCGAAATCACGGATAAGGCGCGGTGGAATCGCGCCGCCACAGGGTTTGATGCGGCCCGCACGATCCAGCAGCAGCACGGAACGGCCCCGGCGTGCCAGATCATCAGCAGCCGTGGCGCCGGATGGCCCGCCGCCCACCACGATCACATCATATGTTTGCATGGCCATTTCCCTCTACCGTGCCGGTACCATTGGGCCGAAGCCACCGGTCTTGCTGATTTTTGGGCGATTGATTCGTGCCGCCAGCATGGCGGAAGCGATGAATAGCGCGGCATCAATGACGAAGACGGCGGCATAAGCGCTTTCCGCTTGGCCAAGCGCCAAGCGCGCCACATCTACCGCCGCCGCGCCAGCAAGCCCGCCAAGCCCGAAGGCCACGGCTTGCGCCGCACCCCAAAGCCCCATGCGCGTGCCTTCGCGCGCTTCATGCCCGCGCGCGACCATTTGCATCATGGAAGCAATGGCGGCGGCGGCGAAAACGCCATTCGCGACACCAAGCGCGAAGAAGCTGGTCTTGAGCGGCCAGGCCGCGCCAAATTGCCCGGCAACGGAAAGCGCCAGCATCATCGCCGCTGCCGCCAGGCATCCCGCAATGGTCCAGAAGCGGAGCGTACCCGCCCAGCGCCCGCCACGCACGCTGCCGATCAGCGCAATCGCAATCATGCCGACCAATACGCCCGCATGTTGCAGCGATGAAATGCGCGTCGTCTCGCCCAAGGATCGGCTGAAAACCGCGCCGGCGAAAGGCTCCAGAATCAGATCCTGCGCGCTATAGGCAAGCATGGAAACGAAGATGAAAATGGTGAAGCGCCGCGCTTCAGGTTCCGCCCAAACCTCTCGCAGTGCCTGGCGGAAGGGCGGCTTGGCGGCATCGCTTGCTTCCGGGCGCGCGGCGCGTGGGCCTTCCATGCCCCAAACCGCGAGTGTCGCCAGCGTGAAGGCAATGGCGGAAACGCCGGCGGCGACGGCGATCAACCGCATGGGCGAATAGGGATCAAGCAACCGCCCGGCGATAGCTGTTGTCACCACAAAGCCTGCGATCATCATGATCCAAACCAATGATGCGGCTGCTGCGCGCCGTGCGGGTGCGGTGCGCGCCGCGAGCAAGACCAGCAGTGATGTACCGGCGGCACCAACGCCAGCGCCAATCAGCAAAAACGCCAAGACAGCCAGCGCAATGCCGCCCCAAAGCGATTCCGCCATCAACGCCGTGCCCGCCGCGGCCAAAACACCGCCAAGCGCCAGCACCGCCATACCGCCAATGATCCAAGGCGTGCGCCGCCGGCCCATATCAGACCCATACCCCATGCGCGGGCGCAGCATTTGCAGCGCGTAATGCAGCCCAACCAAAAGCCCGGGCAGGGTTGCGGGCAGGGCGAGTTCCACCACCATCACACGATTGAGCGCCGAGGTTGTCAGCACCACAATCGCGCCAAGCGCGGTTTGCACCAATCCCAGACGGATAATGCCAAGCCAGCCAAGCGGCGCGGGGTTCATGCCGAGCCTCCTGTCAAAGCGGCCAGCGCAAAGGCGCTGATCAGCATGCCAATAACGTAAAGCAGGACCCCGGTGCCATTATACCAAGGCGCGAGCGCACGCGGATCGCGCAGCATGCGCCGCATCAGGCCAAGCTGGATCAGCAGCGAAAGCGCCACTGCCGCCGCGTGCCAGGGCGCGTCCCAGAAAGCGAGTAGCGCCACCACCAAAACTTGCGGCACCGCCATGAAAATGCAGGCGACCAGCCCGGCGCGTTCCGCGCCCAATTGCACGGGCAAAGACAAAACGCCCATGCGGCGATCACCTTCAATCGCTTTGAAGTCGTTCAGCGTCATGATGCCATGCGCACCAAGGCCATAAAGCAGTGCCACCAGCAGCACGCGCCAATCCGGCGCACCGCCAGACATGATCGCTGCCGCCGTGATCCAAGGCAAGGTTTCGTAAGCCAAACCGCAGGCAAGATTGCCCCACCAACCATTCGCCTTAAGCCGAAACGGCGGCGCGCTGTAGGCCCAGGCGAGGGCGATGGCGATGATGGTGGCACCCATGCCCCAAGTGCCGAGCGGCAGCGCCGCCAATAGAGAAAGCCCAGTCCAGAACAGCGCAATATACAAACCCCAGCGGCCAGGGATACGTCCTGATGGAATCGGGCGATGGGGTTCATTGATCGCATCCACATGGCGATCATACCAATCATTCGCCGCCTGACTCATGGCGCACACCAAAGGCCCGGCCAGCACTACACCGAGCAATGCAAGCGGCCAATGTTCGGCAAAGCCGCCATGGGCGGAGGCAACACCGCAGCCAAAGGCCCACATGGGCGGGAACCAGGTGATCGGCTTCAATAATTCCAGAACCGCGGATGGCTTCAGCCGCGGGGCAGGGGCGGTCGCCGCTGATGCAACGGGGGCCGCCACCGCGCTGCCTTACCCTTGCTCGGCGCTATCGGCGCCGAGATCGCCAAGCCCGTAGCGATGCAATTTCACATAAAGACTTTGCCGACTGAGCCCCAGCATTTCCGCAGCAGATGCACGATTATCGCCGGAGAGCTGCAAGGCGGCTTCGATGCACAGGCGCTCAATTGCATCTGTCGCATCCCGCACAAGATCTTTCAGCGGCACGCGACCGATCAATTCCGTGAGCTGTTCAACAGAACGTGTGGCATGCGCGCCGGCCTGGCGTGGTTCCGCCACGCGCGCACCGATATCGCGGATCGAAAAACCGAAAACTTCTTGCCCGCCATGCGTCACGGTGACGGCAGAGATTTCCACCTCAACCCGCGCCCCCATCGCGCCGCGCAGGGTGGTGGTATAAAGCCTGACTGTGCCGCGGTTGCGGAGGTTGGAGAGCAGGACTTCAATTTCAATGCCCTGGCCACCAAGCCAACGTTCCAGCGATTCGCCGCGCACTTGTTCTTCCGAACCAAGCTCGGCCAAATCCAGAAAAGCGCCATTGGCGGAAATAACCAGGCCATTCTGATCCGTAATCACGAAGGCATCGGGCAGGTTTTCTGCCACTTTCAGCATTTGCGCCTTGGCGGTGGAAAGCCCGGCCGGTTGATCACCAGCCGGCAAGGAAAGCCGTACCAGCAGCACGGAAGCGCCATCCTGCCGGAAGCTGGTGGCGGCGATGGTGACTTCGCGTCCCGAATCGGCAAGCTGCGCGCCCACTTCATCGCCGCGCCCAGCAATGCGCACGGAAGCCAGCAGGGATTGCACCGCCTGGCGGCTTTCCGTGCTGAAGGCATCCATCAAGGGGCGGCCAATCACGCGGCGGGAATGCCGGCCGAAAAGCTGCTCGGCGGCGGGATTGGCTTCCGTCACGCGCCCCGTTGCGCCATCCACAATCAGCGTCGCATCGGCGGAAAGCTGGAATAGCAGGCGATAGCGCGTTTCTGCCTGCCGCAGCTTCGCGTAATCGCGTTCCATGGATTGCTGGGTTTCCAGCAATCTCTGCTGCAGGCGTGATTGCGCGCTGAGGTCACGGCCAAAGACAACGCGCCGATTCCCACGCTGCAAGGGAACGGCTGCGAAAAGCAGCGGCACGGATTCACCACCTTCGGCAACCTGATTGATGTTGCGCCACTTCGATTCGCTGGACGCACCGCTCAGCAGCGCCTCAACCTTGGGCCGGCTTTCCGTGGTGACGGTTTCCGCCCATGGGCGCCCAAGCCAGGCCTGATGCCCCCCCAAAGCCTTGGATAATTCCTGGTTGCTGAAAGCGATATCGCGAATGACGCCCTGTTCATCCACAACCAAAGCCATATCCGCCGCCGCCGAGACCAATGAGGCCGCGGCATCAGCATCCAAATCTCCGAGCGAGTTGCGGGGGGCGAGAAACGTCTTCACGGAAATGGGCGACCTTCTTGAGCGAACGGCGCCTTTTCTTCACGACGCCGCAGGAAATCAAGGGGAGGCGACGCTTGCTGTCGCATGTGCCGGGGCCCCTAGCTCGGCAATCCCTCGCTTCCTCGTCCCTGTAAGGCCAGCAAAGCCTCGGCTTGCAGCACGGCTTCTTCAGCATCCCGCGCGGTTGCATCGGCGCCAAGGCGCTTCACCAAGAAGGGTTCCTGCAACAGCAAAGGTCCACCCACCAGAATGCCCAGATCAGCATTGCGCGATGCGCGGCGGATATCGTGAATGAGCTTGGCGAGTGCTTCGATATGCGTTTCACCACCGATCGAAAATCCAATGAGGCCGAAATGCTTTTCGGCGACCATGGCGATCAGCGCATCGCTATCGGCGCCGCCATCCATCCAGGTTTCCCAACCGGCGCGGCGGAAAAATTGTTCCACCATGGTCAGGCCAAAGCCATGCTGTTCACCCGGCGCGGGCGCCAGCAGAATCCGTCGTCCTGATCGAGCATTTGGGGCAAGCGGGGCGAAGCGCGGTTCCAGCGCATGGCAAACGCCATGCAAGCAGCGCAGCCCGATGGTGACTTCCGTGAAATCACACACATCATCTTCCCAGCACGCGCCAAGAAGCCGCGCGGCGGGCGCAAGCAAGCCAAGATAAACCTGCGTCAGCGGCAAGCCGCGCGCGCAAAACGCCTCAATGAAGGTGAGCGCGCTGTCGGTATTGCCAAGCCGCGCAAGTGCCGCAAATGCTTCAACATCTTCCTTGGTCGGGGCTGCAGGATGGGCTTGAGCGGGCTCATGCCCCGGCTTGTTCAGCACGCGCTGTGCTAGCACGAGTCGAGGGATTACCTCGGTCTCGATCACCCGCTTCAAGGGAAGGGCCCGATCCCGAGAGGCGGGGCGCCATTCCATCGTAGCGGGCCCGTCCCTGTGATCGGGGTCTGGGTCTGCCATGTCCGGTCGGGAATATAACGTGAAACCGCGCTCGGCTTCCACATATTCCGCTTGGGACTGTCGCTCCTCATCCGTGCTCGGCTTCATGGTGACCCCCTTTGAGCGGGTAGCTTCATCCTGAGGGGCGGTTACTGTCAATTACAAAATACGTCAATCTTTCTTGACACTCACCCTTCAGGCCCGGTAGCTTTCAGACCGTAGAAGACTGGGAAAGGGGTCCAGATGACCCTGTGCGTCACAGAAATCCGAGGAAAACTGGCCGAAATGGGCCGGATGAGGCCCTTGGCTGGCGCTGCCCCAAGCTGGGCAACCCGACTCGCTTCAATCCCTGGGGGTGTCAAGAAATGCTGACAGCAGACCGCTTTACCGGTATTTTCAAAGCCTTGGACGCCAGCCCCTGGAACGCTGCCACGGGTCGTGGGGGCAAGCGCCAGATCGGCGTCAGGCGCGGGGTGGCGACCGCTCTTTATACCCCGGATGAGCGTCGGCGGCGGGATTCAACGCCCTGGACCCTGGTGCAAGGCATCCTGGCCCCCGTTCAATTTCTGGTTTTTTTGGTGAGCCTTGGATTGGTGCTGAATTACCTCGTCACCGGTGAAGGTTACGTCGCAGCAACGATTTCAATCATCGCTAAAACCACCATCCTTTATCTGATCATGGTGACGGGTTCCATTTGGGAAAAAGTGGTGTTTGGCCGCTGGTTATTCGCGCCGGCCTTCTTTTGGGAAGATGTCTTCAGCATGTTGGTATTGGCGCTGCACACGGCCTATCTGTTGGTGCTGGTGCTTGGCATTGGTGATGGCCGCGGGCAGATGATGTTGGCGCTGGCCGCTTATGCCGCCTATGTCGTGAATGCCGCGCAATTTCTGCTGAAGCTGCGCGCCGCGCGCCGCGAAGAGACAAGCTGGCGCGGCGGCAATGCAGGCCAGATGACATGACGCATCCCGGCGCTCCACGCGAGCCCGAAGGCATGGCGCCCGGTGCCGGCGGCTGCGCCGATACGCCCATTTTGCGTGAACGTGGTCAGCGTGAAGTCTTCTGTGGCCTGACCGGCATTATCTGGCTGCATCGCAAAATCCAGGACGCGTTTTTTCTGGTGGTTGGCAGCCGCACCTGCGCGCATCTGCTGCAATCCGCTGCCGGCGTCATGATTTTCGCCGAACCGCGTTTTGCCACCGCTATCATCGAAGAACGCGATCTGGCCGGGCTTGCTGACGCGAACGAGGAATTGGACCGCGTGGTGACGCGCTTGATTCAGCGCCGGCCCGATATCCGCATGCTGTTCCTGGTTGGCTCCTGCCCATCGGAAGTGATCAAGCTTGATCTTTCCCGTGCTGCGCAGCGGCTTTCACAGCGTTTTTCCCCAAGCGTGCGTGTGCTGAATTACTCGGGCAGTGGGATCGAGACAACCTTCACCGAAGGTGAGGATGCCTGCCTTGCCGCCCTGGTGCCGGAAATGCCGGCGGAACCTGGCTCCGCGCGTTCCCTGCTGGTGATGGGCGCGCTGGCCGAAGTGGTGGAAGACCAATTCATCCGCCTTTTCGCAGCCCTTGGTGTGGGGCCAGTGCGTTTCCTGCCATCACGCCGTGCATCCGAATTGCCGGCGGTCGGTGCCGGCACACGCTTTTTGCTGGCGCAGCCCTTCCTGGCAGGAACGGCCCGCGCCCTGGAAGCGCGTGGCGCGCGCCACATTCCGGCACCCTTTCCCTTGGGCGAAGAAGGCACCACCGCTTGGCTGCGCGCCGCGGCCGAGGTTTGGGGCGTTAGCGAAGAACGCTTCGCGCAAGCAACCGCGCAGGGCCGTGAACGTGCCCGAGCCGCACTCGCCAATCATCGCGCAACGCTTGATGGCAAAAGCATTTTCTTCTTCCCCGATTCGCAGCTTGAAGTTCCTTTGGCGCGCTTCCTGTCACGCGAATTGGGCATGAAGCCGATTGAAATCGGCACGCCTTATCTGCATGGGCAGCATCTGGCGCATGAATTGGCGCTGCTCCCGGCGGCGGCGAAGCTCGTGGAAGGGCAGCATGTGGACCGGCAATTGGATCGCTGCCGCGAAGCACGGCCCGATATGACTGTCTGCGGCCTTGGCTTGGCCAATCCTTTGGAAGCGGAGGGGCTGGCCACCAAATGGTCCATTGAGCTCGTCTTCTCGCCCATCCAGGGCTACGATCAGGCGGGTGACCTTGCAGGACTTTTCGCGCGGCCTTTGGTCCGGCGCGAAAAGCTGATGGTCTAGCCATGCAGCTCGCAGTCTGGACCTATGAAGGGCCGCCGCATGTGGGGGCGATGCGCATCGCAACCGCCATGCAGGGCGTGCATTACGTGCTGCACGCGCCGCAGGGCGATACCTATGCAGATCTGCTCTTCACCATGATCGAAAGGCGCGACAAGCGCCCGCCCGTGACATGGACCACCTTCCAGGCGCGCGATTTGGGTGGTGACACGGCAGAACTATTCATGGAAGCAGCGCGCGATGCTTTCGCGCGCTTCACGCCGGAAGCCATGCTGGTCGGCGCATCCTGCACCGCGGAACTGATCCAGGATGATCCCGGTGGGCTTGCAAAGACGCTCGGCCTGCCGGTGCCGGTGGTGCCGCTGGAACTGCCAGCCTATCAGCGCAAGGAAAACTGGGGCGCGGCGGAGACGTTTTATCGCCTGGTGCGTGCCTTTGCGGGGCCGGCGCAAGCGCGCGCGCCGCGCGATCCGGCACGCGCGCCGCGCTGCAATATTCTGGGGCCAACCGCGCTTGGCTTTCGGCATCGTGATGATGTGGCCGAAATCACCAAGCTACTGCATAGCATGGGTGTTGAGGTTGTGGTGACCGCGCCCATGGGTGCAACGCCGACCGACCTGACGCGCCTCAGGGATGCGGATTTCAATGTCGTGCTTTATCCGGAAATCGCTCAGGTTACGGCGAGTTTTCTGCAACGCCATCTGGGTCAACCCTTCACGCGCATAGTGCCAATTGGCGTTGGTGCAACACGCGATTTCATGAATGAGGTCGCGGCGCTTGCAGGCCTGCCAGCGCCTTCGACCAGTGGTAGCGAAACACTGCGCTTGCCCTGGTATGCGCGTTCGGTCGATTCGAATTACCTGACCGGAAAGCGCGTATTCATCTTTGGTGATGCGACTCATGCCATGGCGGCGGCGCGCATCGCTCAAGAAGAATTGGGTTTCGCGGTAGTGGGGCTTGGCACCTATAGCCGCGAATTTGGCCGCGAAATACGTGCCGCCGCCGAAAAATATGGCTGTGAGGCGCTTATCTCTGAGGATTATCTGGAAGTCGAAGAACGCATTGCCGCTCTGCAGCCTGAATTAGTGCTGGGCACGCAGATGGAACGCCATATCGCCAAAAAACTTGGCGTTCCCTGTGCCGTGATTTCCGCGCCGGTGCATGTGCAGGATTTCCCCGCGCGGTATGCGCCGCAAATGGGTTTCGAAGGCGCCAATGTGATCTTCGATACCTGGGTCCATCCGCTGATGATGGGGCTAGAGGAACATCTGCTTGGCATGTTCCGCGAAGACTTTGAATTCCGTGACGGCGTGGCCCCATCCCACCTTGGTCATGGGCCGCAAGCCGAAGCACCCGTCGCGCCAATCACTGCTGGCCCCGCGAGCTGGGCGCATGAGGCCGAGGCGGAGTTGCGCAAGATCCCCTTCTTCGTGCGCGGCAAGGCGCGCCGGAATACCGAACGCTTTGCCGAAGAACGTGGCATAGCTGTTATCACCCTTGAGACGCTTTACGATGCCAAAGCCCATTTCTCCCGCTGAGGCATCAGCGCCCCGTATCGTCATTGTGACGATGGATAGCCATTTCGGTGGCGCGGTGGATAAGGCGCGCGATATTTTGCGCCGGCAAATCCTGGGTCTGGAATTGACCCTGCATGCGGCGGATGAATTCGCGGGCGATGAGGCGGCTCTTTCCGCCTGCCATGCAGATATTGCGCGCGCGGATATCATTATCGCCGGCATGCTGTTTCTGGAAGATCACTTCAAACTGGTGCAAGACGCCATCGCTGCGCGGCGTCTGGATTGTGATGCAATGGTGTGCTGCCTTTCGGCCCCGGAAATCACGCGCATGACGCGGATGGGCAGGCTTGATATGGCGGCCGAAGCCAAGGGGTTGATGGGCCTTCTGAAGCGGTTGCGTGGCAAGAAGGAAGGCGGCGGCGCAAGCGGCAAGGGCCAGATGAAAATGCTGCGCGAATTGCCCAGGTTGTTGCGCTTCATTCCCGGCACCGCGCAGGACCTGCGCGCCTATTTCCTGACCCTGCAATATTGGTTGGCGGGATCGGCGGATAATCTTGCGAATATGGTGGCACTACTGGTGCAGCGTTATGCGAAGGCCAAGCAGAAGCTTTCAGTTGCCGCCCCGATCGAATATCCAGAAACTGGGCTTTATCACCCGCATATGAAGGGCCGGATTGGTGAAAATGTGGCAGCCCTGCCGCGCAATGGCAAGAACGGAACAGTTGGGCTGTTGCTGCTGCGTTCCTATGTTCTGGCAGGCAACGCCAGACATTATGATGGCATGATCGAAGCGCTGGAAGCGCGCGGGCTGAACGTGATCCCGGCTTTCGCCGCCGGGCTTGATGGTCGGCCTGCCATTGATGCGTTTTTCACCAAGAATGGCGCGCCTGTCATTGATGCTTTTGTCTCACTGACTGGTTTTTCGCTTGTGGGTGGGCCCGCCTATAATGATGCGCGCGCGGCGGAAGTGGCACTCGCGAAGCTGGATGTCCCCTATATCGCTGCGCATCCGCTTGAATTCCAAACCATGAAGCAATGGTCTGGTAATGCGCGCGGGCTATTGCCCGTGGAGGCGACGATGATGGTTGCCATTCCAGAATTGGATGGCGGCATCTGGCCCATGACCTTCGGTGGCCGTTGCGGTGCGGGCGGTGACGCCAATGAAACATGCGCCGGCTGTGATGGTGTTTCCTGCGCACGCGATATGGTGCCGCATCCGGAACGTGCTGGCACTCTTGCGGATCGTATCGCACGCCTGGTGGCTTTGCGTCGGACAGAGCGAGCCAAGCGCAAAATCGCGACCGTCTTGTTTAACTTCCCGCCCAATGCCGGGACCACTGGCACGGCAGCCTATCTCGGCGTCTTCCCATCGCTGTTCAATACTTTGAAGGCCATGAAGGCGGCGGGTTATCACGTTGAACTACCAGAAAATGCTGATGTCCTTCGCGAGATGGTAATCAACGGCAATCGCGACCGTTACGGCACCACCGCCAATCTCGCCGCGCGGGTCTCTGCTGATCAGCATATGCGTCGCACGCCATGGCTTGCTGAAATCGAGAAAAGCTGGGGCCCCACCCCCGGGCGCATTCAGACCGATGGACGCGATATTTTTATTCTAGGTGTACAGCTAGGCAATGTCTTTGTCGGTGTTCAGCCAGGCTTTGGCTATGAAGGCGACCCAATGCGGTTGCTGTTCGAGCGGGATTTCGCACCGACCCATGCCTTTAGCGCTTTCTATCAATGGATCAGGCAGGATTTTCGCGCTGATGCGGTGCTGCATTTCGGCACGCATGGTGCACTGGAATTCATGCCGGGAAAACAGGCCGGCATGTCGGCGCAATGCTGGCCTGATCGACTGATTGGCGAATTGCCGAATTACTATCTCTACGCCTCCAACAATCCGTCGGAAGGCATGTTAGCCAAGCGCCGTGCTGGGGCGACGTTGATCAGCTACCTGACGCCACCGATAGCCTCTGCTGGGTTGTATCGCGGCTTGCTTGATCTGAAGGCATCCATTGACCGCTGGCGCGCGCTGGAACCGGATGCAGATCCGAATCAGCGTGCAGCGCTCGCCGGCCTGATCCAGGCGCAGGCAAGTGCGGTGGATTTGGCGACGGAAGAACCCCCTTGGGCCGATCCCGCACCGGAGATTGTGAAGCTCAGTGCAAGCCTGCTGGAGCTGGAATATACGTTGATCCCGCATGGGCTGCATGTGGTGGGCGAGCCGCCGGATGCAGCGCAGCGCAAGGACATGCTTGATGCTGCGGGCATCGCTGAAGGCGTAGACCGCACGCGCTTTGATGCATTGCTGGCTGCAGATCATGAAGTTCCCGCGATAATGCGCGCACTTGATGGCCGCTACATCATGCCGGCTCCTGGTGGGGACTTGCTGCGCAGTATGGATGTGCTGCCGACAGGCCGCAATTTGCATGGCTTTGATCCCTTTAAATTGCCAAGCGCTTTCGCGGTACAGGATGGTATGCGCCAAGCGAACCGCTTGCTGGAACGTCATGCTGCTGAGGGCAATGGCATTCCCGAAACCGTCGCAATGGTGCTTTGGGGTACGGATAATCTGAAGACGGAAGGCGGACCCATTGCACAGGCGCTGGCGCTTATGGGGGCGAGCCCACGTTATGACAGCTATGGCAGGTTGGCGGGAGCAACGCTGATACCGCTGGCCGAATTGGGCCGCGCGCGCATTGATGTGGTGATGACATTGTCAGGCATTTTCCGAGACCTGCTGCCCTTGCAGATGAAATTGCTTGCTGAAGCAGCGCTGCTGGCCGCAACGGCCGAAGAAGCGCCGGAGCAGAACTTCATCCGGAAGCATGCGCTGCATCACCAGGCGCAGCATGGCGGCACCATGGAACAGGCTGCGCTTCGCGTCTTCGGCAATACTGATGGCACCTATGGGGCGCATGTGAATTCAATGATTCATGACAGCGCCTGGAATGAAGAAGACGAATTGGCCGCCACTTTCGTTAAGCGTAAAGGCTTTGCCTATGGCGTAGATGGCAAGCCCGCCCGTGCAGACAAGGTCTTGCAGCAGGTTTTGGCGAGCGTCGAAATTACCTATCAAAACCTCGATAGTGTGGAGGTCGGCGTTACCACAATTGATCACTACTTCGATATGCTGGGTGGCATGAGCCGTGCCGTGCAGGTCGCGCGCGGCGGTAAGGCCTCGGCCATCTACATCAGCGATCAGACGCGCGGTGAGGGTAAGATCAGGACATTAGCGGAACAGGTCACCCTGGAAACCCGCACACGCGCGTTGAACCCGAAATGGTATGAAGGCCTGCTGAAGCATGGTTATGAAGGTGTGCGCGAAATCGAAGCACATGTCACGAATACCATGGGCTGGTCCGCCACCACGGGTGATGTTGCCCCTTGGGTCTATGAACGTATCGCCGATATCTATGTGTTGGATAAGGAAATGCGCGATCGCATGGCACATTTGAACCCAACCGCATCCGCTAAAATCGCCAACCGCCTGATTGAAGCGCAGGAGCGCCACTACTGGAGCCCGAGTGCGGATGTGCTTGAAGCGCTGCGCCGCGCCGGTGATGAGCTTGAAGATCGTGTTGAAGGTATCAGTGAAGGAGTCGCGGCATGACCGTGTTGATGAGAGAGCCGCCCCGCCTGACCGGACGCCCACGCCAAGGCGATGGCGATGGCAGTGTACAGGTGCATATGGATGATGCCGTGTCGGGCACCACGGCGAAGGTCTTCGCTGTCTATGGCAAGGGTGGCATTGGGAAAAGTACGACATCTTCCAATCTATCTGTTGCTTTCTCCAAAATAGGAAAGAAGGTACTGCAGATCGGCTGCGATCCAAAGCATGACAGCACCTTCACCTTGACCAAGCGCCTCATTCCCACCGTGATTGATGTATTGGAATCAGTGCAATTTCACGCTGAAGAATTGCGCGCTGATGATTTTGTGTTCGAAGGCTATAACGGCGTGATGTGCGTGGAAGCCGGCGGTCCGCCAGCCGGCACTGGATGTGGCGGGTATGTGGTTGGACAGACTGTCAAGCTGCTCAAGGAACATCATCTATTGGATGACACCGATGTAGTGATTTTCGACGTTCTGGGCGATGTGGTTTGTGGTGGCTTTGCCGCGCCCCTGTTGCATGCGGAACGCGGGTTGGTTGTGGCCGCAAATGACTTTGACAGTATTTTCGCGATGAACCGTATCATCGCCGCCATCAAGGCAAAGTCAAAGAACTATCCAGTGCGGCTTGGTGGTGTGATTTGCAATCGCAGTGCCGCGACGGATCAGATTGACCGCTTCAATGCTGCAAGCGGCATGAAGACTCTGGCGCATTTCCCTGATCTTGATGTCATCCGCCGTTCTCGCCTGAAAAAGGCAACGCTTTTTGAAATGGATGGCTCGCCCGAGCTTGAGGCGGTTCAGGCTGAGTATATCCGCCTTGCTGAATCGCTTTGGGCAGGTGCGGAGGGTCTTGAGGCGGCGCCGCTCAAGGATCGTGAAATATTTGATTTGCTGGGGTTTGACTGATGCAAACTGCCACCTATCAAAGCCGTCGCAGCCAGATCGAGACATATTTCGATCGTACCGCTGCGGATGCCTGGGCACGTCTGACATCAGATGCGCCAGTCAGCGGTATTCGTGCAACGGTGCGTGCTGGTCGCGATGAAATGCGCCAGTTGTTACTTTCCTGGCTGCCGGAGGACCTGACTGGCAGCCGCCTTTTGGATGCTGGCTGCGGTACTGGCGCTTTCGCCATTGAAGCCGCGCGGCGTGGTGCGCAGGTTTTGGCGATAGATGTCTCACCATCCCTGATCAAGATCGCGCGTGACCGTAGCCAGGATGCAGCGCCGGAAGGCAGCATTACCTACGAAGTGGGCGATATGCTGGATGCGCAATTTGGCATATTTGACCATGTCGTCGCGATGGATAGCCTGATCCATTATCACCCGGAAGATATGGTGCAGAGCCTGTCGAGTCTTGCGCCGCGCATCCGTCGCTCCATGCTGATGACCTTTGCGCCGAAGACGCCTCTGCTCGCAGCCATGCATTTTGTTGGGCGCGCCTTTCCGCGTGGCGACCGCGCCCCCGCCATCGAACCCGTGGCGGAGCGCAGCCTGAAGACACGCATCAAGGGCGAAAGGCAACTCATGTCCTGGAATATCGGCCAGGACCGTCGGATTTCACGCGGCTTCTACACCTCTCACGCGCTGGAGTTGGTCCGGAAATGAGCGAGGTGAATGACCGTTTGGCGCGCCTTTGGACAGGGATCAGCCTGAATGTGCTGCCCTTTGCCGAGACCACCAGCGGTCCCCTGCCGATCAAACGCTTGTTACGTCTTTCACTCTTTCAAATATCCTGTGGCATGACCGCGGTATTGATGGTTGGCACGCTCAATCGCGTCATGATTGTTGAATTGGGTGTGGCAGCTAGCCTGGTGGCCATCATGGTCGCGCTGCCTTTGCTTTTTGCGCCGCTCCGGGCTTTGATTGGATTCCGTTCCGACTCCCATCGCTCGGTGCTTGGATGGCGGCGCGTGCCCTATCTTTGGCTTGGCAGCATCATCCAATTTGGCGGTCTTGCGATGATGCCATTCGCGCTCATCATCTTGTCCGGTGATACTTGGGCGCCGCCTTGGGTTGCGCAGCTTGCCGCGGGGCTTGCCTTCCTGATGGTGGGTGTCGGCATGCATACCGTTCAAACGGTGGGCCTTGCTCTTGCGACCGATATCGTGCCGCGCGAAGCGCAGCCGAATGTCGTTACGATTCTCTCGCTTATGCAGCTGATTGGGATGGTAGTTTCGGCGATTGCCTTTGGCGCGTTCCTCGCGAATTTTTCGCAAATCAAGCTGATTCAACTTGTACAGGGAATGGCGGCTGCGACGCTCGTGATCAATCTGATTGCTGCCTGGAAGCAGGAACCAAGACGACCTGAACTCACGGTCGGACGGTCGGAAGGAGATCCTGGTTTTCGTGACAGTATAAGGCTTTTACGGAAGACTGGGCCATGGGACCGGCGGTTATTGGCCGCGGCGCTTGGGACAGCAGCATTCGGCATGCAGGATGTTTTGCTGGAACCCTATGGCGGGCAAATCCTCGCTCTCAGTGTCGCTGCGACAACGGCGCTCACGGCGCTGTTTGCCAGCGGCGCGGTGTTGGGCTTCCTGCGCGCCGCGCCCCTGCTTGGCCGCGGCATCCATGCGCAGCGCGTTGCAAGTGCCGGAGCAATGGTTGGGATTTCCGGCTTCGTGATGGTGATTTTCGCGGCGCCCCTGGAATCAACGCTGGTTTTTGCTGCCGGGACAGCGGCTATAGGCTTTGGTGCAGGGCTATTTGCCCATGCCACATTAACCGGCTGCATGCAGGCCGCGCCGGAAGGACAGATCGGCCTGACGCTTGGCGTCTGGGGCGCGGTCACCGCAACCGCCGGTGGTGCCGCTGTCGCTTTAGGCGGCGTCATTCGTGATGTCATTTCGTCACTTGCATCAGCCGGCATTCTTGGCGCGGGGCTTGATGCGCCAAGCACCGGTTACGTCGGCGTCTATATCGTCGAGATCATACTGCTATTCATGATGCTTGCCGTTGTCGGCCCTCTTCTTCGGGCGAACGACAATCCTTCTTCTGGGCCTCAACATGATGCAGGCCGGCCGGTTCTTGCCGGTCTGCATAACCAACATGGAGCATTGCCATGACAACACCCGCAACGCCGGTCTTTCTGGATGCGGCTGCCCTTTCACTCTATATCTTCTTTGCGTTCTTCGCAGGGCTGATCTACTATCTGACGCGCGAAAACAAGCGCGAAGGCTATCCGATGGTCAATGAACTGCCGGATCGGCCAGCTTTTGCGACCATGCATGGCTTTCCTGAAACTCCCGCGCCGAAGGTTTTCCGGTTGCATTATCCGGAAGGGGCTACGGTTGTGCAGGGTGTACGGCCAGAACGCGACGTCACGGCGCAGCTCTCACCAGACTATCCCTATCCCGGCACTGCGTTCGTGCCAACGGGTGACGCAATGAAGGATGGCGTGGGTCCCGCTTCTTATGCTGATCGCGCGGATACGCCCGATTTGGCATTCGATGACAATAAGCCAAAAATCGTACCGTTGCGTGCCGCTGCCGGCTGGCACATCGCCCATGAGGATCCGGACCCGCGCGGCCAATCCATCATCACGCTGGATGGCGCCGTAGCGGGAACCGTGGTTGATCTATGGGTGGATCGGTCGGAATATATTCTGCGATATGTGGAGGCGGAAGTCGCCGGCGGGCGACGCGTATTGGTCCCGATGTTCCTCTGCACATTCGACGATGACGGGACGACGCATGTGATTTCCGTGACGGCGGCCCAATTCGCTGCCGCACCAGGCATTGCGAGGCCTGAGCAGATTACCTTGCTCGAAGAAGACCGCATTTCGGGCTACTTCGGTGGCGGCCATTTTTATGCCACGCCTGAGCGCAGCGAGTCCTGCCTGTGAGCAAGCCGTCCCGCCCTCGTCTGACGGAACATGGCCTGGAACCCGTGCGCGGTTTGCCGGAAGCACTTCCGCCAGGCGAGGTTCTGCTTTGGCAAGGGGCACCGGTGTGGACTGAAATTGCCCAGCGCGTTTTTCTGATGCGCTGGGTGATTGGCTATTTTCTTTTTCTTGCCTCTTGGGATTTCATGAGCGCGGCCTTCCGGGGTGAATCAATTCTCGCCGCCATCGGCTCTGCGGCGCTACTGCTTATGGTCGGTGGCTTGGCAGTCGGCATTCTTGCCTTGCTCGCGAAGATTATCGCCCGCAGCAGTGTTTATTCCATCACATCGCGACGGCTTGTCTTGCGCGTAGGGGTGGCTTTGCCGATCACCATCAATATCCCCTTTGTCGCCATTGCGGGGGCATATTTGAGGAATCGCAAGGATGGCCATGGCGACATAGTGCTGGAATTGCTCCCATCGCACCGCATCTCTTGGATTGCGTTGTGGCCACATTGCGGAGGATGGAGCTTTGGTAGGCCAAAACCAATGCTTCGTGGTATCGCGGATGCCGCGGCGATTGCCGAGATACTTGGCAATGCGGTTGCCACTTCCGCGGGGGCCGGCATCAGCCGCTCCGTTTCGGGGCCTGAGACTGCAATGTCGGATGGCGCGACAGCGATGGCGTAGGGAGAGGGTGATGGCATCAAAGGCATTAGTGCCGCGCGCGGATTATTTGGGCCTTGGGCTTGGGCTTATGCTTGCCGGCACTGTTGCGCTTGTGGTGTTTAATGCAGGAGAAAAACATCAGGATAGGCAACCCGCGAGGGAGGCCATTTTTTCGCGCAATATTCTATTCAGTGACCGGCTTGATGGCGGTATCGCAATTCGTGATGCTGGAACCGGCCAATTGATTGGCGAAATTGCCCCTGGTGAAGGCGGCTTTGTGCGTGGCGCTCTGCGTGGTTTCACGCGCGAAAGACGATTGGAAAATCCTGGTGCGGCGAGCCCCTTGCGTTTGGCTGCTGTACAGGGCGGGGCAATTATTCTGGAAGACCCGATAAGCGGGCGCTGGACAGATTTGCGGGCCTTTGGTGCGGCCAACGTGCAAAGCTTCGCGGACATATTGTTCAAGAAAAATGAGGAAGGCAAATGAATCAGGAAATCAAGCAACGACGGGGAAGGCGCTTTGATGTGCCCTGTACCGTCGAAATCGAACGCAGCTTTGATAGTTTCCATGCCTATGCGGTGCCCGAAAATGTGACCCTGCGTCCCGGAGATCAGGTGATCATTCATGGTGCGCCCGCACACGTGGCTTTTGGCGAGAAGTACAGCTTCGAAACCTCTGCCACCATCATTCGGGCAGGCTTCTTTCGCCGGTATTGGACCCAGTTTCGCTCAATTCTTGAATTGACGGAACTATACCATGTGGGCTTTGAGCCGAAGGAGGCCGCATGAACGCCGTAAGCCCCCCGATGCGCGAGAAGCTTTCACGTGAAACGACAGAATTGGCGCTGACGGAAACTGTCCTTTCGCCCCGCTTTTACACTACGGATTTTGCGGCGATGGACGCCATCAATGTTGAACCCGTACGTGCCGAGTGGGATCGCTTGATGGAGGAGTTTCATCGAGACCCCAATAAGGGTCACTTTGTCCGCGATGAGCGATTCGATGCTTTCCGTTTGGATGAATTGCCTGAAGGCCTACAAAAGGAATTGGTTGATTTTCTGGTGAGCAGTGTGACGGCGGAGTTTTCCGGCTGCGTGCTTTATGCGGAAATCAAGAAGCGCGTAAAAAATCCAGACATGCGGGAGCTTTTTTCTGTTATGGCGCGCGACGAAAGCCGCCATGCCGGCTTCATCAATGATGCGTTGAAGGATCTGGGGATTGGCGTGGATCTCGGCTTCCTGACTCGCGCCAAAAAGTATCACTATTTTCAGCCGAAATTCATCTTCTACGCGACCTATTTGAGTGAGAAGATCGGCTACGCCCGCTACATCACCATTTTTCGGCAATTCGAACGGCATCCCGAATTGCGCTTTCATCCGATTTTCCAATGGTTCGAGAAATGGTGTAATGACGAGTTCCGCCATGGCGAGGCCTTCGCGCTGCTGATGCGTGCCAATCCGAAGCTTTTGACCGGCGTCAATGCGCTTTGGTGCCGGTTCTTCCAGCTTGCGGTCTTTGCCACCATGTATGTGCGCGACCATGGGCGGCTGGAATTCCACAAGGCGCTTGGTATGACGCCAACGGAATATGATCGCCAGGTCTTCATAATCACGGAGGAAATTTGCCGGCAGGTGTTCCCTGTAACCTTGGATGTGGATGGCCCGGGTTTCATGGAAGACATGGATAAGCTTTGGCAAATTTCGGAAAGAATGAGCGACACGCGTCGGCAAGGCGGCTTTGGTGGCAGGCTACGCCGGATCGGTCTCAGTATTTCCGCAGCGACCATATTGGGAAAGCTATTCTTTCGGCGCCCAAGAAAGCATCCGCTTCCCACCGAAATTCGTCTGTCACCGGTTTGGTAGCAAAGCGCCATGCCTGAAAGCGTGACCGCCGCCCTGATAGCCATCTTTCTTTGGTGGTTGACTACGGGTGCGATTCTTTTGGCGGTGACGACGCTTGCGCATCGGCGTTTGGCGCTTGGCGGCGCTGCCGTAATCCTACTTTCTGGCGGTCTGATCACGCTGCATCAGACGGCGGTGGATGTCAGTGCGGCGGGGGCATACCTGTCTTTCCTGGCCGCCTTGGCGATTTGGGGCGCGGTTGAGATCAGTTTTCTGGGCGGATTGATTACAGGGCCGAACCGCGAGGCATTACCGGCCAAACTCATGGGTCTGCAACGCTTCTGGTCAGCGACGCGCGTTGTGCTCTGGCATGAAATATTCATCCTCGCATTGGGCTTTCTTCTGATTGTTGCGTTTGCGCAGGGGCCAAATCGTATTGGCCTGATTACCTATGGTATTCTTTGGCTTATGCGTCTTAGTGCCAAGCTCAATCTTTATCTTGGTGTGCGCAATACAGGGGAGATGTTGCTGCCAGCGCATCTCCGCTACATGAGCAGTTACTTTGCCCATCGCCCGATGAACTTGCTGTTTCCCTTTTCCATCACGCTTGGCACGATTTTGAGCGCCTGGCTTTTCCATAAGGCCTTTGCCGATGGCGCGGATGCGCATCAGCTTGTGGGATTCATGCTGATTGCTACCATCGCCTCTCTTGCGGTCATTGAACATTGGTTCCTGATGTTGCCGCTGCCGATTGAAACGCTTTGGCGTTGGGGATTGCGCGATAAGGACCCGCCAGCCCAGACCGCGATCTGGTCCACCGATAGGGCCGGGCCTTTTGATACGCGCCCTTTGAACGCCGTATTGGCGCGCATCACTGCAGGCGCTTTCGGTTCAGTGGAGAGCCTGAAGGGTTCAATACGGTCGCCCGAAGGGTGGCTTGCGCTCGATTTTGTAGATGGAATTATGCATTTGCGCCGCGAAAATACTTCGGAAGCCATGCGAACCGGGATTATTGTGACCGGGCGGCTTCTGGATATGCGCGCTATTCAGTCTGAGTTTGAAGATTATGCGCTGAGGCATGGCGCATGAGGAAAAATATCATCAAAGGCATGGCGTGGGGCCTTTATTCCGGTCAGCTTGCCGGAAGCGACCTGCGCACAATCGCAAGACCTGGAAAGTCATTCTGGGCAAGGAGCATGTGACATGAATTACGAGGAATTTTTCCAGGGTCAGCTTGAAGGCCTTCGGCGTGAGGGCAGGTACCGCGTATTTGCCGATTTGGAGCGCCGCCGCGGTGAATTCCCCCGCGCTACACGCCATGACAAGGGTGTGCGTGGCGAGGTGACGGTATGGTGTTCAAATGATTATCTTGGCATGGGTCAGCACCCGGATGTATTGCACGCCATGCACGAGGCGCTGGATCGCTGCGGTGCGGGTGCGGGGGGTACGCGCAATATCTCTGGCACCAATCACGAACATGTTTTGCTTGAACGTGATTTGGCGGCGCTACATGGGCGTGAATCGGCCCTGCTATTTAATTCCGGCTATATGTCGAATTGGGCATCGCTATCAACACTTGGCTCTAAGCTTCCTGGCTGTATCATCGTTTCTGATGAGATGAACCATGCGTCCATGATTGAAGGCATGCGTCACAGCAAGGCGAAGCGGGTTCTGTTCAAGCATAATGATGTTGCGGATTTGCGCCGTTGTTTGGCGGAACTCCCCAAATCCGCACCGAAATTGGTGGCTTTCGAAAGCGTCTATTCCATGGATGGCGATATCGCCCCCATTAGCGATATTTGCGATGTGGCTGATGCGTATGGTGCCATGACCTATTGCGATGAAGTGCACGCGGTTGGGCTTTACGGCCAAAGCGGCGGTGGCATTACGGAACGTGACGGTGTCGCGGATCGCGTAACGGTGATTGAAGGTACGCTTGCAAAGGCATTTGGCGTGATTGGCGGCTATATCGCCGGTAGTGCCGCCATGTGCGATTTTGTCCGTTCCTTTGCCTCTGGCTTTATTTTCTCAACCGCGCTGCCGCCGGCAATCGCGGCAGGCGCACGAGCGGCCATACGCCATTTGCGTCAGAGCAATCTGGAGCGGGAGCGCTTGCATGAACGCGCAGCCACGCTTCGGCAGCGCCTGAATGTGGTTGGCGTGCCGCATCTTGATAACCTCAGTCATATTGTCCCGGTGATGGTGGGCGATCCGACACTTTGCAAAAAGCTCAGTGATACCCTGCTTGATGAGCATGGAATTTATGTGCAGCCGATCAATTATCCAACCGTGCCGCGCGGGACGGAAAGGCTGCGCATCACGCCATCACCGGTCCACACGGATGCGGATATGGATCATTTGGTGCAGTCCCTCGAACGGGTCTGGGCGCAGTTTCGGTTGCGGCGGGCTGCGTGATGGATGGCGCAGTAGCGGGTTTCCGGCCGACCAATAGATCCGGCCTGGAAACGCAACTCTCTCGCCGAGCAGCGCCACGCAAGAACGCTGAAGACTCCACACACGCTGTCACCTTACCCACCCGGAACGCCTATCCCTTCAGCGCCATTGTGGGTCAGGAGGAGATGAAGCGTGCGCTGATGATTGCCGCCGTTGATCCAAGCATTGGCGGTGTTTTGGTATTTGGGGATCGCGGTACCGGCAAATCCACAGCGGTGCGTTCACTTGCGGCGCTATTGCCGGAAATGGCCGTGGTCTCTGGCTGTCCCTTCGCTTGCGATCCAGCAGCACCGCTTGTGTCCTGTTCGCATTGCAGCGCATTGCCGAAGGGCCGGAAAGCGGAAAAACGAATGGTTCCGGTGCCGGTGGTGGATTTGCCGCTTGGCACTACGGAAGATCGCTTGGCCGGCGCGCTGGATATCGAAAGAGCCCTGGCGCAAGGCGTCAAGGCGTTTGAGCCCGGGCTGCTCGCTGCGGCGCATCGCGGGTTTCTCTATATTGATGAGGTTAATCTGCTTGAAGATCACCTGGTTGATCTTTTGCTCGATGTAGCTGCATCGGGCGAGAATGTCGTGGAGCGTGAGGGCATCAGCCTGCGTCATCCGGCGCGCTTTGTGTTGATTGGCAGCGGTAATCCTGAGGAAGGGGAATTGCGCCCGCAATTGCTCGATCGCTTTGGTCTTTCGGTTGAAGTTTTCACGCCGACAGACCTTGCTAGCCGTGTCGAGGTAGTCTGCCGGCGTGACGCCTATGACCGGGATGCCACGGGCTTCATAATGCAATGGGCAAAGGATGAGGCGCGCACGCGTGACGTAATCCTGGCTGGGCGCAAGCGGCTGAGTTCGGTCACGCTGCCCCTTGGCACTATTGAACAGGCAGCGACGCTTTGCATGGCGCTCGGCACGGATGGCTTGCGTGGTGAATTGACCTTGGTGCGCGCGGCGCGTGCGCTGGCAGCGCTGGAGGGTGATTTGGAAGTCGGAAAGGCGCATCTGCGCAGCGTCGCCGCTTCCGCGTTGCGGCATCGGTTACGGCGCAATCCGCTTGATGAAAGCGTTGCAACGACGCGCGTGGAAAAGGCGCTCGAAGACGTCTTCGGGGCATGAAGATGTGGCGCTGGAGCCCGAAGGGATGAGTGGTCGGGCCGCAAAAGGCGCGGATGCGTTACGCACTGCGGATACGGGTGTGGAGAGTATCGCGTATCAGGTTGCGGCCCTGCTGGCGGTTGATCCTAACGGGCTAGCGGGCGCGGTGTTGCGCGGCCCTGCTGATCCAAAACGGGATGAATGGCTTGAAGCCTTGCGTAAGCTGCTGCCAACCGGCGCGCCCTGGCGGCGTGTGCCCTTGGGTATCGCTGATAGCCGCCTGCTGGGTGGACTTGATCTTGCCGCGAGCTTGAGTGCCGGGCGCCCTATCGCGCAAGCGGGGCTGCTGGCTGAGGCTGATGGCGGCATCATCATCCTGCCGATGGCGGAACGCGTCGAAAGCCAGGTTATCGCGCGCATCGCAGCCGTATTGGATCACGGGGCGCTGCGTGTAGCGCGTGAGGGCATTACGGTTGCGCGTGCCACCCGCTTTGGCGTTATTGCGCTGGACGAGGGAATTACAGAAGACGAACAAGTAGCTGAAGCGCTTTCAGATCGCCTTGCCTTTCGGCTTTGCTTTGGCCCCGCAGGCTTGCACGGCGCGGTGCCGGTCATGCCGAGGCGTGCAGAGATTGAGGCAGCGCGGCTACTGCTCGCCCAGGTGAAGATACCGGCGGATTTGCCGCAAGCCTTTTGTGCGGCCGCCTTGGCGCTTGGCATCCCATCCTTGCGTGCACCTGTTTTTGCAATGCGTTGCGCCCGTGCTGCCGCGGCACTTGCGGGCCGCATGGAAGTAACGCGCGAGGATGCGGCGCTTGCGGCGCAGCTCATCCTGGCGCCGCGCGCGCGGCAGGTGCCGGAGGCGCCCGTTGAAGAACAGGAACAACCGCCGGAACAACAGCAAAAACCATCCGATGCTGATACGCAGCAGCAGCAGCAGCAAGACCCGCCATCCCTGGAAGACCTTGTCCTTGCGGCGGCGCAGGCAAGCCTGCCGGCGGGATTGCTTGCGGGGCTTGGTGTCGCGGCCCGCCAAATGGCGCGTCAGGCGGGTTCCTCTGGCAGATCAGGTATGATGCGCCGTTCCGCCCAGCGTGGTCGGCCCATCGGGGCGCGTCCGGCGGCCTTGCGTGCGGGGCTGCGTTTTGCCCTGGTGGAAACGCTGCGCGTTGCCGCGCCCTGGCAGGAATATCGCCGGCGCGAAAAGCCGCATCACGCGGCGGTGGTGCATATCAGAAGGGAAGATGTGCGCATTCGCCGCTACAAGCAGAATAGTGAAACCACCACGATTTTTCTGGTGGATGCGTCAGGCTCCGCCGCTTTGCATCGCCTTGCGGAAGCCAAGGGCGCGGTGGAATTGCTGCTGGCTGATTGTTACGTGCGGCGTGATCGCGTTGCAGTGATTGCCTTCCGTGGCCGTGGCGCAGAAGTTTTGCTTGAACCCACTCATTCCCTGGTGCGCGCCAAGCGCAGCCTGGCCGCCTTGCCGGGGGGCGGCGGTACGCCCCTCGCGGCTGGGATCGCTGCCGGCTATGCGATGGCGGAAGCCAGCCGCAAACGCGGGCAGACACCGGTGATTGTGGCGCTGACTGATGGTCGCGCCAATGTCACGCGCGATGGCTTGGGCGGGCGCGCCACGGCAGAATCGGAAGCGCTGGATACGGCGCGGCTGTTCAGGGCTTCTGGCATTGCCGCGCTGCTGATTGATACCGCACCGCGGCCACAGGCTTTTTCACGTGACCTCGCCTCCGCCATGGGCGCGCGCTATGTGCCGCTGCCTTTCGCTGATGCGGCGCGCATGTCGTCCGCTGTGCGCCAGGCAGCGCGCGTGTCAGCCTCAGGGCCCTGATGCCATGGCCGCGTCCGGAGAATTTCCAAACTGGGAAAGGGACGGGCGCGATTGGCCTAATCGGGAAGCGAGCCAGTTTGTCGAAGCTGGCGGGCTGCATTGGCATGTTCAGCGCATGGGGCAGGGGCCATGCCTGTTATTGCTGCATGGCACGGCCGCGGCCACGCATAGCTGGCGCGATCTGGCGCCAATACTTGCGCCGCATTTCACGCTGATTGCGCCTGATCTGCCAGGGCATGGCTTTACCTCCAGCCTGCCGCAGGCGCGGGTTTCACTCGCGGGTTTTTCGGGAAGCTTGCATGCGCTACTACAGAAGCTTCAGCTTTCGCCAGATGTGGTGCTTGGCCATTCGGCCGGGGCGGCGATTGCGCTGCGTATGGCCTTGGATGGTAGTATCGCGCCGCGCGCTATTTTCAGCCTGAATGGCGCCCTGCTGCCCTTGGGTGATGAACATTCGGCGTTTTTCACCCGCGCCGCGCAGTTGATGGTGGGCCTGCCCTTTGTTTCCAAGCTTTGCGCTTGGCGCGCTTCCAAGCATGAAGTGGCTGCCAAGCTGCTGCGTGATACGGGGTCTGATATCGGCCCGCGTGGCGTTGAATTATACACCCGGCTATTCGGCTATTCCGGGCATATTCGCGCAGCCTTGACCATGATGGCGCAATGGGAATTGCGCCCTTTGCTGCGCGATTTGCCGCGCCTTGGCACAGCGCTGTTCCTGCTGGTGGGCAGCCGCGATCGCGCCGTGCCACCCATGCAGGCG
The DNA here is from genome assembly GCA_020249775.1 of Roseomonas sp. Taxonomy (GTDB): domain Bacteria; phylum Pseudomonadota; class Alphaproteobacteria; order Acetobacterales; family Acetobacteraceae; genus Neoroseomonas. Next base: position 68,788 of record JADCFA010000002.1, on the reverse strand, counting down.
CGGCGCATTCAGGCCATTATCGCCGCCGCGCGCATCATGACGCTGGAGGGATTGGGCCATCTGGCGCATGAAGAAGCGCCGGAACGTGTGGCCGATGTGCTGATGAAGGAATGGTCGCGCCTTGCGCAGAACCTCACGGGGGCGGCGGCATGAGCTTCGATAACGTGCTGCCCCCATCCTATGCCAGGCGCCTTGAGTTGAATGATGAGGTGCATGCGCGCCCGCCAGAGATCCTGTTTTCTCCCTGCCGCGTCTCTCAACTTGCGCTGCTGCCAGCGGCCGATGAGGCGCGGGACGCGCCCTGGGCTGCGCTTTGCGCGCTTGCGCAACGCTTTTCCGTGCCGCCTCCGGCGCCGGGTGCCAATCATTACAGCGCTGATTTCGGGCCCTTTCGCCTGAAGTGGGAAAGGCATGGCGAATTCAGCCGCTTCATGGTGGTGGTTGCGGGTGCGGAGCCCGAGCCTTTTTCGGCGGCCGCCATCCATGCCCTACCGGCGGAATGGCTGAAAGCCCTGCCCGGCCAAGTGATTGCTGCCGCGCATGTCACGCTGCTGGCTTCCAAGGAAGTGCCACTCGCCATCAGTGAAATCTCGCGGCGCTATTTTCGTGATCACATGCTGGTGGGTGGCCCGTTGGTCAGTGGCCATGCGCATGCCTTCACGGATTTCCGCATCCAGGATGATGGATTCAGTCGTTTCCTGATTTATGATGGCGGCATGTCGCCCTATCAGGCAGGGCGGCTCACGCAGCGCCTGCTGGAGATGGAAACCTACCGCATCATGGCGCTGCTGGCGCTGCCGGTGGCGCAGGAAGTCGCACCGCAGATCGGCGCGCAGGAACGCGAATTGGCGGAAATCAGCGCAGCGCTTGTGGAAGCGCAGGAAGCGGATGAACCATTGCTGCTACAACGCCTGACGCGCCTGGCGGCTGAAGCCGAAAGCCGCGAATCGCGCCACCGCTTCCGCTTTTCTGCAGCCGCCGCCTATTACGAATTGGTGCGCAATCGCATTCAGGAATTGCGAGAGATGCGCATGGAAGGCATGCAGACCTTCGGTGAATTCACCGAACGTCGCCTGGCGCCGGCCATGAATACCTGCCAGGTGGTCGCCGCGCGGCAGGAAATGCTCTCCCAACGTGTGGCGCGGGCTACGCAGCTTCTCTCCACGCGCGTTGACATCACGCGGGAGAGGCAGAATCAGGCCTTACTCGCTTCCATGGAACGGCGCGCGCGTCAGCAGCTTAGGTTGCAGCAGGCGGTTGAAGGGTTTTCCGTCGCCGCCATCACCTATTATGTGGTTGGGCTTGTTGCCTATCTGGCCAAGGGTTTGGTCACATCAGGTGCCAATTTTCGCGAAGAAATCGTGACCAGCATCGCCATTCCTGTTGTCGCTTTGACAGTGGCGCTTGGTGTGCGGCGCTTCCGCCGCCGGAGCGCCGAAAATGACTGAAACAAGAAATAGCTGCCAGCAATATGGGGGGCGCGCATGTCTGGACTGACCGGCATTTCGGGTGAGGATCTTGCGGCCTGCAACAAGCTATTGGCGGGTGGTTCGAAAAGCTTTCGCGCCGCATCCTTCCTGCTGCCGCGCCGCATTGCTGCCCCGGCCGCCGCGCTTTACGCCTTTTGTCGCGTTGCTGATGACGCGATTGACATGAGCGATGATCCGGCAGCCTCGCTCAACCAACTGCAGCAACGCCTTGATGGCGCCTATGCCGGGCGGCCTTGGGATCATGTGGCGGATCGCGCTTTTGCCGCCGTGGTCGCACAATACGGCGTGCCGCGTGCCTTGCCGGCGGCGCTGCTTGAAGGCTTCGCCTGGGATGCCGAAGGCCGGTTTTATGAGGATATTGCCGCGCTGGAATCCTATGCCGCGCGCGTAGCTGCGACTGTTGGCGCGATGATGACGCTACTGATGGGTGTACGCTCGGTGGAAGCAATCGCGCGTGCTTGCGATCTTGGCCTTGCCATGCAACTCACGAATATTGCACGCGACGTGGGCGAAGATGCCAAGGCAGGGCGGGTTTATCTGCCGCAATCCTGGCTGGCTGAGGAAGGGCTTTCGGCGGAAGGGCTGATGGCGAACCCCGCCTTTTCGCCCGCGCTTGGCCGCGTGGTCGCTCGCCTGCTGGGGGCTGCGGAAGCGCATTATCGCCGTGCCTGGCCGGGTATTGCCCTGCTGCCTTGGGATTGTCGCCCAGGCATTGGCGCGGCGCGCTTGGTCTATGCCGAAATCGGACGCGAAGTTGAACGCCAGGGGCTCGATTCCGTCTCTCGCCGCGCAGTGGTGTCTGGGCGTCGCAAGGCTTGGCTTTTGGCGCGTGCTGCCGGCGCGCTCGCCGCGCAGCAGGATGGCGCGGATGAAGCGCCATCACCCGCCACGCGTTTTCTGGTCGAAGCGGTGCGCGCCGCGCCGGCACCGGAAGGGCCGCCGCTTGGTGCGGGCTACGGCGAAAGGCTGGTTTGGGCGCTGGAATTGATGGATCGCGCCGATCGCGAGACAGGATTTGCCGCGCGTGCGTGAAAAGCCTTGACATATGTGTCAAGATAGCTGGACAATAAAAACAGTCTAATACAACATACACAGGGCTGCCGCGACCCGCTCGCGCCACCCCTCGGGAGGTCCCGCATGGACGCCTTGGCCCGTATTGAGAGCAGCCTCGCTGACGCGGTGCTCTCCGCCGAGGCGAGCGGTGCGCCGCCCCGTCTCGCCGCCGCCATGCGGCATGCGGTTTTCCCTAAAGGTGCCCGCATCCGCCCGCGCCTGACGCTTGCCGTGGCCTCTGCTTGCGGTGATGACCAGCCAAGGCTTGCCAGCGCCGCAGCCGCCGCGATTGAGCTGCTGCATTGCGCGAGCCTGGTGCATGATGACCTGCCCTGCTTTGACGATGCCGATATGCGCCGGGGCCGGCCTTCCGTGCATCGCGCCTTTGGGGAACCGCTGGCCGTATTGGCCGGGGATGGGCTGATTGTGCTGGCCTTCCAGACCGTGGCGCGCGCCGGCTGCGCTGCGCCCGAACGCCTTGGCCCCGTTATCAACGCTATTGGCGATGGTGTGGGCGTGCCCTTCGGTATTGTCGCCGGCCAGGCTTGGGAATGTGAGCCGCGCGCTGATCTTTCCGAATATCAGCGGCAAAAGACCGGGGCGCTGTTTGCCGCCGCTTCGGTGGCCGGCGCCGCCGCCGCGGGGGTCGCTGATGCAGAAGCCTGGCGCCTGCTGGGCGATCGGCTGGGCGAGGCCTTCCAGGTGGCTGATGACCTGCGCGATGCGGTGGAAGATGAAGCCAGCATCGGCAAGCCGGTTGGCCGTGACAAGGCTTTGGGCCGGCCATCCGCTGTGCTGCAATTGGGCCTGGATGGCGCGGTGGCGCGGCTGAAGACGCTGGCGAATGCGGCGGTGGAGGCGATTCCCGCCTGCCCCGGCTGCACCCTGCTGCGCGCGGCCATGCTGGAAGAAGTGGGCCGGCTTTTGCCGCGCAAATTGGCCGCGGCCTGAACCATGGCGCGCGCCATGCCGCTGCCCCCGCAAAGGGCGGATGGGGAAGGGGGGCCATCCTGGTCTGACCGTTTCAGCGCCTGGCGCGAATCTCTGACCGCGCGCCCGGCCTTTCGTGCCTGGGCCGCGCGGTTTCCGTTGACCCGGCCACTGGCGCGCCGCCGCGCACGGGAATTGTTCGATCTTTGCGCTGGCTTTGTCTATTCGCAGGTGCTGGCCGCCTGTGTGCGGCTGAAACTGTTTGAGGCGCTGCACGAAGCACCGGCGGAAGAACGCGCCTTGGCCGCGCGACTCGGGCTTTCGCCGGAAGCGATGAACCGGTTGTTGGTGGCCGCCGAGTCGCTCCGGCTGGTGCGTCGGCGCGCGGATGGCGCCTGGGCGCTGGGTGAATTGGGCGCGGCCATGATCGGCAATCCCGGCATCGCTGCCATGGTGGAACACCATGCCATGCTCTACGCCGATCTGGCGGATCCGGTGGAATTGCTCCGCCGCGAAAGGGGCGGCACCGCGCTCGCGCAATACTGGGCCTATGCCGGTGCCGCGCAGCCAGGTGCCCTGCCGGGCGAGAAAGTATCCGATTACACGGCGCTGATGGCGGCCAGCCAGCCCATGGTCGCGCAGGAAGTATTGGCGGCTTACCGCTTTGGCCAGCATCGGCGCCTGATGGATGTGGGCGGCGGCAGCGGCGCCTTTCTGACTGCGGTGGGCAAGGCCAATCCTGCGCTTGATCTGCTATTGTTTGACCTGCCGGCGGTGGCCGAACAGGGCCGTCAGCGCTTCGCCCGGGAAGGGCTTGCGGACCGCGCCATGGCGATGGGTGGGGATTTCACCACCGATTCCCTGCCCCAGGGCGCCGATATTATCAGCCTGGTCCGCGTGCTGCACGATCATGATGATGATGTGGTCCAAGCCCTGCTGCGCCGCGTGCGGGCGGCCCTGCCCAAGGGTGGGCGCGTGCTGATTGCCGAACCCATGGCCGGCACTGCGGGCGCCGAACCCATGGGGGGCGCCTATTTCGGTTTTTATCTGCTCGCCATGGGCCGAGGCCGCCCGCGCCGGCCCGATGAATTGGCCGCCATGCTTTCTGCCGCCGGCTTCAGTAAGGCGCGCCTGTTGCCCACCGATACACCGCTATTGACCCGGGTGATGCAAGCCGACGCTGCGGCTTGAGCTAGGCTGACTCATTTATTGTCAATTTAACTTGACAGCCACAATCGTCACATTAGAGTTACAAAACCCAAGGGGGAGTCCCAGAGTGGAAACACTCGCTATCCTGCTCAGCGCACCCGAACAGCTTTCGCTGTCGCGCCTGAAGTTAACGCCGCCCGGCGCGCAGGATGTTGTCGTGGACATTGATTGGAGTGGTATCAGTACTGGAACAGAACGTCTTCTCTGGTCCGGACGCATGCCATCCTTCCCCGGCATGGGCTACCCGCTGGTGCCTGGTTACGAATCCGTGGGCCGCGTGGTGCAGGCAGGTGCTGACGCGGGCAGACGCTTGGGTGAGGCGGTTTTCGTGCCCGGTGCGCGTTGCTTTGGCGATATTCGCGGTTTGTTTGGCGGCGCAGCCGCCCGGCTTGTGGTGGCCGGTGCGCGCGTAACACCGGTTGATCCCGCGCTGGGCGCGGATGCCGTGCTTTTGGCGCTGGCGGCAACGGCACATCACGCCATGGCACTGCCGCAAGCCGCCATTCCGGAATTGATCATCGGCCATGGTGTTTTGGGGCGCCTGCTGGCGCGCATCATCATCGCCGCCGGCCATCCCGCGCCGATGGTGTGGGAAAGCAATCCCGCGCGGCGCGACGGTGCCAATGGCTATTTGGTCATTGATCCAGCAGAAGATACGCGGCGCGATTATCGCGCGATTTGTGACGTGAGTGGCGATGCCGCGTTGCTGGATGCGCTGATTGCGCGCTTGGCCCCTGGTGGTGTGGTAACGCTGGCTGGTTTTTACAGCGCACCGCTTTCCTTCACCTTCCCGCCGGCCTTCATGCGCGAAGCGCGAATCGTCATCGCTGCGGAATGGAAACAGCATGATTTGGAAGCGGTGAATGCGTTGATCGCAGCGCACCGCCTTTCCCTTTCCGGCTTGATTACGCATCGCGCTGCCGCAGACGCCGCGCCGGAAGCCTATCGTCAGGCTTTTGAAGATCCTGCCTGCCTCAAAATGGTTCTGGACTGGAGAAACAAACAATGAATGCTGTCCCGGGGAAGCCAAACGGTCCATCCATGAATGCGATGCATAATGCGCTACGCGCCGAAGCATCCACGCCGCCTGATGGGGTGCTCACCTCACCGGCCGCAAAGAAAACCCAGATCATCGCCATCTATGGCAAGGGCGGCATTGGCAAATCCTTCACGCTTGCGAACCTGAGTTACATGATGGCGCAGCAGGGCAAGCGCGTTTTGCTGATTGGCTGCGATCCGAAAAGCGACACGACATCGCTTTTGTTCGGCGGGCGTTCCTGCCCGACCATCATTGAGACATCATCGAAGAAGAAGGCCGCTGGTGAGGCTGTTGCCATCGGCGATGTCTGCTTCAAGCGCGATGGTGTTTTCGCGATGGAATTGGGCGGCCCGGAAGTGGGCCGCGGCTGCGGTGGGCGCGGCATCATCCATGGTTTCGAATTGCTGGAAAAGCTTGGCTTCCATCAATGGGATTTCGACTACGTCCTGCTGGACTTCCTGGGCGATGTAGTTTGCGGCGGCTTTGGCCTGCCGATTGCGCGTGACATGTGCCAGAAGGTGATCGTGGTCGGGTCGAATGACCTGCAATCGCTTTATGTCGCGAATAATGTCTGCTCCGCTGTCGAGTATTTCCGCAAGCTTGGCGGCAATGTCGGTGTCGCCGGCATGGTGATCAACAAGGATGATGGCACGGGCGAAGCCCATGCCTTTGCCGCCGAAGCCGGCATTCCCGTGCTGGCTGCGATTCCGGCAGATGAAGATATCCGGCGCAAATCTGCGAATTATGAAATCATCGGCAAGCCCGGCGGGCGTTGGGCTTCGGTGTTCGAACAGCTCGCGCTCCAAGTCGCTGAGGCGCCGCCGCTGCGCCCGAACCCGCTCAGCCAGGAAAATCTACTTGGCCTGTTCAAGGGCGAAGCCGTGGGCCGTGGTGTGGTGCTGAACCCCGCCACCATGGAAGACATGTGCGCAGCAGAAGTGCTGAACAAGCCATCCCTTGAAGTGGTGTATGAGGGCGTCTGAAGGAATGGACACGCTTCCCCCTCCTTCGCCGCCCGCCGCCGCTGAAGGCGCTGCCTGCCATGGTGGGCGGGAAACGCTGGAAGCTGCCGCGCGTGCCGCGGGCAAGTCCGAAGTGATGGACAAGCTTGCTGCTGATTATCCGCGCGGGCCCCATGATCAGCCGCAATCCATGTGTCCTGCCTTTGGGTCCTTGCGCGTTGGTTTGCGCATGCGTCGTGTGGCGACAATTCTTTCCGGCAGTGCGTGCTGCGTCTACGGCTTGACCTTCACCAGCCATTTCTATGGCGCGCGCCGCACCGTGGGTTATGTGCCCTTCAATTCTGAAACCCTCGTTACCGGCAAGCTTTTCGAAGATATTCGCGACGCTGTTCATAACTTGGCAAAGCCAGAGGATTATGACGCGGTCATCGTTACCAACCTCTGTGTGCCCACCGCTTCTGGCGTACCGCTTGATCTGCTGCCGAAGCAGATCAATGGCGTGCGCGTCATTGGCATAGATGTACCAGGTTTTGGTGTGCCGACCCATGCAGAAGCCAAGGATGTGCTGGCCGGCGCCATGTTGCGCTACGCACGCAATGAGGCTGAGGCGGGTCCGGTAGCACGGCCACGCGATTACGCACTGGATCAACGCAGCATCGCGGTGATTGGCGAGTTGTTCCCCGCCGATCCGCCAGGAATTGGTGCATTGATCCAGCCCATGGGGCTGACGCTGGCGCCGCAAACCCCGGCCCGTGAATGGCGTGATCTCTATGCGGCCTTGGATAGCGTGGCGGTGGCTGCCGTGCATCCCTTCTATACCGCGAGCATTCGCGAATTCCGCGCAGCAGGCCGGCCAGTAGTAGGTTCCGCGCCCGTGGGTGTGGAAGGCACTGATGCCTGGCTTTCCGCCATTGGCGCCGCTGCCGGTGTGAAGCCATCTGAAATCGAAGCCGCCAAGGCGCGTGCATTGCCTGCCATTCACGGCGCACTCGCCGGCAATCCGGTCAAGGCGCGCATTACAGTTTCCGGCTATGAAGGCTCGGAATTACTGGTGGCGCGCCTGCTGATCGAAGCCGGCGCTGAAGTGCCCTATGTCGGCACTGCTGCACCACGCACGGAATGGAGCGCGGCGGATCGCGAATGGCTCGAAGCGCATGGCTGTCATGTGCAGTATCGCGCGAGCCTGGAACAGGACATTGCCGCGATGAAGGAAGCGCGGCCCGATCTGGCGCTTGGCACAACACCCTTGGTGCAAAAGGCCAAGGAAATGGGCACGCCCGCGCTTTATTTCACCAATATGGTTTCCGCCCGGCCGCTTTTTGGCCCTGCTGGTGCGGCTTCCATGGCGGGAATTGTCGCGGCGCAGACCAATGGGCGTGAACGTTTTTCGCGCATGGTCTCCTTCTTTGAAGGTGTAGGCACGCCGGATGGCGCCGGCTATGGCTTCCGCGACAAGCCAAGCGATCCCCCTGGTTTTCGCGAACGTCAGCGCAAGCTGCGCGCCGCCAAGGCCAAGGCCGAAGAAGCAGTGGGGAGCTGAGCATGCTCGTTCTCGATCATGATCGCGCCGGCGGCTATTGGGGAGCGATTTATGCCTTCTCAGCGGTGCGTGGCCTGCGTGTTGTGATTGATGGGCCGGTGGGCTGCGAAAACCTGCCCGTGACAGCGGTGCTGCATTACACGGATGCGCTGCCGCCGCATGAATTGCCGATTGTGGTGACAGGGCTTGATGAGGATTCACTCTCCCAGAACGGCACCGAAGGCGCCTTGAAGCGTGCTGCTGCCACGCAGGACGCCGAATTGCCTGCCGTGGTGGTGACAGGTTCCATTGCCGAGATGATTGGCGGTGGCGTAACACCGCAGGGCAGCAATCTGCAGCGCTTCATCTGCCGCACGATTGATGAGGATCAGTGGCAGGCCGCTGATCGCGCCATCATGTGGCTTTGGAGTGAATTTGGCTCTCGCGGGCGCAAACCGAAGCCGCGCACGCGCAAGGAAGGCGAAAAGCCGCGGGTGAATATCATCGGCCCCATCTATGGCACTTTCAATATGCCATCGGACCTGGCGGAAATTCGTCGGCTGGTCGAGGGCATTGGCTGCGAAATCAATCTGGTCTTTCCGCTGGGCAGCCATGTGGAAGATGTCGCGAAGCTGCCCGATGCGGATGTGAATATCTGCATGTATCGTGAATTTGGGCGCAAGCTGTGTGAGGAACTGGATCGCCCCTATCTGCAAGCACCGATCGGCCTTTTTGCGACCACGAACTTCCTCCGCAAGCTAGGTGAATTGACCGGGCTTGACCCCGAACCCTTCATCGAACGTGAAAAGCACACCACGGTGAAACCTCTTTGGGATTTATGGCGCAGCGTGACACAGGATTTCTACGCCTCTGCGTCCTTCGCGGTCGTTGCTACTGATACTTACGCGCGTGGTCTGCAACGTTTTCTGCATGATGAAATGGGCATTCCCTGCGCCTTCGCTTTTTCGCGCAAGGCTGGGCAGAAACCTGATAACGCCGCGGTGCGTGATGCGCTGCGCAAGACGCCGCCTTTGGTGCTGTTCGGTTCCTATAATGAACGCATGTATGCGGCGGAAATCAAAAGCCGTGCCATGTATATCCCGGCGAGCTTCCCGGGCGCCATCATTCGCCGCGCCACTGGCACGCCTTTCATGGGCTATGCGGGCGCCACCTATATCATCCAGGAATATTGCAACGCGCTGTTTGATGCGCTGTTTCATATCCTGCCGCTCGGCACTGATCTTGACCGGGTTGAACCAACCCCGGTGCGCGCCGAGGAACCCTGGGATGCGGCGGCCGTCGCGCTATTGGATGAGCGGGTAGAGCAGGAACCATTCCTGCTTCGCATTTCCGCAGCCAAGCGGCTGCGCGAACAGGTTGAACGCGCCGCGCGCGATGCGGCGGAACCGCGCGTGACGGCAGAGCGCGTGCAAAAGACTTTGGCGGAGGTCATGGCATGACGCCCCTTCGCCATTCCGAATCTTGTCTGCGAACGGACCGCGGTCACCGCTGTCGGCACGTATCCGATGACAAGAAGGCTTGGGCGGAATTCCGCCTCTGCCGTCCCTGCCGCGCGGGTGGACGCGGTAATGGCCGTAAGGCCAAGTCGGAGGCTTACTAATGGCCGACACAAAAACGCGCTTGACGGAAGCTCAAGCGAGGGAAGTCCACAACTTGGTGGTCCAGGGATGGGCTTTCTCCGTTTTCGCTTCCATGGGTGCGCATATCCTCGTCTGGTTGTGGCGGCCGCTTGTCTACACTGGACAAGTGGTTCCGCCCGACTGGCGCTTCTTCTGAAGGATGTTCCAGGCTGAGGGAAATTCCTGAGGTCTGGGCGCAAAGAAAGGAGAATGTTCGATATGCATAAAATGTGGATGGTGATTGACGCTCGTCGTGTCGGGTTTCTCGGCGCGGCTGGTGTGGTGGCGATTGCGGCAGTGATTCACTTCGCTGTTCTAAGCTCGCCGCGCTACTGCGATCATCTGGGTTGGTGCGCAACGTCACCGACCTTCACCCCTGGCCAGAAGCTGGGTGGTTGAGCACGGGGCGCGGCTTCGGCCGCGCTTCAGCGAATTGGGCGAGGCAGCCGAAACTGCCTCGCCCGCAGAGAACATCATGAGGGACCGCCAGGCGGGCAAAGCCCCCGTCGGGAGAGGAGCATCAAGCGATGGCGATGTTAAGCTTTGAGCGGAAATACCGCGTCCGTGGCGGAACCCTGATAGGGGGCGACCTGTTCGATTTTTGGATAGGGCCTTTCTATGTCGGGTTTTTTGGCGTCACCTGCGCGTTTTTCAGCTTTGTCGGAACCGCCCTGATCCTCTACGGCGCAGCGATTGGCGGGACATGGAATCCCTGGCTGATCAATATCGCGCCACCGGATCTGAAATACGGGCTGCGCCTCGCACCGATGCGCGAAGGCGGGCTCTGGCAGATGATCACCATCTGCGCGATCGGGGCATTTGTTTCCTGGGCGCTGCGCCAGGCGGAAATATCGCGCAAGCTTGGCATGGGGTATCACATCCCCATCGCCTATGGCGTCGCGGTTTTTGCCTATGTCACCCTGGTCGTGATCCGGCCAGTGCTGATGGGCGCATGGGGACATGGCTTCCCCTACGGCATTTGGAGTCACCTCGATTGGGTGTCCAATGTCGGCTATCAATATCTGCATTTCCACTACAACCCGGCGCATATGATCGCGGTGACCTTCTTCTTCACCACGGTATTGGCGCTGTCCCTGCACGGTGCATTGGTTCTCTCGGCGCTCAATCCGCCGGAAGGTGAGCCGGTCAAGACCGCAGAGCATGAAAATACCTTCTTCCGTGACCTGATCGGTTATTCGATTGGCACGCTTGGTATTCACAGGCTTGGTCTTTTCCTTGCGCTGTCAGCCGGGATTTGGAGTGCGATCTGCATCGTGATCAGTGGTCCTTTCTGGACCCGCGGCTGGCCCGAATGGTGGGGCTGGTGGCTCAACCTGCCGATTTGGCGCTAGGCGAGGGGAGGGAAAATTCCCATGGCCGAATATCAGAATATCTTCACCCGAATACAGGTGCGCGGACCGGCACCCTATCCTGGTGTGCCCCTTCCCGCCGATAGCTCTCCGCGTGAAGGCACACCGCGTGAGGTGCATCTTTTTGGCCGCCTTGGCGATGCGCAGATAGGGCCTTTCTATCTTGGCTATCTTGGCATTCTCTCGTTGCTCTTTGGCTTCATTGCCTTTGAGATCATCGGGCTTTGCATGCTGGCCTCGGTGAATTGGAATCTCAGCGAATTCATCCGTCAGCTTTTCTGGCTGGCGCTGGAACCGCCACCGCCGGAATATGGTTTGCGCATTCCGCCGCTGAACAAGGGCGGTTGGTGGATCGTGGCGGGCTTCTTCCTGACACTTTCCATGTTGCTCTGGTGGGTGCGTACCTATCGGCGCGCACGTCAGCTTGGCATGGGCACGCATGTGGCCTGGGCCTTCGCGGGTGCCATCTGGCTTTACCTGGTACTGGGCTTCATCCGCCCCGTCGCCATGGGAAGCTGGAGCGAAGCAGTGCCCTTCGGCATCTTCCCCCATCTGGATTGGACGGCGGCCTTTTCCATCCGCTACGGCAATCTGTTCTACAACCCCTTCCATGCGCTTTCGATTGTGTTTCTTTATGGTTCCGTCTTGCTCTTTGCGATGCATGCAGCAACCATTCTGGCACTCGGCCGCTATGGCGGTGAGCGTGAAATCGAACAGACATTGGATCGTGGCACGGCGGCAGAACGTGGTGGCCTGTTCTGGCGCTGGACCATGGGCTTCAACGCCACTTTCGAAAGCATCCACCGCTGGGCCTGGTGGTTTGCCTTTCTTTGCCCTGTCACGGGCGGGATTGGCATTCTACTGACCGGCACTGTGGTTGATAACTGGTATCTCTGGGCGGTGGATCGGCACTTCGCGCCGGCCTACACAATGCCTTGGACACCCGCTGTTGATCCCTCCATCGTACAAGGAGCGCCGCGATGAGCAGGTTTTCACTTAGCATCGCTGCCTTTGTGGTGGCGCTGCTTGGCGGGGTGATCTTCGTCACCACCTTTGAACGCCCACCGGTCATGTCCGTGCAAGGCGGCTTCCGCGGGCTTTCGATGGGCGAGGTTCAAAATCCGCGCATGATCCCAGCACGCCTTGCGGCCAATCAGGTGCCTGAAGCATCTGAAGCAGCTGACACGACAGGGCCGCGGGCGCATGAAGCCTATCAGAATGTTCAAGTGCTACGTGATGTGAGTGAAGCGCAGTTCAACCGTATCATGCTGGCCATGACGGAATGGATCGCGCCCAATCAAGGCTGCGGCTATTGCCACAATGTTGAGAACATGGCCTCGGACGAAGTCTATACCAAAGTTGTTGCCCGGCGCATGTTGCAGATGACGCATAAGATCAATTCGGAATGGGCGACCCATGTCGGCCAAACCGGTGTGACCTGCTACACCTGCCATCGCGGCAACCCCGTGCCGACCATGGTGTGGTCAACTGAACCAAATAGCCGCGCTGGTCTGCAATCTCCACGTGGGCAGAACCATCCTGCTGCTTCCGTGGGTGAGAGTTCACTGCCTTCGGATCCCTTCACCCCCTTCCTTTTGGGTGATCAGCAGATCCGCAATATCAGCACCACTTCGCTGCCTGGCCGCAACAGCCAAAATATTATGACAACGGAATGGACCTATGCGTTGATGATGCATATGTCCACCTCGCTTGGCGTGAATTGCACCCATTGCCATAACAGCCGATCCTTCGCTGAATGGGCACAAAGCCCGCCGGCGCGGACAACTGCCTGGCATGGCATCCGCATGGTGCGGGACATCAACATGTCCTACATCGAACCGCTGAAGCCGCTTTGGGCGCGCAATCCGAATGGTCCTGCGGAAGGCCCACATGGCCCGCGGCTTGGGGCGATGGGTGATCCGCTGAAGGTGAATTGCGCAACTTGCCATCAGGGGGTCAATCGTCCCCTGAATGGTGCGCCCATGCTGCGTGACTTCCCTGAATTGAAGCAGGTCAACCAAGGCCCGCTGCGGTCAGCCGATGCCACGCCGCGATAACAGGTTAGGGCGGGATGACTGATCCCGCCCTTCCTTGTGTGATGAAGCTTTGGGGCCTCCGCGTCTTGCGCGGGGGCTTTCCTTTTCTGTTTGTATGCTTTGGTGTTTCATGCTGAATGAGTTGAAGGCGCAGGATCAGCGCCCGCATGCGATTGTGATTGGCTCCGGTTTCGGCGGCTTGGCTGCGGCGGTTCGGCTTGGCGCGCGTGGTTGGCGCGTGACTATCCTTGAAAAGCTGGATGCGCCTGGTGGGCGTGCTTATGTCTTTCGGCAGGATGGTTTTACCTTTGATGCGGGCCCAACCATCATCACCGCGCCTTATTTGCTGGAAGAACTCTGGTCGCTCGCTGGCCGCAAGCTTGCGCAGGATATTGATCTGCGCGCGATGGATCCCTTTTACCTGATCCGCTTCGATGATGGCGAGGTAATGCGCTGTTCCGCGGAGCTTGATGTGACGCGGGCCGAGGTTGCGCGGATTGCGCCGCAAGATAGTGCTGGTTTCGAGCGTTTCATTCTTGAAAGCGAACGCATCTTTCGCGTGGCATTCGCCGAATTGGCCGATAAGCCCTTTCATAGCCTCATGAGCCTGATCAGTGCCGCGCCGGATTTGATCCGGTTGAAGGGTTACCGCACCGTCTATAGTCGCGTCTGCGATTATTTCACAAGCGAAAAGCTGCGCGTTGCGTTCAGCTTCCACCCGCTGCTGATTGGCGGGAACCCCATGACCACCACTGCCTATTATTGCCTGATTGCGCATCTGGAACGCTTGCATGGCGTGCATTACGCCATGGGGGGCATGGGCGCGCTGGTGCAAGGCATCCTTGATCTCGCGATACGTCTTGGTGGCACTATTCGCTATAATGCTGAGGTTAAGCGCATCACTACCGAAGGTCGCCGTGCTACAGGCGTTGAGTTGGCAGATGGCGAAAGGCTCGATGCTGACATCATTGTCTCCAACGCCGATGTTGCTTGGACCTACAGTAAGCTTTTGCAGGATTACCCACGCCGGCGTTGGACCGACCGCAAGATCGCCCGCGCGCGCTATTCCATGAGCCTCTTCGTCTGGTATTTTGGTACCAAGCGTCGGTATGACGATGTCTATCACCACACCATGGTGCTTGGGCCGCGTTACCAGGAATTGCTGCACGATATTTTCACGCGAAAGCATTTGGCGCAAGATTTCAGCCTTTATCTGCATCGCCCAACTGCCACAGATGCGTCGCTAGCGCCGCCGGGCTGCGATTCCTTCTACGTGCTTGCCCCCGTGCCGCATTTGGGCAGCAAGGTTGATTGGGCCAAGCATGCGGAGCCCTATCGCAAGGCGATTGAAAAGCGCCTGGAAGAAACGGTCTTACCTGGACTTGGTGAGGCGCTGGTCACATCGCGCATGATTACGCCCCAGGATTTTCGGGATCGGCTGTTATCCGTGAATGGTGCTGCCTTTGCACTTGAGCCACAGCTTTTCCAAAGCGCCTGGTTCCGCCCACATAATGTGAGCGAAGAAGTGCAGGGGCTTTATCTGGTGGGTGCCGGCACTCATCCGGGCGCGGGTGTGCCGGGTGTCATTTCCTCTGCGAAGGTCTTGGATCAGCTTGTGCCGCATGGTGATACGTTAAGGCGTAACTAAACGCACCCGGCGCCAATCCGAATCACCCCACGCGCGCCGGCCCAATCTTCCAAAAGCCGCGCTGCGGCAATGCGGCCCGACATAGCCGCCATGGGAATGCCAGGGCCGGGATGCACAGAACCGCCAGCCAAATAGAGCCCCTGTAAGCGCGTCACCGCGCCGGGGCGCGCGAAGGTGCCGGTTGTTCCATGGCTCGCGCGGCCATAAAGCGCGCCACCCGAGCCCGGGAAAAGCCGCGCGAATCCTTCCGGCGTAGTAACCACCTCAGCGCCCACATCGCGTGCTACCTCTAACCCGCAAGCTTTCAGCAGGCCAAAACCGCGTTCACCAAATTCTGCGATCTCGTCTGACCTATGCCTGCGCCGATCACCATCGGGCGGCGCATTGATCAAAACCAGCATGCGTTCCGGCGTGCCCTCCGAAGGTCCTGGCCCAGCTTCGCGGTCCTGCGCGCAAACATAGACCGTGGGTGCGGCGGTGATGTCGCGCCGGCGGAAAATCGCCTCAAATTCCGCCGCGTAATCCTCAGCGAAGAATACATTGTGATGCACGAGTGGAAAGCCAGCCGTTGACGCCTTCACGCACCAGGTGATGGCGGAAAGGGAACGCGCGGCCCGCGGCGTATCCTCGGCGGCGTTTCGTGGCGCTTGCCCCAAGAGGCCCTGCCCCAGTGCGGCGACATCGCCGTTGAACACCACCGCATCGGCGGCAATTTCCTCACCATTGCCCAGCCGCACACCAGAAACCCGGCCTTGGCGCGTGAGCACTTCCGCAACCTCCGCGCCAAAGCGAAATTCAGCGCCTTTGGTTTCCGCCAAGCGCTGGATCGCGTCCGCCACGCGCCGCATGCCGCCCTTCACGAACCACACGCCATCCTGTTCGACATGCGCCACTAGCATCAGCGTGGCCGGCGCCAACCAGGGGGAACATCCGCAATAGGTCGCATACCGCCCAAATAGCTGGCGCAAGCGCGGGTCGCGAAAATGCTCACCCAATGCATCCCAAAGGGTTTTCATCGGCGCGGTGCGAATGAGGGCCGCGATATTCGTAATGCCCACGCGCTTGACCAGATCAAGCGGGGAGGGGCGTTCGGCGGCAATGAAGGAACCGCGCAATGTGCGGAAGATATCAGCGCTCCGCGCACAAAAGGCGCGATAGCCGCGCGCCTCCGCCGCGCCGGCGAAATCGCCGATGGCATCAGCGGAACGCGCGATATCAGCAAAAAGATCCAGCCTGCCGCCGGCGCGCCAGGCATGTCGCGCCAGGATATCTGCTTTCTGCAAAGACAGCGCCGCATCAAGGGAAGCGCCGGCATCCGCGAACAGCCCCTCAAAAATCCAGCGCATGGTGAAAACCGTGGGGCCGCCATCAATCGGGCTGCCATCCACCATGACTTCGCGCATCTTGCCGCCGGGGGTGCTCGCGCGTTCCAGCACCGTTACCGCCGCGCCGCACCGCGCGAGATCAGCGGCGGCCGCCAAGCCGCCCATGCCGGCGCCAATCACAATAACGCGCGGGGCAGCCATGCTAGGTTGCAGCGCTCAAACGTCTGCCACGCCCGGCGAATTGCCGATCCACCACGCGGCGATGCCAGATGATCAGCGCCACACCCACCACCAGCGGCACCGTCCACATGAAGGGATTGAGCGCCAACTCCGGAAAAATCCTGACGGACCCGAAAGCCATGAAGGCGGTGTAGACAGATATGCCCGCACCCACCAAGGCCTTGATATGTTCCTTGATCCAGGAACCCGGCCCCGGTTCCCGTGCCATCAAAAACCAGAGATTCGTCGCCGCCGTCGCAAGCCCCACCATGCAAATGCCAATCATCAAGGGCTGGCCAATCATCCAGCCCTGCCAGGCGCAATTCAAGGACGCCGGTATCAGCGCGTATTGCAGAAACAGATTGAGGCGCGAACGGTTCAATTCATGGCGGCGTTTGTTGCGAATGGAAAGCCAGCCATACCACGCAAGATTCACCGTCAGCAGCCCAGTCATCAACATCATCCAGCCGAAAATGCCGCGGATGAAAGCCTCATCGAAACGCCCTTCCAAATGCGGGTGGGTTTCAATGGGTGCGGCCAAAGTGAACAGGCTCATGGTCATGGCAAGGCAGCCGGTGATCAGCAGCGCGAAGGTGAAAACCTTGCCCCAGCGCGCATGATTGGCGCCGCCCTTGCGCCCGATCACGGGCACCCAAAAAGCGATGGCGCCAATGCTGCCCGTCACGATATGGGCGGCGATCAGCGCATGGAACAGGAACAGGACCATCCGAGCCTCCCCGGCTTTTGAGTGACAATTGCACTTGACATATACCGATGTAAAGCGCGGAAATCAGCCATGGCAGGTCAAGGATCGCTTAGCCCCTTTGCCCGCCCTCGCCTGGGCACAAGGCCGGGGAGGGCGACATGAATCACGTGCCTGCCTTCCGCGCCTTTGCCCCGCCGCGGTCGGAACCTCTGCCCGCGCTGATTGCGCTGATGCGCTGCATGATCAGGGGCGACGGCGATTTGCTTTCCCTTTTGCCGGCGGAAGCCTATCGCATGCCGATCGGGCCGCTTGGCTATTCGCGGCGATCCACCATCATCGTCAATCGCCCGGATCTGGTGCGCGAAGTGCTGACTGACCCCAAAGGCATTTTGCCCAAAAGCGATCTAATGGTGCATGCGCTGGACCCGTTGATTGGCGATTCGATCTTTGTCTCCTCTGGCGCCACCTGGCGACGCCAGCGCGCCATGATTGACCCGGCCTTGACAATGATGCGCGTCAACCGCGCCTTCCCAGCGATGGAAGCCGGCGCGGCGGCGGCGGAAGCCACACTTACCGATCACGCGGCGCGCGATACCCGCTTTTCACTCGACCTGATGATGAGCCACATGACAGCAGATATCATCTGCCGCACAGTTTTTTCCACCGGTCTTGAAACACGTGTGGCGCATGAGGTCTTCGATGCCTTTACCGAATTCGAACATAGCGTGGCGCAGGTGGAAATCCGCCGATTGATTTTTGATCGCGCCTGGAAGCGTATTCCGCAAAAGGAAAGCGTGCTGAATGCTTGCCGGTTGATTCGCGGTTACCTCGGCGAATTGCTGGATACGCATTTGGGCGATGGCGCCAGCTTTGACGATATCGCCAGCGCCATCATCGCCGCGCATGATGTGGAAGGCAAAGCCTTCACGCGGGAGGAACTGATTGATCAACTCGGTGTGCTGTTCCTTGCCGGGCATGAAACCAGCGCCAGCGCGTTGACCTGGGTGTTCTATCTGCTCGCGACGCAACCCGCCTTGGTGGCACGGCTGCGCGCAGAAATTGATGAAATCGTCGGTCCGGGGCCGATCCTGTTCGAACATACACGAAAACTTCCATTTATACGCAATGTATTTCGTGAAACGCTGCGGCTTTATCCACCAATCACTTTCCTGCCGCGTGTTGCCAATGAAGCCACGCGCATCGGTGATTACCCGGTGAAGAAGGGCGCGCTGATCATGGTGGCGCCGTGGGTATTGCATCGGCACCACGCCTATTGGCGTGATCCGCATCTATTCGACCCTGACCGCTTCCTGTCCGAACGTGAAGGGGAAATGACAGCCGGCGCCTATATTCCCTTCGGCATTGGTCCGCGGGTGTGCGCGGGTGCTGCTTTTGCGCAGGTTGAAGCGGTGCTGCTGATTGCGCGGCTGTTTCGCCAGTTCGATTTCCATATTGAAGCGCCTGGTGATGTGCGCCCCGCCGCGCGGCTCACCACGCGCCCGGCGCGGCAGGTGATGTGTCGCGTCACCCGCGTGGCATGACAGGCAATCTGCTGCTCACACTTGGGCGCCTGCCCAAGGCGCTGGATGTGGCGCGCGGCTTTGCTGATCTTGGCTGGCGCGTTGTGGTGGCGGAACCCTTCAAGCGCCATCTGGCGGGTGCGTCGCGCGCGGTGGCGCGAAGCCATCGCGTCACGGCACCAGCGGAAGACAAGCAGGCCTATCTGGCTGATCTCAGGCGCATCATTACGGATGAGAAGATTGATCTTGTCCTGCCGGTTTCTGAAGAAACCATGCATGTCGCCTTTCTGCGCGAAAACCTGCCCGCCAGCACGCGGCTTTTCACCATGCCGCCCGAAATTCTGCTTCGGCTGCACAGCAAGCATGGCTTCGCGCAACAGGCCGCCGCTTGGGGGCTTGCTGTGCCGGAAACCTATGCGCTGGGCGATCCGGCGGCCGAAGCTTTGGCGCAAGCCGGCCCGGCGGTGATCAAGCCGGTGCATTCCTGTTCTGGTCGCGGGGTGCGGCTTTTGCCCGCCAGCGCTGCCCTGCCAGCGCCTGATCCCACCATTCCCGCCATTGTGCAGCGCTGCGTGATCGGCGCGGAATACAGTTCTTGCTCCATCGCGCATGAGGGGCGCGTTTCTTCCACCGTCATCTATCGCGCGGCGCAGAAATCAGGTTCGGTCGCTGTGGCGTTTGAACGGGTGGAAAACCCTGCGATTGCCGATTGGATTACGCGCTTCATCGCCGCGGCAAATTGGACCGGCTTCATCGCCTTCGACATCATCGTGGACGAAGCGGGCCGGCCCTGGGGCATTGAATGCAATCCGCGCACGACAAGCGGGCTGCATTTCTGGGAACGTGCTGATATTGCGCGCGCCGTGCTGGAACCGGGTTTCATCCCGCGCTACCGGCCTGAGATACGTTTGCAGCAATTCTATTCGGCATTGACGGAAACACAGATGTCACTATTCCGGCGCGGCCCGTTTCGCGAGAATTTGCGCCAGTTATTCTCAACCCGCGATGTCAGCTGGGACCGACGGGACCCCATGCCCTTCCTCACCATGACAGCGACATCATGGCCCATTATTCGCTTGGCCATGGCGCGCGGTGCGACCTTTGGTGAGGTCGCAACGCTTGATGTTGGTTGGTATGTTTAATGTCACTGCAGTTTCGCTCGGAAGGCGCGCGGCCTTGGAAACCTTGTTGGCGAAACTTCTACCAGTTGCTTAGGGAGCGGGCGTTACGTCAGAAGGTCGAGCGCCGCTTCTGGTCCTAGTAAAATCTCCCCTAGGCGTGCCAGATCAAGCCTTGTTAGCCCCATGGGCGTCAATGATTGCTTTGTTGTGTTTAGTACGCCCACGATCCGCTTTGCGGCGCCGTCATAGCCATGATCTATGCCGTAGCGCCGACCAATCAATTCTATGCGACGTAGGGCACGGGCCTGGTCTTCCAGCGCAATGACTTGCTCTTGCGTTGCCGATGAAGCAAGCAAAGGCAGTTTTCTCAATATCTCGCTTTCAAGCCCGTCCTCATAGGCGAGGCGACAAGTGATCTCAGCCTCTTGGCGTAATTGAACTAGCCGCTCTGCGCGTCGCGGATTGCGTGTGGGCGGTGCATTTTCCAAATCCTGAAAGGCGCGCCCAAAAGATTCAGCGAGTGATGCCGCTGCCGTAAGATCCTCTCCCGGAAGCGTTACGCGGGCTTTCGCCAGCCAGTCATCCAAGGCTGCATCGGCAATAATGGCGGCCTGATCAGATAATTTTGAGGCTGTCAGGGCGACCAAGCCTGGGCTTGTTGCCTTCTGAAGTAAGGTCGCCAAGCCCATGGCAAAGGCTGTTGATCCCTCGGCAACCATGGGCATTAATGCAGCGCGCACTGCTTCATCCGGCGGTCCCCAGCCGGCAAGTTTGATGGCGGCCCAGAGCCCAGATGCGTGGCGCCACACGCCCTCTGCCAAGCGTACCAGCGGCACGAAATCTTCCTGGCGCATGCCGCTGCTCTCCCAACGCGGTCCTGGTTTCAAGGCAGAGGCAAGTGATGCGGCCCTAGTCCAAAGGCTACAGCCTATACGATCTATTACGCCAGTATCCTGAAAAGTCTTGCCTGCCATACTGGCATCGATCTGTAGTATTTCTTGTCCCATCGCGCTGCGCAGTGCCTCGGCGATACTGGGAAGGGCGGCGCGTGGCAGCCGCCAATCATCCCGTTTCCATTCGGCGTTATCCGCAATCGCGCCATCCAGTGGCAAGAAAAGTAGTCGCGTAAATTGAAGGCTTCTGATCGGCCGAATTTGACGAAGCCGGGGGCGTGCGGCGTCCAGGAGCCGGTCAGCCTCAAGCCGGTCTGGCAAACGATCGAGAATTTTCAAAACATTTGTTAGCGCCATGTCTGATGCCGCGGCCAGGGCATGGATCAAGTGACGGGTTTCGGCGAGTTGAGTCTTGCCGCGCGCTGTTGACGCAGCAGAGTTATGGGGCTTGCTTGGTGCCCAGCCATCTAATGCATTATTTTTGTTGTTAATTGGGGAATTATTGGCTCGTACGGGAAGCCGTTTGGATTGACTTTGTCGACCACGATGTGCCAATTCCTCGTTTCGCGCAATCATTTCGACTAGGCGTCCACTGCGCCAATCCTCGAATTGTTGAACGATACGTGCGGTGCGTCGCTCCCTTGACAGATCGGTATCAATGCCATTCCAGGCTGTGACTTCCTTGGGCAGGATTGGCGCAAGTAGCGCCATTTCCATGATGGCGCTCGCCTTTTCCTGCATTGGGGCCGCATCCCAGATGCCGATGATCGTGTCCCATCCATCCAATAACCAATCAATTCTCGTTAACCGTTGGCTTACATCGCCACAATCTTTCTGCCACGCTTCAAGAATTGCCATGGTATCGCTGATGAGGATATCGAATTCCTCGACTGCCTGGACAGCGCAATTGAGGGTCAGTTCAAGCGAATGGAGGACCAAATTTGTCGTGGTAGACGTGGTTTCATCAGAGGATTGCTCGCGCCAACTGCCGACTGACTGTGTGGTCTTGCCTAGCTCAGCCAGCAGCCGACGGGCAGGTGCCGGTTGATGATCCTGCGGAAGGCCAAACCCATTAAATGCCTTCGATAATTCCTCAAGCGCCGAAGCCACTGCCTCGGTTGTTGTTCGCAGCTGTGTCGCACAACGTGCGACCGCACGCTGGCTGCGTATCATCAGTTGCCTTGGGTCATCCAATTCAGGCGGTGGGCTTGTAATGTTTGGCCCTTCAGTTCTTTTAATCAAATTCAGTATCAAACCAAAATTGATGCGCTTCCGGCGGGCTTCGCGCGCCACCCTTGCCTCCTGAACTGCGGCGGCAGCGCCACGGCCTGCTAAACCCTCAAGTGCAGCCGTCTCGGCAGCATCCTGCACGCTTTGGGGGGTTAGAGAGCTCTCGTCACGCAGGAGTTGCCAAAGTCGTCGGTCATGCAGCGTAGGTGCACAGATTTGAGGTATTGAAGCCCAGGGGAAAATGTAAACGCCCTCCCCACCGGATGGGTTGGCAATGATCACTTCAAGCCCACAATTGTCTTCCTGAGGCCGCGCCCGCGCGCCAAAGAGCAGAGGAGTCGTGAAAGGAAGATTGACCCCGCGGTCAACAAAGGTTGCCGGCTCATAGAGCTTTGGGTTGAATTGCTTGAAGCTTTGGTTGGATCTTGCGCTCACGGGGCGTAATATCGCCTAATTCGGTAAAAAAATTCGCAATGAAATAGGCGTGCGGCGAGGCTTTGATGTCCCGGAGAAATACGGGAAAGGTCGTCTGATGGAGACTTGTCAAGGCGTCTTGACTTATGTGGCTAGCGGTCGCTGCCTCTTATAGCGGCCATAGAGGGCGGCCCGGCCAGGCACTAGCGGTCCAGATAACCCTGGAGGCTATATTTTGGGGGCTTTTTTGCGCCCTTCGTAGATTCCCCCTGGCCCATTGGCAAAGCCTGGGGCATGACCATTTCTGGGTCATAACAGGGGAGTCTCCGATGCCTTCTTTCAGCCTTTCCCGGCGGCGGGCGCTGCTTGCCGCCCCCGCGCTGCTTGCTGCGCCGGCCATTGCCAAGGCACAGTCGCGTGCCATCAAGCTTGGCATTATCCAGCCCGTGACCGGCGCTTTGGCGCAGGATGGCGAGTATGGGCGGCTCGGCGCTGAACTTGCCATTGCCGATATCAATGCCGGCGGCGGCATCAAGGCGCTTGGTGGCGCGCAGATTGAAATGGTCTTCGGCGATGCACGCTCCACGCCCGATGGCGGCGTGGCGGAGGTTGAGAAAATGCAGGCCGAAGGCGTGCTGGCGATTGTGGGCGGCTTCGCGAGCCCGATTTGCCTCGCCGCTTCGCAGGCCGCGTCACGCTATGACCTGCCCTATATTGTGGATGTCGGCGTGTCTGATCAGATCGTCTCTCGCGGCTTGACCAATACCTTCCGCTTTGGGCCTGGCTTTGGCACCGTGACGGCGACGGCTTTGGATAATCTGGTCGCGATCAATGACGCTGCGGGCAAGCCTTCCCGTACCGCGGTGATTGTGCATGAAGATGGGCTATTCGGTTCCGGCATGGCGCGGCTGCTGAATGCGGAATTGCCCAAGCGCGGTTTCCAGGTGCTGGAGACCATCGCGCACCCAACGCCATCGCGTGACATGTCCAATGTGGCGCTGCGTATTCGCGCGCTCAATCCCGATCTGATCATCCCCTCATCCTACTACGCGGAATTCGTGCTGCTGTCGCAAACCTTGCAGCAGCGGCGCATTCGCCCCAAGGGGATTTATTGCATCCTGAATGGCGCGGCTTCCAATTTCCGCTTTGTGCGGGAATTTCCTGAGGCAGCCAATCTGGTGATGGATTGCAACCATTGGGCCGATCCGCGCAAGCCGAAAACCGCTGAGCTGCGTCGGCGCGTGGAAGCACAAAATCGCTTCTGGCTTTACAATGTGCCGCTGAATTATTCCGCTGTGATGCTCTTCGCCGATGCGTTGGAACGCGCTGGCCGGGCGGATCGTGGCGCGTTGATCCAGGCGCTTGCGGCAACGGGCCCGGCTTTTGATAGCCACATCATGCCCTATGGGCCGACGCAATTCGTCAATGGCCAGAACCAGGGCGGCAAGCCAGTGAACACGCAAGTGCAGAATGGCGATATCAAGGTGATCTTCCCGCGCGATTTTGCGGACGCCCAGCCGATCTATCCCGTCACCGGCTGAGATGGGCTACCCGCCCGAAATTCTGTTGGAGGCCGTGGCAAACGGCCTCCTGATGGGGGCCGTGTATGGGCTGGTGGCGCTGGGCCTCACGCTGGTTTACGGCGTGTTGCACATCATCAACTTTGCCCATGGCGCGTTGCTGACGCTGGCCATGTATGCGGCCTTTGTCGCGCATCGCGCCTTTGGGCTTGATCCTTATGCGGCGATGATCCCTCTGGCGGGGCTGTTCTTCGTGCTGGGCTATCTGGTGCAGCGCCTGGTGATCGGGCCCGCCAGCCGAGGCGATGATTCCAATATGTTGCTGGTCACACTTGGCCTTTCGATCATCATCGAAAACGCCATGCTGGCGATTTTCCGGTCCGACACCATGACGATCCGCCTGCCCTATGCCATGTCCATGGTGGAGCTTGGCGATATCCTGCTGTCGCTGCCGCGCCTGATCGGCTTTGGCGTGACGCTGCTGCTGGCGCTGCTTTTGTTTGTGCTGATGACGCGCACCGATACCGGCCGCGCCATTCGCGCTGTGGCGAAGGAACGCACTGGGGCGGCTTTGGTTGGTATTGATGTCGCGCATATCTATGCGGTGACTTTCGGCATCGGCACGGCTTGTCTTGCCATCGCCGCCTGTCTTTTGCTGCCCTCCTTCTATGTCTCGCCACGTGTCGGCAATGCCTTTGTGCTGGTGGCTTTCACCATTGTCGTGCTGGGCGGCATGGGCAGTGTGACAGGGGCGCTGCTGGGTGGTTTGTTCATCGGCGTGGTGGAAAGCCTGAGTGGCCTTTATTTTGGCGATAGTCTTGGCCAGATCGGGATTTTCCTGATCTTCATTCTGGTGCTTTTGCTGCGCCCAACCGGGTTGTTCGGGGCGCGCGCATGACTGCCCGCGAAACCCTGCCCATTCTGGGCTTTCTGGTGGCCGCCGTGCTGGTTTCCTTGTTCGTCACCAGCAATGTGGTGCTGAACTTCCTGGTCTTTACACTGATCCTGGCCATTGCTGCACAAGGCTGGAATCTGCTCGGCGGTTATGGGGGGCAATATTCCTTTGGCCATGCGGCGTTTTTCGGCATGGGCGCTTATGTCAGCGCCATTCTGCAACAACGCTTTGGCGTGAATGCCTATCCGGCGGCGGCCTTCGGCATCGCTGCCGCCGCGCTGCTGGGCTATGCGATCGGTGCCATGGTGTTTCGCGCTGGGTTGCGCGGTTCCTATTTCGCGCTGGTGACGTTGGCCTTTGCCGAGGTGCTGCGCATCCTTGCCAATGCAACCGAGATCACGGGTGGTGCGGCGGGCTTGCTGATCAGCCTCAATCTCGGCGCGGGCAATCTGCAATTTGCCAATCGCTCTAGCTTTCTGATTCTGGGCGCGGTGTTGCTCGCGCTTGCCATGCTGATCACGCTCGCTTTGGAGAAAAGCCGGATCGGCGCGCAGCTTGTGGCGGTGCGCGAAAATGAAGCCGCCGCTGCTGCGCTTGGCGTGGATATTCTGGCGGTGAAGCTCCGCGCCATCAGCCTATCGGCTGCGCTGACGGGCGCGGCGGGGGCGCTTTATGCGCAGTATTTCCTCTATATTGACAGCAATATTGCTTTTGGTACCTGGATTTCGGTGGAAGCGCTGCTGGCGCCTATCATCGGCGGCGCGGGTACGGTCTTTGGCCCGCTGATTGGCGCGCTGATCCTGCAGGGCCTCAGCGAAGGCACCAAAATGCTGATCGGCAAAATCCCTGGCGTTGATCTGATCATTTTCGGTGTGCTGCTGATCCTGGTGGTGCGCTTTCCCTTGCATCGCATTCCGGGCCTGCTCGCTGCGCGTTGGCGCGGCAGGGGGGCGCCATGACAGGGCAGGGGAGGGACCCCGCTTTCCTTGCGGTGCGTGATCTCACCAAGCGCTTCGGCGGGCTGACGGCGGTATCTGAAGCAACCTTCGATGTACGGGAAGGTTCCATCACCGGGCTGATCGGCCCGAATGGCGCGGGCAAGACAACTCTATTCGCGATGATCGCCGGCTTCGAGCAGCCAAGCGCTGGGCTTGTGTTATTGGATGGTGAGGAAATAACCGGGCGTAAGCCACATGATTTGGCGCAGCTTGGCTTGGCGCGCACCTTCCAGATTGTGCAGCCCTTCGCCGGGCTTTCCGTGCGCGAGAATATCGCTGTTGGTGCCTTTCTGCGCCTGCCCAAGCGCCGCGATGCGCTGGAATTGGCGGAAGAAGTTGGGCAGCGCCTTGGCCTTGGCCCGCAGCTCGACAAACCCGCGGCAGCGCTGACGGTGGCGGGACGCAAGCGCCTGGAAGTTGCGCGCGCATTGGCCACGCGCCCGCACATTCTGTTGTTGGACGAAGTCTTGGCCGGGCTGAACCCATCCGAACTGCGCGATTTTCTGCCGGTGCTGCAGGATATTCGCGCGGGTGGCGTCACTATCCTCATGATCGAACATGTCATGCAGGCGGTGATGAGCCTTTGCGAATATGTGCATGTGTTGGCGGGCGGGCGGATCATCGCCTCGGGTGAGGCGGCGGAGGTGGTGGGCAATCCCGCCGTGATTGAGGCCTATTTGGGCCATGGCGCCGCGCAAAGGTTGGCCGGCCATGCTTGAAATCAAAGCGCTTGAAGCGGGCTATGGCGAAACACTGATCCTGCGTGGCATTGATCTGAGTGTGCCGGAAGGCGCTTTGGTCGCGGTGCTCGGCGCCAATGGTGCGGGCAAGACGACTTTGAACATGACCATCAGCGGCGTGGTGCGCCCGCGCGGTGGGGAAATCCGCTTCGCGGGGCAGAGCCTGGCCGCGCTTTCGTCGCCGGAAATCGTGGCGCTTGGCCTTATCCATGTGCCGGAAGGGCGCAAGATTTTCCCGAATTTGAATGTGCGCGAAGTGCTGGAACTTGGTTCCTATCGCCGCGCGCGGGCTAATCGCGCGCGCAATCTGGAACGCGTCTTTGGCATTTTCCCACGCCTGAAGGAACGCACCCGCCAGGCCGCCGGCACACTTTCAGGTGGGGAACAGCAAATGCTCGCCATCGGGCGCGGGCTGATGGCGGAACCAAAGCTGCTGATACTGGATGAACCATCGCTCGGCCTTTCGCCTTTGCTGGTGGAGGAAATGTTTACGCTGATCCGGCGCCTGCATGCGGATGGGCTCACCATCATGCTGGTGGAACAGAATGTCGCGCAAAGCCTTGAAGTGGCGGATCAGGCGCATGTCTTGGAAAATGGCGTGATCAACTTAAGCGGCGCGGCGCGCGACATTGCCGCTGACCCCGAATTGCGCCGCAGCTATCTTGGGTTGTGAAATGAACAAAGCCGTAACGACGCGCCTTGATGCCGTGACCCTGGCCGTATTGAAGGGCAGGCTTGAACAAATCGCCGATGAGATGGATGCGACACTTTATCGCAGCGCCTTCAACCCGATCATCGCCGAAGCGCGCGATGCCTGCCATGGTGTTTATGATGCGATCACCGGCGATACTTTGGTGCAAGGCACCAAGGGCCTGCCGATTTTTGTCGGTGCCATGTCCTTCGCCGTGCGTTCCGTCATTCGCAAGGTGGCGGCGGAAGGCGGCTTGCAGGAAGGCGATACTTTCCTGTTCAATGATCCCTATGATGGCGGGACGCATTTGAATGATTTCCGCCTGGTGCGGCCGATTTTCCGCGCGGGCAAGCTGTTCTGCTGGGTGGCGAGTGTTGGCCATTGGCTGGATATCGGTGGCAATGTGCCTGGCAATTACAATCCGCGCGCAACCGAAAGCCATCAGGAAGGCGTGCGTTTCCCGCCGGTAAAACTGATCCGCGCCGGGCAGATGCAGCAGGATATTCTGGATATTCTGGCGGCCAATTCGCGCGTACCGCAATCCAATTGGGGCGATTTGAATGGGCAGTTGAATGCGCTTGATCTCGGTGAAAAGCGATTGCTTGAATTGCTGGGTGATTATGGCGATGCACGCATCGCCGCCGCCTTCGCGCAATTGGCGGATCGCGCGGAAGCGCTGATGCGCGCAGAAATCGCGGCGCTGCCCGACGGCCGCTACAGCTTTGATGATTTCCTGGATAATGACGGCGTGAAGGATGAGGCGCTGCGCATTGCGCTTGATTTGACGGTTGAAGGTGATCGGCTGATCCTGGATATGTCGCGCTCCTCACCGCCTTGTGCGGGGCCGCTCAATATCTCGGTCGCGACCACGGTGGCGGCCTGTTATGTTGCGCTCAAGCACGCTTTCCCGGATGTACCGGCCAATGCGGGCGTGCTGCGCCCCGTGGAAGTGATTGCACCGCCGACGACACTATTGGGCGCGGAGGCACCGCGCCCTGTCGCGGGCTATACGGAGACCATCCTGCGCCTGATTGGCGTGATTTTCGGTGCGCTGGGCAAGGCGCGCCCCGCCACCGCGACTGCCGCGCCTTTCGGCACCATCAATGCGCTGGCGCTGTCTGGCCAGTGGGAAAATGGCACGCGCTGGGTGATGTTCTCTTTCTTCGGTGGTGGGCTTGGCGGCAATCCTGCCTCTGATGGTTTGCATCACGCGAATAACCCGATTTCAACCGCAACAATCCCACCCGTGGAGATTCTGGAGGCCGCCTATCCGGTGATGTTCACGCAATGGGCGCTCCGCCCCGATAGTGGTGGTGCTGGCGAACATCGCGGCGGTGTTGGTGCGATTTATGAGATTGAGGCACTGGCGCCGGGCCGCACGGAAGTTGCCTTGCTGGGTGAACGTGGGCGTTTCGCGCCTTTTGGTGTGGCGGGCGGCGCTGATGGCGCGCTTAATCGCTTCACCTGGGGAGCAGAGGGCGAAACGCCACCGATGGCAAGCAAGATTGTTGGTGTTTCCATCGGCCCAGGTGAACGTGTGCGGCTGGAAAGCCCAGGCGGTGGCGGTTGGGGCGATCCGGCCGCGCGGCCAATGGAAGCCATCGCGCGCGACGTCCGATTGGGCTATGTCAGCGCCGAAGCGGCGCTGCGCGATTACGGAAAGCGCGCATCATGAATGGTGCGATTGTCGGCGTTGATGTTGGTGGCACCTTCACCGATTTGTTTCTATTCGATCCCGCGACGGGGCGCTTTCAGACCGCGAAAGTGCCAAGCCAGCGCGGTGATGAGGCTTCCGGGTTTCTCGCGGGCCTTCGCGCGCTTGGCGGTGCTTCTGGCATGGCGGCGGTGGTGCATGGCACGACGGTTGGCACCAATGCGCTGCTGGAACGAAAGGGTGCGAAGCTTGGCGTGATCACCACCGCTGGCTTTCGCGATGTCTTGGAAATGCGTCGCCGAGATCGCCGCCAGACCTGGGGGCTTTGGGGCGATTTTGAGCCGATTGCTGAGCGGGATTTGCGCCTGGAAGTGCCGGAACGTTGCCTGGCTGATGGCAGCATCCATAGGCCGGTTGATATCGCGGCGGTGGAGGCAGCCGCGCGGCAATTGCTGGCCGCTGGCGCCGAATCCTGTGCGATTATTTTCATCAATGCCTATGCCAATCCTGCCAATGAACAGGCGGCGGCGGCAGCGGTGCGGCGCCTTTGGCCCAATCCGCATGTTTCGGTTTCCTCAGAAATCCTGCCGGAAATTCGGGAGTTTGAGCGGGCTTCGACCACGGCGCTCAATGCCTATTTGCAGCCTTTGGTCGCGGGTTATCTCGGCAAGCTGGAAGGCGCGCTCGCTGAAGAAGGTTTCGGCGGGCGGTTTCATATTGTGCAATCCAATGGCGGCATCATGTCCACCGCAACGGCGCGGCGCTTCCCAGCACGCACGGCGCTGTCTGGCCCGGCAGCGGGGGTGATTGCGGCGGGTGCCATCGCCAAGGCCGCCGGCTTCAGCCATGTGATCACCTGCGATCTGGGTGGCACTTCATTCGATGTGTCTTTGATTGCCGATGGGCAAATGGCCCTGGCCGCCCAGGCGACGATTGATTTCGGCCTGGTGATCCGCTCCCCGATGATTGAAATCACGACCATTGGCGCGGGCGGCGGTTCCATCGCGGCGGTGGATCGCGGCGGCTTGCTGCAAGTGGGGCCGGAAAGCGCGGGCAGTCGCCCCGGCCCGGTCTGTTACGGCCAGGGCAATGATCGCCCCACATTGACGGATGCGAATTTGGTGCTGGGTCGCATCAATGCCGCGCGGCCGATTGGCGGTGCACTCGCCAGCCTTGATGTTGCGGCGGCCAAGGCTGCGATTGAACAGCATGTCGGTACGCCTTTGGGCTTGGATGCCATGGCGGCGGCAGAAGCCATTCTGCGTGTGGCGAATGCGAAAATGGCCGGCGCCATCAGGCTTGTTTCCATCGAACGCGGGCTTGATCCGGCGCGCTTTGTCGCACTCCCCTTCGGCGGCGGTGGCGCGCTGCATGTTGGTGCCTTGCTGACCGAGGTTGGGTTGAAGGCCGCTTTGGTGCCGCGCTTTCCGGGGGTTACCTCGGCGCTTGGCTGCATCATCGCCGATGTGCGGCATGATCAGGTGCGCACCCTCAATCTGGATTTGGATAGCCTCGATCCCGCCGCGCTGGATGCGCATCTGGTGCGCGAAGCAAGTGCCGCGGTCGCGGTGGTGCGCGATGCGGGCCTGCCGGTGGAGGGGATTGAAACGCTCTTCAAGCTTGATATGCATTACGCGGGTCAGACGCATACCGTCGCGGTACCTTTGCCCGTGACCGTGGCAGGCAATAGCACCGGTGTGACGCAGGGGATTGTGCGCCAGGCTTTTGAAGCCGCCTATCAACGCGCCTTCAGTCGCTTGCTGCCGGGATTGCCGGTGAAGATTGTGTCGCTCCGCAGTGCTGCGATTGGCCGGCGCCCGGCATTTGATCTGGCGGCACTCGCGCCAGGGTCTGACGCAAGCCTTGAAAAAGCAGTGCGCGGCGCGCGGCAGGTTTGGTTCGCTGGCGCGTGGCATGAGGCTCGTATTTACGCGCGGCTTGATTTGCCGGTGGGTATAAAAATCCCCGGCCCCGCCATTCTGGAACAACCCGATGCAACCGTGGTGGTGGACCCTGGCCTGGTGGCGCGGGTGGATCGCTTTGGTAATTTGATTATCGAAAGGGCGTGATGATGGCAGGCGCCATTCCCATCAGCGAAACCGCTTTGCTGCTGTGTGATTTGCAGAATGATTTTATTCATCCCAAGGGCGCTTATGCGCGCGGCGGACAAGGTGACGCGACCATCGCAGCACTGCCTGCACGGCTTGCGCCGCTGTGTCAGGCCATGCGCGCAAAAAGCGGCTGGATTGCTTCTACCCATTTCACCTTGGTGCCGGGCAAGGGCGGGGAGCCCTTTATCGCCGAACACCTCAAGCAAATGCGGCCCTTTTTGCGCAAGGGGGATTTCGCGCCGGCATCCTGGGGCCAGGCTTTGGTGGATGAATTGGCGCCATCCGACCTAATGGTCGAGAAGATCGGCTATGACGCTTTCTGGAATTCGCGCCTGGAATGGGCGTTGCGCAAGGCTGGCATTCGCAAGCTGCTTGTCGCGGGCATCGTCACCAATGGTGGGGTGGCTTCCACCGTGCGTGGTGCGCATGTGCGTGAATTTGAAGTCACGGTATTGGAAGATGGCTGCGCGGCGTTTTCCTCCGCGGTGCATCAGGCAGCGATTGAAGGGCTGCGTCCGGTCGCACGCATCACCACCATCGCGCAGGCTTTGCAGGAAATAACGGGGATATAGGTCATGGATAAGTTTGGCATTGGTCAACCGGTACGGCGTAAGGAAGATGTGCGGCTGCTGACAGGGCGCGGCACCTATACGGATGACATGAACCGCCCTGGCCAGGCCCATGCGGTGGTGCTGCGTTCGCCGCACGCGCATGCGCGCATCATCTCCATGGATGTCAGCGAAGCGCGCGCCGCCCCTGGCGTGTTGGCGGTGCTGACCGGGCATGACGCGATTGCGGATGGCATTGGCGCGCTACCGGTGCAGGTGGAAGTCCCCGGCAAGGAAAAGCCGCTTTTCGCCCCCGCGCGCCATATCCTGCAAACCGAACGCGTGCGCTATGTGGGCGACCCGGTCGCACTCGTGGTCGCGGAAACCCGTGATCAGGCCATGGATGCTGCTGAGCTGATCCAAATTGACTATGAAACCCTGCCGAGCATCACGGAAACCGGCAAGGCGCTTGAAGCTGACGCGCCGGTGATTTGGGAAGACCAGGGCAGCAATCTTTGCGTCCATTGGGATAGCGGGCGCGCCGCGGAAGCGGATGAGGCATTTACCAAGGCTGCGCGCATCGTCTCGGTTGATCTGGTACAGAACCGCATTGTCGGCAATCCGATGGAACCGCGTGTTGCTCTCGGCGATTGGGATGGGGAGCGCTGGACGCTGGTTTCGCCATCCCAGGGCGCGGTCAAGGTGCGCGATAATCTTGCAAAACTTGTCTTCAATGTGCCGCTCGAGAAAATTCGTGTCATTTCGCCCGATGTCGGTGGTGGCTTTGGCTTGCGCGGCAAGCTGTTTCCCGAAAGTGCCATGGTGCTTTGGGCGGCGCGCAAGCTTGGCCGGCCGGTGAAATGGCGCGCAGGTCGGACCGAGACTTTCCTGTCAGACCCGCATGGGCGCGATCATGTGACGCATGCCGAAATGGCCTTTGATGCAAACGCCAAGGCGATTGGCGTGCGTATTCGCACCCTTGCCGCCATGGGTGCCTATTTGCTGGATTTCGGCCCGCGCGTGCCCACCATGGCGGGTGGGCGCATCAATGGCACGGTCTATGATCTTCAGGCGCTGAATGTGCAGGTGCGCTGCGTGTTTACCAATACAGTGCCGACCGATGCCTATCGCGGTGCTGGCCGGCCGGAAACCGCCTATGTGCTTGAAAGATTATTCGACCAAGGCGCGGCGGCCTTCGGCATTGGGCGGGAAGAGATCAGGCGACGCAACTACATCCGCCCGGATCAAATCCCCTATCGCAATGTCGCCGGCAATGTGATCGATTCCGGGCGCTTTGCGGAAACCCAGGATATGGCGCTGAACTTGGCCGATTGGCAGGGTTTTGCTGCGCGCCGTGCGGAAGCCGCCAAGCACGGCAAGCTGCGCGGTATTGGGCTTGGCTATTTCATTGAAGCGTCTGGTGGGCAGCCCTTTGAATGGGCGCGCGTGGCGTTGACGCCTGAGGGCCGCGCGAAGCTCACAGTTGGCACTTTCAGCCATGGCCAGGGGCATGAAACGGCCTTTGCGCAAATCCTTTCTGAAAAACTCGGCCTGCCTTTTGACGCCATTGATCTGATCCAGGGAGATTCAGATGTGGTGCTGAAGGGCGCGGGCACGGGTGGGTCGCGGTCTTCGCAAATGGGTGGTGTCGCCACCAGTCGCGCAGCCGCGCTGGTCATTGAAAAAGCCAAACGTATCGCCGCGCATTTATTGGAAGCGGGTGTGGCGGATATTGAATTCCTCAATGGCCGTTTCAGCGTCGCGGGGACCGATATCGCCACAAGCTGGCCCGCGGTGATCGCCGCCGCGCATGATCCCGCGCGCCTGCCGCCGGGTGAAACCCCAGGGCTTGACGAACAACTGACCTATACGCGCGATACGGAATGCAATTTCCCCAATGGCTGCCATGTCGCGGAGGTGGAGGTTGATCCCACCACCGGCGAAGTCTCCATCGCCAATTACGCGGCGGTGGATGATGTCGGCGTGCCGATCAATCCCATGCTGGTGCATGGCCAATGCCATGGCGGCATCATGGCCGGCATTGGTCAGGCCATGCTGGAACATGCGCAATATGATCCGGAAAGTGGCCAATTCCTGACGGCGACTTTCCAGGATTACTGCATGCCGCGCGCGGGGGATGCGCCTTCCTTCAACCTTGATCTGAATGTGGTGCCCTGCCCATCCAATGATCTTGGCGTGAAGGGCGCGGGTGAGGGCGGCGCTTGCGGCGCGCCGCCCGCCATTATCTCAGCGGTCTGTGATGCGCTTGGCGTTGCGCATATTGATATGCCGATCACGCCAGAAGCGGTCTGGCGCGCCATGCGGGCGAAGCAGGCGGCCTGAACCGGCGGGCGCGCGGCTTACGCTTCGGCGATGGCCGCACTCCAGGGGCTCATCACATCGGTAATGCCGGTGCGTGTGCCATCAGCGCCGATGCGGATCAGATTGGGGCAGGCGAAATTCACCGGTAGCACCGCGTGTTCTACCTCGGTCACCGTATCTTCCGCAGCAAGGGCCGCGAGGGTTTCAGCGCCTAGCCGGATATCGGCGGTGACACCCTCAGGCGCTGAGACATCAAGCCTTGGATGATGCGCCGCCTGTTCCGGCTCCATGCCGAAATCGGCAACGAAAGACAGCATCTGGAAGACCGAAGCCATGATGCGCCGCCCGCCGGAAGCGCCTGTGGCCAGCACGGGCTTGTCACCCTCGGCTGCGATGACAGGGCACATATTGGTCAGCGGCCTTTTGCCCGGCGCCAGCGCATTGGCGGCTTCGGGGCGCGGGTCGAACCACATGACGCCGTTATTCATCAGCACGCCCGATTTCGGCAGCACCACGCGGCTGCCCATGCTGGACAGCAGCGTGGTGGTCATGGCGACCATCATGCCGTTCTTGTCAGCGACCGTCAGATGGGTGGTGCAGGATTCGGCCGCTTTCGGTTCCGCATCGCCAAGCCCCGCCAAGCGTTCGGCATAGGCCGCGCGCATCACGCGCGCCAATTGCGCATACCAAGCGGCGGAAGGCGCCTTGCCGGAGAAATCCGCCCCCCTCATGCCTTCCAGCACGCGGAGCAGCGTCGGTGCCGCTGTCAGCCCATTGGCCAAGAACAACCGCTTGCCGCGCCAGGCGGCTTCAAGGGCGGGCAGCACGCGCGCCTTGCAATGCGCCAAATCCTCGGCGCTGACAAAGGCGCCCATGTCCTTGCAATCGGCAGCGATGGCAGCGGCGATATCGCCCGTGTAGAAATCAGCCAGCCCCGCATGGGCCAGGCGTTCCAGTGTCGCGGGCAGATTGCCCTGCTGGAAGAAGCCCGGTGATCCCTGATAGGGCGCCACAGGCGGCAGCCCGCCCGGCAGATAAATCCGCGCGGATTCCGGATAGAGCTTCAGCACGGACGCCGAATTGGCCACTTTCAGCGTGGTGAACCAATCCTGGGCCAAGCCCCGCTTGGCGAGTGCCACCGCCGGCGCCAGCACATCCCTGATCGGCATGCGGCCATGGCGCGCATGCAATTCCATATAGCCCGCAACTGCCGAGGGGATGGCGAAGGAAAGCGGGCCATGCACATTGCGGTCTTCCAAGACCTCCGGCCAGGTGAACAAATCCGCCTTCATCTTGCCGGTCATCGGGAAGGCGGAAGGCTTCAAGCCGCGCGGGGAAATCGGGCCGAAATCAAATGTCTCGGCCGCGCCGTCGGGGGACATGACTTGCGCAAAGCCAATGCCGCCCAGGCCGCTATTCCAGGGCTCCAGCGTCGCCAGCGCAAAGGCGGTCGCCACCGCCGCATCCGCTGCCGTGCCGCCGGCTTCCAGAATGGCCACACCCGCTTCAGCGGCGCCGCGCGCCTGGGACGCCACCATGCCCTTGCGGCCAGAGGCTGCGGGCTTCGTGACATGCCAATGCTGGGAGGTGTGACGCGGCGGGGTCCAGGCCATGATCGGGTTTCCTCGAATTTTTTGCGCCCCTAGCCTTGCGCCGCTTGGGCCTTCCGGCAAGCCCCCGCGGGTTTGCCCCGCCGTCCCTTTCCTTTTATGGAACCCTCCGGATTCTACGGGCGGGCCAAGACCCGCCCCTGTTCGGGAGTGCGCCAATGTCTGCATCAAAGGGGCTTTTTGTTGCCCCCATTCTGAAGAATTTCATTGAAACCGAAGCCCTGCCCGGCACGGGCGTGGAGCCCGCGCGCTTTTGGGACGCGATGGAACGCACCCTGCGTGAGATGGTGCCCACCAATGCCGCGCTGCTTGCCAAGCGCGATGCGCTGCAAGCGAAGATTGATGGCTGGCACCGCGCCAACCCCGCCAAGCCGATTGATCAGGCGGCCTATACGGCGTTTCTCAAGGAAATCGGCTATCTGCTGCCCGAACCCGCGCAGGTGACGGTCGCGACCACGGATGTTGATGCGGAGATTGCCTCCATGGCCGGGCCGCAGCTTGTGGTGCCGGTTTCCAATGCGCGTTATGCGCTGAATGCGGCCAATGCGCGCTGGGGCAGCCTGTATGATGCGCTTTATGGCACGGATGCGATTCCGGGCAGCCCATCTGGCAAGGGCTATGATCCGGAACGTGGCGCCAAGGTGATTGCCTATGCGCGTGGCGTGCTGGATAGCGCCGTGCCGCTTGCCAAGGGATCTCATAGCGATGCCAGGGGCTACCGGATTGAAGGCGGCGCCCTGGAAGTGACGTTGAAGGATGGCAGCAAAACCGGCCTCGCGCGGCCTGGCCAATGCGTGGGCTTTATGGGTGAGCCGCATGCCGCGTCTTCGCTGCTATTCGTCAATAACGGCCTGCATATTGAAGTGCGGTTGGACCGCGCGCACCCCATCGGTAAGACCGATGCGGCGGGCATTGCCGATGTCGCGCTGGAAAGCGCGCTCACGACCATTCAGGATTGCGAGGATTCCGTCGCCGCTGTGGACGCGGAAGACAAGGTCGCGGTCTATCGCAATTGGCTCGGCCTGATGCGCGGCGATCTGGAAGCGAGTTTTGAGAAAGGCGGCAAGACCATGGTGCGCCGCCTCAATCCAGACCGCGTGTTTCAGCGCCCGGCGGGTGGTGCCATTACACTGCATGGCCGTTCGGTCATGCTGGTGCGCAATGTCGGCCACCACATGATGATTGATGCGGTGAAGCTGGATGGCGCGGAGGTGCCGGAAACCATTCTGGATGCCTTCTGCACATCTGTCATTGCCATGCATGATATTCGCGGCAAGCGGCTGAATTCGCGCGCCGGCAGCGTTTACATCGTGAAGCCAAAGATGCATGGGCCGGAAGAAGTGGCCTGGGCGGATACGCTTTTTGCCCGCGTGGAAGATGCGCTGGGCTTGAAGCGCGCCACGCTGAAGATGGGCATCATGGATGAGGAACGCCGCACCACGGTAAATTTGAAAGCCTGCATCGCAGCCGCCAAGGATCGCGTGGTCTTCATCAATACGGGCTTCCTGGATCGCACCGGCGATGAAATCCACACGGCCATGGAAGCGGGTGCTGTCATTCGCAAGAATGACATGAAGGGTGCGGCCTGGATCAAGGCCTATGAGGATTGGAATGTGGACACCGGCCTTGCCTGCGGGCTGCGTGGCCGCGCGCAGATCGGCAAGGGCATGTGGGCCATGCCGGATGCCATGGCCGCAATGCTTGACCAAAAGGTGGGCCACCCCAAGGCCGGCGCTTCCACCGCCTGGGTGCCATCACCCACAGCCGCCACCTTGCATGCGCTGCATTACCATCAGGTCAGTGTTGCCGACCGGCAGGATGAAATCACCAAGGGCGGCCGTCGTGCCAAGTTGGATGATATCCTGACCGTGCCGCTGGCGCGTGACACGAACTGGTCCCCCGCCGATGTGCAGGCGGAATTGGACAATAACGCGCAGGGCATTCTGGGCTATGTGGTGCGCTGGGTGGATCAGGGGGTTGGCTGTTCCAAGGTGCCGGACATCAATGATGTCGGGCTGATGGAAGACCGCGCGACTTTGCGCATCAGCAGCCAGCATATCGCCAATTGGCTCCGCCATGGCGTGGTGAGCGAAGCGCAGGTGATGGAAACCATGAAGCGCATGGCCGCCGTGGTGGATCGGCAGAATGCCGGTGATGCGGCCTATCGGCCCATGGCGCCGGGCTTTGACGGGCCGGCCTTCAAGGGCGCTTGCGATCTGGTGTTGAAGGGCCGCGAACAGCCCAATGGCTACACGGAATTTGTGCTGACGGCGCGGCGGCGGGAAGCCAAGGCGGCGGGGTAACATCTGACGCCGCTTGTCTTTCCGGGCAAGCGGCGCAAGCATGATGCGAAGCGGGTGGCCGTGACCGCCCGGGCAGGAGGAACGCATCATGGATTTTTCAGGCAAGGTCGGCATTGTAACGGGCGGCGCCAATGGCATTGGCGCAGCAGTAGCGCGCGGGTTCGTCGCGCGCGGCGGCAAGGTGGTGATTGTGGACCGCGACGCTGCCGCTGGTGAAGCGCTGGCAGCATCCCTGGGCGCAGCCGCGCTGTTCCGCGCCGCTGATGTCACCAAATCCGCCGAGGTCGCGGCCTATGTGAAGGCTGCGCAGGATCGCTTTGGCGCGATTGATTGCTTTCACAATAATGCCGGCATTGAAGGGCGCGTCGCGCGGCTCGCGGAATATGACGAAGCCGTTTTCGATCAGATCATGGCGGTGAATGTGAAGGGCGTGTTTCTGGGTCTGCGCCATGTGCTGCCGGTGATGATTGCCGCCGGCCGCGGCGCGGTGGTGAATACCGCCTCCATCGCGGGGCTGGTGGGCTCACCTGGCATGGCGGTCTATTCCGCTTCCAAGCATGCGGTAAACGGCTTCACGAAAAGTGTCGCGGGAGAAGTCGGGCCGCATGGTATTCGGGTGAACTCCGTCTGCCCCGGGCCGATCGCGACGCGGATGATCGAGGAAGTCTCCCGCCAGGTTTCGCCCAATAATCCAAAGAGTGTCGAGGAACGCTATGCGGCGGGGATACCGCTTCGGCGTTACGGTACAGCCGAGGAAGTCGCCAATCTGGTGCTGTTTTTGCTCTCGGACCTCGCCAGCAATATGACGGGCGGCGAATATACCGTGGATGGCGGGCGCACGGCGGCACCGGCTGGGGTTTCGGGCAGCACGACGCAGTAATCAGGCTGCCCGATCCTCACATGGCCATAATGAGAACTCAGCTTTTCCCCGCATAGGATTTCGCCATGCCATCGGCGGGATCCGCCTGCGGCCCATAAGGCATGATGGGATAGCGCAGCCCCGCCTTGGAAAGGCCGAGCAAGCCTTCCACGCCGCGCGCCAAATCCTCGGGCGGGCAGGCCATGAGCATCTCATCATCCGCAACCCCACCGTAACGGCGTTCGGCATAGCAGGGGATGGAAAGGCAGACGGTGCGGTCGCGCAGCGCGCGACCCCAGGAATCGGCGCAGGCGCTTTCCCCGGTGATGGAAAAATCATAGCGCTTGTAATTCTTCCATTGCAGCCCGTTGATGAATAGGATCATTTGCGCCGGATTGGCGTAGAACAGGCAGATATCGGGCGGATCAAGCCGCGCAGACCGCAAGGGCGATACCACGAGGCCCTTATAGCGTGCCGGCACGCGTGGCATTTGCGCCTGATGCAGCCGCCCCGCTTCGCGGTTTTCAAACCAGACACCTTCGAATTTGCGGCCCGAGAGGTAAAGTTCTGAGGGTTCATTCAACCCAATCACCCCGCCGCAATTGCTGAAACCCGGGACGTTTTCTTCCGTGATGCCCATGGTGAAGCCGGCGATGCGCGCCTGTGTCACCAATTGGCAGGTGGAGAATTTCTTGCCCTCGGTCGGGCGGCGGAGCCCCGGGATTTTCGCCATTTCCTCAGCGTCATCAAACAGCTTCATGCCGAAGGGAAAGGTGCGAATTCGCAGCAATTCGGTCAATTGCCGCGCCAATTCGGCAATGGCCTTGGCATCAAGTGGCGGTTTTTCGGCGATGGTTGGTGCGTCATTCATGGCTGGATCCTCCAGCCTCCATCATGGCGCCTGTTGCGGTGCGGCGCCATTCCCCCGCCCGGCGGCTAGTGGAAAGGAATAAAGCCGCTCCTCCCCCAGCAAAAAGGCGCGCCCGCCTTGCGGGAAAAGCCTGGCAATGGCGGGATCGGTCACGCAAAGCCCGCCTGTGAAGGCGCCAAAGGCTGGCATCACCACGCGGCGGGGATTGGCGACAAAACAGGGGCGGGAAATGCCGCCCGCACGCGTGGTGGCGGTTGCCTTCGGGTGCAAATGCCCGGCGATTTCCGGCGGCGCCTGGCGCGAAAAGGGGCTTGGGATATGGCGAAACGTGATCGGCCCGTGGCGCCATTCGGCAAAGGCCTCGCCGGGCAGATCGCAAGGCGGCGCGGGGTCGTGATTGCCGAGCACCCAGATGGGCTCTAGCCCCTCCAAAAGACGCAGCAGCGCGGCGCGATCCGCGGGCGAGAGGCGTGCCGCGCCATCCGCATCATGGAAACTATCGCCCAGAAAAACCAGGCGCTTCGGGCCATAGCGCCGGATCAGCAGCGCGAGCCGTGCGAGGGTTTCGCGTGTATCATAAGGCGGCAGGAAATAGCCCGCGCGCGCGAAAGCGCTCGCCTTTTCCAAATGCAAATCCGCCACACAAAGCAGCTTCTGCGCTGGCCAATGCAAAACGCCAGCGGGGTCGAGCATGACACGCTCTGCCTCCAGATGCAGCGGCGCGGCGTTCATGAGGCGCGCCTTGGAGCGGAACGGATAAAGCGCGACCGCCGCGCATCACGCGGTTTGGACCGTGCCGAGGCACCGCGCGTGATGATGCCATCGGTTACATCGGCGAGCGTCTCGCCAAATTCTTCGGCACCATCGGTGGCATCCGCCACCAGCGCGGCGGCTTCTGCCAGCAAAGCATCCTCAGCGCCGCCGGCTACCCATTCGCGACCTTCTTCGATCAGGGCTGGCACGGCGAATGGTGAAACCCGCGGCAGCGCGCGATGCGTGATGCGCCCCTGAATGCGCGAGAGAAGGGACGCGATGCGCGCCACATCCGTGAGGCCGCGCGCGGCTTCTTCGCGCGTCGCGCGCAAAAGAATGTGATCCGGTTCATGCCGGCGCAGCACATCATAAATCAAATCCGCATTCATGGTCATTTGCCGGCCGGATTTCTCCGCCCCCGGATGGTGTTTTTCAAGCAAGCCCGCAATGGTTGCGATATTGCGGAAACTCCGCCGCAGCATGGAGGATTCCGCGAGCCATTCTTCCATCTCATCGCCCAATATGTCTTCGGCGAATAGCCTCTCAACGCCGGTTGGTTCAAAGGCGGACCAGATCGCCAGCACATAATCCGTGCCGACATAACCAAGCGGCCCCATGCCAAGCCGTTCCATGCGCTTGGTCACCAAAAGCCCAAGGGTCTGATGCGCGAGGCGCCCTTCAAAGGTGTAGGCCACCAGGAACCAACGCCCGCCACGCGGGAAGGTTTCAACCAAAAGCCCATCGGATGGCGGCAATTCGCTCCGCAGGGTTTGCAGCTTCAGCCATTCCTGCACCGGTGCCGGCAAATGCGCCCAACGCGCAGGGTCATGCAAAATCGCGCGTACGCGTGCGGCAAGCCAGGTGGTGAGCGGCATGCGGCTGCCGGCATAAACCGGCACCCGCGGTTCATCGCCGCCGCCGGGGCTGACAATTACCGCCGCAGGGTCAAGCCTTTCATAGCGCACCACCTGGCCCGCAAACAGAAAGCAATCGCCGGCGGCAAGGGTGGAGACAAACCATTCCTCCACCTCCCCCAAAGTGCCGCCACCGCGCATGCGCACCTTGATCATTGGGGTTTCGACGATGGTGCCAAGGTTCAGGCGAAATTGCCGCGCCACACGCGCATCACGGATATGCAGCCGGCCTTCGGAATCGCGAAACAGCCGGCGGAAACGTTCATAAGCCGCCAAGGCATAGCCGCCATCTTCGACAAAGCGCACCACATCATCGAAATCGCGCCGCGTGAGGGCGGCATAGGGCGCGGCGCGGATCACCTCTGAATACAACGCATCCGGATGAAACGGCGCATGGCAGGCCATGGCCAGCACATG
Organism: Roseomonas sp.; assembly: GCA_020249775.1. Classification (GTDB taxonomy): domain Bacteria; phylum Pseudomonadota; class Alphaproteobacteria; order Acetobacterales; family Acetobacteraceae; genus Neoroseomonas. Next base: position 27,258 of record JADCFA010000002.1, on the reverse strand, counting down.
CTGCGCCAGCACATCCAGCCCGCCCGGGCGTGGTGGGTCGCCATCCAATTTGCCCGCCGCCGCGGCTTCCATGGCAGCGACGCACTCAATCACCTCAAACCGATTGGCCGGGACCAGCACGGCGCGCGAGGCTTCATCCATGCGGTGATTGGCGCGGCCGACGCGTTGCAACAACCGCGCAACACCCTTGGGTGCGCCGATCTGGATCACCTGATCCACATCGCCCCAATCAATGCCGAGATCGAGTGAGGCGGTGGCGACCACCGCGCGCAGCTTGCCCGCCGCCATGGCCGCTTCCACCTTGCGGCGCTGGTCAATTTCAAGACTGCCGTGATGAAGCGCGATCGGCAGCGCCGCTTCATTCAGCCGCCAAAGAGCTGCGAAGCAAAGTTCAGCCTGGGCGCGCGTATTGACGAAGACAATGGTGACCCGCGCGGCTTCGATGCGCTGATAGACTTCGGGCATGGAAGCCAGGCCCATATGCCCGCCCCAGGGCAAATGACCTTCGGGCAATTGCAGATCAAATACCGGCGCCGCGCCGCCTTCCGCCGTGATCAGCCGCACCGACCCCGCTTGCGCATCCGGCGCCAGCCAGGCACGCAAGGCGTCCGGCACGGCCACGGTCGCGGAAAGCCCGATGCGTTTGGCACCCGGCGTCAGCACCGCCAAACGAGACAGGCAAAGCGCCAATTGATCCCCGCGCTTGGTGCCAGCCAGCGCATGGATTTCATCAATGATGATACCGCCAAGCCCGGCGAAGAATTCGGCAGCGTCCGGTTGGGAGAGCAACAGCGTCAGGCTTTCCGGCGTGGTCAGCAGGATATGCGGGGGTGCGGCGCGTTGCCGCGCACGGCGATTGGCTGGCGTATCGCCGGTGCGGGTTTCGACGCGAATGGGCAATGCCATATCGCCAATCGGCGCCATCAGATTGCGCGCGATATCCACCGCCAACGCCTTGAGTGGGGAGATATAGAGCGTGTGCAACCCCTCCCGCGGGGTGGTGGCCAAATCCAGAAGTGTTGGCAGAAACCCCGCCAGCGTCTTGCCGCCGCCGGTCGGCGCCACCAGCAGCGCGTGCTCACCGCCCGCTATGGCATCCAGAACAGCAAGCTGATGCGGGCGCGGCTGCCAGCCACGCGCCGCAAACCAGCCGGCAAAAGGTTCTGGTAATGTTCGCATTCAGCGCTATCTATGGCGCGACACGCCGCCGACGCAAGACCGGAACCACATGGCCTTCACCACCGCCCCCCATCCCGAGACCTGGCTGAAAGTGACCCCTGCGGGCCTATTCTGCGAACCGGGTGGGTTTTTCATTGACCCGCTGCGTGCCGTGGATCGCGCCGTGATCAGCCATGGCCATTCGGACCATGCGCGCCCCGGTCATGCGGCGGTGCTCGCCACGCCGGAGACACTCGCCATCATGACCGCGCGGCTCGGCGATGGCCGCGCTGGCGCCACGCACCAGGCGCTGCGCTATGGGGAGGTGATTACTATCAAGGGCGTGAAGCTTTGGCTGCGCCCGGCGGGGCATGTGCTGGGCTCAGCGCAGATCGCGCTCGAATGGCGAGGCAGCCGCGTGGTGGTTTCCGGCGATTACAAGCGCCGCGCTGATCCAAGCTGCACTGCGTTTGAAGTTGAACGCTGCGATGTGTTCATCACGGAAGCAACTTTCGCGCTGCCAGTATTCCGCCACCCGGATGCGATGGGGGAGATTGCCCGCCTGTTGCGTTCCGCCGCGCTATTCCCCGAACGCACCCATGTGATTGGCTGCTATGCGCTCGGCAAATGCCAGCGCCTGATCCGCATGCTGCGCCAGGCGGGCTATGATCGCCCGATCCATTTACATGGCTCGCATCAGGGACTTTGCGATGTTTATGAGGCATTGGGCATCCCGCTTGGTTCGCTGCGCGGCGCCACGGTGGCGCGCAAGGATGCGCTGAAGGGTGCGATTGTACTTGCCCCTCCTTCAGCCATTGCCGATCGCTGGGCAAGGCGGCTTGCGGAACCGGTGGTTGCCAATGCCTCGGGCTGGATGGGGGTGCGGCAACGCGCGCGCCAGGGTGGTGTGGAATTGCCGCTGGTGATTTCCGATCACGCCGATTGGGATGAGCTGCTGGCAACCTGCGCGGAGACCGGCGCGCAGGAGGTATGGGTGACGCATGGGCGCGAAGATGCGCTGATCCATGCGCTTGGGCTTCAGGGCATCAGGGGCCGGGCACTCAATCTGATTGGACGCGGTGAGGAAGACGAGGAGACAGCCGCGTAAGGATCAACCCTTGCGGCTTGCCTCATACCGCGCCTTGGTTTCCGCATTCGGCGGATAGAGCCCCGGTAGCGGCAGGCCCTTGCCCACTTCTTCCATGATCCAAGCTTCCAGCCGTTCCTGTTCCACCGCGGCTTCCACCACGGCATCCAGCAGCGCTTGCGGTATCACCACCGCGCCATCGGCATCCGCCACAATGATGTCGCCCGGCACAACGGTGACACCGCCGCAGCCAATGGTTTCCTGCCAGCCCACGAAATTCAGCGCGGCCACAGAAGCTGGCGCCACATAGCCCTGGCAATAAACCGGCAAGCCCGTGCCGATCACGCCCGCGCCATCACGCACCACGCCATCTGTCACCAGCCCGGCGACACCCTTTCTCGCCATACGCGCACACAGGATATCGCCGAAAATGCCAGCCGCCTTGCTGCCCATCGCATCAGCCACAGCCACGCAGCCCGCCGGCATTTCTTCAATCGCGGCGCGCGTGGAACGTGGTGAGGACCAGCTATCCACCGTTGCCAAATCTTCCCGCGTCGGCGTGAAGCGGAGCGTGAAGGCGGGCCCCACAATACGGCGGCGATCCCCGGGCACGATCGGGTTCGATCCCGCGATGTAGCAGAAGCGAACGCCCTTCTTCAGCAGAACGGTGGTCAGCGTTGCGGTGGTAACCGCTTCAAGCGCGGTCTTTTGGGCGGGGGTCAGGGCCATGGCCAATTCCTTGTCAAATCCTGGCGCCTCCATACAGCGCCCGCGCCATCGGGCAAGGTGCAGTACTTCAGTTGCGCGACCAGCCGATGCGCCCAAGCGCGCCACAAGCCGCACAATCGGGCTTCCAGGCGCTGTGTTCCGCCCCGCAGGCATCGCAGCGCCAGCGCGGCGCGCCGACAGCATTGGCGGCTTCACGGAGCCAAGCAGCCTCTGCCGCGCGGCCTTCGGCGCTATCGCCATGTTCCGCGCGCTCCAATTCCGCGAAAAGCAGAAAGGCCCGCCGATCCGCCGCACCGCTTGAGAGCAAGCCATCCAATTCGCTGCGCGCACGCCCTGTCAGCCCTGCCGCCAGCGCCACACGCGCCATCAAAAGCCGCGCTTCGGGATGGGTTGGGTTGCGATGCGTCAGGTCTTCCACCGCCTTCACGCGGGCGAGCGGTGCCGGCACGGCTTCGATCCAGGCGGTGCCCAAATCAGGATGCGGCGCGGCATTCCAGGCCGCTTCCAACACATTGCGCGCACGGCGCTGGCTGCCCGCCGCCATCAGCCGCGCCGCCTGCGCCAAAGCCGCCGGGGTAAATCTCGCATCGGCGGCAACCGCTTGTTTTTCCAATTCTGCCGCCTTGGACGCATCGGGTTCCGCCGCTGCGGCTGCCAGGGCAAAGGCAGCGCGTGGCCCATCGGGCGGGGTCAAGGCCAAGGCTTCACGCCAATCCCGTGTCCGTTCCGCGAGCAGCCGGCGTTCTTCGCGAAGCCACGCCGCACCTGGTTGCGTCGCCTCAGCTTCCCGCGCCAGGCGCTGGGCTTCGGGCCAATCCTCGCGTTGCATCGCCTGGCGCAACAACCCACGCAAGCCCAAGAAGCGCGCCCCAGAATCTTCTGACAATTTCTTGAAAATCGCGGCGGCAGCGTCTTCCTTGCCTGCGAGTTTCTCAGCCTCGGCAGCCAACAATAGGGTTTGCGGCGTATCGCCTAGCAGCGCACGGGCGCGGCGGGTTTCTTCCAAGGCGCGCGGGGCGGTGCCGGCGCCAAGCGCAATCAGGGCGCGGGTGATGGCCGCATCGCCATCCGCGCGGCGCCGGGCGGCGCGGCGCAGCCCCATCCTGCCCGGTACGCCGCGAGACCAGGCCCAAAGCCGCAAACCGCCATGCAGCAGAATAAAGCCAAGCGCCAAAAGCGCGGCTGCCACCGGCACGGGCAGGCCGATCCAGAATTCGCCCGCGCGAATTTCCACCGAACCGCCAAGCCGGAGCAGCCAAAGCGTGAGCGCTGCAACGGCAACCAGCGCTGCCAGCAGCAAAAGCGCCTTGCGCATGGCGCCTCAGCCCCCGGCCAGGGTGATGATGGCAGCGCGTGCCGCGAGCAGCGCCTGGGCATCCGCTTCCCATGCGCCAAGCGCGGCACGGGCGGCGGGCGGCAGGGGGGCAAGCCTGGCAAGCGCGCCCGGCAGATCGCCCGCTTCCAGGGCGCGGCGCGCGGCTTCCAAGGCGGCGGCAGCCTCATCGCCCCAGATGATTGTCTCACCGCGCCGAATGGTGATCAGCCCGGCCAAGCGGGCGGAAGCACTTTCCAGAATGGATTGGCCTTCGCGCGCGGGTTCACTCGCGGCGCGGGCGATGCGGGCTGCGTCTTCGAAGCCAAGGCGAAGCCCCGCTTCCGTGGGCGGGCTGGCCGAGGCAAAACGGCTGAGCGCCGCCGGTGGATTGGGGAAAGGCGTGAGCGTGGGTCCGAGCGCCTGCCCCGCATCCAGTCGGGCGCGCAAGGCTGCAATGGCTTGTACGCGATTGGTCCGCGCCTCAATCGCCGCGATCCGCGACTGTGCTGTTTCTAGGGCTTGCATGCGGGCAGCAAGCGCAGATTCGGCACCGGCCAAGCGGCGTTCCATGGCCGCTCCTGCCGCGGCGATGCGTTCGGCTTCCAGTTTTTCGGCGGCTTCCAGGCGGACAAGCAGGCTGCGCGCGAGGTCTTCGGTCCGGCGCAAAGCCTCGGCATCGGCGGCTTGCAACCGGGCGGCAAGGGCGTCCTGTCGTTCTGTCACGCGGTCGAGCCGCGTTGCCAGGGTCTCGGCCAGGGTGCGCGGGGCTAGGCTGGATAGATCCAGGCTTGGCGCCGGGCGGGATTCCAGCACGCCAAGCCGGGCTTCCAGCGCTTCAAGCCTTTGGAAGAGCGGTGCCAGATCAGGGGCGGCGGTGGCGCGCGGCCGCGCTTCCAGCGCGGTGATGCGTGTTTCGAACGGCGCCGGGTTGAAGCCGGGGCGCGCTTCCAAGGCGCCAAGCCGTGCTTCCAGCGGGGCCAGGTTGGGCAGGGCCGGAGCGCTTGGTCGTGGCGTGATGATCAGCCAGGCAAGGGCCAGGACCAGCACCGCGCCACCTGCGAAAAGCGGCAGCAATAGCGGGTCAAGGCGGCGCTTGGGGGCGGGGGAGGTATCGCTCATGAAGCGGAACCTAGCACATCCGCGTGGCCAAGGCATGCAAGCAAAGCGGCTTGGTCCGGGCGCGCGGCGGTGCGGATTTCCGCCCAGGGCAGGGCGCCAAGGCTGGCCGCGATGCGCGGGCTGAGCGCAATGGCGATGATGCGTTTCGCCGCCGGTGCAAGCCCCGCTTTGCGCAGCAATCGGATGGTTTCGCGCGCAAGCCGGGGTGAGGTGAAAAGCGCTGCGTGAATGCCGCTATCCCGCAAGGCTTGTTGTGCTTGCCCCGGCAGGTTTGCGCTTGGGCGCGCGGCATAGACGACACGGCGCATGACGCGAAAGCCCTTGGCGCGCAAAGCAGCGGCAAGGTCAAGCGCATAGCCCTCACCAACGGCAAGACATAGCGCACCAGCTTCAGGGCGGCGGGTTGCGCTGATCAGCGCGGCCAGCGCCGCCGCATCGCCCGCCGCCGCTTCCACATCGGTAAAACCGCGTGCGCGGGCCTCGGCGGCGGTCGCTTCACCCACGGCAATCACCGGCAGCGCGGCAGGGGGCAGCGCGCGGGCTGCGGCGCGGCTGGTGAGGACCAATGCCTGGCAGCCTGACGGGGGCTTGAAGGGCAGTGCGGCAAGAGTAAGCGCCGGGGCCAATACCGGGCGCCAGCCAAGCGCGGAAAGCGCCCGGGCGGTTTCCGCCGCGCCCGGTTCCGGGCGGGTGATGAGGATGGCGCGCGATGCGCGGGCGGCCTTGGGAGGCATCCGGGAAGGCTAGACCCGATCTGCCGCGATTGGCGAGGCTGCCTTGCGCTATTCATCTCGCTGCGGCCGAGCAAGCAACCGTGCCACGGCTTCCTGCACCGTCACCCTGCCGCGCACCAATTCCGCCACCGCCGCGCAAATCGGCAAATCAACGCCAAGCTTTGCCGCGCGTGCCACCAGCGCCGGAGCGGTGCTCACCCCCTCCGTCACCCCCTGCCGTGCAGCAAGAATTTCGCTGAGGCTTTCGCCGCGCCCAAGCGCGATGCCGAGCGACGTATTGCGGCTGCCCGCACCCGTTGCGGTCAGCAGCAAATCGCCAAGGCCAGAAAGCCCCGCAACCGTATCTGCGCGACCCCCCAAGGCCAAAGCCAGGCGCGCGATTTCCGCAAGGCCACGCGTGATCAACGCCGCGCGCGCATTCTCCCCAAGGCCCGCGCCCATCACCGCGCCGGCGGCAATCGCAATCACATTCTTGGCCGCGCCGCCAGTTTCGGCGCCCACCGGATCATCGCCGCCATAAAGCCGAAATCCGGCCGACCCAAGCCGCGCCACGCCAAGCGCACGCAAGCCTGCATCATGACTGGCGACAACAGCAGCGGCCGGCAGCCCACGGGCGATTTCATGGGCGAAATTGGGGCCGCTCAGCACGCCAGCCGAGGCGCCCGGATGCGTCTCCGCCAGGATTTCAAGCGGTAGAAGCAGGCTGCCTGCCTCAACCCCCTTGGCGCAGATCAGCACTGGGGCAGGCAGCGGTGGCAGGCTTTGCAGCACCGGGCGCAGCGACTGCGCCGGTACCACCAACAGAATCAGAGCCGCACCGTCCAGCGCTTGCCCGGCATCGGCGGTGACGCTGATGCCATCAGGCAGGCTAACCCCTGGCAGTAGCCGTTCATTCGCGCGGCTTTGGTGGATCAGTGCCGCGCGCGCCGGATCGCGCGCCCAGAGAATGGCGCGCTGCCCTGCACGATCCGCCTGAATGGCGAGTGCGGTGCCCCAGGCGCCGGCGCCCATGATGGCGATGTGATCTTTCATGGCTTCAGCCATGTCACGGCGCTGCCCGCGCCCGCTTCAGCCGCACCAAGGCCATGCAGCAGGGCGGGAAGGATTTCCGCGGCATCTTCCGCAAAGCCTTGCGGCGGATTGGCCACCACCAGGCCGCTGCCATTCAGCCTTTGCGGGTCTGTCGGCTCCCGCAGCCATAATTCGGCGGCGAGCAAGGGGGCGATGCCGGCTTCCATCAGCGCATGGTGAAAGCCGCGCACCGGCGCGCGATGCTTGATAGGATACCAAGCGGCAATGATGGCAGCGCGAAAGCGATGGCGGAGCAGCGCCATGGCTTCAGTGATGCGGCCGTAATCACCTTCCTGTTCGAAGGGTGGATCAATCAGCACCAATCCACGCCTTTCAGGAAAGGGCGTCAGCGCGCGCAAAGCTTCCCAGGCGTCACGCCTATGCACGGCAGTTTGCGTATCGCGCTTGAAATGCGCCTTCAGCTTGGCGTGATCTTCCGGGTGAAGCTCCACCGCCATCAGACGGTCTTGGGGCCGGAGCGCGGCGCGGATCAACGCCGGAGAGCCCGGATAGCAGGCCGGCAAGCCCGCCTGTTGCAGCGCTGCCAGAAAGGGCGCCAGCGCGGGGTTGGTGTTTCCGGCCAAGCGTAGCGCACCACGTGCGGCTTCACCGGTGCGCGCGGCTTCCGCAGCGGCAAGATCATAAATGCCGCAGCCTGCATGGGTATCCAGCACGGCAAAGGGCGTGGGCTTGCGCTTGAGCGCCGCCAGTAGGGCAAGCAGCAGCGCATGCTTCAGGCAATCCGCGTGGTTGCCGGCGTGAAAGGCGTGGCGGTAATTCATGCAAGCCGCTTGATGGGCCAGGGCGCTGTGCGGCGCAATGGGGTGGGGGCAGAGGCCGGCACCGAATTTGTGCGGGTGTGAAGCGACGATAGCGCTGATGCCATTGAAGTCGTCAATGGAGCGAAAAAACGCGATCCCCAGGTCGCTGGGCGCTACAGCCGCGGCATCAGGCCCGAAATACCACTCGCCTGTTCCAGATTGGCCAATGCCAGCAAGGCGCCATGGCGCGCCTGATTGGCGGCAATGCGGGTTGCGTTCAAGGTGCGGAGCGCATCCAGCACTTCGATGAAAGACCGCCCACCGGCCAGATAGGCGCGCTCGGCCACCGCATAAGCCTCTTCGGCGCGTCGCAATGCGCCACCATCATATAGCGCGCGAAGCGCACGGGCCTGTTCCCAGACAATCCAGGCCGTTGCGGCATCCGCCCGTGCGCCAAGCAAGGCGGCGCGGGCCATGGCTTCCGCCTGGCCTTGCTGCGCGGTTGCAACACCGACATTGCCTTCCACAATGCGCGATGTGAAGATCGGCACGGAAAGGCTCAAGCCCAATTGATTGTTAGCGGTCGCTGTTCCTTGCAAATCCTGCGGCAGGCGCGTGCGACTGGCAACAACACCCACCGTGACATCGCGCGTTCTTTGCGATTCAGCCAATTCGCGATTGGCCGATGCTGCCGATAGATTGCGCTTCGCCACCAGCACATCCGCGCGGTTTTCTGCCGCCGCAAGTATCTGGTCGCGCGTCAGGCCCAATTCGGTGTTGCTCTGCAACCGCCCGCTCGGCGCCAGCGCCACAGGACCCGTATTGCCAAGGCGCGGTCGGGCTGTAGCGGATGATCCCAAGGTAATCGCCGGATCCTCAGCCAGCAAGGCGGCGAGCATTGCCGCGGCCGAGGCATAGGTTTGCGCTGCGATGGCCGCATCCGCTTCCATGGCGGGGCGACTGGCCTGGAAACGCAATAGATCGCCTTCAGGGATTTGCCCTTCCTGGGCCTGGCGGCGCAACAAGGCCTCGGTACGATCAAGCGAAGCTTTATTGGCTTCGGCAACATCAAGATTTGCCCGTGCCAAAAGGGCTTGCAGAAATACCTGGCGTAGTTGGAAAAGCTGCTGACGCAAGATGTCCAGCACTTGCGCTTCGGCAATGCTGATCTGTTCTTCGGCAAATCTTGTGCGCAGGCTACGCCGCCCGCCACCTTCCACCACCACGCTCAGCCCGATAGCGACGTTATTGGTTGGCCAATAAAACCGCGTAGCTTGCAGGCGCTGGCCGTATTCATTGACTTCGCCGGTTGTATTGCCAATCGAAAGATTGGGCGGCGGCATGCTGGCTGCGACCAGGCGCTGGGCGCGTGCTGCGTCCAGACCGCGTTGTGCCGCCACCACCACCAGGTTGCGTTCCAGCAGAAGCCGTTCCGCCGCATCCAGGGCAATGCTGCGGCTTTGTGGTGTTGTTTCCGTTGCGCGGCTTTGCGCCTGCACTGCCGGCATGGCGGTGAGGAAAGCAAGCATTGCCAGGGTGACAAGTCGCATCATTCCGCCGCCCCCTGCTTTGCCGCCAATCCTTCAGCCGCCAGCGCTTTTTCCGCTTCTTCCGAAGGCCGAGAGATCAGGTCAATAAAGGCAGGCAGCACCACCAGCACAAAAATAGGCACAAGCCCGATGCCCCCCACCACAACAATGGCAAGGGGCTTTTGCACATCCGCCCCAATCCCTGATGCCAGCGCCATGGGCAGCAACCCGCAGAAGGAGGCAAAACAGGTCATCATCACGGGCCGCAAACGGTCATTGCCCGCACGTTCCAAAGCCTCCCCCCAGGGCAGGGCTTCCTGTTCGCGCAATTGGGCGAAATAGGACAGGAAGATGATTGCTTCCATCACCGTAATGCCAAATAGCGCCAGGAAGCCAATCGCGGCCGGCACGCTGAAATGCAAATCCGCAATCCATAGCGCGAAAATACCCCCGGTGAGGGAAAGTGGCAGCAATGCCAGCACAATCAGCGTTTCCCTAAGGCGTCCGAAAGAAATCCCGAGCAACACCGCAATCAGCCCAAGTGCGACCGGTACAATGCGCGTCAGCCTGCCGATGGCGTCATGCAGGTTGCGGAATTCGCCCACCCATTCCAGCTTGTAGCCGGGCGGCAGGGTGACATTGGCTGTCACGCGCTGCTGTGCCTCTGCCACCGCACTGGCGGGATCGCGCCCCCGAACACCAAAACGGATTGGAATGTAGCGGGAATTGCCTTCCCGGTAGATATAGGCAGCGCCGGAAACAAGCTGGATATCAGCTATATCGGCAAGGATCGGCCCATCAGCCCGCCCGATCGGCATGCGGGAGATGCTTTCAATATCAGCGCGATAATCCGCTGAAAGACGCACAATGATCGGAAAATTCCGATCGGCACCTGGTTCATAAAGCCGCCCCGCTTCCGCCCCCGCAATGGCGGCCGCGATTTGCGTCGTGACGTCTTGCATCGAAACGCCGTAGCGCGCGGTCCGTCCGCGATCAATATTGATGGCAAGCGTTGGCTGACCAAGGCTTTGCAGCACGGCCAAATCCTCTACACCGCGCACTTGTCTGACCTGCCCATAAATCTGATCAGCAAGGCGCGTGAGGACACCAAGATCCGGTCCAATGACCTTGATCGCATTGGCGCCTTTGACGCCTGAGGCCGCTTCCTGGACATTATCTGAAATGGTCTGCGAAAAGCTGAACTCAACGCCAAAGAATTCCCGCCTGAGCCGCGCTTCAATCGCGGTAACCAATCCATCCCGATCATGCGCCGTGCGCCATTCGCCCTGCGGCACCAAGGGGATGAAGAATTCGGCGTTGAAGAAGCCGGCGCTATCCGTGCCATCATCCGGGCGGCCATGCTGACTGGTCACGGTGATGACTTTGGGGAATTCCATCATGACGCGGCGAATGCGATTGACGACAGGGTTGCTGTCTTCAAGTGAAATCGTGCCCGGCATGGTGGCGCGAAGCCAAATGCTGCCTTCTTCCAATGTCGGCAGAAACTCAGCGCCAAGGCGGGTGAAGACGCTGCCCGCGCCCATCATCAGCAGACCCGCCAAGCATAATGTCAGAATGCGGTTTCGCATACCTGCGCCATAAGTCCTCCGATAGGAATACCGAAGGGCGCGCACCAGGAATGTATCGCGTTCGTCCGTATCCTCACGGAACAGCACGGCGGCCAGCACGGGCGTAATGGTGAAGGTCGCGATCAATGCCCCGATAATGGCGTAGGCATAGGTCTTTGACATCGGCCCGAAAATCCGGCCCTCGATCCCACCCAAGGTAAAGAGCGGAATAAAGGCCGCAATGATAATAAGCGCGGAGAAGAAAATCGCCTTGTCAACTTCGCTCGCGGCACGCAGCACGATTCGTGCAATGGAACCGTGACCTTCACTCAGCGTAGAATGGCCATGCCCTCGGTGACGGGCCAGATGAAGATGGCGAAAGATGTTTTCCACCATAATGACTGTGGCATCAACCAAAAGGCCGAAATCCAAGGCGCCAAGAGAAAGAAGGTTGGCGCTTTCGCCGCGTGCCAGCATCATCAATATGGCAAAGAAGAATGCGAATGGAATGGTGGCGGCAATCACCAGCGCGCCCCTGAAATCCCCAAGGAAAAGATATTGAATGATCAGAATCAGTGCGACGCCTTCGATGATGTTCCTCACCACTGTCTTGGTGGTGACACTGACCAAATCTTCCCGGTCATAAAGCGGCAAAAGGCGCACACCAGGCGGCAGCACGCCACCGGCATTGATGCGTTCCACTTCCTGCTGCACGCCGCGAATGGTGGGTAGCGTCTGTTCCCCGCGGCGCATCAACACAACGCCGAGCACCACATCATCATCGCCCTCATGCCCCGCAATTCCAAGGCGCGGGATATTGCTTACCTCCACACGCGCGACATCTGAAACCAATACGGGGCTGCCGCCATTCGAACCAATGACGGTATTGCGGATATCATCCAGGTTGCGGATCAGGCCAATGCCCTGCACCACGGCGGATTGCGGGCCAATGCTCAAAGTGCCAGCGCCGACATTGGTATTGCCGGCGCGCACGGCTTCCACCACGCGCGATATCGGCAAATCATAGGCAGCAAGGCGCTGCAAATCCACTTGGATGGCGTAGGATTTGGAATGCCCGCCAAAGGTTGTCACATCAATCACGCCGGGCACGCTTTTGAGCCGGCGATCAAGCACCCAATCATTCAGCGTCTTCAGATCAGCCAGGGCAAAGCCGGGCGGCCCAACCAGGCGATAACGCATGATTTCGCCAATCGGCGATGTGGGAGAAATCTCCGGGCTGACGCCTTCCGGCAGATTGTTCAATTGGCCAAGACGATTGAGAACCTGCTGCAAGGCTTCCTGATAGGTACAGGCAAAGGTGAATTGCACCCGCACATCGGACAGGCCGAAAAGCGATGTGGAACGCACCGTCGTCACATTCGAAAGCCCCGACATCGCAACTTCGATCGGGATGGTGATGTAGCGTTCAATCTCCTCGGCACTTTTTCCGGGGTTTTGTGTGATGATGACAATGGTGGGCGGCACCGGGTCCGGATAGGCTTCGATGTTCAATTGCCGAAAGCCGAGCAAGCCCGCCAATAGGAATATCCCAAACAGCAGCAGGACAAGCGGGCGGCGCGTCAGCGCAATGGCAACTACATGACGCATTGCAAGGCCGTTCCGTTCACATCAAATCCTTGGCGCAGCTTTGGCCCATGGCATGATTGCTTCATTGGCTGCCCGGCACCGTGCCTCAATCCACCGGTGCCGCGCGGTCAATGAAAAGCGCGCCGCCGGTGACAATTTCCTCCCCGGCGGCAAGGCCTGCGGTGACTTCCCAATAATCGCCCAAACGCCGGCCGAGTTCTATCTTGCGATAGCTGAAGCGGTCCCGACCAGGCTTGGCAACCCAGACAGCGGTTTCCGGCCCGCGGTGAATAATGGCCGCCCCCGGCACCGCGGGCGCCGCTGTGGCATCGCCAAGCACAATCCGAAATCGCGCAAACATGCCGGCCTTGAGCAGCCCTGCCGGATCCTCGACCTCTGCGCGCACGGGAAGCCGGCGCGTTGCCTGGTCAAGCGAAGCGCCAACCGAAGATACCTTGGCGTTGAAGCTGTGGCCGGGCAGGGCATTCACGGTCACTTCCACGGCCTGGCCCACGCGGATCAGGGGCGCATCCATTTCGCGCACGGCCGCCACCAGCCACATGGTGGAAAGATCAGCAATGGTGAAGGCGGGTTCACTGCCGCCAGTGGTCAGCCATTGGCCCGGCCCCACGCGGCGCTGCGCAATCACGCCACCAATGGGTGCAGCGACCTGGATGGCGGCCTCCACACGGCGGGTCTGCTCGATCCGCGCCACCTGATCGGCATCACGGCCAAGAATGCGCAGCCTGTCGCGCGCAGCGGAAAGCTGCGTTTCGGCAACCCGCAAATCCGCAGCCGCATTGGCCGCTTCCGCCTGGGCCTGTTCCCAATCTCGCCGTGATGCGGCGCGCGCTTCGAATAGGTCCTTCTGGCGCTGTTCATTGCGTGTATTCAGTTGCAAGGCTGTCTGCGCGCGCGAAACCCCATCAAGGGCGCCCAGAAGATCATTGGTGGCTTGAACAAGATCGGCGGTTTCGATTTCAAACAGTGGCTGTCCGGCCACCACAATATCGCCAAGCCGCCCAAACACCCGCACCACGCGCCCGGTATTGGGGGTCAAAACCGGGGTGGTCCTGTCTTCATTGACCGCGATTTGCCCTTCCGCAATGCGTTCATCACGGAATTGACGCTGACCAACTGGCGCGATGCGCAGGGAACGCACCTCATCCGGGCTTAAGGGAAAATCCGCGCGCGTTGCCGCAACCGCGCCAGTAGCGCGATGCGGCTGCCCCCCATGGTTTTCGCCGAACATGCCTGCATGCCAGGCAAAGCCCAAGGCGCTGCCGACCAGCAGTATCGCAAGCAAGGCAATGACGCGCCCAGGCCGCTTTCCCTTCTGCTCCGCCGCTGGTGCTTGAGAATTGATGCTACCTGCGTTTTCAGCATCAGGGGTCGAAACCAGGCTTGGCGCGTATTTCTCGTCCTCCGCGCCGGCACGCGGCCAGTCAATTTTTGTCATACGCTCTTCCGAATCGTCGCCACTCAAGGCCCGCGGCAGCCGTGGGCTACAGACGGGGCAGGTCCGCCGCCCCGTGCTTATCTCTCTGCCATGCGAAACTTACATGCGGCTTACACTGCGCTGGGGTATCAGTGCTGCCCCACCGGCTCGGCTGTCTTTTGGCTTTGCTGGGCATCGGCACGCGGCAGCGAAAACCCAAAAACCGCCCCGCCGCCTTCATGGTCCCGCACCCAAACAGTGCCGCCATGCTGCGCCGCGATTTCAGCCACAAGCGCAAGACCAATGCCCGAACCACCCCGGCGATGGCCGCGATCCGCCCGCCAGAAACGTTCGAATACCTTGGATTTTTGCGCCTCGGGCACACCGGGGCCGCGGTCAGCCACTTCAACCACAGCAGGCGGCGCGATGCGGAGTGTCACTTCGCCGCCTGCCGGCGAATGGGTGAGTGCATTATCCAGCAGATTACGCACCGCGCGCCTGAGTGCGGCGCCATGGCCAAAGACCGGCACGCTGTCTCTCGGTAATTCAACTCGGATGCTGCGCCCGGATTGGGCTGCGCTGTTTTCCAGCTGGGAAGCCGTTTCCTGGCAGATTGCGGCCAAATCCACCTGCTGATCCGGGGATGCTGGGGATGCTTCGGCCGCTTCCAGCAATTGGCGGACAATGGCGGTTAGCGCTTCCAGATCGGCCCGCAGGCGCCTGGCGACGGCCTTGTCCTCAAGCAGGTCGAGTTCAGAGGTCAGGATGGCGAGTGGCGTGCGCAGTTCATGTGCAACATCCTGATTGAAGCGTTGCTGACGGCGCATGACTTGTTCCGTGCGATCAAGCGCGCCATTCACGGCGCGAATCAGCGGCAGGATTTCATTCGGCATGCGATCTTCGCCAATACGCTGCCGCGCGCGGGTTGGGGTAATGGCCGCCGCATCCGCCGCTGCCTGGCGAAGCGGGCGCAGCAGCATGCGGGTCAGCAACAGATTGGCCAGGAATAGCAAAATGGCCCCGCCGCCCAGCGCCAGAACAATGGGCCAGAACGCAGCGCGCGGCACATCATCCAGCACCACAAAAACGCTCGACATATCCTGCGCCACCTGCAGGGTCACTGCGCCATCGGGTGTCTCGACCTGGCGCGAAACGCCCCAAAGATGCAGATCACCGACATCCACCGCGAATGCCGCTGAGACCTGACCCACGAAATTGAGCTGCGGCAGGCCCGGCAAGGCATTGGGGGAGCTTGCGAGCAATTCGCCCCCAGCATCAAGGACCGCGTAGCGAATGGTGCCGCCTGCCGAATAAAGCGGGTTTACCAGGACGGGCAATCGGCCATCGGATAAACCAGCGACGCCCCTGGCTTTCAGCCTCTGGGCCAGGGGTTCCACCGCTGTCAACAAAAACCGTTCATGGGTTGCGCGGGCGGCGTTATGGATCTGGCGATCAAGCGTCCAGGCGCCAAGCACGATCATCGCCGCCGCCACCACGGCGAAAATGGCCATCAACTGGCCAAAAAGTGATCGGGGGATATGGATCATCGCCTGCTATTTATACCATGGCCTGTGCCGATGGTCTTGGTTCTGTTGCGAGGGGTGTGATCTCTCTCCCCTTTGTCATGCGCTTGGGCCATAATCCCCTGACGGAGATTGCCTGATGCGGGTTTTATTGGTCGAAGATAATCGTCGCCTTGCCGAGCTGATGGCCACGGGGCTCGCGCGGTCTGGCTGGACCGCAGATGTGGTGGAAAGCCTTGAGGAAGCCGAGGCCGCCTGCCGCGTGGCGGCCTTTGATGCCATTTTGCTGGATCGTGGCCTGCCGGATGGGGATGGGCTCGACATGCTGCGCAGTTTTCGCGGCGAAAAAGGGCCGGCCATTTTGGTCGTTTCGGCCCGTGGTGGCCTGGAAGAGCGCTGCGAGGGGCTCAATCGCGGCGCCGATGATTATCTGGTGAAGCCCGTCGCACTTGAAGAATTGGTCGCCAGGCTGAATGCCGCTGTGCGGCGCCTGCATCCGGCGGGAAGGGCGCTGATGCGTGTGGGGGGGCTTACCTATGACCCGGTCTCTCGCGCCATTCTGCTGGGGCAAGCGCCTTTCGATCCGCCACCGCGGGAGAGATCCTTGCTGGAATATCTGCTGCAAGCCGCGCCCCGGCCGGTTTCTTCTGAAGCGCTGGAGGATCGGCTGAACAGCCTTGAACGCGACATTGGCCGCAATGCGGTGGAGGTCTATATCCATCGCTTGCGCCGCCGGCTTGATGCTGCCGGCGCTTCTGTTGTGATTGAGACAGTGCGCGGCCTGGGTTACCGGTTGAGGGCGAATGAAGCCATTGTCACGGGTGAGTGAAGCTTGCCGATACGAACCCTGATCCATTTCGGCTTTGGCTTTGTTTTGTTGTTTTCTTCCGTAGGCGTGGCGCTTGCGGATATGCCCGAATATCGCGCCGATGGCCTGCCGGAGCCATCCATCGCAACGTCTTTGCCAGCGAATGGCGACCCCTTTGGGCATCGGGCGGCGCTGGCCGCGCAGGGCGTGAATTTCAATCTTTGGTATCGCAACGATACGCTGGGCAATCTTGCCGGCGGCCAAAGGCGCGGCTTTGTCAATCAGGGGCTTTTCGAACCCAGCCTTTCGATTGATTTCGGCGAATTGGCCGGACTTGATGGGCTGAGTTTTTACAGCAATCTTTTCGTCATTCACAACACAGGGCGCATGCGGCGCGATTATGTTGGGGGCGTCAATACCATCGCCGCCATTGAGGCCGTGCCAACGCTGCGCCTTTCGGAATTATGGCTGGAACAGAAATTCCTGGATGACCGCATGAGCCTTCGCGCCGGCGTGCTGGCCGCGGATGTGGAATTCTTTTTCTCCGCAGCATCCACCCTGTTTTTGCAGAGTGATTTCGCCACGATCAGTGCGCTCAACCTGCCAAGCGGAGGCCCAGCCTATCCATTGGCGACACCTGGCATAAGGTTCGCGGTGAACCCGGTGCGAGACGCCACTTGGCGCATTGCCGTCTATAATGGTGATCCTGCCGGACCCGGCGCTGGCGATGAACAGGTGCGCAACCATAATGGCACGAATTTCCGCGTGCGTGATCCTGCGCTTATCTTCTCCGAGGCGGAATTGCGCGCCAATCGCGGCGATCAGGATCAGGGCCTGGCACGCACACTGAAGCTTGGCGGCTGGGCGCATCTTGGTGGCTTCGATGACATGCGGCGCACCGATGATGGAAGCCGCCTGGCTGATCCTGCTTCTTCCGGCGTGCCGCTCAGGCGGCGCGGCAATGGCGGGCTTTACGCGGTGCTTGATCAGCAATTATTCCGCCCAGCCGGGGGCGGTG
This sequence comes from Roseomonas sp., assembly GCA_020249775.1. Taxonomy (GTDB): domain Bacteria; phylum Pseudomonadota; class Alphaproteobacteria; order Acetobacterales; family Acetobacteraceae; genus Neoroseomonas. Next base: position 9,813 of record JADCFA010000002.1, on the reverse strand, counting down.
CCGATAGCGGCGCGACATTATTTTTGCGCGGATCGGTCAGCCCTTCTGATCGCAGCACCATTGGCCAATATCTGGATGGCGGCGTGGTATTTGCGGGCCTTGTTGCGGATCGCCCAGAGGATCGATTTGGCTTCGGGCTGATTTATGCGCGTTTTTCGGATGGAGTGCGCGATTATGATCGTGATCGGTTGAGCTTTCCAGGTGGCACCGGCCATGTGCGGGATTATGAGCTTAATCTTGAATTGACCTATCAGGCGCGCATCCTGCCGGGCTTCGATCTACAGCCGGTGCTGACCCGCATATGGCATGCGGGCGGTGAGCCTGGCCGCAATGCGCTCGTGGCCGGCATCCGGGCCCATATTCGGTTCTGAGGATTTATCGCCTACAGCGAAAAATTTTTGGCTTTCGGACTTCGTGTGATTTCGCTGGCCTTGCAGGCTGACGCTTACGAATGCGCAGGCTAATGGCATAGCCCGGATGGCACGTGGTCCGGCTGTCTGTCGGTGACGTTGGTCTCACGAAGTTCAGCGATGAAGTTCTGCGCGTAAATCTCTGTCGCTGGCGAGCGTGTCCTTCTGCGCCCGGTCGGCATGCGTTTCTATCAGGTAACGCGTGGCCAAACGCTCCGCATGGCCCGAGGCATGGGTCGCAAAAGCACCGACGATCAGACCAATGCGGTTTTCCATCAGCGCATGACTCATGAAGGCCAGCTTGGCTTGTCGGCTGGCGTGTCAGCCGTGCGTCGCATACGGGGTTCGTGCTTGATGCGCTTGCGCAGGCTTTGCATGACAGGCGGCGCCTGCATCGCGGCGGCCTGGTCCATCACAGCGACGGGGGCAGCCAATATATCTCGATAAAGTATACGGAAAGGCTGCTTGAAGCCGGGATTGAACCCTCGGTCGGCAGTGTCGGCGCACGCGGCGACAACGCACTCGCCGAGACCATCAATGGGCTTTACGAAACCGATGTCATTCACCGGCGCGGGCCGTGGCGGAGCTTCGAAGCCGTGGAATTCGCTACCTTGGAATGGGTAGATTGGTTCAATTACAGACGCTTGTTGGCACCAATCGGCTATATCCCGCCCGCGGAAGCCGAGGAACGCACCTATGCCTCACTGGCACAACCAGCCATGGCAGCGTAACTCAAGCAAAACAGCCTCCGGCAAACCCGGGGCGGTCCAGTCCTATTTTCCGAAGCCCCAAGTGTTTCCACTTGGCCAGAAAATGCTCTAGCCTTCCCCGATCAGCGTCCCCAAGGAGGAAACAGGGCAATGCCGAATAAGGTCAAACAGATGTGGAAGGCCGGCCAGGCTGTGGCCAATGGGTGGCTTGCCATCCCCAATGCCTTTTCGGCGGAAATGTTCGCCCAATCGGGCTGGGATAGCCTGACCGTGGATATGCAGCATGGCGTGCAGGATTATCTTTCCTGCGTGGCCTGCTTCCAAGGCATGCAGCCCCATCCCGTGACGCCTATGGTGCGCGTGCCCTGGAATGAACCGGGCATTATCGGCAAGGTTCTGGATGCCGGCGCCTATGGCGTGATCTGCCCCATGGTGAATACGCCGGATGAAGCCCGCGCTTTGGTGCAATATTGCAAATACCCACCGCATGGCACGCGTTCCAATGGCCCGATCCGCGCCGGGCTTTATGGCGAAGGCGGTTCCTATCAAAAGACCGCGAATGACGAAATTCTTGTCATTCCCATGATCGAAACCAAACAAGCTATTGAGAATATCGGCGCCATCCTGGATGTGCCGGGGATTGATGGCATTTACGTTGGGCCTTCGGATCTTTCCTTCTCCTACGGGTTGGAACCGAAGCTGGATGTGGAAGACCCATTCATTCTTGGCATCTATGAAAAGCTGCTCGCGGAATGCGGCAAGCGCGGCATTTCGGCCGGGCTGCATTGCGGATCGCCCGCCTATGCCAAGCGCATGATCAAAATGGGCTATAAGCTGGTGACCATCGCCAATGAAGTTGCCATCATGGTCAATGCAGCCAAGGCGATTGTGAAAGATATCAAGTCTGCCTGAGCATGGAACGAAGCAGCTTTCGCTACTTCTTCCCCCTGAGCGTTCGCTACAATGAAGTGGATGCTCAGGGCATTGTCTTCAACGCGCATTACCTGACCTGGTATGATATGGCGGTATCCGCCTATATCCGTGCTGCCGGTTGGGATAATCGCGCTGAGGTCAGGGCAAGTGGCGCGGATTGGCACGTCGTGCGCGCCCTTGTGGAATACAAGGTCGGCATTGGCCATGATGAGGAATTGGCGATTGGCGTGCGCACCACGCGGATTGGAAATTCTTCCATCGCCTTCCAGCCGGCGATCTATCACAGCGATGGCGATAGGTTGCTCGCAACCGGTGAGATTGTCTGGGTCTGGACCGATCAGACAAGCAAGCGGCCCATCCCCGTGCCGGATCGGCTGCGCGCGCTGCTGACGCGTTTTGATGCGGCTTGAAGGCGCAGGCTTTTCAAGCGCACCGAAAGGGTTAGGCTGATCCCCAAGGAAACGCCACGGCGAGAGTCACCATGAACCACATGACCCATAGCGCGATCAACACCGCAGCGGATGATGCGGCTTTGGTGAGCGCCTGGCTGCAACGCTTTGAAGCCGCGCTCAAAGCAGCTGATGCAGCGCGTCTGGCGGCGCTTTTTGCGCCAGAGAGCCATTGGCGCGATCTGCTCGCCTTCACCTGGAATATCACGCCCCATGCGGGCGCGGGCGATATCGCGGCGGCGCTGGCAAAGGCCGCGCCTGCGACGGGCGCGCATGACTTCGCCTTGGCGGAAGGGCGCACGCCGCCGCGACGCGTCAAGCGCTTGGGCATTGAGGTGATTGAAGCGCTTTTCACTTTCGCAACACGGCTTGGGCGTGGTGATGGCGTGCTGCGCCTGCCCGTGGAGAATCCCGGCCAAGCCTGGGTGCTGCTGACAACGCTTGAAGAACTCACGGGGTTTGAGGAAAAAACCGGCAAGCGTCGGCCGAGCGGTGAAGCCTATTCGCGCAATTTCGGCGGCGATAATTGGCTTGATCAGCGTGAAAAGGCGCAAGCCTTCGCGGGTCGTGACCCCGTGGTGCTGGTGATTGGGGCGGGCCAGGCAGGGCTTGGCATTGCGGCGCGGCTTGGTCAGTTGGGGCTGGATACGTTGGTGGTCGAAAAGCATGAGCGTATCGGCGATAATTGGCGCAAGCGCTATCATTCACTGGCGCTGCATAATCAGGTGCATGTGAACCACCTGCCCTATATGCAATTCCCGCCAACCTGGCCGAAATACATCCCGAAGGACATGCTGGCCAATTGGTTTGAGCATTACGCCTGGGCGCTGGAAATCAATGTCTGGACCAGCACGGAATTTCTGGGCGGCGACTATGATGCCAAGGCCGGGCATTGGCGCGTGCGGCTGCGCCGCGCCGATGGCGCGATACGCGAAATGGCACCGCGCCATGTCATTTTTGCCAATGGCGTCAGCGGTATTCCCAAAGTGCCGAAACTGCCGGGCCTTGAGGCCTTCGAGGGCGATGTGATCCATTCCCACAGTTTCACCAGCGGCGCGGCCTGGCGCGGCAAGCGCGCGCTGGTGCTGGGCACAGGCAATAGCGGGCATGATGTGGCGCAGGATCTGCACAGCCATGATGTCGCCACCACCATCATCCAGCGCGGCTCCACCACAGTCGTCAGCATAGATCCAAGTGCGAAGATGAATTACGCGCTTTATGATGAAGGCCCATCCTTGGAGGATTGTGATCTGATCGCAACTTCCGGCACGCCGCCGCTGATCATTCGCGGCTATCAATTGGCCGTGCAGCGTATGGCGGAATTGGACAAGGATCTGATCGCCGCGTTGAAGGCACGCGGCTTCAAATATGATCTGGGCGAGGATGGCACCGGCCATCAAATGAAATACCGCCGGCGCGGTGGCGGCTATTACCTGGATGCCGGCTGTTCCGGCCTGATCATCAATGGCGATATCGACCTGCTGCAATTCGACGATATCGCAGAATTCGTCGCGGAAGGTACGAAGCTTAAGGATGGGCGCATCATCCCCGCCGATCTATTGGTGCTCGCCACCGGCTATTACACGCAGCAGGAATTGGTGCGGCGCCTGATGGGCGATGCCATTGCCGAAAAGGTAGGGCCGATCTGGGGTATCGGTGAGGATGGTGAATTGGCCAATATGTGGAAGCCCACCGCACAAGAAGGGCTCTGGTTCATGGCCGGCAGCCTCGCGCAATGCCGCATCTACTCAAAATATTTGGCGCTGCAGATCAAGGCGCGGGAAGAAGGCATGATCCCGCGCGGGGGTGCGGCCTAAACCACGCTCCCCGGATCGCAATTCGCGCCACAAAGCACAATGCCAATCCGCGCGCCGGCGGGCGCACGCCAAGCGCCCGATAGCAGCGCGGCCAGCGCCGCGGCGCCGCCCGGTTCGGCCACGATGCGAAGCTTCTCCCAAAGCCAACGCCGCGCGGCGATAATCGCCTCATCTGGCAGGGTCACGCAGGTGGCCTTGGTGGCGCTCAGAACTTCAAAAGCGAGGCGCCCGGCGCGGCGCGCGCCCAGGCTATCGGCGGCAATGCCGCCCACCGGCACATCCACCGGCGCGCCTGCCTTTTGCGCCATGGTCAGCGTCGCGCAGGAAGCCGGTTCCACCACCACAAGGCCGGCACGGCCCGCATACCAGGCGCCAATGCCGCCAAACAGGCCGCCACCGCCGGCGGCTATCAGCACATGCGTCAGTTCCGGCGCATCCTGTTCCATTTCCAGCCCAATCGTGCCCTGGCCGGCCAGAACCTCATGCTGGTCATAGGCATGGACAAGCATGGCGCCGGTCTCGGCGGCGCGCGCTTCTGAGGCGATGCGCGCTTCCTCATAACTTGCCCCGCCAACCACAAGCCGCGCGCCGAAACCTTCAATCCGCGCGCGCTTTACCGCAGGTGTGGGCGCGGGGACGAAGATTTCCGCCGGCACGCCAAGGCTTTGCGCCGCATAGGCCACCGCAGCGCCGTGATTGCCGCCGGATGCCGCCACCACGCCCGCCGCCGGCACTGCGCCCGATAGCAGCCGATTAAAGGCCCCGCGCGGCTTGAAGGACCCCGTCACTTGCAGGAATTCCAGCTTCAGCGTGACCGGGTGTTCCGTGCCCAATTCATGCGGCGCCAGGCGCAGCACCGGCGTTGGGCGGATATGAGGGGCAATGCGCGCCATGGCGGCGCTGATATCGCTTCGATCAATCATGCGCCGAGCCTGCCTTGCCCGCCCCGCCCCGGCAAGCGCTTCCCGCGCCTTGGCGTTTCTGGCATGCTTAAGTTTGGAAAAGGCGCGGAACCGGCGCCTCCTCGGGAAGGGGCTGGCGTGATGGCGCTGGCGGAGCATGCTCATTCACGCAAGCGCAGCAGCTTGGGGGTCAGAGGCGGTCATGTTCCGCGGCCCATCCGGCGCGGGCAAATCCGATCTGGTGCTGCGCCTGATCGGGCGCGGATGGCATTTGTTGGCAGATGATCAGGTGATGCTTACAGGCGAAGATGTCAGCGCGCCGCCCGCTTTGCGCGGCATGTTGGAAATTCGCGGGCTTGGGATTTTTACCGCGCTGCCGGTGGCGGAAAATGCACGGCTTCGCCTGGTGGTGGATTTGGTGGCGCGCGCGGATGTGCCGCGCCTGCCGGAACCAGCCTTCTGGCAAGGCCCGGCCGGCGCTGTGCCGCGCATCTCGCTACATGCTTTTGAAGTTTCCGCCTGCGATAAGATCATTCACGCGCTTGGCGCCGCCACCGGGCGGCTCAGCCAAAAGGCGGGGGCCTTCGCAGCATGACCAACCCAGTGCGAGAGATCATTCTTGTCACGGGGCTTTCCGGCGCGGGCAAGGCTTCCATCCTGCGCGTGCTGGAAGATCTGGGGTTCGAGACGGTGGACAACCCGCCGATTTCCATTCTGGAATCGCTGGTGGGTGATGGCGTGCTGCCTCTGGCCGCCGGGATTGATGCACGCACGCGCGATTTCGATGCTGCTGCCGTGCTGCGCGTTCTGGAACGCTTGCGGCTGCGGTCTGATATCAATGTGTCACTCATTTTCGCAACCGCGGAGGATGAGGCGCTGCTTCGCCGCTACACCGAATCGCGCCGCCGTCACCCGCTGGCACCGGGCGGCCCCATGGGCTCACGCGTGTTGGAAGGCATTGCACGCGAAAAGGCACTGGTTGAGGCGCTGCGCGATACCGCGGACCTCACGATTGATACCTCGGACCTGCCGCTTGCAGATCTGCGCCGCATGGTTGAAGGGCGCTATGCCCCGGATGCAGCGGCGGGGCTGGCGGTTTCGGTGCTTTCCTTTGCCTATCCAAAGGGCCTGCCGCGGGAAGCGGATTTGGTTTTCGATGTGCGATTTTTGCGCAACCCGCATTATGATCCTGTGCTGCGCCCCATGACGGGCCAGGCGGCGCCTGTTGCCGCCTTCATTGAAGCCGATCCGGATTTTTCGGCCTTTTGGCAGAGGTTACGGGATTTTCTTGAGCTTTTGCTGCCGCGCTACGCTACCGAAGGGAAGAAGTATTTCACCATTGCGGTTGGCTGCACCGGGGGTAAGCACAGGTCTGTCCTTGTCGCGGAACGGCTGGCGGGGCATCTTCGTGCTGGTGGTTGGCGGGTTGATCTTGCCCATCGGGAATTGAAAATTAACGGTGGTCAGGCTAGCACCCCCATCTTGTCTGCCGCTTCGGGCCAGGAGGCCCTTTCGCAAACATCATGATTGGTCTTGTTTTGGTGTCCCATGGCAGGTTGGCCGAAGAATTGCGGCTGGCGATGGAACATATTGTCGGGCCGCAGCAGGCGGTGGCGACAGTCTGCATCGGCCCCGATGATGACATGGAATTGCGCCGGCAGGATATTCGCAATTCCATCGCCAGCGTGGATCAGGGTGATGGCGTGGTGGTACTGACCGATATGTATGGCGGCACGCCTTCAAACCTGGCTGTGCAAATGGTGGAAAAAGGCAAGTCCGTGGAAGTACTGGCCGGCGTCAATCTGCCCTTGCTGGTGAAGCTTGCGAAGGTGCGCGGCAGTGAACCGCTGCAAGAAGCGCTGGATCACGCCAAGGCAGCGGGGCGGAAATATATCGCGCTTGCGCGTGATGTTCCGGGCGCCAAGCCCAATGGCAGCGCCAAGGAATGAACGAAGCAGCCCCCGCCCCTTCTTCTGGCGGCATGGTGCTCCGCCGCAGCGTTGTCATTCCGAATAGTCGCGGCCTGCATGCCCGCGCGGCGGCCAAGCTGGTTGCGCTGGCGGAACGCTATTCCGCTTGCGTGAATGTATCGCGTGATGGGCAAAGCGTGCCCGCCGTTTCCATTATGGGGCTGATGATGCTGGGTGCCGGGCGCGGTGCCGAAATTGTGATTGAAGCCGAAGGCTGGGACGCCAAGGAAGCCTTGGACGCTGTGGCAGCCTTGGTTGAGGCGGGCTTCCATGAAGACTGAAACGCCCGCCCGCCCACGCGCCAGCAAAACCACGCGTCGCCGCGAAACACAATTGCGCGGCATTGCGGTTTCGCCTGGTATCGCCATGGGTCCCGCTTTTGACACGAGTGAAGCGCCCGCCGAAGCGCCGCGCCGGCGCATCACCACGGAAGCGATTGAAGCAGAACGCCAGCGCCTGGCCGATGCGGTTGCGTTTTCGCGCAAGCAGGTCACCAAGCTGAAGACACGCATCGCCATCCTACCCGAAGAAGCGCAAGAAGAAATCGCGCCTTTGCTTGATGCGCATTTGCTCATGCTTGGCAATTCGCGCCTGATCCGCGGTGCGCGCAAACGGATTGAAAGCGAATTGCTGGCCGCCGAGACCGCCATCACGGATGAGGCAGAAGCGATTGCGGAAGCGATCCTTGCCGCCAAGGATGATGACCGCGCCGGCCTTACGCGCCGCGCGACCGAAGTGCGCGATATTGCGCGGCGCGTCACGCGCAATCTGACCGCAACCCCCTTTCGCAGCCTGAAAAACCTGCCCGAAGGGTGCATCCTGATTGCCGAGGAACTCACGCCCTCAGACGCTGCCCTATTGGACCCGGCGCGCATTGCCGGTGTGGCCACTGATGAGGGTGGCGCAGATGGCCATACGGCGATCATGCTGCGTGCGCTTGGCATTCCTTCCGTGCTTGGCGTTCCGGGACTGACGGAAACCGTGCGGCGTGATGACCAGGTGGTTCTGGATGGCGCAGCGGGCAGCATCGCCATCCATCCCGAAGCCGCGACACTGACCGCCGCGCGCGAAAAGCTCGCCGCCTATGCGCGGGAACGTGCGCGGCTTGGGCGGCTGCGTCGCCTGCCCGCCATCACCACCGATGGCGAAGCGGTGGAATTGCAGGCCAATCTGGAGATTCCGCAGGAATTGCCACTGATTGCGCAAGCCGGCGCGCAGGGCATTGGGCTGCTCCGCACTGAATTTCTATTCATGAATCGCGAGGATTTGCCTGATGAGGAAGCGCAATGCGCGGCCTATCGCCAAATTCTGGAAGCCATGGGTCAGGACCCGGTGACCATTCGTGTGCTGGATTGGGGCGGCGAGAAGGATATCGCTGCCCTTGCCGAAGGCATCGCGCCAACCCATGCCGGCGCCAATCCAGCACTTGGGCTGCGCGGCATCAGGTTGTTGCTGCGGCGGCCGGAATTGCTGGAAGTGCAATTCGCGGCGATTTTGCGCGTGGCTGCGGAATTGCCGGATGGGCAATTGCGGCTTTTGCTGCCCATGGTGACGATCCCTGAGGAGATGAAGCAGGCGCGCGATATTTTTGACCGCGTCGCGCGGCGGCTCCGCCGACGGGGTGACAAGCTGCCGGATAAACTGCCGCTACTGGGCGCCATGATTGAAACACCAGGCGCGGCGCTGGCCGCCGATGCGATTGCGCTGGAAGCGGATTTCTTTTCGATCGGCAGCAATGATCTGGCGATGTATACACTCGCCGTTGATCGCGGCGATGCGGAAGTGGCGCATCTTTATGACCCGCTGCACCCGGCGGTGCTGCGCCTGATGCAATTCGCAACCGAAGCGGCGCTCAGGCTGCGTATGCCGGTTTCAATTTGCGGGGAGATGGCGGGCAATCCGCAATTGATCCCACTGTTGCTGGGGCTTGGCATTCGCAGTTTTTCCATGAATGCCTCGGCCATCCCCCGCGTGAAGCAGGCCGTGCGCGGGCTTGATATTGGCGATTGCGCACGCTTCGCGCGCCGCGTGATGGAACAAAGCGACCCGGCACGCATCCGCGAATTAGTGGCGGGATTTGCGGCAGGGGCGGGAGAGAAAGCCTAAGACCCCATTCGAAGGCTTCTTGAATTCGCTCATACCAAGTCTCGCCACAGGTGACTGAATTAAGACATTTTTTTTCGCGGGCGAATGGTGACGCGACATGATTATTACAAATAATTTATTATAAAACAGAGATGTACACTTACGATATTCCCCTGACAGTGACCGCATTTGAAGCAGGCCTCAGGCGGCTTTGAGGTTGGCAGTTTTTGTCTGGCTGGTCACCTCCGTGTTGTTGGTTTTCGGCATGCCCTCGGTGAATGCGCGGATGGGTGTGCGGCCATTCATGCCGCGCCCCTGATGAGGCCGCTTGGTGTTGTAGCCCTCAAGGTATTCATCAAGCACGGCCTGCATTTCCTCAATGGTCTCGAACCAGGTGCGCCGCCCCTCAACCCGGAAATGCTCATCAAGCAGCGTGCGATGGAAGAGTTCAAGGATACCGTTGGATTGCGGGCGCCTCACGCGGGTGGTGCGATGGGCAATGTCCTCAAGTTGCAGGAATAACTCATAGGGATGCTG
>JADCFA010000019.1 GCA_020249775.1 Roseomonas sp. | reverse complement strand
GGTTCGATCACGCCGCACACGAAGTTCAAGGCGGAAGCCTATGTGCTGACGAAGGAAGAAGGTGGGCGTCATACGCCGTTCTTCACCAATTATCGTCCGCAATTCTACTTCCGCACGACGGATGTGACGGGCGTTGTGTCTCTGCCGGAAGGGGTGGAGATGGTGATGCCGGGCGACAATGTTTCGATGGATGTTGAGCTGATTGCGCCGATCGCGATGGATGAAGGCTTGCGCTTCGCCATTCGTGAAGGTGGCCGCACCGTCGGCGCCGGCGTTGTCGCGAAGATCACGGCGTAAGAAAGCTTGGGGGCGGCGGGGTTTCGGCCTTTCCGCCTTTGGGTAGCGCGGCTAGGGTGTTGTGGTCCTGGCCGAGTTTAGGGGTGTAGCTCAATTGGCTAGAGCGCCGGTCTCCAAAACCGGAGGTTGGGGGTTCGAGACCCTCCACCCCTGCCAGTTTTATGAGTGCGTTTTCTCCGGGTGGGGGCTGTCAGGGCTGCCGCCCGGTGATGCTTTTCAGGGGAACTGACATTGGCCAAGCTCGATCCCGCGCAATTCGTTCGGGAAGTCCGTCAGGAAGCCTCCAGGGTGACCTGGCCTTCGCGCAAGGAAACGCTCATCACCACGGGGCTGGTGCTGGGGCTTTCGACCTTGGCCGCGATTTTCTTCCTGGTGGTTGATCAGCTGATTCAGTTGGCCATGCGGCTGGTCTTTGGTATCGGCTGAGCAAGGTTTTAAGGAGGTACGGCACCGTGGCCGATAAGAAATGGTATGTCGTGCATGTCTATTCTGGCTTCGAGCGCAAGATCGCCGAGCAGATCAAGCAGCAGGCTGCGCAGAAGGGCCTGGCCGACAAGTTCGACGAGGTGTTGGTGCCGACCGAACAAGTGGTTGAGGTGCGGCGTGGCCAGAAGGTGGATACGGACCGCAAATTCTTCCCCGGCTATGTGCTGGTGAAGATGGAAATGACTGATGACGCCTGGCATTTGGTGAAGGACACACCGAAGGTCACCGGCTTTCTTGGTGCGCGCAACAAGCCCCAACCCGTGCCGGCCGCGGAGGCCGAGCGCCTGCTGAAGCAGGTACAGGAAGGCGTGGACAAGCCCCGCAAGCCCGCCGTGGTTTATGAGGTTGGTGAGCAGGTGCGTGTGGCCGATGGTCCCTTCACCTCCTTCAATGGTGTGGTTGAGGAAGTGGATGAAGAAAAGGGCCGCCTGAAGGTGAGCGTTTCCATCTTCGGCCGGTCCACCCCGGTGGATCTGGAATACGGCCAGGTCGAGAAGCTCTGAGATATTTGTCTCAAAGCACGCTTGGTGGGTGATCTGCTGAAGCGGATCACCCAAAAGCGTGTCACGCTATTTCGGTAGCACCGCCTGAAGGGAGGTGCGCACATGGATCGCCGCCGGGCCGGGTGCCGCGAGTGCTTCGGCCAGCCTCGGCATATCCGCATCGGTTTCAATGCGCGTCACCGGCACACGAAACGCCGCGCACCAGGCAGCGAAATCCGGGTTTTCCAGGCTGGTGCCACTGACGCGGCCCGGGTGGGCGCGTTCCTGATGGATGCGGATGGAAGCATAGGAACCATTGTCAGACAGGATCATCTTAAGCGGCACACCACGCGCTACCGCCACCGCGAATTCGCCGCCGGTCATCAGCGCGCCACCATCACCCACCAGTGCAATCACCTGCCGATCAGGATAGCGTAGCGCCGCCGCCACGCCGGCGGGCACACCAAAACCCATGGACCCCGCAACGGGGGCGAGCAGCCGGCGCGGCGAAATCCAGGCGATCTTGCGATAGAAGGGCGCACCGAAAGTGCCGGCATCCAGCGCGATCATCGCATCGGGTGCCGCGATTTCACCAATCAGCTTCGCAATGCGCGCGAAGGCGACGCCATCATTATGCGTCGTCGGCGCCACTTGGCTATCGGCAGTTTGCAGATCACGCAGCTTTTTCGCCCAGGCGCCGCGCGCAGCTTGTGCGCCTGGTTTTTCCGCGCCAAGCGCCGCCAACACGGCGCGCGCATCGGCGGCCACCGCAAGCTCCGCCGGGAAATGCCAACCCAGGAAGCGCGGTTCCGCGCAGATATGCGCAAGGCGCTGACCGGGTGCTGGCCAAGTCCAGCCTTGCGTGGTGATGTCGGTCAGGCGTGTGCCGAGCGCCACCACCAAATCCGCATCGGCAAAGGCGGCGCGCTGCGCATCCGGGTTACGCAGGCCAAGATCACCCGCGTAAAGCGCGTGATCATTCGGAAAAAGATCCTGCCGGCGAAAGGAAACCGCAACCGGGGTCTGCCAAGCCTCGGCAAAGGCAAGCAGCGCTTCGCGCCCGCCTGGCGTGTCAATCGCGTGCCCGGCCAGGATGATCGGGCGCGCCGCACCGCGCAGCATGGCGGCAAGCCGCGCGACATCAGCGGGCGCGGGCTGCGCGGGCGCCGCAATTGTGGCGGGCGGGATGGGCGCGGCGCAGGGTTCGGCCAGCACATCTTCCGGCAGGCTGAGCACCACCGGCCCCGGCACGCCCTGCATCGCCATGGCATAGGCGCGCGCGATCAATTCCGGCACCTGATCGGCGCTGGTCGCTTCCCCCACCCATTTCGCGATGCCGCCGAACATGCGGGCATAGTCAATTTCCTGAAAGGCATTGCGGCGCAAATCGCGCTTTTCCACCTGCCCAATCAGCAGGATCATCGGCACCGCATCCTGTTCCGCCGTATGCACCGCGATGGAGGCATTGCAGGCGCCGGGCCCGCGCGAGACCAGCACCACGCCAGGCTTGCCGGTCATTTTGCCATCGGCCACCGCCATGAAGCCGGCGCCGCCTTCACTGCGACAGGTGACAAGGTCCATGCGCGGATGGGCATGCAGCGCATCAAGCAGCGCGATATAGCTTTCACCTGGCACGCAAAAGGCCCGGTCAATGCCCTGGGCAGCGAGGAATTCAATCAGGGCTTCGGCGGCGGTTTTCATGGGTCACTTTCCTTCCTTGCCTTAGGCATAACCCGAGGCCGGAGGATGATCCATGGCACCAAGACCGAAAATCTGTATAAGCCCGCCTCCAGGGAAGCATTCCAACTGGGAAGGACGCCATTTCATGCAAATCACTCGTCGTGCCACTTTGGCGCTTGCGCTCGCCACACCCGCCCTTGCCTCAGCCCGCGCCCAAGGGTCCTGGCGGCCGGATCGGCCGATGCGTGTGATTGTGCCCTTCGCACCAGGTGGGGCGACCGATGTGGTGGCGCGCTTGGTTGCGGATGCGGCTTCGCAAATGCTCGGCCAGAATATGGTGATCGAAAACCGCGCCGGCGGTGCGGCGGGGCTGATCGGGGCAGAGGCTTCGGCGAAAGCCGCGCCGGATGGCTATACCATCATGATCCATTCCAATGCGCATGTGATCGCGCCGAGCCTTGTGGCGCGCATGCCGTATGACCCGATTGCGGATTTCGCGCCTGTGGCGCATTTGGGCCGAATTCCACAGGTGCTGGTGATCAACCGCAATATTCCTGCCACCGATATGCGATCCCTGATCGTTTGGCTGCGCGCCAATTCAGGCAAGATCAATTTCGCTTCCGCCGGGATTGGCAGCGGCAATCACCTGACATCGGAAGTCTTCCGCGCCGCGCTGCCGGATGTGGAAATGCAAATGGTGCAATATCGCGGTGGCGGCCCTGCCATGGCGGCGGTGATTTCGGGTGAGGCGCATATGGCAGTAGACCCGACGGCTTCCGCCACTTCCCATATCCGCGCCGGCACGGTGCGCCCGATTGCCATTTCAGGCGCGCAGCGCGTGCCGAGCCTGCCCGATATCCCCGCCGCTACCGAAGCCGGGCTGCCGGCCTGGACTGGTGCTGCCTGGATTGGCGCCTTTGTCCCAGCACAAACGCCGCGCGGCATTGTGGAATCGCTGAATGTTACCTTCAACGCGGCGATGGAACGGATCAAGCCAAGGCTCGCGGATGTTGGGGTCGAAATCGAACCGCAATACGCAACCACCGCAGCCTTCGGCGCTTATGTGCGCGAAGAATTGGCGCGCAGCGCCGCCGTGCTGCGCGCTGCGGGTGTGAAGCCTGAATAGGCGGTCAGCTACCCTGTTGCAGTAGCGCAATCACCGCACGCTGCCAGGCTTCAAAGGCGCGGCTTGATGCGGCGCCTGTCGCCTCGGCCTCTCGGCTGGCGGCATTCAGCCGCTGACGCGCGGCCTGCTGTTCCCCACCGGTGCGATCTTCCACCGCCTGACGGGCGCGGGCCAGCGCCTGATCAGCGGAGCGTGCTTCGCGTGCGGCAAGGCGTGCGGCATCAAGCAAAACGCGGATTTGCTGAAGTGCGGTGATGGTGGAGGCCAGCACATCGCGCCCCGGCACATCGGCGCCGGTGCGGGAGAGGATTTCCTGCAAGCCCTCAACCGAACCCGGCCCGCCGGGAAGGCGGCGGAGCGACGCCTCAAGATCGAACTGCGCCGGTTGCAGTAGGAGCGGATCGCCAAGGCCCTGATCCCAGAGCGATACATCCCGGCGCTGGTCACGTTCAAAGCCAAGCCGGATGGTCTTGGCTTGTGCTTCCAGGCGCGTTTCATGACGCAGGCCAAATTCACCTTCCGCCGCCACCGGGAAGCGCGGCGTAGCACCCGGGGGACGCGGCAGGTCAATCACCATCACGCCGCTTGTGCCGCGCGGATCAATCGCGATGGTGGTTTCTTCGATGCGCTTTGACTCAAGGGTGATGAAACCACGTCGAAGGCTGATACGCGTAATGTCGTCTCGGCTGCTGTATTGACTGGTCATGCGCAGATCACGATCCCGCGCGAAGGCGATCAGACGTTGGTCGCCCGGTGATAGCGCGCGCATTTCGGCATCACCGAGAAAGCTCGGCGCATCCGGCCCACCATAAACCGTGACCAGCCCATCGGGCAGCACGTGGTTGGAGGTGTTGCGGAAGCGCAGCGCCTGCAACGGATGCGTGGCCAGCACATTCTGCACCCACCAAAGCCGTTCCGCTGGCAGATTGAGATCAAGGAAGGGCAGGTTGGCGGTCTCTCCGCTGCGGATGCTGACGGGCTGTTCAAGGGTGAAGGCGACGCGCCCGGCAGCGGCTTCCGCCGCAACATTCACGGCAAGTGGCGCTGGCGCAGCTTCCACACGCATGGCGGCGCGCGGTGCAGGGGCCGGTGCGGGCGGCGGCTCCATCATCGGCGCTGCTGCTGCTACCATAGGCATCGGGCCAGTATCGGGCCGCACGCGAATGGCTTCCGCAATGCGCACCGGCAATTCAGGGCGCGGCACGGTGATGGGTTCGAAAATCGGCTGGCGAAATGCCGCAGCGTCGTCCGACACCAGCGAAACCCGCACCCCGTCCCAATCACTGCCGGAGGCATTTTCCACCACGGCCCAGCCCATCAACCGCGCCTGCCCACCCGTTGCACCGAGCGCCGGCGCCATCAGCCGATAAGAAGGCTTCCAAAGCGGCGCACCGGCAATATAGATCACCGCCACCTGCCGCGCGCGATCAGACCTCAGGCGGATTTCGATGCGCCTTTCATCATCGCTGCGCGCTGCCGCGAGTGCTTCCGCCGCGCGCGCCACACGCGCCGCCAGGGCAGGGTCGGTCAGTGTGACCTCATCACCCGATTTCAGGAGCACCGAGAGCAAGCCACGCGGCCCAATGAGCGAAAGATGCAGCCCGGCCTCGGTCTCCGCTGCGGCGGCAATGCGCCCGCGCGCCCCCGCGGCCTCAGCCTCCTGGCCACGCAAAGCATTCAAGAGGCTCACGCGGTTTTCGAAATCCGCGGGGCGGAGTGGCAGGCCACGAAATGCCTCATTCAACAAATCCCGCGCTGGCAGGCTAAGGCCCTCAACCCGGCCAGCGGGATCAAGGATCATGAGCGATCGCAAGAGATCATCAACATCACCAAGCGGCGCGCGAAACACGACCGGCTGATCAGCCGCCACTTCGCCGGCGCGTTCAATCTGCGCAATGCCGGCGGAAGAAAGCGTGACGCCACGAACCGGCATTTCAGCCGCAAGCGCAGCAGGGGCAATCAGCGTAAGGGCAAGGGTCAAGCGACGCATCGGGTTTGCTCCGGCAAGTGCGACAGAAGGTGTTTGCGTTCCCAAAGGGGCAAATTTAGGGCGCTTTCACGGGACGATTCGCGTGGCTTGATTGCGGCACCCCGCGATTGAGCGACATATGCGAATGCACACAGAACCACGCATCAGGCTTGCCATGGAAAATCATGGTGGCACGCCCTGGCCTTTCAAAGCGCGTCCCATCCGGGTGAAAGCCAGTGCTGGTCCAGGGTGCGACGACAACCACCATGGATTTATCTTCTGAGGCCAGCACATGGGTTTGCGCAAGGGTGAAACGAAAATCCTCGGTCTTTGGCCAGACATTATCCCATTGCGTCGCCTGCCAGGCAGCGAGCCCTGGGATCACATCGCGATGCGTGCCAAAAGCCAGCACATCGGGATGAAAAAGTGGGCGCGCAGAAGCGTAATCAACGTCACGCACAAAACCGGCGAAGCGTTCAAGCCAGGCATCAAACCAGGCGCGCGTTGCGGCATCGGCTTTTGGTAGATCGGTCATGGCGCATTTCCTTTCAACTTCGGTGCGGACAGCCTGATCCGAAGCGGCGGCGCTTTCAAGCCTTACGCTGCCGGCTTGCCGAATGGGCGCGGGCAGGCTTAGCCTTGCTGAACAAGCGCGGGCTGCGCGATGGAATAGGGGAATAAAATGCCAAAACTCAGCGCTGATCGCGTCAAGGAAATTGGCCGCACACTTCTGATCGCAGCCGGCGCGCCGGCAGATGAGGCGGAAACCGTCGCGCGGCATTGCACCAGCGCCAATCTGGTGGGCCATGATTCGCATGGCATCATCATGATCCCGGGCTATATCGAAAGGATCAAGGTGGGGCATATTGTGCCCGGTGCGCCGTGGAAGATTGTGCAGGAAAGCGCCACCACATCGGTGATTGATGGGCATTGGGGTTTTGGTTATGTCGCCAATGAAAAGGCCATGCGCTACACCATCGAAAAAGCGCAAACATCCAATGTTGCTGCCGCAACCGTGTTTCGGCAGGGGCATATTGGCCGCTTGGCAAGCTATCCGCTGATGGCCGCCGAAGCCGGCATGATTGGCATTTGCACGGCGGATTCCGGGCGCTCACCCAAGGCGGTAGCACCTTTCGGCGGGCGCGAAGCACGGCTTGGCACCAACCCGATTTCCATTGCGGTGCCATCCGATTTGGCCGGGCCTTTTGTGCTGGATATGGCAACCTCGGCCGCCGCTGCGGGTAAGGTGTTTCTGGCACAAGCGCGCGGGCAGGAAGTCCCGGATGGTTGGGTGATTGGCGCGGATGGCAAGCCCACGCGCGATCCTGCGCAATTGAAGAAGGGCGGTGCGCTGCTGCCTTTGGGAGGCACGGAAGGCTATAAGGGTTTTGGCCTGGCCGCGATGGTGGAAATTCTCTGCGGGTTGCTGACCGGGCTTGGCTTTGGCGTGGAACCCACGGGCAGGCATAATGACGGTTGCTTCATGGCGGTGTTCAAGGTGGATGCCTTCCGCCCGCTGGCGCAATTCAAACAGGAAGTTGCGGATTTCGCGCGCTATCTGAAGGATACGCCGCCCGCCGAAGGCAGCCCAGGCGTCTTCTACCCCGGTGAGCTGGAAGCAATGCGTGAGGCTGATCGCCGCGCCAATGGCATTGAGATTGAAGACAAGACGATTGAAGTATTGACCAAGCTTGCCGGCGAATTGGGCGTGGCCGGCAAGCTTGGATTATAGCGATTGGGTTAGGTGAGATCGAAAGTGATTTCGCCAAATCCCGCAAAACCGGCCTGCACGCGCTGACCGGGTGGGACAAAAATGCAGCCGGTATAGGTGCCAGTCGTCACGACCTGACCGGCGCGCAAATGCTCACCAAGCCCATGCAAATGATTGGCGAGCCAAACCAAAGGCAGCACCGGATCGCCGGAGGGATTGCCTCCCTTCTGGTCCACCTGCACCGCGCCGGCATAGGATTGCCGCACGGCAAGATTGGGCAGGTCAAAACGCCGCCAATCCGCGACATCAGCGCCCACCACATAGCCAAGATGCGCGATGTTATCTGCCATGCCTTCAGCAGGTGACACCAGCTTGTGATCAGCATAGCGCGATTGCACCAATTCCAGCAGCGGGAAGGCAGCGTCCACCGCATCCAGCACTTCTTCGCGGCTATAGGCGTGGCTGCGCGGCGGCAGATCACGCTTCAGACGAAAAGCAACCTCGGTTTCAAGACCAATAGGCCGTGTATTCGCAACACCCCAACGCCCGGCCGATTGGCGTGCGCCAGCTGCGGCCATGATACCGAAATTGGTGGGCTTGCCAGGCGGGGTCGCGCATTTCCAACCGCCAATGGCGCCACCAAGCGCCTTCAGCACACCGCGTTGGATGGCGAAGATATCGGCCTCATTGCTTGGTGCGGTATCGCCGAGATTGGTAATCGGCGCACCGCCCTTATGGACTGCGACCAGTTTTTCAATCGCGCGCGTGATGGTTTCAGATGACATGATCGGCTTTCCTATTCGTTCAATTCCGGAATGACCCAAAGCGGTGCCTCACCGCGTGCGACGCGCTGCACATTGTCAAAAGCATTGCGCAGGCGGGCGACATTGCTGTCCTGCGTGGGGCCGGCCATATGCGCGGTCAGCACCACATTATCCAGGTTGAAGAGCGGATTATCCGGCGGCGGCGGTTCCTGATCAAACACATCAAGCCCAGCACCAGCGATCTGCCCCGATGACAGCGCGCGGTAAAGCGCCGCTTCATCCACCACTGGCCCGCGGCTGGTATTGATCAGGAAGGCGGTGGGCTTCATCAGCGCCAATTCCGCTTCACCCAACAACCCCTTGGTGCTGGCATTAAGCGGCACATGGAGCGAGACGATATCAGATGTCCGCAGCAATTCCCGATATAATCTGAAGCGCACATTCAGCGCATCTTCGGTTTCTTCGCGCAGCCTGGCGATATCATAGTAATGCACTGTCATGCCGAAAGCCTGCGCAAGCCGCGCGGTCTTCTTGCCGATGGTGCCAAGGCCCACAATGCCAAGCGTGCGCCCACGCAATTCATAAAGCTTCGGCGTTTGATTGCCGCGCCAACGGCCCGCGGCGACATTTGCGTGCTGGCGAATCAATTGGCGTGAAACTGCCAACATCAGCAGCACTGCATGTTCAGAAACAGCCGTTGAATTCGCGCCACCATTATTGGCAAAGGGCACGCCACCGCGCCGCGCGGCAGCGATATCCGCGCGGTCATAACCCGCGCTTAATACCTGAATCAGCTTCAGCTTGGGGGCGATGGCGTAAAGTTCATCCTTCACCAGCATATCAACGAAGCCGACCAGATATTCGGCCCCACCCATCGCCTCCTTCCAATCGGCACCGCCGGGTTTGGCGATACGCAGATCAAAACCATCCGGCGCCATTTCCTGGATCACTGCCTCATCCACCATGGATTGGGTGACAACAACAATACGCGGCTTCATGTTTCCTCCGAATGCGCTTTCGGACGCAGCATGAACCGGCAGACGCCTGCCGCCAAGGGGCGGGATTGCGCATGGCATGCGCCGGCGCCATGCTGCGGCTTTGGCAACATGAGGCCGGAGGCAGTATCGGGTGCAGCACAAGGGCGCTTTGCCAGGGAAGGACCGGGCATGAAGGAAGCCCCTTCCCGCCGCGCCTGGTTCATTCTGGCCGGCGGCTTTCTGGCCTTCACCATCAGCGCCAGCCTGATGCATGCCTATAGCGTGTTTCTGCTTGCATTCATTGCAGAGTTTCGCTGGAGCCGCGGTGAAAGTTCCATCGCCTATTCGGTCGGGCAGGTGGTGGGCGGCGTTTCTTCGCCGCTGGTGGGCGGCATGGTGGATAGGCTTGGCGCGCGACGCATGGTGCTGCTGGGCGGTTGCCTGCTTGCGCTTGGCCTGCTTGGCAGCGCCTTCGCGACATCCCTTTGGCAGGTTGTGCTGCTGTATGGCGTGGTGATGACGCTTGGCGCCAATTGCATCAGCATGGTGGTATTCGCGCCGTTGATCTCACGCCTTTTCATCGCGCGGCGCGGCATGGCCATGTCCATGCTGCAATCGGCAAATGGTTTTGGCCGCGCGATTTCCGTGCCGATCGCGCAGCTTATGGTGAGTGATATGGGCTGGCGCCACGCCTATCTGCTGCAAGCGGGGGTAATGGCGCTGCTGGTTTTGCCGCTAGCTGCGCTGTTTCGTGGCGCGGAGCAAACACAAATTGCCAAACGCAATACGGATAGCGCACCCGAGCGTGATTGGTCAGTGGCGGAAGCTATTCGCACGCGGCATTTCTGGTTGCTGCTTATAGTCTATGGCCTGACCAGCATCGGCAGTTTTCTTGTTTCCTTGCATCAATTGGCCTTCGCGGTGGATCGCGGTTTCGATCCGCTTTATGCCGCCTTTGTACTTGGACTCGGGAGTTTGCTTGCACTGCCAGGTGTTATCCTTACTGGGACAATTTCAGATTATATCGGGCGCGAAGGGGCCGCGATTCTCGCCTATGTGATTTCCATCATCGGTGTTGCTGCCGCATTGCTGATTGATGGCGCTGATCAACATCTGCTGTTCTGGGTGCATGCGTGCTGCTTTGGCATTACCTGGGGCGCGCGTGGGCCTGCGATAACCGCGAAGACCGCGGATCTTTTCGGCGGCCCCAGGCTTGGCACTATTCTTGGTCTGATCACCATTGGCTCTGGCCTGGGTGCTGGGCTTGGCGCCTGGGGCGCGGGCTTCCTGTTTGACCTGACGGGCAGCTACCAGCTTGGCTTCATGCTTTCCATTGCCGCCTATGCAACCGGCGCCTGCGTATTTTGGGCACTGCGCAAGCCGGTGCAGGGCTGAAGCCTATCAGCGACCGCGCGCCAGATACTCCCTGACTCTGAAGGCGGCATCGGCATTCACGGCGCCTTCGGGCATTTCCCCGCTTGCAAGGGCAGCGATTTGGCGCACCGTATCCATGGCCTGATGTTCCATCGCTTCTGGCGTCATGCCGCCAATATGGGGTGTGGCGATTACATCAGCGCGCGCGGCCAGCGCCGGGTTCGGTCTTTGATCCGGCGCGCTGCCGACATCTATGGCAGCGCCGGTGAGGTGCTTGGAATCGAGTGCTGCCATCAATGCCGCTTCATCCACCAATTCGCCGCGCGCGAGGTTGATGAAGCGCGCACCGGGCTTCATGGCGGCAAAAGCGGCCGCGTTGAACAAATGCCTCGTTGATGGATCGGAAATGGCAAGGCAGACAACAATGTCAGAAGTCGCGAGTACTTCCGTGAAACCCGCTTGCCTCAGGCGGGGATCAGCAACCTTGGCGACGGGATCAAAGACCGCGACCTGCATGCCAAGCGCCAAAGCCACTTCCGCCAAACGCTGCCCAATACGGCCATAGCCAATAATACAAAGCCGTGCCGCCGAAAGCTGCAACCCCATATGCCCTTGCGGCAAGCCGCCTTTGCGATAGGTACCGGCCATGGTGCTGACATCACGCGCCAAATCCACCATGAAGCCAAGCGCCAATTCCACCACCGCATCCACAAAGCCAGGTGTCGCACGCGTTACCAAGACGCCCGCAGCACTGGCGGCAGGCACATTGATGGTGGAGATATCCACCGCCACGCGCAGAAATGCCAAAAGTTCAGGCGTCGCAGCGAAGGTTTCGGGAAGCCCCGGTGTTGCGCGATCTGCGACAATGGCATGGCAGCCACGCGCCGCTTCCGCCAAGGCTGCGCCAGAAAGCACGCTTGCCCCAGGGTTGCGAATAACCTCGGCATATTCAGCCAAGGCCGCAAGGGCGCGCGGGCCGTAATAGCCTTCGAACATTTCTGGTGTATGCGAGAGAAAAACACGGAGTTTCATGTTGCTGATCCTGATGACATGGCGGCAAGGGCTGGTTCAAAACGCATCCTTTCATCTTGCATTGGTCTTCGTCAAAATTTCATATTGACTGTCGTGGCTTGGCTGCTTTTTCATGGTGCAATGCTGTGCCTGATATTCCTGCTGCTGCCGCTTTTGGCTATGCCAGCCATGGCGTAGCCCCAAGCAATCGCCATTCCTGCGCATCCTGCGGAACAGGCTGCCAATGGCCCAGCCACGCTGAACGCAGTACTCTGGCAACCAATAGGGCGCGGGCCGCATGCGGCGCTTGTGCTGATGCATGGCTGTGCGGGTATGAATACGCGCACGGGCCAGCCCCTCGCGCGGGACGCGGATTGGGCGCGGCGCCTCTCGCAGCTTGGCTATCTGGTGTTGCAAGTGGATAGCCTGACGCCGCGCAATGAAGGCAGCCTTTGCGGAAAGGGGAATGATAGGCGCGTGCGCATGAGTGTGGAACGCGCGCGTGATGCCTATGCCGGGCTGCTTTTTCTGCAAGCGCGCGCAGATGTGCGGGCGGATCGTATTGCGCTGATGGGCTGGTCCAATGGTGGCGGTACGGTGCTGTGGACCTTGTCGCGCGACAATCGCGCGCGCCCCGCGGGGCTGAGGCATGATTTCGCTGCTGGTATCGCGTTTTACCCTGGGTGCCGCACACTGTCAGAAAGGCGGGAAGCCTGGCAGCCCGTGGCACCCGTGCTGCTGCTGGTAGGTGAGGCGGATGATTGGACGCCCGCGCCACCCTGCGCGACACTCGCAGCACGCACCGGCCCGCGTTTGGAAGCGCGCATCTATCCCGGCGCGCATCATGATTTTGACGCGCCCGATACGCCGCAACGCGTTTTGCGCGGTATTGGCGCCACCAGCAGCGGCACGGCCACCATCGGGACGCATCCCGCAGCCCGCGAAGATGCTTTGCGACGCGTGCCGGAATTTCTCGCACGCGTAATGCCCGCGCGCTAACTGCGCCAACGCGACAGCGCCAACATGCCGCCACCTGCCAGCAAACCCCAGAACGCGCCACCAATACCCAGAAAGGCCACACCGGAAGCCGCGATCAAAAAACAAATCACCGCTGCTTCACGATCCTTGTCTTCGCGCACCGCGCCCATCAGCGCGCCCGCGAAGGAACCAAGCAGCGCAAGCCCCGCAACAGCTTCGATCAGGATCGGTGGTGCGATAGCGACAAGCCCGCTCGCCATGCCGGCAGCCAAACCGCACGCCGTATAGACCAAGCCGGCCATGACAGCCGCAGGCCAGCGCCGCACAGGATCAGGCCCTGCGCCATCGCCGGCACACATCGCGGCGGTAATGGCGGCCAGATTCACCGCATGCCCACCGAAAGGCGCGGCGAAAAGACTGAAGATTCCGGTGATAGAAAAAAGCGGGCCTGGATTGGGACGATAATTATTTGCGCTCAGCACCGCCATGCCTGGAATATTTTGTGATGCCATGGTCACGATAAACAGCGGCAGCGCCAAACCTGTGATGGCGGTCACGGAAAACACCGGCGTCACCCATTCTGGGCTCGGCGCCCAATTGCCCTGAGGAATCGGTGCCTGAAACGCGATGATCATGCCCGCGACAATCACCGCCGCCGGCACCGTCGCCAGCTTGTGCCAGCGCCCGGCAATGATCCAGGCAGCGATGATGGCGAGGGCAGCGATGGGCGCTTCCGCCACCGCGCGCACCGGCGCCAGACATAAGCCAAACAAAATCCCCGCGAGCATGGCATTGGCGAGTGAAGCTGGAATCGCCGCCACCGCCCGCCCCAAGGGTTTCCATAACCCTGCCAGAATCAACAACAAGGCGCAGATGATGAAAGCGCCCACCGCTTCGGCAAAACCGCCCGCCGGCATGATGGAAGCTGCCATCAGCGCGGCCCCCGGCGTGGACCAGGCGCAGCTTATCGGCATGCGCTTCCAGAGCGACAGCAAAATCCCGCAAAGCCCCATGGCGATGGAAACCGCCATCAACCCCGATGCCGCCTGGGAAGGGCTCGCGCCCATGGCCACAAAACCTTGCAGCACCACCGCGAAGGATGAGGCAAAACCCACAATCCCCGCCAATAGCCCCGCCGATATCGCTTGCATCGGCATCAACGTCTTTCCTTCGGCAATTTATCCAAGGCGGCTTCAATGGTTGCAATAGTATCCGGCGTCAGGCGGCGGAAATCCCGCGCCAGCCGATTGGCGAGCGCCGTCGCTTCAGGTGTCAGACCGCCGGTTTCCAGCACCACGCGCGGGTTGGATTGCCGCGCAAGTCGCGCCAATTCTTCCGCATCATCCCAGATCAGGCCGAAGAATTCATTGACCTGATGCACCAGCCCGGCGGATGGCTGGCCGCGCCGCCCATGTTCCAAGGCGGAGAGATAGGCCGCGGAAACCTGCAAGGCGGCGGCAAGGTCCTTCAACGCAACGCCGCGTTCGGCGCGCAATGCGCGCAGCCTGGCGCCGAAGGGTGTCACTTGCGCCGCCGCAGCATCAGATGCACCGCGCCGGTATTCGCCGCATGTGGGTGCGCTGCCGCCATCAGCATGCGCCGCATATCCGGCGCATTCAGCCAATGCGGCAATTCACGGCGCAGCACGCCACCTTCCGGCGATGAACCGCGCCCGGTGATCACGGCGACACAACGCAGCCCATCGGCGAAAGCATCCAGCAAAAAACTACGCACGGCATCATGCGCTTCCTGCGCGCGGCGGCCATGCAAATCAATCGTGCGTTCTGGTTTCATCCGGCCCTTGCGCAAGGCGCGCCAGCGTTTGCCATCCAAACCGGCAGGCGTGACATTCACCTGAATGGGCGGTGGCTGCCAGGCTTGGGGTGCAGTGGGCTGCACCGGAAGAACTGTCTGCGGCGCGGTTATGACGGGCGGCGTTTCAGCCGGTTCGGGTGCTGGTAGCGCGCGTCCAGGCAGGGGCTCCACACTCGCCACATAGGCTTGCCACAGGGCGCGATCCGCAGCACTCAGCGCGCGGGCGCGGCGACGTGAAAGGCTCATCCCGCTAGCGCGGCGGGATCATCATCCACCACAATCACATGCAACCGCCGCGGCCCATGCGCGCCGAGTTCAAGCGTTTGTTCAATATCCGCGCTGCGCGACGGGCCGGTGACCAACATGACATTGCGCGGCATGAAACCGCCAGAGACAACATCCTGCCGTTCCGCGCGCAGCATATCCCAGGCATCCTCATATGGCCCGGTAATGCGCGATGCGCGGAGCACGACGATTTCAGTCTCCGCCAGCAGATTGAGCGTAGTAGGGCGCGCGGGATCGGATGGCAGCATCAGCGTACCGGTTTCCGCAATGCCGGCATAACCATGCTGGACAGAGACCAGATCGCTTGCCTCAGCGCGGCGCGTCTCAAACTCCAGCATGGCGCGATCAGACCAGGGCAGCGCTTGCAATTCCGGGTGCGGCGCCATGACAAAGCGTGGTGCCAGGTTCTGTTGCGAAAGATATTCCGCCACCGCGCCGGGGATTTCCTTCACATCGGCAACACGCGTGACGGTGCCGAATTCCTTTTCCACATTGGCGATAAAGAGCTTGATCTGGTCCGGCCGCGCCACGCGCGACCGCGCGGGGATCAAGTGCCGTGGGCGCGCGATCATGCGCGCTTCCAACATGGCGCGTTGATCAGCGGGCAGCGGCCCGCGCTTCAGGCCGCGGCGAATGGCATTCAGAATTGCTTCCTTGCTCATCGCTCAGGCCCCGCCATTGCGCTTGGTTTTGGCGTAGCGATCCATGAAGGTGCCACCTTCCGGCACCGGCAAATCCCGCCCCTGAGTCCAACCGCCAGCCAATGGCAAGGACCGAAACGCGCCCTTGCCCTGCGCCATTAGGCCAAGCGCACTGACGGCAAGTTTCGTCGCCATGCGATAGAGCGCCGGGCGCTGCGCGATATAGGCCCAAAGCCCAAGATTGCGCCGTACGGCAACTGGCGACAAATGCCGCTCAAATTCGCGTTCGCGCCAATGGCGCATCATTTTCGGCAGGGGAATCTTGACCGGGCAGACGGATTCGCAGCGCCCACAAAAGGTCGAGGCATTGGGCAAATGCCCGGCCTTATCCACGCCAATCAGCGTTGGCGTCAGCACGCTCCCCATCGGGCCGGGATAGACCCAACCATAGGCATGCCCACCTGTCACGCCATAAACCGGGCAGTGATTCATGCAGGCGGCACAGCGGATACAGCGCAGCATTTCCTGAAATTCCGTGCCGAACATATTGGACCGGCCATTATCAATCAGCACGACATGATATTCTTCCGGACCATCCAAATCGCCCGGCCGCCGGCCGCCGGTGGAAAAAGTAGTATAGACTGAAAAATCCTGCCCCGTGGCGGAACGGGCCAAAAGGCGCAGCAGCGCGCAGGCATCATTCAGCGTTGGCACCATTTTTTCGATGCTCGCCAGTGCAATATGCACACGCGGCAGAGTTTGCGTCAGATCCCCATTGCCTTCATTGGTGACAATCACACTGCTGCCCGATTCCGCAATCAGGAAATTGGCACCCGTAATGCCGACATCAGCGGCCAGGAAGCGATGACGCAGCTTGGTGCGCGCTTCGGTCAGGATATCGCGCCTTTCGCTGAATACGCGATCCTTCGGCAGGTCCGTGTGCATTTCACGGAAGGATTTCTCCCAATCCTCTCGGTTCAAATGGAACGCCGGCGCAATGATATGGGATGGATGTTCGCGCCGAAGCTGGATGATGTATTCGCCAAGATCGGTTTCGACCGGTTCAATCCCGTGCGCTTCCAGATGGTCATTGATCCCGAGTTCTTCGGAGATCATGGATTTGCCCTTGGTGACGGTCTTCGCGCCGGCATTGCGGCAAATCTCCAGCACCGCAGCGCGGGCTTCTTCCGCGGTGGAGCACCAATGCACCTTGCCGCCGGCGGCCTCCACATTGGCGGCATAGGTTTCCAAATAGAAATCCAGATTAGCGAGGGTGTGGTTCTTGATGTCACGCCCGATTTCTCGGAGTTGCTCGAATTCCGGCAGGCGCGCCACGGCATCGCCGCGGCGCTGCAGGAAGGCGCCTTTGGCCTTACCCAAAGCCTTTTGCAGCCCGGCATCGCCCATAGCGCGGGCGGCGTTTTTCTTGAATTGCGGCGAGGTGATCTGAACCACGGCGGAAACCCTATTGCTTTTGGGAAGTGTTCTAGCGCAACCGGCGCGCCTGGTCATGGGGGTTTGCGCTCTCGCGCGGCCTTTCCTAACCTCTCGCCAGCCGATTGGGGGAGGATACCATGGCAGGGCCAGTTGCGGGGGTTTCACCATGAATGTCGCGGCCTTGCCCGCCCGTGCCGCCGCCGCGCCTGGCCTGAAGCGCTGGGGGCGCGACCTGACGGCGGATGTATTCTTCAGCGTCGGTGATGCTGCCTGGATTCTGGCGATCCATAAGGGGGTGCTGATATCCGCCAACCCCGCGCCTCCCCTCATGCCAAGCTATGACCTTGCCATCCGCGCGGGCGCCGAGGATTTCGCGCGCTTCCTGCAAGACCCGCCGCCGCCTGGTTGGCATGACATTATGGGGCTGGTGCGCCTTGGCACCTTCAAGGTGGAAGGCAATGTCGCGCTGTTCATGGCGCATATTTTTTGGTTCAAGGGCGTGCTCGCCCTCCTCAGGGAGCCCCGCACATGATCGAAGCCATCACCGGGCGCTATCTGCGCCTTGACCTCGAAGGTCGGGCGCATCGCTTGTATTTTGAGGAAGCCGGCCAGGGCATACCATTATTGTTGCTGCACACAGCGGGCAGTGATGGCCGGCAATGGCGCGGGCTGTTGAATGATACGGAAGTGACAGCACGCTTTCGCTGCGTGACTTTTGACATGCCCTGGCATGGCAAATCCAGCCCGCCTGAGGGGTGGGAGAATGAGACCTATCAACTCACCACCGCGCGCTATACGGGCATGATTATGGCGGTGGCGCGTGCCCTTGGCCTGGATCGGCCCGTGGTGATGGGCTGTTCGATTGGTGGGCGCATTGTGCTGGATCTCGCGGCCGAACATGCAGATGAATTGCGCGGCGTGATAGGCCTGCAATCGGCGGCGTTTCTTTCACCCTATTACGACACATCCTGGCTGCATCATCCGCATGTGCATGGTGGGGAGGTATGCGGCGGCATCGTCTCCGGCCTGATTGGCCCGCATGCGCCGGACGCTTCGCGCTGGGAAACGCTCTGGCATTACATGCAGGGCGGGCCAGGTGTGTTTCGCGGTGATCTCCATTTCTACAAGGGGGAAGGCGATTTGCGCCCGAAGCTGGCGCGCATTGATACCAAGCGCTGCCCCGTCCATATGCTGACCGGCAATTATGATTATTCCTGCAAGCCCGAGGATACCGAGGCGACCGCCGCCGCCATCCCCGGCGCCAAGGTACAAATCATGAAGGGCCTTGGCCATTTCCCCATGAGTGAGGATTACGCCGCACTGCGCCCCTATCTTTTGCCGGTATTGGCTGAGTTCACGTAAAGCCGCGTTTCACGCCGCCAGCCGATCAATGCGATCGCGCAGGCGATACCAACCGCCGATGATGGGCAGGAACCAATTCGGGTTGCCGTTGTAAAGCGCAACCGTCGGGAATTCCAAACCATCCAGTGCGAAGCGTTGATTGGCGGCACCGGCAATTTTCAGTGCGGCGTTATGGCCAAGCCAGGTTGCCATGGCGACACCTGAGCCCTGGCAGCCGGCCGCGTAATGAATGCCATCCTGCACACCGATATGCGGCAGAAAATCGAAAGTAAAGGCGACATTCCCGGTCCAGGCATGGGTGATTTTCACCTTGCTAAGCTCAGGAAACACTGCGGTCATGAAGCCATGCAAGCGCGGCGCGGCGGCTTCCGGCGCATTGGGGCCGAAACGTGCGCGCCCACCCCATAATATGCGATTTCCATAGGGTGCTGGACGAAAATAATTCAGCACGCGCTTGGTGTCGCTGATCATGCGCCGGCCCGGGAAAAGCCGGTCCATGGTCTCAGCGGATAGTTCTTCGGTCGCGATAATGTAGGACGCGACGGGGATCATGCGCCGCGCGAGCCAGGGCATGGCGCTTTGCCCATCCGCACCGCGCGAATAGCCATTGGTCGCGACCAGCACGGCATCGGCGTGCAATTCGCCGCGATTGGTCGCAATGCGAAAGCCAGAGCCATCAGCGCGAATGCCGCCAACGCGCGTGTTATCCACCAGCCTGGCGCCGGCGCGCTCCGCCGCTGCCGCAAGCCCGCGCGCATATTTGCCAGGATGGATACTGCCCGTGGCGCCAGCCTTCATGCCGCCGCAATAATGGTCTGACCCAAGTGCCTCATGCTGGCGCGATGGCGGCAGCATTTCCGTGGGCAGGCCGGTGATTTCCGCGATGTAATCGGATTGCCGCGCCAGCATGTCATAATGCTTGGGCGTCCAGGCCGCGACAAAGCGCCCGCAACGTGTATAGTCGCAGTCAATCCCTTCCCGCGCGATGGTTTCTTCAATGAAGGGGAAGGACGCTGCGGCGGCCATGGCGATGTTGCGCGCCTTTTCCGCACCAAGCTTTTCCTTCAGCGCCGTGCTTGCCACCTTGAGCCCGCCAGACACCATGCCCCCATTGCGCGAAGATGCGCCCCAGCCGATGCGTTCCGCATCCAGCACCGTCACCTGATGGCCAAGCCGTGCGAGACTAAGCGCGGCCGAAAGCCCGGCATAGCCGCCGCCAATCACCGCCACCGGCGTGTGATCCGGCAAGGCGTTGTCGCGCGTCGGCGGTTCCGCCGCTTCCCACCACCAAGGGCGGGTCTTGAATTCCGAGGCGAAAAGGCTGTTGCTCATCACTTCAGGCTGTCTTCGCTTCTTGCAAGCCCAATTCGCGGGTCATTTCATCACGCATGATGAATTTCTGCATCTTGCCAGTCACTGTCATGGGGAAGCCTTCCACGAATTTGATATGCCGCGGCACCTTGTAATGCGCGATCTGCCCCGCACAGAAGGCGCGCACATCATCCGCGGTCATGTGTTCATGCGCGCGCAACTTGATCCAGGCGCAGAGTTCCTCGCCAAAGCGCTGATCAGGCACGCCGAATACCTGTACATCTTCAATCTTGGGGTGGCGATAGAGAAATTCCTCCACCTCCCGCGGGTAGATATTCTCCCCGCCACGGATCACCATATCCTTGATCCGACCAACGATATTGCAGAAACCTTCCTCATCAATCGTCGCCAGATCGCCGGTATGCATCCAACGCGCGGCATCAATCGCTTGCGCGGTGCGTTCCGCGTCTTCCCAATAGCCGAGCATCACCGCATAGCCGCGCGTGCAAAGCTCTCCCGGCACGCCGCGCGGCACGATGCGGCCTTCACTGTCTATGATCTTCACTTCCAGATGCGGCTGCACGCGCCCCACGGTGGAAACACGCCGATCAAGCGGATCATCCACGCTGGTTTGGAAACTGACCGGGCTGGTTTCGGTCATCCCATAGGCGATGGTGATTTCGCGCAGATTCATCGTATCCACCGCGCGCCGCATCACCTCAATCGGGCAGGGTGCGCCGGCCATGATGCCCGTGCGCAGCGATGAAAGATCGAAGCTTGCGAATTGCGGATGTTCCATTTGTGCGATGAACATGGTGGGCACGCCATGCAGGCCGGTGCAGCGTTCTTCCGCCACGGTTTGCAGCGTTGCCAGCGGATCAAACCCCTCACCCGGATAGACCATGGCTGTGCCATGCGTGGTGCAGGCCAGGTTGCCCAGCACCATACCAAAGCAATGATAGAGCGGGACCGGAATGCAAAGCTTGTCCTGCGGTGTCAGCTTCATCGCTTCCCCGATGAAGAAGCCGTTATTGAGAATGTTATGATGCGTCAGCGTCGCGCCCTTGGGCGCGCCGGTGGTGCCGGACGTGAATTGGATGTTGATCGGATCATCAAATTGCAGCTTGCCGGCCAGATCGCGCAGACGTTCATGATGCGCCGCCGCGCCCATTTCCAGAATGCTGTGGAAGGGAATCATACCGGGGGATGGGGTCGCGTTGATTTCAATCACCATCTCAAGCTTTGGCAGCTTCTCCGCCGTCAGTCGGCCAGGCAAGGCGCGCGCCAATTCCGGCGCCAGGGTATTCACCATGCCGACATAATCGGATGTCTTGAAGCGTGTCGCGATAATCAGCGCGCGGCAACCTACCTTGTTCAGCGCATATTCAAGCTCAGAAAGCCGATAGGCCGGATTGATATTTACCAGCACCAGCCCTGCCTTGGCAGTGGCAAATTGGGTAATGACCCATTCCGCATTATTGGGCGACCAGATGCCAACCCTTTCACCTGGTTGCAGCCCTAGCGCCAGCAGCCCGGCGGCGAAGGCATCCACCTTCGCACCCAATTCCGCATAGCTCCAGCGAATGCCCTGTTGGCGCACAATCAGGCCCGGGCGATCGCCCCATTGGGCAATGGTCCGGTCGAAATTCAGGCCAATGGTTTCGCCAATCAAAGGCTGATTGCTTTGGCCGGTCACGTAGCTAAGGGCGGGGCTCGTCATCGGCAGTCTCCCTGGGGCTTCTCTCTGTGGCGCATTCTTGGCGGGGCGCAGCGATTATTGCAATATTTCCTTGGCCTTCCGGCCGCCGGCCCCTATCTTCCCGGCTCCTCAATCTCAGAAACGCAACAGGTCATGCATGGCAAACATCCCGAACCGCCTTCCGGGGCTTGATTTTGATCTGGGTGAGACCGCGGATATGCTGCGCGACCAGGTGGCGGCATTCTCGGCTGCTGAAATCGCGCCGCGCGCTGCGGATATAGACAAGACCAACGACTTCCCTGCCGATCTGTGGCGTAAATTCGGCGATCTTGGTGTGCTCGGCATTACGGTTGAGGAAGAATATGGCGGCGCCGGCATGGGCTATCTGGACCATGTCATCGCCATGGAGGAAATCTCCCGCGCTTCAGCCTCGGTCGGGCTTTCCTATGGTGCGCATTCCAATCTTTGCGTGAACCAAATCAGGCGCAATGGCACGGAAGATCAGAAGCGGCGCTATCTGTCCAAGCTGATTTCCGGTGAGCATGTGGGCGCGCTGGCGATGAGTGAACCGGGCGCCGGTTCAGATGTGGTTTCCATGCGGCTGCGCGCTGAAAAGCGTGGTGATCGCTATGTGCTGAACGGCACGAAAATGTGGATCACCAATGGCCCGGATGCGGATGTGCTGGTGATCTATGCCAAGACCGATCCGTCCGCCGGCCCGAAAGGCATCACCGCCTTTCTGGTCGAAAGGAGCTTTCCCGGTTTTTCATGCGCACAAAAGCTCGACAAGCTTGGCATGCGCGGGTCCAATACCGGCGAATTGGTGTTTCAGGATTGTGAAGTGCCCGCAGAAAATGTGCTCGGCGAACTCAATGGCGGTGTGCGTGTGCTGATGAGTGGGCTTGATTATGAACGCGCTGTGCTGGCCGCCGGGCCGCTTGGTATCATGCAGGCCTGCATGGATATCGTGCTGCCCTATGTGCATGAACGCAAGCAATTCGGTCAGGCGATTGGTGAATTCCAGATCATGCAGGCCAAAATCGCCGATATGTACACCACCATGAATGCGGCGAAATCCTATATCTACACCGTCGCCAAGGCGTGCGATCGCGGCCAGACTACGCGCAAGGATGCCGCCGGCGCCATTTTATACGCAGCCGAAAAAGCCACCTGGATGACGCTGGAAGCCATCCAATGCCTCGGCGGCAATGGCTATATCAATGACTACGCAACGGGCCGGCTGCTGCGTGACGCCAAGCTGTATGAGATTGGCGCCGGCACATCGGAAATCCGACGCATGCTGATCGGGCGGGAATTGTTCCGCGAAACCGCATGAGCATTTTGCGCAGCACGCTCGATACGGGCAGTGAGAACTTCGCCGCCAATGCCGCAGCCATGGCGACGCTGGTGGCGGATTTGGAAAGAACCATCGCCCTGGCGGAACAGGGCGGCGGCAAGACTGCGCGGGACAAGCACCTGGCGCGCAATAAGCTGCTGCCGCGCGAACGCGTGCGCGCACTGATTGATCCGGGCTCACCTTTTCTGGAATTGTCTCAGCTTGCCGCCCATGGGCTTTATGGTGGGGAGGTGCCTTGTGCTGGCATTATCTCCGGCATTGGGCGCGTGACGGGCCGTGAATGCGTGATCATCGCCAATGACGCCACAGTGAAGGGTGGCACCTATTTCCCGATGACGGTGAAGAAGCATGTGCGCGCGCAGGAAATCGCCCGCGCCAATCGCCTGCCCTGCATTTATCTGGTGGATTCCGGTGGCGCCTTTCTGCCGCAACAGGACGAGATCTTCCCGGACCGAGAGCATTTCGGGCGCATCTTTTTCAACCAAGCGAATATGTCGGCGGAAGGCATTCCGCAAATCGCCGTGGTGATGGGAAGCTGCACCGCAGGCGGCGCCTATGTCCCCGCCATGTCGGATGAGAGCATCATCGTCCGCCAACAGGGCACCATCTTTCTGGGCGGCCCGCCTTTGGTGCGCGCTGCAACCGGAGAGGTTGTCACAGCCGAGGAATTGGGCGGTGCGGATGTACATGCGCGCCAATCCGGTGTGGTGGATCATTACGCGCAGGATGATCGCCATGCCTTGGCGATTTGTCGGCGCATCGTCGCTGGCCTTGGGCCACGGATTGCGCCGCAATTGGTGCTACGCGCACCGCGCGCGCCGCTTTATGATGAACGCGAATTGCTGGGCGTCGTGCCTGCCGATATCCGCGCACCCTATGATGTGCGGGAAGTGATCGCGCGCCTCACGGATGGCAGTGAGTTTGACGAGTTCAAGCGGCTATATGGCACAACCCTGGTGTGCGGCTTCGCGCATATCCATGGCTATCCCATCGGCATTCTTGCCAATAATGGCATCCTTTTTTCGGAATCCGCGCTGAAGGGTGCACATTTCATTGAACTTTGCTGCCAGCGCGGCATTCCGCTGCTTTTTCTGCAAAATATCTCGGGCTTTATGGTGGGGCGGAAATATGAAGCCGGCGGCATTGCGCGGGATGGCGCGAAGCTGGTGACAGCGGTTGCGACCGCAGGCGTGCCGAAATTCACCGTGGTGATCGGCGGCAGCTATGGTGCCGGCAATTACGGCATGTGCGGGCGCGCTTATGATCCGCGCTTCATGTTCATGTGGCCCAATGCGCGGATTTCCGTCATGGGCGGCGAACAGGCCGCCAGCGTGCTGGCGCAACTCCGGCGCGACAATATGGAAGCGCAGGGCAAGCCATGGCCAGGGGAGGAGGAAGAAGCCTTCAAAGCCCCAATCCGCGCCAAATATGAAACCGAAGGCCATCCCTATCACGCCAGCGCGCGGCTTTGGGATGATGGCATCATCAACCCCGCTGACACACGGCGTATTCTTGGGTTGTCGCTCGCGGTTGCCTGCAATGCACCGATTGAACAGACACGCTTCGGCGTGTTCCGGATGTAGGGGGCGGCCATGTTCCAGAACCTGCTGATTGCCAATCGCGGCGAAATCGCCTGCCGAATTATCCGCACCGCGCGCCGCATGGGGTTGCGCAGTATTGCGGTATTTTCAGACGCAGATGAAACCGCACAGCATGTGCAAATGGCTGATGAGGCCATCCATATCGGTGCCGCGCCCGCGCGCGAAAGTTACCTGAACATCGCTGCCATTATCGCCGCCGCGAAGCGCGCTGGGGCGGATGCGATCCATCCTGGTTATGGGTTTCTGTCGGAAAACCCTGCCTTTGCGGAAGCCTGCGCGGATGCGGGAATAATCTTTGTTGGCCCAACAGCTTCTGCCATGCGCGCCATGGGTTCCAAGGGCTCGGCCAAGGCGTTGATGGAAAAGGCCGGTGTGCCGCTGTTGCCTGGCTATCACGGCGTGGAACAGGATGCAGATTTCCTGGCCGGTGAGGCACTGCGCATCGGCTTCCCGCTGGTAATCAAGGCAGTCGCTGGCGGTGGCGGGCGGGGGATGCGCGTGGTGCGGGACGCGAGCGATTTCGCAGATGCGCTGCGTGCCGCACGACAGGAAGGCGCCTCGGCCTTTGGTGATGATCGGGTGCTGATCGAACGCTATCTGGAACGCCCGCGCCATATCGAAGTGCAGGTGTTTGGCGATAGCCATGGTAATGCAGTGCATTTGTTCGAACGCGATTGCTCTGCCCAGCGCCGCCACCAGAAGGTGATCGAGGAAGCCCCCGCGCCTGGCATCAGCGCTGAAATGCGCAACGCCATGGGTGCCGCTGCGGTGGCCGCCGCCAAGACTGTGCAATACCAGGGCGCCGGCACGGTTGAATTCATCGCGCAGGATGGCGGCTTCTATTTTCTAGAAATGAATACGCGCTTGCAGGTGGAGCACCCAGTGACCGAGGCCATCACCGGTTTTGATCTGGTGGAATGGCAATTGCGCGTGGCGGCAGGCGAAAAGCTTCCGGCGCAGCAGCAAGATATCCGCGCCCAAGGGCACGCGATGGAACTCCGCCTTTACGCCGAAGATCCGGCGCGGGATTTTGCACCCTCTATTGGTGTGCTTCAGGTGTTCCGGCTTTCCAATCAGGGCTTGCGAATTGATTCAGGCTTCGTCGCCGGCGATCGCATCAGCATCCATTATGATGCCATGGTTGCGAAAATGATTGCCCATGCTCCAAGCCGTGCAGAGGCGATTGCCCGGCTGCGTGCTGGCCTGGCGCATTCGGACATTATTGGTGTCGCGCATAATCTGGATATGTTGGATCGTATTCTGGCGCACCCAGATTTCGCGGCAGGCAGCATTGATACCGGCTTCATTGGGCGCAACGCCGAAACATTGCTGACGCCAAGGCTGCAACCTTCCGCGCAAACGCTGGCCCTTACCGCGCTTGGCGTGCTTGCCTTGGAGGAAGAGGCCGCGCGGGCCCAGGCGGCGACCAGCGCCGATCCGTATTCACCCTGGCATGCAACGGATCATTGGTGGATCAATACGCGCCCATCCCGCCTATTTGATTTCCACCTTGATGATGAGGTGCATGCCGTTACCCTGATACCTTCAGCGGATGGCTGGCGCATCTCGGCGGGCGATACTGCAATCATCGCGCGCCACGCCAAGCTTGACGATGGGCGCATTCATGCGCTGCTGGATGGCATGCGGCTTTCCGCTTCCATCCATCGGGCCGGGGAAAACATTAATCTGCGCCATGCCGGACAAAGCTGGCGCTTCCGCCTGCCGGACCCCATCGCGCGCGCTGGTGAGGAAGAAGGCGGTGATGACCGGCTGCTGGCACCCCTGCCCGGGCAGGTCACGCAGCTATTGGCCAGCGAAGGCCAGGAAGTCGCGCGCGGCGATGTGCTTGCAGTGCTTGAGGCGATGAAGACTGTCTTTCGCCTGACCGCACCACGCGCCGGTAGGATTGAAACCATTTCCTGCCGGGTTGGTGAAACCGTGCGCGAAGGGCAAATCCTGATTCAATTCGCCGCTGCGGATGGCGACTGAATTCAGCCAGGCTTCGCGCCCGTTGCGCGCAGGATCGGCACCCATTTGTCGGTCTCGGCACGAATGAAGCGCGCGGATGCAGCGGGATCATTTGGCAGCGGATCAACGCCGGCATCGGCAAAGCGCTGGCGAATGGCGGGATCATTCAACACCGCCGTTACCGCGGTTGAAAGTATGGTGACGATCTCGGCTTGTGTGCCTGCCGGCGCATAAAGCGCCTGCCACGATGAAGCAGCGTAACCCGCGACACCCGCTTCCTGAAGTGTCGGCAAATCAGGCAGCAATTGCGAACGCCGCGGGGTGGTCACCGCGAGGCCGCGCGCGCGGCCATCGCGCACCAAAGGGGCGAGCAGTGTTTGGCTATCAATCATGAAATCAACACGGCCTGCCATGAAATCCGTCACCGCCGCCGGCGTGCCGCGATATTGCACAATCGTGAAATCCACGCCGGCAAGCTTCTTCAGCAATTCACCGGCCAGATGCGAAGCGGCACCAATGCCGGTGGTGGCGAAGGTCGCTTCCCCGCGCTTATCACGCAGCCAGGCCAGCAATTGCGGCACATCACGCACCGGCAATGATGGATGCACCGCCACCAGAAAGCTTTGATCGCCCAATGTAGAAATCGGGATGAAATCAGTGATCGAATCGAAACCGACATCCGGGTAAAGCGCCGGAATCACGCTATGCGCCGCACCATTCAGCAATAGCGTATGCCCATCCGGCGCTGCTCGCGCCACAGCCCGCGCACCGATAGTGCTGCCCGCCCCCGGTTGATTTTCCACCACAACAGGCTGACCCAACACGCGTGGCAGGGGCTCTGTCACGATGCGCGCAACCACATCAATGATGCCGCCGGCCGCAAAGGGCACAATCACGCGAATGGGTCGCGACGGGTAACGGCTTTGCGCCAGGGCAGGGCTGGCCAAGGCGCTTCCGGCAAGCGCCAACAGGGTACGACGTTCCAACATGGGGGTTTTCCTTCTTCTAAACCTGAAACTTACGCACCGCCGACGGGCTGAAAATCATAGGTTCCAATCCCCTGCAGAATGGCAAAGCGGCAGCGCCCCCCATCCTTGCCGGTCACGCGATGCGCGCGCTTCGCAGGCACCGCATGCATCTGGCCAGGCGCAAGTTCCACTTCCTCACGCGGGGCGCGCATTTCAATCACCATTGGGCCATCCATGCACCAGAAGGTATCCGTCACCTCACTATGCCAATGCCAGGGCACTTCCTGCCCGGCGGCGAGCGTCAGGATCTGCATACGAAGCCCCGGCGCTTCGGCGATCAATTCGCGCTTTTCCAAAGGATAGGACATGGCGTTTACCCTCACGCTTTCGGCGGATGCTGCGCCCACCAATGGCGCGCAATATCCGCACGGCGACACACCCAAACATCCGGCGTCGCCGCCACGCGATCCAGAAACCGCGCCAGCGCCGCGGCGCGTCCTGGCCGGCCGATCAGCCGGCAATGCAAGCCAACCGACATCATTTTCGGCGCGCCCGCGCGACCTTCCGCAAGCAAAGTCTCGAATGAATCCGTGACATATTGTTCCCAACCATCCGGCGCGGTGAAGCCAGGCGGCACGGCATATTTCATGTCGTTATTGTCGAGTGTGTAGGGAATGATCAGCATCGGCTTGCCCGCTGCCGTCACGTAAAACGGCAGATCATCCGCATATGAATCCGAATCATACAAAAACCCGCCATATTCCGCGACCAAGCGGCGCGTATTCGGGCTGATACGCCCCGTGTACCAACCGACAGGCCGCGTTCCGGTCAGGCGTTCAATCACTTCAACGCAACGCGCGATTTCTGCACGCTCCGTTGTCTCATCCACATTGTGATAATCAATCCAGCGCCAGGCATGGGAAGCGACCTCATGCCCCGCATCGGCGAAGGCGCGTGCCACAGTAGGGTTCAATTCCAGCGCACGGCCTACACCATAAACGGTCAATGGCAGCTTGCGCGCGGCAAAGGCACGCAGAATGCGCCAAACACCAGCGCGCGCGCCGTAATCGAATTGGCTTTCCACGGTACGATTACGTTCACCCAAAATGGGCGAACCGCCCGGCACTTCATGCAAATACAATTCGCTGCCGGCATCGCCATTCAGCACGGTATTCTCACCACCTTCCTCGTAATTCAGCACAAAGGAAAGCGCGAGCTTCGCGCCATTCGGCCATTTCGGATCGGGCGGATTGGCGCCATAGCCCAGGAAATCACGCGGATAATCCGTATCCGCCGCCATCATATGGGAAGTGTCTGTCATATCACCTTCTCCTTTCGTTGGGCGCATGTCCCGAGTCGCCAAGTGAAGCCACTTGGCTCGGACATGCGCCTCACGCCAATTTCAGCCCGATAATGCCCGCGGTAATCAGCGCCACGGAAGCCCAGCGTAGCGCGGTATTCGCATCGCCGAATAGCGTAATGCCCACCAGAAAGGCGCCAATGGCGCCAATGCCAGTCCAAACAGCATAGGCCGTGCCCACCGGAATTTCGCGCAGCGCCAGCAGCAACAAGCCGCCACTTGCGACAATGCAGGCGATGGCGAAGGCGAGCCATCCGAAGCGCAAGCCCGCCTGCGTCCAGCCGAGCTTCAGGCCAATGGGCCAGCCGATTTCGCAGAGCCCCGCGAGAAAAAGATAAATCCAAGCCATGGGTCCCACATATGAAAAAAGGCCGCCCGATTGCCCAGGCGGCCCGATTATGATGCAACGCGAAGTGCTTGCGCGGCTCAGTTACGGCTCTTGTCCACCAAGGCGCCCTTCTTGATCCAGGGCATCATGGCGCGCAGCTTTTCGCCCACTTCTTCAATCGGGTGTTCAGCCAGACGGCGGCGCGTGGCCTTGAAGCTTGCCTGATTCACCTTGTTTTCCAGCATCCAATCGCGCGCGAAGCGGCCGGACTGGATATCTTCCAGCACGCGCTTCATTTCCGCCTTGGTTTCGGCGGTGATGATGCGCGGACCCGTGACGTATTCGCCATATTCCGCCGTATTGCTGATGGAATAATTCATGTTGGCGATGCCGCCTTCATAAATCAGGTCCACAATCAGCTTCACTTCATGCAGGCATTCAAAATACGCCATCTCCGGCGCATAACCGGCTTCAACCAGGGTTTCGAAGCCGGCCTTGATGAGTTCCACCAAGCCACCGCAAAGCACGGTCTGTTCACCGAACAGATCGGTTTCACATTCTTCCTTGAAGGTGGTTTCAATCACGCCGGAACGGCCGCCGCCAATCGCGGAAGCATAGGACAGCGCGATTTCCAGCGCATTGCCCGAAGGGTTCTGATGCACGGCGACAAGGCAAGGCACGCCGCCGCCCTTCTGGTATTCGCTACGCACCGTGTGCCCGGGGCCCTTCGGCGCGATCATGAACACATCAATATCCGCGCGGGGGTCGAGCAGGTTGAAATGCACATTCAAGCCATGCGCAAAGGCAAGCGCCGCGCCCGGCTTCATATTGGCGTGCAGGCTTTCGCGGTAAAGATCGCCCTGGCCTTCATCCGGCGTCAGCACCATCACCACATCGGCCCATTTCGCCGCATCCGCCGGCGACAGCACTTTGAAGCCGGCCGCTTCCGCCTTTTGAGCAGACCCACCAGGACGCAGCCCAATCGCCACATCCTTCACGCCGGAATCGCGCATATTCATGGCATGGGCATGGCCCTGGCTGCCAAAGCCAATGACCGCAACCTTGCGGGCCTTGATCAGATTCACATCCGCATCGCGGTCATAGTAAACGCGCATCTGCCGTTTCTCCTTTGCTACGCAGCTTTTCGCCCGGATTGATCCCTGCGGGGCTTGTGATCCACGCAAAACAGGCGCGACCCCTTGGGCGAACAAGGCCCGTTCATTCCTTTATTTTGCGCCATCCGACAAGATGCTGAATGCACCAAGCGCGCGTTTTATCTGCCGGAATTGCCGGCGGGTCAGGCTGCGCGCTTGAAAAGCACCGCGCTTTCCTCTGCATATCGCGCAAGCGCCACACGATACTTCTCCCGCCGCCATTGCAGCAGCCGCCAGGAAGCCTTGGCCGCCAGGTCCGAAACCCGCCCGCGCGGTTCAAGCCCGATGGTCTTGAAGATCATCCCCATGCCGCGTTCGATATGCCGGAAGCGATAAAACCCGATTGCGCGCCCCATATAGCCAGTGGTGCAGCGTTCATGGTCATAGGGTGTGCCCTCAGGCTCATTGGCGCTGTGGAAGGCGAAGGCGAGCTCATCATCCTCTGTCTCCCCAATGCGGCCAAGTGCCACGCGCAGGCGCTTGGCGAAGGAAAGATTCTCGCGCGCCAGATAGCGCTTCATATGGTCATAAAACAGCTTGAAATGGCGGTATTCATCAGCGGCAATCAGCCGGCAGACCTGCTTCAGCACAGGTTCTTCCGTGGCATCACCAAGCGCGGTGTAATAGCTGCTGGTCCCGGTTTCCACCATGCAGCGCGCGATCAATTCGCCGGTGCGGCTGCCACGAATGGAAGCTTCCGCATCCAATTGGATTTTATAGCCGGCGCGATAGCGTTCAAACGCCGCGGCGAAATCCCAGCCGGGATCGGCCAACATGCCCCAACGGCCCAGCGCATCGCCATGCTGGGTTTCTTCCACACCCCAATGTTCGGCGGCCGCGCTGAAATCAGGATCATCGGCAAAAACGCGCGTAAGGTATGTCACATAATCCGCCGCATTGCGTTCGACCATGGCGGCAGCCTTGATCAGCGGCACGATCTCGGGATCAACCTTGGAAGGATCGAAGCGATCCCAAGCAACCTCATCAATGTGCCAGTGCTTCATGAGCCTACCCCAAGCGCCTTGCCATGATGGGCCATCGCGACCCTGACGCATTATGTTTTTGTATGAAGATGCGGCGGTTTCAAGGCAGGGCTACACAGGCCCACCCGAAAAAGAAACGGGCGGATCAATGACCCGCCCGCCAAAACATGACAATTGATAAGGCTTCAGGCCGCCGT
Organism: Roseomonas sp.; assembly: GCA_020249775.1. Taxonomy (GTDB): domain Bacteria; phylum Pseudomonadota; class Alphaproteobacteria; order Acetobacterales; family Acetobacteraceae; genus Neoroseomonas. The sequence continues at coordinate 64,101 of JADCFA010000019.1, read as the reverse complement.
CGCGGCATCCAGCATCGCCCGGGCGGATTGCACCCGCGCCATCGCGGCTTCGCGCTTTTCCATCGAAGCATCATTCGCCGCCGCTGCCATGGCGGCCTCCGCCTCATTCAGCCGGAGCTGAGCCTCGGATTTGGAAAGGTTGGCAAGCGGCGTCGCCTCCTCGGCCAGAATCGTCACGCGATCCGCCGCCACTTCCGCAAAGCCGCCGGCCACGAAAAGCTGTTCCGTCACCTGGCCGCCTTCGCGCACAGAAATCACACCGCCCCGCAGCGACACGATCATTGGCGCATGGCCAGCCAGGACGCCCATTTCGCCTTCAGCTGCCGGAAACACCACCATCTCTACCGCGCGGGAGAGCAGCAGCTTTTCCGGTGAAACGAGTTCGAGTTGGAAACTCGCCATGGTGATCAGGCCGCCGCCTTCAGTTCTTCACCCTTCTTCGCGGCGTCTTCAATCGTGCCGACCATGTAGAAGGCCGCTTCCGGCAGATGGTCATAGTCACCACGGCAGATCGCCGCGAAGGACCGGATGGTGTCTTCCAGTTTCACGAAGACGCCCGGCGTGCCGGTGAAGACTTCCGCCACATGGAAGGGCTGGGACAGGAAGCGCTGGATCTTGCGCGCGCGCGCCACGATCAGCTTGTCTTCTTCCGAAAGCTCATCCATGCCAAGGATCGCGATGATGTCCTGCAGCGACTTATAGGTCTGCAGAATCTTCTGCACTTCGCGCGCGGTATTATAGTGATCAACACCAACAATGCGCGGGTCCATGGCACGAGAGGTGGAGTCGAGCGGGTCAACGGCTGGGAAGATGCCAAGCTCCGCAATCGAACGGTTGAGCACCGTGGTCGCGTCCAAGTGCGCGAAGGATGTCGCCGGCGCCGGGTCGGTCAAGTCGTCCGCAGGCACGTAAATCGCCTGCACCGAGGTGATCGAACCCTTCTTGGTGGAGGTAATGCGTTCCTGCAGCGCACCCATATCGGTGGACAGGGTCGGCTGATAACCCACCGCCGAAGGAATACGGCCGAGCAGCGCGGAGACTTCCGCGCCCGCCTGCGTAAAGCGGAAGATGTTATCAATGAAGAACAGCACGTCCTGGCCCTGCTCATCACGGAAATATTCCGCCATGGAAAGACCGGAAAGCGCGACGCGCGCACGCGCACCCGGCGGTTCATTCATCTGGCCATAAACCAGCGCCACCTTGGACCCATCGGTATTGCCATCGCCAAGCTTGATGACGCCCGCATCAATCATTTCGTGATAGAGGTCATTGCCTTCACGCGTACGCTCACCCACACCGGCAAAGACCGAAACGCCACCATGGCCCTTGGCGATGTTGTTGATCAGTTCCTGAATGGTCACGGTCTTGCCCACGCCGGCGCCGCCAAACAGGCCGATCTTGCCGCCCTTCAGGTAAGGCGCCAGCAGGTCAATAACCTTAATGCCGGTGACGAGAATTTCCGCCGCCGTTGCCTGCTCTTCAAAGGCAGGTGCTTCGCGGTGGATCGGGAAATGCATGGTGGCGCTGACCGGGCCGCGTTCGTCAATCGGCTCACCAATCACGTTGACAATGCGCCCAAGCGTGCCGGGGCCGACCGGCACGGAAATGCCCGCACCCGTATCAACCACTTCAGTGCCCCGCACCAGACCATCCGTCGTGTCCATGGCGATGCAGCGCACCGTGCGCTCACCGAGATGCTGGGCCACTTCAAGCACCAGCTTCTGCTCGCCGATTTGCAGCGTCAGCGCGTTCATGATGGCGGGCAGCTCGGCGGGGAACTGAACGTCCACCACGGCACCAAGCACCTGCGTCACCTGACCAACATTGTTCTTCATGGCAGTGATTCCTTCTTAAAGCGCTTCAGCACCGGAGATGATTTCAATCAGCTCGCGGGTGATGTTGGCTTGACGGGTCCGATTGTAATTCAGCGTCAGCTTGTTGATCATTTCGCCCGCATTGCGCGTGGCATTGTCCATGGCAGTCATCTGGCTGCCATAGAAGCCGGCCGCATTATCCAGCAGGGCACGATAGATCTGGATGGCGAGGTTCTGCGGCAGAAGCCGTGCCAGAATTTCTTCCTCAGTCGGTTCGAATTCATATTGCGCGCCACTATCGGCCGCCACTTCCGGCAGCGGCGCCGGGATCAACTGCTGGCCGACCGGCGTCTGGCTGATCACATTCCGGAAGCGGTTATAGATCAGCGTACAGACATCAAATTGGCCAGAATCCAGCATTTCGCTGATCTTGGCGCTGACCTCAGCGGCGTCTTCGAAGCCGATGCGCTTCTTATTGGCGAAGCTGACTTCCTCAACAATACGGTTCGCGAATTCGCGCTTCAGGTAGACCGCACCCTTGCGACCCACCGTAAGCACCTTCACCGTCTTGCCTTCGGCTTCCAGGGCGCGGATCTGCGCGCGCGCGAAGCGGCCGACATTGGTGTTGAAGCCACCGCAAAGACCGCGTTCGGCCGTCACCACCACCAGCAGATGCACCTTATCGGCACCCGTACCGACCAGCAGCTTCGGCGCATCCGGCGAACCGGCAACCGAAGCACCAAGGGATGCCAGCATCCGTTCCATGCGATCAGCATAGGGGCGCGCGGCCTCGGCCTGGCTTTGCGCCCGGCGCAGCTTGGCCGCCGCCACCATTTTCATCGCCTGCGTAATCTTGCGCGTGGATTTCACGCTATTGATCCGCAGGCGGAGGCTCTTCAGGCTGGGCATTGGTTACTCTCCCGAAGGCCCCAATTCAAGCAAAGGACTTGGTAAAGCTGTCAAGGAAGGCAACAAGCTTCGCTTCAGTATCCTTCTTGATCTCACGATCATTGCGGATACTGGTCACGATATCCGGCGCGGTCGCCTTCAATTCACCCAGCAGGCGGCTTTCGAATTCACCAACCTTGTTCAAGGGCAGGCGATCCAGATAACCACGCGTGCCAGCAAAGATCGCAATCACCTGATCTTCCACGGCAACCGGCTTGAACTGCGGCTGCTTCAGCAATTCAGTCAAACGCGCACCACGCGCCAGCAACGCCTGGGTGGAGGCATCAAGGTCCGAGGAGAACTGCGCGAAGGCCGCCATTTCGCGGTACTGCGCCAGTTCCAGCTTGATCTTGCCGGCCACCTGCTTCATCGCCTTGACCTGCGCTGCGGAACCAACGCGGGACACCGACAGACCGACATTCACCGCGGGACGGATGCCCTTGAAGAACAATTCGGTTTCAAGGAAGATCTGGCCATCGGTGATCGAAATCACATTCGTCGGAATATAGGCCGAAACGTCACCCGCCTGGGTTTCAATGACCGGCAGCGCCGTCAATGAACCATTGCCAGCAGCATCGCCCATCTTCGCTGCACGCTCCAGCAGGCGCGAATGCAGATAGAAGACGTCACCCGGATAGGCTTCGCGGCCCGGCGGACGGCGCAGCAGCAGCGACATCTGACGATAGGCAACGGCCTGCTTGGAAAGGTCATCATAGAAAATGACCGCATGCATGCCATTATCGCGGAAATATTCACCCATGGCGCAGCCCGTATAGGGGGCCAGGAACTGCATCGGCGCCGGATCGGAAGCGGTGGCGGCAACGATGATGGAATACTGCAGCGCACCCTGTTCTTCCAGCGTCTTCACCAGCTGGGCAACGGTGGAACGCTTCTGCCCAATGGCAACATAGATGCAATAGAGCCTCTTCGATTCATCATCACCAGCATTGATGGTCTTCTGGTTGATGATGGTGTCCACGATAACGGCGGTCTTGCCGGTCTGACGGTCACCGATGATCAGCTCACGCTGGCCACGGCCAATCGGGATCAGCGCGTCAATCGCCTTGATGCCGGTCTGCATCGGCTCGTGCACGGACTTGCGCGGAATAATGCCAGGCGCCTTCACCTCGGCGCGCATGCGCACCACGTCGGTCAGCGGGCCCTTGCCGTCAATCGGATTGCCAAGGCCATCCACAACGCGCCCCAGCAGGCCCTTACCCACGGGCACGTCAACGATGTCACCGGTACGGCTGACCGTATCGCCTTCGCGCACCGAAAGGTCGGAGCCGAAAATCACGACGCCGACATTGTCGGTTTCAAGGTTCAGCGCCATGCCCTTCACGCCGGAAGCGGGGAAATCCACCAGCTCACCAGCCATGACATTCTGCAGGCCATAGACGCGGGCGATACCATCGCCCACGGTCAGCACAGTGCCGACCTCAGCAACATTCGCTTCAGCGTCAAAGCCAGCGATCTGCTGCTTGAGGATTTCCGAAATTTCAGCCGGACGGATTTCCATGGTCAGGCAGCCCCCTTCATGGCGTATTGCAAACGTTGCAACTTGGATTTGATGGAATTGTCGTAAAGGCGGGAACCGATCCGAACGATCAGCCCACCCAGGATGGATTTGTCCACTGTCTCAGACAGGCGAACATTGGAATAGCCGGCTTCCGTGAGCCGCGCCACGATTTGCGCGCGCTGCGTGTCGCTCAGCGCATGCGCGGTGGTGACTTCAGCGGTCTGTTGGCCGCGGCGCGCTGCGATCAGTGCACCAAAGGCATGCGCGACCGATGGCAGCGCGGAAAGGCGCCGATTGGCAATCAGCACGCCAACCAGGTTGCGCACTTCACCGGTGATGCCGGCACTCTCAAGAATTTTGAACATGCGCTCACGCTGAATGGATGCATTAAAGCGCGGATCGGCAATGAAATTGCGCATATCCGCATTGTCGCGGCAGAGCGTGAACAGCGCTTCAAGCTCCGCTCCGATACGATCAGCCGCGCCGGCATCCGACGCGCGCTTTTCATCGGCAAGGTCGAGAAGCGCCTTGGCATAGCGCGCGGCAACGCCCACAGCGCTGGGCGCCGAAGGCGCGGCCTTTTCAATGGTCTGGTCTGTGGCAGCCACGGGTTTTCCCGGTCCTGTTTCTTACGCGAAAAACGATATGCCGGGCGGTCTCCCGACGCGGGCGGGGCCTTACCATAGGGTTTACCGCACCGCAACCGAGCCAGCGGCATTTTTGCGCGCGCTTTCGCCTGAATTGCGCAAATTCTACCGCACCCATGCTGCTTGACAGCACTTCGCCGCCAATCGCAGGCTTTGTGCATAAGCGGCACCACGCCCAAAAAAGAAGGAAACGCCTTGGTCATGTCACCCGAATTCAGCCGGCGCGGCGCTCTTTTGGCCGGCGCGGCCGCTGCCCTACTGCCATTTTCCCCCGCCCATGCCGCCTTTCCGGAACGCGCCATCACGCTTTCGGTGAGTTTTCCGCCGGGGGGCGCCACGGATATCCTGGCCCGAATCCTTGCCCCACCGCTCAGTGAGGCCTTGGGCAAGCCGGTGGTTATCGAAAATCGCGGCGGAGCCGGTGCGAATATCGGCATTGGCTATGTCGCCCGCGCGGCGGGGGATGGCTATACGTTGCTGGTCACCTCCAGCGCTTTCGTCGTCAATCCAAGCCTTTACCGCAACCCACCCTATGATCCCTTCCGGGATTTCGCGCCCATCAGCACGCTCGGCGCTTCGCCCAATGTGCTGGCGGTACGCCCCCATAGCGGCGTCGCTTCCCTTCAGGACTTGATCGCCCAGGCCAAGGCCAACCCGGACAAATTCAACTATGCCAGCCCTGGGATTGGCACCACGCCGCACCTGGCGGGCGAATTGCTGAAGCTCCGCGCCGGGTTTGAAATGCAGCACGTGCCCTTCAGCGGCGCCGGTCCCGCGACCCAGGCCGCCTTGGCCGGCACCACCCAGGTGATCAGCGCGGCGCAGGGCTCCGTGATGGCGCAGCTTCGTTCGGGCGAATTGCGCGCCATTGTGCAAACTGGGCCGACTCGCGTGGCCGACCTGCCCGATGTCCCAACCCAGGAAGAACTCGGCATCAAGGACGCCAATTCCGAAACCTTCCTGGCGCTTTTCGCCCCCGCCGCCACCCCGGCCCCGATCCAGGAATTGCTGGCGCGGGAGGTGGTGAAAGCCCTGCAACGGCCCGAAGTGCAGCAGCGTTACCGCGAAGCCGGCGCCCCGGTGGTGGGCGGCGGGCCTGAGGAACTGCGCGCCCGAGTCGCCCGTGAAGTGCCGATCTGGCGGGAAGTGATCCAGGTCTCGAAAATCAGCGTCCAGTAAAATCAGCGCTTTACTGGAATAGGCGGGGCAGGTTCGGCTGGCGCCGGGGCGGAAAGCCCGGCGCAGAGAAAGGGCAGAATTTGTTCCACCGCCATGTCGAAATCGCCCGAATCGCATACCCCGCCCGACATCATTTCAAGCCGGCCCGACCGCAGCAGAGTGTAGCGATAGGCGCCCATCATGAAATAGAGCCGCCAATATAGGACCTCGGGCGGCAGATTGGGCAGCACTTGCCGGAAGGCTTCCACGTAAGCGAGCGTCGTGTCGTCATAGACCGTGCTCAGCACTTCCTTTGAAATATCATCGGGTTCCGTGTTCAGCCTGGCATGCATGCGCATAGTCGCGCGGCCTTCAGGGGTTTTGCCATTCAGCATGAAGGGGGTGACAAAAGCGCGCACCAGGACTTCAATCGGGACGCGGCCTTCAGGCCAAGTCGCCTTGGCAACTTCCAAGGCGCGCCGCCGCGCTGCCGTAACCTGCTCCGCCCCGCGCATATAGGCAGCGCGAAACAAATCCCGCTTGGACCCGAAATAATAATGCAACTGCGCCAGATTGACCCCGGCGGCCAGCGCAATGGCGCGGGTGGAGGCGCCCGTATAGCCATGATCGGCAAAGAGCATTTGCGCGACATCCAAAATCCGGTCGCGCACACTGGCTGATGGGTCAATCGGGGCAAGCAGGCTGGTCATGGGCTCCGGGCTTTTGGTCAGGCGACCGATATGGGCAATCTAGGCCGATTCGCGGCGGGGGCAATCGAAAACGACTAAATTGACGAAAATCGCCCAGCGCGGTATTTGGTCAAGCGACTGATTTACACGGGGCTGAGACAGCGCCTTGACCCAATGGCGGCTGCCGGCCCGAAAGCGGGAGGAAGCCGTAGCATGAGCGCAGCGCAGGAAATCACCCAAGCCCGCTATTTTGGCGGTGAAGCCCCCGCGGAACGCGCCAAGCGCATCGCCCCCATCATCGCCGCCCATGCCAGCCAGATCGAAAGCGACCGCGCTTTGCCCAAGGAATTGCTGGATGCGCTGCATGGCGCGGCGCTGTTCCGCACCCTGCTGCCGCGCGCCTTCCGGGGAGAGGAAGTGCCGCTGCATGATTTCGTGCAGATGCAGATCGTGATCGCCGCGGCCGATGCCAGCACCGCCTGGTGCGTGGGCCAGGCTTCCGGCTGTTCCATGGCGGCAGCCTATCTGAAACCCGAAATCGCCTATGAGATTTGGGGCGCTGATCCGCGTGCCGTTCTTGCCTGGGGCATGGGGCCGGCCTCGCGCGCTTATGTTGTGGATGGCGGCTATCGCGTGACCGGCAAATGGAATTTCGCCAGCGGCAGCCGGCACTGCACTTGGCTTGGCGGGCATTGCAAGGTTGTCGAACGCGATGGGTCCTTGCGCGGTGATGCCGAAGGCAACCCGATTGAGCGCACCATGCTGTTCAAGCGCGAAGTGCCGAAGATTACCGATAATTGGCGCGTCATGGGCCTGCGCGGCACCGGCAGCGACACCTATGAGGTGACGGATCTTTTTGTGCCGGATGATTACACGGTGCAGCGTGATTTGCCGTCCAATCGGCAAACTGGTGGGACTTTATACCATTTCACCACGACGCATGCCTATGCGTCGGGCTTTGCCGGGGTGGCGCTCGGCATTTGCCGCGGCATGCTGGATGAATTCATCAAGCTCGCGTCTGACAAAACCCCGGCGGCGACAACGCGCCCAATGCGCGACAGCCATGTCATTCAAAGCCTGGTCGCGCGTTCCGAAGCGCGCTGGCGCTCAGCGCGCAGTCTTTTGCTGGAAACGCTGCGCGAATGCTGGCCGCGCGCGGAGGCAGGGCTTGAGATGACGAATGATGAACGCGTGTCCATTCGCCTTGCTTCCACCTTCGCCATCCAGACCTCGCGCGAGGTGGTTGAAACCATCTATCAGGAAGCCGGTTCCACCGCGATTTTCGAAGACAATCCTTTTGAACGGCGCTTCCGCGACATGCATGCGGTCAGCCAACAGGTGCAGGGCCGTAGCGCGCATTTTGAAGCGGTGGGGCAGCATCTGCTGGGGCAGACGCCGCATGCGCGCTTTCTTTAAAAAACGGCACGGAGGAAAAACAACATGGGCTTGCAAGGTCTGAACCATTACACGCTTCGCCCGGTGGATCTGGAAGCGACCAAGGATTTTTACGAGAAAATTCTCGGGCTGGAATTGGGCTATCGCCCGCCGCTGACTTTCCCCGGCTATTGGCTTTATTGCGGCGACAACCCCACCGTTCATTTGATCGGTGATCGTCAGGGTGAGGAAGGGCTACCGGAACGCAAGGTCGGCCATACGGGCCTTGTGGATCACATCGCCTTTTCCTGCACCGGGCTTGCCGCCATGCGCGCGCATTTGGACAAGCACAAGGTGACCTATACGGCGCGCGTCATCCCGCGTGATCGGCAGACGCAAATCTTCCTGCATGATCCGAATGGTGTCGCGGTGGAGCTGAACTACCCGCCCGAGGAAACCCCGCCCGACTGAATGGGTGCTTGGCAAAACAGGCGGTGCAGCGTGTGCAGCACCGCCTCGGCCTTCGGGTCCGCCAGACGGTAATAGATCACCGTGCCCGCGCGCCGGGTCGCGACCAAGCCTTCATCACGCAACAGCGCCAAGTGCTGTGACAGTGCCGATTGCGATAGCCCGATCGTGGCGGCAAGGTCATTGACGGATTTCTCCCCCGCCGCGACCAGATCACACAGCACCAAAAGCCGCCTTTCATTGGCGAGCGCGCGCAGCAGGCGCGCCGCCAGCGCGGCATTTTCGGCAAGCCGCGCCGCGTCCTCCGCTTCCGGGGCAGGGGTCAGGACGTCACTCATGCGGGTAGCCTAAACTGTTGCGCCGGGTAGGGCCATGGTGCTTGACAGGCAGTAAATATGTTACATTATAACATTTCATATTCATCCCAAAGGCCCTCGCCTATGCTTCGTCGCGCCATCCTTTTCTCCCCCGCCCTCTTGCTGATCCGCCCCGCCCACGCCCAGCAGCGGCCTTCGGTCACCGCGTCCTTTTCCATCCTTGCGGATATGACGCGCCAGATCGGCGGGGAGCGTATTGCGCTGCGCGCCATTGCCGGGCCGGATCAGGATGCGCATGGGTTTCAGCCCAAGCCATCGGATGCCGCCGCGTTGACCAATGCAGCAGTGGTGATCCGAAATGGGCTAGGCTTTGAAGGCTGGCTTGATCGCATGATCCGGTCTTCCGGCTTCAAGGGCGCCTTGGTGACCGCAACCGATGGCATCACGCCGCGCATGATGCAGGCGCATCATCACGGGCATGATCATGGCGGCGCTGGGCGGCGGCACAATCATTCAGTCGGGCCGCGCCAGGTGCCCGATCCGCATGGCTGGCAGGATCTGGGCCTGGCGCAGCACTATATCCGCAACATCACTGGTGGGCTGGTCGCTGCCGATCCGGCTGGAGAGGCGTTGTATCGTCGCAATGCAGAAGCCTATGCCGCGCGGCTTGCCGCGCTTGACCAATGGGTGCGGGCCGAAATCGCCAAAGTGCCCGCAGCGCGCCGCAAGATTGTCACCAGCCATGATGCCTTCGGCTATTTCGGCGAAGCCTATGGCGTGCGCTTCCTCGCACCCCAGGGTGTCTCCACCGAGGCCGAACCCTCAGCCGCCGAAGTCGGGCGATTGATCCGCCAGATCAAGGCGGAAAACATCACCGCGCTGTTCATGGAAAACATGACCAACCCGGCCACGCTGCAACGCATAGCGCAGGAAACCGGCTTGCGCGTGCGTGGCCGTCTTTATGCCGATGCGCTTTCCGCTGAAACCGGCCCGGCACCAACCTATGAGGCGATGTTCCGGCACAATCTTTCCCTGATGGTGCCGGCGATGCGGGGGGATGCGCCGTGACACTTGGCAGTTTTCGCGCATTCGCCTTGGCTTTCATGGCAAGCTTTTACGGCATCGCCGGCGCGCAGGCGCAGGGCTTTACGCCGCATGTCTCTGGTGAGGCGGATCTGGGCCTCTACGGCGTATCCACCGTCAATGCCAAGGATTCCGACCGGCGCGGCACAAGCCTCTATATTTGGGGGGAAGTCGCCACCGGCTTTCACATCGCGCCGGGTCTGTCACTGCAAACGGTAGTCATGTTCGAACCGATTGGCGAAGGCGATGCCTTGGGCGGCTTTCCCGCCGATGGCGTGATCGGCTTTCGCCGCCAATCCGCCTTTCTGGAAGCGTTTTTCGCCGAATGGAAACCGGATGATGTGCTGACCCTTTATGGCGGGCGGTTCGTCGCCCCTTTTGGCCGCGGCCATCATGATTTCCCCGGCATACTGACCCGCATCCGCGCCCATGAAGTGCAAATGGTGGGCGATGCCCTGGGTGTCGGCGGCACCTGGAATTTCCTCTCAGACCCTCACTTTGGCGAGCACGATATTTCCGCCGCCGCATTCACGCTTGACCGGACCTTTTTATCCTCAACCTGGCTCACGCGCCGGCGCTGCTGTGATGAGCGTTATGAACGCTACAACCGCAACACGGAACAACAGGGCGGGCCTGCAAATAACGGGCAGATGGACAGCTTCGCCCTGTCGCTCGATGGCGATAAATTCGATTTCGCACCTGGGCTTTCCTATCAACTTTCGCTGGTTTCCCGTGGCGTGGCCAAGGAAGATGGCACGGCGCGCGAATGGGGCTATTCCGCCGCGCTGCGTTATGAACAGCGCTGGTCAGCGGCGCATCGCACGCTGTTCTTCGCCGAGGCAGTGCAGTTCCGCAACGCCGATGGCCGCCCGCGTTTTCAAACCGATGATGGTGAGGAAACCACCATCGCTGAACAGCGCAACTTCATCACCTTGGGCGCGCAGCATCGCATTGATGATTGGCGCGGCACGCTTGCCTGGCAGCGTGACCAGCGCAAGCGCAGCGTGGATACGCTGCCCACGGAAAACTACCTGGAAGCTTCCATCGGGCGCGATATTGGCCGAGGCTTCGGGCTTGATGTCGGCTACCAATATGGAAGGCAAGTGATCGAGGAGTCCGGCCAGCTCGGCACCACCCATGCGGTGCTGGCGCGGCTTTCCTGGCGCGGCGGGTTTTAGGCAGAATTATCGCCCCAACCCGTCCCAGAATTCCTTGACCTTGGCGAAGAAGCCTTCGCTTTCCGGGCTGGTGCGCCCGCCCTTCTCTGCCTCGGCTTCGAATTGTTCGAGCAATTCGCGCTGCTTGGGTGAGAGGTTCTGCGGCGTTTCCACCACAACCTGCACATACATATCGCCGCGCGCCGCGGACCGCAGCACGGAAAACCCCTTGCCACGCAGACGGAATTGATCGCCGGTTTGCGTGCCGGCAGGGATCGTCACTTTTGAACGCCCGCCATCAATGCTCGGCACTTCCACATGGCCGCCAAGTGCCGCTTGAGTCATACGCAGCGGCACGCGCACCAGAATATTCGCGCCATCGCGCTGGAAAATCGGATGCGGCCGCACTGCGATATCCACGTAAAGATCGCCCGCCGGTGCGCCGCGCTGCCCGGCCTCACCCTCGCCGCTCAGGCGAATGCGCGTGCCATCATCAACGCCGGCAGGGACCGAGACATTCAGGCTGCGTTCGCGCTGCACGCGCCCCGCACCACGGCAAATCTTGCAAGGGTTCTTGATGGTTCGGCCCTGGCCGCTACAGGTGGGGCAGGTGCGCTCGACCAGGAAAAACCCCTGCTGCGCGCGAACCTTGCCGCTGCCTTGGCAGGTGCCGCAATTCTGCACGCCAGATGCCGCACCGCCTTCCGCACCAACGCCCTTACAGGCTTCGCAGGAAACGCTGGTGGCGAAGCGGATGGTTTTTTTCGCACCGGCAAAGGCTTCTTGCAAGGAAACCTCCACCTGCGTGCGCAAATCAGAACCGCGCCCGGAAGCCGCGCGCTGCCCGCGCCCGCCGCCGCCGAAGCGACCGAACATTTCCTCAAAAATATCCTCGAACCCGCCGCCACCGAAGGGGCTGCCGCCGCCGAAGCCGCCACCGCCACCAGGCCCGCCCTGTTCAAAGGCAGCATGGCCGAAGCGGTCATAGGCCGCGCGCTTTTCGGCATCCTTCAGCACATCGTAAGCCTCATTCAATTCCTTGAATTTGGCTTCCGCTTCCGTATTGCCCTGATTGCGATCAGGGTGCCATTGCATCGCGAGCTTACGATAGGATTTCTTGAGGTCATCCTCGCCCGCATCGCGCGCGACGCCGAGAACCTCGTAATAATCGCGTTTTGCCATGATCGGGCTACCGTTTCCGACACAAGACGCCCCCTGGCGCCAGCAGGCACCAGGGGAAAAACTTGGTCAAAGGAGCTACCACCCCGAAAGGGATCAGGAAGGCTTCTTCTTGTTCGGGTCCACTTCCTCAAACTCGGCATCCACTACCTTGTCCTTGGAAGCACCACCCGCGCTGCCACCGGCCGCTGGTTCTTCGGGCTTCGGCGCGGCCTGTTCGGCCTTGTAAAGCGCCTCACCCATTTTCATCGCGGCCTGGGAAAGCTTTTCAGAAGCCTCACGGATTGCATCGGCGTCCTGGCCTTCCATGGCGGTGCGGGCAGCGGCGAGCGCCGATTCCACCTCCACCTTTTCAGCCGGCGGCACCTTTTCCCCGCTTTCCTTCAGCGTCCTGTCGGTGGAATGCACCAGCGCATCAAGCTGGTTGCGCGCTTCCACCGCTTCGCGCCGCTTGCGGTCGGCTTCCGCATTGGCTTCAGCATCCTTCACCATGCGTTCGATATCGGCGTCAGACAGACCCGACTTCGCCTGGATGCGGATTTGCTGTTCCTTGCCGGTTGCCTTGTCCTTCGCGCTGACGCTGACAATGCCGTTCGCGTCAATGTCAAAGGTCACTTCCACCTGCGGCACGCCACGCGGCGCAGGGGGAATGCCCGTCAGGTCGAAAGTGCCAAGCTGCTTGTTATCGGCAGCCATTTCACGTTCGCCCTGATAGACCTTGATGGTGACCGCGGTTTGATTATCATCGGCAGTGGAGAAAGTCTGGCTTTTTTTCGTCGGGATCGTCGTGTTGCGATCAATCAACCGCGTGAAGACGCCACCCAAGGTTTCAATCCCAAGGCTGAGCGGCGTCACATCCAGCAGCAGCACATCCTTGACATCGCCCTTCAGCACGCCGCCCTGAATGGCCGCGCCAATGGCGACAACCTCATCGGGGTTGACGTTGCGCGCGGGTTCCTTGCCGAAGAATTGGCGAACCGCTTCCACAACCTTCGGCATGCGTGTCATGCCGCCGACAAGGATCACCTCATCCACTTCATTGGCGGCAAGGCCGGCATCCTTCAGCGCCTGGCGGCAGGGTTCCAAGGTGCGGCTGATCAGATCATCCACCAAGGCTTCCAGCTTTGAGCGCGTGACTTTCATCACCAGATGCTTGGGGCCAGAGGCATCGGCGGTGATGAAGGGCAGGTTGACTTCGGTTTCCTTGGAAGAGGAAAGCTCGATCTTTGCCTTTTCTGCCGCTTCCTTCAGGCGTTGCAGCGCAAGCTTGTCGCCGCGCAGGTCAATGCCCTGTTCCTTGCGGAATTCATCGGCCAGATAGTCAATGATGCGCTGGTCGAAATCCTCACCACCTAGGAAGGTGTCACCATTGGTGGATTTCACTTCAAACACGCCATCGCCGATTTCCAGGATGGAAACGTCGAAGGTGCCGCCACCAAGGTCATAGACCGCGATTGTGCCGCCCTTCTTCTGGTCCATGCCATAGGCGAGCGCGGCGGCGGTTGGTTCATTGATGATGCGCAGCACTTCAAGCCCGGCGACCGTGCCGGCTTCCTTGGTCGCCTGGCGCTGGGCGTCATTGAAATAGGCCGGAACGGTAATGACCGCCTGGGAAACTTTCTCACCGAGATGCGCCTCGGCGGTTTCCTTCATCTTGGTCAACACCATGGCGCTGATCTGCTGCGGCGCATAGGTCTTGCCATCCACCTCAACCCAGGCGTCGCCATTGGGCGCCTTGGTGATCTTGAAGGGGGCAAGCCCGATATCCTTCTGCACCATCGGGTCATCAAAGCGCCGCCCAATCAGGCGCTTCACCGCGTAAAGCGTGCCCGTGGGATTGGTGACCGCCTGGCGCTTCGCCGATTGCCCGACCAGCCTTTCGCCATTCTTCGCAAACGCGATCATGGAAGGCGTGGTGCGCGCACCTTCGGCGTTTTCAATCACGCGCACATCCTTGCCTTCAAGAATCGCGACGCAGGAATTGGTGGTGCCGAGGTCTATGCCAATGACCTTACTCATCCGAAGTCTCCTCTGCGGCGGATCGCGGCGGCCCGATATGGCACCACGGCGACCCCCTGTGCTATACGATGGCGAAGCGCCACCGCGGATGGGGTTGAATTGAGCCGCGCCCAACGGGGTCGCGGCCATGCAGGGCATGTATGTAACCGTGCCGGGCGAGACAAGATGCCCCGGCCCGATCGGACGCAAAAAGACGGGTTAACGGGGCCCGCGGCGGCGGTTGCGGTCCAGCTCCTCGGCGTTCAGGGCGAAGGAAATCCGCACGCGGTAGAATGCCGGGTTGCGCCCCGCCGGGAAGATGATGCTCTCCGGCGCCGTGGTCACCCGCGTGCGGGTCTGATTGCCTTCAAAATTCACGGTCAGCAGCGCTTCCTTGCGTTCGACCAATTGGCTGTCATCGCCGCTGGTCACCGCCAGGAACCAGGGGAACTCTGCCCGATTGCCGCGCGTGGCGGGGCCGCGTTCAACATCCATGATGGCGGCGACCTTTACCTCCACCCCGCCGCCCCGGACGTAATCGCAAGTGACACCCACCCCCGCGATCCGGCCATCCACCAGCATCGCGGCCAAATCGGGCGGCGCGCCGGGCCGGTAGCGGGTGATATCCGCGCCATCGGCCAGGATGGTCACCCTCGGGCAAGGTGCCAGCACCTGCTCCTTGCTGGACGAACCACAAGCCGCGACCAGCCCCGCCAGAACCAAAACCCCGAAGCGCCGCATGCTGGAACCCCCTTTGACCCGAACGGGCTGCGGGCTAGTCTGACCATTCTTCGCGTCGCGCCGCAACCCGTGGCCGGCCCCCTTGGATGGACCCCGCGCCCATGGCCTCTGCCAAGCCGCCCCTTCACCTTCTGCTCGCCGGCCCGCGCGGCTTTTGCGCCGGCGTGGACCGCGCCATCAAGATTGTGGAGGAAGCGCTGAAACGCCACGGCGCGCCGGTCTATGTGCGGCATGAGATTGTCCATAACCGCTTCGTGGTGGAAAGCCTGGAAAAGCAGGGCGCGATATTCGTCGAGGAACTGAGTGAAATCCCGAATGATGGCCAGCCCGTGGTGTTTTCCGCCCATGGCGTGCCGAAATCTGTCCCGGCCGAGGCCGCCAAACGCATGATGTTCGCGCTTGATGCCACCTGCCCGCTGGTGAGCAAGGTGCATCGCGAAGCCGAACGCCATCATGAACATGGCCGCCATCTTTTCCTGATTGGCCATGCCGGCCATCCGGAAGTGATCGGCACCATGGGCCAATTGCCCGAAGGTGCCGTGACCCTGGTGCAGGATGCGGATGATGCGCGGCGCGTGATGCCGCCCGAGGGCGCAATGCTTGCCTTCACCACGCAAACCACGCTTTCAGTGGATGACACGGCGGAAATCATCGGCATCTTGCAACAGCGCTTCCCCGATATTCGTGGCCCCGCCAAGGAAGATATCTGCTACGCCACCACCAATCGTCAGGCGGCGGTGAAGGCGATTGCTGCGCGGTCCGATCTGGTGGTGGTGGTGGGTGCGCCTAATTCATCAAACAGCCAACGCCTGCGCGAAGTGGCGGAGCGCAGCGGCGCACGCCGCGCGGTCATGGTGCAGCGAGGCGCTGATCTTGATCTTTCCCTTGTGCAGGGCTGCAAGACCGTGGGGGTGACCGCCGGCGCCAGCGCGCCCGAAGTGCTGGTGGAAGAAGTACTTGCCCGGCTTCGTGAAGCCTATGCGCTGGAAATCGAAGAAGTGGTGGTGGCCGTAGAACAAATCACCTTCCGCCTGCCGCGCGGGCTCGCCGCCGAGTAATGGCTGTCTATACCGAAGTTTCGGATGAGGCGCTCCGTGCCTTCCTGGCCGATTATGCGCTGGGTGAATTGCTGGCGTTTCGTGGCATCGCGGAGGGTGTGGAGAATTCCAACTACGCGCTGAAAACCGAAGCGGGCGATTTCATCCTGACGCTGTATGAAAAGCGTGTGGACCCGGCGGAATTGCCCTATTTCCTTGGCCTGATGGAACATCTGGCCGCGCGCGGCATGGCCTGCCCCACGCCGGTGCATGGGCGCGATGGCGCGGCGCTGCGGGAATTGGCGGGGCGGCCGGCAGCGATTGTCACCTTTCTGCCGGGAGTTTGGCCGCGCCGCGTGCGGGCGGAACATTGCGCGCCGCTCGGCAAGGCCTTGGCAGAAATGCATTTGGCCGGGGCGGGGTTTGCGATGCGCCGGCCCAATGCGCTTGGCCCCAAGGGCTGGGCACCCTTGCTGGATGGCTGCCGCGCGCGGGGAGATGAAGTGCAGCCAGGCCTGATTGCGGAACTTGATGCGGCTCTTGCGGGCATTCTTTCCGCCTGGCCGGCCGAAGGCGGCCTGCCGGTTGGGCAAATCCACGCCGATCTTTTCCCCGATAATGCGTTTTTCCTGCCGGGCGCCGATGGCCAGCCGCGTGTTTCCGGCGTGATTGATTTCTATTTCGCCTGCACGGATCTTTTCGCCTATGACATCGCCGTCTGCCTGAATGCCTGGTGCTTTGAGGCGGATTATTCCTTCAACGTCACCCGCGCGCGCGCCATGCTGGGCGCCTATCGCGCCATGCGCCCATTGAATGAGGCTGAATTGGCCGCGCTGCCCGTTCTCTGCCGCGGTGCGGCGCTGCGCTTTCTGCTGACGCGGCTTTATGACTGGACCCACACGCCCGAAGGCGCGCTGGTGACGCGGAAGGACCCGGTGGAATATTTGCGCAAGCTACGGTTCTTCAGCGGCGCCGAAACGCTTGCGGCCTTTGGGCTGTGACTGGCAGCGCTGACCCGCGCCCCTTGGTCGAGATTTGGACCGATGGCGGCTGCAAACCCAACCCCGGCCCCGGCGGCTGGGCCGCCATTCTGCGCTTTGGCGAGCATGAACGAGAGCTCTCAGGCGGTGAGGCCGAGACCACCAATAACCGCATGGAATTGACCGCGGCACTCAAGGCGCTTGAGGCGCTGAAAAAACCCTGTCGCGTGGCGTTGCATACCGATAGCGAATATCTGCGGAACGGCATCAGCCGCTGGATCCATGGCTGGGTGCGCGCCAATTGGCGCAATGCGGCGAAGGAGCCGGTGAAGAACCTTGATCTGTGGCAGGCCATTCTGGCCGCGGCCAAGCCGCATGAGATTGAATGGCATTGGGTGCGCGGCCATGCCGGCGACCCCATGAATGAACGCGCGGATGCGCTGGCGACGGCGGCGCGGGATAAGGCGGCTGAGGGGTGAGATTATGACTACACAGGCGATCAAAGAGAGACAGTCGAAATAGGCTCATCGCCGCCCGCGTAGCCTTACATATTGCGGCTGTGGAGGATTGCGTTTCCGGATTGGCACATCTCGAACAGTCACGGTAACTCGTCGTGCACCGATGATGTCGCCACTCACTCTGAAGATAACGTCCATGAAATGCGTCCCATTATAAGCAGATGTCTCCGTTTTAGTTGTACCTATCCCACTTGAGTGACCGAGGTCATTTTCCGCCTCCGCTTCTCCCTCACCGTTACGTACCACCCACTCCACGGTGGCGCCATGAGGAAGCCGCCAGGCTTCCGGTATAGTGAAGGTAAGGGTGCAGTTTCTCGGGATGGGGCCAATGCAATTAGTGCCCGCATACCGAAGGTGCGGATTTTCCTTGTTGACCGCGGTGACGTGGATATCCGGTAGTGTAATCGGGACCAGTGCGCCCGACTTATTCATTGCTTGCAGGGAAATTGAGCTTTCTCCGAGCTCAGGCATCGGAAAAAAATGTTCGAACGCCTCGGCCCAAACGACTGCTGCCGTGCTCTCTTCCGCAGCCTCACGAGCCCGGTCCGCGACGTCCTTAAACTTGGAAAGCCGATCCACGAACTCTAGATTTTGCGCGTGTTCAAGTCGGTTTAGGTTCTCGGTCTTGTTCGTAGGATTCGAAATAACTGGATTGGCAACCATACGGCGGTGGATATCGTTCAATATTGAAATTAGTAAATCATCATCTGGCTGAGAAAGAGGAACCCTCTTTGCAGCTTCGGCTCCAAGAACGGTTAGCAGGACCGAAGAGGGCCGACCCGCATCAGTTTTCCATTTCAGCGCCGCCCATGCCTTTAAGTATTTGATTTGTCGCCTAACTTTTGCCCGGTCGGCTTCTTCGAAGCTATCGCGGAACCAGACATAGAGTGCCTTCGGATCGCTCTTCTCCCAGCCGTCTAATGTGGCCAAACTCCGATGGTCACGCGTCGGATCGAGATGATAACAGGGAACATCGATATGAAAGTTATCTTTGTAGTGAATACGGCAGCAGCGTTTCTTAGGTGGTCGCACAACACTCTTGATTTCCGCTCTACCGTTTGCGTATCTTTAGAGGCAGTCTTGAACTAGTCCCTGCAATTCGGATGGGTCATAGCCTGCCGCATCCGGGTTGCCCTCCCATTCAAAGTATATCCCAAGGTCAATGTCGAATTCTCCAAACTTGGAAGGCGGGCGGACTTGTGTCCCAAATTTATAGCTGCCCTGAAGCCAACTTCTGGTTGGATATCCGGTGGTTGATTTAAGGTCCGAGAGCAGATACTCGGCAAGCTCATTCCAACGTGTTGTTTGTGCATCGAATTGCGCCTCTGTCGGGGTAACGCGCCGATATAATGTCTGCTTCTCGCTATCATTCGAGCTAAAGAAAAAGCTTGACGCTAAGCCCATGCAAATCACCTCAGGTCCATACGGGGTTCAATGAACAAAGTGGTATCCGCTCGATGCGAAAGCATCGCCATGACAAGCCTCTGGTTGATGGCCCCCTGGGAACTAGCATCAGCTAAACCGATCAAGGTCTTCTGCGCCGCTTCGTTCGCCACATCCAAAACTAAATCCTTCTGCTGCTCTGCGGACTGGAAGGTATCTATACGAAGGTATCTATCCTCCAGCGAATGCTCGAGCATGTGGCGTACCATCTGCTGCTGAGATGCCAGCATCGCTTGGATAAGCCTTTGATTCTTCGCCCACCCAAATAAGCCTAATTCGCGAGATGTGCTGTGAGAAAACGAGAAGGAAGATGTCGTAGTACCGATACTAAGTAACTGGATTCTTTCTCTGGGAATTTTGAAAAAATGTTCGGCTTCATGCACTGCCATTAAGTCCGGCGAATTGGCGAATAATCCACCATCCGCGTATAAAGATGACTCGATCTCCACAATAGGAAAAAAAGTTGGAGCGGCTGAGGTGGCGAGCGCGACATCAACAACTTTGAGTAGTTTGTCTCGCTGAAAGTGGGGGTGATGCGGCGTTTTAAAGACTTGCGGCCCTCCCTTTGTTAGGTTCACGGCGGGGATCAAGACGGGGCGGTCCAAATCGCCGAGGCGCCGCTCTTCACCTACCAAGCTGACGATAACTCGGCGCAGTGCTGCATTGCTATATTTCGGCCGCAGGACGGAGCGGCATATGTCCCACAAGGCAGAGAAATGGCCCTTCGGCGCCCCCCGACCAGAAAAGATTTCTACGCCCTTCGAACGAAAAGTATCGCGTATGTCTGCGGCTCTGACCCCAGCAGCCAAGCCTAACGCGATGATGCCACCGACTGACGTTCCAGCAATGAGGTCGAAGCGCGAGTGAATAGGTTCTCCAATGCGTTCTTCTAGTGCCGCGAGCACGGAAGCCGAATACAGCCCAAGATAGCCCCCTCCGCTTAGAGAGAGTATTTTGAACGGGGGCTGTCCCTTTAACCCGGCAGCGGTGCTCACCGCACAACCGACGAGCATAAATAAGAGAATTGCGGCATTAACCATTTTTAGCCCAGATCACGGGTGGATGAAATCCAATCTTGAGCAAATCGGTTTGTTCCGTGAGGGACGGGCCGGTTGCAGCCCAGGAAGGGCAGATTTAGCTCAACTAGGCTTTCCCTTAATCGTCGCCCCTGCCAGACAAGCGAGGACCGTGAGTGCCCCGACGTAATTGACAACACCATTCCGGCCCGCAATGCCGAGGAGCTTGCCCAACCCCTAACCTGGCGGGTATATCCCCACCGCGGCGCGGGCGTAGTTCAGAGGTAGAACGTCAGCTTCCCAAGCTGAATGTCGGGGGTTCGATTCCCCCCGCCCGCTCCATCCCCCCACCGCTTGCGTCCCGCCCCACTTCCGGCAGGATGGCCCCCATCATGTGGGGGAGCGATCCATGAATATCACCTTGAACGGGCGCGCGGCGCTTATTACCGGTGGGTCCAAGGGCCTCGGCCTTGCCATGGCGAAGATGTTCGCTGAATCGGGCGGGCATGTCGCCATTGTCGCGCGCGGGGCGGAAAGCCTTGCCAAGGCGGAAGCGGAAATCCGCGCCGCTGCGCCCAACGCCAAGGTCGCCGCCATTGCCGCCGATATCCGCACGGCAGAAGGCTGCGAAGCCGCTTATGCCGCGGCGGTGAAGGGCCTCGGCCAGGTGGATATCCTGATCAATAATGCCGGCACATCGCAGCGCGGCGGCTTCCTGGAGGTGTCAGACGCGCTTTGGCAGGATGATCTGGACCTGAAGCTGTTTGCGGCCATCCGGCTTTCCCGGCTTGCGTTGCCCGCCATGCGGGATCGCAAATGGGGCCGCATCATCAATGTGCTCAATATCGGCGCCAAGGCACCGCCGGGCGGGTCCACGCCTACCTCAGTGTCTCGCGCGGCGGGCATGGCGCTCACCAAGGCCATGGCGAATGAATTCGCGCCCCATAATGTGCTGGTGAATGCCATGCTGGTCGGCATTATCGAAAGCGACCAATGGGTGCGTCGCCACGCCGCCGAAAAGCGCAACATCACCTGGGAAGATTGGAAGGCCGAACAGGGCAAGGCCGTGCCGCTTGGCCGCATCGGCAAGGCCGAGGAATTCGCCGCCATGGCGCTGCTGCTCGCCAGCGAACAGGGCGGCTTCATCAGCGGCACCGCCATCAATGTGGATGGCGGCAAAAGCCCGGTGGTATGAACGGGTAGATCACGCGCCTGCCGCGGGCTCCCGCGGCAGGGCGAAAACCCCGCTGGCGCGCAGCACAGGCTTGCCATCCGCCATGCAGACGCCTTGCGCGAAAACCAGCGTGCGGGTGCGGCGCAGCAGCACCGGTTCACATTGCGGCCAAGTGCCAAGCTTGGCCGGCGCCAGATAATCCGAATTCAGGCTGATGGTGGTGAAGAAGCCCGTCACCCCGGCCAGGGTGAAGCCGCCGATGCCCAAGGCAAGGTCAGCAAAAGTCGCCAACATGCCGCCATGCGCCATGTCCTTGCTGTTGCAATGGCGCTTTTCGACCCGCAGCCCAAAGGCAAGCGGCCCGTGATCCCGCCGGATCATGATGGGGCCAATGGGTTCCAGAAACGGCCCGCCGGCGGGGCGGGGCACAAAGCCCTCCGGAATGGCGGGGGCAATAGGGTTATCCAAGGCAGGCGACTTTCAGGCTGAATCGGGCGAGAAGCTCTATACCGGAAGCCCGCCCAGGGAAACGCCCTAAGCCCCTGCCTTGGCTTTGCCCCGATTTGCCCCTAAGCGCCGCCGAATGCGGAGTAATGATTGCCCATGAACGCCTCTTCCCCCCCAATCCTGCCCGTGATCCTTTCCGGCGGCACCGGCACGCGGCTATGGCCGCTGTCGCGCGAAAGCTACCCTAAGCAGTTCTGGCCCTTGGCGTCTGACAAGACCATGCTGGCGGAAACCGCCGCGCGGGGCTCAGGCGCGGGCTTCCTGCCGCCCATGGTTGTTTGCAATGAAGCGCATCGCTTCCTGGTGGCCGAACAATTGCGCGACAAGGGTGCGGCCATCGTTCTGGAACCGGTGGGCCGCAATAGCGCGCCCGCCATTGCCGCCGCGGCATTGCTTGCCGAGGAAACCGCACCCGGCGCGGTGCTGTGGTTCATGGCCGCCGATGCAGCGATTGGTGATGTGGCGGCGCTGCAAGCCGCGCTGGCCAAGGCCGCCGCTGCAGCGAAAGCGGGGGCGATTGTTACCTTCGGCATGCAGCCCACCGCGCCCGAAACCGGCTATGGCTATATCGAAGCCGGTGATGCCTTGCCGGGCAGTGATGGCGTGAAGCGCATCGCGCGCTTTGTGGAAAAGCCCGATGCGGCCCGCGCGGCGGAGTTTCTCAAAACCGGGCGGCATTTATGGAATTCCGGCATGTTTGTCGCGACCGCCGCGACCATGTTGGCCGAGCTTGAAACCCAAGCGCCAGAGGTGCTGAAGAGTGTCCGCGCTGCGGTTGCCGGTGCCGCGCGCGATGGGGATTTCATCCGCCTGGAAGCCGCGGCTTTCTCCGCGACACCATCCATCAGCATTGATTACGCGGTGATGGAACGCACGCAAAAAGCCGCCGTGGTGCCGGCTGCCATTGGCTGGTCGGATATCGGTTCCTGGGCGGCATTGTGGGAAATTCAGCCGAAGGATGCGGCGGGCAATGCGACGCTCGGCCCCGTTGAATTGGTAGATGCCAAGAATTGCTATGTGCGGAGCGAAACCATCCTGACCGGCGTGATCGGGCTGCAAGACGCCGTGGTGGTGGTGACAGATGATGCCGTGCTGGCCATGCATCGCGACCATGCGCAGGATGTGAAAAAGCTGGTGGATAGGCTGAAGGCGCGTGGTGCCAAGGAAGCGACCGAACATCGCCGCGCCTATCGCCCCTGGGGCCATTATGAAGGCCTGATCATGGGTGAGCGTTTCCAGGTCAAGAAAATCGAGGTTCGCCCCGGCGCCAAGCTTTCCCTGCAAAAGCATTTTCATCGCGCCGAGCATTGGGTGGTGGTTTCCGGCACTGCCATTGTGCGCCGTGACGGGGAAGACATCATGCTGCGGGAGAATGAAAGCGTCTATCTGCCGCTGGGCTGCATCCATCGCATGGAAAACCCGGGCAAGATCCCGCTGACCCTGATTGAGGTGCAATCCGGCTCCTACCTCGGCGAAGATGATATCGTGCGCTTTGAGGATACTTACGGGCGGAGTTGATATTTATCATGTTCCGGCCGGGATGAATGGTGCAGACTTCGCGCTTTGCAGGGGGAATTCTGCATGGCCGAGCATCCGGAACCTCATCATCAGCGCCGCCATAGCCATTTGCGCACAGCCCTGTCGCGCGCCCGGGAAAGGCGGCGCGGTGAAGGGCCGGCGCCGCCACTGACGCTCGGCGAAAGGCTTTCCGACCTTGTCGCGGAAACGGTCGGGTCCTGGCGCTTTATCCTGATCCAATCGGGGCTATTGCTGGCCTGGCTGATCGCCAATATCGCCTCGGGCGGAAATGCCTGGGACCCCTATCCCTTCATTCTGCTGAACCTGATGCTATCCTTCCAGGCGGCCTATACGGCGCCCATCATTATGATGAGCCAGAACCGCCAGGCGGATATAGACCGCATCCGGTCCATTGCCGATTACCAGGTGAATATCCGCGCCGAGGCCGAAATCAGCCTGCTGCATGAAAAGCTGGACCTGCTGCGCGAACAGCAGGTGGCGGAGCTGATTTCACTGCTCAAGACATCGCTGTCGCGTATCGAGGTATTGGAAAATCGCATCCTGCCCAACCCGCCTTCGGTTCCGTGAAAATCACCCCTCGACTGGCGTGGCGGATATGCAAGACTACCGCACGGCCATGGCATCCGCCCTGGCCGAGGGGTGAGGGGCGCTTTGATGGAATGGATACTGCAAACCCTGCTGATGATGGGCGCCGCGGCTGCGTCCATTTTCATCCATCCTGACTCGCCGAATTTTGAGGTTGTCCAGGGCATGCTGGCCATTCTGGCGCTGGTTGGCTGCGTGCTGCTGATCACCTTTGCCTTGCGGAAAAAATAGCCGCATGACGGATCTTCGCACTGCGCTGGAAGAAGCCCGCAGGGGCTTGCTTGATCTTTCCACGCGCAACCGGCTGCTTTCACTGCCAAAGCCGGGCGCATCGCGCGGTGTTATTATTCTGGATGATGAGGATGCGGATTTCGTGCTTGGCGCACTGCAAGCAGGCCGCGCCTTTGGCTTTGAAGCCTCAGCCACCGCGCCGGAAGCGGTGCCTCAGGAAGCCAGCCCCGGCAAACCGCGCCGCGCGCGTAGCGCGAAGGTAAAGCCGGAAGGTATTGGCACCGCCAAAGCCGATGCGGCGCGGGAAGACTATCAGCGCGATGATAGGCTGCGCGTGCAATTGCCACCCGCTGATCTGGTGCGCCGGCTGCGCGACATCATGCAGGATGCGCGCACGGCCCGCGAAGAAACCGGCGTGCCGACACTTTACCTGGCGCTTGGCGCGCTGATCTGGCGCGATCCCGCAACACCCGAGACCGAACGGCGCGCACCGCTTGCGCTGCTGCCTGTTGCGCTGGAGCGCGAGGGCGTATCGCAGAATTTCAAGCTGCGCGGGACGGTGGGCGATATTGCGGAGAATCTATCGCTCCGCGAAATGCTGAAGGTGAATTTCAAGACCGCACTACCGGATTTCGACGCTGAGGCCTATACGCCCACCGCCTGGGCGGAAGCCGTCGCGGCGCTGGTGACGGAACGCGCCACTTGGCGGGTGGATGCGGATGCGCTGGCGATTGGGCTATTCTCCTTCGCTAAATTTCTGATGTGGCGTGACCTGGGGCCTGAGGAAAATCCGGGCCTTGCCGATCACCCCATGGTGCGCGCGCTGGTGGGCGGTGAGGCACTTTCCATCCCGCCTGTCTTTGCCGATGACGCCGACGTGGATGCGGAAATCCCGGTGGAGCGGCTTGATCATGTGATGGATGTGGATGGCAGCCAGGCGCTTGCGGCGGAAGCGGTCCGGCGCGGCGGGCATGTTGTTATTCAAGGCCCGCCCGGCACCGGCAAAAGCCAGACCATCAGCAATATCATCGCCCAGGCCGTGCTGGATGGGCGGAGTGTTTTGTTCGTGGCCGAAAAGCTCGCCGCGCTGGAGGTAGTGAAGCGCCGGCTGGAGAGTATCGGCCTTGGTGCCGCCTGCCTGGAATTACATTCGGAAAAGCAATCAAAGCGTGCGGTGCTGGATGAATTGCGCGCGACACTATCCCTGCCCATGCCGCCCAAGCCTGATCGTGATGCGGTGGTGCGCCGGCTTGGGTCTTTGCGCGGGCGGATCAATCGCCATGCGGCGGCAATGCGCGCAACGGTCGGTGCTTCGGGTCTAGCGCTGCATCAGGTGATTGGCGCGCTGGTTGGCTTGCGCCAACGCGGTGTGGCCGCGCCGGATTTTGCCGCGAATGTCACGGATTGGGATGCGGGCGCGATTGAAGCGCGGCGCGATGCGATCAAGTTGCTGGCCGGCTATGCAGCGGATGGCGGCGCGCA
Organism: Roseomonas sp.; assembly: GCA_020249775.1. Classification (GTDB taxonomy): domain Bacteria; phylum Pseudomonadota; class Alphaproteobacteria; order Acetobacterales; family Acetobacteraceae; genus Neoroseomonas. The sequence continues at coordinate 38,497 of JADCFA010000019.1, read as the reverse complement.
AAGCCCCTGGCGCGGCGTGATGGCCGAAATCGGGCCGGCCGATGTGGATCGGCTGCTGGGGCGGTTGCCTGGCTGGATTCGTGCCTTTGCTGCGGCCGGTGCGACGCTGGGGGCGGAGGCCGGGCCGAAGGAGGCGGAGGCTGCGCTCGCTTTGAACCCTGCCTTGGCGGCGGCACCCGCACATGATGCAACGGCGCTGAAGCATGAAGCCTGGGCGGGCGATCTGGCGCCGCTGGCAGCCCTGGTGCAGGCACTTGGCGATTTGCAAAAAGCCAAGGCTGATCCGCAGCTTTTACCCGGCGCCTTGGATGTGGTCGGCATTACGGAAGCGCGTGCGACGCTGGCCGAAGCGGGCGGCGTTTTTGGTTTTCTGTCCGGTGCGCGGCGTGATGCCAAGGCGCTCGCGGCGCGTGTTGCGCGCGATGCGGAAAACCCGCTGCCGGCGCTTGATGCCGCGCTGGCTGGACAGGCTGCGCGCGAAGCCTTGCGCCTGGGCGATGCCTTGGGGCGCGCGGCTTTCGGCACGCTCTGGCAGCATGAGGCGAGCGATCCCGCGCCGCTCACCGCCTTGCTTGCATGGCGCAAGACCTATGGCGCGGCGGCGCTGACGGCACTCGCGCATGGCGCCAAGCCGGCAGACACCGCACCGCTGGAAAAGGCGCTGGCTGCCTTTCAGGAAATGCAGCAGGCAACGAAGTTTGATGGACGTATCGCCTTCGGCATGGATGAACCTTCCTTCACCGCCCTTGCCGCGCGGCTTGGCGATTGGGCGGCGGCGCCGGAAGCGCTTGATGCCTGGCTTGGTTGGCGCCGCGCGGGCGCTTCGGCCAGCGGACTTGAACCCTTGCTGGAACGCCTGGCCGATGGCCGTGTCGCGCCCGAAGCGGCGGAGGATGTGTTTTCCTTCGCGCTGTATGAAGGCTTGCTCCGCGCTGCCATGGCAGAGCATCCGGAATTGGCGGCGTTTGATGGTGCGGCGGCGGATCGGCTGGTTGAGGATTTCCGCGAAGCCGATCGCGCGCGCATCACGCTGACGCGCGCTGAAGCGGCCTATGCCCATGCGCAGCGCGTGAAGGAAGTGCGCGATGGCGCGCAAGGGATGGCGGTGCTGCGCGGTGAGATGGAAAAGAAGCGCGGCCATTTGCCGGTGCGCGAATTGTTGCTGCGTGCGTCGCAAGCCGTGCAAAAGGCCAAGCCAATTTTCATGATGAGCCCGCTTTCAGTGGCGCAATTCCTGAGCCCCCCGCATGGGCTGAGGCCTGGGCTTTCCTTCGACCTGCTGGTGATTGATGAAGCAAGCCAGGTGGAACCCGTGGATGCACTCGGCGCCATTGCACGCTGCCGGCAGGTGGTGGTGGTGGGCGACGACAAGCAAATGCCGCCCACGCGCTTCTTCCAGCGTATGACAGGTGAAGAAGCGGAAGAAGCCGCCGAAGATGCGTCCGATGTTGTTGCGGCGCGCGATGTGGAAAGCATTCTCGGGCTTTGCAATGCGCGCGGCCTGCCATCGGCCATGCTGCGCTGGCATTATCGCAGCCGGCATGAAAGCCTGATCGCAACATCGAATGCGGAGTTTTACGACAATCGGCTTTTCATCCTGCCATCGCCGCGCGCGCGTTCGGCCGCGCTTGGGCTTTCACTGCGCCGCGTTGAGGGGCGGTTTGACACGGGCGGCACCGGCACCAATGCGGAAGAAGCCCGCGCGGTTGCGGAAGCGGTGATCACCCATGCGCGCGAAACGCCCGGCGATACATTGGGCGTTGCGGCGTTTTCCATTCGCCAGCGCGATGCGATCCTGAATGCCGTTGAGGCGGCGCGGCGCGACAATGCGGATACGGAAGCGTTTTTCAGCGCGCATCCGGATGAACCCTTCTTCGTCAAAAACCTGGAAAATGTTCAGGGGGATGAACGCGATTCGATCATGATTTCGGTGGGCTATGGGCGTGGCGCTGACGGCAAGCTTGCCATGCGCTTCGGCCCACTTTCCGCCGATGGCGGCGAACGCCGGCTGAATGTGTTGATCACGCGCGCCAAGAAGCGCTGCATTGTGTTTTCCTCAATCGGTGCGGATGACATTGACCTTGCGCGCGCCTCGGGGCGCGGGGTTGCGACGCTGAAATCCTTCCTCGCCTTCGCCGCCGCCGGGGAGGCACCGCGCACCGCAGCAGCAAAAACCCAGGCCGCGCCCATCGCAGCGGCCATTGGAAAGGCGATAGAAGCCGCGGGCAAGGAAGCCGTGCCGCGCGTGGGTATGGCAGGGCTTTTTCTGGATGTCGCAGCGCGCGATTCCGGCAATTACGTGCTGGGCATTGAAGCCGATGCCGGCGATTGGGCCGCGCTGCGCTCCGCACGCGACCGTGAAAGGGGCCGTGCCAGCGCGCTTGAGGCAATGGGCTGGAAACTGGCGCGCGCCTGGTCGCTTTCCTGGTATGGCAGGCCAGAGGCCGAGGCCGCGCGTATCGCTGCCTTGCTTGGCGCCGCACCTGCCGCAGCAAGCGTTGAAACCGCAGCACCCGCACCAGAAACCGGCCTCGTTGAGCCTTACCGCGAAGCCGCGCCAGATGTGCCAAAAAGCACCGCCATTGCCGATGTGCCCTTCGCCACACTCGCTGGCATTCTGGCTGAAATCATCACTGTCGAATCGCCGATCACAACCGAAAGCCTTGCCGAACGCGTTCGGTTGTTATGGGGATTGGAAGCGCTGCCTACACCGGCGCGTGACGCGTTGCGCCAGGCGCTTGCGCTTGCGCGGCAATTGCACGGCGTAAAGGAGGAACAGGGTTTTCTTTTGGCCGATGGTGCCGCGATTGTGCCGCGGGATCGCCGCGCGGCCGGCGCTCATTTACGCCGCGCCGCTGCGGTTTCGCCACGCGAAATCGCTGCGGCTGCCGAAAAACTCCTGGCGCTGCGCCCGGTGACAACAGAAGCGGAACTCGCCGCCGGTATTCATCGCCTGCTGGGGCTGGATGCCAATGCGCAAACCGCCATCGCGGCGCGGCTCGCGGGCTTGATCGGTGCCGGGGTGGTGAAGCTTTAGCGCATGAAGGCTGCTTCGCCCTACGCTGTTCCGCCTCCGCGCGCGCATGGGTAGCGTCACCTCATCACGCAGTGCGGCGCTTTTTGGCGCGCGCGATGCCGTTGGGGCGGCGGGCGTTGCCATGGCGGCCACTTTCCTCGCCTTCGGTGCTGCCGTGCGGGAAGCGGGGCTGCCGCCAGGTTGGGCTTTGGTGGCGTGTTGGGCGATTTATGGCATGCCGGGGCAATTGGTTTTGGTGCAAGCCGCCAGCACGGGTTTTGTGGGCGGCATCGCGCCTGCGGTGATGGGTGCCATTGCGGTGAATGCGCGCTTCCTGCCGATGGCGATTGCCATCACACCGCTTTTTGGCGTGCATGAGCGCAAGCGCCTGATACCGGCCATTCCCTTCATTGCGGTGACCCCTTGGGCGGCGGCGATGCGCGCCTTTCCCGAAATTGCAGCTTCCGTCCGGCTTTCCTGGTTTTTGGGTTTTGGCCTGACAAGCTGGGTGGTGGCGGGGCTTGCCGCACTCGCGGGGTTTTATGTGGCGGGCATGTTGGATGATCACGCGCGCGCGGCGTTGCTATTCGTCAATCCGCTTTATTACGCGCTGCTGCTGGCCGCTGATGTGAATAAGCCCGCGCCGCGCCGCGCCATTCTATGCGGCGCGGCGGCAGCGGGGCTGACCTTTATCCTGCCAGCTTCCATGGGGCTTTTGGCGGCGGGGATCATCGGCGGAACCGCCGCTTTTTTGTGGGGGCGCAAGCGTGGAAGCCGCTGATATCGCCCTCGCGCTGACCGCGCTTGCTTGTCTGATGCTGCGGAGTGCGGGCGTGTGGCTGGCGGGCGGGCTTGGTAGCGATCATCCCGTGATTGCCTGGGCGACGGCGATTGCGCAGGCAACGCTTGCGGCCTTTGTGATGCTGGCGATCATCGCACCAACCGGGGCGCTGGCCGATGTGCCTTTGGCCGCGCGGCTCTTCGGGCTTGGCGTCGGGGTTGCGGTGTGCCTTGCCTTCGGGCGCAATCTGCTGCCGGCGCTTTTGGTTGGGCTGGTGGCGATGTTGGCCTTGCGGGCGGTGATGAAATTCTAACACCTCAGCAACAAAAAGTCTGACACCTGCGGCGCGATCCCTTTTGATGGGCCGCGCCACAGTCCTTGTTTGAGCGAATGATCCGCCCATCCGGTTTTTCAGCTCCGCTGCCGCCGTAGGAAAGCTGGGATTTCCAGGCTCATTTCATCCTGTTGCGCCGGCCGGGCCGCTTCAAACCGTGGTGAGGGTGTTGGCTCCATCCGAGCGGGCTGAGGCGCTTCCGGTGCCAGGTTTTGCGCTTCTGCCTGCGGCGGAAGATTGCGCTTCATCATGCCACCCATACCGGTGACCTTACCGAAAAGGCCGCGCAATCCAGCTGAGCGCGGCTGCGCCTGCGGCGCTTCTGGTTCCACCGGTTCCGCGACAGGCACGCGAAGCTGCGGCGCTTCCGGGAATGCGGCGGGCTGCGGCGCCAACATCACGGGCGGTTCTGGCGCGGGCGCCACTTCGGGCATTGCTTCCGGCGCCGTGTCAACCACGGCGGGCCGCATCGCCGGCGCCGCTTGCGCGGCACGGCGCATGAAGGGTAGCCCAGGGCCTGTCGGCGCGGTGCTGATAGTCTGGCTGGCAACGGCATTCAGCGGTTGCGCCGCGCCGCCACCAACGGCAACCAGCTTCGGCTTTTCCGCTTCGCGCTGGCTTGCCACATCAATGCCCGTCGCGACCACGGAAACCCTGATGCGCCCATTCATGGATTCGTCAACCGAGGTGCCAAAGATAATATTGGCGTCTTCTTCCACCTCCTCACGGATGCGATTCACGGCGCCATCCACTTCAAACAGCGTCATATCATAGCCGCCGGTGATGTTGATCAGCACGCCCTTGGCGCCGCGCATGGAGATATCTTCCAGCAAAGGATTGCTGATAGCGGATTCGGCGGCGCGGCGGGCGCGGTCTTCGCCATCGGCTTCGCCAGTGCCCATCATGGCCTTGCCCATTTCGGCCATGATGGTGCGGATATCGGCAAAATCCAGATTGACGATTCCAGGATTGATCATCAGGTCCGTCACACCGCGCACGCCCATGTAAAGGACGTTATCGGCCATTTTGAAGGCTTCCTGGAATGTCGTGCGTTCATTGGCCAGGCGGAACAGGTTCTGATTGGGGATGATGATCAGCGTATCCACGAATTGCTGCAATTCCTCGATCCCCTGATCGGCGGATTTGCGCCGCTTCGGGCCTTCGAAATCAAAGGGCTTGGTCACCACGCCAACCGTCAGGATGCCACGTTCTTGTGCCATGCGCGCAATCACCGGTGCCGCCCCGGTGCCGGTGCCACCGCCCATGCCGGCGGTGATGAAGATCATGTGCATGCCTTCGATATGGCGGGCCAATTCTTCAGTCGCTTCTTCGGCGGCGGCGCGGCCGATTTCTGGCTTTGCACCGGCGCCAAGGCCTTGCGTCAGGTGCGGGCCAAGTTGCACGCGGCGATCAGCGCGGGAATGGATCAGCGATTGCGCATCCGTATTCGCCACCAGGAATTCCACGCCATCCAACCCCATGGAAATCATGTTGTTGACGGCATTGGTGCCACCACCACCAACACCAACCACCGTGATTCGTGGCGTGAAATCCGTGTGTTGATTTTGCGGAATCGTCAGGTTCAGGGTCATGGCATTTCCTCCTCATGCGGTGATGGGCGGTTCGGGTTATGATGGGCAGCGGAAGGGCAGGGCATCACACGCGGTCCTTCAGCCAATGGATCAGGCGACGAAACGCGCCACCGGTCTTCACCGGGCCGGGCGCGATATCGAGAACGGGGCGGCCTTCGCCAGCACCCCACAGCAAAAGCCCGACAGCGCCCGCAAAAGCGGGGCCGGATGCGGCTTCGGCCAAACCGCGCAAGGGTTGCGGACGACCTAACCGCACCTGGCGGTCCAGAATGCGCGCAGCCATTTCCCGCACGCCAACAAGCTGGGATGCGCCGCCGGTCAGCACCACGCGCGCGCCACCTTCCTTGCCAAGGCCGCTTTGATCGAGTTTATCCTTGAGAAGTTCGAAGGTTTCTTCAAGTCGCGGCTTGATGATGCCAACCACCATGGCGCGCGGAATCCGCGCGATGTGATGTTCGTCTTCGCCCAAAAGCGGCACGGGCAGGTATTCGCGTTCATCATCCGCGCCGCCATGCACGGCACCGTGCAGCGTTTTCATCCGTTCCGCATGCGCAACAGGCGTGGACAGGATAGTGGCCAGATCATTCGTCACCTGGCCACCACCCACCGGGATTTGCGCGGTATGCACCAGATGGCCTTCGCTGAAGACCGCAAGGCTTGTGGTGCCGCCGCCCATATCAATTACCGTGGCGCCAAGTTGCTTTTCATCTTCCACCAGCGTTGCAAGACCAGCGGCAAAGGGTGCGGAGACCAATTCCTCCACTTCCAGATCGCAGCGCATCAGGCAGGCACCAAGATTACGGAGCGACGCTTCGGCCGCCGAAACCATATGCAGCCGCGCACCGAGCACATCGCAGATCATGCCGCGCGGATCATCAACACCCGGTGTCGCATCCACGGTGAAGCCAAGCGGAATGGCGTGAACCGTTTCGCGACCTTCTTCCGCGGTGCGTCGGCGCCCATCATGCAGAATGGCACGCAGATCAACCTCATTCACGGCGCGGCCGGCGATTTCCCATTGCAGGTGCAAAGGCCGGCTATCTGGCTGCCCGCAGGAAAGATTGACGATGGCACCTGAAAGCCTTGTGTCGGCCATTTCCTCGGCCTGACCAACCGCGGCGCGAATGGCGCGTTCGGCTTCTTCCAGATCCACAATGGAACCGCCCTTCACGCCGCGTCCCCGCTGCCAGCCAAAGCCCAATACCCGGGGGCTGCCATCGCTTTCGATGCGCGCAATCAGGCAGACCACTTTAGTGGAGCCGATATCCAGCACACCGAAAACGCCACTACGCGCCTGACGGCGGCGCCGTGGCGGTGCGGCGGCGGGTTCGAAGGCGCCGGGTAGGCGGGTGAGTTGGTTCATCCGCGTTCCCTCCGCGCGACCGGGCGCGCCGGCTGAGTTTCCGGTGTTTCACGATTGGTGCGCACCACCAGCCGATCAGGCAGGCGCAGATCAATCGCCGCCAGCGGGCGATCTAAAAGCTTCGCTTCCTGCTGCAATTCCGCAAGGCGCTTGATGGCAGCCGCTTCAGCCGCTTCAGGCAGCAGCACATCCGTGCCGCTATGCAGGCGCAGATTCCAGCGCCTTTCACCTATGCGCACCATGGCTTGCACGCGTTCCGCAACCGCCGCTTCAGCCGCTAAAAGATCGTAAAGCGCAGCGGCGGCGCGATCCGCACCGGGCCCAACAATCAGCGGCAGCGGGCCGAATTGATCGAGCCCATCAGTGGCAACCGTTTTGCCTTCACGGTCCACAATCACAAAGCGGCCTTGATTTTGCCAAATGGCAAAGGGGCGACGTTCTTCCAGCCGCAATACGATGGTGGCCGGCAAATGGCGCTCAACATGCGCACGCGCGATCCAGGGGATGGATTCCAAGCGTTGCCGTGCTGCCTCCGGCGAAAATTCCAGCATGGAATCCCCGCGTGAGACACCAAGCGCTTCGCGAATCAATGGCAGCGGCGTATTCTGCCGACCATCCACAATCACTGCCTGCACCGTCATGCTGCGATCCGGCCCGATCATCGCGACCTGATCGAGCATGCGCCGCGCCTGACCCGCCGGGTCCACCATTGCAATGCCATAGGCAATTGCGCCAAAGCCGCAAAGAATCAGCACACCATAAAGCGCAGGCCGCGCAAAACGACGCGAACGACGCAGCGCGATGCGCAGTGCGGAAGGCCGGCCCTGTTCCTTCTTCTTGCGGGTTGAGGTGGTGACCAAGCGTTCACGCGCCATGGCGGGCTTGCTCCACCATCCAAGCGCAAAGCGCGGGGAAGGACATGCCGCAATGCGCCGCCTGTTCCGGCAGCAGCGATGTTGGCGTCAGGCCCGGCTGCGTATTCACTTCAAGCAATACCAGCCGGCCAGGTTCACCCTGCGTGTCATCATAGCGCAGATCAGTGCGTGACGCGCCGCGGCAACCAAGCGCGTGATGCGCCCGCAACGCGATATCCAAAGCCTCGGCATAGCTTTCTGGTGCCATACGCGCGGGCAGGATATGGCGCGATCCGCCAGCGGCGTATTTGCTCTCATAATCATAGAATTGTCCGGCATCGGCCAGAATATCCGTCACCGCCAGCGCACGATCCCCCATCACACCCACGGTCAATTCGCGGCCGGGGATGAAACTTTCCACCATGATGGCATCGCCATGCGTCCAACCGCGCGCGATGGCGGCGCGGCGATTGTCACCTTCCTGCAAAATGGTGACGCCAACAGATGATCCTTCATTCACCGGCTTCACCACAAAGGGGCGCGGCAGCGGGTCCGCCGCTTCCAATTCAGCACGCGTCACCACACGATCATCCGCAACCGGCAGCCCAGCAGCGCGAAACACAGCCTTGGCCGCAGCCTTGTCCATGGCAAGCGCCGAGGCACGCAAGCCTGAATGCGTGTAGGGCAGACCAAGCCAATCCAGCATTCCCTGGATGCAGCCATCTTCACCAAAGCGCCCATGCAGCGCGTTGAAGACAACATCAGGGCGCGGATCGCTGAGCGCATGAATCACCGCAGCCAGATCATCGCCAACATCAATCGGCGTCACAGCGAAAGCGGCTTCCTGCAAGGCAGCAATCACCTGTCGGCCGGAAGAAAGCGACACTTCGCGTTCCGCGGAACGCCCACCATAAAGCACGGCAACCCGTTTCTTCATGGCAGCGCCCTCCCAATGCGGCGGATTTCCCATTCCAGCGCAATGCCGGAATGCGCCAGCACGCGCGCACGCACTTCCTCACCCAGCGCTTCGATATCAGCGGCAGAAGCGCCACCCAGATTGAGCAGGAAATTGCAGTGCTTTTCGCTGACCTGCGCCGCCCCGCGCATCAGGCCGCGGCAGCCAGCGGCGTCAATCAATTCCCAAGCCTTACGGTCGCCGGGCGGATTTTTGAAGGTGGAACCGCCAGTGCGTGCGCGGACGGGCTGCGTTGCCTCGCGCGCGGCACGGATTTCAGCAAGTCGCGCGGCAATCGCTGTCTTGTCACCCGGTGTCGCCCGCAGCCTAGCGCGCGCCACAACGCCGCGCGGCGGCAATTGCGCATGGCGATAGGCGAAGTGCAGTGCAGCTGCATCAAGCCGCAGCAATCCTTCCGGGCTGGCGATTTCCGCCCAATCCAGAACATCCCTGATCTCAACGCCGTAAGCACCGGCATTCATCGCAACCGCGCCACCGATACTGCCTGGAATGCCGACCAGAAACTCAAGCCCACCAAGCCCGGCAGCGGCAGCAGTTTCCGCCACCGTCACATCCAAAGCGGCGGCACCAGCGATGATGCCATCGGCTTCCACCACAATATCACCAAAGCCGCGCGCGAGCCGCAGCACCACGCCAGCAATGCCGCCATCACGAATGATCAGATTGGAAGCGGCACCCAGCACCGTCAGCGGCATATCGGCAGGCATATCGCGCAGCAACAACAGCAGATCATCCAAATCGGCCGGTCGTACCAGCACATCCGCCGGCCCGCCCACACGAAACCAGCTCGCCGGCCCGAGCGGCGCATCGCGTTCTACGCGACCACGCAAAGGGGGCAGCACGGCTTGGCTGATGGGCTGAGGCATCATTTCATCGCCCCCGCCAGGCGTCCACGCGCGCGCGCCTGCAATTCCGTCAATTGCGCTGGCAGCGCATGCGCCCAATTGGTGATACTGCCGGCACCAAGGCAGACAACATAATCGCCAGGCCGCGCGATGGCATGGATCATCTCGGCCAGGCTATCTGGGCCGGGCAGCGGCACCACAGAACGATGCCCGCGCGCGCGCAAGCCTTCCACCAGCGCATCCTTGTCCACACCTTCCATCGGCGCTTCGCCAGCGGCATAGACATCGGCCACAATCACCGTGCCTGCATCATTCATGCAGGCGCAAAATTCTTCGAACAGGGACGCAAGCCGCGAATAGCGATGCGGCTGCACTACGGCAATGACATCCCGCGCGCCGGCCTGCCGCGCGGCTTTCAATACCGCGGCGATTTCCACCGGATGGTGGCCGTAATCATCAATCACCGTAATGCCGCCCGCTTCACCGGTGCGCGTGAAGCGCCGCTTCACGCCCTTGAAGCCGGCCAGCGCGGTGCGGATGGTTACCTCATCCACGCCCATCTCAGCCGCAATGGCAACAGCAGCCAGCGCATTCTGCACATTATGCTGGCCCAGCATGGGCAGGCGGAAGGGCTTCATGTTGCGCACACGCCCGCTCAGCCGATCCGTCACCGTCACTTCAAATGTGGCGCCCATACGGTCCGTGATCACACGATCCGCGCGCACATCGGCCTGCGGGGAAAAGCCATAGGTCACGATGCGCCGATCCGAAAGGCGCGGGATCATTGCCTGTACTTCGGGATGATCAATGCAAAGCACAGCAAAGCCATAAAAGGGAATATTGCCGACGAATTGGGCATAGCCTTCCTTCATCGCTTCTTCCGTGCCCCAATGGTCCAAATGTTCGGGGTCCATATTCGTAACCACGGCAACAACGGCGGGAAGTTTCAGGAAGGACCCATCGCTTTCATCAGCTTCCACCACCATCCATTCGCCGCTGCCCATGCGCGTATTGGTGCCATAGGCATTGATGATGCCGCCATTGATCACCGTAGGATCAAGCCGCGCCGCTTCCAGCACGGCAGCGACCAGGCTTGTCGTGGTGGTCTTGCCATGCGTGCCACCAATGGCGATGGACCATTTGAGGCGCATGAGCTCAGCCAACATCTCAGCGCGGCGCACAATCGGGATCAAGCGTTGCCGCGCGGCGGCGACTTCCGGATTGTCGCGCTTCACGGCGGTGGATACCACCAGCACCTGCGCATTACCCAGATTGGCGGCGTCATGGCCGATCATCACCGGAATACCGGCGGCGCGCAGTCGCGCAACATTCGCACCTTCGGCAATGTCACTGCCCTGCACCTGGTAGCCAAGCGTGTGCAGCACTTCGGCAATGCCGGACATGCCAATGCCGCCGATGCCAACAAAGTGGATAGCGCCGATATTGATGGGCAGTGCGCGCATCAGGCAGCCTCCACCAGATCGCGCCGCGCCAGCGCCATGACACGATCCGCGAGCTCTCGCGCCGCATGGGGGCGCGCCAAAGCAGCCGCAGCTGCGGCAGCGGAGGCCATGCGTGCCGGGAAATTCAGGAAAGACGCCAGCGCATCAGCCAGCGCTTGCGGCGTGAAGGCCGCTTGCGTGAAAACCTTCGCCGCATCCGCGGCCGCCAAGGCGCGCGCATTCGCGGTTTGATGGTCATCAATCGCCGATGGCAGCGGCACCAGAATGGAAGGCCGCCCGGCGCAGGCAATCTCTGCCACCGTAGAAGCGCCGGCACGACCGATCACGAGATGCGCCGTGGCAAGTCGCCCAGCCACATCAGGAAAGAAAGGCGCCAAATCGGCAGGCACGCCGGCGGCTTCATAAGCGCTGCGTGTGCGCGCCAAATCCTCGGCCCGGCATTGTTGCGTTACCAGCAGGCGCGCGCGCAGTCCCTCAGGCAGGGCGCTGATGGCGGCCGGCACCACATCAGCAAAAATCCGCGCGCCGAGTGATCCACCCAGCACAAGCACGCGCAGCACCGTGCCTTCCGCCGGCAGCGGATAGGGCTGCCCCGCCAAGGCGGCGAGTGCCGGGCGCACCGGATTGCCCACCACGGCGCTACGCGCGCCTTCCGGCACCATGGCGGTATCGGCATAGGACAGCGCCAGCAAATCAGCGCCGCGCGCCAACAGCCGATTGGCGCGCCCCAGCACCGCGTTCTGTTCATGCAAAATCAGCGCTGGTCGGCGCGAAGCGCGCATCAACCGCGCCGCAGCCAAAGGCGGAAAGGAAGGATAGCCGCCAAAACCGACAATCGCACTCGGCGACAAATCACGGATATGCCGGCGCGCTTCAAGCGTTCCCATGAACAGCGCCGATGCCCCGCGTAATGCCTGACCTATACCACGCCCGGAAAGCCCGGAACCTTGCAGCACGAAACGCTCTGCATTCGCAAAAACCGGGCTGTCATAGGCAGCCGATCGCGCATCGGTCATTAGCGCCACGCGTTCGCCGCGGCGGATCAGCTCTGCCGCCAGCGCCTCGGCAGGGAAAAGATGCCCGCCCGTGCCGCCCGCGGCGATGATGATGGGCTGTGCCATGGGGCCCCTCACCGCGCGCCACCTGTGGCCAGCGCACCACTTGGCAAGCCGGTTCCAGCGGCACGTTCACCAATGCGTTTGCGTGTCAGCGCCAGCAACATCCCCATGCCCAACGCAATGGCAAGAACGGAAGACCCGCCATAGGAAACGAAAGGCAGCGTCATGCCCTTGGTCGGGATCAAATGCAGCGTGGACGCCATATTCACGAAAGCCTGCAAGCCGAATTGAGTGAGCAGACCAGTCGCCGCCAGCATCACGAAGAAATCAGTTTCCGCCAGCAGGCGCATCAGCCCGCGCAGCACCACAAAGGCGAATACCGCCAGGATCACCAGGCACATCACCATGCCGAATTCCTCACCGGCCACGGCGAAGACAAAATCGGCATGCGCATCGGGCAGCACATTCTTCACGCGCCCTTCGCCCGGCCCACGCCCTAAAAGCCCGCCATTAGCAAAGGCTTCCATGGCGACACTCACTTGATAGGAATCGCCTGAACTTGGATCCAAGAAGCGATGCACGCGCGATTGCACATGGGGGAACAGCAGATAGGCAAGGAAGCCAACGCCCATGCCAAGGCCCGCGAGCCCACCGACGAAGAAGAAATTCAGCCCCGCCACCACGAATTGCGCAAACAGCACGGCGGTCATCACCAGCAGCATGCCGATATCAGGCTGGCTTTTCATGATCACCGCGATCACGACGAACATGCCAACCGCAATCGTGCGGCCCCAGAAGCGCGAACCGGGTGCCATGCCTTCCGCAATCAGCCAGGCGGCGACAACAGCGAAGAAGGGCTTGAGGAATTCCGATGGCTGCAAGGAAAGCCCGGGGATCGGCAGCCAGCGCCGCGCGCCTTTGATTTCAACGCCCACCACCAGCGTCGCCGCCGTGAGAACCAGCGCCCCCGCGCAACCAAGCAAGGCAAAGCGCCTGACACCGCGGGGCGAGAGCAGCGAAACCCCAACCATCACCACCGCCGCAAGGCCAAGATAAAAGACCTGTTTCAGGAAAAACATGTGGCGTGATGAAGCGCCGATGCGTTCAGCTACGGCTGGTGACGCTGCCAGCATCATCACATAGCCAAAGGCGATCAGCAGCATCAGGGCCGCGAGCGTCCAGCGGTCAACCGTCCACCACCAGCGCCCAAGAATGGAGGTATCCGTGCGGGAGAGCGCCATCAGCTTGCTCTCCTGCATTGTTCAGCGATCAGCGCCTGCGCCAGTTCGCGGAAGCGATCACCACGCGCATCAAAGCCAGAGAATTGATCGAAGGAAGCCGCCGCTGGTGAAAGCAGCACCACGGGCGCCGCGCCGGCGAAGGCCGCTTGCGCTGCCGCCGGCACCGCCGCTTCCAGTGTGGCGATAATTTCATGCGCCACACCCGCTGCGCGCAAGCTTGCCGCCATGGCAGGCGCATCGCGCCCGATCAGAAACGCCTTGGCGATGCGCGGAAAGAAGGGCGCCAGTGGCGCAATGCCCCCTTCCTTCGCGATCCCGCCCGCAATCCACACCACGCGGTCATAGGAAGCGAGTGCGCGTGCGGTGCTATCCGCATTGGTTGCCTTGCTGTCATTGACGAAGACAACACCATTGGCTTCGGCGACGATTTCCTGCCGATGCGCCAAACCAGGGTAGCTTGCGATCCCGCGCGCAATATCCGCCCGCGCAACGCCAAGCGCCATGCAGGCCGCCGCGGCCGCTGCCGCGTTTTGCGCATTATGCACCCCGGGCAGCGCCGCTGCCGCAGCCAGATCCAGGATCGGCCCGCTATCATCGCGCAGCATCCGGCCCTCGGCCCAAACCCCACCCGGCTGGGGTGTGGCGCCCGAAATCGGCACCAGCCGCGCAGCCAAACCAGCGCCCATTTGCAGGGTCATGGCATCATCCTGCCCCAGTACCGCCACATCATCAGCCGTCTGACGCGCGAAGATTCGAGCCTTCGCAGCGGCATAGCCGGCCATGTTCCCATGGCGGTCCAGGTGATCGGGGCTGAGGTTCAGCATGACAGCTACGTTGAAGCGCAGAGTTGCGATTCGCTCCAACATGTAAGACGACATTTCGAGGGTATAGACCCCCTCAGACCCCAAGATGTTGAGATCAAGCGCCGCGGGGCCCAGATTCCCGCCCACCTCACAGGTCATGCCAGCGCCCCGCAAAATGTGGTGGATCAGCGCGGTTGTGGTGGATTTGCCATTGGTGCCGGTCACGCCGATGAAGCGCGCCTTGGAATGGCTGGCCAGGACAGCGCGATACAGAAACTCCACATCACAAAGGATGGGCGCGCGGGCCGCCGCCGCCGCACGTGCCGCCGGATGAGGTTCCGGCAAATGATGCGGAATGCCCGGGGAAAGCAGCAGCGCATCGGCGCGGAAGGGGCCGGTGGCAGGGTCTTGCAGCGTCAGCCCCGCGGCTTCCGCAGCCGCGCGGGCATCGGGCTTGTCATCCCAGACCGTGACCTCGGCGCCCCAGGAAGCAAGGCGCCGCGCGGCCGGCAACCCGGCGCGGCCCAGCCCAACCACGGCAATGCGCGCGCCAGGAAAGGGGGTGAAGGGGGGGCTTGGCGCTGTCATCTGATTTTCAGCGTCGAAAGCCCAACCAAGGCCAGGATCATGGCAATGATCCAGAAGCGGATCACGATGGTGGCCTCGGCCCAGCCTTTTTTCTCGAAATGATGGTGCAGCGGCGCCATCAGGAACACGCGTCGGCCGGTGCGCTTGAACCAGAAGACCTGGATGATGACGGAGATTGTCTCCACCACAAAAAGCCCGCCGACAATTGCCAGCACAATTTCATGCTTGGTCGCAACCGCGAGCCCGCCCAGCGCGCCACCCAGGGAAAGTGAGCCAGTATCGCCCATAAACACTGCGGCTGGTGGGGCATTGAACCACAGGAAGCCGAGTGCGGCGCCAACCAGGGCAGCGCAAAACACCGCAAGCTCACCCGTGCCGGGAACATAGTGCAATTGCAGGTAATCGGCGAAAATGCGGTTGCCGACCAGATAGGCAATCAGCGCAAAGACCGTGGCCGCAATCATCACCGGCACAATAGCCAGCCCATCAAGCCCATCGGTCAAATTGACCGCATTGGACGCACCCATCATCACCAGCGCCGCCAGCAGCGGGAAGAAAATACCAAGCGGCAGCAACAATTCCTTGAAGATCGGGAAGGCGAGCTTGTCGGAAAGCGCGCCCGGCATCAGCCAGGTAATCCAAATGGCCGCGATAAGCCCCAAGCCCGCCTGCACCAGAAGCTTCATGCGGCTGGATACGCCCTTGGTATTGCGCTTGGTCACTTTCAGCCAATCATCGGCAAAGCCAAGCGCGCCATAGCCGCATGTGATGAACAGCACGGCCCAGACAAAACCATTGCGCAAATCAGCCCAAAGCAGGGTGGACCCCACCATTCCCAGCAGGATCAATACGCCACCCATGGTGGGTGTGCCTTTTTTCTCGATAATGTGCCGCGCCGGGCCATCTTCACGGATCGGCTGGCCGCCGCGCTGAAAGCCACGCAGCCAGCGAATAATGGCCGAACCGAAAACCAGGCTGATCAGTAATGCGGTCAGGCAGGCCGCACCAGCACGAAAGGTATGATAGCGCGCCAGATTGGCCAGCGCATATTCATCAGCAAAGGGCAGGAATAGGTTGTAGATCACGAAACTTGCTCTCCTGCCGTCAATTCTTTGATGATCACGCTCATGCGCGAACCAAGCGAGCCCTTCACCAGCACCGCATCCCCGGGCTTGAGCGCGGCTGGCAAAGCGGCCGCAAGGGCTGAGGAATCGGGAAAATGCCCGCCGCGTTGTGCGGCTGGCAGGGCTTGGAACAAATGCCTCGAAAGCGGGCCGCAGCAGAAAACAAGATCACAAATCTTCCGCGCATCCTCGGCCAAGGCTGCATGTTGCGCCGGGCCTTCCGTGCCCAATTCCAGCATATCGCCAAAGACAAAAATGCGGCGCTTGGCCGGTTGCGCGGCCAGCACCGCAAGCCCGGCGCATACGGAGGCGACCGAGGCATTGTAGGAATCATCAATCAGCAAAGCATCCCCACCCGCCACGCGGATGCGGTGCATGGCACCTCGGCCGGCGCCGGCCGTGAAATCACGCAGCGCATGTGCCGCGATATCGGGCGCCAGGCCAAGCGCCTTCACCGCCGCAAGCACGGCGCAGGCATTCTGCGCCACATGGCGGCCAGGCGCGGCCAGGTGCAGGGTCAGGCATTGGCCATCAAGCGTAATTTCCGCCACACCACCTGTTGCAGAAGCCTGATACGCGACCAGCCGGGCATCGGCGCCTTCGGCTTCCCCATGGGTCATCACATGCAGCCCCGCGCCACGCGCGCGCGCCATCAATTCCGGCAGAAAGGCGCTATCGGCGGGCAGTATCGCGGTGCCGCCTGGCGCAATGCCCGAAATGATGTCGCCCTTTTCCGCGGCAATCGCCGCCTGGCTGCCAAGCTGGCCGATATGCGCCGTGCCGATCGAGGTGATGATGCCGATATCCGGCCGGGAAAGCCGCGACAATGGCGCGATTTCGCCGCGATTATTCATGCCCATCTCAATCACGGCAAAAGCCGCGTCACGCGGCAGCCGCGCGAGTGTCAGCGGCACGCCCCAATGATTATTGTGTGATGCGGCGGAAGCATGGGTCGCGCCAAAAGCGCTGAATGCCACGCGCAGCATTTCCTTGGTGGTGGTCTTGCCGACACTGCCCGTGACACCCACCACGCGCGCCAAAGCACGCGCGCGCCCCGCCGCGCCAAGCGCGGTCAGGCCCGCGAGCGTATTGGCCACGCGCAGCAGCTTTGCTGTATCCACAGCCCCTGGTGGTGTGTGGTCCACCATGGCAAGCAGCGCACCGCGCGCCAGCGCATCCGCGACAAAGTCATGCCCATCGCGCTGGTCGCGCAGCGCGATGAAAAGATCGCCTGGCGTCACGCTGCGGCTATCAATCGAAACGCCGCTGATGGTGCCATCAGCCGCTAGCGCGCCATTGGTTGCCGCGCGCAGTTCCGCGCTGGTCCAAAGCGCCGTCATGGCACCAAGCCCGCCAGCTTGCGCACCACGGCGACATCATCGAAGGGGTGGATGATGCCGGCGATTTCCTGGCCGGTTTCATGACCCTTGCCGGCCACTGCCAGCACATCACCGGGGCCGAGCGCGCCCATCGCCGTGGCGATGGCTTCCTCACGCGCGCCGGCATCAATCGCCCCAGGGCAGCCCGCCAGGACTGCAGCGCGAATGGTGGCGGGGTTTTCACTGCGCGGATTGTCATCCGTGATCCAAACGCGGTCCGCCGCTTCCGCCGCCGCGCGCCCCATCAGCGGGCGCTTGCCGGGATCGCGATCCCCGCCCGCACCGAACAGCAGGTGCAAGCGCCCCGCGACATGCGGGCGGAGCGCCGCCAGAAGGCGTGTCAGCGCATCAGGCGTATGGGCGTAATCCACATAAATCGCCGCGCCATTGGGCAGGATCGCCGCGCGTTCCATGCGCCCGCGCACACCATGCAATCGCGCCAGCGCGGCCATGGCGGCTTGTTCGGCAACGCCTGTCGTGATCGCCAGCATCGCCGCCAGCAAGGCATTGTCAGCCTGAAAGCGCCCTGGCAGAGGCAGCAACACATCATGGCGCGCGCCCGCAAGGCGCAGCGTGATTTCCTGCCCTTCCGGCAAGGGCCGCGCTGCTTCCAAGGCCAGCGCATCGCCACCCACGCCAACCAGTCGCAGATCAAGCCTGCGCTGCGCCGTGATATCGCGCAGCGCCGTAAGCGTTTCGGCTGCCATATCTGCCATGGCGATGGCGGGTGCGCCCGCTGGCAAAAGCGTATCAAACAACCGCAGCTTGGCCGCACGATAGGCCGCCATGGTGCCGTGATAATCGAGATGATCCCGCGTGAGGTTGGTAAACCCCGCCGCCGTCAGCCGGACGCCATCCAGCCGGCGCTGATCAATCCCGTGCGAGGAAGCCTCCATCGCCACTGCGGCCACATCATCGCGCGCAAGCTGCGCCAGGCTTGCATGCAGCGCCACCGGATCCGGTGTGGTGAGCGATGGCCCCGGCGGCAGCCCTTCCGCAATCAGCCCTAGCGTGCCGAGTGATGCAGCCTTGCGGCCAGCGTCCCGCCAAATCTGGCGCAAGAAATCCACGCTGCTGGTCTTGCCATTCGTGCCAGTGATGGCCACCATACATGCCGGCTGCGCGCCATAAAAGGCGGCGGCCATCAGCGCCAAGGCGCGGCGTGGATCGGGGCTGGTGAGAAGCGGGCGCGCCGGTGCATCGGTGGGCCAGGCCGTGCCCTCCGGGGCCAGGATGGCGGCCGCACCGCGCGCCACCGCATCGGCGATAAAGGCGCGACCATCGCTGCGCGCACCTGGCAAAGCCGCGAATACCATGCCGGGCCGCACCGCCCGGCTATCGGCGGTGATGCCGCTTATGTCGAGAGAGGCAGCTTCTTTCCCGCCAACCCATCCGCGCATGAGATCACCGAGGCGCAAGGCTCGCCTCGCGCTGAGTGACAGCGACGCGCGGCGGTGTTTCGGTGGCCTGTCGTGCGGGCGGACGATTGGCAGTTGGCGTCGCGGGCGGGGGCGGTGCTGCGCCGGGCACGCCACGCCCATTCATGGGCATGGCGATGGCGCGTTGAATCTCGGGCGTTGAGGGTTCCGGCAGCATGCCAAGAATGGGCGCGATGCGTGAAATCACCATATTCGCCGCCGGCGCCGCCACCCAACCCGCAGTCGCAAAGCCATGGCTGCGCGCATTGGGCTTGGGTTCATCTACCATCACATAAATCGAATAGCGCGGCGCATACATCGGGAAGGCGCCAATGAAGGCAGCAATGCGCTTGTTTTCCAGATAGCCGCCGCGCGGCCCGGTTTTCTGCGCCGTGCCGGTCTTGCCGCCAACATAATAGCCCGGCACCTCTGCGCCCTTGCCCGAGCCATCCGTGACCACAAGCCGCATCAGCCGACGCAGATTTTCCGAAGTGCGCGGATCTATCACGCGCACCCCTTCTCGTTCCGCACCCGCTGGCTGCGCCAGAATGGTGGGTTGGCGCAGAATGCCGCCATTCACCAGGGTCGCACCCGCCATGGCTACGTGCAATGGCGTCACGGAAATGCCATGGCCGAAGCCGATGGTCATGGTGTTCAATTCGCGCCAGGTCTTCTGCCCAGGCACGAGCGGCATCGCGGTTTCCGGAATTTCGATCCCGAGGCGCGATGTCATGCCCATGCGCTGCATGAATTCACGATGCCGCGCCGGGCCTACCGCCGCGGCCATATGCGCGGAAGCCAGATTGGACGAATAGGCGATGATCTCCGGCAAGGCGAGCCAGCGATTCTTGCCGCGATAATCATTGATTTCATGTCGGCCGACGCGGATGGGCCGCGATGCGTCATAACCGCTCCAGGTCTGTACCGTGCCCAAATCAAGCGCCATGGCGGCGGTCAGCAGCTTGAAGGTGGACCCCGGTTCGTAAACCCCCACCGTCACGCGGTTGAAGCGTTCATCGGTGGTGGCGGCACCAACATCATTGGCGTCATAATCCGGCAGGCTCACCATGGCGAGAACCTCGCCCGTATGCACATCCATCACCACACCAGCGCCGCCGATGCCGTTGAAATCGGTAATGGCGTGCTGCACGGCATCGCGCAAAGCCAATTGCACGCGGATATCAAGTGAAAGCCGCAGCGCGTTGCGGCGCAACGCGCGCAGCCTTTCGTCGAAATATTTCTCGACGCCCGCTATACCATTGCCGTCCACATCAACGCCGCCGATGATATGCGCGGCAGTACGGCCCTGCGGGAAGAAACGACGCTCCGCATCCTCAAAATACAAACCCGGCACGCCTAGATTATTCACCGCCTGCATTTCGCGCGGTGTCAGCGCGCGGGCGATGTAGGCGAATTGGCGTTCCCCGCTGAGCCGCGCAATCAGCCTTTCCCGATCAAGCTGCGGCAGCACGCGGCGCAGCTTGTCGGCCGCTTCGGCGGCGTCATCAATCTGGCGCGGATTGGCGTAAAGCGCGGTCAACGGCAGGGAAACCGCCAGCACTTCGCCATTGCGATCGGTCACCGCGGCGCGCGAGACCGGCGTTTCCGCCGGCGGCGCCGGTGGGCGCGACAGCATGGCAGCGCGTTTGGGCTCGGCCGGGTCAAACACTGTGGCCAGAGAGAGCTTTACCGCCACCGCGCCAAAGAGCACCGCGAAACCGAAAGCCGCCAATAACAGCCTGCCGCGTGATTTTTCCACTTGGGCATGGCGCAGCAGATCAGGCTGCGAAACGCGCACCAAGGCGCGGCTTGGGCTTTCGGTTGCCGCTGCCTCTCGCAACCGATTGCCGGGCGCAGCATCGGGCGAAGGCTGCCGCGGATTAGGGGGGGAGGCCTCGCTCATGCCATGCGGGACCCACTCAACGGGTTGCCCCTTGCGGGGCTCCTACCGGGACCGGGCGTTGCAGGGGCACGGGCGGCGGTAAAGCGCCACTCACGCCGCCCAGTGCTGAGGCGACCATGGCCGGTGGCGCCGGGACAGCCGGCGGAACATGTAAGACCGAATTCGCAATGGTCGGCGCGGGCGGAGGCGCAGGCCGCGGTGTTAGTGGTTGCGCCGGAGCTACGCTCAAGCGCGGTGGTGGTTCCACTGGTGCTTGACGGGGCAGCGGTTCCACCCGGGCAATGGCCGGGGGTGTTGCTGGGGGAATTGTTGCGACCGAGCTTGGTACCATCAACACTTCCGGTACTGAGACAGGCATTTCAGGTGGACCGAAAAGCGATGGCGGGCCGGCAAAGACGCGGGCCGCAGGCAGGCGGCGTTCCAATTCCGCTTCGCGGATGAATTGTGCTGGCGCCATGGGTTCCAGCGCCAAATGGCGTTGCGCCACTTGCCGCAGCCGGTCCGGTTCATTCAGCAGCGCCCATTCCGCGCGCAGGATCTGCGTGCGTTCGCGCACCACTTCCGTCTGGCGATTTACTTCGCGCAATTCGCGATCGAGCATGGAGACGGAATGCTTCACCTGATACAAATGAAGCCCCGCACCCGCCGCGATAATCAGGCTGACAAAGGTAAGCGGGCGGATCATGCGGCATGCTCCTGCGCGAAGCGTTCAATGCCGCGCAGCCGCGCAGAACGCGCGCGCGGATTGGCGCTGGCCTCCGCTTCCTCAGGGCGCAGCGCGCGCGGTGTCAGTAAGTGAAAGGCGGGCCTGGTGCGGCCAAAAAGCGCGGCAGGATCATGGCGTGATGCACCACCCCGGCCAGAAGCCGCCGCCATGGCCTGCTTGACGATGCGATCTTCCAAGGAATGGAATGCTACGACCACAAGCCGTCCACCGGGGGCGAGCAATTCCATGGCAGCCGCGATGCCGCGCTCCACCTCACCCAATTCATCATTCACGGCAATACGCAAAGCCTGGAAGCTGCGCGTTGCGCCATCAATGCCCGAAGGATCACGCGGCACAGCGCGGCGCACCAAAGCGGCCAGATCAGCCGTGGTGGTGAAGGGCGCTTCCGTTCGACGTGCGACAATGGCGCGCGCAATGCGGCGGGCGAAGCGTTCCTCACCAAAGCGGAAAATGATATCGGCCAAGTCGCGTTCCGGCAGGCCATTCACCAACTCCGCCGCACTCGGGCCGGATTTTTCCATGCGCATATCAAGCGGCCCATCGGCGCGGAAGGAAAAGCCGCGCTCCGCCTGATCCAATTGAAAGGAAGAAACGCCAAGGTCCATCACCACGCCATCAAGCGCGGTAATGCCGCGATCACGGAGCAGCGAAAGCATATCGCCGAAGCGGCCCTCGATCAGATGTAGCCGGCCGGCGAAGCGCTGCGCCAGCGCCGCACCGCGCGCAATCGCATCCGGGTCGCGGTCTATCGCGAAAACCGTGCAGCCGGGGGCGGCTTCCAGAATGGCGCGGGCATAGCCGCCGCCGCCAAAAGTGGCATCCAAATAGGTGGCGCCATCCTGCGGGCCGAGGGTTGCCAGCACTTCCGCCAGCATCACCGGCACATGACCTGGCGTGGTCATGGCGTGCGTCCTGCGGCAGCCGGCAAGGTCAGGCCGCGTTCGCGCGCGCGCAGCCGCGCTTCTTCCGTGCGCCGGCGCGCGGCTTCCGGTTCCCAAATCTGGAAAATCCGCCCCACGCCAACACAGGCAATGGCATCGGAAAGCGCCGCATAGGCAATCAGCGCTTCGGGCAGCACAAGCCGCCCTTCATTATCGGCGCGCGCGGGATGCGCATCGGCGAAAAGAGCCGCCGCCATATCATCCGCCTGATCAGAAAAGGCATCCAGCCGATCAAGCCCGGAAGCCAGTGCCTCAAAAGCCGCAACCGGCCAGGCTTCGATGCAGGGCGCGCGATGGGATGGGCGCAGCACGAGATCCTCGGCGCCGCCGCGCTCCAGCACGGCACGAAAGGGCGCGGGGACGGAAATCCGCCCCTTGCGGTCCAATTTGCCGATATGGGTGCCCAGGAATTGGGTCATCGCCCCCCGCGCGCCTACCTTGCGCCATTATCAAAGACCGGGCTTTTCAGCGGCCGACGGGGCCCCCCGACCCCGCCGGCTCGCCCGACCATCCCGCGTAAACCCCGCTCGCCCCCCCGAGCGCATTGGGGTTTTTATGGGATGGATTGGGATAACATGGGAAAGTCCGGGTCGACAAGCCAAAAAACGGCCTTCTGGCGGCACTTGACTCATAAATTTGCAATTCCGCCGGGGTTTGCCGGCGGCGGATGCTTTGCGATGGCGTTGCGACTGAAAAGCAGCGTCAGACGGCCTGTAAGCCGGGTTCTGTCTTGCCCCTTGCGGGGCATGGACGGCCATTCCTCTGGAGCACGCATTGCTGCGGGCTTCGCGCGGCCAACCCGGGCGGAAGGGCGGGAATGCCCCTGCGCCAGCGCCTTGCGGCGCCGCGCCGTCCGCCCCTATTCGGCCTTGCTCCGGGTGGGGTTTACCCTGCCACCCCCATTGCTGGGGGCGCGGTGCGCTCTTACCGCACCGTTTCGCCCTTACCGCGGGTTGTCGCCACGCCGCGGCGGTTTGATTTCTGTGGCACTTTCCCTGAGGTCGCCCCCGCCGGCCATTAACCGGCACCCTATTCCCGTGGAGCCCGGACTTTCCTCCAGCCCGTGATTACCTCACGAACCAGCGGCCGCCCGGCCGTCTGACGCTGGGCTCATCTGGGGCTATGGGGGTGGGGTGGTCAAGGGGAAGCGGTGATGGTGGTGGTGGTGATGCGCCCGGGCAAAAACCCCCACCACATTGTTCCGAAATCCCACTGATTTTGCGAAATAGAGTGGCAATAGACTTCCAATTTTCTGAGTTAGTCGAGGAAAATACTCTGATGTGAGCATCGCGATTTGCAACAATCAGGATATTAAGCTTGCCACCCAAAGCAAAAATGGATCAAAATCGATACTTCAAACCAAGTGTTGAAAAAGTGATGTCTCCGTTTCAATCCATCCGCGCCATTGATTACACCGTCATTCTCGTTCGGGATATGGAGGCTATGCGACAATTCTATGAGGGCGTACTTGGATTCTTATTCGTACGAGAATTGTCTGAGAATTGGCGCGAATACCGCGTGGGGTCGAATACCCTTGTACTTGCCCGCCCCAGGCGCCTAGCCGATGAGCCAGCGACGCCGAAAGGTAGTGCGTCCATCCAGCTTGCGTTTCGCGTTCCACCCTCAGATGTCGACCGCTGCGCCGAGTGGTTGGCGTTAAGAAGCATCGCTATAATCTCGCCCCCAACAAACCACTCCTTCGGCCACCGAACACTTTTCTTCCGCGACCCTGATGGTAACCTCATCGAGATTTACGCCGAGATTTAAGCAAGCCTCGTCTCATTCGGGGTTGGCGAAGGCCCTCTTCGCGGACCATACAAATACCAAGATAACCGAAAGGGGAGATCAACGCTAAACATTGTACCGCTGATCCGCCTGTTTGGGGGTGGGTTGGTCAAGGGGAAGCGTTCAGCCCGACAAGGCGAAGCCCTGGCCAGCGCTTGCGCCAACCCTTCGCTTCAAGCCGTGCCAGTAAAATCTCTGGACTGGTGCGAAAGGCCGGCGTTGGGCGCAGGATCAATGCCAGTATATCATCCACGCCAAAAGGGGCGAGGATTTCAACGCCCTTTGGCCCAAGGCGCGCAGCGATGGCCGTTGCGGTTTCCGGCCAATGTGCCAGGGCATCGGCCATATCGCGATAGGGGCGATGCCCGTTTCTTTCATACATGCGCGCCTGATTGCGCACGGACCACGGCATGTCCGGCGCGGCTGTGCGCAGCGCAGCTTCGAAAGCTGCATCCTGTTCCGCCGTTGCATTGACCTGATCGTAAAACACCACATCCAGATCAGACGGTGGCAGTACTTCCGTATCCTGCCCGGAAAGATGATCCCACACGGCATTCCGCACAAAGCCTGCGCCAATCCAAGCATCCGCAGGTCCATGCGCGGCGAGTATCGTAAGGCAGCGCATCATGCGCGGATCATGCGCGATGAAATCCGCGATATCGGCAGCGTCGCGCATCCACCTAGTCAAACACCCGCGCCACCGCCGCCACCCGCGCCCGCGTCGCCGCATCCGCAATCCCATCCGCACGCCCAGGCAGCCAATGGCGCTGAAACGCTGTCAGCAAAACGGAAAGCGGCAAATCGGTGCGATAGCCAATGGCGCCAAGCAAGGGCAGCAAAGCAGCCTCATCTACCGCCATCCCATCCGCCCCCGGCCAAAGCCCAACGCCATTCGCCGCCAAGCCCTGCCAATCGAATAGCTCCCCCGGATCCTGCTTACGATCCGGCGCGATATCCGAATGCGCCACCACATTGCGTTGCTCAATCGGGTGGCGCGCCATGATCCCCAGGCATAAATCACACACCGCCGCCATTTGCAGCGCGGGGAAGGGGCGATAGCCCCATTCATGTCCGGGGTTCACAATCTCAATCCCGATGCTGTTCGCGTTCAGCCCGCTGCGGCCGCGCCAATGCGAAATGCCGGCATGCGCGGCGCGGCGTTCCTCCGGCACCAGGCGAAACACCGCGCCATCTTCTTCCACCACATAATGCGCGGAAACCTTGGCAGCGGGGTCGCATAGCCGCGCAATCGCCTCCTGCCCCGAACGCATGCCCGTGTAATGCAGCACCAGCGTATCAATCACCGCGCCATCAGGCCGTGCTTCGTGATTGGGGCTTGGCACATCGCGAATGCGAAGCACGCTACAGGCCTCGCTCGCGCTTGATCCTGTCCCAGGCGGCGTTGATCTGCGCCACCTGTTCGGTCGCGCGTTTGACGAATTCCTGCGGCACGCCGCGCGATGCCAGGCTATCCGGATGGTTTTCCCGCATCAGCTTCCGCCAGGCTTGGCGCACTTCCTCATCACTCGCCTGCCGTGTCAGGCCAAGCATCTGATAGGGGTCTTCGCCTTGCGCTTCCGGCGCGGCGACGCGGCGCGTGCCGCCCTTGGCGCGTTCCCAGGCGGCTGCATCCAGGCCGAAGCGCGCATGAATGCCGCGCAGCATATCGCCTTCGGATTTCGCCACCGGCCCATCGGCGCGCGCAATCTGCACCAAAGCCACCAGCACATCTTCCAGCATGGCCTTGTTGTCGGCGAAGGCCTCGCCCAGCTTTTCCGCGAAAGGTTCCCACCCATCGGCAGATTCGCGTGCCTGATCGAACAGGCGCCCGACCTCACCCAGCGCTTCTTCCGGCACATGGAACAGGTTGCGGAAGGCCGCGATTTCTTCCCGCTTGATCGGCCCATCCACCTTGGCAAGCTTGGCGGAGAGCACGACGACCGAGAAAGAAAAAAGATTCTCCTTGCTACCGAAAAACGCCATCAGATCGGGTGTAGCGGCGGAAATGGCGCCACCCTTGCCGCCAAGCGCCCCGGCATCCGCGGCATGGCCAAGCGCCGCGCCCACCATGGCGCCCAAGGGGCCACCCATGGCGAAGCCCGCCACACCGCCCAACATTTTACCCCAGAAACCCAAAACGCCTCCTGCGCGCGGAAACCAGACGGTCCGTTACCACGAAAGCCACGCCAACCTGTAGATGTGCCGGATGGCGGGGCGCGGCAAGCTTTGGGCGTTAAAGATCAAGCGCGGTCGCGGTGGCCGAGAACAGAAAGGATGCCATGGCCGCATCCGCCCCGGGGCGCGCAAAAAGCAGCGCGCCCACCGGCATGCCGCTATCCGCCGCGAGGCCCGCGCGCAATGTCACCACCGGCCCGCCGAGCACCGTGGTTGGAATGACAAAGGAAGGATCGCCCGTGCTACCGGCATCCGGGGCCACATCCGGCGCGGCGGGGGTCAGGATGAAATCATCCGGTCCAAAACCCGCCCAGAAGCGGGCGCGAAAGCCCGCGAGGTCTCCCAACGCCGCGTGATATTCCTCATCCGGGATGGCCAGGCCCTCGGCAATGCCATCGGCAATGGCAGCCGCGATCCGCTCGCGCGGCAGCCCGGCATGGGTGCGGCCAAGCTCCGCCAGCATGACGCGGCGATGGCGCGCGATCATTTCCGCAAAGCCGGCGCCGGCGCTGGCGCGATGCAGCGTGAGGCCAGCGGCGCCAAGCTGTTCCGCAAGAGCGGCGATACGCGCGGCCGCCGCGGGGTGTTGCAGCTTATCAATCAACGGATCCTGCAGCAGCACAATGCGCGGCGTGGTGGCTGGCCGGCTGGCAAGCCGCAAATGATCCGCCGCATAGCCCGCCGCGAGATAGGCCGCATCCTGCGCGCTGGCCCCAAAAGCGCCGACAGTGTCGAAGGAAGGCGCAAGCGGCACGACCCCAACCCCACCAATCGCGAGCGTCGAAGGCTTGAAGGCACAAACGCCAGTATAGGCCGCCGGGCGATTGACGCTGCCTGCGGTTTGCGTGCCAAGCGCCAGCGGAACCATGCCGGCGGCAATGGCGGCGCCGGAACCGGCCGAAGACCCGCCCGGCGTGCGCGCCAAATCCCATGGGTTGCGCGTGGGCGGCAGGCTTTGGAAGAAGGCATATTCCGTGGTGTGCAGCTTACCCAAAACAATCGCGCCTGCTGCGCGCAAATGCGCGACCACCGTGGCATCGGCGCTGGCGGGCGCGATATCAGCGCGGGATTGGCTATTGGCGCGCGTCGGCAGGCCGCGCACATCAATCACATCCTTGATGCCAACGGGAATGCCATGCAGCGGCCCGCGCAGCTTGCCCGCCTTGCGTTCCGCTTCCAGCGCATGCGCTTCGGCAAGCGCGGCATCGGCCAGCACGTGAACAAAGGCCTTGACCTGGCCATCAACCGCGGCGATGCGGTCCAGATAGCGGCGCACTAGGGCTTCAGCCGTGATGTCGCCCTTCGCCATGGCGGCGGAAAGATCACGGATGCGGCCGGGGTCTTGGATCAGGGGGGCGGGCATGGCGCTATTCCATTAAATGGCCGTATTGTTTTCTATCCTAGGACGCCACCTTGCGTAGATAAAGCTGCCATAGCGGTAACCGATGATAGAACTCAATTTTTCGTTGATAGATGTTGACAAAAGCATCAATGGCCGGCTTGGGCATGCGTAGCGGGTCGCGTTTCTGAGGCACTTGATCGGACCAGATGTAATCATCGAAGATGAGTGTCCCACCAACGCGCAGTAGCGGGAAGGCCAGCACGGCATCCGCAAGTACATCAGGCGCCTCATGTGATCCATCAATGAAAACAAGATCGTATTTCTCCAACGGGCCAGCCACCAAGAGCTGCGCGAGCGCATCACGGGAGTTTTGCTTGATTTTGCGGAGCGAAACCCTGTTTTCAACTTTTTGCAGCGCGATCGAGGTATTCTGGTCAAACCGGCGTTCGGCATCGCTCATCACAGCCTGATAAAAACCGCCCGAGTCACGGTGCTCCTGCCCACCAAACCAGTTATCAATACAGGTCAAGGAAGCATGACCTGATGAGACGGTATCCAGCTTTTCAATCGTGTAGCACGCTGATCTTCCTTCAAAAGAACCGATTTCCAGAACGTGCCGCGGCTTTTCGGTTGCGAATATGCTCTCCCAAGACGGGATATTCGCGGAGAACCATTCGCGTGTAAAATCATAGGGTCCAGTCTTATTCTTCAACGATATTTCAGCCATCATGTCTTATTCCTCATTGGTAGGGAAATATTTTTTTGAGATCATTCAAACACTAACTCCCGCGCAATGCCCCGGCAATCCATTTCAAACTCCAGATCAACCACGGGCGGGCGGCAAAATTGCCAAGTCAGCCCATGACGCGCCGCGCCACGAAGGGCGATCTCCGTGCCGAAGAAGGGCGACATATCATGCACCGTATAGGCCTGCACACCCGTCGTTGCGCGCCAATCGGCGCCCAGCAAGCCCATGCGGCGCTCCATCTCCCCCAGCACCCAGCGCGCCTTGGCCAGCATGCCGGCGGGCGAGGTATCGCCCAGGGCCACCGTATTGCTGCGATAATCGCCCTTGCCTTCCGCCGCTTCCCCGCTACCCGCCACCGCAAAGGATGGCGCCGCGCCAGCATCTGGCACGGTATAGACAAAGGCGTGAAAGCAGGGCTCGGCCGGTGGGGTGATTTCCGGGCAGACATTGCTGCGCGCCACGGGGTTCAGCCCATCACGAAACAACCCCCATTCCTGCAGCACACCACCATAGATGCGGTTGAAGGCGGCGAAGCCAGCCTCGGTAAAGGGCGCGGGGGAGCGTAATTCACACGCCGCAAAAGCGATCTTCGGCCGCCCGAGTGATGCAAGATGGGCGGCAATGCGCGCGAAGCCCGCCATCAGCGGCAGGGGTTCGGCAAAGCGCACGCGTTCCAGACGGAAGCCCGGCTCTGCCGCGACGCCAGCACTATACTGATAGACGCCGGGAATGAAGCGGTAGCCCGCTTCGGGAATTTTCTGCACCATGCGCGCCCTTCCAGCCTTTGGGTTGCGGTTCGGGCATGGTGATGGCAGTCAGGTTGCGGAACAAGCCCCTTCATGGACAACATCAAAATGACCTCCCCCGTAACGCTTGGTATCATCGGTCTTGGCATTATGGGTGAGCGCCTGCTGCGCGCTGCCCTGGACCATGCCGGCGAAAGCGTCAGCCCTGTTGCGGTCTGGGACCCGGCACCGGCGGCGGCGGCGCGGCTGGCTGGCATCACCGGCGCGCCGCGCATGTTGGCCACCCCGGATGCGGTGATCGCTGCCTGTGATTGCCTTTACATCGCAGCCCCTCCCGCCGCGCATATTCCGCTTGCCGAAGCGGCCATTGCCGCCGGCCGCAGCGTTTTCATCGAAAAGCCGCTTGCGACATCGCTGACCGAAGCGCGCGCTTTTGTTGCGCGGGCAGAGGCAGCCGGCGCCCGCGCGGCGGTGAATTTCCCCATGGCCTCCTCGCCAGCTGTGGCGCAGCTTTCCGCCTGGCGCGCGGCGCTGACCCCCGAAAGCCTTGCCATTGAAGTCGCCTTCCCCACCTGGCCGCGCGGCTGGCAGCAGGCGGCGGCAAGTTGGCTTGCGAAAAGGGCAGAGGGAGGGTTTACGCGCGAAGTCGTCTCCCATTTCCTGTTCCTCACGCGCCGGCAATTGGGGCCGCTCAAATTGCTGGAGGCGCAGGTGACTTACCCGCCTGGCGATGGGGCGGAAACAGCGATCACGGCGCGGCTGATGGCGGGTGATGTGCCGGTCACGCTCACGGGCTCGGTCGGCACCACCAGCAAGGATGATCACAATACCTGGACATTGAATGGTGCGATCCGGCTGCGTGATTGGTCCTTCGCCGAAAGGCTCGGCGGGGATGGCAATTGGGCGCAGGCGCCGGATGCGCTGCCCAATGAAAAAATGCGCCCCATGGTGTTGAAGGGCCAATTAGCGCAAGTGGCCGCCATGACGCGCGGTGAAGCGCATCGGCTGGCCACTTTGCGCGAAGCCCTGGAAGTGCAGGAGATTGTTGAAGCGATCCTGGCATCTTGAAGGTCGCAATCAGCGGATTTAGTCTGGATCCATGCTGCAAGACGCCCCCGCCATCCCGACCACGCTGATGGCACAATTCCTGCGCTGGCTGGAAGAACGCCCGCGTTACTACACGGAGACGATGGATGCCTGGCGCAGCAATTGCCCACGGCTTTCCGCCTGGGAAGACGCTTTGGAGGATGGCCTGATCCGCCTGGAACCGGCGCGCGATGGGGCCACTGATATGCAGGTGCGCGTCACTGCCAAGGGCCGTGCGCGCTTGGCCGGCTGATCAGCCTTTCAAAACCTCTGCATTATGCGCACCGAGCCGCGGCGCCGGACCGGCCATGCGAGGCCTTTCGCCATTGAAGGAAAGCGGCATAGCGACCAAGGAAAAATCCTCATTCGGCACAGGCTGCACCATGCCAAGCGCCTGGGTTTGTGGTTCGGCCAATACTTCCGGAATGCTGTTCACCGGCGCGCAAGGAACACCAATCCGCGCCAGCCGTTCCAGCCATTCGGCGCGCGGCGTGATACGCATGAGTGCGGCGATCATGGGCAGCAGCAGCGCCTTATGCTTCAGCCTGTCGCGATTGGTGGAAAACCGTTCATCGTTTGACCATTCCGCATGGCCCAATTCGGCAGCGAATTTCGCAAACAACCGGTCATTGCCGCAGCAGACCAGCACCGGCCCGTCCGCCGCATCAAACGCCTCATAAGGCGTCAGGTTGGGATGGCCCGACGCATGGCGTTCCGGCAGCTTGCCCATATTCACATAAGCGCTGATCTTTTGCCCCGCCCATAGCAGCGCTGTTTCAAACAGCGATGTGTTCACAACACCGCCCTGCCCCATGCGGTGGCGCCGTTCCAGCATGGCGAGCGCACCGAGCACGGTCCAAAGCCCCGTCCCCTGATCCACGACGGACGCCCCCATGCGCACCGGCGGCCCATCCGGTTCCCCGGTGATGGAAGAAAGCCCACCGAAAGCCTGCAACAATGGTTCGTAACCTGGCCGCAGCTTCTCCGGCCCGATATGGCCAAAGGCCGACATCTCACAATAGATCAAATGCGGATGCCGCGCGGTCACCGCTTGCGCGCCGATCCCCAGAGCCTCGGCTGCGCCGGGGCGAAGATTATGCAGCATGATATCGGCCTCAGCGAGCAGACCATGCAAAGCCTCAACCCCCTCAGGTGATTTCAGATCAAGGGTCACGGATTTCTTGCCGCGATTGAATTCATGGAAATTCAGCGCATCGCCATGGCGGAAATCCGGGCCCATGCGGCGCGCATCATCGCCGCCATCAGGTTTTTCCACCTTGATCACATCAGCGCCAAGGTCTGCGAAAATCGCGCCCGCAAATGGCCCGGCCAGCACCTGGCCAAGTTCCACCACCCGCACGCCAGACAATACCCCCGTCATTGCACTTCAATCCCGGCTTCGCGCACCAGGCGCTTCCATTTCTCGATCTCGGCGGCCTGGAAACGCGCGAGATCATCGGGCGAGCCCGGGCGCAGCACCATGCCGCTGGCGGTCAGGCGTTCACGCACCGCGGGGCGCGCCATGATCTCATTCACCAGGCCATTCACGCGGGCAATAATTTCCGGCGGCGTGCCGGCCGGCGCATAAATCGCGTTCCAGGACAGCATTTCGTAACCAAGGAAGCCCTGTTCTTCCACTGTTGGCAGATCGGGCATCATGGAAACACGTTCACGGCTGGTGACACCAATGGCGCGCACGCGCCCTTCGCGCGCCTGCGGCATTGAAGTTGTGGCATCCACAAACATCACTTGCGCGACACCGGCAATAACATCCGTGATGCCAAGCGGGTTTGAGCGATAGGTGACATTCACCATATCCACGCCCGCCATGGCCTTGAACATCTCACCCGCGACGCGTGATGAGGCGCTGCCCGAGGCAAAATTGAGCTTGCCCGGATGGGCGCGCGCATAATCGGCCAAGTCGCGCATGCTGCGCACCGGCAAATCATTATTCACCACCACCAGCAGCACGCCCACGCCTATCAGCGCGACAGGCGCAAAATCCGCGACCGGATCATAAGGCAGGCGATGAAACAAAGCTGGGTTTGATCCATGCGTGGTATTGGCGGTGGCGAGGAAAGTATAGCCATCAGGCCGCGCCCGTGCGACCGCTTCTGAGGCGATAAAGCCATTGGCGCCGCCGCGATTATCCACGACCACGGGTTGGCCAAGTTCCGCACTCAGCGCATCGGTGAAATTGCGTGTGGTGACATCCGTGCCGCTGCCGGCGGGAAAGGCGACGATGAAGCGAATGGGCCGATCCGGCCAGCGTCCGGCCGGCTGCGCCATGGCACTACCCGCCGCCGCCAAGCGCAAAGCCCCCAAAAGCGCCGCACGACGCGGCATGATGGTGTGTTTCATGGCGTTTCCCTTTGGCCCTGGCGCGGCGTCACCGGCAGCGCCATAGTCTTGTCCGAGCGTCATCGTGCCGGGCCAGGCTGTCAACGCTTGCCTGAATGGGGAATACGTATGTCCGATCTGCCAAAGCATGTCCATTTCCACGAAGAAGGCCCGCGAGAGGGGTTTCAGATTGAACCCGTAATCTATCCTTTGGCCGATCGCGTGGCGTTGGTGGAAGCCCTGGCGGAAACCGGGCTCACGGCCATTCAGGTGGCGTCCTTCGTCTCGCCCAAGGCGGTGCCGCAAATGGTGGATACGGCGGAGTTCTTCGCCGCCATCAAAAAGCGCCCCGGCGTGCGTTATGAAGCGCTGTGGCTGAATGAACAGGGATTTGCGCGCGCCCTGGCCGCGCAAGGCGTTGATTTGGTTGGCAAGATTAGCCTTTACACATCGAATGCCTTCGCCAAGCGCAACAATAATTGCACCGCAGCCGAAATGCGCGAACGCGTGATGCGCTGGCTTGATCTCTACGCCGAAGCCGGTGTCACGGTGGAACGCGCCCTGGTGATGACTGCCTTTGGCTGCAATTATGAAGGCGAAATTCCGCCCGAAAGGCCGGTACAGGAACTGCTTTGGGCGCATCGCGTTTGTGCGGAACGCGGCATTGACCTGAAGAAGCTCTATTTCGCCGATACCATGGGCTGGGCCAATCCGCAGGCGGTGCGCCGCCTGGTTGGGATGCTGCGCGAAAAACTCCCTGATGTTGAAGTCGGGCTGCATTTGCATGACACGCGCGGGCTTGGCACCGCGAATGTGCTCGCCGCGCTTGAAATGGGCGTTTCGCTCTTTGACAGCTCCGTGGCGGGCTTGGGCGGTTGTCCCTTCGCCGGCCATGGCGATGCGCGCGGGGCGGGGAATATCTGCACGGAAGATATGGTGTTTCTATGCCATGAAATGGGCATTGAAACCGGCATTGATCTTGACCGGCTGATTGAAGCCGCGCGGCTTGCGGAACGCATCATCGGCCGCCCCCTTGCAGGGCGGATCATGCATGCCGGATCGCTCCGGCAATACCGCGCGGCGTAAGCGCGACTAAACGCGCAGCCAGGTCTCACTGAAGGCGAGCATGGCGGTGCTGATCTTGCGCCCCGCCACTTCGCGCGGGATGGGCGCACCGGGACGCCGCACGCCATTCACGGTGACAGCGGCGCTTTCGCAGCCAATGAACAGACTTGGCATCACATGCTTACCCGTCGCGGATTGCGGCGGCGCGAAGGCAAAGCAGAAGGGTTCTCCCAGCCCCTGCCACGCCATGGATACGGTCATATCGCCCGCGCGCACGCTTTCGCTGTAATGGCTGCGCGGATCGCCGGCACTTTTCACCTCATCCAGCTTGCGGAAACGCAAGCCCGCCAGGCCGGCAATACCGCGAAAGGCGCCGAAATGGCTGAGGTATTCGGCAATCAGCCAGCGCGCGAGGGGTTCATTATCCGTCAAGCACCAATTCGCGGCCCCTTCTGGCGGGTTCGCCTCATGCGGGGATTGCATCAGCACCAGCGCGTGGCCGGACCCATGGGGGGAAAGCACCACGCGGAAAAAACTCGCGAGTGTGGTGAAGGGGCCATTCGGGTCCTCCTTCAAGGAAATGCCGGGATTTTCACCCGACCATTCGACCTTGCCCGGGAATAGGATGGTTTCTTGCATGGTGTTCCTCCTTTTCAACGCGGGCCAGCGTGACCCAGCCATGCGCCGGGATCAATGCCCAAAAGCGCGCAAAGCTTGACGCGGCACGGCGCCGGGGCGCAAGAAAAGGCTTGCTTTTTCCGAGACCAAACTCCCCATGTCCTTTTCTGGTATCCCTGCGGCGCTGCAATCGGCGCTGACGTCACGCGGCTATGCTGCCCCCACCCCCGTACAAAGCGCCGTCCTGGCAGACGACGCTGCCGGGCGGGATTTGCTCGTCTCCGCTCAGACTGGTTCGGGCAAGACGGTTGCTTTTGGCCTTTCCATTGCGCCGGAATTGCTGGGCGGTGCTGACCGCCTGCCGCCACCCGGCGCGCCGCTTGCCATTGTGGTCGCGCCTACGCGCGAATTGGCCTTGCAGGTAAAGGCGGAACTCACATGGCTTTATGCACCCGCCGGCGGGCGCATTGCCTCTGGCGTTGGCGGCATGGATCCCATTGCGGAAAAGCGCCAATTGCTTGCCGGTGCGCATATTATTGTCGGCACGCCTGGCCGGCTTTGTGATCATCTGGAACGCGGCAATCTGAAGCCCGATGCGCTGCGCGTGGTGGTGCTGGATGAAGCCGATGAGATGCTCGACCTCGGCTTCAGGGAAGAATTGGAAGCGATCCTGGATCGCCTGCCGCCGGAACGTCGCACGCTGATGTTCTCGGCCACCGTGCCGCGCGCCATTGCCGCACTGGCGAAAAGCTATCAGCGCGATGCCTTGCGCCTTGAAGTGGGCGGCGGCGGTGAAGCGCATGGTGATATCACCTATCGCGCCATGCTGGTGGCGCCGCATGAAATTGAACGCGCGGTGGTGAATTTGCTGCGCTTGGAAAACCCGCCGCTGGCGATGGTGTTCTGCGCGACACGCGCGGCGGTGGCGCGGCTGCATGGCAATCTGGCCGAACGTGGCTTTCCCGCCGTGGCGCTTTCCGGCGAATTGACCCAGGCCGAGCGGCTGCGCGCCTTGCAGGCGCTGCGCGATGGCCGTTCCCGCGTTTGTGTCGCAACCGATGTTGCGGCGCGCGGCATTGATTTGCCGGAACTTGATTTGGTGATTCATGCTGAATTACCTCGGGATTCGGAAACCCTCTTGCATCGGAGCGGCCGTACCGGTCGCGCGGGTCGCAAGGGGACCAGTGTTTTGCTGGTGCCGCATCCGCGCCGCCGCATGGCGGAACGGTTGATCGGTGCCGCCAAGGTTGCGGCAACCTGGGGGCCTGCGCCATCGGCTGACGCGGTGCGGGCGCGCGATGCCGAACGCTTGGCCGAACAGGCGCGCAGCGTTCTGGCGGAAGAGGCTTCGGAAGATGATCTCGCTCTCGCCCAGCGTCTGCTGGCCGATGGCCAAATTTCCAGCGAAACCCTGGCTGCGGCGCTGATAAAGATGCTGCGCGCGCCTTTGCCCGCGCCTGAGGAAATCGCCGAACAAAAGCCCGAAAGACGCGAAGCGCGGCGCGATGGGGCTGCGGAAGCGCCGCGCGGTGGCTCTGGCATTTGGTTCAGCATGGATGTCGGGCGGGATGGCAATGCCGATCCGCGCTGGCTGCTGCCGTTTTTGTGCCGGCGCGGCCATGTGACGCGCCAGGAAATCGGTCGCATTCGCATCCTGGGCCAGGAAACACAGTTCGAAGTTGCTTCCTATGCCGCCGAGCGTTTCGCCGCCGCGGCGCGTCATGCAACTGGCGAGAATGCCGAAATTACTATCCGGCCGATGCAGCCGCTCAAGCCCCGCCATGCGCCGGCGCGTCACGCTAAGCAGGCGCCGGCGGCGGCAGCGCAACGTGCTTCGGAAAACGCAGCGCCCACCAAGGCGCCCTGGTTCAAGACATCGGGCTCACACGGTGACAAATCCCAAAAGCGCAGCGCGGCCGAGGGCAGGGCTGCCCCCCGCAAAGCAGAAACCAGAATAGCCCCGCGCGACAAGAAACCACCTGTCAAGTGGCAGGCGAAATCGCCGCGCAAGCCGCGCAAATAAACCATGGTGGCGGCACGGATTTCGGGTGTTCTGACCTGATGGAGCCAACCCGCGCGGCTGGCCTTGCCCGCCTTACCGCTTTCACCCCCTTGACGGGCCGCGCCTATGCGGATGGCCGCAATCATGACCCCGGCCCCGGCAAGCCCGGTTCTGTTTCAGCGCTTTCCCCCTTTATCCGCCACCGCCTGATCACCGAGCAGGAGGTGGTGGCCAGCGCCATTGCCGCGCATGGCGCGGAGGTCGCCGGTAAATTCATCCAGGAGGTTTTCTGGCGGAGTTATTGGAAGGGCTGGCTCGCGCAGCGCCCGGCGGTTTGGGATGCGTATCGCGCCCGTGTTGTGGCGGGCGTTGGGGTGCCGCCTGAGGGCTATGAAGTGGCAATTGCAGGACAGACCGGTATCGCCTGTTTCGACGCCTGGGTGCAGGAGCTGATCGAGACCGGCTATTTGCACAATCACGCGCGCATGTGGTTTGCCAGTATTTGGATCTTTACTTTGCGCCTGCCTTGGTTTCTGGGGGCCGATTTCTTTTTGCAGCATTTGTTGGATGGGGATGCGGCGTCCAATACGCTGTCCTGGCGTTGGGTGGCGGGGCTGCATACCAAGGGCAAGCATTATGTGGCGCGGGCTGAGAATATCGCGCGCCATACCGGCGGGCGATTTGCGCCGCATGGTGCCTTGAATGAAGCGCCAGCGGCCTTGCAGGAACCTGATCCGCCCGCGCCGCGCCCGATGCCCAACTTGCCCACGCCACCTCCTGGCCCGGTGGTGCTACTGCTGCATGAAGATGATCTGCACCCCGAGAGCCTGCCCCTTGAGGGGCTTCACGTGCGGCGTGTGCTGGGGCTGTCCTGCCCAGAGGCGCGTTCACCCCTTGGCGCTGCGCAGCGAGTGCGGCGCTTTGTTGCGGGCGCCATCGAAGATGGCTTGAGGCGCGGCGCAGAGCATTTCGGCGTGCCGGCTGAGCCTGTAGCACTTTATGATCTGCCCGCGATATTGGCGCGTGAGGTTGTGGTGATGCCCGAAACCCCCATTGGCTGGCTTGCGGATGCCTTGCGTCCTTATTCGATTTTGTCTGTGCGTCGTCCTTGGGATACCGCGTGCTGGCCCTTGGCCGCGCGCGGCTTCTTCCCCTTCGCGCAGCATATCCCGCGCCTATGCGATGAATTGATCGGCTAGCCGCCTGTCTGAGAATAGTTTTTTAGCCCTTGCTGTGCTGCTGGTTTTGGCGTTTCGCATGCGTTTCTTCTTTTGTTTACGCTGTTGCATTGTTCAGCTTGAGAAGGTTGTGGGGGTACGGATCATGGCCCATGCGCTTCTGACATTGTTCAGGCCACGGAGAAGGAATTGTCGGAACCCTCTGGGCTGCTTGATCTGGCCGAATACAGGCTCGACAGTGTGTTTTAGCAATCCATATCGGCTGCGCTGCCCATCGCGTCTTATCCTACCTACCTTCTGCTGCATCAAGGGTTTTCGTCTGAGCACGCGCCCGGCTGTGGGATCGGTTTCGCCATGCCTGATGCGGCTCCATGTTAAGGAACCTCTGATCAATCGCATAACTGCGTCGTTGTTTTGTGGTGACGGCGATCTTGGTCGGATTCCTGGCGGTGTTGATCGCTTCTGCTACTATTTTGAGGGAATAAACGCTCGCCCTCCCCCCCTTTCAGACGCAATTCACCCGCCACGCGTGACAGTATCGCATCAAGACACGCCGCTTCATGTAAAGATTGGCAAGCGCACAGAGAACCTCAAAGCGCGTCCCGTTCTTCGCCAGGCCCCGATAGCGGACTTGGGTGAAACCAAAAATCCGCTTGATGATCAGCAGGGGATGCTCGCCCTTCGCCCGCACGCGTGATTTGGTAGCGTTCTTGGCGCGCTCTTCCTCTGATAGTGGATGCCCGCGCGATCCCCTCCGCTGGGCCATGTCCTGCGCGGCGGGGGCAGCAGCCCGGATCGCTTCTGTCTGGCCCTGATAGGCAGTGTCGCCCCAAACCTTCGTCTCCGCACCATGCAGCAGGCTCGAGACCATCTGACTGTCATGCACATTGGCCGCGGTCACCTCAGTGGAATGGATGACCTTCTCCTTGCTGTCCACACCAATGTGACCCTTCATCCCGAAATACCATTGATTGCCCTTCCGGGTCTGGTGCATTTCGGGATCGCG
>JADCFA010000018.1 GCA_020249775.1 Roseomonas sp. | reverse complement strand
TCGCTAGGCTCGGCGGGTACCTCAACCGCAACCACGATCCGCCACCCGGGAACATGGTCATATGGCGCGGATTGACACGTCTTCACGATATCGCCCGTGGCATACATATCGGCTCAAAACGACGATGTGGGTAATTGAAAGACCTGCGACCAGGAAAACGGATAATTCTTGACCGACGAACCTTTCTGCGAAACTGATGCCAGCCGAAGGGTCGGGATCAAAACTATTGCAAGGATATTGACCAACCTCACAATTACGACCTGGGAAGAACACAACGTTATCGAAATTTACGCCCGGCATTGTGACAATAGGGAGTTCATCAAAAGAGATAAATTTTTTAGTATCGAAGCTATATGGATCACTCAACACAACCTGCGCCTGGGCCCCTGGAACACCCAAACCAAGAGCGATCCCGCCCGCCACGCAGAACACCATGGCGGCGCGTCGGGCGGCGGCCTGGAAACTTGTCTGAGCTGCCCCCCAAACCCCCACTCAGCCCGCCCCATGGCGGCGCGGTTCGCACGGGCTGCCGCGCGCTCAGCAAGGCCGGGACTAATCTGATCGGCTGCAGCCTTGTCCAAGCCATAGGCCACGCGCTGCCCGCCCGCCACTTTGGGCGGGTGGGGGGAAAACGGCGCCTTCGCGGCAGCGTTTTTGCGCTTCGGGTTAGTCCGCGCCCTGAAAAGCTTGATGGACATGAAAAGCGAAGCCCCCAAGACTCATTTTTCGTTAGTAAGTGTTTCTTAGGCCTTAATGGGTAAATTTTTAGATAATATTCTGATGTATGTCGAAGCTTCGGAAATTTAATGCGTCGCCGCGGCCTCAGCTGGCGAATTGCAAAACCAGGGACAAACCCGCGGCACCCAGGGAACCCCGCCATCGCGCCAGACAACACCGCTCCACCCCGCCGGAATGTCGAATTTTTTGGATGGCCGCGCCGCAATCGCAGCTGCGCCACCCGCCATCCGCTGCGGGCGCCAAGTCGCCCCAAGCGGCATCACTTGGCGGCTCGAAAAATACGACCAAACAATGAGTTAGAGCGGCTCCCGCGCACATTGCTTCACGCGAACCGCCCTAAACTGCCAGCGCAGCATGAGGTTGCGCGCGCCCTGGTAATGGCCCCTCTGCGGCATGGACGTATCCCCAAGCAGCGTCTGCCACCCAAGCCCAACCTCCGCCATCCAGGCCGGGCGCGTCTTGGCGCTGCACGGCCCCCCGCGTCATCGCCAAATCTTTTCCGGGGCAATCCGCCAATCAGCCGCTTTGCCCAAGCCGCTCACCCGAACGACATTCTGCGGGTAGGGATCTCCTCTCCGCCGAGGAACATGCCGCCGGTTTCTAACAATCTGAAAAAATGAAAAACCCCGGCCTAGAGCGTGTTGCGTTCACATGGGTTCACGCAACCCGCTCTATATCTTTTTTTCGAGCATCTTCACACGTTCAGATGATTCCATCTGAACGTGATATGCTCTAGGGCGGAGCGCATTCAACACGGGGTCAACCCACACGACCGGGGCGCTTGGCGCATGAAAATTCGGGGGAAGGCTTGCCCTTCCCCCGAACTCAGTTGCCCGCGATTGGGAAGGCGCAAAGCGATGGGGATCCATTCGCGCCGAACAGGAACATAACAAGAACTAACCCCGAGCGCCCTGGTTTGCAAGCCTCTTATGGCAAGCGGCCCGCCCGGGGCTATAAACGGCGCATCATGACCGATACCTCCACCCGCGCGCTCACGCTTCGGCTTTGGCGTTCCTACCTCCGTCAGCATGGCAGGGGCATCCTGCTGGCGCTGCTCTGCACGCTTGGCGTCTCAGGCGCGACCGCGCTTTACCCCATTGTCATTCAGCAGGCCTTTGACCTGTTCACGGCGGGCGATCAGCGCGTGCTCTGGCTGATCCCGGGCGTGATCATTCTGGTGACTTCCTTGAAGGCGCTGGCGCAATTCGGGCAGGCGGTGGCCATTCAATCCGTGGTGCTGCGCGTGGTGGAAAACCTGCAGCGCGATTTGTTCAAGGCGCTCACTTGGGCGGACCTTGCCAATGTCGCGCGCGATGCGCCGGCGCGCCACGCCGCGCGCTTTACCACCGATGCCGGGCTGATCCGCGAAGCGCTGCAGAAATCCATCAATGCCATCGCCGATGTGCTGACGCTGATTGGCCTGATCGGGTCCATGCTCTGGCTTGATTGGCAAATGTCCTTGATCGCGGCACTGCTTTACCCGATTGCCGTGGTGCCCATCCTGAAGCTTGGCAAGCGCATCCGCCGCGCCTCCGGCGGCATGCAGGACCGTGTGGGTGATGCCGCAACCAGGCTCACGGAAAGTTTTGGCGCGGCGCGGGTGGTGCGAAGCTACCGGCTGGAAGCGGCCGAGGAAGCGCGCGCCAATGCGCTTTTCACCCGGCTGCGAGAGGCGATTTTCAGCATCCAACGCACGCGTGCGTCGCTTGATCCCATGCTGGAAGTGCTGGGCGGCTTGGCAGTCGCTGCCGTGCTTGGCGTGGTCGGCTATCGCGTTGCCAGCGGGCAGGGCACCATCGGCGAATTCACCGGCTTTGTCGCCGCCGTGCTGATTGCCGCGCGGCCCGTGCGCGCGCTCGGGTCCTTGAATGCGGCCTTGCAGGAAGGGCTTTCGGGCCTTGCGCGGGTTTTTGGCATTATTGACACGCCGCGCCAGATCACGAGCCCCTCCAGCCCGGTGGCGTTGCCAGCAGGCGGTGGGCGGATCGCCTTTGATGCGGTGGGCTTCCGCTATGAAGGCGTGCCGGATGCCGCACTTTCTGGCCTGAGTTTCACAGCCGAACCAGGCCAGACGGTGGCGCTTGTTGGCCCCTCCGGCGCGGGAAAATCCACGGCACTCGCGCTCCTGCCGCGGCTTTATGATGTGACGGAAGGGCGGGTTTTGCTGGATGGCGTGGATATTCGCCACCTGAGCCTTGAGACCTTACGCGATTCCCTTGCCTATGTCGGGCAGGATGCGGTGATTTTCGAGGATACCGCCTACGCCAATATCGCCTGCGGGCGGCCTGGTGCGACGGCCGCTGAGGTTGAAGCTGCGGCCCGCGCAGCGGCAGCGCATGATTTCATCAACACCTTGCCGGCTGGGTATCAAACGGAACTTGGCCCCGGCGGCAATCGGCTATCGGGAGGCCAGCGCCAGCGCCTGGCCTTGGCGCGCGCGCTGCTGCGTGATCCGCGCGTGTTGCTGCTGGATGAGGCAACGAGCGCGCTTGATGCCGAAAATGAGGCGCTGGTGCAGGAAGCGCTCGCACGGCTGCGCCAGGGCCGCACCACGTTGGTGATCGCCCATCGCCTGGCAACCGTGCGCGATGCGGATCGGATTGTGGTGATGGAAGCCGGCCGCGCAGTGGAACAGGGCAGGCATCAGGAATTGATGGAAGCCGATGGTCTCTACGCCCGGCTGGTGCGCACCCAGGCTTTTGCGGGGTAAAACGCCTCAAGCATCCAGGGCTTCGGCGGCGATGCGCCCGGCATTTTCCTGAATGAAACGGAAGCGCAATTCCGGTCGGCGGCCCATCAATTCTTCCACCCTTTCACTGGTGAAAGACCGATCTTCAGGGGCGAGCATAACGCGAAGCAGTGTGCGCTTCTTCGGGTCCATGGTGGTTTCCTTGAGCGCCGCAGGCGGCATTTCGCCAAGCCCCTTGAAGCGGCTGACTTCCACTTTTTGATTGGATTTGAAGCGCGCCTTCAGCACGCGTTCGCGGTCCATATCATCCATCGCGTAAACCGAAACACCGCCCGCTTGCAGGCGATAAAGCGGCGGCTGCGCCAGGAACACACGGCCCTGGCGCACCAATTCGGGCAATTCGCGATAGAAGAAAGTGAGCAGCAGGGCCGCGATATGCGCGCCATCCACATCCGCATCGGTCATGATGACAATGCGCCCATAGCGCAGCTTAGCGATGTCAAACCGATCACCCACGCCACAACCCAGCGCTTCTATCAGATCCTTCAATTCCTGATTTTGCCTGAGCTTTTCCACGCTGGCGCTGGCGACATTCAGGATTTTGCCGCGCAGCGGCAATACGGCCTGGGTTTCACGATCCCGCGCCTGTTTCGCGGAACCGCCGGCGGAATCGCCTTCCACCAGGAAAAGCTCCGTGCCATCGGCGCTTTCGCGCGCGCAATCGGAAAGCTTGCCGGGCAGGCGCAGCTTGCGCGTTGCGCTCTTGCGCGGGGTGTCTTTCTCGGCACGGCGGCGCAGCCTTTCCTCAGCGCGCTCAATCGCGAAGGCGAGGAGATTATCGGCGGTTGCCGGATCACCCGTCAGCCAATGATCGAAATGATCCCGCAGCGCCGCTTCCACAAGCCGCGCCGCTTCCGGGCTGGTCAACCGATCCTTGGTCTGGCCCTGGAATTGTGGTTCGCGAATAAAGACCGAAAGCATCCCTGCGATGGGCCCGAGCAAATCCTCGGCCGTCACATTGGCGGCGCGCTTTTCCTTCTTGAGCTCACCATAGGCGCGCAGGCCCTTCACCAGCGCGCTACGAAAGCCCGCTTCATGCGTGCCGCCTTGCGGCGTTGGGATGGTATTGGCGTAGGTATTGAGAAAACCATCGCCGCGTTCAACCCAACTTGCCGCCCATTCAACCCGCCCCGCGCTTTCGGGGAATTCCGCCTCGCCAGACCAGGCGGCGGGCACCACAGTCGGGCGGCCTTCCAACGCGGCGGCCAGAAAATCAGCCAAGCCACCCGGGAAATGCAGCACGGCTTGTGCGGGCGTTTCATCCTTGATCAGCGCGGGATCGCAAGCCCAGCGGATTTCCACGCCGCGATAGAGATACGCCTTGGATCGGCAAAAGCGATAAAGCCGTTCGGGGCGAAAACTGTGCTTCCCGAAAATCTCCGGATCCGGCTTGAAGCGAATGGTGGTGCCGCGGCGGTTCTGCACCGCACCCGCATCCTTGAGCTTCGTAATTGCCTTGCCGCGTGAATAGACCTGGGTGAACAGCATGCGGTCACGCGCGACCTCAACCTCCATCCGCTCCGACAAGGCGTTCACCACCGAAGAACCAACACCATGCAAGCCGCCGGATGTGTCATAGGCCTTGCCGGAGAATTTGCCGCCCGAATGCAGCGTGGTCAGGATCACCTCCAGCGCGCTGAGCTTCGGGAATTTCGGGTGCGGGTCCACTGGGATGCCACGGCCATTATCGCGCACCGTCAGCCAATTATCCGCCTCAAGCGTTACCTCGATGCGGTCGGCATGGCCGGCCACCGCCTCATCCATGGCATTGTCAATGATCTCAGATGCCAAATGATGCAGTGCGTTTTCATCCGTGCCGCCGATATACATGCCGGGGCGACGGCGGACGGGCTCCAACCCCTCCAGCACTTCGATATCCTTGGCGGAATAGCCATCCTGCTGCCCAGCCCCCCCCTTTCGAGGGCCGCCGCGACCGAAAAGATCATTCATGTCTTGTTCCCTGATTCGCGCCGAACATACCGGGGCGCGCGCCGGGAAACAACGCGGGCGTCGAGTCGCCAAAAAGGCGCCGGATTTGTCTTACGGGGGTGGCGGGTGATAAGCGAAATCAGCCCAATCGGGCTCATTCAAGGGAAGCAAGGCGCCTGATGCGCAAACCGAATCGCCCAGCCAAGACCCCCCGGCCCGTCGCTGCGGCCGGGGCCAAACCCGCCAAGCCCGCCGATCTGGCCCGGCTTGAGCAGGATTTGCGCGCCCGCTTGGCCGCCAAGCCCGAAGACAAGGCCGCCTGGCAGCAATTGGCCGGCATCCTGGCCAATAGCGCCCGCCCAAAGGAGGCGGTGGAGGCTTTCGCCAAGGCCGTGGCGCTGGGCGCACCTGTCGGTCCAATCTGCACCCCCTATGCCATCGCGCTTTCAACCCTTGGCCGGCACAAGGAAGCGGCCGAGCTTGTCGCGCCCGTCCAGGCGCGCAAGCCCAAGGATTTTGCCTTGACCAATCTTTTGGGCGTGATGCTGAAGCGCGCCGCGCGCTTTGATGAAGCGGCGGCGATGTTGAAAAACGCCCAACGGCTTGACCCCAAAAGCGCCTCTCCCTGGCAAAATCTCGGCAATGTCGAAGAAGCGCGCGGCAATTTCGCCGCGGCGGTGGAAGCCTTCCAGGAAGGTGTGCGGCTTGATCCGCGCAATGGCGAATTGTGGCGCCTGCTTGGGCGCGTGCAACGTGTTTCTGGTGACATGCCGGGCGCGCGGGCGAG
Source organism: Roseomonas sp. (assembly GCA_020249775.1). Taxonomy (GTDB): domain Bacteria; phylum Pseudomonadota; class Alphaproteobacteria; order Acetobacterales; family Acetobacteraceae; genus Neoroseomonas. The sequence continues at coordinate 230,899 of JADCFA010000018.1, read as the reverse complement.
TTTTGAAAAAGCCTTCGAATTCCAGCCCAAGGACCGCAATACGCTCAATGACCTGATGGGGTTGCTGATTGACCTTGGTGATATTGCGGGCGCGGTGCCGGTGGTGGCGCGCGCGCGCAAATTTCATGTCGGTGATCGTTCGCTTGATGTGATGCATGCGCGCATGTTGCTGCGCCTTGGCCGGCGCGATGAAGCGCGCGCCGTGATTGATGGCATCCTGGCCGAAGATCCGGGGGAGCGGCAGGCCAATCTGTTCCTGTCCCGCATGGCGGGCGATGGCGACAGGCGCTTGGCGAATGAAGCGCTGAAGCGCGCGCATGAAGCGAACCCGGATGCGGCTGAAATTCAATCCGCCTATATCGAAAGCCTCTCCCGCAGCCGCTACGACAGTGAAGTGGCGCATTTGGAGGAAAGCTATCGCCTTTCGCTCGATTTCATGCGTCGGCATCCGGACAAGGTCGCGCGCAATTCCCGTTCATTGCGCACCGTGTTCCAGCGCGTGATGGATCTGGAGCAATTGGAAGCGACCGGCGCCATTCCTGATCTTTTGCCGATTTGGCAGGCGGAAGGGCGCCATTCTTCCGTGCATTACGAATTGGGCCAGGTGCATAGCCTGGACGAACGCATCGCGATTGTGGAATGGCACCGCAATTGGGGGCGCAATGTACAGCGGCGCATCAAGCCCTTGCCGCCGGCACCCGCGCTGCACATGCCGCGCAAATGGCGCATTGGCTTCCTGTCAAGCGATTTGCGCAATCACCCGGTCACCTATTTCTGCATGCCTTTGCTTGAGGATTTCGATCGCGACCGCTTCGAAGTGTTCTGCTATTCCTTCTATGAGGGAGAGCGGGATGTCATTCAGGCGGAGTTGGAGAAATCCACGAATTTCCGCTGGTGGCCGCATCGTCCTGATGATCAGGTGGCGGCTGATATCGCCAAGGATAATCTGGACCTGCTGTTTGAATTGGGCGGCAGCACCGCCATGAACAAGCTGGAAGTCATGGCCTATCGCCCGGCGCGGCTTGGCGGCAGTTGGCTCGGCTACCCGCATTCGGCAGGGCTTGAGACGATAGATTACATCCTGGTTGACCCCTATATCAAACCGGAAGACTCGCGGCTTTTGATTGAAAAGCCCTTCGAATTACCGGAAACCTGGGTCACCATTGGCGGGCGGCTTGGCTTTTACGAAGTGCCGATTGATCTGGAAATCCCGGACGATCGCCGCGGCTATGTCACCTTCGGCACCGCCAATAATCCCTATAAATATACAACGCTTTGCATTGATACCTGGGCGGCAGTGCTGCGGCGTGTGCCCAATTCGCGCTTTCTGTTTGTCCGCCCCGAAGCGGGTGGGCCTTCCTTTCTGGAAAACACCCGCGCCGCTTTTGCCGCGCGCAATGTTGACCCGGCGCGGATCGAATTTGTCGGCATTCGCGGCAAGCATTTGCCGCATTACAACAAGATGGATATCTCGCTCGATACGCTGCCGCATGTGGGCGGCACCACCACCTGCGAAAGCATTTGGATGGGCGTGCCCTGTGTTTCCCTGGTGGGGGCTGGGTTTGCTGAGCGGCTTTCCTATTCCAACCTGTCCAATGCCGGCATTGGCGACCTCGCCGTCTTCAGCGTTGAAGATTACATCGAAAAGGCCGCTGAATTGGCCGCTGATGCGCCGCGCCGGCGCGTACTCCGCCATGGGTTGCGCGATATGATCCGCGCCATGCCGCTTGGCCAGCCGGTGCGCTTTGGCAAGGCTTTCTATGACAAGGCGGCCGAGGTCTGCGCGTTGTGATTTTCCACGCGACCGATATCGTGGGATTGTCCCGCATTGAAGCGAGCCCCGCGCGGGATGCGCGCGGCGCCTTCATGCGAAGCTGGTGCCGGGAAAGCTTCGCCGCAGCGGGTATTGATTTCACGCCGATCCAGGCAAGCCTTTCGGAGAACACGCTGAAGCATACCTTGCGCGGCATGCATTTCCAGATCGCGCCGGCCGAAGAACAGAAACTTATTCGCTGCGTGCGCGGCGCGGTTTATGATGTGCTGTTGGATTTGCGCGCCGATCAGCCGAGCTATTTGCGCCATGTTGCCGTTACGCTCGACAGCAAGGCGGCCAATGCGGTGTTTGTGCCGCGTGGCATCGCGCATGGCTTTCTCAGCCTCACGGATGATGCCGTAGTGGAATATCTGATTGACACGCCCTATGCGCCGGCACTTGCGCGCGGCGTGCGCTGGAATGATCCCGCCTTCGGCATCGCCTGGCCCGCCGAACCCAAGGTGATTTCCGAACGCGACAATGCCTGGCCGCTGTTCCATGGCTGAACGCGTTCTCGTCACGGGGGCGACAGGCTTCATCGGCCAGCATATTCCCCCGCTTTTGCAGGCCCGTGGGCTTGAAGTGCATGCCACGGCGCGCAGCGCGCTGCCGGAACATCAGGGCATCATCGCGCATGGCGTTGATCTGCTGCGCGAGGATGAGGCGCAGCGACTGGTCAAGGATATCCGCCCTGCCATCATCATCCATAGCGCCTGGTATGTTGCGCATGGCCGCTTCTGGACCGCGCCCGAGAATACCGATTGGCTGGAAGCCTCCACCGCGCTTGCGGCTTACGCCGCGGAAGCCGGCACGCGGCGCTTCGTGGGCCTTGGCACCTGCGCCGAATACGCGACCGAGGCAGGCGATGATGCGCTGCCCTGGCCTGAGACGCGCCGGATCGCCCCCGCCACCCCCTATGGCGAAGCCAAGGCAGCGCTCGCGCAGCGCTTGGCCGAAATGGCGGCAGCCCGAGCGCGCTTTGGCTTTGCCTGGGCGCGGCTGTTTCATTTGTTCGGCCCGGGCGAGAACCCCGCGCGGCTGGTGCCTTCCATCATGATCGCGCTGCGTGAAGGCCGCGAAGCGCGATGCGCCTCTGGCCGCCCGGTGCGCGATTTCATCAGCACGCAGCGTTGCGCCGCGGCGCTTGCGGCGCTTGCGACCAGCAATGTGGAAGGGCCCGTGAATATCGCCTCTGGCGCGCCAATCAGCATTGCCGCCATGGCGCGGCTGATCGCCGAAATCGCGGGGCGGCCTTATCTGCTCAGGCTGGGCGCGCTGGCTGATCGGCCGAATGAGCCCGCCTATATGGTCGCGCATACCGGCCGGCTTCGGCGCGAAGTGGGCTTCAGCGCACCGGTTTCTCTGGCGGCCGAATTGCGCGGCCTTCAACTGCGCCTTTAGAGCATGTTGCGTTCACATGGGTTCACGCAACCCGCTCTAAATTTTTGTTTTTCGAGCATCTTCATACGTTCAGATGATTCCATCTGAACGTGATCTGCTCTAGATTCTTTGGTGCAGCGCGCAAAGTAGCGTGAATAATTGCCGAGCCGTATCGAAATCAAGCGAAACACGCCCCGCCAGCCGCGCACGGAGCAATTCCGCACCTTCATTATGCAGGCCGCGCCGGCCCATATCTATGGCCTGCACACGGCTTTCCGGCCCGCTTTGCGCGACCGCCTGTTCATGCGCCTCGACAACCATATGGTAGTCCTTGATCAGGCGCCGGAAGGGGCCAAGGGCCAGCGCCAGAACATGGAGCGTCGCGCCATCCGCATTGCGGATGTCAAACACCAGCCGGCCTTCGCGCACCGCAAGCCCGAGCACATAGGGCCCGCGCGGCAGGCCATCAGGGTCGAAGCGGTTGTGGTGCAGCAGATCCGCAATCGCCTGGCGCCGGTCCGCTTCCGCATAGGCGGAAGGGGCGGGCGCTTCTTCGGGCAATTCAACGCGGATCAGGCGCTGTTCAGGCATCTGGCTTGCCACCCCGCAGCACAACGCCGCCTTCATCCCCAGTCATGCCAAGGCGCATCATCCAGCCAATCACGGCCCCCTTGATGGGGCGGAGCAGCAGCGTGCAAATAACGGTGAACAGCGGTAGCCAGATCACCATATGCAGCCAGATCGGCGGCATATAGGCTTTTTCGATCCACAGGACGCCCGGCAACAGCACATGGCCGGTGATGAGAATGGTGAAATAAGGCGGCGCATCATCGGCGCGCAGCCGCCCGGTGGGGGCGCCACAGCTATCGCAAGCCTCCGCCACGCGCAGATAGCCCGCGAAAAGCCGGCCCTTGCCGCAAACCGGGCAAAGCCCCTGCAGCCCGCGCACCAAGCCATCGCGCGCAGTCGGCGGCTGATAGGGCAAGGCAGGCGGCGTGCGATCTGGTTCCCAACGCATTCTTGTTCCAATCAACGCCGCGCTAGCGCGGCGTATTGCGATGCAGCGTTAGGCCCGAAATCGGCCCCGATCAAGCATGGCTTGCGGCAGGCTACCTGCTAGGCTCAGGATAGTGCCCATGAATGAACGCATCCTGCTGATCAACCCGAATTGCAGCGTGAGCTGCACTGAGGGCATTGCCGCCGCCGTGGCCCCCTTCGCCGCCCCTGGCCTGCCGCGGATTGATGTGACCCGCCTGGAAGAAGGCCCGCCCGCCATTGTTACCTGGCGGGATTGGTATGGGGTGGCTGAGCCCCTTTGCCGGCGCGTTGCGGCGGAAGCGGCGGATGCCTATATCATTGGCTGTGTCTCCGACCCTGGGATTGAGGCGGTGCGGATGGTGACCGACAAGCCCGTGTTTGGACCCTTGCGCTGTTCCATCGCCGCCGCGCTCAACCGCGCCGAGAATTTCGGCATGATCGCCTTCACCGACAAATCCAAGCCGCGCCAGCGCCGGGTCTTGCAGGGGATGGGGGTGGAGGCGCGCATGGTGGCCTCCATCGCGCTCAACCTGGATATGGAGGTGCTGACCGACCCCATCACGCCGCGGGCGCGCATTGCGGAGGTGGCGCGGGAATTGGTTGCACTTGGTGCCGAAAGCGTAATCCTCGGTTGTGCCGGCATGGCGCATCATCGCGCGGCGGCTGAGGATGCCTGTGGCGTGCCGGTGATTGAACCATCCCAGGCGGCGGCGGCGCAGGCGATATTGGCGGTGGTGGCGGCGCGGGGATAGGGGGGTTATTCGATCATATGTGAGGATCTGAAAGCAGCGGTTTCGGGCACAGCCCCGACGCGCGTACTGAAAGCCTGTCTGCGAATTCGCATGTGGCATGAAGTTGCGGATCAGATGCACAATATAGGTCTGCACCACGGTCTTTGGAAACACTGCATTGATCGCCTTCGGAAAGCCCTTGAGGCCATCAACAACAGCAATCAGGCTATCGGTTTCCTGAGCCCGTTTATGACACGTATCCAGAACTTGGCCCCTTCGGTCTGTTCGATCCAGAGGCCGAGGATTTCCTTGGTTCCATCCGGCAGAATACCAAGCGCGATATAGATCGCCTTGTTACGGACAGAGCCTTAATCGCGGATCTTTACCCGGATCGCATCGAAAAAGACCAGCGGATAACAAGCATCAAGCGGGCGGCCCTGCAATTCGGTAACCGCCTCAAGCACAGCGTCCGTCACCGTCGAGATCAGGTCCGGCGAGACGTCAATGCCGTAAAGCTCCTCCAGATGTCCGCGGATCTCGCGCACCGTCATGCCGCGTGCGTACAAGGAGATGATCTTTTCGTCGAAATCCGGGAAGCGCCGCTGGTACTTGGCGATCAGCTTGGGATCGAAAGTGCCCAACCGATCGCGCGGAATATCCCGCGTCAACTTCGATGAGCCGGTCAGCATCGTCTTCTTCGAACTGCCGTTGTGGCGATTACCGAGCCCCGCCTCGGCCTCCGTTTCAAGGTGATCGTCCAGCTCGGCAGCCAGCATACGCTCCAAAAGCGCCTTCTTCAGCTCGTCAATCAGGCCGTTCTTGGTGAATAGCTCCTGTGGTTATTGCCCAGCCAAAAGCTGATCCAATAACGCTGTCTCCATCGCCATATCGGCGGGTCCTTCTACTTCATTTATATGACCCCGCGCACAAAATGACTGATGGGTCCAGGGTTAGCCGAATATCACCCGCGCCGCGTGACTTGCACGCTTGATTCAAGCCCAAGCACCGCGGCGAGGGTTTCAAGCCGGCGCAACACGCTCTCACCGGCGAAAACGCCGCTGCCTTCCACAAGCCGCAGCACCAACCGCCCACCGCGGCGTTCCAGTGATGTGCCCGCAAGCAATATGGGCGTCCCGCCAGAAAGCGTATAGGCAAGCCTGAAGGCTGCGCCCAAAATCTCAGCGCGCCGCAACGTGCCAACATCCAACAACAAGCGCGCCGAGGGCAGGAAGGGCGCTTCCGCCTCAGCCTCATATCTGAGCGCCGCCGCAAGGGCCAGGAAAGCGCGGCCATGATGATCGAAGCCAACCCCCGGTTGCCGCAGCACACGATAAAACGCGTGTTCGGCGCGATAATCCGGATGATCATGGCTGCCGATATCGCTCACCCAACAGGCGGCTTCACGGAGCGCCAGGGCCAACGGAGACTCATCCTCAAATAGCGGCGCGGTCCAGGCGAAAAGCGCCGGCGGCATGGTCTGGTCGCGCCCAAAGCGCAGCGACATATCATGTGATGCCGCCAGCAGCGGGTCGCGTTTGCGCTCGGCTGCATCAATCAGCCGCGCATACCAACCTTCGCGCAAGCCATTGGCGCTGAAAATGACGCGGCGCGCACCGCTCGCGCGCAGTAGCCGGCGCAGCACCAGCGCGGCAAAGGGCAGATCGGCAAGGCGCTTGGTCGGCGCGCCGGGCATGCGTTCAAGGGTGCGGCGCGTCGCGGCCATCAATACGCCCGAAAGATCACGCGCTTCATCGCGCGTCAGCGCGTAATGATGCACAATGGAAAGCGGATAGCCGGTTTGCGCCATATGCATGCGCGCCATGGCCCGCCAGGCGCCGCCCACCAGATACAAATCCCGCCCTGCTGCCCCATGCACCCAGGGCATGCGCGCCAATTCTTCCGTCACAATTGCGCGCGCCTTGCTGATATCGCCCTTCGCGCGATCCGCGAGGCGAATGGTGCCAATCTGCAGGCTGCCGGTCTTGCCTTGGTCACCTTGATGGAGCTCCACCAATTCCAAGGAACCGCCGCCAATATCGCCAAGCAGCCCATCAGCGCCGGGAAAGCCCAGCAGCACGCCATCGGCGGAAAGCCGCGCTTCCTCATCCCCAGTCAGGATATGGATCGGCACGCCCTGCAATCTTTCGCTAAGCGCCGCGACAAAGGCCGCGCCATTGGATGCATCTCGCACCGCGGCGGTGGCCAGCACTTCGATCGGTGCCGCGCCCATGGCACGCGCCACCGCGTGGTAGCGCTGCATGATGGTCAGCGCCTGCGCTACCGCATCCGCATTGAGCTGCCCCGTATCATGCAGACCGCGGCCAAGCCCCAGCACGGCTTTTTCGTTGAAGATGGCAACGGGATTGCGCCCGCGCCCTTCAAAGACAACCAGGCGCACCGAATTGGAACCCAAATCCACCACCCCACAGCGCGTAGCGGTTTCGTTGGCACCCGTTTGCGGGCTGAGTGCGGCGCCGTCCATCAATCCTGCTTCACACGGTCTTGCCGCTGCCGTCGAGCACCGCGCGCCAAGGCGCTACCCCGCCCGGAAAGCGATGGGTTGGTCATGAAATACTCATGCGCTGAGACACCATTTTCAGATGTGACAATCCGCGTCCAATGCCCATCCGGTCCAAGCTGCCAGCTTTGCAGCGTATCCTTCAGATTGATGACCATGATCTGATCCAGCACCTGTGCGTGAACGGTGGCGTTTTCCACCGGCACCATGGTTTCCACGCGCCAATCCATATTGCGTGCCATCCAATCCGCCGAGGAAATAAAAACCTTGGCGCGGCGGGATGGCAGCCGATGCCCATTGCCAAAGACATAAACGCGCGAATGTTCCAAAAAGCGCCCAACAATGGATTTGACGCGGATGTTTTCGGAAAGCCCCGCAACACCCGGGCGCAGGCAGCAAATGCCGCGCACAATTGCATCCACCTTCACGCCGGCCTTGGATGCCTCATAAAGCGCATCAATCAGCTTTTCATCCACCAGCGAATTCATCTTGATCCAAATCGCTGCCGGCTTGCCTTCCTTGGCGAAGGCGATTTCCTGGCGGATCAGCGCAAGCAAGGTGGGCCGTGTGGTGAGCGGTGAGAAGGCAAGCTTTTCCATCGTCTCCGGCCGCGCATAGCCTGTCATGTAATTGAACAGCTTGGCGGCATCGCGCGTGAGCGCCGGATCGGCGGTGAAATAGGAAAGATCAGTATAGATGCGCGCCGTGACGGGATGATAATTCCCGGTGCCGAAATGCGCATAGGATCGCAATTGCTGGCCTTCGCGCCGCACCACCAAACTCACCTTGGCGTGGGTCTTCAATTCGACAAAGCCATACACAGTTTGCACGCCGGCCGCTTCCAATTCGCGGGCCAGGGCAATGTTGCGTTCCTCATCAAAACGCGCCTTCAATTCGATAATGCCTGTGACACTTTTGCCGGCCTCGGCCGCTTCGATCAGCGCCTTGGCAATCGGGCTGTCGCGTGTGGTGCGATAAAGCGTCTGCTTGATCGCAATCACATTTGGGTCACGCGCCGCTTGCCTCAGGAACTGCACCACCACATCGAAGCTCTCATAGGGGTGGTGCACCACAATATCCTTGGCCCGGATGGCGGCGAAGCAATCTCCGCCAAAATCCAGGATGCGTTCGGGAAAACGTGGCGTATAGGGTGTGAACAGAAGATCAGGTCGGTCATCCACGATCAATTGCGTCAGATCGGAAAGCCCCAGCAGCCCATCCACCACGAATACCTCAGACCGCGGTGCATCCAATTCCTCGGCGACGAAATCAAGAATATCGGGTGGGGTATTGGCAGTGACCGAAAGCCTGATGGCGCGCCCACGCCGGCGACGCTTGAGCGCGCTTTCATAGGAACGCACCAGGTCTTCGGCTTCTTCTTCGAATTCCACATCCGTGTCGCGGATCAGGCGAAACAGCCCGCTTTCCGCCATGATGAAGCCCGGGAAAAGCCGATCCAGGAACAGCAGGATCACATCTTCCAGCAATGCGAAACGCATCGCGCCTGCGCCGCGGCGCGATGGCAGGCGGATGAAGCGCTCCACCTGCGGCGGCAATGGCAGAAGGGCGCGCATGGTGCCGCCATCTTCTTCGCGCACCAGCTTGAACACTAGGCAAAGCGCCAAATTGGCGATGAAGGGAAAGGGATGCGCGGGGTCAACGGCCAGCGGTGTCAGCACTGGGAAGACGCGGTCCATGAACCATTCTTCCAGCCATTGCTTGTCGGCCTCGGTCAGATCAGGCCGATCCACGACCATCAGATGCGCTTCACGCAGCCTCACCCGCAAATCCTGCCAGGCGTGCTGCTGGCCATCAATCAGCGCGCGCGCGCGTTCATGAATGGCGGCAAGCTGTTGTGCGGGCGTCAGCCCATCAGGCGAAGGTGTCACCACCCCGGCGCGATCCTGCCCAACCAGGCCTGCGACGCGCACGGAATAGAATTCATCCAGGTTATTCGCTGAAATCGCCACGAAGCGCAGCCGTTCCAGCAGCGGGTGGCGCGCATTGCCCGCTTCTTCCAGCACACGCTGATTGAAGGCAAGCCAGGAAAGCTCCCGATTGCTGAAGCGCGCCGGGCTTTCCGCCAGCGGGAAGGCTTCGATATCGGGCCTGATGTCACTCATGACTTGAGCCTATAGCAGAGGCGCGGGGGAAGGCGAGGCCGCGCGGCGTTCAGTCTCGGAATCTTCACAAACACCCTGTTCTGCGAGCCAATGATCAAGCGCCAGCCGCGCCAGCGGGCGCGTAATGCGCCCACCCATGCCAAGTGCCGCGTGATCCAGCCGCGCCACAGCCTCAGCAAGGCTCGTCGCATCGCGCGGCAGGCGCGTGAGCAACCAGGCCTGCACATCGGGCTCGACCCGCAATTGCCGATCAGCGAAGAATTTACTGAGCAAGGCGCGCAGCAGCGCATCCGATGGCGGGCCAATGCCGACCGCCTGTGTCGCACGCAGACGGCTCGCCAGATCAGGCAGGCGCACTGGCCAGCGCGCCGGCGCTTCGCGCCCGATCAGCAGCAGCGTCTCATGCCGTTCAGCGCAGAGGTTGATCAGATGCAACAGCGCCGCCTCATCCGCCACGCAATCCGCATCATCAATCACATTGCCCTGGGGCGCGGGCGCAGGCAGGCCGCGCAAGCCCATGCCATCCAGCCAGCGCCAGCCAAAATGCGCTGCGGCAGCGCGCGCCAGATGCGTCTTGCCCAAGCCCGCGTGACCAAATAGCGCGAGCCTGCCATGCGGCCAGGCTTCCGGCTTCGCCAGCCAGCTTTGCGCCGCTGCATTGCTGGCATCCGCAATCACATCGCGCGCGTCAAGGGAAGCCGTGATGGGCAGCGGCAGGGCCAATTGGCGCATCATTACCCGGTCCGCGGCGGGTCAAGATAAAGCGGGCTTTCCAGATAGCGCCGCAGCCAATAACGCGTCACCACGCCAATCGCCGCCGCCATGGGCACGGCCAACAGCACGCCCAGAAAACCAAAAGCCACCCCCCCGGCAAAGAGCGCGAAGATCACCCAAACCGCGTGCAACTCCACCCGATTGCCGAGCAGATAGGGGTAGATGATATAGCCTTCGATGCCCTGGCCGATCACGAAAATCGCCACAATCACCAGCACTTCCTGCCAGGACCCGAATTGCCCGATGGCCAGCAGCACGGCGGTCGCGAAACCGGTCATGGAACCGACATAGGGAATGAAGGTCAGGAAGCCCGACATGATGCCGATGGTGATGCCAAGCTCCAACCCCGCCAAATGCAGCGCAAAGGCGTAGAAAATCCCAAGTCCCAGACAGCAGAGCAATTGCCCACGCAGCCAGGCAGATAGCACGCGGTCCGTATCGCGCGCGATTTGCCGCACCACATTCGCGCTGCGCCGTGGCAGCCAGCTTTCGATACGCGTCAGCATGGCGGGCCAATCGCGCAGCAGGTAAAAGGCGACCACCGGTGTCACCACCACAAAGGTGAAAACGCTGAACAGCGCAAAGCCGCCGCCAATCAGCCGCGTGGCCGCACCGCCAAGCCAGGACAGCATGGACCCCGCCTGGCTGATCGCCAATTCACGCAAGCGCTGGTCGAGCATATCCGGCCCCAGCGCTTCTTCCAGCTTGGTCAATAATTCACGCAAGGCCTGACCAACGCCAGCGACATAGACGGGCAGGCGCTGCACCAAGACGCCAAGCTGCGCCAAAATCAGCGGATAAAGCAGCAACATCGCCATGAGCGTAATGGCGGCAAGCAGTGTCACCAGCAGAAAGGCGCCAATGCCGCGCGGAATGCCAAGCCGCGCCAAGCGCGTGGCCAAGGGATCAAGAAAATACGCAATGGTCGCGGCCAATACGAAGGGCGTCAGAATGCCCTGGAACAGCCACAGACAAAAAAGCAGCGCGACGGCGACACCAAGAAACAGCCCCCAGCGCTGCCCGCGTGTGGCCGTGCGCGGCGCCGAAGGCGGCGTTATGGCCGGCCTTGTGGCCAGGGGCGGGCGCTGATCGGTCATACGGCCCCGCCGGCGGTGCGCCGCGCTGCCTGCGCAACATAAGCGGCGCCTGAGGCAAAAGTTGTCGCCGCCACAAGCCAGATCATCACGTCCAACAGCACGGGCGCGCTGAAGCCGAAACCCGCCAGCAGCAGCACAAGGGCAGCCAGCAGGATTTGCGCCGCCGTATTCGCCTTGGAAATGAAAATCGGTTTGATGCGCGGCGGCAGCCCTACCGCCCAAAGTACCAAAACGCCGCCCACAATCAGCAAGTCACGAAACACCACAAGAATTGCAAGCCAATCGGGCAGCACCCCAATGGCGGCGAGTGTCACGTAAACCGAAACCAGCAAGGCCTTATCCGCGATGGGATCAAGCACCGCCCCAAGCTGGGACCGCGCATTCCAGGCCCGCGCAATCCAGCCATCCAGCGCATCCGAAATCCCTGCGCCGATAAACACCAGAAAGGCCAGATCAAGCCGGTGCTGCAACATCAGCCAGATCGCCGCCGGCACCGCGCAAAGCCGCGCGAGTGTGATCAGATTGGGCAGGGTAAAAAGCCCTGCCCCCGCCAAATTCAGCGGAGTTTGCGGCAGGCGGCGAAGATCAGGACCGTCCGGCAAGACCAAGCCGCCATTGATCATTTGGCGCGCCAGTGCCGCGCGCCAGCCTCAACCCATTCTGGGCAAAGGTTTCAGTCGCCATGCCAACCGGCACGCGCAACCCAAGCTGCACCCGCGCCCGATCCGTGGTGATGCCAACCACATCAAGCCTGGCACCCGCAATCGCCAGCCGCCGACGAATTTCCAACCATTCATTCAATGATCCGTAGCGCGCCACGGCATCAAGCGTGACCATGATTGGCGCCGCAGGCGTGATGCTGATCGGCGCTTCCGGTGCCGTGCCGGATTGCAGCGTCGCGGCGCGGATTTCACTGCCTTCGACAAAGCTTTGCACCGCTTCGGCATCGAATTGGATGGTGAGCCGCCCGCTATAGCGTTGCGGGCCGGTGGTTTCCTGTTCAATGACAATGGAGCGCACCATGCGATCAAGCTCGGCATCACTGGGGCGGCGTGTGGTATTGATCATGCCTTGGATGCGGTCCCAGGCGGTGCGGCGGCCGGCGGCAAAGGCGCGTTCCTGCGCCACCACGCCATTTTCCGCCGTGGCTTCCGCCGGCACGCCGCGCTGCGTCAGCGCGCCCATGTCACTGAATTGCGCAAAGGCCGGAAGCGCCGCAAGGCAAAGCCAGAAGCTTGCGAAAGCCGCCGCAGCATGTTTCCTTCCGGGCATCCGCCAGGCGTGGCATTTTGTCATTAAAGCCTTCCCTTCGCGCTTCCACACGCTAAAGCAAGTCGGCATTGTATCAAATCGGAGGTCGCCCTGACCAGTTCCAATCCCGAAAACCTCACCTACCGCGATGCGGGCGTGGATATCGAAGCCGGCGATGCCCTGGTTGAGGCCATCAAGCCCTTGGCGCGTGCCACGAACCGCTCTGGCGTCATGGGCGGCCTTGGCGGTTTCGGCGCCTTGTTTGACCCGAAGGCAGCCGGGTTTATGGACCCGGTCTTGGTTTCTTCCACCGATGGTGTCGGCACCAAGCTGCGTGTGGCGATTGAAGCCGGTATTCACGACACCGTCGGCATAGATCTGGTTGCCATGTGCGTGAATGATCTGGTGGTGCAAGGCGCTGAGCCGCTGTTTTTTCTGGATTATTTCGCGACCGGGAAGCTTCGCCTGGATCAGGCGCGGGCGGTGATTGCGGGCATTGCGGAAGGCTGCCGGCAAGCGGGCTGTGCCTTGGTGGGCGGCGAAACCGCCGAAATGCCCGGCATGTATGCCGCAGATGATTACGATCTGGCCGGGTTTTCCGTCGGCGCGGCCGAACGTGGCCGGCTTTTGCCAAGCGAGGTCTCGGCGGGGGATGTGCTGATCGGCCTTGGGGCCTCGGGCGTTCATTCCAACGGGTTTTCCCTGGTGCGGCGGATTCTGGCCGCGCGTGGCCTTACGCTGGCCGATGCCGCGCCCTTCGCCCCTGGCCATAAGCTGGGGCAGGCCCTGCTCGCGCCGACGCGCATTTATGTGAAGCCGCTGCTTGCCCTGCATCGCGCGGGCCTGCTGCATGCGGCGGCGCATATCACCGGCGGCGGCCTGCCTGGCAATCTGCCGCGCGTGCTGCCGGCAGGCGTGACTGCGGTGCTGGAGGCCGGAAGCTGGCCCGTGCCGCCGGTTTTCGCCTTTCTCGCCGAAGCGGGAAATGTCAGCGCCGATGAAATGCTCCGCGTCTTTAATTGCGGGCTTGGCATGGTGTTGGCGGTGCCGGAAGCCGGCGCCGAGGCCGCCACGCGCATGTTGCGCGATGCCGGTGAGGCGCCCTTCCGCATCGGGCATTTGGAAGCCTCTGGCGGACCTGCCGCGATTCGCATCCAGAATCGGCCCCAGTCCTGGCCGCGCGCATGAAGCGGGCGCGACTCGCCCTGCTGATATCGGGGCGCGGGTCCAATATGGCGGCGATTTTGGCGGCCGCCCGGCCGGATTACCCGGCGGAACCTGTCTTGGTGCTCTCCAACCGCGGCGATGCGGCTGGGCTTGGCATCGCGGCGGCGCGGGGGGTGCCCATCGCGGTCGTGGAAAGCCGCGCCTTCAAGGGTGACCGCGCGGGTTTTGAGGCGGCGATGGAAGCGGCATTGGCCAAGCATGGCGTTGAAATCATTGCCCTTGCCGGCTTCATGCGCGTGTTGACCCCGGAATTCGTGCACCGCTGGGAAGGGCGGCTGATCAACATCCACCCATCCCTGCTGCCCGCCTTTCCGGGGCTGGATACACATGCGCGCGCCTTGGCGGCAGGTGTCCGGCTGCATGGCTGCACGGTGCATCTGGTGACCGCTGGCGTGGATGAGGGACCCATCATCGCCCAGGCCGCCGTGCCAGTCTTGCCCGATGACACGGAAGCGAGCCTGGCCGCGCGGGTGCTGGCGGCAGAACATCGGCTTTATCCTGCGGCGCTTTCCTGGCTGGCGGCGGGGCAGATAAAGGTGGAAGCGGGGCGCGCCGTGATTACGGCGGCGGAATATGCGCCAGAATCCCTGCTGAACCCCTTGCCGCGCGCCGCTTTGCTTTCTACACAATAGCGCAAATGTCGAGATTTGGGGAAAGCCATGGCTGAAAAAGAACATTATGAGTTTGTTGAAGTGACCTCCGCCGATATTCTCGCGGATCGCCGTGGCGGCTGGGAGGGCTTTACGCGCTTTGTCACCTGGTCCACCGGTGCCACCGTGCTGGTGCTGGTGCTGATGGCGATCTTCCTGGTCTGACGCCGGGCGGTCACTTGAAATAAAAAAGGGCGGTCTGGACCGCCCTTTTCCGTGCCTGAGGCGCTGCGGGACGCGCCGTTCACTCAGTCAGATTCGGCACCTTGCCGGGGCGACCCAGCAGCCAGCCCTGCATGGCATCGCAGCCGGCCTTTTCCAGGGCGCGTAGCTGCGCCAGCGTTTCCACGCTTTTCGCAACCACAATCGTGCCCAGGGCATGGGCGGTTTCCACCTGGCCGGTGGTGAGCGCCAGCGCCCGACGCGCGGAAAGGCTTTCCCCATCCAGCCCGGCGCAAAGGCTGGGGTGCAGCTTCACCATGGGGAAGGGAATCGCGCGCAGCGCCATAATCGTTCCGCGCGCCATGCCGAAATCATCCAAAGCCGCCACCACGCCAAGGCCGCGCAGCCCGGCCGCCAGATTGGCCGCCGCATCATGCCAGAGAGAAACGGCATTGGCCGGCATTTCCACCACAAGCCCGCGCGGGTCCGTATCCGCCTTATAAAGGGCGCGGCGCATCAAGACGGTGCCGTCGCCGCGCAAAAATGCCTCGGCAGTGATATTGACGGAGATGTAGGGGGCGGAGCGCGGCCAGCGCGCCCTGATGCGACAAGCTTCGGCAAAAACCCAGGCGTCCAACGCCGCCGCCATGCCCGCCTGGGTCGCGGCATTCACCGTTTCCATGGCCAGAATCGGGCCCAAATCCGGGTGGACCCAGCGCAGCAGCGCCTCATACCCCACGGTTTCAAGGCCATTGGCACTGCAGACGGGTTGCAAATCCAAGCGCATCCCGGCGCCGTTATTGGCCAAGGCCTCGGCAATGCCCTGGCGGAGTTCCGCCGGGGAATGCGCAAGCTCAAGCCCCGCCGCCGCCCGATCGCCCTGACTGCCAAACCCATCGCTCATGCCCACGCCCTCAATCACTTGAGGGCGCAGTAAACACCGGAACTGCTTACGGGCTGGTTACCAGTCGCGCAGGAAGTGAACGCGGCTCAGCCGACGATTTCACTGCCAGCGAAGAAATAGACGATTTCGATGGCGGCATTATCGGCGCTGTCGGACCCATGGACCGAATTCGCCTCAATGCTTTCGGCGAAAAGCTTGCGGATGGTGCCGGGGGCGGCATTGGCGGGGTTGGTGGCACCCATCAATTCGCGGTTGCGGGCCACGGCGCCTTCGCCTTCCAGCACCTGCACCACCACCGGGCCGGAGGTCATGAAGGACACCAAATCCTTGAAAAACGGGCGTTCACGGTGCACGCCATAAAAGGTTTCGGCCTGGGTCTGGGTCATGTGGATGCGCTTTTGCGCGACGATCCTGAGGCCCGCTTCTTCAAACACCGCATTGATCTTGCCGGTCAGATTCCGGCGCGTGGCGTCCGGCTTGATGATGCTGAAGGTGCGTTCGATGGCCATGGTGACAAACCCTTGATTGTCTGGAAAAGGAAGGGGGCGGATAGGCGGGATGGGCCGGTTGCGCAAGTCCCGCCTTAGCTTTCGCGGCGGGCGGCGATGAGGAATTCCTTGTTTCCCTCAGGCCCTGTGATGGGGCTTTCAGTGATGCCGAGCACCTGCCAGCCTGGCAGCGCCGCCCACCAATCGGCGATCATGGCACAGATGCTGCGATGCAGCGCCGGGTCGCGCACCACGCCGCCCTTGCCGACTTGGCCGGGCCCTGATTCGAATTGTGGCTTGATCAACGCCACCGCGAAGGCGCCTGGCGCGCATAATGCGAGCGGCGCCGGCAATAGGGTGCGTAAACCTATGAAGGACGCATCGCAGACCAGGGCGCCGATCGGTTCCGGAATGGCGCTGGCATCCAGATAGCGCGCATTGGTTTTTTCCAGCACCGTCACGCGCGGATCCTGCCGCAGCTTCCAGGCCAATTGCCCATGCCCGACATCCACCGCATAAACCCGCGCCGCGCCGTGCTGCAGCAGCACATCGGTAAAGCCCCCTGTCGAAGCGCCAAGGTCGAGGCAAACCAAGCCTTCCGGCCGCAACCCGAAATGCGTGAGCGCATGGGCAAGCTTCAGCCCCCCGCGAGAAACCCAAGGGTGGTCCTGGCCACGGACTTCAAGTGGCGCGCCATCGGCCAGCAAATCGCCCGCTTTTTCAACCCGTTTGGTATCGCTAAAGACCTTGCCGGCCAGAATAAGCGCCTGCGCCCGGGCGCGGCTTTCCGCAAGGCCAAGCGCCACAAGCAACAGGTCAGCGCGCTGCTTCGGGGGGCGAGGGGGCATCTGATGGGCGGTCCTTGAGAGCGGGCATGGGAAGAGAGAGATTGGCACAAGGCACGAATAGCTGGTAACTTGCAATTTTGGTGTAATGTGAAAGTCAAGATTGATGCTCGAAAAACTTGCCAGTGTTGCCCTACCAACCCCGCATTTGCGCCTTAAGCATTGCCGGCATGGCGTCATGCTGTACGACGCGCGCGATAAGCATGTGGGAGCCTCACTGGATCGCTACGGCGAGTTTTCTGAACTTGAAGCGACTCTTTTCACTGGGTTGATCAATCCTGGCATGCTTGTCCTGGAAATTGGCTCGAATATCGGGGCACACACTGTTCACCTCGCCAAATTAGTTGGTGAAAAGGGTGGGGTGGTCGCTTTTGAGGCGCAGCGCGTGATGTTTCAGTTTCTCTGCGCCAACTTGGCGCTAAACGGCATTGAAAATACGGATGCCAAATGTCTTGCGGTCGGCGCCGCTCCCGGGGAGATCGTGGTTCCGGGCGTAGATTACCTCAGCGACAATGATTCTGGTGGTACTCCACTCGGTAGTGGGGACGGCGATGTGGTTGAGATGATCGCCATTGACAATCTGATGCTGCCCGCATGCCACATGATCAAGATTGATGTTGCGGGCATGGAAAAGCAGGTACTGGATGGCGCGCGCCAGACAATTACGCGCTTCCGCCCTTATCTTTATGTCAAGAATGATCGTCCCAACCAGCACGCTGAATTGATTGCGACCCTTTTGGATCTTGAATACCGGGTATGGTGGCATTTGCCCTGGCTATTCAATCCGGGAAATCTAGCCGGCGACAGCATGAATCTATTTCCCGGCGCGGTCTCCTTTAATTTGATCTGCTTACCCCGTGAGGCAGCTCCCGAGGAGATCGAAGGCGGAGTGGAAGTAAAGAGCGCCTCCGAGCCCCACCCTTTAGAGCCGTAGGGCGTGTTCCGCGGCCTGCCCGAATCAAAATTGTTCACCTGAAACGCCCTCGCGCCATGCTGGGCGACTTCCGCCGCATCAGCGGCTTCAGCCTGGTCCAGCAAAGCCCTGACTTCGGTTTCGAGCTTCCGCTCCTGCTCCGCCATGCGCCCGCTGCTCATCGCCTTATGTCAAGACGCATTGGCGCTGAGCTTGTTGCCATCCACCGCGACATGGCCAAGCTTGACCAGCCCTGCCGTGTGGCAGAGCCGCAGCACCTGCACAAATAGGCCTCGCAAGGCCAGCGAATGGCGGCGCCGAAATGTGCTGATGCTGCAGAAATCGGGCTGGTTCAACCCAGTCACCGCCATCATGTCCATCGGGTCCTCGCAGGCCCTTACCAATTACCGCGCTGAGTAGATCCCGCGGCTGCAGCCGTAAGGCAGCAGCGCGACCAGCATCCCCAGAATGATAGGGCGGCTGACCCTGTTCTGACTTGTAGACCCCCGTGATCGCCGAAAGGTCCAGCGCATCACGCACGGTATCGCGCACCAAGTGCGCAAGCCGGAAGAAGCCATGCCTGATCCACATCCCAGGCTTGGAAGGTCTTACTCACCGCAAAAGTGAATCAGAAATAGAGACATCTGGATACCGAATTCTCGGACAGGCTGCTAAGTGGCTGCACTTGGCGGGAAAAGCCCCCTGCGGCGAAGTCGAGCACGGGGATGCGCGCGCCGGCATTTGATCGCCGATAGGTCACGCTTCGCAACCCGGTAACGCAGGGGCGTCAGCTCAGGTTGAAGCCCTGCACCAAGCTGCCCGAGACAAGGCGCCAACCATCCACCAGCACGAAAAAGATCAACTTGAAGGGTAGCGCCACCACGGATGGCGGAAGCATCATCATCCCAAGCGACATCAGCAGGCTTGCGATCACCATATCAATGACCAGGAAGGGCAGGAAAAGCAGGAAGCCGATTTCGAAAGCGCGCTTCAATTCACCCACAATGAAGGCGGGAATCAGGGCGCGCCAGGGCGTCTCAGCCGGATTTGCCACGGCTTGAATGCCCCCCATATCGAGGAAAAGCACCAAATCATCTTCCCGAATATTGGCCACCATGAACATGCGGAAGGGCTGCGCCGCCGCCTCTAGCCCGGCCAACTCGGAAATGCGTCCCTCGGTCATGGGTACAATGCCCTGGGTCCAGGAAGCCTCAAAAACCGGTTGCATGACGAAGAAGGTCAGGAATAGGGCAAGCCCGATCAGCACCGGGTTGGGCGGAATACCTGGCGCGCCGATGGCGCTGCGCAAAAGAGACAGCACAATGACGATTCGCGCGAAGGCGGTCGCCATCACCAGAAGAGACGGCGCCAAGGAAAGCAAGCCGATCAACGCCGTAAGCTGCACCAGCCGCGCTGTCGCCCCCGGCTGCCCGGTCTGGCCAAGGTCAATCGAAACGCTCTGCGCCAAAGCGGCACCCACGGGCAGTGCCAGCACGGCCAGGGCGGCCAGGACCCAAAAACCTGTTCTGCGGATCATGGCTGGGAAGTATCCTCATTCTTGGGCGGAAGCCAGCCCAGGCAGACATCCTGCGGGCCACCGGTCAGTAGCAGCACTTCGCGCCCATCACAGCGCAGGATGATGACGCGCCGGCGCGCATCCAGCGCCAGCACTTCCTGCAGCTTGAGGCGCTGACCGGCGATTTGCGGGGCAAGGCCGGTGGCGCGCAGCAACCGCGCCAGCAGCAAAATGAGCCCCAGAACGAAAAGCAGCGAAAGGCTAGCGGTGAGCCAATCGGCGAGGGAGAGGTTCATGGCGGGTTCTCCGGGCCGAGGGGCCGCGGCAGGTCAGCTTGCAGCCTTTCCACCTGCGCGAGCAAGCCCTCAAGGCCGCGCCGCAGGGCCGGGATCATTGGGGCCGGTGCTACCTTGGCCGCAGCGCAAAGCCGGGCAATCTCAGCATCCAGGCCGGCCAAATCGAGCCCGTAGCCCTCGGCAAGACTTGCCTCCGCTCGGGTCAGGCTTTCCCCCATGGCCTTGATGGCGGCAAGAACCGCCATGCCATGGCGGCTGGCTTCCATATCTTGGCTATCCTTGGAAAATGTGCTCACAGGGCCATCCAGCAGATTCGGCGTAAAAAAACCATCAGAAATTGTTGTAACCGGACGAGTTTTAACGCATTTTGGCCCGTAACGTGCAAGGATGGGATCATGGACCCGACCAAGACTGGCCCGATTGCCCTTTCCGAACAGCGGTTGCGCTGGCTGGAAGCGCGCCAGCGCGTGCTCGCGCAGAATATCGCCAATGCGGATACGCCGAATTATCGGCCTTCCGACATGCAGCCCTTTGCCAAGGTTCTTTCCGGCAAGCTCACGGAAAGGCAAATGGTGGCAACCAACGCCAACCATTTGCAGGGGACGCGCCACCAGGATGGCCGTACCCTCAAGGAACGAATTTCCGCCAATCGCGACCCAAGCGGGAATGCTGTTTCCCTTGAGCGGGAGGCGCTTCGCGTCGCTGATACCGATTCGGCTCACGCCACCGCCCTTTCGGTGCGCCGGCGCTATATGAGCATGTTCATGACTGCCCTTGGGCGGAATCAGGGTTAGGAGAGGCGCTAAGCCATGGAATTAGATCGCGCATTGCGAATCGCAGCAGCTGGGATGGATGCCCAGACCTCTCGGCTCCGGGTAGTGGCTGAAAATTTGGCCAATCGCGACACCACCTCGGAAATCGCGGGCGGGGACCCATTTCGCCGTAAAACTGTAACTTTTGCCAATCGCTTTGACCGCGCCTTGGGTGCCAATACGCTACGGGTGGCGCGCGTGGGCACGACTAAGGGCGATTTCCCCACGCGCTTCGACCCCAATCATCCCGCCGCCAATGAACAGGGCTATGTGAAAACGCCGAACGTGAATTCCACCATCGAAGTGATGGATATGCGCGAAGCCCAGCGTAGCTACACTGCCAATCTCTCAGTATTGGAAGTCACCCGCGGTATGTTGACCCGCACCATTGAGGCGATGCGCTGATGCCCCTGCCCCTCACCCCCGGCGGCGCGGCCGCCGCCTATCGTGCCAATATGGCGGCACCCTCCGCTGCCGTCGCGGCGACTGGCGCCGGTGAAACAGCGAGTTTTGGTGAGACTCTCTCGCGGGCCGTTCAAAATGCTGTCACCACGAGCCGAGAGGCCGAGGCCGCTTCGGCACGCGGCCTGATGGGCCAGGGCAGCGTGACTGATCTGGTGGTCGCGGTGGGCCGTGCGGAACTCACGCTGCAGACGGCGGTAGCAGTGCGTGATCGTGTGGTGGCGGCCTATCAGGAAGTTATGCGGATGCCGATCTGATATTTAGAGCGTTTCCCGTTCACGTTGGTTCACGCGAAACGCTCTAAACTTTTGTTTAGTCGCATTTTCCGAGCCGCCAAGTGATTGCACTTGGCTTGAAACTTCTCAAGGCGGGCGTTCAGCATGTTGAGGGAAAGGCGGGGCGATGGGCGGCATCGCTGAGGCAAGCCGGGAAGCGCTTTGGGTGAGTTTGCAGATCGGTGGGCCACTTCTCGTGCTGTTGCTGGTGGTTGGGCTTATCGTTGCCGTTTTTCAGGCGCTGACCCAGGTGAATGAAGCAAGCCTGTCCTTTCTGCCCAAAATGGCCGCCCTGGCGATCGCCTTAATCCTGCTCACGCCGTTTTTTACCGGCGTTCTGCGTGGCTATGCGCAAAGCCTGTTTGATATGATCATCCAAGTCGGGTCGAGACCTTGACATGACTGAAGCGGAGTGGCTTGCCGCCCTGCCCGATATGGTGTTTCGGATGATATTGCTGCTCGGGCGCATCGGTGCAGTAGTCATGCTGATGCCCGGGTTGGGCGAGCAGGAAGTCCCGACCAATTACCGCCTGGGCCTCGGCTTTGCATTGGTGGTAGTGCTCTACCCGGTGCTGTCACCCGCCTTGCCGGTGGCGCCAGACGCGGTGGGTGAAATGCTGCGTCTGATCCTGATCGAAATTGTTATTGGCATTTGGTACGGCGCCCTCGCGCGGCTTGTCACCTTGGCCATGACCATGGCCGGCCAGCTTTTCGCCCTGCTGCTTGGGCTTTCGCAAATGCTGGTGCCTGATCCGGCCCTTGGCGGACAGAACGCCGTAACCGGGCGCTTCTTTTCGTTGCTTTCCATAGTACTGCTGATGAGTAGCGGGCTCTATGCCCTGCCGCTCCGTGCCTTGGCGGAAAGCTACGCCGTATTGCCGGTGGGTGAAGGTTTTCTGGCCGGACCAGGGGCTGAGGCCATGGCGGCGGCGGTGGGGCAAAGCTTTATCCTCGCACTGCAACTCATGGCGCCCTTCCTGTTGCTTTCTGTCGTACTCAATGTTGCCTTTGGTCTGCTTGCGCGCATTGCTCCACAGGTGCAAATCTACTTCCTTGTAGTTCCCGGGCAGATCGTATTCGGCCTTGTGCTGCTCGGGCTATTGCTGCCAGCCATGCTGGGGCTTTATTCAAGTGTTGCGCGCGAGACGTTCCTCGCTCTTCCAGGGGTACGCTGAGCCATGTCGGGTGCTGGTGGCAACGAGGAAAGCGGCCAGGATAAGACGGAAGAAGCGACAGCCCGCCGCATTCAAAAAGCGCGGGAGGAAGGCCAGATCGTCTTGTCCCGCGAAGTGGTCGGCTTTGTGGCGCTTGGTGCGGCAATGATCGGGATGGTATTTGGACTACCGCCGCTTGGATATGAATTGATGCGCGGCATGCGGGGCGTCCTGGAAAGCGGGCACCAACTTCAGGTCGGCTTGGTGGCGACTGAAATGATCCGCCTTGGCATGCTTGCTGCCCTGCCCGTGACGTTACTTGGCGTGATTGGTGCCATCGCCGGGACCATGCTGCAAAGCCGAGGGCTTATTTCGGCCAAAGGTCTCCGCCCCCAATTCTCGCGGATTAATCCGGGCGCTGGCATTAAGCGCTTGCTTGGCCCTGAAGGGGCAATTGAGTTCCTGCGCACGCTGATCAAACTTGCGGTGGTATGTGCCGCGCTGTGGTGGGCGCTTGGAGATCCACGAGAATTGCGCGCGGCACTCTCGCTTGGACCTGCCGATCTTCTGGCCCTGATGGTGCGCGCTGCGATGGATCTTTTTATCGCGGCCCTGATCGCTTTCGCCGGCATTGCGGTTCTGGATTACCTGGTGGTGCGCTTCCGCCATTTGCATCGTTTGCGCATGACGCGTCAGGAATTGCGGGAAGAAATGAAGGAAACCGATGGCGACCCGATCATCAAGGGCCGCATTCGCAACCTGCGCATGGCGCGTGCACGTCGGCGAATGATGGCGGCGGTACCCAAGGCGGCCGTGGTAGTAACGAACCCGACCCATTATGCCGTGGCACTCGCCTATGATGAAGCCTCACAGGCCGCGCCAAAAATTGTGGCAAAGGGAACAGAGGCTGTGGCGGCGCGCATCCGCGCCCTGGCCGAGGAATCTGGGGTGCCACTGGTGTCCAACCCACCCTTGGCACGAGCATTATTCAAACTGGAACTGGAAACCGAAATCCCGGCCGAGCATTATCAGGCGGTAGCGGAAATCATTGCTTATGTTTGGCGCTTGCGGGGCCGCGCAGGAGCAGCGGCGTGAGCAGGCGCATCGAAGCGGCGGCGGATTCCTTCCGTCGGCTTTTCGAATCGGAAGAGGAAGCGGGGCTCGCCGTCTTGGATGCCGAAGGGCGTATTCGGGCGGCAAGTGCCGTGCTGGAAAAGCTCTGTACCAATGGCCCGGCGCCGGGGCCGGGGCGCGACCCGGCGCTACTGTTTGCGGAAGCAAGCCAGGACGCAGTGCGCCAGATCATTGCCGTGGCGCTTGCGGGCCCACCTGCCCCGCCTGCGGTGGAGGCACGCCTCGCCGCTCCGGATCAGCCCCCCGATGCGGCTGTAGAAGTGCATTGCCGCCCCTTGCGCGGAGAAGCTGGCGCCTTGCTGCGCGTACTGGACATTACCGCGCGCCGGCGGCGGCAAGCACAATTGGAAGAAGCGGCACGGCTGGAAGCCGTGGGCCGCTTGGCAGGCGGTGTGGCACATGATTTCAATAACCTTTTGGCGGCCGTGGGCGCGGCGGCAGAAACCGCGCTGGCGCGCGGGCAGGATGCCGCAACGTCCGAGGATTTGCGCCAGATCTTGGACAGCGCCGGGCGCGGGGCGCGGCTGGTGCGCCAACTTTTGGCCTTCGCCAGCCGTCAGGCGGTGCAGCCCCGCGTAGTCGCGCTTGATCGTGCCGTTGATGGCCTTGCACCACTGCTTGCGCGGCTGCTAGGCCGGCGCATCACCATCACCCTTGACCTGGAGCGCCCCGGACCATGTGCGCGTGTGGACCCGAGCCATATTGACCAAGCGCTGATGAACCTGGCGGTCAATGCGCGCGATGCCATGCCCCAGGGCGGCAAGCTGCATATTTCGGTGAAAAGCCGCGATCTTAAGGAAGCGGAACCGGCACAGGGCGGCACCATCGCACCTGGCCCTTGGGTTGTGCTGGAAGTGGCCGATGAGGGGGCCGGGATGGAGCCCGAACAAATCTCTCGGATATTTGAGCCCTTCTACACCACTAAGCGCGATGGTGGTGGAACAGGGCTTGGACTTTCGACGGTGCTTGGCATTCTCAGGCAATCAGGCGGGCATGTATCGGTACGTTCCCGTTCGGGCGAAGGTAGCCGATTTTGTCTGTGGTTTCCGCGTGTTGCGGCGGAACCGGATAAAGCGGTCGCCCATACGCCTGGCGCTCATGTGCTAGGCGCCGGGCGGCGCCTTCTTCTGGTGGAGGATGAGGCGCCCCTGCATCGGCTGCTAGCTCGTGCGCTTACTACGGCAGGCTATGAGGTAACAGCGGTCGAAGATGGTGAAGCAGCGCTTGGCGCTATCGCTGCTGGCCTCAAGCCCGATCTGGTCATTTCGGATGTCGCTATGCCGGGCAGCATAGATGGGTTGACGCTGGTAAGGCGCCTGCGCGAGTCAAACCCTTCGCTTCCCGTCGTGCTGATGTCGGGCTATGCGGAAGGCACCCTGAGCGGCGAAACGGTATCCGAGAATTTCTTGTTTCTACAAAAGCCTTTCCGAATTTCGGAGATGTTGTCACAAATTGCGGGTGCGCTCTCCCGGCCTTAGAGCATGTTGCGTTCACGTAGGTTCACGCAACACGCTCTACGCCGTTGTTTTTCGAGCATCTTCACACGTTCAGATGATTCCATCTGAACGTGATCTACTCTAGAACCCTCTCCGAGAATGGT
Organism: Roseomonas sp.; assembly: GCA_020249775.1. Classification (GTDB taxonomy): domain Bacteria; phylum Pseudomonadota; class Alphaproteobacteria; order Acetobacterales; family Acetobacteraceae; genus Neoroseomonas. The sequence continues at coordinate 205,736 of JADCFA010000018.1, read as the reverse complement.
TTCTAGCCCTTGTTGTGCTGCTGGGTTTGGTGTTGCACACGCGTGTCTTCCCTTGTTTACGCTGTTGCGCAGCGGGGCCACCAGCATCCCCGGAAGATAGGGCGGCTGACCCTATTCAGCCCTGTGGACGCGCGTGATCGTCAAAAGGTCCAGCGCCTCGCCCACCGTATCGCGCACGAAATGCGCCAGATGGCTGGGCAGCAAAAACCCCTGCAGCGACGCCGGAAGAAGCCATGCATGATCAACATCCCAGGCTCGGAAGGTCTTACTCACCACAAAAGTGAATCAGAAATAGAGACATCCGGATGGCGAATCCTCAGACAGGCTCCTGGTGGTGCGATCCATGCTGATCTTTCCCGCCCCGAAATGTCCTCGCGCACCACAAGCTGCCTGTTTGGTGGGCCGATTCACGCTGCTGCCCGGGAACCGGCAGCAGCGTTCAGACCACTATCGCTTCACCCCCGCCAAATGCGCGACACAGCGGGCAAAGCCCTTAAGGTCGCGCCAGCGCGCGGCGTCTTCCACCGGGTTCACCAAAAACACGCCGCCGGCCGCGGCAATGCCGCCATCAATCATGAGATTATCGGTCAGGCCGAAATCCTCGACCTCCATGCCATCGGCGTCTTCCCAGGCGCCGGATACGCGCCGATGCACCGCGCCGCTCAACTGCGCCAGGCTGCGTGTGGTAAAATTTCCCGGCGCATTGCTATAGCCCAGCACCGGCCGGCCAAGCGCGCGCATGAAGCCAAGCTCATAAGCCGTACCGGGATCGGCCGAGGCACCGCGAAACGGTGTCAGATTGGCAATCAGCGCATCACAGCCATGGATATGCGCTTCATTGCCCAGATAAATGCGCATCCAATCGGTATCAGCTTGGGGTGCGCCCGGCGCGGGGTCGGTCGGGAAAACGCCGATCATTCCATGCTCCGCGCAAATGGCCTTCTTTTCCGCCGCGATGGCGTCTCGGTCCGCCAGAAAAACCTCCGGTCCCGCCAGATATACCCGCATCGCCCCGCCTTGCCTGTCATGGCTTTCCCATGCGCAGATAGGGCCATGGACGCCGAACGGGAATATAATAATCGGGCCCGTGTGCCCGAAAGCGCCGAAATCATCGCTGCCTGGGCGCGCGACGCAGCCGCCTTCCGCGCCAGCGGGGTGCGCGCTGAGCTGGACCTGGCTTATGGCGAGGGGGGGCGGGAGAAGCTCGACCTATTCCTGCCGCCCGATGCCGCAGCGGCGCCGACCGCGCTTTTCATTCATGGCGGCTATTGGCAAGCGCTTGATCGGTCCTTTGTGAGCCATTGCGCGCGCGGCCTGCTGGGCCAAGGGGTGGCGGTGGCGGTGCCATCCTATGATCTTTGCCCCGCCGTGACACTTGGCGAAATCGCCGAGCAAATGCGCCGCGCCGCCGCTTTTCTGCATCGGCGCCGCGGCGGGCGGCTGCTGGCGGCAGGCCATTCCGCCGGCGGGCAGCTTGCCGCGCTGCTGCTGGCAACGGATTGGCCTGCCTGGCAGAAGGGCCTACCCGCAGGCATGGTGGGGGCGGCGCTACCTGTTTCCGGTGTTTTCGAATTGGGTCCTTTACGCGGCACCAGCATTGCCAAGGCGCTGAACCTGACGGGGCAGGACATAGCGACTCTATCGCCGCGCCTGTTGCCGCCCCCGCCTTTTGAGGCGCTGCACGTGGTGGTGGGTGGCGCGGAAAGCGATGAATTCATCCGCCAAAGCCGTGATTTCGCCACCCATTGGGGCGGCGGTTTTGAAGCCCTTCCCGGCGCCAATCACTTCACCGTGCTGGACCCCTTCACGGACCCGGCCCATCCCTTGATGATTCGTGCTGGCGATATGGCGCGCCGCCTTGCCTTGCGCCCAGGCTTCGCGCAGTAAGAAGGCCGAGGCATTTCAACCGGGGAGGCTTAAAAATGAGCTTGATTTCGCGTCGTGGCGCCATGGGCGGCGCCTTGGGGCTGCTGGCAGCGCCTGCCATTCTGCACGCCCAGCCCGCGGGCGGGGTAAAGATTGGCCTGGTCGCCGTGCAAACCGGCCCGCAGGCTGCGCTTGGCACACAATTGCGCGATGGCTTCCTGATGGGGCTGCGCCACCTGAATGGCCGGCTTGGTGGCCTGACCGCCGAAACGGTGATGATTGATGATGAATTGCGCCCCGATGTGGCGGTGACCAAGGTGCGCACTGCGCTTGAACGCGACCGCTGCGATTTCATCGTGGGTGTTGTGTTTTCCAATATCCTGCAAGCCATTATGCGCCCGGTGACGGAAGCAAATACCTTCCTGATCAGCACCAATGCCGGGCCTTCCACCTATGCGGGGCGCGGCTGCAACCCCTTCTTCTTCACGACATCCTATAATAACGACCAAGTGCATTCGGTGATCGGCCAAGTCTGCGAAGACCAGGGCTATAAGCGCGTTTTCGTGCTGGTGCCGAATTACCAAGCCGGGCGCGATGCGGTTGCCGGCTTCAAATCCCGCTTCAAGGGCGAAGTGGTAGATGAGGTTTATGTGCCGCTCACGCAGCTTGATTTCGCCGCTGAGCTCGCGAAGATCGCCGCCGCGCGGCCGGATGCGATTTTCACCTTCATGCCGGGCGGGCTTGGCGTGAATCTGGTGCGGCAATATCGCCAGGCGGGGCTTGCGAATATCCCATTCCTGTCCACCTTCACGGTGGATGAAGCAACCCTGCCCGCGCAGCAGGATGCGGCGGTGGGCTTCTTCTCGGCCGCGACTTGGGCGCCGAATATGGATAATGCGGCCAATCGCCGCTTCGTGACGGATTTCGAAGCTGCCTTTAATTACGTGCCGGCCAGCTATGCCGCGCAGGCTTATGATAGCACCTTGCTGCTTGATTCGGCCATTCGCCGCGCGGGCGGCAGGCTTGCGGATAAGGATGCGCTTCGCGCTGGCTTGCGGGCCGCGGATTTCACTTCCGTGCGCGGCAATTTCAAATTCGGCGTGAACCATTACCCGGTGCAGAATTTCTGGCTGCTGCGCGTCGCCAAGCGCCCCGATGGCAAGTTCCAGACCGAAACGGTCCGCAAGGTGCTGGAAAACAATGTGGATCCTTGGGCCGCCGAATGCCGCATGCGCTAAATTTTGCGCCTGATCCGCGAAGGTGGAACCACCGGAGCGGTGAATCAGTCGCTCAAAGGAAGTTAGGGGATGATCTGTTAAGACAGATCATGCCCTAACGTGAGTTCCGGCCTTTTCCTGGTGCAGGCCTTGAATGGCCTGCAACTTGGCATTCTGCTTTTCCTGGTGGCGGCGGGCCTTACGCTGGTGTTTGGCGTGATGGATTTCATCAACCTGGCGCATGGGGTGCAGTATATGCTGGGGGCTTACCTTGGCGCTGCCTTGGCAGCGGCGACGGGGTCCTTCTGGCTTGGGCTTTTATTGGCATTGCCGGCAGCGCTGCTATTTGGCCTGCTGCTGGAAGTGCTGATCTTCCGGCACCTTTATGATCGCGATCATCTGTCGCAAGTGCTGGCGACTTTTGGCGTGATCCTGTTTCTCAATCAGGCCGTAAAAGCGATTTGGGGGGCGGCGCCGCTGCAAGTGCCTGTGCCTGCGCTGCTTGAAGGCGGCGTGGTGCTGATGCCGGGGCTGCAATATCCGCTTTATCGCATCGCCGTACTTGGCGCCGGCATCGCCACCGCGCTTGGCCTTTGGTTTTTGGTGGAGCGCACGCGCCTTGGCATGTTGGTACGCGCGGGGGCGACCAATGCGCCGATGGTCTCAGCACTTGGCGTGGATATTCGCCGGCTTTTCATGCTGGTCTTTGCCTTTGGCGCCATGCTGGCAGGCTTCGCTGGCGTATTGGCGGGGCCGATATTCTCGGTCGAACCAGGCATGGGCGATCATGTGCTGATCCTCGCTTTTGTGGTGATTGTGATTGGCGGCATTGGGTCCATTCGTGGCGCCTTTATCGCGGCGCTGATCGTTGGGCTTACTGATACGCTCGGCAAATCGCTCATGCCTGATTTGATGCGGCTGTTTCTGGACCCATCTGCCGCGCGCCAAACCGGCGCGGCGCTTGCTTCCATGCTGGTCTATATCGCCATGGCAGCGATTCTTGCCTTCCGCCCACGCGGGCTTTTCCCGGCCAGGAGTGGTTAGCATGCCGCGCTTGCGGCTTGATGTGGCGCTGACGCTGCTGGTGCTGGCCGTACTCGCGCTCGCACCCTTCATCGGGCTTGGCGCCAATCATTACCTGACCATGTTCGCGCGCATGATGATCCTGGCAGCGGCGGCCGTTTCGCTTTCCTTCCTAGTGGGCGGCGCCGGCCTCGCCAGCCTTGGCCATGCCGCGGCGATGGGTGTGGGCGCTTATGCCGTTGCCATTCTGGATGCGCATCGGCTGACCGATATCACCATCGTGCTGCCTGTGGCTCTCGCTGCTGCCGCGCTGTTTTCCCTTCTGACAGGCGCGATTGCGATCCGGACTGAGGGCGTGAACTTCATCATGATCACGCTCGCCTTCGGGCAGATGGCGTTCTTCACCGCGTCATCACTTGCGGCCTATGGCGGGGATGATGGCTATACTCTTTATGACCGCACCGAGATCTTCGGTTCCAGGCTGATGGAAAACCGGATTTTCTTTCATTACCTCTGCCTCGGTTTTCTGATTTTTTGCTGGGGGCTTTGCGCCATGCTGCTGGCATCGCGCTTCGGGCGCGTGCTGCGTGCGGCGCGGGAAAATCCGCTGCGCACGCAGGCGGTGGGTTTCGCACCTTATCCCTTTCGGCTTTTGGCCTATGTCACTGCCGGCACGCTGGCAGGGTTGGCGGGTGTTTTGTTTGCCAATGCCACGGAATTCGTCGCGCCCGCTTATATGGGCTGGCAGCGCTCCGGTGAGTTGATTTTCATGGTGATCCTGGGCGGGCTTGGGCGGCTTTCTGGTGCCATACTGGGCGCGGTGGTCTTCGTGCTGCTGGAAACCTGGCTGCCCAGCCTGACCGCGCATTGGAAAATGATTTTCGGCCCGCTGCTGATTCTGGCGGTGCTGTTTATGCGCGGCGGGTTGATTGGTTTTCTGGGGGCGCGCCGTGGCTGAAGCGCTGCTCAGCGTCCAGGGCTTGTGCAAGCATTATGGCGGGCTTGCAGTGACGAATGATGTTAGCCTTGACGTCAAGCCCGGCGAAATTCATGCGCTGATCGGCCCGAATGGCGCGGGCAAGACCACGCTGATCCACCAGATCACGGGCACCGTTGCCCCTGATGCGGGTAGCGTTGTTTTCGCTGACAAGGATATCACGCGATTTTCCCTGCCGCGCCGCGTGCATGCGGGCCTAGCACGCAGTTTTCAGATCACCAGCATCATTGCCGGCTTTTCCGTGCTGGAAAATGTCGCCCTGGCGGCGCAGGCCAAAAGCGGTTCTTCCTTCCGTTTCTTTCGTGCGGCCCACGGAGAAGCGGCGCTGAATGAGGCAGCGCGCGAAGCCCTGGCCGAGGTGGGGCTGGCTGATCGCGCGGCGATCATCGCGGGTGCGCTGAGCCATGGCGAAAAACGCGCGCTCGAGATTGCCATCGCACTCGCCACCCAACCCCGGCTGCTTTTGCTTGATGAACCACTCGCCGGCGCCGGGCCGGAGGAAACCGAACGCCTGATCACGCTGCTGCGTCGGCTGAAATCGCGCTACGCCATCTTGCTGGTAGAACATGACATGCAGGCGGTATTTGCCCTGGCGGATCGCATTTCAGTGCTCGCCGAAGGGCGCATTATCGCCACCGGCAGCACCACCGAAATTCGCGCCAGCGCCGAAGTGCGCGCCGCCTATCTTGGTGAAGAAGAAATGCCATGCTGACGCTTGAAGGCGTGGTCGCTGGCTATGGCGAAAGCCAGGTGTTGAACGGCATCAGCTTTGGCGTAGGCGCAGCGCAGGTGGTCACATTGCTTGGCCGCAATGGCATGGGCAAGACCACCACGGTGCGCGCCATCATCGGGCTGATCCGGCCAAGCGCTGGGCATATTCATTTTGATGGGCAGGAAATTACCGGCGCCGCACCCTATCGCATCGCGCAGCGCGGCATTGGCCTGGTGCCGGAAGGGCGGCAGATTTTCCCAACCCTGAGCGTTGAGGAAAACCTTGTCGCCACCACGGCCAATCGCACAGGCGGCGCGCCGCGCTGGGATTTATCGGCGATCTACACGCTTTTTCCGCGCCTCGCGGAACGGCGCCGCCAATCCGGTGCCAAGCTTTCGGGCGGAGAGCAGCAAATGCTCGCAATCGGGCGCGCGCTGATGACCAATCCGCGCCTGCTGGTGCTGGATGAAGCGACCGAAGGTCTGGCACCGCTGATCCGTGCCGAGATTTGGCAGGTGATGGCAAAGCTGCGCGCCGAAGGTCAGGCGATCCTATTGATTGACAAGAATCTGGCTGCCGTGATGCGCCTTGCCGATTGGCATGTGGTGATCGAAAAAGGTCGCGTGGTTTGGCAGGGTGATAGTGTGGCACTCGCCGCCGCGCCCGAAATCCGCGATACCTATTTGCATGTCTGAAACAGGGAGCCTCAACAAATGAGCATGACAGCAGGTGTAACCCCAGCCGGCACCGGTGAGGGCGGCATCGTATGGTCCATCCTGGGCCAGACCTATAAGCCGGTGGCGCATAGCGAAAGTTGTTTTGCTTTCGACACATTTTTTCCGCCCGGCACCTTTGTGCCGCCGCATATCCACACAACGCAGGATGAATTCATTCGCGTGCTGGAAGGGCAATTTGATCTTTTCCTGGATGGCCAGGCCGCCACCGCCAAGGCGGGTGATTTGATTCGCCTGCCGATGGGTATCGCCCATGGCATCTTCAACAAGACCGAAGCACCGGTGCGCGCGCTATTTTGGGTGAGCCCCGCGCGTGGGCTCTTCACACTATTCACGCGCATCCATAACGTGCCGGATCCGGCCGAGGTGGTGCGCCTTGCAGCGGAGCATGAGGTGAATTTCTTACCGCCGCCGGGCTGAATTCAGCGCTTCTTCTTGCGCGCCTTCTGTTCTTCCAGGAAGGCGCGCATCATGCGTTTGGGTTCATCGGTCTTCCAGGAAGCGGCGAAGGCCGAAATGCCGGCGGCGATTGCCTCAGTGGTCGGGCGATCTTCCCATTGCCGGATCAGCGCTTTCTGCGCGCGAAGTGCCTCAGGCCCGGCTGCCAGCAAATAGCCGATCCAGGTTTCAATACGCGCGTCAATACGCTCGCGATGCGCCACTTCTTCCAATAACCCCCAGGAAAGTGCATCAGCGGCGGAGATTGTTTCAGTCAGCAGCAATAAACGCCTGGTGCGGCCCCAGCCGATCAGGCCGGGCAATAACGCCGCTTCCACCACGGAAGGAATACCAACGCGCACTTCCGGCATGCCGAATTTTGCATCCCGCACGGCAATACGCATATCGCAAGCCGCGGCCACTTCCAGCCCGGCGCCCAGGCACCAGCCATTGATGCGCGCAATCACCGGCACGGGTAAATCGCGAATGGCGGCGCAAATACCATGCACTCGGCGGATGAAGGCTTCCGCCTCCGCTGGTGTTTCCAAAGCCGCCATGGCGCCGATATCAGCCCCGCCGATGAAGGCGCGTTCGCCTTCGCCCGTCAGCACCGCAGCGCGCAGGTCAGGCTGTTTCGCAAGATCGCGTAGCGCGGCAATCGCATCATCCAATAGTGCCGGGTTCAGCGTATTCAGCTTGGCATCATGCGCGACCGTCAGGCGCGCCACACCACGCGCATCCATCGTGACATCAAAGCGCCCGCTCATGCCCGTTTCCCCGCCGCAAACCCGGCCATTTGCGCATAGCCGCCGGCAATGGCGGCGAGTTCTTCGCGCGACATCACATCTTCCAGCCGCGTGAAACCATCCGGCGCGCGCGCACTGACCTCATCCACCACGCGCTCTGGCCCACCCTTGCGATTGGCGCGCACAATCTCGGCTGTTTTTGGCAGGCGTTCCGCCGCATAGGCCGCAAGCGCCGCTTCGGGCGCATGAGATGCCAATAGGTCCGCAAGGCAACGCGCATCCAAAACGGCTTGCGATGCGCCATTCGATCCGACCGGATACATGGGATGCGCGGCATCACCCAAAAGCGTCACGCGACCTTGCGTCCAGAAGGGCAAGGGATCACGGTCACACATCGGATATTCCCAGAATTCAGGCGTGGCGCGCACCAGCGCGGCAACATCCAGAAAGGGAATACGAAACCGCGCGACATGCGCCAGCACTTCATCAAGCTGGCCGGGGCGCGACCAATCCTCCCGCCGTGGCGGCGGCTTGCTGGCGTCACCAATCTGCGCGCAGACAACCCAATTAGTCAGTCGCGTTTCAGCCGAACTGCCAGCGCCGATCGGGTAGAGCACCAGCTTTTCCTTCATGTCGCCAGCGACGATCATGGTGTCGCCACCTTCAAAGGCCGGCCATTCCACCGCGCCGCGCCACATCTGAATGCCATTCCAGCGAATGCCGCCATCATCCGGATGCAGCGCCGCGCGGATGGTGGAATGAATGCCATCCGCGCCGATCAGCACATCACCGGATAGGCTGCGCCCATCCGCCAGATGCGCAGTGATACCGGTGGCGCTTTGCGTGAAGCCTTGCAGCCGTGCATTGCGAAGCAACGCAGCTTTCGGCAAGCGCGCCTCCGCCGCCTGCCATAATACCTGATGCAAATGGCCACGATGGATGGAAAATTGCGGCACCTCATGCCCCGCCCAAATGCCGCGCGGTTCCTTCCAAATCTCCTGGCCGAAGCGGTTCAAATAGCGCAATTCACGCGTGCGAATGCCAACCCCATCCAGCGCTGGCAGCAGATCAAGCGCGGCCAATTCGCGAATGGCATGTGGCAGCGTATTGATGCCGACACCAAGTGGCTTAACTTCCGCCGCGGCTTCCAACACGGTGCAGCCAATGCCGCGCTGATGCAGCATCAGCGCCAGTGCCAGGCCCCCAACACCACCGCCCGCGATCAGCACCTGCATCGCTACCACCTTTACGCTGGTAGCGTCACGGCAATACGCCCAACGGGCTTGCCATTGCTGTCTGCAATATCGCCTTCCACCGCCTGCACCAATGCGTCCGTCGCGGCAGCATCCAGCAAGCCAAGCCGACCAAGCAACGCGGCAAAGACACCCATCTTGGCGCGTGATGCACCATCGGCGAGTTTCACGGCAATCCCCAAACCCTGCTCCGGCACAAAGCCGACTACAAAACCCTCTGCGCCCCCCTTCAGCAGCACGCGGCCATTGGTGGCGCGCACAATGCGGCTGGTTGCCTGATCGCGCCCGGAAAGATGATCCGGATATTTGGCAATGGCGGCCTGCAATCTTTCAATGGCGCCGCGCCGCGCAGGGCTTGCCACCTTGCGCGCCGCCCAACGCGCTGCCGCCTGCGCCATGGCTTCCATGGAAAGGGCCAGCGCCGGCAAGCCACAACCATCAACACCCGCCTGCAAGCGGCGCGCATTGCTGCCGAGCAAATCCGAAAGTATCTCCAGATAAAGCCTTTGCGTCGGATGCGCGGGATCATCATAGCCCGCGACTGGCGCGCCGAGCTTCTGCGCCACACTCAAAAACCCGCAATGCTTACCGGAGCAATTATGATAGATGCGGGACCAATCACCACCCGCACGATAAATCTTCGCCTGATCCGCCGCCGCGCGCGGCATATCGGGCCCGCAAACCAAGGCAGATTCAGAAAGCCCCATGCGCGCCAGCCAATCACGCACCAAGGCCACTTGAAAATCCTCAGCGCTATGGGACGCGCAGGATAGCGCGAGGTGTTCTTCCGTCAGCCCCAGCGCATCCGCCGCACCGGTTTCCACCAGTGCCACCGCCTGATAGGGCTTCAGTGAGGATCGTGGGAAAGTCACAAAGGCAGGATCACCCATCGCCAGCACCTGCCGGCCGTTGCTATCCATCACCACGGCGATGCCGTGATGAATGCTCTCCACCGCCGGGCCGCGATGAATTTCCGCAAGCTTCACAAAGGGGTTTTGCATCGTCACTACCTTGTCACGACCACGCGTGATCTAAAAATCTTCCAGCACAACCTTGCCGATCATGCCGCCGCTTTCCACCAGCGCATGCGCTTGCGTCAGATTGGCTGCGGTTATCTTGCCAAGATTTCGTGTCATGGTGCCGCGCATCCGCCCGGCTTCGATCAGCCCCGCAACCTCATTCAACAGCCGGTGCTGTTCGATCATATCGGGCGTGTTGAACAACGGGCGCGTGAACATCAGCTCCCAATGGATCGAAACCGATTTGCGCATCACATCGCGCGCATCCACCGGCGCCTGGCTTTCAATCAAAAGAATGCGCCCTTGCGGCGCCACAGCTTCCACCATCGCGGCCCAATTCTTCGCGGTGGTATTGGCAGAATAGATGTAATTGGCGCCGCGCAAACCAAGCGCCTTCATCTGTGCGGCGATATCGCCGTGATGATCCACCACATGATGCGCGCCCAAATCACGACACCACTGCACGCTTTCCGCGCGCGATGCGGTCGCCACCACCGTCAGCCCGGTCAGCGCGCGCGCGATCTGGATCACCATGGAACCCACACCGCCCGCCCCACCGATCACCAGCAGAGTCTGTCCCTGCCCGCCGCCTTGCTGCACGCCAAGGCGATCAAACAAGCCCTCCCAAGCGGTAATCGCGGTCAGCGGTATGGCGGCAGCTTCAGGGAAGGTCAGGTTGCGCGGCTTCCGCCCAACGATGCGTTCATCCACCAGATGCAATTCGGCATTGGTGCCGGGGCGATTGATCACGCCGGCGTAAAATACCTCATCACCGGGGCGAAACAGCGTGCAATCCGGCCCTACTGCGCGCACCACGCCGGCGCCATCAAAGCCCAGGATGCGCGGCGCCTCACCTGGGTCATCGCGGCGCCGCACCTTGGTATCAACGGGGTTCACCGAAACGGCATGGATTTCCACTAGCATATCGCGCCCGGCCGGCGCCGCGGGGGCCGCGATATCCAGATCAATCAGCGCATCCGCCTGATCAATTGGCAGGCATTTCCGATATCCAACAGCTTTCATCGCAACCCCTCAATCCTTGTGCTTTTCAGCCCACACGCAGCAGGGCCGGGCCTTCTTCGCGCAGCCAGGCCTCGGCTTCCGCACGATGCGGGGCCAGCGCCGCCACATGCGCCCAAAAGCGCGGAGAATGGTTGAGTTCACGCAGATGCGCGACCTCATGCGCGACAACATAATCCAGCACCGCACCCGGCGCCATGACAAGCCGCCAGGAAAAGGCGAGCGTGCCATCCGGCGCGCAAGACCCCCAGCGGCTTTGTGTATCCTTCACGCGAATGGCCTTGATCCCGACACCAAGTTTTTCGGCATGCGTCGCAGCCAAAGGCAGGATGCGCCGCTTTGCCTCGACCCGCAGAAAATCGCGCAAGCGCCGCGGCAGAAATTCCACCGCGCCTGTGACAATGATGGCGCCATTTTCCACAAAGGCACCACCGCGCCTATTCGGATCATGCAGCACAGGATGCGGCACGCCGCCCAAAGGCACGGCGGCGCCATGCGCCAGAGAAATGCTCGGCGCCAGGGCCTTGATGCGCTTCAGCACCCAAGCCGCATGGGCGGTGAGAAGCTCAAGCCCCGCGCGGCGGCTTGCGCGCATTGGCAGTGTTACCACCACATCGCCGGCGCGCGGATCAATGCGCAAACTGACCGAACGGGCACGTTCAGAACGGCGCCAACGCACCGGGCAAAGCTCCGGCGGGCCGAGCAAGCCAGGGCGAAGCGGCACCATTTCCGAATCGGGCAGAGACATCAGCGCACCATGCCGTCAAGCGGGTTGATTTTTCAACCGCTTGACACTCAGGCGCTTTCGCGCGCGAGTGTCGGTATGCGTTTCGCGCTCAACGCCATTCTGCCCCTTTTGTTGCTTGGCACCATTTGGGGTGCCACGCCGATTTTCGTGAAGACATTGGGCGGGATGGGCTGGCCACCCTTGATGATCGCGCTTGGCGCTTCGGGTTTCAGCACCATCACCTTGCTTGCGGTGTGTTTTGCGCGGCGCGAAATCCCCGCACTCAGGCGGCCCTATCTGATCCATTATGGCGTTTCTGGGCTGACCGGGTTGGTGCTGTCCAACCTGTTTGGCTTCACAAGTTTGCAGCATATTCCAGCAGGTTTCTTTTCGCTGCTGATCCCGCTTTCGCCCATGTTGACCGTGCTTGGCGCCATGCTGCTCAGGATGGAAAAAGTCTCCTGGCGGCGCATTGGCGGCAGCATTTTGGGACTGGTCGGCATTGGCATTGCCATGGCGCCAGGTGCGGCGCTGCCGGACCCTCAGGCGCTGCCCTGGGCCTTGCTCGCCGCCTGCACCCCGGTTTGGTATGCGGTGGCGAATATTGCGGGTGTGAAACTTGCCCCGCGCGGGGCTGCGCCCTTGGCGCTGGCGGCCGGCACCTGCGGCGCGGCGGCGCTGATCATGGCGGTGATTGCGTTTTCAACCGGGCAGATCCGCGCTGTGGATATCGCCGGGCTGCCGATCACCATGACGCAAGGCGTGCTGCTCGCTTTGGCCTATCTGATCTATTTCCGATCACTCGCGACCCAGGGCGGCGTGGTGACATCGCAAGTGGGCTATATCGTCACCATTACCGGCCTGATCTGGGGTTTTGCGATTTTTGGTGAGGTGCCGGGCTGGCTCACCATCCCGGCTGCTGCCTTGGTCTTTATCGGCCTTGCGCTGGTGACGCTGCCCTCGAAGCCTAGCCGATCAAATGCTTGAGCTCGGTTTCAACGAAGGCTAACGGCGCGCTTCCGCCATTCACGACATTATGTTCAACCCCTGCGGTGCGCGCATAGGCGACACCGGCTTTAAGATCGGCCGTTAGCGTCTCACCGCCAGACAATTCAACGAACAGCGTGCCATCCGTCACCGGCACCACGACATAGGCCATGCCATGACGATGCCAGCCGGTCTCCGCGCCGGGTTCGAAATCCCAGCGCGTGACGCGCACATTGGCATCATCAACCTGAATGGTCGCGACCGCTGGCGGGCGGCAGCGCAGAGGTTCCTTCATGGCGCTATTCCGCCGCCTTGGCGGGCGAAAGCCCGGGCAGAGGCAGCGCCCCCGCCGCACCCCAGGCCGCCCACACCGCTTCCGCCTGCGCAGCATTCAGCGGCAGATGCGGCGGGCGAATGGTGCGCCAACCGCTATCGCCCGTGCTGCGGGCGATAATCTCACGCAGCCCCGGGATCAGCGGCACGGAAGTCGCGGCCTTGCGCGTGGCATTCAGCACAGCCTGCGCCGCATCAGCTTCCGGCCCGGTGCGCTTGGCATAGACAATGCCGCCCCAATGCGAATTGGCGTTGGACGCGGCGGTGATGCAGCCCGCGCCACCTTCGGCCAGGATGCGTTGCAGGAATTCATCGCTGCCGGAATAAACTTCAAACCCATCCTTGGCGAAGGCCTGCACCATGGCCTGCATATTGGCGTAATCGCCCGATGAATCCTTGACCCCCTTGATGGTGCCGGGGAAAGCCTTGATCAGGCGCTCCAGCAAGGAAAGGCTGAAAGGCACCGCCGATTGCTGCGGAAAGTGATAAAGATACACTTTCACCCCGCCACCAAGGCGGTTCAGCGCTTCGGAGAAATAGGCGAATAACCCATCATCGGACGGACCCTTGTAGTAGAAGGGCGGCAGCATCAGCACGCCGGGGCAGCCGGCATCGCGCGCATGCTTGGTCAGTTCCACACTATCGGTCAGGCTGGCGCAGCCCGTGCCCGGCATCATGCGTGCCGCCGGAATGCCGCGCGCAATCAGCCCTTCCAGAATGGCCTTGCGTTCATGCAGGCCGAAGGAATTTGCTTCACCAGTCGTGCCCAGCACGCCAAGCCCGGTGCAGCCATTGGCCAGCAGCCATTTGGCATGCGCCGCCATGCGATCCAGATCGGGGGTCAGGTCGGGCTTCATCGCCGTCAGCACCGCGGCATTCACGCCACCATAAATCGCGTCCTTCATCGGGGCATCCTTCGCAAAGCTTGTGGGGGCTTCGTCGCGCGGAACGCGCGCTCCGTCAATCAGGCGCCTTCGCCTTGCGCGGCATCATCCCTGGCCAGCGCACCACATGGTCTTCCAAGGCGCCGGCCTGGCGTTCATCAATGGCGCGCCCGCGCACGGAAACCCCCGCGCGATGCACGGTTTCCGGATCGCCCGAAACCAGCGGGTGCCACCAGGCCAAATCCCGCCCTTCCGCCACCATGCGATAGGCACAGCTTGGCGGCAGCCAATCAATCGCCGCGAGCTTCTTGGGCGTCAGCTTCACGCAATCCGGCACGCGCTTCTTGCGCCCCGCGTAATCGGAACATTGGCAGCTATGCAAATCCAATAACCGGCACGCCACTTCCGTATAGGCCAGCGCATCGGTTTCCTCATCGCGCAGCTTATGCAGGCAGCAGCGCCCGCAGCCATCGCACAGGCTCTCCCATTCCGCCCGAGACATCTCGGCCAGCGTTTTGCTTTTCCAGAAAGGCGTATTGTCAGTCACGCCGTGATGCAGGTGAAAAGAAGCCCCTCAACGCCGATTGGCCGGCGGCGGCGCCAGGTTTTCCGTCTGCACACGGCCGGTCGCTACACTGCCCGAGGTGGTCCCACCACCGGATGGCGCGGGCGCGGCAGAATTGCCGCCACCGCTCGCAGGCGCCCCCAGGCGCATCAGCGCGCCGCGTAAAGGATCGCTGCCTGGGTTATGCACTTCCATGGCCACCACCACACTTCGGGGCGCCACTTCCCGCCCGAAATAGGCGCGCATGGCAGAGCTATTGGCCGATAATAGCGCGCCATCCAGCGTGATGCCGGCGAAAAGCCCGCGGCTTCTGCCAATGGTGACAATATCCGCGCCCACGGCCGCCGTTGTCGCGCCTTGGATGCTACGCCCAAGTGTCGCAAAGCTAAGGCCAGCTTCAGCACCAAATTTGAACTGACTATCCAGGATGGCGTTCAGCCCCTTTTGGGTCATGATCAAGGAGACCACCTGAGCATCCTGCAAGCCGGCCTGAAGCCCGAAACTACCCCCCACTAGGCTATAAAAAGCCGGTGAGGACCAGGAACCACCGCCATCCCGGGCGGAGAGCACGCATTCACCAAACTCGCCCCCGATAAAAAATCCGGCGCGGAAGACCCGTGGGCAGATCAAGACTGCCTTGGCGTTGCGGAGCAGCGCCCGCGCATCGCCGGTATTATCCGCCGGACCCATCATTTCCTGGAGCGTGAGCGTGGCGCGGTCCACCAATGCCTGTTCTTCGGCCTGAGCGCGGGCGCTGCCGGAAAAGCCAAACAAGGCAAGGAGTAAGGCGCTGAAAAGCATGATAGGGCGCATGAAAAACATTTCCCAACCCGTTGTTTCGCCAGACTCTATACCAAGGAGTCGCGTCGGGGGAAGCGTTTCTTGCGGATTTTGCTCAAGCCTCAGCGGCGGGCGGCGTCCAGGGTTCCTCATTGACCGAGGCCACGCGCCAATCGAGGCCGTGTTTTTCAATGCGCGTCAGGGACAAGTTCTTGATGCTGAAGACCAAAGCCTGATCGGGCGAGAGCCCCATGGCATGGGCCAAAGCGGCGCGGATGGACCCGCCATGGGCCACAATCACAATATCCTGGCCCTCCAAAAGGGTCGCCAGCCTTTCCAATACGGCAGCGACACGCGCCTGCACTTCGCGGAAGCTCTCTCCGCCTGGCGGGTGTTCTTCGCCGGCATGGGGCCAGAAGGGATGGGCGGGGCGGGTCAGCAGCGCGGGCAGGGCCTCATGCGGGATGCCCTGCCATTCGCCCAAATGCTGTTCGGCGAAATCGGGCTCTGCGTCCAATTCCGTATCCGGATAGCCCGCCGCGAAAACGGCCGCCGCGGTTGCGCGCGTGCGCGACAGGTTGGTGACAAACCAGCGCGCCGGTTGCGGCAGGCGCTCAGCCAACCAGCGATAGGAAGCCGCTTCTTCCTGCAGCGCCAGATCGCATAGCCCAACATCCATGCTGCCATAAAGCACCGCGCGGGCAGAGGGTTCCACCAGCGCATGGCGGACCAGAAAGAAACGAGTCGGCGTCACACCGGGGCATCCAGCGCATGGGAAATCAAATCATCCAGGGCGCAGATTTCCAATGCTGCTTCATGCGTTGCTTCCAGCAGCACAGGCGGAGCAAAGCCCGCACGCCGCGCTTCTTCCCAACGCGCGGCGCAAAGGCACCAGCGATCCCCCGGCGAAAGCCCGGCAAAACCATATTCCGGGCGCGGCGTGGAAAGATCATTTCCCGCTGCCTTGCTGAATTCCAGAAATTCAGCGCTGACTTCCGCGCAAACCACATGCAACCCGATATCCTCAGGCCCGGTATTACAGCAGCCATCGCGGAAAAACCCCGTCAGCGGCGCCACCGAACAGGGCAGCAAAGGCCCGCCCAGCACATTGCGCTTGCCGGTCTGGGCCGAGGCCGGCTTCAGCCAATCGAAGCTGCCACTCATGCCGCGGCGCGAATGGCGGCCGCCTTCACATCCGCATCCACCGCATCGGCATAGGTGGCGAAATTCGCCTCAAACCGTGCGACCAGATCACGTGCGGTGCGATCATAGGCAGCCTTATCGGCCCAGGTATCGCGCGGGTTGAGCATTTCACTCGGCACGCCGGGCAGGGCCTTTGGCACCATCAGGCCGAAGAAGGGATCGCGCTGGAATTCCACGCGCGCCAGGCTGCCATCAAGCGCGGCACGCAGCAGCGCGCGGGTGACGCGAATGGGCATACGATTGCCGGTGCCATAGCCCCCGCCGGTCCAGCCGGTATTCACCAGCCAGCAATCCGCGCCATGCCGCGCCATCAGTTCCGCCAGCATGTGCCCATAGACTTCCGGACGACGCGGGAGGAAGGGCGCGCCGAAGCAGGTGGAGAATGTCGCCTGAGGTTCCTTCCCCAGGCCCTTTTCCGTGCCCGCAACCCGCGCGGTATAGCCCGACAGGAAGTGATACATGGCTTGCGCCGGGGAAAGCTTCGCAATCGGCGGCAGCACGCCGAAGGCATCCGCGGTCAGCATCACCACATTGCGCGGCAGGCCGGCAGCGCCGCTTTCCACGATGTTCGGGATATAGGGCAGCGGGTAGCAGGAACGCGTGTTTTCCGTGAGCTTGCCATCATTCAGGTCAAGCCTTCCGGCTTCATCGGCGATCACATTTTCCAGCACCGTGCCGAAACGATGTGACGCGTCCCAGATTTGCGGCTCGGCCTCACGGCTCAGTTTGATCACCTTGGCGTAGCAGCCGCCTTCGAAATTGAAAACGCCAGCATCGGACCAGCCATGTTCATCATCGCCGATCAAATTGCGTTCCGGGTCGGAAGACAGCGTCGTTTTGCCGGTGCCGGACAGGCCGAAGAACAGCGCAACATCGCCCTTTTCGCCGACATTGGCGCTGCAATGCATGGGCAGCACGCCCTTCGCGGGCAGCAGCCAATTCATGACGGTGAAAATGCTTTTCTTGATTTCCCCGGCATAGGATGTGCCGGCGATCACAATGGTTTTGGCGGCGAAGGAAAGTGCAATCACGGTTTCAGACCGGCAGCCATCCAGCGCCGGGTCCGCCTGGAATTCCGGCGCGTGCAAAATGGTGAAATCGGGCTCAAAGCCGGCCAATTCGGCTGGCGCCGGGCGGATGAACATATTGCGCGCAAATAGCGCATGCCAGGCATTGGTGGTCACCAGGCGCACGCGCACGCGATGCGCGGGATCGGCGCCGGCATAAAGATCCTGCGTGAACAATTCGGGCTTGGCGCCGAGCCAGCCGCGCACGCGCGCAACAAGGCCTGCGAAGCGTTCCGGCGCCATGGGCTGATTGACCTTGCCCCACCAGATATCGGCGCGGGTTTCGGGGTCTTCCACCACAAACTTGTCCTGCACGGAACGGCCGGTATGGGTGCCCGTTACGGCAATGAAGGCGCCATCGGCGGAAAGCCGGCCTTCATTGCGGCGCAGCGCATGGGCAATCAGCGCAGGCGGGGTGAGGTTCGCATGAATGGTTTCGGCCCCGGTCACGCCGGTACCAGCCAAGGCGTTAGCAGCAAGACTCATGTAAAGGACACCCCTCCAACCAACCTACGATAGTGCCGCGCGGGCGGCTTACGCGCGCTCTATCAGGGCCGCTCGCGGCAGAATTGCGGCAGGTTCAGGGGGTAGCTGAGGCCGCCCGCCCTTCCCGCGCCGCGCTGATCAGCGCCATACGCACGGCATTCGCATCGCCCACCGGCGCGGAGAAGGCAAGACGGCGGGATGCCTCACCATCCGAAATATCGCAGCCATCCGGGTCCACCGTCACCAGTCGCCAGGGGCCGGGGGTGCCGCCCAAAAGCCCGGTCGCGATGGCAGCGACCGCATCGGGATGGTCCTGGTTCACATGGGCGATGATCTCGGCCTCGGCCGCCGCCACGGCCGCAACCGTAGCTTCTTCTGGCGCCAGCGCGCTGGCCTTGAGCCGCACTGCCCGGGCAAAGCCGCCCACCAGCAAGGCGCCGCCAATGGTGACGCGCCAGAGCGCGAAATCCCCGAAATCGGCGTAAAGCGCGGCATAGGGATGCACGGCAAGCCAGCGCGCCTTGAGTGCTGCCACCTGATCCGCCGGCACAAGCTCCGCCATCCCGGTCACGGTCACGCGGGGAGCGGTTTGCGGATTGGGGCCGGTTGGCGCGCCGGTGATCAGCAGGGCGCAGCGCGGATCGGCCTGCAAATGCCGCGTATGTTCCGAAAGCGAGGATAGCAGCATGAGCGGCGAGAGATCCGGCGCGCTGGCCGGCGTGACCAGGCTGGCGAAGGGCTGGCCGGCCTGCCCGGTGGCGAGGCTCGCCGCCCGCCCCGCGCGGATCAACCGCCGCGCTTCCATTATGGCATCATTCTGTTCCATCGCCCTTCTCCGGCCTGCCGCAGAGCAATATTCGATTTGATGATTCAATCAAATCGAGTTTCTTGCTCTGCAAAACGTAATAAATAGAGCAGCTTATGCCCATTTGCGAAACCGCTGAGCGGTTACGCAAATGATCGCTGCTCTATTGCCATAATTGGCTCGCATTATATCAACTGTCGCGGCAAAAGAATGTCACCGCCGCGTCAGAGGTAAACAGCAATGCCGCAAACCATCGCCCTTGTGGATGATGACCGCAATATCCTCACTTCCGTTTCCATGACCCTGGAACAGGAAGGCTATCAGGTGCGCACCTATACGGATGGGGAAAGCGCGCTGCAGGGCCTGCTTGCCAAGCCGGCCGATCTGGCGGTGCTGGATATCAAAATGCCGCGCATGGATGGCATGGAATTGCTCCAGCGGCTGCGCCAGCGGAGCAATATGCCAGTGGTATTTCTGACTTCCAAAGATGAGGAAGTGGATGAGCTGATGGGGCTGCGCCTTGGCGCAGATGATTACATCACTAAGCCCTTTTCGCAGCGGCTATTGCTGGAACGCATCCGTGCCCTGCTCCGCCGGAATGAAGGCGCGCGCGCGGAAGGTTCAGGCGCCCCGCCCGGTGGCGTGCTGGCGCGTGGTGATCTGATGCTGGATGAGACGAAGCACACCTGCCTGTGGAAGGGCAAACAGGTGCAGTTGACCGTGACGGAGTTTTTGCTGGTGAAGGCTCTCGCGCTCCGCCCCGGCATGGTGAAGAACCGCGACCAACTGATTGATGCCGCTTATGGCGAGAATATCTATGTGGATGACCGCACGATTGACAGCCATGTGAAGCGCATCCGCCGGAAGTTCCGCCAAACGGATGAGGATTTCGACCAGATCGAAACGCTTTACGGCATCGGTTATCGCTATAAGGAGAATTGAGGCGGACGGAGCATTCTCCGAGCCGCCAATCCATATTACCTCAATCCACCTTGGCGCCGGAAGCGCGGATCAGCGGCGCGAAGGCGGCTTCATTATCGGCGCGGAATTTCACGAATTCCTCGGGCGTCGTGTACCACGTGGTCGCGCCGTTTTCAAAAAAGCGCCGCTTGATATCATCGGTTTCCAGCGACTGCTTGGTGAGCTCATTGATGCGCCGGATAAGTGCGGGGGAAATCCCGGCGGGCGCGCAAACCCCGCCCCAGGAATTGATTTCAAACCCGGGCAGGAATTCCGCCATGGTGGGTATTTCTGGCGCTTGCGGGCTGCGCTGCGCACCTGTCACGGCCAGCGCACGCACCTTGCCGTCTCGCGCCAAGGCGAGGGCTTGCGGGATATTGTCAAAAATCATGTGAACGCGCCCGCCGGCCAGGTCAATATGCGCCGGCGCTGCGCCGCGATAGGGCACATGCAGCATATCCACGCCGGCCATGAATTTGAACATCTCGCCCGAGAGATGCACCGTGGTGCCGGAACCGGATGACGCGAAAGCATATTTGCCCGGATTGGCCTTGAGCAGCGCGATCAGCTCAGGGACAGTCCGCGCAGGAACATCATTGTTCACCACAAGCAAATTCGGCAATTGCCACAGGCCCGAAATCAGCGCGATATCGCGCGCCGGGTTGTAATTAAGCCTGCTGTAAAGCGTTGGTGAAATCGCCAAGGCCGCAACGGAAGCAAGGCCAATGGTATTGCCATCCGGCGTGGACCGCGCAATCGCTTCTGTGCCGACATTACCACCGGAACCGGAACGATTTTCAACCACGAATTGCTGACCGGTCATTTCGCTCATTTTGATGCACCAGATGCGCGACAGGATATCCGTGCCGCCGCCCGGCGGGAAAAGCCCGATGAAACGGATGGGGCCCGTTGGCCAATTGCCCTGCGCGCTGACGATGGCGGGCGCGGCGAGCAACCCCGCGCCAAGGCCCAAGGTGGTGCGGCGGGTGATGGTGTTTTTCATGGTGATCCTCCCGTTATTCACGTGAAGCATATCGCATTGGCTTTGGCTTGTGCAAAGCGCGTCAATGGCTATTCCACCACCGCGCCCGCAGCGCGGATCAGGGGGGCGAAGCTTTCCTCATTGGCGCGGCGGAATTGCGCCAAGTCTTGCGGCGATACCCACCATACTTCCGCGGCGGCTTCCTCATACCGGCGGCGCACATCGGGGCTTTCCACCGCCTGCCGGCCAAGTTCGGCAATGCGCGCAACAATGGCGGGCGAAATGCCGGCCGGGCCGCAAACCCCGCCCCAGGATGTCACGGCATAGCCGGGCAGAAATTCGCCAATGGCGGGAATTTGCGGCGCTTGCGGGCTGCGCTGCGGGCCTGTCACGCCAAACGCCTTCACCTTGCCTTCGCGAAAGGCGCGCACTGCTTCCGGGATATTGCCGAACATCATGTCAACGCGCCCAGCCAGCAGATCAATCTGCGCCGGCGCACCGCCGCGATAGGGGATATGCAGAATATCCACACCCGCCATTTGCTTGAATAATTCACCGGAAAGATGAAGCGTGGTGCCAGCGCCAGAGCTTGCGAAGGTAAAGCGCCCAGGGTTCGCGCGCGCCTCACGTATCAGTTCCGGCACGCTATTTGCCGGAAAATCAAGCCGCGTGATCAGCAGATTCGGCAATTGCCAAAGGCCACAAATATAAGAAAAATCGCGCGCCACATCGAAGGGTAGGCGCCGATACAAGGTGGGCGCGATGGAGAGCGAGGCGACTGAAGCAAGCCCAATCGTATTGCCATCAGGTGTGGCGCGCGCAATCGCCTCTGTCCCGACATTGCCGCCGGAGCCTGAGCGGTTTTCCACCACAAAGGGCTGCCCGGTGATTTCCGCCATGCGGTTGCACCAAATGCGTGAGAGCAGATCAGTAGAACCGCCCGCAGGAAAGGTGACGATGAAGCGAATAGGCCCGGTTGGCCAAAGCGATTGACCAATAGCTGGCGCGGCGAGCAACGCAGCCCCCACCCCCAAGGCACCACGGCGTGTTGTTCCTGACATGCTTCCCCCTTCGCCCTTTGAGCGTGGTTTTTACCCATGCGAGGGCGGGAAGGGCGGGCGCGTCAAGAGAAAAGACACGCCAAAAAAGAATGGCCCGAAAACCAGAAGGTTTCCGGGCCAAGTCAACAGGGAGGCTTCACGTCTGGGAGACGAGGGATCAACGGACCCCTTCCGAACAACGTCGGATGCCTAGCTTATAGCCGCTCTCGCCCCGGTTGTGGTTCCCGTTCTTCACTACGCGGCCATGCAAAAAGCGCATGGCTTAGCCCTTTGCTGTAACATTCAGTCACAGCGCGCCGGTCAGCTCCGCCACCAGAAAGTCCCGGAAAACCGCTACACGCTTGGAATGCCTCATTTCTTCCGGATAGACGAAATAGGCTTCAATCTTCGGCCCCTTCACCCCGGGCAGGACCTGGACGAATTCATCAAGCTCCGGCCCGATGTAATCGGGCAGCGCCGCCAGCCCAAGGCCGCTACGGACCGCCTGCACCATGCCGGGCATGGAATTGAGTTCCACCGCCGCGCGCCGGGCCGTGCCAGGGCGGCGGCCGACCTCAGCCAGCCAATTGATATTGTCAATCGGCGGCTGATAATCGCCATAGATGATCAGCCGATGCGCGTCCAAATCCTCCGGCCGTTGCGGGATGCCGATGGTCTTCAGATAGGAAGCCGCACCGCAAATTCGCCAACCGAAGCTGGCGATATGGCGCTGGATCAATTCTGGTTGCCGCGGCGCATGCATACGGATCGCAACATCCGCTTCGCGCATGGCAATATCCAGATCGGAATCATCAAGCAGCAATGTCACGCTGATTTCCGGATGAATATCGAGCAGCTTCTTCAAGCGCGGCGCCAGCCAGGTACTGCCAAAGCCGATGGTAGAAGTCACTTTCAGCCGCCCCGCCGGGCGCTCTCGGCTTTCGGTCAACATCGTCTCAGTCATCGCGAGTTTCGCGAAAACCTCGCGCACCGTGCGGTTCAGGGTTTCGCCCTGTTCGGTCAGGATCAGGCCGCGCGCATGGCGATGAAACAGCGGCACATTCAGCGCTTCTTCCAAAGCCTGGATTTGCCGAGATACGGCGGATTGGCTGAGGTTCAGTGTCTCACCCGCATGGGTGAAGGACCCGGCCTCCGCCACCGCGTGAAAGATACGGAGCTTGTCCCAATCGGTCGGCATCAGGCTGCCGCCGCGTGGCCCGCTTCAAGCGCAGCAAGGTATTTTTCCGCCTCAAGTGCTGCCATGCAGCCGGTGCCGGCGGCGGTGACCGCTTGCCGATAAATCTTGTCCTGCACATCGCCGGCAGCGAAGACGCCTGGGATGGAAGTGCGCGTGCTGCCCGGCGTGGTTTCGATATAGCCTTCGGCATCCATCGCGATCTGGCCCTTGAAAAGTGCTGTCGCTGGCGAATGACCAATCGCGACAAAAACGCCATCCACCTTCAATTCGCGCGCCTCACCAGTGATGCGATCACGCAGCGCCAAGCCGCGCGCGACCGGCATGCGGCCTGATGTATCGGCCAGCACTTCTTCCGTCAGCGTATTCCACATGATTGAGACATTGGGCTTCGCGAAAAGCCGCTGTTGCAGGATTTTCTCTGAGCGCAAGGAATCGCGCCGATGGATCAGCGTGACATGGCGCGCAAGGTTGGAAAGATACAGCGCTTCCTCGGTCGCGGAATTGCCACCGCCAATCACCGCCACATCCTTGCCGCGATAAAAGAAACCATCGCAGGTGGCGCAAGCGGAAACGCCAAATCCGCCCAATTCCTTCTCACCCGGAATGCCAAGCCAGCGCGCCTGCGCGCCGGTTGCGATCACCAGCGCATCCGCGACATAGACATCTCCGGAATCGCCCACCGCACGGAAGGGCCGGCGCGTGAGATCAATGGAGGTAATGACATCCTGCACCACCTTGGTGCCGCAATGCGTGGCTTGCGCCGCCATCTGGTCCATCAGCCAGGGGCCTTGCACGGCCTCCGCAAAGCCTGGGTAGTTTTCGACATCGGTGGTGATGGTCAGCTGCCCGCCCGGCTGCATGCCCGCGACCAGCAGCGGCGAAAGCCCTGCCCGCGCGGCATAGATCGCCGCCGTATAGCCGGCCGGCCCGGCGCCCAGAATGAGTAGCTTGCTTTGGAATGTCTCGGCCACGAATCCGCACCCATCAATTGCTGCCGCGGATATCGGATGATTGCCCCGGCAGGGCAAGCCAATGAATTGCGGCCGTTTGATCTTGGAATGATATTGCGCGAGGGACCGGTTTTGAGCAATGAAGGGCGGTGCCCAATTCCATGAAACCCAGCGCCGAGCCCGATCTGGACGCTCTGGACCGCCAGATTCTGGCGGAACTCCAGGCAGATGGCCGCATCACGAATGTCGAACTCGCGCGCCGCGTCAATCTTTCCGCACCGCCCTGTTTGCGCCGCGTACGCCGGTTGGAAGAAGAAGCCGTCATTCGCGGCTACCATGCCCACATAGACCCCACCGCGCTGGGGTGGGAGGTAATGTTCTTCGCGCTTGTCGGCCTGGAATCGCAAAAGCAAAGCGTGCTGGATGCGTTTGAGGCGCTGGCGACTTCCTGGCCGGAGGTGCGCGAATGCCACATGATCCGCGGTGGCGGGGATTTCCTGCTGCGACTCGTGGCGCGCAATACGGCGCATGAAAATGAATTGACCGCCCGGCTGACCGGGGCGGCTTCCGTGCTGCGGGTGCAGACCCTCCAGACGATCAGAACCGCGAAGGATGCCGCCGGGGTGCCCTTGGGTTAGGCTTGGTGCAGGGGTAGGGCGGTTTGGCCCAATACCCAGCCCTCCCAGGCGCGGATCATCGGGTCTTCGGGGATGAAATCGGGGCGCTTGCCATCCACCACGCCAATCAGGCCGAGCAGGCCGATCAGGGAATCGAAGCGATCTTCACCAGCGGCGTCGGTGCCAAAGCCGGCTTGGATCATCTCGGCCAAGATCGCGTCGGCGCTAACGTTGAGTGCGGCCATGGCATCGCGGAGTGCGGGGGCAAGTACCCGGCGCGGTGCTTCAGCGCGTTTTGATCCTGCCAGTTTCAGCCCCAGATGGCGCAAGGCTTCCGCCGGATAGACCTCAGCAATCGCAAGCTGACCAGGGCGGAGCAGATCATGCAGCGCCCCGGCAAAGGGCCAAAGCCGGAAGGGTGCGCCGGCGGCAAGTGCGGGGGCGAGCCAATCGCGCCAGGCACTGATGGCGGCCTTGCCAGATTGATTGGCGCCGAGCGTCCAAAACACCGGCGCGCCGGCGGGGCGTTCTGCGGTGGCGCGGTCGCACAAGCGGGACAGGCCAGCGGCATCGGGCAGGCCAAGTGCCGCCGCATGGGCCAAGCGCGTCATGCCCTTAATGCCCCGCGCCGGGTAGAAAGGCCGGGCGGGGGAGACGGTGTCCAGGGTTGGGGATACCGCGAAAAAATCAGTGTTTCCGGCGAGTCCCGTCAGGAAGGCCGGGAAATCCTGTTCAGCGCGCTTGCTGACAAAACCCCTCGGCACGCCAAGCGGCAGATCCAGGCCCAAGGCGGCGGGGCTGCCTTCGGTAAGCAAATGCACTGCTAAGCTGGCCGGGTCGCCCACCAAGCGCGGGGCGCTGGCCTGCCAATGCTTCCCCTGGCGGCGGGCGATGCTGACCCAGCGCTTGCGCGCATCCAGGCTCCAATCCGCATGGGCGGCGATCATGGCACGAAACCCCTCGCGCATTCCCTGGGCTTCGTGCCATGCTCATTGCAACAAGAAAGGAGAGCGTGATGGATGGCATGGCTGGCCTGCCGCCCAAGGGGACGGATGCGGCGCATCCCGCGGGGCAATATGGCGCAATCGCAAAGCTGTTTCATTGGGTGACGCTTGGCCTGATGCTGGTGGCGCTGCCGCTTGGCTTTGTCATCCAGCATGTGAAGGATGACAGCAAGATGGCGTTTTACGCGCTGCATGAAAGCGCCGGGCTGACCATTCTGTTCGTGGCCCTCGCCAGGCTGGCCTGGCGCCGGCTGAGCCCGCCGCCCAGCCTGCCGAGTGATACGCCGAAAATGCTCCGCACCGCTTCCACGGCGGTGCATCATGCGCTTTATGGATTGCTGATCTTGCAGCCGATATTTGGCTTTCTGGCAACCAATGCCTGGGGCTTTCCGATGCGGGGCGCGACGGCCTATCTCGGCTTCATCGAATTTCCGAAATTCATGGAAGCCTGGGAAAGTCTGGCAAAGATATTATCCCTGCTGCATAGCATCAGCGGTTGGCTTTTGGTGGTGCTGATTGTGCTGCATGTGGGAGGCGCGCTGTTCCATCACGCCATCAGGCGCGACGGAACCCTGATGCGGATGATCTGAAGCAGGCCGATCAGTCCGGATCGCCCGACAGGCCGAGGATCATCTGATCATTCATATTGATCAGAAATGGCAAGTCTGGCTCGCCGGTGGCCATTTCCCGCTGGACCGTCCTACCGAGGCTCACTATTGAAGCGCGCAAGGCTTCGGGCAATTGATTGGCCGGATGCAACATCGCCGATTCAATCGCCAGCCACAGCCGACGATTATCAGCGACTGCGCGGGCGCGCTCTATCGGATCGCCGTTCAACGCCGCCTTCAGGGCAAAATTGACGCGGCGGAAAACATCCGCCTCCTGCTCACGAAGGCTACGGGTTTGTTGTGTGGCGCCGTAGCGGAGCGCGCCGAGCATCTGGTTCATGGGCTTTTCTATCATTCCGTCGCGGTTGCAAATTGGGCGATAGGACTTAGGCCTAGCACCACTTCCTCATGCCGCATGACGCGGCGCGCAAATTTCAGAGCCTGATAGCACTGATCTTCCTGGGCAAGCACTAAGGCGCGATCCAGGTATTCCCGTGCGAGGCCCGAGGTAGTGGCTTCCCTGAATTCAGAGATCAGTTGCTTGGCGTGTTCAAGGCCAGCCTTACGTTCCTCATGATCGCCGATATAGGCTGTCTGCAAGGCGAAATAGATGCGCCGGGCCGGGGTATTGGCCATATCGGGTGTCATCAGCTGCTTGCCAAAAAGGAAGCGTGCCTTTGCGGTAAGCTCGATCCGCGCGCGATTGCGAAAGCGGATTGGGGCGCCATTGACGATCATCATGTCGCCTTGGCGAAGTTCGAGAACGAGCGTTGACATTTTTTGTCTCCGTTTTGGGGCGGTGGCCCCGGCCTGAGCCGGGGTCACCCGTTTTAACCTGTTACTGAGGTAACTCTTCCTCGAGAATACTCGCCTTAGCGGAAGAGGCTAAGGAGAACCTGCGGCCCCTGATTGGCGAGCGACAGGGTTTGAACGCCAAGCTGCTGCCTTGTCTGCAGGGCCTGCAGCAGTGAGCTTTCCTTGGCAAGGTCGGCATCCACCAGCGCTCCAAGACCATCATTCATGGCGTCAGTCTTCTTGGAGTTATAGACGGTCTGGTTTTCCACATATTGCATCTGCGCACCGAACTTGTTCAGCGCAGAGGAGATGGCCGCATCAGCTATATCGAAAAGGCCGGTCGAGGGCTGCAAGAATGCAGCGGCTGCGGTAGCCGAAGCGGGCGCGACAGAAGTCAGCTTGAGATCTGCACCATTCACCGCTTCAATCGTGAAGGATCCGCCCGTTTCGTTGCGGATACTGACGATGTTGCCACCACCAACACCGGCATCCGTGCTAAGGAGCGTACGACCATTATATTGCGCGTCGTCAATGAATTTCGACATTTGGTCGACAAGCAGCGTATACTGTTCTTGGTAGGATGTGCGCGACCCACCCGTAACGGCGCCGTCGGCCAAGCGGGTCAGTGTGGCGCGAATTTGCTTCATGGTGTCAGACACCACCGAAAGCGAGGCGAAGGTGGTGGAAAGAATACCACGCGTACCGCCAAGCTGTTCACCGACCGCGGTGATGCCCGCAACGTCAGACCGCACCGCCTGAGCAACGGCGAAGGCGCCGCCGTCATCACGGGCGTCGGCCACGCGGTAGCCGGTGGAAACCCGCTTCTGGGTGAAGCCAAGCTCGCTATTGGTTTGGTTGAGGGATTGCAGGGCGAAAACGGCCTGCCGGTTGGTGTTTACGGAGTTGAAAGACATGGGGTCTTCCCCTTTCTGTTGGCGCCCGCTCTCCCCTGAGTAGCGGTTACCAGATTGCCTTCCGATTTTTTCGGCGCCCACGTATAGTGACCGGTGATAGTTAATAAAAACTAAATAAGAAACCGAAAACCTAAAGCGCGATCAATTTTTTTTAAGCAAAGCTTAGCGCCGCCCTTAAGTCGCAAGACCTTGGCGGGGTCTAGGCCTGGGCGCGGCGCGAGAGGGGAAAGGGGTGAATTTCAAATTCGGCCCTTTAAACAACAGGATAACAGGCAAATTGGTGGCTGACCGCAACCAGCATATGATTAATGTGCACCGCAGAATTCGGTCGCTGCAACGCCAAGTGAGGAAAAGTCCCGGTTTTCTGCGGCAGCAGCTGTTCATGAATGCCTTAAGGGCTTGCAAGCTAAAATTAACCAGAAGTTGAAAAAATGCTTCATGCTATGCACTTTTTGGATATTACAGAAAAACGCGTGAGTGTAAAACTATCCTGAATTTCTTTTGGTCCTGATTCATCTTGGTATCTTCATCACAGCCGCAATTTCCATGCGACCGTTCGAACATACCTACGGCGTGACCCGCCAAAACGGATCACGCCGCACTTAACGCAAACTCACCGATCAGATTAAGCCAAGGGCAGGTTAGTTCCGGAACAGTCCGAGCAGCACCTGCGGACCCTGATTGGCCAGTCCGAGGGTCTGAACACCAAGCTGCTGGCGCACCCTCAAACCCTCAAGCGACGAGCTTTCCCGCGCCAAATCGGCATCTATAAGAGCGCCAAGGCCGTTACTCATGGCATCGGATTTTCTGGAATTGTAACCGATTTGGTTTTCCACAAAGGACATGGCAGACCCGAATTCAGTGAGCGCCTTTGAGATCTGAGCGTCAGCCAGGTCAAAGGTACCGCCGCTTGCAATCCAGGTTTGCGCAATAGCCGCGGTTGTTGGAGCAGCAGCAGTAATCTTGAGAGGGGTGCCATCCACCGCTTGGATAGTGAAGAGCCCGCCAGATTCATTCCGGATAGCGGAGATTGAACCGCCATTATTAGCTGTGTCCGTGGATAACAATGTGCGCCCATTATAGAAGGCATCATCCACAAAATTTGCGACCTGTTTGGCCAAGAGTTCGTACTGATCTTCATAGGTAGAGCGCTGGCCACTACTGATGCCCGCGTCAGCTAACCGCGTCAGGGTGGCGCGGATCTGCTTCATGGTATCCGAAACGACCGAAAGCGCCGCAAAGGTGGTTTCCAGGATACCTTTTACCCCGCCCAACTGCTCATTCACAGCTACGACGCCCGCCATGTCAGACTTCACGGATTGGGCTACAGCAAAGGCCCCGCCATCATCACGTGCATCTGCGACACGAAAGCCAGTGGAGACCCGCTTTTGAGTGACAGATAGCTGACCGTTTGTGAGATTGAGGGACTGCAGCGCGATCAGCGACTGCGTATTCGTATTGATCGAATTCGTCGTCATCGGAGTTTTTCCATTCCCAATATGCATTCCCCGGAAGGAACACATAGTTTCGACTGACCACTTTTTGCGGACCCTCGAAGGGTACCCAGAAAAGGTTAATAAATCCTAAACGAACGGATTCTTTTTTCAGAGAGAATAAATGTCCCTTAAAGCAAGGTTACGGACTGCCTTCCGTGCTAAAAAGCAAGACTTTCCAGTGCTTTGGAAACTACTTGGCCACCTTTCGTCTCAATGCCCACAAAGCCATTCCAAACGTTTTAGAAATGAGCCGCCAGGCTGACTGGCAGAAAAAATAGGATTTTGTTGGCTTCCTCGCCGCCTTATTTCGCCCTTTCGTAATAGGTCCCATCTGCCGTCTTCACGACAATCTTCTCACCCGCTGTAATAAAGGGCGGCACCATCACCTTGACTCCGTTGGACAGTACTGCCGGCTTATAGGAAGAAGAGGCGGTCTGGCCCTTCACCACCGGGTCGGCTTCCACAATTTCCAGCGTCACGGTCTCGGGCAGGTCCATCGAAACCGGCTCACCTTCGATCAGCTTCACATTGACCGTCATGTTTTCCTGCAAAAAGGGCAGGCGGTCCCCCAGAATATCCTTGGGCACCAGGGTCTGTTCGAAGGTTTCCGGGTCCATCAGGACTAGGTTTTCGCCATCCTCATAGGAATAGGTGAATTCCTTATCCTCGGTGGTCAGGCGTTCCACCGTATCGGCGGTGCGCCAGCGCTGATCCTTCTTGGCGCCGGTCTTCACATTGCGCATTTCCACCTGGATCACGGCGGCACCCTTGCCGGGGATCATGATGTTCTGCTTCAGGATGGTGTAGCGCTGGCCTTCAAATTCAATGACCATACCGGCGCGCATCTGGTTGGCTTGCATCTTCGCCATGGGGATACCTGCATCTTGGCGGTTGAAACGGGGCCAGCCCGGTCGGGATGGCATGTGCGCTCGGGTATAGGGGGCGGGGCCGGGCGCGGCAAGCTTTGGGCTGATTTGCCATGCTGCCAATCCGATCTAGGCTGACCCCAAGTTCCAAGGATCAGGAGGAAGCCATGTCCGGCCGGACCATCATCCAAGGCGCGCTTTTGGCCGCAGGCCTGGCCAGCGCCACGCCTGCCGCCGCGCAATACCCGGAACCACGCGAAGCCACCTGGGTGGCGCGGGATTTCCGCTTCCATACCGGGGAGGTGATGCCGGAGCTTCGCCTGGGCTACCTGACCATTGGTGAACCCTCTGGCACCCCGGTTCTGGTGCTGCATGGCACGGCGGGGTCGTCGCGCAGCATGGTCTCGCCCGCTTTTGCCGGGCAGCTTTTCGGACCCGGCCAGCCTCTGGACGCGGCAAAGCACTATATCATTGTCCCGGATGCGTTGGGGGCGGGGAAATCCTCCAAGCCATCGGATGGGCTGAAGGCGCGGTTTCCGCAGTTCAATTACGCCGATATCCTGGCCGCCCAGCACCGGCTGCTGACGGGGGGCCTTGGGATCAGCCATGTGCGGCTGATCATTGGCAATTCCATGGGCGGCATGCTGGCCTGGCTTTGGGGTGTGACCTATCCGAATTTCATGGATGCGATCGTGCCCATGGCAGCGCAGCCCACCGCCATGTCCGGGCGGAATTGGATGCTCAGGCGCCTGCTGATCGAAACCATCCGGCGTGACCCCGCCTATCAGGGGGGGAATTACACCAGCCAGCCGGCGTCCCTTTCGCTTGCCTTTCTGTTCTTCAATATCGCGACCAATGGCGGGTCTCAGGCGCTACAAAAAGCCGCCCCCACCCGCGCGGCGGCAGATGCCATCCTGGATCAGCGCCTGGCTCAGCCCGGACCATCTGACGCCAATGACCTTATCTATATGTATGAGGCATCGCGCGATTATGACCCGGAACCGCTGCTGGGGCGGATCAGGGCAAGGGTGCTTGCGATCAATTCCGCGGATGATGAACGCAACCCGCATGAAACCGGGCTGATGGCCGCCGCCATGGCGCGCATCCCCGATGCGCGGCTCTTGCTGATCCCCTGCAGTACGGAGACTGCCGGCCATGGCACCGCCGGCCAGGCGCGCTTCTGGCGAGAGGAACTCGCCGCCTTTCTGAAACAAGTGCCGTGATGCACGCCAGATCCAGCGCCCGCAAGACCACAGGAGAGAACCCATGAAAGCCGCCCCGATGCTCCGCGTTGATCCCGCTGCCTTGCGCGGCCTGGTGCATGCCATGATCCGCGCCAGCGGCAGCGCGGAAGATGAAGCGGCGATGGTCACGGATCATTTGCTGGAATCGAATCTGCAAGGCCATGACAGCCACGGCATCATGCTGCTGGTGCGCTATGTGGAAAATATGCGCGCGGGCAAATTGCATCCGGGCGCCATGCCGGAAGCGGTGCGGCAGGAGCCTTCTCTTGCCGTGTTTGACGGGAAGATGGGCTATGGCCAGCGCATCGGGCGCATCACCATGGATTGGGCGATCCATGCCGCGCGCCAGCATGGCCATGCGGTGATGGCGCTCAAGAATGTGCATCATCTGGGCCGCATCGGTTCCTATGGTGAACAGGCAGCGCGGGCTGGGATGATTTCGGTCCATTTCGTAAATGGTGTTTCCGGCCCCGGCGCGGTGGCGCCCTTTGGCGGCAGCGATGGGCGCATGTCCACCAACCCCGTTTGCGTGGCGGTGCCGGCAGTGGCGGAAGGTGAACATCCGTTGATCCTGGATTTCGCGACGGCGGCGATTGCGCTTGGCAAATGCCGTGTCGCCTTCAATGCCGGCAAGCCAGTGCCGGATGGCGCCTTGGTGGATGCCAAGGGCAAGCCCACCAATGATCCGGGCGTTTTGTATCGGGATCAGCCGCGTGGCGCTTTGCTGCCCTTTGGTGGGCATAAGGGCTATGGCTTGGCGCTGATGTGCGAAATCCTGGCCGGCGCGCTGATTGGCGGCGTGACAGCGGCACCGCATCACCCGAAGGATGGCAGCATCGTCAATGGCTGGCTTGCCTTTGTGATTGACCCGGCACGCTTTGGCGATCTGGCCGCCTTCCGTTCCGAAATGGCCGCGGTGATTGCACATGTAAAGGCATCGCCGCCCGCTGATCCGGATCAGCCCGTGCTGGTGGCGGGAGAAAAGGAAAGAGCCACGCGCGCGGCGCGGCTCGCCGGCGGTATTCCGGTAGATGCCACCACCTGGGATATTCTGGCGGATACCGCGCGCAGCCTTGGCATCAATGCCATCCCGACGCCGGGCAGCTTTTAGAGGGTGCTGCGATTCCTCCTGCTGCTTGCGCTCGGCCTTTGCGGTGCGGGCGCTTTCGCGCAAGCACCCGATTGGCGCAGCGCAGCGCCGCCCTTGCCGCTCAATGCGCCCATCACGCCGATTACCGCGCCGGCGGCGATTGGTGGTGCCGCCTGGGGCCCGTGGCGCAAGCTCTGCCGTGAGCAATGGGAAAGGCTGGACAGCACACCGCGCCGCGATTGCCTTGATGTGGCAGCGGTGGAGCGCGATGCGCCGGCACGCGCAACGCGGATCAGCCTGGCGCCTGGGGTGCTGCAAGGCGAAAGGCTTGCCGTGCTGCGCCGGGATGATGGCGCCATCACCAGCTTCACCCATGATCCGCCCGATGCGTCGCGCGATGGCGCGCTTGCCCCATGGCGGCGGCATTTTGAAAGCTGGAGCCTGACAGCGCGGCGCATCCAGCCCAATGCCATTTTCGATTTGCCGGTGCCCGATAGCCCGCGTGGCGTGACCTGCCGCCCGGAAGGTCTTTCGCGCATTGGCGCGCGGCAAGTGCTGGTTGCGATATGCGCGGTGGAATTGGCGGGGGCGCTTGGCAATACCGGGCAGGAAGCGCGGATTGCGATGGTGGGGCGGATTGCGATTGATCTGCCAACGGGCATGATCACCGCCCAAGGCTATGCAAGCCGGATCGAGACTTTTCGCGGCGGAAGGTCCAATGGCGTGGCAATCACCGCAGCGCGTAACTGGCTGGAATGATGCGGCACAAGATATTTTCGCTTGTTTCAAGCAAAAACTTGCGATTGGCCTCGGAAAGGCCCATATGCGTCGTGTCACCTCGTCCGGTTTGGGCGTTCCGGCCCGGCCCCATGAAGGTTTGGCAAGTGCTTTCAAACCTGCTTCCCGTGCCTTCCCATGGTTGGGCTGTAGCGATGGTCGGCCCGTAGCGCGATCCCGCGTGGCGGCTTTTCTCAACCGGAGTAAACAGCATGGCAACCGGCACTGTAAAATGGTTCAACGCCACCAAGGGTTATGGCTTCATCCAGCCCGATGATGGCAGCAAGGACGTCTTTGTTCATGTCAGCGATGTCCAGCGTTCTGGCCTGCAAGGCCTGAACGAAGGCGACAAGATTGATTTTGAATTGCAGAAGGGTCAGCAGGGCAAGATTTCTGCCGGCAATCTGCGTAAGATCTGATCTGAAATTACGGCGCTTTCGGGCGCCGCAATTTTTGGGAACGGGGTGGCTCAGCGCCGCCCCGTTTCCATTTCATCTCTGGAGAAGTAGCTATGGCACGCAAACCGAATTACGGCCAGAATCGTGCCGATGTGAACAGGGCCAAGCAGGCACGCAAGGAAGCGAAGCTTGAAGCGCTGAAGGAAGCGGTGGCGCGGCGTAAATCGGGCGAAGACCCGCAGGATAGCGTGGCCAAAGCGGGGCAAGATTTAAAGACTGAAGGAGAATCTCATGGCCAATAAGCCAGGAACCCAAGCGCGCTTCGTGCTGTTTGATGTGATCTATGAAGATGGCAGCCGCCGTTCCAACCGCAAGGTGCCGGCGGAATTGCTGGGCGGGCTTGATGGCGATCTGCCCGCGCGCAAGGAAATTGAAGCGCAGGACAATGAAATCGCCAAGGCATCCGGCAAGGCGACGCTGCGCATCGCGTCCCTGGAACGCGCCGGGGGCAAGAAGCGTTAGGCCAGTATTTTTCATGGCGCCACGTGATTTCACCCGGCTTGAAAATACTCTAAACCCCCCGCGTGGAACCGCTTGCCCTTTACATCCATTGGCCGTTTTGCGCGGCCAAATGCCCCTATTGCGACTTCAATTCCCACGTTCGCGACAGGGTGGATGAGGCACGCTTTCGCGCGGGCTTGCGGCGCGAATTGGCGCATGAAGCGGCGCTGATCGGCCGCCGTCCCCTTGCCAGTATTTTCTTCGGCGGCGGCACGCCAAGCCTGATGGCGCCCGAAACAGTCGCGGCATTGATTGAAGATGCCGCACGCTTCTTCGACGCTCTGCCCGATGTTGAAATCACCCTGGAAGCCAACCCAACCAGCGTGGAAGCCGCGAAGCTTGCGGCGTTTCGTGATGCGGGGGTCAATCGCGCGAGCCTTGGCGTGCAATCCTTGAATGCCGAGGCTTTGGGCTTTCTCGGCCGCCGCCATGATGTGGCGCAGGCGATTGCCGCGCTGGAAGCGGCACGGGCGATTTTCCCCAGGCTTTCCTTTGATTTGATCTATGCGCGGCCCGGCCAGCAGGAAGCCGCCTGGCGGGCGGAGTTGCGCCAGGCATTGGCGCTCGCCGCTGATCATCTTTCGCTTTATCAGTTGACGATTGAACCCGGCACGCAGTTTGAAACGCTCTATCGCCGCGGTGCCTTTGCGTTGCCGGCAGAAGATGACGCGGCGCGGCTTTATTTGGCAACGGCCGAGGAAGCGGCGCGCTTTGGCTTGCATTCCTATGAGGTCAGCAATTACGCCAAGCCGGGCGCGGAAAGCCGGCATAATTTGGCCTATTGGCGCTATGGCGATTACCTTGGCATCGGCGCCGGGGCGCATCAGCGGGTTTTGTCCCAGGGCCGCATCCAGGCGTCTCGGCGCCATCGCGCGCCGGAGGAATGGCTGCGCCTGGTAGAAGCCCAAGGCCATGCCGCGGTGGATATCGAAACCCTGAGCCCGGCGGAAGTGGGCCGTGAAGCCATGCTGATGGGGCTGCGGCTGACGGAAGGCATAGACCCCAAGCGAATCGAAACCCGCGCCGGGCTTGCCTTTGCCGAGGTGGTGGACCCCGCCATGCTGGCCGCCTGCCTGGATGAGGATTACCTATTTTGGCGCGAAAATGGCCGGCTTTGCGCAACCGGAGAGGGGCTTTTGCGCCTGGATTCCATGCTGCCGCTGCTGCTGCGCTGATAATCCTTGATCCTTCCTGAAGAAGCCGTAAAAATATGGTTGATGACCATTACCCATGCCCCCGAACCACGCAGCGCGATTGAGGCCGCCGGCAGCCTGCCGGATCTGGAACTCGATATCGCGACCGTTGCCTTGCAATTGGCGCGGGTGGATGCGCCAGAGGCGGATTGGCGCCAGGTAGCGGCGCATTTTTCCGATATCGCGCGCAAGGTGGTGGACGCCGCCAGCATGGATGGCAAGGCGGATGGTGGTGATCTGGAAGCGCGACGCCTGATCCTGGCGGAAACCCTACATGGGCATTTCGGCTATCGGGGCGATTCCGAAACCTATGAGGATATGGCGAATGCCAATCTGATCCGCGTGGTGGAACGCCGGCGCGGCTTGCCCGTGGCGCTCGGTATCTTGTGGCTGCATGCGGCGGATGCTGCGGGTTGGGGCGCTTTTGGCGTGGATTTCCCCGGGCATTTCCTGCTGGCGCTGGAAGGGCCCAAGGGCAAGCTCATTCTGGATATCTTTGCCGGCGGCAAGGTTTTGGAAGCGCAGGATTTGCGCGCGCTGATCAAGCGCGTGGAAGGCGAAAAGTCGGAATTGCGCCCGGGCGTGCTGCGCCCCATGACGCGGCGCGAAGTGCTGCTGCGGCTGCAAAACAATATCAAGCTGCGGCGCTTGCGCGGCGGCGATGTGAAGGCGGCATTGGCCGCGACTGAAGACATGCTGCGCTTGGCGCCAGACCATGCCGCGCTGTGGCGCGAAGCGGGGCTAATGAACCAAAGGCTGGAACAGATTGGCGCTGCCTTGGGCTGCCTTGATCGCTTCCTGGAATTGGTGCCGGAAGGCGAAGCCGCCGCCCGCGTGCGCGCGCTTGCCGGCGAATTGCGCCAGCGCCTGAATTGACGGCCCAGCCCATATCGCCAGCACGCATCGGCCAGGGTAAACAGAGCCCATGACCCAAGCCCGTCCGCGCGTTGCGCTTTTTGTTACCTGCCTGGTTGATCTCTATCGGCCAACGGTCGGCTTTGCCGCCATCAAGCTGCTGGAAGAAGCCGGCTGCCTGGTGGAAGTGCCGCCGAGCCAAACCTGCTGCGGCCAGCCCGCCTATAATTCCGGCGACCGCGCCAATGCCAAGGCTTTGGCGCGCGCAGTGGTGGATGCTTTCCAGGGCTATGATTACGTGGTTGCCCCTTCCGGTTCCTGCGCCGGCATGATCGCGCATCACTACCCGGCGCTGTTTGATGATGACCCGCATTATCGCGGCAAATCGGAAGCGCTGGCCGCGCGCACGCATGAACTGGTGTCCTTCCTGACCGATGTGATGGGCATGGAAAAGGTCACCGCACGGCTCGATGGCAGCGTGACCTATCATGATTCCTGCTCTGGCCTGCGGGAGATGGGCGTGAAGGCGCAGCCGCGCAAATTATTGAACAGCGTTGAAGGGCTCAGCCTGATCGAATTGGCGGAACCGGAAATCTGCTGCGGTTTTGGCGGGACCTTCTGCGTGAAATACCCGGATATTTCCGTCCGCATGGTCACCGATAAATGCCGTGATATTCAGGCGACCGGCGCAGGCACCTTACTGGCGGGCGATATGGGCTGCCTGTTGAACATGGCCGGGCGGCTGAAGCGTGAAGGGTCTTCGGTGAAAGTGCGCCATGTGGCGGAAGTGCTGGCTGGCATGACGCGCGATGCTGCGCCGATTGGGGAAGCGAAGACGGGCTGAGTTATTGAGCCACCGCGAATGGGCGGATGCGCGCGACGAGATCTTCCGCGGTATTCACCCCGCCGAGTGACACGCCAAGCCCCATGGCCGTCAGCGCCTGCGCTGTCCAGCTATTGCAGGTATTGAAAACGTGAAACCGCCCTGTCGCCGGATAAAACAGGCTGAAGGGATAGATGCCGCGTGCGGAGACCACCGCGCGCCCCGCGCCGGCGCGGTCAAAACTATCGCGCAGAAACGCCAGCAGCCGGCGCAAAGCATCGGCATTCACGGCGAAGGACAGGGTGGTGACATTCGGCCAAAGCCGCGCCGGGTGATCCGGCAGGCCAGCAACATGCATCACCGCCGGCCCCGGAAAGGCAGCGCGCAGCGTGAGCCAAAAGCCGGCCTCCCGCGCTGGATAGAATTCCGCGTCTCCCCAGCCAAATTCGAAAAAGCGCGCATGCGGGAAATCCGCGATCTCGGGGATGATGGCTTCTGGCACATCATTACGCGCCAAGACGATGCCGCTATGCCAGCCATTGCTGAGCA
Organism: Roseomonas sp.; assembly: GCA_020249775.1. Taxonomy (GTDB): domain Bacteria; phylum Pseudomonadota; class Alphaproteobacteria; order Acetobacterales; family Acetobacteraceae; genus Neoroseomonas. Next base: position 167,954 of record JADCFA010000018.1, on the reverse strand, counting down.
CCAGCACCCGAAACTGGGCATCGCGGGCAAAAGCCAGCGTCGGGGCAAGAAGCACGCCGCCAAGGAAAGCGCGGCGGGAATAGGCGCGGAAATTATCCGCCGCGCCCCAGGTCATGTCGGGATCAGCACGCCTTCCACAACATGCACAACGCCATTGCTCGCCAGCAGATTGGGGCGGATAATGCTGGCCGAAGCGCCCGAAGGCGCCTGGCCGGGGCGCGCGCCCTGAATGCGCGGATTCTCAGCCGTACCGCCGACCACACGCACTTCAATCCCGCTCAGCATGCGGATACGCCCACCGCGCGCCTGGATATCCGGCAGGCGCAGCCGCCCGCCCGCGATCAGGTTGAGCAGCGCATCACGCTCCCCAAGGCGAATACGCTCGGGCGAGCCAGACCAAGCAAGATTCGTCGGCGCCAGCACGGTATAGATGCCGGGCCGTTCTAGTAATTCCGCCGCGAGGCCAGAACTGCGCAGCGCAGCGCGAAAATTGGAGAGACTAGGCTCCGCGCCCATCACATCCATGAGCGGAAAACGGCCATCGGGCAGCACGCGTTCGCAACCATTGAGGAAAAGGGCGGCACCGCCGACCGCGAATAGGGAACGACGCGAAAGCACCGACGTTTCTCCTTGGCTTGGGCGCGAATCGGCCCTGATGATCCTGAACCCTTCTGGCGCCGCGCGAGTGAAGGGGCAAGCCCCCTTAAGCTTCAAGGGGGCGGCATCAGCACGATTGTAACGCTGCGCGATGGGGGTTCAGCCGCCCGGACCGTCGGGCTGAATTGAGCGCTGCGCGGCTCAGCCCGCAGTCTTTCCCCGTCAATACCCTGGGCCGCCATGGCATCGGTCACGGCGCGCGCCCGTTGTGCGGCCAATTGGATAGAGGTTGTGGCGCCGCCCTCCTGCCCCGCATGACCCAGGATGCAGATATTGCGCTCCGGCTCCGCCAGCGCGGCTTCGATGGCGGCTGCCAGCGGGGAACGCGCGGCTTCGCCGATGGTGGCGCTACCGCGTGCGAAGGCGATGGAAAACACATCATCTTCCAGCTTTTCGGCACCCAGGCAGGAAAAGCTGCGCGGCTGCCCCAAGGCAGGCGCTGCGGCCAATGCGACGCCCAGCACAAGCAATAAGCGCTTCATGCGGGCAGCAGAATCTCCGCCGCGCGCAGCTTTTCAATCAGCGCCGCCGTATTGGCGCCGGGGCAGGCAAGGGCCAGAGAGGTTTCCGTAATACTCGGCTGTGTGATGATCCAGGCGGCGGGTTCAACCTCATGCGCGTTGATGGCCAGGATGCCCATTTCCGTGCGCAGCCCATACTCCGCGCCACGGCGGACGGTTTTCACATTGGGCCGCACGCGAAAGACTGGCGCGCCGCCGGCTTCCGCCGCGGGCGCGGCGCCGCGCGCCGCCAGCAAATCATAGCCGCCGCGTTCATAACGGTAATGCGCCAGAAAATTTTCCACCGCTTGCAGAAACTTTGGATCGCGCGACCATTCACTGATGCGTTGGCCAAGCAAGGCCGCGCGTTGCGTCAGCGCATATTTCGCCGTCGCTGAGCCATCCTGCCGCGGCAAGGGCTTGCGGAATTCAGCGTCATGGAAGGCGCGCTCCGTCAGTAGGCCCATGAAATCCACGCCCAACGCGGCATGCACGCCATAGGCGATATGAACGGAATTAGGCGCTTCGGCCAGGGCATCATGATACCAGCCGCGCGGCAGATAGAGCAGATCGCCCTTTTTCAAATGCGCCTTGAAGCGCAGCGCACCCTTGGCCTTTTCGTGAAATTCCTGCGGCTGGCCGCGAAAAATCGCATGCGGCACCGGCCATTCGGCACGGCCTTCCCAGATGTTCCAGATCTTCTCCCCTTCCACCTGCACGGCCCAGACATCATGCGTGTCATAATGCGCGTGGAAGGCCTTATGGCTCTGCCAGGAGATATAGACATTTGCCTGCGCCTTGCCGAGGCCAGCGCCTTCCAGCGCATTGGAAACGCCAGCGAGCCCCGGCGTCAGGCTATCCACATCATTCATGACCACGGAAGCGCCGCGCGCCACCCATTCCTGCACCTTGGCGGGGATGGGTTGCAGCGAATTGGCGCCATCGCGCGACATGGCGCTTTGGCTATATTGCGCCGCAGGGATTGTGGTGCTGTCCAGCACCACCTTCAGGCTGCGTTCGGACCAGATATGCGTCATGCCGAGCAGGCGATTGATGCCGGCCCAATCCAGGACATCGGCAAATTTCTCCGCGGCACCCGGCAGATGCAGCGGCTGCTGATCATAATATTCCGCGAAGAAGCGCTCCGGCGACATTGGCGCCAGGATATCGGCCAGGGTCATGCTCATGGGTTCTTATATCAGAGGAAACGGGGCATGGGAGAGGGGCCGGGGAGCCTTATTCTCTTTACCGGCCGCCTTGCGACCAAAGGGCTGGCTAGGGCGGCCTGGGCACAAGTCTTATGAATCGCATCAAGCACGGCCGGCGTTCAGAGACCAGTAACAAACGATTATCATCGGTGAAGTCTGCCAGCTCTTTGATGCTGCTCGTGGGGCGCTCGATAGGTTTAAAAATCTCTATCTCAAAATATTTCGACGCCTCTTGAAGAAATACCGCGTAACGCGTGGAGAAGTCATCAATCCAATTATGGATTTCTATCACAATGGTGCAGGACTTAAGTACGCTGAGGGTCTTCTCAACCAAAACATCGAACTCCGCACCTTCGATGTCAACCATTACAAGGGCGCCGGAAAGGTCAGCCCGAGGTAAGGCGCAGATCGTTTCCGGATTCGCCTCCGCGAAGATTTCGAGAACGCCTTCCGAATCATTACGTTGCCAATTCTTCGCGATAGTCTCGCGTCCCAATTCGGATTGTTCGAAGCAGATCGCTTTGCGGATCTTCTGCGACTTGAGCATACCGATTGCGTAATAACCATCCGCAGCGCCAATGTCTATAAAAGTCGAAAACTGACCAAGTTTGACTTGCGCCAAAAAACTGAGGATCTCCAACTCATACAGTCCAAGGCATTGGCTGCCTAGGTCCAAGCATCCCCACCAAGCCTCTCTATCAAGCTTCAGTCCTGTAAAAGGACCATAGCGCACTGTCCCATGGAGCATGTCGAAAACCTCAAGCGAAATTCTTTCTTGACGCTGACGAATTGTTTCGTTACGCCAAGCCTGCTGCTCTGCCGTTGAAGATCTGATGCTTCTTTCAAGCATGGGCTTGAAGTATTGAAGCTCACTCTCGATAAGTTTCGAAACATCGCTCATGCACTCAACACCTTTCGCTGAAACGGAACGCCGCCTCAAGCTGCTTTTTTCCGGCCGCAGTTGTATGGCGCAGACCATAATCGACCTCATTTGCGACAAAGAATGAACCGAAGACGATGGTACCAGTAACGGGCGAGATGGAAAGACAAATGCTTATACCAGAAAAGCTGCGCCCTCAACGAGGGGCGGTGGTACTGGGCTCAGAAAAGCAGACGTCATCCTATAGGAAATCACCGGATATGGAGCTTTGGCGACTATTTCCTAACCAAGTCCGTTTGCCTGGTCGGCCTTCCCCAACACATTACACTGAACCCAGGTTGCGGAGCACCATCCGGGCCCAGAAATTTCGTTGCTTGGAACTGAGAAGTGTGGCCGAGCCAACTCTGTTGAGAGTCGGGGATGTGGGTCGCATTATACGTTTTAAATACTCCCTACAACATCTGGCTTGGCCATCTCCGTCTAATTCGTTATGATCAGAGTGGTCGAACATCTTGATGGTGAGACATGGCAAATATCTCAGCAATTGCCCTAGTAGGTCAAAGTGATAACGAAATTCTTACTTGGGCTACGAGCGTTGTGGCTAATCGAGCCAAATTGTACGGCGTCTCGATGACCCTCATAGATTTGGCAAAGGAAGACTGGCACACAAAGCTGAGTACCTATCTTGAGTCGGGTCGGCCTAGTTTCTGTTTCTCCTTTCAAGGTTTCGGTATGGGGCTTCGCACCGAAGCCGACAACCTCTGGACCAGCCTGAATATCCCGTTTATTTCCCTTATGGGTGATGCTCCTTTTTACGCGCCATACTTACATGCTAATGAGGGCCCTACGCTCTTTCATCTCTACAAGTCTGAGGATTTTCGGCAATTTTATTGCGACATCATGGGGGGTAAAAATTTTTCCTCTGTCTTTGGTGGCCTTTATCCCCCCAATCCGCTGGCAGACGAAACCCCCTGGCACGATCGGGATCTTGAAATCGTCTACGTCAAATCCGGTGTGGACTCTGAAGCGCTTCGCGCCGCGTGGACTGCATTTCCGAGTAAATTACGTGGAGTTATTGAAGATGCGTCTGCCGTTGCGTTGGCTGGGCAGCAAAAAACCATCGGCCAGATCGTTATTGATTCCTTCGCGGCTTGCTCCATGTATTTCGGTCAAAATCGGACATTACTGCTCCGGGCCTGCGCAGCGGTGGATTCTTACGTACGTGCTGTCAGGGCCGAACGCATGTTACGGGAAGTCATGCGGCACGGGGGACATGTTTTTGGTGACTGGCCACATATCGACAAAGTTAATACGCAGGCACGTTTTCATGGCAAGATTCCCGCCGAGAAATTGGATCAACTCTACAGCCGTAGTCGCATTCTCATTAATGTTTTGCCCTGCACTTTGAACTATGTACATGAACGGATATTGGCGGCACTAGTGTCGCAAGCCTTTAGTATTTCTGATGGCACTGCTTTTGTGACGAAGGCCTTAAGGAATTATCCAAATTTCAAATCTGTATCGATTGATAGTCCAACGTTAGCCAATGAATTAGATCGCCATATCTCTGAGATTCGAAAACTGGGCTCCGGCCATAAAAATGAATTGCAATCCATGCTCAGGCAAAGCCGGCTCCGGGCAGAGAATGAATTCAGCGTTGATCGCCTTATTGGCGAAATTCTTGAATTGGCAGCGATGTGCCAATTAGAAAGAAATAGCTCTTCTTGGAGTTTTCGACGTTGAAGTAATAAGTTGAAATTTCGGTTTCGATCGAGCGTCTGCACCAACTATATGCAGGTAACTCCAGTTGAGCCGATGATCATCGATTGATGGTCGCAGCATAGAGCCGTCGCAAATTTTCATAATCTACCGCTTCAGCGAAAGCCAAACCAACACGCGTCGCGATTTTCGGGTCCAAGGCTTCGCCATTGCGCACCACGGGCACAATCTTGAATACCCCGGGCAAGTCTATTTCAAGGCCAAAGAACCTCTTTTGCGCCATCTGCTTGATCGTATGCCGCAAGACATAACGCCGATGGAACCGGGGTACCTCCACTCGCCTCCCCAGAAAATACGAAGCAAACTCGCCCGCGTAATGATGCCCGGTACTGTATTCGATCAGCCTCGCGTATAGATCGCCGGGACAGCGCCGCGTCATTTCAATGATCGCGACACCCTCACCTGAGTCGATAAACTGCGTGTGCAAAAGTCCATCGCATAAATCTAGATGGGCTGATATCGCCTCAATTGCCGCACGAAGAACCAATAGTTTTCGGCTGTCATAATCATCACATAGATGCGATGTATCAACGGCAAAGGGATTATAGCGTGATCCTTCGCGAACAATGAATGCGCGCTCAACGGCACCAGCCTTCAGGAAGGCTGTATAGCTATACAGCTCACCTTCAATGAAATTCTCGCATATTATCTCACCGCGCGGACTATGGGTCATTGCCGATGCCACAGCCACATCCACGGCCTTGGCATCCGCCGCGTCAAAGATCGTCACGCCACGTCCACTAAAGCTATCCGCCGGTTTGCAAATGAATTTTCCAGATTTTGGCAAGCTTCTCACATCCACCGCACGGGGAGCCGGAACATCAAGATCTCGGCATAAGCGGCGAAACAGCGGCTTATTATTGAGAATGTCGTTTGTTTCAGGCGAAAGCCAATAGCTTCCCTGCTGTTTGAGCTGAACAAAACTTGCCATCGACACATCGGTGCATCCGGGAATGACGGCCTCAAACTCATGTTTCTTGACGCATGACTGAACCAGAGCCGCATCCCCATAATTGGCGCAGATCCAATTCCCCCTGTAAGCAAGAGCAAGGGGATCTTCAGCTCGATTTCCCATGGTCCAGACATCGCAGCCGATATCGGTTAGGTATTCGTGAATGGGGACAGCGCTGAAAGCCGCGTCAAGCAGCAAGACCTTCAATCTCTTTGCCCCTCACTGGCTGGCGAGAAACAACTTCGCCTGAAAAGAGTCATCCCGGAGGATTTCGCGGGAGGAGTGCAGCGCGACAACATCAGCAGGCCTGAAACACCGCCGCAATAAGGTCAAGATGCGCTTCCGTAACGCCGGAATGAAAAGGCAAACAAAGGACCTGGTGCTTTGCCACTTGCGCATAAGGCCGTGCTCGCTTTGAAATGATGGGCATGTTTCTAAAAGGTTCATAATCCGTACAGATCGGATAGAAGTATTTGCGCGCAAAGATCTGCTTTTCTGCCAATTTTTTCTTGATCTCGTCGCGATTCAGGCGTGACTTCTCCTGATCAATCCGCACCAGCAAATATTGTTCTGATTGGGTTATATGTTCCGCAACCTCCTGCAAAAGGACGCCGTCCAAACCACCTAAGACCTGCCGGTAGCGTTGTCTAAGCCCTTTACGTTTTTCCCTCTCACCCTCGAAAATATCCAGGTTCAGCAGCCCAATAGCTGCCTGAAGCTCGTTCATCTTGCCATTGATGCCGACAGAGACAACCTCCTCCTCATTCTTGATGCCAAAGTTTCGGAGAAGATAAATGCGTTCCCGATCTTCAGGCCTGTTGGTGGTAACAAGCCCGCCCTCTAGCGTATTGAAAAGCTTGGTCGCGTGGAAAGAAAACACCGAAGCGTGCCCAAGTGACGCGACGGGACAACCATTCCAATAGGCGCCAAAAGCATGCGCTGCATCATAGATCAGCTTCAAGCCATGCAGGTGGGCTAGGCGCTGCAAAGCGCCATGATCACAAATGCAACCATAAACATGAACAGCCAAAATGGCGGAAGTTCGTGGCGATATTGCCATTTCCACTGCTTCTGGATCAATCGTCAGATCATCTTCCTTGATATCCACAAAGACAGGACGCAGATTATTCCACGCGATCGAATGGGCAGTTGCCGCAAAAGTCATTGGGGTGGTGATTACTTCGCTTCCTGGTGGAAGTTCGAAAAGTTTTAGCGCTACCAGAAGGCCAATCGTCGCATTGTTAAATAATTTGGCAGTGGGGACATGCAGTAACGCAGCTAGTCTATCTTCGAGTTCCAGACTGAACGGCCCGTGATTGGTCACATATTTGGACGCCCAGATTTTCTCGATATATGAATTCAGGGCAGTTTGATCCGGCAGCAACGGCTGGCTCACATAAAGCGGCGCAACGGCCGCAGGACCACTGTGGATGTCTAAATCGGCTCCTGAAGCCGATATCAATCCCTGCGCGGTCAATGCGACACCTCAACCTCACTACGCGTTTCGATCGCCCGTTTTATTGCGTCAATAACACGCATATTCTCAAAACCCTCTTCAGCCGGAACCAGAGGCTCGACTCGGTCTAGCACAATAGCCTCGAAATGCGCGAGTTGCCGCGCAAGATTATCGGCCGTTTCGGTCATTAGGCTGCGCGCTTCAAAGGGGGACCACCATGATGGTGCCTGGCCTTGGGCGTAAAAGCGCGCCCGCATGGTTGGAAAGTCAAGGGAGCCATTGGTCCCAGCGAAATGATAGCAGGCAGTATCGGATGATCTTGGGTAGGCTGGATTTTCCCCAGTTGTCAGCTCCCAACTTCTGTCACTGGCGGCCATGTCTGAAAGGAGAAAAGTGCCAAGGGCGCCGTTTTGAAATCTGAGATTAATGGCAGCGGTATCCTCAACCTCGAAACGTCGGCGTGCATGGCTCGCCATGGCCGAAACAGCGGAGATGGGTCCGCAAAGAAACCGCAGAATTCCGATTTCATGGATAAGATTAATCAGAATCGGTCCGCCACCCGCCCTGGACCGCCAAGGACCTTCTTCGAAGTAATGCTCGGGCTTGCGGAAGGCCGCAGCGCCCTGAACGGCCGTGAGGTCACCAAATTCCCTTGACCGCATGAAACTCCGGGCGCTGCTCAACATGGCACTATAGGTTCGATGGTGCCCAACAAGAACTGGCACATTCAGCCTTCTTGCCTCCGAGCAGATAAGCGCGGCGCTCCCCAGATCTGAAGCAAGAGGTTTCTCTACCAAAACGGGTATTCCACGCCTCAAGCAAGCCAAAGCCTGCGGCATATGGAATTCATTCGGCGATGCGATAATTGCGGCGTCGAAGGAAATTTCGGCCAAGGCGTCTCCCAGGGAAGAATAGAGAGGCAAGTCCCGCTCCGCCGCGAAGGTGATGTTTTCTGGGTGGGGGGGGGCCACGATCCCTACCAGCAGGCTACGGTCGGATTGGGCAAGAAGCTGCGCGTGCTTCTTCCCGATGAGCCCAGGTCCAGAAAGAAGAACCCTCATCCGCTTACCAAGCCCTGCGCCGCCGCGACGATTTTTGGGGTCGGCTTCCATGAGTTATTTCACTCCGGGCCACGCATTTCTGTCAATCAAAAACCTACGTCGGCTTTCTCATTCGTGAAAGCGATCAGCTGCAACAGCACCAACCCTAATAGATGATGAAAACCGAGTGATTCTTTAAGCGTCATGCCGAGCAGGCGATTAATGCCAGCCCAGTCCAGGACATCGGCAAATTTCTCGGCAGCGCCCGGCAGGTGCAGCGGCTGCTGATCATAATATTCGGCGAAGAAGCGTTCTGGCGGCATTGGCGCCAGGATATCGGCCAGGGTCATGCTCATGGCGTCCTTATACCAGAGAAAGGCTAGCGGGCGCGAGGGGCCGGGGGTGGACGCCGCACGGGGAATCGGGCGCTATCAGCCAGGAAATCATGGGGTGCTGCGATGAAGCTTTGGTATCAATCCCTGACCCGGCCGGATGCCTGGCCGACCTATGCCAAGGCGTTGCGCCGCACCCTGGATGCCGCGGCCGATCCGGGCACGGAAATCGCCATCCATGGCATTGAAAAGCGCGGCGGTATTGGCGACCAATATCGCTACCTGGAATTCATCGAAACCGCTGAGGTCCTGGAAAACGTCGCCCGCGCCGAGGCCGAGGGCTTCGATGCCGTATTGCTTGGCAACATCGTAGACCCGGGGCTGCGCATCGCGCGCGAAATCGCGGGCATACCCGTGCTGGGGCTTTGCGAAGCCGCGCTGCTGACCGCCTGCCAGATGGGTGCATCCATCGGCATTGTGTTTTCCAACGACAAGCACGAAGCGCGCGTGGCTGAGAATATCCGCGGCTATGGCCTGGCCGGGCGGGTGGCGGCCACGGCACGGATGGATGTGGCGAAGCTGACCGATCTTGAAGCCGCCTTCACGCCGGGCCCTGTGCGCGATTCCGTACTCGCACAATTCCACAAAGCGGCAGAGGATTGCGTGGCACGCGGGGCTGAGGTGGTGATCCCGGCAGTTGGTGTGGCGATGGTGCTGCTATTCGAAGCCGGCGTGCATGAAACCGCGCGTGGTGCGCCGGTGCTATGCGGGCCTTTGGCGCTGGTGCAGCAGGGCCAGGCGGCGGTGAAGCTCAGGCGCGCCATGGGTGGGCGCTTCACCAGCCGGCGCGGCGCCTATGGCCAGCCCCCGCCAGCGCAGATTGCGGAGCTGCGCCGCTATTACGGGGCGATTTATCCGGGGGTGCAGGAATAGCGGCGCCTCAATGCCCCGCAATAATCGCATCCGCAATTTTCTCCGCTGTCATCAAGGTCGGGAAATTGGTATTTGCGCAGGGCACGACTGGAAAGATCGAAGCGTCCACCACGCGCAGCCCCTCAAACCCCTTTACGCGGCCAACAGTATCCACCACCGACATCGAATCTTCCGGGCGGCCCATGCGACATGAACAGGAAGCATGCCAAACACCAATGGTAGCCTTACGGATAAAGGCTTCCAAGGCGGAATCATCCATCAGCACCTGATCGATGCGGAAACCTTCCACCACAAAGCGGTTGATGAAATAGCTTCGAATGAATTCGGGGCCATCCAATATCATGCTGATCAAGGATGTCAGCAGCTTGTTCTTCGTGCTCACGACCCCAAGCTTGCGTACCCGGTCACTATAGCTTGCCGGGAAATGATTGGCCGTGATCTTCCCTAATTCGCTGCTCATTTGCAGCGCAGCCATCATGCGAAAACCGCCCATCAGCCGTTCAAGATCGCGGCGGTCCGAAAGCAGGTTGAACTCAACAATTGGTTCAGCCTTCCAGTCGCTGGAGGCGAGTTTGAGCTGCCCGGTTTCTGAATAGGTCTTGTTCACCCATAGCAGCATGGAGGCGATCTGTTCCCCCACCGCATGCCATGCAGATTTGCTGACCACCGCGGCAAACATATCACCTGCGGGTACCCCCTCAAACCTTGATGAGTAACGCAGGCCAAGCAGGATATGTCGGCGTGTCTGCTGATCGACACGTGCTCCCTTTTTCAGATAAGACGATAATGCAATAGAAGGGTGGTCCATCAGGCCATTCCCCACCCCGGGCAGCGCCATGCGCACAGGAATGCCCATGTTGCGCAAATGCCCGACAGGGCCGATGCCTGCGCGCAGCAAATGTGCCGGTGAGTGAATGGCGCCGCAGGAAAGAATGACCTCTTTGCCCAGAAAGATCTGATCCTGACCCCGCACGAGTGCGATAACGCCAACACAGCGGCGGCCTTCGAACATCAGGGCTTTCACTTGTGTATCACAGGAAATGGTCAGGTTTTCCCGCGCGCGGGTGGTACGATCCAGGTACCCCATGGCAGCTGAAACACGCTGTTCATCCGCATTTGAAATGGTAATCGGGAAGAAGCCATCCTCAAAAACGCCATTTTGATCCTCAAGTGGCTTGAAGCCCGCCTCCGCGAAGGTCTTTGCGGCCGCCTTGGCGTGATTATTCCACTGGGCGGGCATGACGCGGCGGACTTTTATGGGGCCTTCCTTGCCGTGATAAGGGCCTCCGAAGTCAAGATCATTTTCAACCTTCTTGAAGTAGGGCAGCACCGAGTCCCAATTCCATCCGGCCGCCCCGCGGGCTTCCCATTCATTGTAATCCGTCGGCGCGCCACGATTGGCCATTTGCCCGTTGATGGATGAACCGCCGCCCAAGACCCGCGCCTGTTCGTATTTGCGCAAGGGTGGGCGATCCTGTGGGTTGTTATGCGAAACAATCTGCGTGTGCACCCGCAGATCAGTCCAGTGAAAACGTGGATCGAAATACGCCGTGCCGGAATAACTATCGCGTATTTCCTTGGGCTCTTCGCCGGGTGGCGTATCGGGGCCCGCTTCGCACAGCAGCACCTTATGACCGCTGCGCGCGGATAGTCGATTCGCCAAAACAGAACCGGCAGAACCACCACCAACAATAATTGTATCGAATACCACGCCTCGCCTCCTCGTCTTTTTTCAAGCTTGGGAAATCATACGGCCCAAGGGGCGCCCGCCACAGATATGCACATGAAAATGCGGCACTTCCTGGCCGGCATGCATGCCCATATTCATCAGCACGCGGTAACCATCTGCTTCCAACCCCAAAGCCTTCGCCACCTGGCCCACGGCGCGCCAGAAGCCGGTGATCTCCTCCGCACTCGCCTGCGCGCTGAAATCGGCGATGGAGACATAGCGCCCCTTCGGAATCACCAGCACATGCACCGGCGCCTGGGGCGCAATATCATGGAAGGCCAGTACATGATCATCCTCATGAATTTTTTTCGCCGGAATCTCGCCGCGCAGGATGCGCGCGAAGATATTGCTGTCATCATAGGGGCCAAGGCCATTGACTGGCATGGTTTTGCCTCCCTCGTTAAAAACATCTGACCCCACCATGCCATGCGCGGCCAGGATTGGAAGCCCTCAAGCCCAGCCGAGCCAATTGGCCGCGGCCTGATCCGCCCCGCTGGGCAGAGGCGCGGCTCGATCCCCCATCCAGGCCAGGATATCGCCGGCCACCGCCGCGCCGCCCAAATCGCGCAGCAGCATGTGATGGCCTTCAGGGTAAAAAGCCACGCGCTGCGCTGCGCCGCGCGGCAATTGGGCCAGGGCTGCACGAATCGGCGCGGGCGGCACCAGCTCATCCTTCGCGCCGTAAAGCAGCAAAGCGGGGGCGGTGAAGCGCGGCAGGGCGGCGGTGGCGGCATCCATCAGATCAACCAGACCGGCCACCGCGTCCACGCGGGTTTGCTTCAGCACCTTGGGGTCGCCGGACCAGCGGCGCCAGGCTTCCAGATTATCGGTCGGGCGAAATAGCGGCGCGCTGGAAGAAAGCGCTAGGCCAGGCGTCAGCGCAACCATGACATCCAGTGTCCAGCGCGCAGGCCATGCCAGGCTGGCGCGCCCACGCAGGGCCGGGGCGGAAAGCACAAGGCCATCGGCCATGGGGGCCTTGCTGCCCGCCAATACCAGCACGGCACCCCCCATGCTTTCGCCCATCATGAAAAAGGGCAGGCCGGGATGGCGGGCGCGCATCAGCCCAGCCGCGGTAATGGCATCCTGCGCCAGGGTTTCATGCCCCGGCCAAACGCCGCGCGGGGCGGTGCCGCCAAAGCCGCGCTGGTCATAGGCGTAAAGCGCAACCCCGGCGGCGGTGAACCAGGGCGCCGCATCTTCCGCGAAGGACCGGCCATATTCATTCATGCCATGCAAAGCGAGCATCACCGCGCGCGGCGGCCCTTTCGGGCGCCAGGCATGCAACGGCAGGCGCAGCCCATCGGCCATGACCAGCGCATCATCCAGCACGGCGGGCCTGGTCACCACCGGCCCCATGGGGGCGCGCGCCTCGGCACAACCGGCCAAGGCCAGGCTGGCCAGTAGCGCCCGTCTTGGCGTTATCAGGGGCCTCATGGACATGGGCTTCAGATAGGGTGCCGGGCAAGGCTGGTCCATCACCCCCTGCCCCGGTATGATCAGGCGAAGATTTGCCGAATGAGGACCCAGATGCGCGACCAGCAAATGACCGGCTATGGCCCGAAGCCCGTGGTGGGTATCACGCCCGAACAGCGCGTCACGGTGCATTCCCGCAAGGTGGCTTGCGATGGTGAAGCGGCGAGTGGCCTCGGCCATCCCCGCATCTGGCTACATATTGAAGGCCATGATGTGACCTGCCCTTATTGTTCCATCACCTATGTGCTGGCCGAAGGCGCCGGCGGGGATCATGGCCATTGAAGACGGCACCGGCCCTGAAGCGGCTCGCCCGCATGGCAAAGCCTTGAGCGAGGCGATCGCGGGGGCCGAGGGCCTGCCGGAAACCAAGCCCGGCGAGCGCCATCTGATTCTGGTGGATGGTTCGGGCTATATCTTTCGCGCCTATCACGCGCTGCCGCCAATGACGCGCCCGGATGGCACGCCGGTGAATGCGGTATTCGGCTTCACCAATATGCTGTCTCAATTCCTGCTGCGGCATGCGGCCAGCCATATCGCCGTGGTGTTTGATGCCGGGCGCAATACGTTTCGCAATCAGATTTACCCCAATTACAAGGCGCATCGCCCGGACCCGCCGCCGGAGCTTGTGCCGCAATTCGCGCTGATCCGTGACGCGACCGATGCCTTTGGCGTCGCGCGCGTGGAACAGGAAGGATATGAGGCGGATGATCTGATCGCTGCCTATGCCAAGGCGTTTGAGGCAATGGGCGGGCATGTCACGATTGTGTCTTCCGACAAGGATCTGATGCAATTGATCCGCCCGGCGGTGCAGATGCTCGATCCCATGAAGCAGAAGCCGCTGCGGGCGCCGGAAGTGATGGAAAAATTCGGTGTGCCACCCGAAAAAGTGGTGGATGTGCAGGCGCTCGCTGGGGATGCGACGGATAATGTGCCGGGCGTGCCGGGCATTGGTATCAAGACCGCGGCGCAATTGATCACAGAATATGGTGATCTTGATGCGCTGCTGGCACGGGCGGGCGAGATCAAGCAGCCGAAGCGCCGGGAAGCGCTGTTGGAAAATGCCGAAATGGCGCGGATTTCCCGCCGGCTGGTGACGCTGGATGACAATGCGCCGCTGCCGCTGGATATCGTCGCAATGGAAGCCAGGGCGCCGGGCGATGGCAAGCTGGAAGCATTTCTGCGGGCGCAGGGTTTTCGTTCCATCCTGGCGCGGATGGGCTTTGGCGAAGCAGGCGGCGCGCCGCATCGCGGGGTAAGCCGCGCCACGGCGCCGGAGGCGCCTGCGGCAGAATCACCCAATGTCTCGGTGGCTTTTGGTCCCTATGATTGCGTGACGGATGAAGCCGCCTTGGCGCGTTGGGTCGCGCTGGCGCGCGAGGCCGGCGTGGTGGCGGTGGATACGGAAACCGATAGCCTGGATGCGCGCCGCGCCAATATGGTTGGGTTTTCCCTTGCCATCGCACCTGGCCGCGCCTGCTACGTGCCGATCCGCCATGGCAGCACGGGCGATATGCTGGCCGCCCCGGCGCCGGAACAGATTGCGCCGGATGCCGCCTTTGCGTTGCTGCGGCCGCTTTTCAACGATGCCTCGGTGCTCAAGGTTTTTCAGCACGCAAAATATGATCTGGAAGTCATGGCGCGGGCCGAAAATGGCGGCTTTGCCGATATCAGCCCGATTGATGACACCATGATGCTGTCCTACGCCATGGAAGCCGGGCGGCATGGCCATGGCATGGATGAGCTTTCGGTTTTACATCTGGGCCATAAGCCGATCAGCTTTGATGAAGTGACGGGCACCGGCAAGGCGCGCATGCTGTTCAGCGAAGTGCCTTTGGAAAAGGCCACGGCCTATGCCGCCGAAGATGCGGATGTGACGCTGCGGCTTTGGCTGCTGCTCCGCCCACGTTTGCGCGCCGATGGGGCGCTCGCGAGTTATGAACAAATCGAACGCCGCATGATCCCCGTGCTACGCGATATGGAAGCCGCCGGCGTGAAGGTGGATGGCGCGGAATTGGCGCGCATTGGGGAAGATTTCGCGGGGCGCCTGGCAGTTTTGGAAACGGCCATCCATAAGCTTGCGGGGCGCGCCTTCAATGTCGGATCGCCCAAGCAATTGGGCGAGATCCTGTTTGATGAAATGGGGCTATCGGGCGGGCGCAAGGGCAAGACCGGCGCCTATTCCACTGATGCAGCGGTGCTGGAAGAACTCAGCGCCCAGGGTGTGGCATTGGCGGGCAAGGTGCTGGAATGGCGCCAATTGGCCAAGCTGAAATCCACCTATGTTGAAGGGCTCGCCGCGCAAATAGACCCCACCGATAAGCGCGTGCATACATCCTATCAGATGGCGATCACCTCCACCGGGCGGCTTTCTTCCACTGATCCCAATTTGCAGAATATCCCGATCCGCAGTGAAGAAGGCATGCGCATCCGCCGTGCCTTCATTGCTGAAAAGGGCCATGTGCTGCTGGCGGCGGATTACAGCCAGATCGAACTTCGCTTGCTGGCGCATTTGGCCGAGGTGCCGACGCTCCGCGAAGCCTTCGCCGCGGGTGAGGATATCCACGCCCGCACCGCATCAGAAATCTTCGGCATTCCGCGCGACAAGGTGGATAAGGAAGCGCGCCGCCGCGCCAAGACGATCAATTTCGGTATCATCTATGGCATGTCGGCCTTTGGCTTGGCATCGCGCTTGGGTATCCCACCGGGGGAAGGCCGCGCGATCATTGATGCCTATTTCGCGCAGTATCCGGGCATCAGGCAGGAAATGGAGCGCTTGAAGGAAGAAGCGCGCACCCATAGTTTTGTGCGCACGCCCTTTGGCCGCAAACTGTGGATCCCCGATATCGCCACGCGCGACCCGGTGCGCCGCGCGGGTGCCGAACGCGCCGCGATCAACGCCCCATTCCAGGGCGGTGCGGCGGAGATCATCAAGCGCGCCATGGTGCGCTTGCCGCGCGCCTTACGCGATGCTGGCCTCAAGGCGCGCATGCTTCTGCAAGTTCATGATGAATTGGTGTTTGAGGTGCCGGAGGCTGAGGTTGAAGCAACCTCAGCCATTGTGCGGCAAATCATGGAATCGGTCGCGACACTGCGCGTGCCGCTTTCGGTTGAAGTCGGGCAGGGTCATTCCTGGGCAGAGGCGCATTGAACATGGCATCGGGCTGGAGCGCCGCTGAAAAACGCACCCTGGCGCAAATCTGCGCGGCGCATTTCGTGAGCCATGTGCATTTCCTGGTGCTGCCGCCGCTATTTCCGCTGCTGCGGGAAGCGCTGGATGTTTCCTATATCGAACTCGGCCTGGCCTTGACCGTTTTCAACGCGGTGTCTGCCTTCACCCAGGCGCCGATGGGCTTTGTGGTGGATCGTGTCGGGCCACGCCGCATGTTGGCGGCCGCACTTACCTTGGGCGGTTCTTCCTTTATCCTGCTTGGCTTGTTTCCAAGCTGGCCCATGCTGATGGTGGCTTCCGCCATGGCGGGGCTTGCCAATTGCGTCTATCACCCGGCGGATTACGCCGTGCTTGGTTCAGATATCAGCGAAGGCCGCGTGGGGCGCGCCTTTTCACTCCATACCGCCTGCGGCTTTTTGGGTGGCGCGGTGACGCCGGGCTTCATGCTTGGCATCGCATCCTATGCCGGCATGTCATGGGCGATGATTGCAGGCGGGTTGATCGGTCCCTTGGTGGCGATACCGCTGATTTTCGCGGCACGACGCGATGCGGCCAAGCCACGCCCTGCCAGCGCCGCATCCCGCCCCGCTGAAGGCAGCACAATCCGCCGCGTCTTGTCGCCGGCAGTGCTGGCGATGATGGTGTTTTTCATTACCCTCGCGCTCGCCAATGGCGGCATTCACAGCTTTTCCGTCGCCGCCTGGGTCGGGCAGGGCATGTCGCTGGAACTCGCGAGTGCCGCCCTTACTGCCTATCTGTTCGCGAGCGCCTTGGGCGTATTGCTGGGCGGCTATATCGCGGATTGGACCAAGCGCCATGGGCTGGTCGCGACGTTTGGTTTCATCGCGGCGGCATCCATTATGCTGCTGATCGGCAATGGCGTCTTCCAGGGTTATGCGCTGGTGGCGGCCATGATTTCATCCGGCCTTTTGACCGGCATGATCATGCCATCGCGCGATATGCTGGTGCGCGCCGCCGCACCGCCGGGGCAAGCGGGCGCGGTGTTCGGCATTGTCTCAACCGGCTTCAATATCGGCGGCATGGTGGGGCCGCCGCTTTTCGGCTGGCTGCTGGAAGCGGGCGAACCTCGGCTGATCTTCATCACCAGCGCGGGCTTCATGTTGCTGACAGCGGTGATGGCAATTGGGCAGGAATGGCGCCTGGCGCGGCGGCGGCGTGCAGCGATGTCTGCCGCCGAATGATCAAGCCTTGAAGTAAGCGAGCAACACGGAAAGCGTTGCAATCGAAATCAGCGTGGAAAGCAGCACCGTGGCACCTGAAGCGCCCACGCCGGTTTCGTAACGCCGCGCCAATAGAAATGCATTGGCGCCGGTCGGCAGCGCCGATGTCACCACCGCCACCGCGGTTTCCAAAGGCGAAAGGCCGAGCGCCAGACAAGCGCCCCAGGCCAGCGCCGGCATCAGCGCAAGTTTCAGGAAACTGGCGAAACCAACCTCGGCCCGCGCACCCGCCAGGGAAAATCCGGCAAGCGATCCGCCAAGGCAAAACAAGGCCAATGGCGGCCCCGCCGCGCCGAGCAATTCCAAAACGCGGCGCATCGGTGCCGGCACGGGAATGCCAAGTGCCTGCCAAACGAAGGCAAGGAACACCGCCATCACAATCGGATGGCGCAGCACACCAAGTAGCGTTGCGCGCAAGACGCGTGACAGCGGCGCCTGACTATGCAGCCCAATCTCCGCCACCACGGTGGCGACACTCAGCAACACCATGGAATGCAGCGCGAGTATCGCCAGCAATATGGTCAGCCCCGCCTGACCAAAAGCCGCCGTGATCAAGGGAATGCCGAGCATGACCGTATTGCCGAAGCTGGCATTCAGCGCAAACAAGCCTGCCGCACCAATGCCCTGCCGCAGCCTTGCACGGCCAAGCCATAACGCGATGCCATAAATCAGCATGGAGGCGATGAAAAACGCGAAGGCCGCCGGCCCGCCGCCCTCATGGCCCGATGTGCCGCCATTAAACAACAAACAGGGTGAGGCGATGGAGAAGGTAAAAAAATTCAACCCGCGAAAGCCGCCATCATCCACAAAACGCCAACGTGAAGCGCCATAGCCTAGCGCAATAATGGCAAAGACCGGCAGGACAATGCCAAGAACAATACTCACGCGCCGAGCAAGCCCTTGATGAACTCCGCCATGCCTGGCTGGCGGGCGCGTGTGCTGCGTGCGGCATGCAAAATGGCGCGTACTGCCGCAACGGTCGCATCGAAATCCTGATTGATCAGCACATGATCGAATTCATCCCAATGGGTGATTTCTTCCCGAGCAGCCGCCATGCGCTTGACGATTTCCGCATCACTATCCTGACCGCGCTTACGCAGGCGGTTCTCGAGTTCCGCCATGCTGGGCGGCAACAGGAAGATGCTGGTGACATCGGCCGGCATGCTGGCCTTCAATTGCCGATGGCCCTGCCATTCAATGTCAAACAGCACATCTCGCCCTTCGGCCAAAGCGGCTTCAACGGGTGCGCGCGGCGTGCCATAGCCGCGGCCCAGAAACATCGCATGTTCCAGTAAATCACCACGCACAATCATGGCCTGATATTCCGCCATGTCGCGGAAATGGTAATGCACGCCATCCTGCTCCCCTGGGCGCATGGCGCGTGTGGTAACGCTGACCGAAAGCGTGAGATCAGCCTCGCTTTCCAACAACGCGCGGGAGATGCTGGTCTTACCCGCCCCGGGCGGTGCCGCAATCACCAGGCAAAGGCCGCGACGCTTCATGGGCGCTTACTCCACATTCGCTGCCTGTTCGCGCAGGCGCTCGATCGCCGCTTTCAGATCAAGCCCCAAGCGCGTCAACGCGACACTCGCGGATTTGCTGCAGAGCGTATTGGCTTCGCGCACGAATTCCTGCGTCAGAAACTCCAAACGCCGCCCGACCGCGTCACCGGAAGCAAGCAGCGCGCGCGCTTCGGCGATATGGGCGTTGAGGCGATCAATTTCCTCCCGCACATCGGATTTGGCGGCGAGCAGCGCGACCTCGGCCGCGAGGCGTTCTTCCGGCACGCGGCGCTCCCCTTCCAGCAGCGCGGCCAGGCTTTCCAGCAAGCGCGCCTTTTGCTGGGCGGGTTGGTCCGCCGCCGCATCGCGGGCGAGTGCGACCAGGGCCGCGATTTCATCAATCAGCACGGTCAGGATTTCCGCGAGCCGCGCGCCCTCCGCCGCGCGGGACTTCGCCAAGGCTTGCAAGGCGGTGGAAAAGCCCGCCGCCACCGCGGCGCGGCGGGCTTCCTCAGCGGCTTCATCCAGTTCTGTGGTCTCGGCCCGCAGCACGCCAGGCAGGGTCAACAGCGCCTCGGCGCGCGGCGGCGGGGCGCCCGGGATGCGCGCCGCCAACTCCAGGGCCAGGCGCAGTGCCTGATCCAGCGCGACAGGGTCCGGTGTCAGGCGCGGTCCCGCCTTCTCCTCCCGCTTGATGTTCAGCGTCGCCGAGATATTGCCGCGCTTGAAGATCTTGGCCGCCGCATCGCGCAAGGCGGGTTCCAGCGCATCCAGCCCATTGGGCAGGCGCAGCCGCAAATCGAGCCCCCGCCCATTGACGCTGCGCACTTCCCACAGGAAGGAAGCGCCATCGGGCAGGGTGCCATCGGCACGGGCGAAACCGGTCATGGATGCAAGCTTGGCCATGCGCGGTTTTTGCCCCAGAGGAGATGTTATGCAAGCGCTTTGGCAAAATGTGTTGATCACCGGTGCCTCATCCGGCCTTGGCCGCGCCTTGGCGGAAGCCTGCGCCGCGCCTGGCGTCGTGCTGCATCTTTCGGGCCGCGATGCCGCCAGGCTCGATCAAGCCGCGAACACCTGCCGTGCGCGCGGGGCAGAGGTGCGGCCTTGCGTGCTGGATGTCTGCGACGCGGCGGCCATGGCGGGCTGGATCGCCGGTGCGGGGCGACTTGATCTGGTGATTGCCAATGCTGGCATTTCCGCCGGCACGGGCGGCACCACGGAACCCACCACCCAAACCCGGCGCATTTTCGAAACCAATGTTACCGGCGTCTTGAACACGGCTTTGCCCGCGCTGGAGGTCATGGCCACGCAATCTCCGGGCGCCGATGGGCTGCGCGGGCGTATCGCCGTGGTGGCCTCCGTCGCCGCTTTCGTGGCCGCGCCGGGTGCGCCCACCTATTGCGCCAGCAAGGCCGCGGTGCAGCGCTGGGCGGAAGCTTTGGATGCAACGGAACGCCAGCGCGGCATTCGCCTGCATGCGATTTGTCCCGGCTATATCCGCACCCCCATGACCGCGCGCAACAAATTCCCCATGCCCTTCCTGATGGATGCGGATGAAGCCGCGCGGCGCACGCTGGCGGGGCTCGCGCGCGGCAAGACGCGCATCGCCTATCCCTGGCCGACCTATATGCTCGCGCGCTTCGCGGGCGCCTTGCCGATTTCCTGGCGAGCCGCGATTTTCAGCCGCCTGCCCGCCAAGGATGGGAATGTTTAATCGTTAGCTATTCGGCTTCAGCATCTGCCGCAGCACCGTGCCATCGGATAGCCGGTCAAAACCTTCATTGATCTCTTCCAGCTTCACCACACCGCTTTTGAGCTTATTCACCGGCATCTTGCCCCGCCGATAAAGTGAAAGCAGGCGCGGAATATCGCGCTCCGCCACGCAGGAACCCATATAGGAACCGCGAATGCTCTTTTCTTCTGAGACCAAATTCGCATGCAGGTAGGACACTGAAGCATTCACATTCGGCAAACCGGCGCTGATGGTGCTGCCGCCACGCGCGGTAATGGCAATGGCAAGCTGCATGGCCGGGATGGTGCCAGCGGTTTCAATCACCGTATCCACCCCGCCATCGGTGGCATCCCGCACCGCTGCCGCGCAATCATCATTGCCGGCCAGGAAAACATCGGTTGCGCCCCATTCCTTGGCCTGTTCCAGCTTCTTCGGGTTGGTATCAACGGCAATGATGCGATCAGCGCCCGAAGCAACGGCGGCAAAAAGCGCATTCATGCCAACGCCGCCCAGGCCCACCACCGCGACATTCTCACCAGGCTGCAAGCGCGCGGTATTGATGACAGCGCCGGCGCCGGTCATCACCGCGCAGCCGAAAATCGCCGCGTCATCAAGGGGAATGTCCTTGTCAATCTTCACCGCCGAACGCCGCGCCACCACGGCAAACTGCGCAAATAGCGACAAGCCGCTATTGTGATTCACATAATTGCCATCCAGCCGCTTGATGCGCTTCGCACCACTCACCAAGGACCCCGCCGCGCGCGCGGCATTGCCACTCGGGCAGATATTGGGCCGGCCACGCGCACAGTAACGACAGGTGCCGCAGGATGAAGCGAATACCGTGATCACGTGATCACCGGGCTTGAGGTCCGTAATGCCCGGCCCGCATTCACGCACAATCCCCGCGCCTTCATGGCCGATCACAATCGGTAGCGGGCGCGGGCGCTGGTTTTCAATCGTGGACAGATCGGAATGGCAAAGCCCCGCTGCCGCGATTTCGATCAGGATTTCACCGGGGCCAGGCGGGTCAAGCTCCACCTCCTCCACCACCAAAGGGTGGGTCTTGGCATAGGGGCGCGGCAGGCCCTGTTCGAACAAAATGGCGGCTTTCATGCGCATCGGCGCTTCCTCCTGGTAACCCTATCCGTCAGCTTGCACCCGCAGCGCGCCATTCGGCAATCAGGGCATCGGCGGCGCGGTCCATATCATCACTGCCATTATAGCCGTGGAAGGAAATGCGGATGCGCCCCCGGCCATTCCAAGCGAGCACGCCGCGCCGCGCCATACCGTCCACAATCGCCGCTGACTTCGGGTGTTCCGCGCAAACACTCGCACCATGCCAGCGCGGATCGGGCGGTGTAGTGGAAGGAATGCCGGCCGCGCGCAAGCGTTCCAGTAGCCCCACGGTCAGGCGCTGCACATGGGCTTCAATTACCTCCGGCGCAAAACCTTCCAGATAGCGCAGCGCCGAATCCAAAACATAAAGCCCAAGATGCGATGGATTGCCGCGCGTGAAGCGCGCAGCGCCGGGCAAAAGTGCGGGTGTTTCGGACCAATCCGGCCGCCCCATGGAAGCGATGGAATGCCAACCCGCCGTACTCGGCACCCAGCCTGGCTGGCGCTTCGGGTTCCAATAGGCCAGCGCAACACCCGTACAGCCCAACAACCACTTATAGCAGGCAGAGAAAGCAAAATCCGCAACCTCGGCATGGATCGGCATCCAGCCGGCACCTTGCGTGAAATCCACCACCAGCAGCGCGCCCACGCGATCCGCCGCCGCGCGTAACGCGACCAGATCATGCCGTGCGGCATTCAGAAAGGACACGGCACTGACGCCAATCATGCGCGTTGAACCATCAATCGCAGCGGCGAAGCTGGCTGGATCAGCGGCCTTGGCAAAGCGCAGCGTCACTTTCGGTTGGCGTTGCAGCGTCAGCGGTGCGACGACCGATGGATATTCATCCGGATCAACCAGCACCGTATCGCCCGCGTGCCAATTCAGGCTTTCCACCACCATGGAAACGCCCTCGGCCACCGATGACACAAAGCCGATATCGGCAGGCGCCACATGAAACAACCGCGCCGCCCGCGCCCGCGCGCTTTCCATCATGGCTTCCTGGCGATGGCGCCCGGCCGGCCCATCCGATTTATCGGCGGCATAGGCGGCAAAGGCGGCATCATGCTGGTGGAGAAACGGCGTCTCACCGGCGGCGCAAAGATGCGCGATGCCCGGCGCGATACGAAAATCCGTGGGGTTGAAGTGCGGGGAAGCGATCATGGTTCTGCCCTTCGGCTTCATGATATTCAAATCCCAATCCGTGCAGGCGTCAAAACCAAGACTTGCCGCGCGGGCGGTGATAGGCTGCCCGCGTGCTGAAAGGTGACACGCCCTGCCCGCCCTGGTGATCCTTGCTGCCTATGCCCTGTTGGTCGTGCTGCCGGTAGTACTTGGCTGGTGGCTGATCGGCCCCGCGCGGCCGTGGTTGGATGAAGCCTCCAGCGCCATTGCCATGATGGCGACCGCGGCGCTGTTGTTGGAGTTTCTGCTGTCTGGCCGGTTTCGTGCCATCAGTGCCGGCATCGGCATGGATCGCAACCTGCGCTGGCATCAGGTCTTCGCGCAGGTGCTGACCATCGCGGCATTGCTGCATCCGCTATTTTATCTGAGCCCAAGCGGTGCGGCTTTTGATCGCCCGGATGACCCTACCGGTGCGCTGGTGCTGGGCTTGGATGCGGCCTCGCTCATTTCCGGTGCTTTGGCGTGGCTGCTGCTTGGCGTGCTGACTCTCACCGCCATCAGACGCGATGATCTGCCCTATCGCTATGAAGCCTGGCGGATCAGCCACGGGCTTGGCGCGGCGCTGCTGGCAGGCTTCGCGCTGCATCACGCCATCTCAGCCGGGCGCTATTCAGCGGCGCCGGCGCTGATCGCCTATTGGGCCTTTCTGCTGGCCTTGGCGCTCGGCAGTCTGGTTGCGGTTTATCTGCTGCGGCCCTGGCGCCTGGCGCACCGCCCTTGGCGCATTGCGGGGCTGGAACGCGTCGGTGATCGGCTGTGGTCGCTGACATTGGAACCCGATGGCCATGCCGGGCTTGCCTATCGCGCCGGGCAATTCGCCTGGCTGCGGCTTGATTGCTCGGCCTTTTCGGTGCGTGAGCATCCTTTCTCCATCGCCTCTGCCCCCGCGGATGGGAAGGCCTTGCGCTTTCTGATCAAGGAAGTTGGCGATTTCACGCGCCAGATCGGACGGCTGCCGCTTGGCGCGCGCGCCTTTGTGGATGGCCCACATGGCGCGCTGTGTCTGGAAGGCCGGCAGGAGCCCGGCATTTTCATGATCGCTGGCGGGGCGGGGTTGGCGCCCATGCTCTCCCTGCTGCGAGCCGCCGCGGCGTGCGGCGAAACCCGCCCCATCACCCTGCTTTATGGCAATCGGCATGAAGGGCAGATCATGGCAGCGGCGGAATTGGCTGCTCTTGCCGAACGCTTGCGGCTTGATCTTCACCATGTGCTGCAGGAACCCCCGGCGGGTTGGGCGGGCTTCGCCGGCATGATGACGCCCGCATTGATCCAGGCCGAAGCCGCAGAGGCCGCGCGTGAGGGCTGGGTTTTCCTGCTCTGCGGCCCTGGCCCCATGATACGCGCCGCGCATCAGGGCTTGGCCGCGCTTGGCGTGCCCCGGCGCCGCATTCTGGAAGAACGTTTTTCAGTGTTTTAGGCGCCGCCCCCGCCTTAATCATGCCCGGCTTTCGCGGCATAAGATGGCGGAAGACCAATCCAGGGGAATCGTCCTGTGCCGTTGAAGCCGCTCAAGAAAGCCGTGCTGCCCGTTGCCGGGCTTGGCACGCGTTTCCTGCCCGCCACCAAGACCATGGCGAAGGAAATGCTGCCCATCGTGGACAAGCCGCTGATCCAATACGCGGTGGAAGAAGCGCGCGCCGCAGGGATCGAACAAATCTGCCTGATCACTGGCCGCGGCAAGACCATGCTGGTTGATCATTTCGACATTGCCTATGAGCTGGAAAAGACACTCGCCGAACGTGGCAAGGAAAAGGAATTGGCCGCGCTGCGGGCTGACGCAATTCAGCCAGGCATGGTTTTTTCTGTGCGTCAGCAAGTGCCGATGGGGCTTGGCCATGCCATTTGGTGCGCGCGCGCCTTTATTGCCGATGATCCTTTCGCGATCCTGCTGCCGGATGATTTGATGCAATGCGAAGTATCCTGCACCGCGCAATTGGCCGATGCCTATCGCGAAACCGGCGGCAATGTTGTCGCGATTGAGGAAGTGCCGCGTGATCGCGTCAACCGCTATGGCGTTTTGGATGTAGCGGAAGATCGTGGGCGGCTGGTTTCCGTAAAGGGCCTGGTGGAAAAGCCGCCGATTGAAAAGGCGCCGTCCAACCTGACCATCATTGGCCGCTATGTGCTGATGCCCGAAGTGATCGGCTATTTGGCGCGGATGGAAAAGGGCGCGGGCGGGGAAGTGCAATTGACCGACAGCATGGCAAAGCTGATCGGCACGCAGCCCTTCCATGGGCTGCGCTATGAAGGCCGCCGCTTTGATTGCGGCGACAAGGCGGGTTTTTTGGAAGCACAGGTAGCTTACGCGCTGGCAAGGCCCGACATGGCGCCGGCCATGCGCGATATTCTGAAGCGTTATGCCTGAGAATTAGCTGGGGCGCATACAGCGCACCAGCTCTGCCACATCCGGCGCATCATCCAGGCGCCAGATCGCATCCCGTAGTGCCATGGCACCCGTCTTGCCCAAAAGCGGTTCCGCATTGTCGCGGAATTTCGCTTCCAATTCATCATCGGTAAGCGGCGCGCCGGGGTCTCCCTTGGGCAGTAGCGCAGTCTCGGTCAGTTTCGTGCCGTCATCCAGCGTGATCGTCACGCGCGCGGGGAATTTCGCCGGGTAGAGTTTGTTCAATTCCGCATCCGGCACCACTTCCGTGCGCGCCAATACCTGGCGGATCAGCGCGTCATTGACACGCCCGGGCGCGAATTGGCGCTGAGTCAATTCCCCATCCACCGCCGCAGCGGCGATGCAATAGGGCACCGAAACCCGCGCACCCATGACCGAGGTGACATCCTTGTTCGAAAAATGTGATTTCACCGTATCATAGGTTTCATTGGTGATGGAGATGATCCGCTTCGGGTCTGGCTTGTGCTTCGCAACAATGGCAAGGGTCGCCTGAATCGGTGAATGGCTCGCCAGGATCGAAGGGAAATATTTGAAGCCGTTTTGCAAAATCTCCCATTCCGTCCCAAGCCCCGCCGTCAGCGCCGCCGCTTTCGGTTCCAGCGAAAACGCCGCCAAATAGCCTTTCGGGTGTTCCAGAATGCCAGGCGGGCTGGTCGCGCCAAGGGCGGCCATTTGCGCAGACAGAATCCCATTCAGCGCGGCCTTGCCGGGGTGAATGGATTTCGTCATGTCGCCGGATTCGAAAAACGTGTTTAGCCCAGCGGCTTGCGTGCCCGCCAGCCCAAGCGCACCCCGCACACCATCCGCATCCAGCCCCATGGCATGGGCTGCACCGGCAGCGGCACCGAAGGTTCCATTGGTCGCGGTGGAATGCCAGAAGCGGTAATGCGTTGGCATCACCGCCATGCCGACCCGCACCGCGACCTCATACCCCGCCACCAGCGCTGCCAGCATGGCGCGGCCAGAAAGCCCGCGCGCTTCGGCCAGGGCAAGCGCGGTTGGCACCATGACGGACCCCACATGCAACAAGGCGCGCTTATGCGTGTCATCATTATCGGCGGCATTGATCAGGATGCCATTGGCGAGTGCCGCGAAAGCCGGCTGCACCGCGGCTCCCTTCGTGCCCATCACATGCGCGCCGGGCGCGCCGGGATAAAGCGCGGCAATATCGCGCGCGATGCGGGATTTTTCCGCATCCTCTATCCAGGCGGCCATGGCGCAGCCCAGCGCATCAAGGACCAACCGCGCCGCCTGGCGCCGAACCTCTGCTGGTAAAGCATCCGGCTTGATGGCGGCGGTGAATTCCGCAAGCGCGCGCGTGGTCATGCTGGTGATTCCTTCAGGTGTTTTTCCGGTGAGGCGTAAATCAGGCTATAGAAACTGGTGGCGTCAGTGATATTCGCTGTCTGCAGCGCGGCCTGGATCATTTCCGCATTTGTGCCTTCAACCACCATGATGGTGGCGAAGGATGCATCGCCGCCAGGGCGTAGCTTTTCCTCGGGGCTTGGTACGGTCACTGACGGATCAGCACGCCACAGCCGCACCCGTGTCACGCCGGGCTGCGCCAAGGTTGCAGCCAATTGTGACTCAAGCGCCACCTCTGGCGCTGCCTGATGCGCGATCAGCGCCAGCAACCCACCGGCGCCGGCCTGCCCCTCATCCAAGGACACGCGACAAATACTGCGCGACATGGTGCGGAAATGCGCCATGATGCGCGCGGTCCAATCCGTGGGCTCCGCCAAGCGTTTTAGATAGGGTGCGGAACACAACACCTGCGGAGTGGCAGTTTCGTAAATAGTGAGAAATTCTGCACGCGGCCCATGCAGGCGACGATAGCGCCGGGCGGAGAGAAAACCTGGAATACTCAGCCGATCTGGCACGTGATCCTGCTGATACCAGGCTTCATAATCGCGCCAATCACAAGCCGGCGCGATATCATTCATCACGCAAAGCAAACCGCCATCCTTGGGCATGCCCTTCCACCCCTTTACGTCTTCGCGCCGAGTATTGCCCCTGTTGCGCGCCAGGGAAAGCGGCACCCGCGCTGGACAGATAGGGCGTGCCCGGCCACGATGCCCGCAAGAAGATGGGAGGAAAGCCATCATGAAAAGACGTTCATTTATCGCCGCTGGCGGCGCGCTACTTGCCACGCCGCGCATCGCGCGCGCACAAGCTGCCTGGGTAGCCACGCGCCCCATCCGCTTCATCGTGCCCTGGCCGCCCGCCGGCACCACGGATATTGTCGCGCGCATGATCGCGCCGGCCTTGCAGGAAGCGCTTGGCCAAAACGTCATTATCGAAAACCGCGCCGGCGCTGCCGGCCTGATCGGCACGGAAGCCATTGTGCGCGCTGATGCTGATGGCCATGCCTTCGGCTTCATCATCAGCACCCATGCCGCCAATGCGCATTTGGTGAAGAATCACCCCTTTGATGCCGTGCGCGATATCACGCCGCTGATCCATGTGGCTGATGTTCATAATATCCTTTGCATCAACAACAACCTGCCACCGCGCACGGTGCCGGAATTGATCACCTGGGGCCGGACCAATCCCCTCGCCTTCGCATCTTCCGGCACCGGGACTTCGACGCATATCAGTGGGGAGATGTTTCGCCTTGCGACCGGGCTTACCATGACTCATGTGCCTTATCGCGGCGGCGCACCGGCCTTGACGGACCTCATGGCCGGCAATGTGCCGATCATGTTCGCCAATGCCACATCAGCACTGCCGCATGTGCGCGGCGGGCGGATACGCGCGCTGGGCGTGACCGCGGCACGGCGCCTGCCCTTCCTGCCGGAAGCACCCACCATCGCCGAAGCCGCCATTCCCGGTTATCAAATCGCCGAATGGTATGGCATTGTCGGCCCGCGCGGCATGCCGCCAGCCGCCGCGCAGCGCTTGAACGCCGTGATTGGCGGCATCATCACCGCGCCGGAGATGCGCCAGAAGCTGCTCGATTCCGGGGCCGAGGTTGTTGGCGGCACGGCGGAGACCTTCGGCACACTGATCGCCAATGATGTCGCGCGCTATGGCCAGGTGATCCGCGATGCCGGGATCACCGCGGAATGAGCGCGCCGCTTTCTGGCAAGATTGCCTTGGTGAGTGGCGCGAGCCGCGGCATTGGCGCGGCGATTGCCCAAACCCTCGCGCGTGATGGCGCCAGGCTGGTGCTGCTGGCGCGCAGTGAGGCCGATATGCAGAAGGTCGCCGCCAATTGCGGCGCGGATTGCGTGGTAGTGCCCGGCGATTTGCGCGAAGATGCGGCGGCTCAGGCGGCAGTGAACGCCGCCATCCAGCGCTTCGGCGCCCTGGATATCCTGGTCCATAGCGCGGGTGCCACCAAGCGTGGCGATTTTCTGACTCTCACCGATGATGATTGGGCGGATGGCTATGCTTTGAAATTATTTGGTGCTGTGCGGCTGGCGCGCGCTGCCTGGCCGCATTTGCGGAAATCCAAGGGCTCTATTGTGAATATCGGCGGTGTAGGCGGGCGTCTGGCGAGTGCGGATTTCACCATTGGCGGTTCGGTCAATGCAGCCTTGATGAATTTCACCAAGGCGTTGGCGGATCGCGGCGTAGCGGATGGGGTGCGCGTCAATCTGATCAACCCTGGCAATATCCGCACGGATCGCCTCACGCATCGCATCCGCGCCCGTGCCAAGGAATTGGGCGCGGATGACGCAACCCCCGCCGCCGATCTGGCGCGGCAGGCCGGCATCACGCGCTTTGCCGCGCCTGAGGAAATCGCCGAGGTCGTCAGCTTTCTGGTCAGTGATCGTGCCAGCTATGTGCAAGGCACGTTGATGGATGTTGATGGCGGATGGCTGCGCGCAGTTTAAGGAAGGAAAAGCGCTATGTGCGACAAGGCAAAGGAACGCGGGCTTGGCTGGCGCGGTTGGATGCCCCTGCCACCCCGGCAGGAGACCACACCGCTCGGCCCCTGGTTGGACCTGACGCATCCGATAGATGAGGCGATGCCGCGTGTGCCGACCTTCGGCCCGCCCAAGATCAAGAAGCTGTTCTGCCTGCCCGCCGATCCGCTGACCGTGACAAGCTTTGAGATGGTGGTGCATACCGGAACGCATGTGGATGCGCCCTGCCATTTCTTCAGCGATGGCCCCAGCATGGAACAAGTGCCCTTGGAACGCTGGAATGGTCCCGGCGTTGTTTGGCGCTTCGATCTGCCGCCCAATAGCCTGCTTGAGCCGGAACATCTGGAAGCCGCGCGCCCCTTGCTGCGCCCGGGTGATATCCTCGCGCTGGATACGGGTTCTTCGCCGCACATCAATACACCCGCCTATGATGCGCATCCGTGTTTGAGTCTCGCGGCAGCGGATTGGATTGTGGCGAAGCAGGTAAAGCTATTGGCCTGTGATTTCCCGACACCCGATCTGCCCGTGCATCGCCGCCCGGCTGAGGGCTTCACCTGGCCCGTGCATCAGCGCCTATTGCGTGATGGCGTGCTGATTTGTGAGCATTTGCGCGGCCCCCGCCCGCTGGCTGGCAAGCGCGTGGAATTCATCTTTGGCGCGCTTGCCATTACCGGATCGGATGGTGCGCCGGCGCGTGTCATGGCGCGTGAAATTGCTGAGTGAAGCAAAGGACGCGCCCCATGGGTCAAGCATTATCCGCGACGCAAATCCTTGGGCGTTTTGTCACTGAATCACGCTTTGAAGCCCTGCCCGAAGCGCTGCGGCATGAGGGGCGCCGTTCCATCCTCAATCACGTCGGCTGCGCCTTGGGGGTCGCGCGCGATCCCGCGGTGATCACGGCGCTTGAAATCATGCGCGAAGCCTCGGGCAAGCCAAGCGCCAGCGTGCTTGGTCAGCGCGACAGGCTTGGCGTCATGGAAGCCGCTTTCGTCAATGCCATCGCTTCAAACCTGCTCGATTATGACGACACGCATCTGAATACCGTAATCCACCCAAGCGCGCCGGTGGCGCCTGTGGCCTTTGCGCTTGGTGAGGAACTCGGCGCCAGTGGCGCTGAGGTTTTGCATGCCTTCCTATTGGGCGGAGAGATTGCCTGCCGTATCGGCAATGCGGTCTCCCCCGGCCATTACGCGCGGGGCTGGCACATTACCGCAAGCTGCGGGGTTTTTGGCGCGGCGGCGGCAGCAGCGCGGCTCATGCGGTTATCAGTGGAAGAAACCGCGCATGCGCTTGGCATCGCCGCCAGCCAATCAGGCAGCATCGTCGAAAACCTGGCGACTGCTGCCAAGAATATCGGCGTCGGCAATGCGGCGCGTAACGGTATTCTGGCCGCGCGCTTCGCCGCCCGCGGCTATCGCGCTGCGCCGCTGGCCATTGAAGGCCCTCTGGGCTGGGCGCGCGCCATGGGGGATGAGCCGATGTTGGCTGAGATCACCGAAGGGCTCGGCCAGCGCTGGGAAATCGCGCGTAACACTTACAAGCCCTATGCGGCGGGCATTGTCTTTCATGCGGTGATTGATGCCTGCCTGGCTTTGCGCGACAGGCTCGGCGCGGCGGTGGCGCAGATTGCGCGCGTGACGGTTGCCGGCGATGCGCTTTTGCTGGCGCGTGGCGATCGAGAAGTGCGCAATGAACGCGACACGCGCGTCAGCATCCATCACTGCGCTGCGATTGCCCTGCTGCTTGGTCGCGCCGATGTGGCGGATTTTGAAATGGCCGCGGTGCAGGACCCCGCCCTTGCAGTGCTCCGCGCCAAAGTGGTGGCGGAATGCGATGCCAGCCTGCCGCGTGGCGCGGCGCGTGTCACCATTACGCTTGCCGATGGCAGCACGCATCAGAACTATGTCGAACAGCCACGCGGCAGCGCGGAACGCCCGCTGAGTGATGCGGAACTTGCCGCGAAATACCGCGCCAACGCCGCACTTGGCGGCATGACAGCCGATGTGGAGGCGCAGCTTGCGGCGCTTTGGGCTTTGGACAAATCAGCTTCCATCGCGCCTTTGATGGCTTTGCTGCGTGAGACTTGAAAAGGGAATTCGACTGAGATCGGTTCCCGTTCAAATGGGTTCACCGGAACCGCCCTGGCTGGGGAAGGCATTCGTGCCGTGGCAGCGCAGACCAGAATATGGTCTTGAGTGGGTGGATCGGCGGCCAGCGCAAGCATCGAAAGTCGCGATTGTATCACTCCCACGGAAATCTGGGCGTCACGCCAGATGATTTGAACGTTGGCGTAAAATTCAGTGACAGGCGAAGCAGGGCTGAGATCACTCACGCGGAATCCCTGCCTTTTCGATCACATCCCGCCATAGCGGCACTTCGCGCGCGATGCGTTGTGCCAGCCCCTCCGGCCCGCGCGCATTCAGCGTGAAACCGGCACCGAGTAGGCGATTGCGAGTCTCCGCTTCATTCAGCAAGGCAATCGCCACTTGCGCGCAGCGATCCAGAATGGCCTGCGGTGTACCGGCAGGCGCCAGCAGGCCCTGGAAGGTTTCGGAAACAAAACCATCATAGCCAAGCTCCACCATTGTCGGCAGATCGGGCAAATCATGCCAGCGCTGTTCCCCGGTAATCGCCAGGGCTCGCAGCGTCCCGGCCTTGATCAGGGAATGTGCGGGCGGTAGGGCGGCCACACCAACCGGCGTGGTGCCCGCCAGCACCGCTTGTACCGCCTGCGCCGCGCTTTGATGCGTCACCTGCACCAATTCAATGCCGGTGCGCAGCCGCAGCAATTCGGCAGTCAGATGCGGGGTCGAGCCAAGCCCCGGATTGGCGATATTGAGCCCACCCGGCGTCGCCTTGGCGCGCGCCACAAGATCAGCGAGTGAGGTGATGCCGCTATCCGGCCTGGTGAGGATGGTATTGGGCGAAGCGCCCAATTCCGTGATCGGCGCGAAATCCTTGGCGATGTCATAGCCAGGGTTGCGAAACAGCGTCGGGTTCACGACGAAACCGGTGGAGGTCACCAGCAGCGTATAGCCATCGGGCGCGCTGCGTGCCGCATGGGCAATGCCGACATTGCCGCTCGCGCCCGGGCGGTTTTCCACCACCACCGGCCGGCCAAGTGCCGAAGATAATCCGGGCGCAATCACCCGCGCCATGACATCAGTGGGACCGCCCGGGCCGAAAGGCACCACCAGGCGAATGCTGCGCGAAGGCCAAACATCAGCGCTTTGCGCCCGGGCCAAGGTGGGCGCAGCGAAAAGCCCCAAAGCGGCGCGGCGGGTCAGACGCAAATCGGCCATGGCGATGATCTCCCCTGCTGGCCACATTTGTCATTGTGGCTTCGGGGAAAGGCTGAAACCGGATCAGGCCAAGGTCAAGCGAGCTGGTGAATCACCCCGCCAAATGCCGCCGCCGGATCACGCGCTGCGCCAGCCCATCCACCGGGCCGAACAGTACGGATATCGCCCAAGCCGCGCCCGCCATCAGCACAATCGCGGGGCCGCTAGGCAAATCCGCATGATAGGACAGCAGCAGGCCAATGACGCTTGCAAACACTGCAATGGCTGAGGCCGCATAGACCATGCCGCTGATTTCCGCCGCCCAATGCCGCGCAGCAATGGCGGGCAGCATCATCAACCCTACGGCCATCAGCGTGCCGAGTGCCAAAAAGGCCGAGAGCATGTTCAGCACCACAAGCCCCATGAACACCAAATGCCAGAACCCGCCATGCGCACCAGTGGCCGCGGCGAAGGCCGGGTCAAAACATTCCAGCACCAAAGGCCGCCACCCAATCGCAAGCAGCACCAGCGTCAGTGTCGCCACGCCGGCCATCAGCAAAAGCGCCGCATCATCCACGCCCAGCACGCTACCGAAAAGGATATGCTTCAAATCGCCGGCACCGCCGCCCATTGAAATCAGCGCCACGCCAAGCCCAAGCGCCAGCAGATAAAGCGCAGTAAGTGTCGCATCTTCCCGCCCGCCGGTAATGCGCGCCAAAGCCCCGGCACCGACCGCGACCAAAAGCCCCGCGACCAGGCCGCCGAACCAAAGCGCCGGCACAGAAAGCCCCCCGATCAGGAAGGCCACCGCCACGCCCGGCAGGGCGCCGTGGGACAGCACATCGGCTGTCAGGCTCATGCGCCGCAGCATCAGGAAAACGCCAAGCGGCGGTGCGGCGATGGCAAGGGCGAGCGATCCCACCAAGGCACGGCGCATGAACCCGAATTCGACGAAGGGGGCGAAAAGTGCCTCAATCATGGTGGGCCGCAGCATTTTCAAGCCAAGTGGCCCACTTGGCCGCTCGGAAAATGCGACCAAACAATAATCTAGAGCGGTTGTCGTGAACGAAGGTGAACGGAAGCCGCTCTAGTTTACGCCGCGCGCTCACATGCCTCAGCCTCTTCCATCCAGCCTTCGGCCATGCGGCGCGCCCTGAGGCGATTGGCCGGCGAGAGCGCCTGTTCGGTCGGCCCCCAGGCGATCAGATCACGCGCGAGCAACAGCGTTTCCGGAAATTCCCGCGCAACAAGATCAAGGTCATGCAATACCGCAATCACGGTGCGGCCTTCGCCATGCCATTGGCGGATGAGCCGCAGCAGATCGGCGGCGGTTTTCGCATCCACTGCATTGAAGGGCTCATCGAGCAGCAGAATATCGGCATCCTGCACCAGAAGCCGCGCGAAAAGCAGGCGCTGCAATTGCCCAGCCGAAAGGCTGCCCACTGGGCGCCGCGCCAAGCCTGCCAGCCCAACGGCGGCGAGCGCCTGATCAACGCGGGTATGCTCAGCGGCGGGTACGGCGCGAAAGGCGCCGATACGCGGCCAAAGCCCCTGCATCACCACATCACGGCAGGCAATCGGGAAGGCACGGTCCAAAGCGGCCAATTGTGGCAGCAGGGCGATGCGGGCCTCACCTTCATGCGCAACGCGCCCGGATTCCGGCTTTTGCAGCCCGGCCAAAGCACGGAGTAGCGTGGATTTCCCGGCGCCATTCGGCCCGACAATCGCCGTCAGGCTGCCGGGCGCAAAGCGCCCCGAAAGATGGTGCAGCGCCGGGCGACGGCCATAGCAGACCGTAAGATCGGCCAATTCCAGGGCGGCGGGCTTCATGCTGAAAGCGCCCAGACAACCCCGGCCCAAAGCAGCGCGGCAACCAGGGCCGAAAGGCCCAGCCGCGCGCCTATGCCAGAGGAAAGTCCAAGGGGGTTCGGAAACACCATATGCGTTGATATAACATAACACAGGCCTCTGCCAAGCGGTGCAGTCGGGATGATTCGGCAGCGCAGCGCAAAACAAGGTGAATTTTTGGATGTTTCCGGGCGGCAGGGCGCGGCTTTCACGCAATCTTCGCCAAAGCGTCATTGCGGCGCCATCAGCCGCGCGCTAACCGGCCTTCATGGAAGCCCTCTCGCGAAACCCCGAAGAAGCGCTGAAGCCGCGGCGCCACATGCGGCTAAAGCCGCTGAGCTTCAAACCCTTCATGCGGGCTGACGCCTGGGGCGATATCATGGAACCACGACCTCTTGGCGGGCGGTTCCGCGCCATACGGCGCATCATTAGCGCGCTGGTCTGGACGTTGATCGCCATTCCTATCCAAGCCGTGCTGATGCTATTGCCAGGCCAAGCCAAGATCAGCTTTGGCTGTTTTTATCATCGCGTGCTCTGCTGGCTGATCGGCCTCAAGGTGCAGGTGGTGGGGAAGGTGTCGGACAAGCCCGCCACGCTGTTCCTGCCCAATCATTCGTCCTGGCTTGATATTCTGGTCTTGGGTTCGGTCCTGCGCGCAAGCTTTGTCGCGAAATCGGAAGTGGGCGAATGGCCGGTGGTCGGCATCATCGCCAAGCTTGGCCGCACGGTGTTTGTCAGCCGCAAGCGCAATTCCACCGTGATCCGCGAAGCGGACACGATGCGCGAAAGGCTCCAGGCCGGCGATAGTCTGATCCTATTCGCTGAGGGCACCAGCAATGACGGCACGCGGGTGCTGCCCTTCAGATCCGCCTTTCTGGCGGCGGCGGCGTATGCCAAGGCGGTGCAGCCGGTCTCCTTGGTCTATGATCGGCTTGGCGGTTTGCCCGCTTGCCGCCGCGACCGGCCGCTTTTCGCCTGGTATGGCGATATGGATATCGCTTCCCATTTCTGGCGCATCGCGCGGCGTTCCGGCGCGCGGGCCACAGTGCTGCTGCATGAACCAGCCGACCCGAGTGCCATCCCTGACCGCAAGGCGCTGACCATCGCGGTGAGTGATGTGGTTGCTTCGGGCGCCGCACAATTGCGACAGAACCGCCCCCCGACTCCGCTTTTGCTGAACCAGGGTCGTTAGGGCGCTTCCGCGTCGCCAGGAGCCTGTCTGGGAATTCGCTATCCGTTTGTCACTATTTCTGATCCCCTTTTGTGATCAGGCTGCGGCTCTGCCAGACAGCACAGGGCTTGTCAGCGCTGACTTGACCCGGCTGAAACCGCTGATGCGGCGGAAGACACCCAGTATGGCTTGGTGCGTGTGACGTGAACGAAAGTGGCCCGGCAAGGCACCAATTCCGTTCTCCAGATCATCCTCGCCGAATGGGGCGTCTGTTCGGCCAGATCAAGCAGCCCAAAGGGTTCCGACAATTCCTTCTCCGTGGCTTGAATAATGTCAGAGGCGAATGGGCCATAATTCGCACCATCCACAACCTTCTCAAGCTGCACAGGGCAATAGTCTAAACGAAGGAAGACACGCGCGCGGAGCGCCAAAACCAGCGGCACCGCATGGGTTAGAGCGTGTTGCTTTCACATGGGTTCACGCAACCCGCTCTATATCTTTTTTTTCGAGCATCTTCACACGTTCAGATGATTCCATCTGAACGTGATATGCTTTAGAAACCATTCTCGGAGAGGCTGCTAGCGCTGCCCAGGCTGATGACCTTATTCAGTCGGCGCCAGGCTCTTGATCAGGTCAAAGACGCGCTTGCGCACGCTGGGTTCCGTGATGCGGTAATAGGCCCGCACGAGTTCAAGCGTTTCCCGCTTGCCCATATTGTCATCTTCATGGCCATCAGCGGCATCGGCAAAGCCAAACAAGGCCGGCCGGCTGCGGACCGCGGCATTGCCGCCCATCTCCGGCGGCAGATCGTCAAAAAAGAAGCCGATCGGCACATCCAGCACGCGCGCCAGATCAAACAACCGGCTCGCGCCGATGCGGTTCACGCCGCGCTCATATTTCTGCACCTGCTGGAAGGTGAGGCCCAGCGCATCGCCAAGCTTTTCCTGGCTCATGCCAAGAAGGGTGCGACGGAGGCGAACCCGCGCCCCGACATGCGCGTCAATCGGGCTGGCCCGATGCTCACGCTCGCCTTTGGCGCTAAGGTCGTCCTGATCATTCACGGCAACTACCGGTTTCATGTCTTGCCCCTTCCTGCCATAGTGGCAACCTTGGCGCGAAAAACCAACATCGCCAAGGGGTTTTGATTGCATTAAGCGAGCGGCGATTCGCCACTCACCGAAGTTTAACTCTGGTTGAGAATACCTTAACTGGCCCCTTAAGGTCTATAGCATTTTCCGTTTTCTCAAAAAAGATACAAAAATTTTATCCATTCCTAGCAAAGCTACGATCCTATGAGCGATTCCGGCCCGACAAAATCCACCCCAAGATGAAAATCATTAATGTCAGCGCCGCAGAGCTGGCCAAACCAAGCTGCGCATAGATGCTCGGCTCCCGCGCCGCGGGCAAAGGGGCCAGAACAATCGCCGATTCTCCCAGGGGGCCGCGCGTCACCAAACGCCCGCGTGCATCAAATACGGCCGAAACACCCGTCTGTGCCGCCCGCGCCAGCGGCAGGCCTTCTTCCACCGCGCGCAGCCGCGCTGACGCCAAATGCTGCCAGGGGCCGGCGGTAATGCCGAACCAGGCGTCATTCGTCACATTCACAATCCAGGCCGGGCGCCGCGCCGGCATGATGCGCCCGGTGAAAATCACCTCATAGCAGATCAGCCCGACAAAGGGCGGCAGCCAGCCCGCCACCAGCCGGCGCCTTTCCTCGGCCGCGGTGAAATCGCGCGAGCTCTGCACCAGCCGGATCGGCAATAGCCCCCTGAAGGGCATGAATTCGCCAAAGGGCACCAGATTGACCTTATCCGCCACCGCCAGCACCTGCGTATCGGGGCCGATCACGACAAGGCTGTTGAACAATTCCCGCGCATAGCCATCCGGCGTGAAATCGCCGCGCACGGTACCGGTCAGCAACAGGGCATTTTGCGGCAGTGCGCCGGCCACTAATTGCCGCGCCTCCCGGTCATTGGGCAGCAGAAAGGGCACGGCGGTTTCCGGCCAGATCACCGCCAGCCGATGCCCCGGCGGTAGATCGCGCAGCGCCGCAAGCGCGGCTTCGCGGGTTGCTTCCACATAGCGGCGCAGGATGGGCACGCGGGACTCCTCGCGCCACTTCACCTCCTGCGCGATATTGCCCTGCACGATCAATAGGCCGACAGGCTGGGGCTCGGGCTCTGGTGCCCAAAGCCTGGCGAAGCCGAAGGCGCCGCAGAAGGCGAGCACCGCAACACCTCCCAGAAAGGCGCGGCGATCCAAGATGGGGGTTGCCGCCACCAGCAGCGTGATCAGCGACAAGCCATGCACGCCAATCACCGCCGCCATTTGGATGGGCAGGGCATCGAAAGCCCAGACCGTACCCATCAGATTCCAGGGAAAGCCGGTCAGGATCGCGCCGCGCAGCAATTCAAAACCGACATAACCGCCGGCGAAAACCAGCACGCGCGGCCAGCCCGGCTTGGCGGCCCAGGCCAACGCCGCCGGGGCGGCGACGAAAACCGCAAGCGGCAGCGCCAGCGCCGGCACCGCGATGGGCACCAGCCACCAATAACGCGCCACATCCGTCAGAATGGCTGAGGTGATCCAGTAAAGCCCGCCCGCGAAGAAACCAAAGCCCCAGGCAAAGCCAAGCCAAAAGGCGCCGGTCCAACTGGCCGCGCCGCCGATCATGGCAAGCAGGCCCGGGATGGCGAGGAACAGGGCGGGAATGAAATGCAGGGGCGGCAGCGCCAGTACTGCCAGCACCCCCAAGCCGAAGGCCGTCACCATGGCGCGCCAACCGCGGCGTGAGGCCAGAGCCCGCCAGATCCGCCCGATCACACCAGCACCAACTATTCCGCCGCCGCGCGCGGATTGGCGCCAGGCCGGCGCACGCGCAAGCGCCGGATGCGCCGCGGATCAGCATCCAGAATACGGAATTCCAGCCCGGAGGGATGGGACACCAATTCACCCTTTGCCGGCACGCGCCCTGCCAGCGTGAAGACCAGCCCGCCCACCGTATCAATATCGGCGGCGCGCTCCTCATCGGTCAGCACTGAGCCGAGCTTGCCCTCAAAGGCGGCAATCGGTGTGCGGGCATCCAGATCAAGCGCGCCATCGGGGCGTTCGGTGATCTGCTGCGCCTGCTCCTCATCATGTTCATCGCTGATATCGCCGACAATGGTCTCCACCAGATCCTCAATCGTGATCAGCCCATCTATGCCGCCATATTCATCCACCACCAGCGCCATATGCACGCGCGCCTGGCGCATTTGCAAAAGCAGATCAAGCACTGGAATGGAAGGCACCACGAAAAGCGGCCGGCGCAGAATATCGGCGAGCGCGAAGGCCCTCTCATCCTTGCCCACAGCCGCGAAGACATCCTTGATATGCACCATGCCGATAATGTCATCGAGGCTACCGCGATAGACCGGATAGCGGCTATGGCCTTCGGTTTGGATCAATGCGATTGTTTCATGAAGTGAATGGCTTTCCGGAATCGCCATGATATCGGCGCGCGGCACCATCACATCATAAGCGGTGATGCCGCGCAGTCGAAGAACATTGCCAAGTAATGCGCGTTCTTCCGCATCAAGGCTGGCCGCCGGGCCATCACCCTTGGTCGCCTCGCTTGGTGCCTCATGCCGTTCGATCAGTTCTTCCACCTGATCGCGAATGGATTCCGCTTCCTTGCGGCGCAGCATGCCCTGGAGCTTCCAGAACAGGCCGGGTCTTTGGCCGGCCTCGCTCATGTCGCGCCCCGCCAGGGGTTGGGCAGACCAAGCCGGCGCATGACGCGGGCCTCGGCACGTTCCATCCGCCTTGCCTCACCGGCCTGCAAATGGTCATGCCCAGCCAGATGCAGCGCGCCATGCGCGACAAGATGCGCGAAATGTGCGGCGACGCGGCGCCCATTGCCACGCGCTTCACGCCGCACCACCCCAAGGGCGAGTGCCACATCGCCCAAATAACCAGGAGCGCCGCCTGGGAAGGACAGCACATTGGTGGGCTTAGCTTTGGCCCGATGCGTGCCATTCAGCCGCTTCACGGTGGTATCATTGGCCAGAAGCACGGTGACCGCGCCCGCCGCCCCCGCTTCGCGCAGGGCCGCATTGGCCGCACGGCGCGCCAGCGCCTCAGGCTGCTTGATCGCGGCGCGCCAGCCTGGCGCCGCAAGGATCACGGAGATATCAAGCCCCTCCGCCGATCCGCTCCGAAGCCCAGCCGAGGCACCCTTGCGGCGCCCCTGGCCGGGACGGCTACTTCCCGGTTCCATATTTCTCCTTCTTCGCCCGGTTCTGCTCATCGGCCCGCCCATAAGCGGCCACGATCCGGGCAACCAGCGGATGCCTTACCACATCCTGCTCAGAAAAGCGCGTGACCCCAATACCCTCCACGCCGGAAACAATCGAAAGCGCCTCCACCAGGCCAGAGGGCTGGTTGGGCGGCAGGTCAATCTGGGTCGGGTCGCCGGTGATCACCATCCGGCTGCCCTCACCCATCCGGGTCAGGAACATCTTCATCTGGGCGGGGGTGGTGTTCTGCGCCTCATCCAAGATCGCATAGCAATGGGCCAGGGTGCGCCCGCGCATGAAGGCAAGCGGGGCGATTTCAATCTCCCCCGCCGCAATCCGCCGCGCGACTTGCTCCGCCGGCAGCATGTCATGCAAAGCGTCGTAAAGCGGGCGGAGATAGGGGTCCACCTTTTCTTTCATGTCGCCGGGCAGGAAGCCGAGCCTTTCGCCGGCCTCAACGGCAGGGCGGGACAGCACAATCCGGTCCACGCGGCCCGATTGCAGCAGGGCAACCCCCTGCGCCACCGCCAAATAGGTCTTGCCCGTGCCGGCGGGGCCAATGCCGAACACCATGTCATGGCGTGAGAGCATATCAATATAGCCAGCCTGGGCGGCGCTGCGCGGCGCAATCGCGCCCTTGCGGGTGCGGATTGCCGGCAAATCCTGCAAAGGCAGGCGCGGTTCGCCCTGCGCCGCGCCCCCTTCCGCGAGCCTCAAGGCCGCTTCCACTTCCGCCGTGCCGACATGTTCCCCCCGTTCCAGCCGTTTCCAAAGCGCGAGCAGCGCCGCTTCCGCCATTTCTGTCCGTGCCGCCCCGCCTGAGATGGCGATGCGATTGCCGCGTGAAGCCACGCGCACGCCAAGCACCTGTTCGATCCGCGCCAGATGACGATCATGTTCGCCATGCAGCAAGGGCAGCAGCGCATTGTCGTGGAATTGCAGCGTGATGGAACGCTGGTCACTGGATTGGCGCGGTTCCGCGGCGCGGAGGCCAGGGGTTTGGATGTTCAAGCGGCGTCTCTCTCCGATGCTTGGGGTTTGGGGGCGGCGCAAAGCTCCCCGCCGAGGGAATTGGGATTGGTCGCGGTGATACGGACCGTTACGATCTGGCCAGTCAGGTCACCGGGGGTCGGGAAATGCACTGGCTGCAACCAGGGCGTACGCCCGGCCATCTGGCCCGGATGCCTACCGGGGCCGGTCACCAGAACCGGGATTTCCATGCCCGCACGGCTTTGGTTGAAGCGGTATTGCTGATCGCGCAGCAGCGCCTGGATTTCCTGCAACCGCGCATCAGCGACCGCTTCATCCACCGCCCCCGCCATGCCGGCCGCTGGCGTGCCGGGCCGCGCCGAATAGCGGAAGGAAAAGGCAGAGGCGAAGCCGATATCCTCAATCAGCTTCAGCGTGGCGCGATGATCCGCGTCAGCCTCACCTGGATGGCCCGCAATGAAATCGGAAGACAACGCCAGATCAGGCCGCGCGGCACGCAGTTTTTCGATCAGCGCCAGATACTCCGCCGCCGTATGGCCGCGGTTCATCATCTTCAAAATGCGATCCGACCCTGATTGCACCGGCAGATGCAAGAACGGCATCAGCGCGGGAATATCGCGATGCGCCGCGATCAAATCATCGCCCATGTCGCGCGGGTGTGAAGTGGTGTAGCGCAAGCGATCAAGCCCTGGGATTTCAGCCAGCGCCAGCAAAAGCCGCGCCAAAGACCAATCCCCGCCATCCGGCCCTTCGCCGTGATAGGCATTCACATTCTGCCCAAGCAAAGTGATTTCCCGCGCACCGAGTGAAACAAGGCGCCTGGCTTCCGCAATCACCGCCGCGGCGGGGCGGGAATATTCGGCGCCGCGCGTGTAAGGCACCACGCAGAAGGAACAGAATTTGTCGCAGCCTTCCTGCACGGTCAGGAAAGCGGTCACACCCTGGGGGGCCGCCTGTTCCGGCAAATGATCGAATTTCCCATCCACCGGGAATTCGGTCTCAATCACCGCACCTGCCGCGCGGGAAGCGCGCGCCACCATCTCTGGCAGGCGGTGATAGGATTGCGGCCCGAGGACAATATCCACCCAAGGCGCGCGG
This sequence comes from Roseomonas sp., assembly GCA_020249775.1. Taxonomy (GTDB): domain Bacteria; phylum Pseudomonadota; class Alphaproteobacteria; order Acetobacterales; family Acetobacteraceae; genus Neoroseomonas. The sequence continues at coordinate 126,125 of JADCFA010000018.1, read as the reverse complement.
GCGGTGATTTCCGCGCCTTCCGCCTGCGCCACACAGCCGGCCACCGCGACAATCATCTGCCCGCCGCGTGCGGCCTTGGCTTCCCGCAGCCGACCCAGGTCAGAAAATACCTTCTCGGTAGCTTTTTCGCGGATATGGCAGGTATTGAGGATGACCATATCGGCCTCCTCAGCCGCTTCCGTTGGCGCATAGCCAAGGGGTGCCAGCACATCCGCCATGCGCGCGCTGTCATAGACATTCATCTGGCAGCCCCAGGTGCGGATCAAAAGCCGCTTCCTTGCTGGGGTGCCTTGGCGATCGGTCATGAAATCCAGGCCTCCGTCGCCCCAGCGCGGGGCGAAACGGGGGAAATGAGCAGGCCGGCTGCGCTGGTCAAGCGCGCCAAGACCCGAAAGCGCGAATCAAGGAGCCAAAAACCATGGGGATACCCTGGAGTCTGTCCCCGTGTCGGGTCAAGCGTTTCGCGCCTTGTTCGCGAAAATGTCATCCAGGGCGCGGTCTGTGCGCCACACCCTGGGGTCCCTCTCAGCCTGCGCAAGCCGGGACGCCGCGCCAGAACCAATGCCGAGTGGCGTAAAACCAAAGGCAAATCATTGTCTTGAATTCAATTTGGCGAGGGAGGCAGCGCCTACCCCCAAGGCCCGGGCGCGCGTCATGCTGCCGTAATCATCGCTGTCCAGGATGGAACATCAAACCGGAAGACTCTGCCTTCCTTGCTTTTTCCATCGGTGCACATGACAGGCCCCTCGCCCGATCGCGCAACCAAGCGCCGCCCGCCCTTTGGTCGGATGGCAATGCTGCTGGCGGTGTTGCTGCTTGGCGGCTGTGGCGGCTTTGAACGGCCCGCGCCATCGGTGCCCGGTGGCGCCGAAACCGAAACACTGCGCTTCTGGGCCGGCGAGGCACCCGCCAGCGCCCCGGCGCGAACTCTTCTGACGAGGCCGGGTTACGCGCAGCATTACAGCGTGCTTGCGCTATCGGGTGGCGGGCCGGATGGCGCTTACGGGGCTGGCTTGGTTGCTGGCCTCAGCGCCGCCGGCAGGCGCCCCGATTTTGATGTGGTAACGGGCGTGAGTACCGGCGCCCTGATGGCGCCCTTTGTTTTCCTGGGCACCGCCCATGATGCGGTGCTGCGCGAACTCTATACCGGCCCGGGCGTGGAAACCCTGCTGGAAGGCGGTCTGCTCAGCCTGCTGGATCAGCCGGGGCTTTATCGCCACCGGGCAATTCGCGCGCGGCTGGAACAGCACATCACGCCCGAACTCCTGGCCGCCATCGCCGCGGAACACCAAAGGGGCCGACGCCTTTACGTGGCCACCGGCAATTTCGATGCGCAGCGCATGGTGGTCTGGGACATGGGCGCGATTGCCGCGCGCGGAACCGTCCAGGATCTGATCCTGTTCCGAGAGGTTCTGGCTGCTGCCATGAGCATTCCGGTCCTATTCCCACTGGTCGCCCTGCCCGCAGCAGCCGAGCCTTCCACCTTTCCGGAGCTGCATGGTGATGCCGGCCTATTCGCCGGCTTTTACGCCGGGCTGGAGCTTTTCCCCGCGCGGGGGTCAGAACATTGCGGCCGCGGCAGGTTGAAGTGCAGCCTTTACGTCATCATTCACAACAAGCTGTTGCCCGAACCTGAGCGATTGATATTACGGGTTGACGCCATCGGCGCGCGCGCCCTGCAAAGCATGGTGAAGGCAAATCTGAACCACGCGCTGCAAGCGGCAAGCCTTGCCACCCGCAATGCCGGCATTGGCTTCCACGCGGCCCGGCTCAGAACGAATTTCCCGGATGTCTTGCCGGTCCAGTTTGACCGCGCTTACATGCAACGCATCTATGAAGAAGGTTTCGCCCATGGCCGCGATCCCGCTGTCTGGCGCGATATTGATGGGTTGTTGCGACCAGACCTTTCCGCTGCGCAGCAGCGACCATGGCTGCAAATAGCGCATGCCATGACCAAGCCGCGCAGCCTTTCCGACCTCGCGCGCGTTCCACAGCCGCCACGGATTAGCACAAGGAAAACCACATATGCGGATATTGCTCATTGAGGATGACTGCGCGCTTGGTGCCCTGCTGCAGCGACGCCTTGGTGCGGAGAGCATCGTGGTGGATTGGGTGCGTCATCTGGAAGATGCCCGCGCCGCATGCAGGGACTTTGCCTATGATGTGGTGATACTGGATCGCGGCCTGCCGGATGGCGATGGGCTTGATCTGATGGGCGCCTTGCGCGCTTCGCCGGGCAAGCCGCGCATCCTGGTGCTGACAGCGCGCGGGGCAACGCGCGAAAGGATTTCGGGCCTTGATGCGGGCGCGGATGATTATCTTGGCAAGCCTTTCGACCCGGACGAATTGGCCGCGCGCTGCCGCGCGCTTGGCCGCCGCGCCACGATCATGGCTGATGATGTCATCACCATCGCGAATATCACGCTCAATCAGCGGATGCGAAGTGTCAGCGTGGCGGGCGTGGCCGTGGCATTGCCGCGGCGTGAATTGCTTATTCTTGAATGCCTGATCCGCCACAAGGGAAGGGTCGTCCCGCGTGAGCGCCTGCTTGAACAGGTATATGGCTTTGATGATGAGATCGAATCCAACGGGCTTGAGACCAATATCTCCCGCCTGCGCAAGACGCTGCGAGAGGCCGGAGGGCAGGCGGAAATCCGCGTTGTGCGCGGCATCGGTTATTTCATCGGTGCCAGCTCGGCAGGGGGCAGTCAATGAAGCTCAGGTCCATCCGTCAGCGCATTCTTGCGCGGGTATTGCTGGTGCAATTGGCACTCGGCGCGGCGGGCTTGCTGGTTGTTGCGGTATTTGCCCGCTTTGTAGGCGAACCGGAAATCGTCGCGACCATGGTGCTTGCGCCAGCCGTGAGCGCCGCTATTCCAAATGATGGGACTGGTCACCTGGCCCTTGATTGCGAGGGGCAGCTTGCGCGTCGCCTGCGCGCCGATCCGGGCTTTTGGGTTTATGCCTGGCAGGAAGGAGAAAAATCCGGCTGCAATGCGCCTGCCTCCGCGATCAGCCTTGCGCAGGCACTTGCCGCGGGTTTTGCCAGTGGGCAGGTGGTGGTACCGGCTGGCGCCGATCACGGCCCATTCATTCTGGAAAAGCGCCTCGAAGGGCTTTCGCTTGCGGTGGGTGCAACGCAAGCCAGCCTGCGTGACAAGGCTGAATTTCTGCTGAGCCTGCTGCTGGATCATGTGCTGGCAGTACTGCTGCTTCCTTTCGCGGGGTTCCTATTGGCCCTGGCAGCGGTGCCCAAGGATATCCGCATGGCGCTGTCGCATTTATCCGCCAATGCGGCCGCAACAGACCCGACAGGAAAGGGGCTTCGCCTTGATCTTGACCTGGCCCCGCCCGAAGCGCGCGGCTTGGTGAACAGCTTCAATATTTTGCTTGATCGTGTGCAAGAATTATCCTTGCGCCAGCGCCGCTTTCTTGCCGATCTGGCGCATGAAATGCGCACGCCCCTTGCCATCATGCGGCTGCGCTTGGACGACCTGCCGGCGAGCAAAACGCGCGCGAGCCTTGTCTTGGACCTTGATCGGCTGGGCGGGCGGATCGAAGCGCTGCTGGCGCTGGCGCGGTTAGGCGCCGGTGCCCCGGCGCCGGAAAGGCTCGATTTGGCTGACCTGGCGCGCGACATTGTGATGGACCGGGCACCGCGCGCCGCAGCCGCCGGCTGCGACTTGGCGATGGAAGCGCCAAGCGCGGCCTTGATGCGTGCCGACCGCGCCCTGGTTGAGACCGCCTTGGCCAATCTTGTGGACAATGCCATCGCGCATGCCGGTGCAGGGGCCTGCATTGTTGTGCGCGTGCCGGGGCCGGGGATCATCGAAGTGGTGGATGATGGTTTGGGCATTCCGGCTGATCGCCGGGATGATGTGCTGAAACCTTTCGTGCGCGAAAGCGGGGGCGGCCAGCTTGGTCTTGGCCTGGCGCTTGTGAGCGAAGCGGTGAAGGCCATGGGCGGCGTGTTGGAGTTGGCGGAGACGCCAGGCGGCGGCATGACGGCCCGCATTCGGTTGAGCTAGTGGTGCGATCCATGCCGACCTGTCCGGATCCTGGGCGGTCCCGCGCACCACTAGCAGCATAGTTGGTGGGCCGATTCAGGCTGCTCGCGGGAACCGACAGCAGCGATCGGACCACTAGTCTGTTTTTAAGCCAAGTTGGATTGCCGGGCGGCTTGGACAATACGATCAGGTAAGGTTTTCAAACTGATGCTCTAAAGGCCCGGCCCGGCCCGGCGCAAGATGAATAGCGCCTGTTCCCCGAATAAATTGGCGAGCCTGAGGGAACGCCGCCACGGCGCCCTCAACCCCTGTTCATCCACGGCCAACCAGCGTTCCACCACATAGCCATCCAGCGCGCAAAGCGCGGTGAAATCCGTAATCGTGCAGGGGTGGATATTGGGCGTTTCATACCAGGGGCGGTTCCAGGTTTCCGTATCCGGCATGCGCCCACCCCAAAGCAATCGCCAGCGCATCTGCCAATGGCCAAAATTGGGGAAGGATACAATCGCGTGGCGCCCGATGCGCAGCAATTGCCGCAGCACCTCTCGCGGTTTTTCCACCGCCTGCAGTGTGCGTGACAGCACCACATAATCAAAGGCGCCATCGGGGTAGAAGGCCAAATCATTATCCGCATCGCCATGGATCACGGCGAGCCCGGCTGAGACCGCCTTGGTCACCTGCGCCATGTCAATTTCAATGCCGCGCGCATCGGCGCGTTTTTCCCGCGCCAGATATTCAATCAGCGCGCCGTCACCGCAGCCAATATCCAGCACGCGCACATCATGGGGAATCATCTCGGCAATCAGCCTGAGATCAAGTCGCATGTTCTTCGCGACATATTGCACGCCATCCATGGTTACAACCTAAACCCCAAGCCGTTCGGCGCAGCCGGCAAGGAAGCCGCCAAGCGCGCGATGGAAATCAGGTTCTTCCAGCAGGAAGGCGTCATGGCCCTTGTCACTGTCAATCTCAACGAAACTGACATTGGCCGCGGCCATATTCAGCGCGCGCACCAGGGTGCGGCTTTCGCTGGTGGGGAATAGCCAATCGCTATTGAAGGACGCGACAAAAAACCGCGTCGCCGTACCGCGAAAGGCCTTTGCCAGATCACCTTCGTGATCGGCGGCCAAATCGAAAAAATCCATGGCGCGCGTGATGGTCAGGTATGAATTGGCATCAAAGCGCCGCACAAAGGTCGAACCCTGGTGGCGGAGATAGCTCTCCACCTCAAACACATCTTCAAGGAACGTCAGGGCAGAGGCTCCGCGCAACCGCCGGCCGAATTTCCGGGTCAGCGCCTTTTCGGACAGGTAGGTGATATGCGCCACCATGCGCGCGACAGACAGGCCCTTGGCCGGGATGATGCCCGCTTCCCAATAGCGCCCACCGCGCCAATCCGGATCGGAATGAATGGCAGCGCGCCCCACCTCATGAAAGGCGATATTCTGCGCTGAATGGTGCGCGGCAGCGGCAATAGGGGCGGCGGCGTAGACTGCTTCCGGATAGGTCGCGGCCCATTCCAGCACCTGCATGCCACCCATCGATCCGCCAATCACGGCAAGCCAACGGCTGATGCCGAGTGTCTCCATCAGGCGCTTTTGCGCGCGCACCATGTCGCGAATGGTGACTGATGGGAAATCCGTGCCCCAAGGTCGGCCAAGCCCGCGCCCGGCGGCATCGGTCATTTCACTGCGCGGCCCGGTAGACCCCATGCAGCCGCCAAGTACATTGGCGCAGACCAGAAAATAGCGATCCGTATCGAGCGGCCGACCAGGACCGACGATATTCTCCCACCAGCCGGGCTTGCCCGTGATGGGGTGGGTTTCCGCGACATATTGATCGCCCGTCAGCGCATGGCAGATCAGAACGGCATTGCTGGCTGCCGCGTTCAGCCGCCCATAGGTGCGATAGGCAACCGTGAGCGGCGCGATGACCGCGCCACAATCCAGCGCCAGCCCATCCGGGAACAGGGCGGCCTGATGATCCACATCGGGCAGCGGGGCGATGGCTTGGCTCATGAAGGGGCTTTTACGCTGCCCCTTCCCCCCGGCGCAACCTTGGCGTCTGACGCGAGGGACGCTTGGCGTATGGCCATGTGCGGTTTATTGCTGCCCGGAAGATCTGGTCCCGCATGAACGATAACCCCCCCGCCACCCCGAATGCTGATCCAGCCCTTCAGGCGCTCCGCGCTGAAATAGATGCGCTGGATGATGCGATGCATGATTTGCTGATGCGCCGCGCCGCCGTGGTGGCGCGGATGGCCGCCAGCCGCGCCAAGACCGGGGTGGGATCGCCCTTGCGGCCGGGCCGGGAAGCGGCGGTACTGCGGCGCCTGCTTGCGCGGCATTCCGGCGCGCTTTCCCGGGGCGCCGTGGTACGCATCTGGCGGCATATTTTCATGGCCCATACCGCAATCCAGGGCAGCTTCACGGCGGCGGTCGCGGCATCGGGCGAAGCCGCCCAGACTTTGGCCCTGGCGCGGGAGCATTTCGGCACGGCCACGCCGCTTTCGCCCTTTGCTTCTCCGTCGCAGGCTTTGGCGGCGCTGAGCACCGGCAGGGTCTCGGTCGCAGTGCTGCCGGCGCCAACCGGCGAAGGGGAAGGCGCCTGGTGGCAAAGCCTGGAGGCGCCTCGGCTTTCCGTGGTGGCGCGCTTACCCTTCATGGCGGACGCGGCGCATGCCGATGCGGCGCTGGTTATTGCGCCCGTGCCGGCGGATGCCTCAGGCGAGGATCGCAGCCTGTTGCGCCTGGAAGCGGGCGCCGATGTGTCGCGCGAAAACTTCACCCATATGCTGAACGAAGCGGGACTTGCCGGGCGCATCCTGTGCCTGGCGCGTCAGGGCACGCGTAGCCTGGCGCTTGCTGAAACCGATGGGTTTATCGCCGCGGGCGATGCGCGGCTTGCTGCCCATCATTGCGTATTGCTGGGCGCCTATGCCGCGCCAGTTGCTGGAGATGTGCCATGACCGTGATGCCGCGCCCTTCGATCCTTTCAGTGGAGCCTTATGTCGGCGGGGAATCGAAAATCCCAGGCGTCAATCGCGTGGTGAAGCTTTCATCCAATGAAGGCGCTTTCGGCCCGCCGCCCGGCGCCATTGAAGCCATTCGTAACATGGCCGCCGAGGCGCATCGCTACCCTGATGGCGGCGCCACCGCGCTGAGGGAGGCGATTGGCGCGCGCTTTGGCCTCGACCCCGCGCGGATTGTCTGCGGCAATGGTTCGGATGAATTGCTGGCGCTTCTGATCCTTGCCTATGGCGGTGAGGGGACTGAGCTTGTGATGTCTGCCCATGGCTTCATGATGTATGACATTACCGGGCGTTGGGCGGGCTGCCGCATCATCAAGGTGCCGGAACGCAATCTGACGGTGGATGTTGATGCAATGTTGGCCGCGGTCGGGCCACGCACTAAGCTTGTTTGTCTCGCCAATCCAAACAACCCAACAGGATCCATCCTGCCGCAATCCGAAATTGTGCGTCTGCGCGCGGGGCTGCGCGATGACATTCTATTGGTGCTTGATTCAGCCTATGCCGAATACGTCACCCGCCCGGATTATAATGCGGGTGCCGCGCTGGTGGATGCGGGTGGCGGCAATACGGTGATGACGCGCACCTTTTCCAAAATATTCGGGCTTGGCGGCATGCGGCTTGGCTGGGCTTATGCGCCGGCAGCGGTGGTGGGTGTGCTCTCGCGCGTGCGCGGTCCCTTCAATGTGAATGCGGCGGCCATGGCGGCGGGCATTGCTGCGGTGCAGGAAGCGGGTTGGATCGAAAAATCCATCGCGCACAATACCGAATGGCGCGGCAAACTGGCAGCGGCGCTGACCGCCGCCGGCGTGACGGTTTGGCCGAGTGAGGGCAATTTCCTGCTCGCCGATTTCGGTTCCGCGGAAAAGGCCAAGGCGGCCGATGCGGCGCTGAAATCACGCGGGCTGATCATGCGCGCCATGGGCGGCTATGGGCTGCCGGCGTGCCTGCGCATCAGCATCGGCACTGGTGAGGAATGCCAGATGGTGGCAGACGCCGTTGCAGCCTTCATGGCGCAACATGGCTGAACCGCTGTTCAATCGGCTGTGCCTGGTTGGCATTGGCCTGATCGGGTCTTCCATCGCGCGTGTCGCGCAAAAGCGCGGCGATATCGCGAAGACAATCGTGGTCACCACGCGCCGAGCCGAGACACTCCAGCGCGTGCGCGAATTGGGCTTGGCGGATGTGGTGGAAGCCGATGCCGCGCGCGCCGTCGAAGGCTGCGATGGCGTGATTTTCTGCATCCCTGTTGGCGCCTATGCCGATGCCATGCGCCATATCGCGCCGCATCTGGCGCCGGGTGCGGTGCTGACCGATGTCGGTTCCACCAAGGGTAGCGTGGTGCGTGATCTGTCGCCCCTGCTGCCAGCCGGCGTTCATCTGGTGCCGGCGCATCCCATGGCCGGGACCGAGCATTCCGGCCCCGATGCGGGTTTTCCCGAATTATTCGAAGGCCGCTATTGCATTGTGACGCCTCTGCCCGATAGCGACCCGGCGGCGGTGGAAAAGGTGAAGGAGCTTTGGCGGCGTTGCGGTTCCATGATTGAGACCATGGACCCCGTCACGCATGACAAGGTTGTCGCCATTGTCAGCCATTTGCCGCATTTGATTGCCTTCACCATTTGCGGCACGGCGGATGATCTGGCGGAAGAAACCAAGGAAGCCGTGCTGAAATTCGCCGCTTCCGGCTTTCGGGATTTTACGCGCATCGCGGCATCCGATGTTGATATGTGGCGCGATGTTTTCCTGAATAATCGTGAAGCGGTGCTTGAGATGCTATCGCGCTTTTCAGAAGATGCGCATGCCTTTGGCCGCGCCATTCGTTGGGGAGAGGCAGGCTTTATTGAAGATCGTATCAGGCGTGGGCGGAAAATTCGGCGTAGCCTGATTGAGCGGAAGCAGGCTTAGGCTTGTGCAGGCATGCGAAAATGCTTGACGCTTAAGAAACAACCTCTGATGATCAACGGAATGGGGCGAAGCTGAAGCGCCGCTAAGGCGCCTCGTCGAAGTTTGGTTCAATCCGTCACTGGCCTGGGAGAAGATCATCATGTCCGCCATGCACCCAAGCTGGCTTGCCTTGACCGCTGTTGCGGCCTTGTCGGCTTTGCTTACCTCATCAGGTCCCGCCTCGGCTCAACCAAGCCCCGAAGCCATTGTAGATGCCTTCGAAGCCGTGCTCGGGCCAGTGCGCACCCATCGTCCAAGCCATCCTAAGGGCGTTTGTGCGGCGGGGCATTTCGTGGCGACCGCCGAAGGCACCCGGCTTTCCGTGGCGCCCGTTTTCAGCGGCGAGCGCAATACGGCACTGATCCGTTTTGGTGTGGCGGGCGCCAATCCCAATGCGTCGGACACCGCGCGCGGGACACGCGGCCTTTCCATCCGCTTCGAAGCACCTTCCGGCGATTTGTTTGAAATGGCGAATATCTCAGCGCCGGTTTTCGGCTCGCCCACGCCACAAGCGCTGGTGGATGGGCTGCTTGCGCGCGCGAATGACCCGGCGACGGGCAGGCCCAACCCAGAACGCGCCGCTGCCTTCGCGGCTTTCGTCGCCGCCAATCCTTCGGTCGGCAATCAGGGTCGCTTTCTTGCAGCAAATGCACCGCCGGCAAGCTTCGCCACCACGCCCTATTGGGGGGTGAATACCTTCCTGTTCCGCGGGCAGGATGGCCAGGTGCGCCCAGCACGCTGGGTGTTTGAACCGCGTGCTGGGGTGGAACGCCTGACCGCCGAGCAGATGCAAAGCCTCGGCAGTAATTTTCTTGCCGATGAGCTGCGTCGGCGCGTTGCCTCTGCCCCCGTTGAATTCGATATGGTGCTGCAATTCCCAGGGCAGGGCGATGATTTGCTGAACCCAACTATCGCCTGGCCGGATGATCGCCCGCGCGCCATTGTGGGTAGGCTGACCGTCACTGAAGTTTCAGCCGGCCCCGGTGGGCCCTGTGATCCGATCAGCTTCATGACTCTGGATCAGGCGCCGGGGATTGAAATGAGCGATGATCCGGTGTTGCAGGCGCGTGCTTCTTCCTACGCGGTTTCGCTTTCGCGGCGGACGCAATAGGGCGCCTCGCAAGAAGGGCTGAGATTTAACCAAGATCAGCCTTCAGCACTTCCCCCGCCAGATAAAGACTGCCTGCAATCAGCACGCGCCCTGGCTTGGCCTTGGCAGCAATTTTGCCGAGCGCCTCACCGACCGTAGGCCCGGCTTCGGCGACACCGCCACTTGCGGCGATGATATCCTCAACGCGCATCGCCAAATGCTGGCCAGGTTCCGCCACCGCATGGATGCTGGTGGCGAAGGGCAGCAAGGGGCGGAGGAATTCGCCACTCGCCTTGCCCTGCTTCATGCCGATGACAAGATGCAAAGGCTGATCGCGCCACTGCGTGAAATGCTGCGCTAGCGCCTGACCCGCGCCGGCATTATGTCCGCCATCCAGCCACAGCGAAAAACCTGCGGGCAGCAGCGCAGACAAACGCCCTTCAAGGCGCTGCAAACGCGCGGGCCAGGACGCCTGAGCGATGCCGCGCGCAATCGCTGTATCGTTCAGCCAAGGCAAGCCAGCAGCGCGCAAAGCGGCAATGGCAATGCCGGCATTATCCGCCTGATGCGGTCCGATCAGCCCAGGCGGCGGCAGCGCCAGCACGCCAGCGGCATCACGATAGCGTAGGCCATCTGGGGTAGCTTCACAAAACCAATCCTGCCCACGCCGGAGCAGCGGCGCGCCGCGTTCGCGCGCCGTGGCACTGATCACGTCCAGCGCTGCCGCAGCCTGCGCGCCGGTGGCGCAGGGCACACCGGCGCACATGATACCCGCCTTCTCACCCGCGATCTTGGCAAGCGTATCGCCAAGGAAATCCATGTGATCCATGGAAATGGAGGTAATGGCCGATGCCGCCGGGCGTGGCACAACATTGGTCGCATCCAGCCGCCCGCCCAGGCCCACTTCCAATACCAGCAAATCAGCGGGCACACGGCTGAACAACACAAAGGCGACAGCGGTGGTGATTTCAAACACGGTGATCGGCGCGCCCGCATTCACGGCTTCCACTTCTTCCAGCGTCGCGGTCAACGCCTCATCCGTCACGTAATCGCCCGCAAGGCGAATGCGTTCATGAAAACGCACGAGATGGGGCGAGGTATAGACATGCACGCGCTGCCCCGCCGCTTCGCCAATCGCGCGCAGAAATGCGCAGGTGGAGCCTTTGCCATTGGTACCAGCGACGTGAATGACCGGCGGCAGGCGCCGTTCCGGATGGCCGAGCTTGGCCAGCAAAGCCTCCATCCGGCCCAGGCTCAGATCAATAAGCTTGGGGTGGAGCGCATGGAGACGCTCCACAATCGCTTCAGCGCGGGACAAGGGATTTATTCGGCGGGCGCGGCGGCGGCTTCGGCTTCCTCGTCACTGCGTGCGAGCAAGGGCTCTTGCAGCAGGGAAATGACGCGCGCCAAGGTTTCACGCATCTCGCCACGCTTCACCACCATATCCAGAATGCCGTGTTCCAGCAGGTATTCGGCGCGTTGGAAGCCTTCCGGCAATTTTTCGCGCACTGTCTGTTCAATCACGCGCGCGCCGGCAAAGCCAATCATCGCGCCTGGCTCAGCGATTTGGATATCGCCGAGCATGGCGAAGCTGGCCGTGACACCGCCCGTGGTCGGGTCACACAGCACGGTGATGAAGGGCAGACCCGCTTCCTTCACCATGCGCGTTGCAATCACCGTGCGCGGCATTTGCATGAGGCTGACCGCCCCTTCCTGCATGCGCGCCCCGCCAGAGGCGGTAAACACAATCAGCGGCGCATTCTGCAAAACGGCAAGCTTGGCGGCTGTGACAATGGCCTCACCCACGCCCGCACCCATGGACCCACCCATGAAGGCGAATTCAAAAGCGGCAACAACCGCGCGGCGCCCATTTATGGTGCCATGCGCCACGGCAACCGCATCATCCATGCTGGTCTTGGTTTGGCTTTCGCGCAGCCGGTCCGCATAGCGGCGTTGATCACGAAAGCGCAGCGGATCAGCCGGCGCCTTCGGTAATTCAATGCGCGAAAAGCCCGGGTCCAAGGTGGCTTCAAGCCGCTGCGCGGCGCCCAAGCGCATGTGATGCCCGCAATGGGAACAGACGCGCAGCGCCTTTTCCAGGTCTCGATGGAAGATCATCTGCTGGCAGGCAGGGCAATTATGCCAGAGGTTTTCCGGCGCTTCTCGCTTGAACAGGCCCTGGATCTTCGGCAGGGCCCAATCGCTGATCCAGTTCATGGCGCATCCTTAAACTTGGGCCGAAGCCCCGGTGGCTGGGAAATAGCGCAGATGGGCCGCTTGGGGAAACCCAGCTCTACTCCCTGGGTTTTTCCGGGCTGTCGGGCTTGGGCGGCGTAGCCGCAGCATCCCGCGCCCGCGCCTGCGCCTTCCGCCGGCGCAGATTCTCCCGCAGGGCCGCGGCCAGCCTTTCTTCCCGAGAGGGGGTGGTCGGTTTGGACGGGGTTTTGCCTTGCTGTTCCATGCAGGCGGCAAGTGCCAGGGGGCGCGCCCGGCATCAAGGGGTTGCGGGCCGCCCCAGGCTGGGGCTAGAGGAAGCGCGTCCGCCAGGGCCTTGGCTGTTGTAGCTCAGTGGTAGAGCACTCCCTTGGTAAGGGAGAGGTCGAGAGTTCAATCCTCTCCAACAGCACCACGGCGCTTTGATCTAAGGGTATCTTGAAACAGGGTTTGGTTTCATGGCTACCAGAAACAGGCTTATCTTCAGGCCAGTCTAAGATTTTCTCGAAATTTACCAGGTGTTTGTCGTCAGCTCTTCCTGTTGGAAGCGCGGGAGAGGGCACGCGCTGCAGGGAAGATCAATTGCGATATGATCGATGGAGCCTACGCTATCCGAAGAAGCTGGCGGATGCTGAACGATCGGCCAAAGCACTGCTCATCCCTTGGGCCAAGCGCGGGGGCAATTCGCGCAGCATGGAAAAACCAGCTTGGTATTTGGGCTGAACTTGCCTGGCGCGCCGGGCAATCGCAGCGGCAAGCTGCGCCGCCGCGCGGTTTCAGCGCGCTGGACAGGCGATGATGCGGCGTTCACGCGCTGCAAGGGGATAGAAAGCCCGCCTGCGCCGGCGAATGCGCCTGCGCATGGTGCCGCGATGGATAGTGAGGTGTTTCCGGTGGTTTGGCGGGCGGCTTAGGTCTGGAAATGCGCGAGATCGCTACCGATCAATGCGCAGCGCCTCACGGAAATCTGCCATGGCGCCGGCGCGGTCACCCAAAGCGGAACGCGCATCTGCGCGGTTATTGAAAGCATCGGCTAATTTCGGATCAAGGCGGATCGCTTCATTGTAGTCGGCTATGGCACCCGCAAAATCCTTGAGCGCTGCGCGTGAGAAGCCGCGATTATTGTATGCCTGCGCGTATTGCGGATTGCGCCGGATGGCTTCGGTATAGTCGGCGATGGCGCCAGCGCGGTCACCAACCCCAGCTCGCGCTAACCCACGATTGTTGAAGGTGTTCGCGTCTTGCGGATTAAGCCGGATGGCTTCGCTGTAGTCCGCGATGGCACCTGCGCTGTCGCCCTGCCACGAACGGGCGGCACCGCGATTATTATAAGCCAGTGCGAATTGCGGATTTAATCGGATCGCTTCAGTGTAATCAGCGATAGAGCCGACGCGATCACCCTGGGCGTCGCGAACCCTGCCGCGGTTGTTGAAGGCGTTGAAGAACTGCGGATTTAGCCTGATCGCCTCAGTGTAATCAGCGATAGCGCCGGCACGGTCACCCTGGCCCGCACGCGCCAGGCCGCGATTATTGAAGGTATTCGCGGATTGAGGGTTAAGGCGAATGGCCTCAGTATAATCAGCAATGGCGCCGTCACGGTCACCTTCATCTGCGCGAACTCTGCCGCGGTTGTCGAACGCGATCGCCAATCTAGGATTGAGGCGAATGGCTTCATTGTAGTCAGCAATGGCGCTGGCACGGTCACCCTGCCAAGCGCGGGAGGCTCCGCGATTATTGAACGCAAGCGCAAATTGCGGGTTTAGTCGGATCGCTTCGTTATAGTCAATAATCGCGCCTTCGCGGTCACCCTGCCCAGCCTTAGCAAAACCGCGATTATTGAAGGCAAGCGCGAATTGTGGGTTGAGCCTGATCGCCTCATTGTAGTCGGCGATGGCGCCAAGGCGGTCGCCCTCGGCGTTACGCGCAAAGCCGCGATTATTAAAGGCGTCGGCGGCTTGAGGGTTGAGGCGAATGGCCTCAGTGTAATCGCTTATCGCGCCGGTACGGTCGCCCTGCGCCGCGCGCAACAGGCCGCGAAGATTGAAACTCGTGGTATTTTGCGGATCTGCGCGTATGGCTTCAGTGTAGTCGTGCATGGCGCCGCTCTGGTCGTTCAAGGCAGCGCGGGCAATACCGCGACTATAGAAAGCAATTGCCTGATACTGAGGAGTCTCTTGGCCTGAGTCGATCAGCCAAGAGCAACCGGCGATCTGTGTCTGGCGAGAAATGGCCGTGTCCTGCCGCGCGCACCAGCGCCAGGCTTCTTCACGTGATGACTGCGCCGCCGCCATGCCGGGCAGCAGCGCCAAGGCAATAATCCAAGATTTTATCAGCGTGTCCCGCATCCTTCGACAAAGCATGCCGAAAGCCGATGCGGAATGGAAGTGAAATGCGCCTGGATAAAGGCGCCCTAACCCACCACCGCCACCACCAAAAACCCAAGCCCCGCAAAACTCGCCACCGCGCCCATCGCCGGGCGCAACCAGCGCGCGCGCGACGCTTCCCGCGCCAGCGCCATGGCGCCCAGCATCAAACCGCCCTGGATCACCGCAAGCCCGGCCAGATAGGCGATGATCGGCGTTGCCTCGGCGCCGATCACGGCTTCGGCAAAGGCATGGCCATGGAACAGCCCGGCCAGGGCGAAGCCCAGCAGCAGTGCCGGGGCGGAAACGCGCTTGGCGACCAGCAACGCAGCACCGGCCAGCAGCACTGAAGCGGCGATCACCGCCTCGGTCATGCCAAGGCCAATGCCGGCCATATGCAGCGTAAGGCCCACCATCCCGGCTACCAGGAACCCGGCAATCGCGCGCAACGCCTCACCACGCGGCAGCGCCGCCGCCAGCACGCCGGCCGCCAGCAAAAAGGCCAAATGATCCAACCCAATCACCGGGTGGCCGATGCCAGAAGCGAAACCCTGCCAGAGCGTCTGCGGCATTGCCCCGCCCATTGGGTGATGCGCTGCCGCCGGCAAAGGCAGCAGGGCCATCAGGCTCAGGGCGAAAATCTGGCGGCGCATTCTGTTCTCCTGAAACTTTTCGCGGTCATGCTTGCCGCTTCGGGGCCGGGATGCAAGCGGGGCGCGGTTGGACCGGCGGGTTGGACCCTCTATATCCACTCCGTGATCACATCCCGACAGATTCCCCTGCTGCTTGGCCTGCTGCTGCTGGCCGGCCCTGCCTTTGGCGCCTGCGCCGATTCCCCCGCGCCTGGCGTGGTCTGGCGGCGCTGCCTGCTGGATAATGCGGATTTCTCGGGCCGGGACCTGACGGGGGCCACACTTCGCGATACCTCCTTCGCGCGGGCGAGGTTTGTGGAAGCGAAGCTTAATGGCATTGATGGTTCCGATGCGCGGTTCAGCTTTGCCGATATGACGCGCGCTGATCTGACTGGCGCCACCTTGCGCAGCACTGATCTGACCCGCGCCGTGCTGGCCGGCGCCACGCTCAAGGGTGCGGATTTGCGCCGCGCCACGCTGTTCCGCGCCGATTTGCGCGGCGCCGATCTGACCGGGGCGGAATTGACTGGCGCCAATCTTTCCGGCGCTGATTTCAGCGGCGCGCGCTGGCTGGATGGCGAGAAGATTTGCGGCGCCGGATCCATCGGGTCCTGCCAATGAGTGAGGCTGATTACCTTTCGCGGCTCAATGCCGAACAGCGCGCGGCGGTGGAAGCGCTGGATGGGCCGCTTTTGGTGCTGGCAGGTGCGGGCACCGGCAAGACGCGCGTGCTGACCACGCGGTTTGCGCATCTGCTGCGTAGCCGCAAGGCCTTCCCTTCCCAGGTGCTGGCGGTGACCTTTACGAACAAGGCCGCGCGGGAAATGCGCGAACGTGTCGGCGCGATGATGGGTGAGGCTGTGGAAGGGCTATGGCTAGGCACTTTCCATGCGCTGACCGCCCGCATGCTGCGCCGTAATGCGGAACTTGTCGGGCTGAATTCGAATTTTACCATCCTGGATACGGATGATCAGCTGCGCCTGCTGAAGCAGGTGATGGAAGCGGAACATATTGACCTGAAGCGCTGGCCCGCGAATGGGCTGATGGCGATCATTCAGCGCTGGAAGGATCGCGGCCTGACGCCGGATGCCGTCACCCCGGCTGAGGATACGGATTACGCCGCCGGGCGCGCGCGCAGCATCTATGAAGCCTATCAGGCGCGGTTGAAGGCACTCAATGCCGCCGATTTCGGCGATTTGCTGCTGCATGTGGTGACAATTTTGCGTGGGCACCCGGAAGTGCTGGCCGATTATCAGCGGCGCTTTCGCTATATTCTAGTGGATGAATATCAGGACACGAATCTGGTGCAGTATTACTGGCTACGGCTGCTCGCGCAGGCGCATCGCAATATCTGCTGTGTGGGTGATGATGACCAATCCATCTATTCCTGGCGCGGCGCGGAGATTGAGAACATCCTCCGGTTTGAAAAGGATTTTCCCGGCGCGCAGGTGGTGCGGCTGGAATCGAATTATCGTTCAACCAGGCCCATTCTGGCCGCGGCATCAGGGTTGATTGCGCATAATACCGGGCGCCTTGGGAAAACGCTGCGCGCCGGGCGCAATGATGCGGATGGGGAAAAGGTCAGCGTTGTCTCAGTCTGGGACAGCGAAGAAGAAGCCCGCATGGTGGGGGAGAGGATCGAAGCTGCGCGGCGTTCGGGTGAATCACTTGGCGAGATCGCCATCCTGATCCGCGCCGGTTTTCAAACGCGCGCCTTCGAAGAACGCCTGATCACGCTTGGCCTGCCCTATCGCGTGGTGGGTGGCGCGCGGTTTTATGAGCGTCAGGAAATCCGTGATGCCATGGCCTATTTCCGCGTGGTGGCGCAGCCGGCGGATGATCTGGCGTTTGAACGGATTGTGAATCTGCCCAAGCGCGGGCTTGGCGATACTGCGATGCGCGAAATGCATGCGCTGGCGCGCGCGGAAGCCGCGCCGCTTGCCATTGCCGCTGGGCTCGCCTTGGAAAAAGGCGTGATCAAGCAGGCCAAGGCGCGCGCGGCCTTGGGCGAATTGCTCGAAGCTTTCGCCCGCTGGCGCGCCATGCTGCCCAATGAAGGCCATGTGGTGATGGCGGCAACGCTTCTGGAAGAAAGCGGCTATACCGATATGTGGAAGCAGGATCGCAGCCCGGAAGCGCCGGGGCGGCTTGATAACCTCAAGGAATTGCTGCGCGCCATGGCGGATTACGAAACCCTGGCCGGGTTTCTGGAACATGTCTCCCTGGTGATGGAAAATGACGAAGCGGCGGAAGGCCAGCGCGTTTCCATCATGACACTGCATGGCGCGAAGGGTTTGGAATTTGATCGCGTGTTTTTGCCGGGTTGGGAAGAAGGCGTCTTTCCATCTCAGCGCAGCCTGGAAGAAGGGGGCGAGCGCGCCTTGGAAGAAGAACGCCGCCTGGCTTATGTTGGCATCACGCGGGCGCGGCGTTTTGCGGTGATCAGCCACGCCGCCAATCGGCGTATTTACGGCAATTGGCAGGCTTCCATCCCGTCCCGCTTTTTGGATGAATTGCCGGCGTCCGAGATCAAGCTGGAAGGCAATGCCGCGCGGGAGATGCGAAGCGCGAGCGTTTTTCCGGCCTCGGGCGGGCTCTATGGCCAGCGCCCGCGCGTGATTGAGGCAGCCGCCTGGGAAGTGAAGGAACGCCCCGCGAGTGCCACGCGTTATGCGCCGGGCGATCGCGTCTTTCACCAGAAATTCGGCTATGGCGAGGTGACGGGCGTGGATGATGATCGGCTTGATATCCGTTTCGACAAGGCCGGCGACAAGCGCCTGATTGATCGTTTTGTGGAGAAAGCCTGATGCGCCCCGCCGGCCCTGATGGCGCAGGCGCGCTTTCCCGCCGCCGCGCTGAACCGCTGGAAGCACTCAGCATTGATGGGCTGAGTGAGGAAGCGCTGCCCTTTTTCGAAGCCGCATTGCAACAGGTTTGCGGCACAGTCGCCTATTTCCGCGATGAGCCAAGCGATACCTGGCGCGTGGAAGGTGTGCGCGAAGCCGGCGCAGGGCAGGATACGCTGGAAAGTGCCTTGGCCTTGGCCGCGCTGGTCGCGGGCATTGCCCCGCCCGCATTGCAGGTTGCGCCGGTGGAAGCGGATGGCTGGCTCGCGCGCACCGTGCAGGCTTTTCCGGAACAGCGCATCGGCCGGCGCTTTCTAATCCGCCCGACCCATGTTGCGGATCGGCGCTGTTTTGATCGGCTGGTGTTGAAGCTGGATGCGGGTTTGGCTTTCGGGTCGGGCGAACATGCTTCGACGCAAGGCTGCCTGATGGCGTTTGAAGGGATGGCGCATCGCTGTCCTCGGCGCATCATGGATCTGGGCAGCGGTTCGGGCATTCTCGCCATGGCGGCGGCGAAGCTGCTGCATGTGCCGGTGACGGCTACCGATATCGAACCCTGGTCGGTGCGCATTTGTGCGGAGAATGCCCGGCTGAATAGGCTGTCGGCGCAGATGTGCGCGCTATTGGCGGATGGCTGGCGTGATCGGCGGTTGCAGGGCAAGCGTTATGATCTGATTTTCGCGAATATTCTGGCGCGCCCGCTTTGCGCCATGGCGCGAGAATTGGCGGCGCATCTTGCACCGCAGGGAACGGCCATTTTGGCCGGGCTTCTCGGCACGCAGGCGCGCATGGTGCTGGCGGCGCATCGCCGTCAGGGCCTCGTGCTTGAACGCAGAATAGATGTGGGTCCGTGGACTACGTTGGTACTTAGAAAACGCTGATCAGAAACCGCGGCTGAAGGGCCAATCCTCCTCGGCCGAGATGAAACGCAGGGCTTCGGCATTCGCTTCATAAGCGCGTTTTGCGATCATGATATCAACCAGGGCCGTCTCCAGGGCTTCCTGCCCTTGAATGGCGGCAATACCGGAACCGATGCCCTCACGCGGGATAGGCGGGACAAACACAGGCCGTTCTGGCGCTGCGGTAACATTGGCAAGGCGTATTGCCGCCAGTTCCAGACGCTCCACGGCTCGCTGTATGCCGCTCAGCGTCGCATTCATCGCGGCATTGATGCCGCCGGGGATGGTTTTCGTCATAAGGCTAATCTAGCCGAGATTCGTAAATAAACTTCTGAAGAATCGACACCCCTGGTGGAAATCCGCGGCCTGGCTTCGCTTTTTTTGGTTCACTCCGCCGCAGCGCGCCGATCCAGATGCTGGCGCAGCCTTGGCATCACTTCCTGCGCCAAACGCGCCATGCTCTCAGCCTCCCAAGCGGCATTGGGGCCGGACCAATCAAGCCCTGCCATCAGCACATGGCCATAGGGGCCGGCTTCTTCACGCAGCGCGATCAGCTTGTCGAGAACCGTACGCGGGCTGCCGGCAATCACGCAGGCGTCAATCATATCCTCAGCCGTTGCGGCGTTGTGGTCCATGTCGTCGCGCGGCGTCATGGTGGCGGCGAGCCCCGCGCGCTTCGCCAAACTGCCGAGGTATTCGAAGTAATAGCGTGTGGCCCCTTCCGGTGCGGTGGCGCGGGCGCGGGCTTCGGCATCAGTCGCGGCAATCACGAAATTGCGCGCCATGCGCCAGCGTGCACCATCCGGCGCCTGGCCGGCTTCACGCTGGCCTGCGGCGAAGCTCTGCCAATGGCCAGCGAGGATCCGGTGTGCCACGAAATTGGCGCTGATCACGCCCCAGCCGCGCTTGGCCGCCAACGCCACACCCTGCGAATCCTTGGAGCGCGCCGAGATATGAATGGAAGGCCCGCCCGGCTGGAAGGGTTTTGGCATGAAGCCCACGCCATATTGCGGCAGCACATTGCGCGAAATCTTCACCGGCCAGGTTTCGCCGCCAACATCATAAGGCGGTTCAGCCGCCCAGATGCGCTGAATGGTCTCAATCGATTCGACCATACGCTTGCCGCGTTCCTTGGGCTCAATATCGCCAAACAGCTCAAAATCTGAGGAAAGCCCGCCCGCGCCAATCCCCATCATGAAGCGGCCCTGCGCCATATGGTCGAATTGCGCGACCTCTGCCGCCACAATCGCCGGGTGGTGATTGGGCAGGTTGATCACGCCGGTGCCGAAATTAAGGCTCGTGCGATGCACCAGCCCCGCCATGAACATCAAAGGCGAGGCAATGGGTTCAGAGGTCGCGGAAAAATGCTCCCCCACCCAGACCTCCTGAAAGCCCAGGCGGTCCGCGAGCAGGGATTTTTCCGTATCCTCTGCCAGGGTTTCATGCATGGGCCGCCCCGGTGGATGGAGCGGCATCATGAAAAGGCCAAGATGCATGCGGCGCTTCCTCAATTCATTTTGGGCGATGTGCCTCGCCCTCTCTGACCAAAGCCTAAAGCAAGCTTGCCCCAAAGGTGAAGGGGGTGGGCCTTGCCAGTGGGCGCTTCTGCCCTGATGCTCCCCCGGTGACCCCTTCCGCCAGACTTGCTGCGGCGATTGAGCTGCTGAGTGCGCTCGAAGCCCAATGCTTTGCCCCTGATGCCCGTCGCCGCCCCGCCGATGCCGTGGCGAGTGATTTTTTCCGTGCCCGGCGCTTCATTGGCGGGGGGGATCGGCGCAGCGTCAGCGAATGGGTCTGGGGCGTGGTGCGGCAAAGGCTGCGGCTGAATTGGAACCTGGCGCGACTGCCGGCTGAGCCCACGCCGCGCCTATTGCTGATGGCCTATCTGGTGCTGGTGGCGCGCTGGACGGAAGCCGATATCGCGCGGGGCTTTTCGGGCGAACGCTATGGCGCGGCGCCGCCCAATGCCGCCGAAGCGCGCGCCGTGCGCATCATGGCCGGGCGGGATTTGCTGCACCCCGATATGCCGGAAGCGGTGCGGCTCAACCTGCCGGAATGGCTGCTGCCCGATTTCAAGGCGCGCTTCGGGGCGGATTTGGTCGCAGAAGCCGCTGCCATGGAAGAACCGGCGGGGCTTGATCTCCGCGCCAATCTGTTGCGCGGCACGCGCGAAGAAGCCGCTGCCGCCCTTGCCGCCGAGGGTATCACCACGGAACCCACCCGCTTTTCCCCCTGGGGGCTGCGCGTGCCATCGCGCCGGCCGGTGACGGGTACGGCCGCCTTCAAATCCGGCCTGATTGAGGTGCAGGATGAAGGCAGCCAATTGATCGCCCTTCTGGCCGATGCGCGCCCGGGGATGCGGGTGGCCGATTACTGCGCCGGCGCCGGGGGCAAGACGCTCGCCATGGCCGCCACCATGGGCAATCGGGGCAAGATCACCGCCTGCGATACCTCCGCGCCGCGCCTTGAAGGGGCCGCTTTGCGCTTCCGCCGCGCCGGGGTGGATAATGCCGAACGCCATTTGCTGGCCGCCGGGGATCGCTGGGCCAAGCGCCGCGCCGGCAGTTTTGACCGCGTTTTGGTGGATGCGCCCTGCACCGGCACCGGCACCTGGCGGCGCAACCCGGATGCGCGGCTGCGCACCCGCCCGGCCGATTTGGCTGAGCTTATTGCGGTGCAAAATAACATTCTCGACAGGGCAAGAGAATTGGTGCGTCCGGGCGGCAGATTGGTCTACGCTACCTGTTCCGTATTGCCCGCGGAAAATGAGGAGCGGATGGAAAGCTTCCTGGCAAGCAACCCGGATTTCGCGCCAATGGCGCTTGAAGCGCTATGGCCTGCGCTATGCCCCGATGTCGCGCAGCCTTGCGCGGGGCCATGGTTGCGGCTTTCTCCGGGCGCGCAGGGTACGGATGGATTCTTCTGTGCTGTACTGGAAAGAAAGCCATGATCGCGATCCGCCGCGCCCGTGCCAGTGATGCAGCCGCAATTGCTGCGCTGCATGTCGCGGTATGGCGCAGCGCCTATGCCGGCATTCTGCCCGATGCCTATCTGGCCGGGCTTTCGGCGACCCGCCTGGCGGCGGCTTATCAGCGCGACATGTTCGACCGGCGCGGCGGCTATGCCGTGTTTGTCGCGGTGGCGTCCGGTGATGACGCGCCGGAAGGCAGCGCCCCGGATGAGGCGACTATCATCGGCTTTGCCTCTGGCGGGCGGTCCCGCCGCGGGGGGCTGGCGGATGGGGAGATCAATACGCTCTATTTGAATGAGGATTACCGGGACCGCGGCACCGGGCGGCGGCTGATGCGCGCGGCGGCGGCGCATTTGCGCGTGGTGGGGTGCCGTTCGGCCATGGTCTGGGTGCTGAAAGACAACCCAACCCAGTGGTTCTACCGCCATCTGGGCGGGCGCGTCGTGGCACGCGGCCAGACCCGCGTGGGCGGCCAGCCGGTGGAGCAGGTGGCGATGCTGTGGGAGCCGATAGATACGCTGCTGGCGGCCACTGCGGCGGCGCCGGAGGCCTGAAGCATTTTCAAGCCAAGTGGACCCACTTGGCGGCTCGGAAAATGCGACCAGACAAGGGAGCATTTTCAAGCCAAGTGGACCCTCTTGGCGACTCGGAAAATGCGACCAGACAAACCCTAACTTGCCGGACGGCGCGGCTTGTGGTGCAAGCCCGCATGGCCCCTGAACTCCACGACTCCTCCCCCCGGCACGATCATGTGCTGATCCTCGATTTCGGAAGCCAGGTGACGCAGCTGATCGCGCGCCGCGTCCGGGAATCCGGCGTTTATTGCGAGGTTTGGCCCTTTCACCACGCACCCGAAGAACGCATCCGTGCCTTTGCGCCGCGCGGCATCATTCTGTCCGGCGGGCCGGCGAGTGTGAATGAAGGCGCAAGCCCGCGCGCGCCGGATGCCGTATTCACCCTTGGCGTGCCGGTTTTGGGCATTTGTTACGGGCAGCAGACATTGGCAGCGCAATTAGGGGGCGTGGTGGAGCCTTCTGATCACCGCGAATTCGGTCGCGCTTTTGTGGACGTAACCGGCGAATGTGCCATCACGCACGGCGTCTGGGCCAAGGGGGCGCGTGAACAAGTTTGGATGAGCCATGGTGATCGCATCACCGCGCTACCGCCTGGCTTTCGCAGTGTCGCGAGCAGTGAAGGCGCACCCTTTGCCGTGATCGCCGATGATGCGCGGCAGTTTTACGGCACCATGTTCCACCCCGAAGTGGTGCATACGCCGCATGGCGCGGCGCTGCTCAAGAACTTCACCCATGGCGTTTGCGGCTGCTCTGGTGATTGGACCATGGCCGGTTTCCGCCAGGAAGCGGTGGCGCGCATTCGTGCCCAGGTCGGGCAGGGGCGCGTGGTGTGCGGGCTTTCCGGCGGTGTTGATAGCTCGGTCGCCGCGGTACTGATTCATGAGGCGATTGGCGATCAACTGACCTGCATTTACGTGGATCACGGGCTGATGCGCGCGAATGAAAGCGAACAGGTGGTCAGCACCTTTCGCGACCGCTTCAACATCAAGCTGATCCATCGTGATGCTTCGGATTTGTTTCTGGGTCAGCTTTCCGGCGTGACGGACCCGGAGGTGAAGCGCAAGACGATCGGGCGTTTGTTCATTGAAGTATTCGAGGATGAACAGAACAAGCTGGGGGGCGCGGATTTCCTGGCGCAAGGCACGCTGTATCCGGATGTGATTGAAAGTGTCTCGGCGACCGGTGGGCCATCTGTCACGATCAAATCGCACCACAATGTCGGCGGCCTGCCCGCGCATATGCGCATGCAGCTGGTGGAGCCGCTGCGCGATCTGTTCAAGGATGAGGTGCGCGCGCTGGGGCGCGAGCTCGGCATTCCGGAAGAAATCGTGGGCCGCCATCCCTTCCCGGGGCCGGGTCTGGCCATTCGCATCCCGGGTGAGGTGACGCGCGAAAAGGCTGATCTGCTGCGTCGTGTGGATAGCGTGTTCCTGGAAGAAATCCGCAATGCCGGCCTGTATGACGCGATCTGGCAGGCCTTCGCCGTATTGCTGCCCGTGCGCACCGTGGGTGTGATGGGTGATGGGCGGAGTTATGATCAGGCTTGTGCATTACGTGCCGTGACCAGCACGGATGGCATGACGGCGGATGTCTATCCGTTTGATATGGGTTTCCTCAATCGTGTGGCAGCGCGGATTGTGAATGAGGTGCGCGGGATCAATCGCGTGACCTATGACATCACGAGCAAGCCGCCGGGGACGATTGAGTGGGAATAATTTTTGCCCATCCGAGGGTATCCGAAACTACGCTAGAATACGACATAACCACCTGAAAAACAAAAATAATTCTGCCTAGACCTATCGAGAGCTATCGGTGGGCATGGAACGCGTCTGTCGTGCCCGCTGACGGACCGCGCCCCCGTTGATCATCCTGAAAATCGAAAGTACCGTCAGAGCGACAGAGGCTCTTGACGGTACTTTTTTCAGCCTAACACGCTGAAAATAAATGGAAAAGTTCGTCGAAAGCCTCCAAAAACCGCGTGACGGTCTTTTTGCGCGAGGAGGCCCAGAATGTTGACGGATGCGGCACTCAAGTGTCTGAAACCAAAAGCCAAAATGTACAAGGTGACTGATCGTGACGGCATGTATGTGCGCGTCGCACCCACAGGCGGCATCTCGTTCAGGCTCGACTACCGGCTGAATGGCAGGCGCGAGACCGTCCATCTGGGCAAGTACGCCCGAGATGGGATCTCGCTCGCCAGGGCGCGCGAACTATGTCTGGACGCGAAACGGATGATCGCCGAGGGGCGGTCCCCCGCCATCGAGAAGCAGCGGGATAAGCGCCGGATCAAGGAGGCTAAGAGCTTCGGCGAGTTCGGCGAAAAGTGGCTGACGGGCGCGCCCATGGCGGACAGCACGCGCGCCATGCGCCGCGCCATCTTCGAGCGCGAACTCAAGCCCGTCTGGCGGAACCGGTTGTTGACCGAGATAACGCCTGATGACCTGCGCGCTCACTGCGCCAAGATCGTGGAACGGGGCGCGCCGGCGACAGCCATCCATGTGCGGGATATCCTGAAGCAGATCTACGCCTTCGCCATTCTCCATGGCGAGAAGGTCGCGAACCCGGCCGATGATGTCGGTCCTGCTTCGATCGCCACCTTCACGCCCAAGGACCGGGCGCTTTCGCCGACCGAGATCCGCATCATGCTCAAGCAGCTCGAGCATGTCGCGACCCTGCCGACGATCCGTCTCGGCATGAAACTCTACCTCCTCACCATGGTCCGGAAGAGCGAGCTGCAGGACGCGGTCTGGGATGAGGTCGATTTCGAAAACGCCGTCTGGACGATCCCGAAGGAGCGCATGAAGCGATCGAAGCCGCACAACGTCTACCTGTGCCGGCAGACCCTCGACATCATGATTGCGCTCAAGACCTGCGCCGGCAATTCCCGGTATCTGCTGCCGTCCCGCTACGATGCGGACGCGCCGATGTCGCGCGCGACCTTCAACCGGGTCACCTACGCTGTCGTCGAACAGGCCAAGAAGGAGGGGCTGCCGCTGGAGCCGTTCACCGTCCATGACCTTCGGCGCACGGGGTCGACGCTGCTCAACGAGCTGGGCTTCAACCGCGACTGGATCGAGAAGTGCCTGGCGCACGAGGATGGTCGTTCATCGCGCGGCGTCTATAACAAGGCCGAGTACGAAGTTCAGCGTCGCCACATGATGCAGGAATGGGCTGACACCGTCGATGCCTGGGTCGAGGGCCGGAAGTATGTTCCGACGCTGTTGCCGACAGTCATGCCGCCTATCGCGCTCGATCCTGCCCTTTGACCGGCCGGGAATGGCGTTTGGTCACATCGGGATGCTGAGCGCGGGCAATCGGCTTCGCGCGCCGTGCCAGCAACCAGGCCTGGACCTCCGCAAGATCCCAGACGATGCAGCGCGGCGACAGCGCGAAACGCCGCGGAAAGTCGCCGCGCTGCTCCATCTCGTAGATCGTGCTGTCGGCCAAGGGCACCATCTCTCGCAGTTGGTGCCGCCTGATGGTCTTCCTGATTTCCAGAGGCTCACTCTGACCCATTCTCAATCTCCTTCGCGGCTGGCGCTGGCGATTGAGAACGATAGGTGCCGATACCGGAAGTCCCTTCCGCGTGGCGTGCGGCAATTTCGTGCTCTGGCGTAGAAATCGGCGGGTCAATTTCAGTCTTTGCAGGGCAGCCGGATATCCGTCAGCCCACAGAATCTGCACGACTCGCCGCACGCGTTGCGCGCCGTAATTGCGCTGTTCAGATCACGCACCATTTACTGTTTGCCCCGGCGAGATGCGATCCGGAAGTCCGCAAGCGACGTAGCAAAAGTCGACCGTGTGACACTTAAGGATTTCGTGGGCGGCGGTAGCGAGGAGACGGAGAAGACCCATAATCTGATTGGAACAGTTCTCGGGGGCTGACGGGGCTACATTGCAAAGACCTTTGCATCATGGGGAACCATCGTGCCGAGATCGAAGATCGAGCTACGCCACGTGCGTTACATCATCGCCGCTGCGGAAAGCGGCAGCTTCCGGCGCGCGGCAAAAGATCTCGGCGTCGAACAGTCAGCTATCAGCCGCCGCATCCGCGATGTCGAGGATGAGATCGGCGCTCAGCTGTTCCGCCGTCACCCTGCCGGCGTCGACCTGACGGACATCGGCAAACAATTCCTGAATCAGGCGGCCCCTGGGGCTCGCCAGATCGGATCGGCGCTCGACGGCGCAAGAACGGTGGCAAACAGAGGGCGGCATCTTCGGATCGGCGTGTTCGGGCCTCTGACTATGGGCTTCCTGTCGGAGCTCTTCGGGGCCTTTCGGGGTGACCGCCCGGGGGTCAAGCTGCGGTTCAGCGAGGGCAGCTGTCCCGAACTGATCGCGGCCGTACGGCGGGGGCAGCTTGATGTTGGTATCGTCGCCGAAGCATTGCCCGCGAAGGGCTTTGACGTGACGCATCTGTGGGCTGAGCCTGTTTACGTGGCAATGCCGGACGGCGACCCACTCGCCGATCAGAAGGCGCTCCGGTGGGATGACTTGCGGCATCGGCATTTTGTGGTGACCGATTTGCCGACCGGCGACTTCGCGAAGAATTACCTGATGCGACACCTCCAGACGTCGCCCGGGGACCTCCAGATCGAGCAATTGTCAGTCACGCGGGAATCGCTGATGCAGATCGTCGCGCATGGGGATGGCGTCACCATCGCAGGCAGCGCGCATGTCCGTCACGGACTACCAGGCATTGTTTTTCGCCTGATTGAGGACGCCGTTCTCCGCTATGGTGCTGTCCACCAGCGAGGGGCGCTCCATCGGAATCTCGAGCGCCTGCTGGCGCTGGCAAAGTCTTTCTCCGAGCGAGATAACGCTTGGTTCGCTCGGCAACGGCTCATGCGCCCTGAGCATCGGCGCGTGCCGCACGCTGACCACCATCGCGGCGCGCGCGGGCGAACCCCCGATCGGTTGAAATGAAGCGCTCGAGCATGGGTACGATCAGCCTCAATGGGTCGCCGATGGTCTGGCCTTGTTCGCGGCCGAGGGCTGCCGCGTAGGCGACGAGGTCGCGATGCAGGGGTGCAGGGAGTTCAATCGTCACCTTCACCGGCTTGTCGTCGACGATCGGGCCGAGCTTCAGCTTGGTCATCAGAACCCTCCATAAGGTTCGAGCACGAGGTCGCGGGTGACGATGACGCGCACGGGAAATCCCGGCCGGATTGTGAGGGTCGGCGCGACATTGAGCTGCCGTCGGATGATCTGCTGGCCGGCGTCGTTGATCGTGTCCTGCGCACCGTTCCGGATCGCCCGGAGCAGCCGATCCTGATCGTCGACGGCCAGTTCGGCGCCGACGGATAACAGGGTCGAAAGGCCGGCTGCCTTGGCGAGATCCCACCAGTGATAATCGACGCCATCTTGAAGCCCCGCATAACCCTGTGCGTCGGCTCCGGGCTGACGTTCCAGGACGATCGAACGGCCGTTCGGGAGGATGAGCCGCTTCCAAACGAGCAGCACCCGGCGCTGACCGAAGCCGACGTCGTTGCTGTACTCGCCGATCAGTCGCGTGCCCTGCGGCACAAGCAGGATGCGCCCGGTTGGGCTGTCGTAGACATGCTCCGTCACCAGCGCGGTGATCTGGCCCGGCAGGTCAGACCGGATGCCGGTGATCAGCGCCGCGGGGATGACGGCGCCGGTCTGGAGGACATAGGGCGATGCCGGACCCATCACGCGATCTGGCGAGACCGTGCGGCGGTCCACGCCCGCATTCAGGAATGCGAGCTGGCGATCCTGTGCCGTGAGTGCACCTGGCTGGCCCGGAAGACCCAGCCCATTCGGACTCGGGTTGCCCGGTCCGCCAACTGTGCCAATCGGAGCTGCGACGCGCGCCTCGGTCTGGAAGAAGACGCGGCTTGTTCGGGCCGCTTCTTCCTCCGCGCGCCTGCGCTGCTCGACCGGATCGACGGCGGGCGCTGCCGCCATCGGCGGTGTGACAGGCTGGCCGCGGTTCTGCGCGTCAAGGATGGGGCGTCCGAGATCCCCGGGCAGCGGAGGCCCGAGCATCGGACCGGTGTAGTCGCGTGGCAGGCCGGCAAGCCCGTCCGCGGTTCGCCGGTTCTGCGTTGAGTAAAGCTCCTCACTGCCCGGGCCGATATTGCGTGTCTGAAGCGCATAGATGAGCGCGCCACCGACCCCGAGGGCGGCAACGAGACTTATGCCTCCCAGGACCTTGCGCGAGAGTCGGGTGACCTGGGGCGGTTCGGCGCGCAGGCGCATGGGCGCAGTGGCGTCGCCGGAGTGTGTGCCGACCAGCGGTGCGTCGACTTCGCCCTGCGTATCGCGATCGCTCATGACGCGGGCCTCCCATCGGTGCGAACGATCCGGACCGTCTGTTGGCGCTCGCCACTGCCGAGACGGAGCTCGGCGGCGCCGAACAGGCGGTCGACGATCAGGATGTTCTGGTGGATCCGGCTGTTGGCGATCTGCGGTTCGCCATCGGCGCCGATGACGAAGAGCGGCGGCATCTCGCCCTGAACGATCCCGCGCGGGAACTCGACATAGACGCGGCGCCCGTCGTCGTAGACCGAAAGCGGCCGCCACGGCGGCGTGTCGCCCGTGAGGCCGTAGCGATAGTTCCGTGCCGCAACGGCTGGGATCACTGGCGTAGCGGGCACTGCCTGTCTCTGCGAGGCGGGCGGTTGCGGATAGGCCCAGGCGACGGCGGGCATATAGGGGCGTTCGCCCGAGCGCAGCTCGATCATGTAGATGCGCCGGTCGGTGGTGATGACCAGATTCGTCGTGATGTCCGGCCGTGTCGGCTTCACAAGAACATGGACGCGACGGGTGATGCCGGATCCGCTCTCGGTGTCGCCGATGATCCAGCGCGCCGTATCGCCCGCAGCGATTGGGCCGGCGCCGGTCAGGCTTTCGCCTGGCTCCAGAGCGATGTTGGTGATCTGCCCGGGAGCGGCATAGACCTGATAGAGCGCGCCCTCGCTCCAGGGATAGATCTGGATCGAGTTGTAATAGCCCTCGCGGCGTGGCTCGACCCGCGCGGCGGCATTGGCATTCTCGACACGACCCGTCGGCGACCCCGCGGCAGCGCCACCGCGCGCGGGTGTCCAGGCCGGCGGTGTGTGAAGCGGCCTTGGTGGCGCCTCGGTGACGGCGGCCGGCAAAGGGGGAAGCGGCGGCACCTCAGCGTCGTAGCTAATCTGTGGCGGCCGGTTGGTCGCGCAGCCGGCGAGCGCCAATCCGGAAATCAGCAAAAGCGCAGAGCCGGATGTACGGAAGCCATAACGAGCGGGTCGACGGAGATGATCTCTCATTGCCCCATCTCCCGCGACCAGTTGATAGCGTTGACGTAGATCCCAAGCGGATTGGCCCGCAGCCGCTCGGTGTCGCGCGGGGGCTGGATCACGATGGTCAGGATGGCTGTCCAGCGCTGTGTCGTGGAGAGCTGGCCGTTCTCGTACTGGCGTTCGGTCCAGGCAACGCGAAAGCTGTCAGGCGACGCGCGGATCACGCTCGACACTTCGATTGACACCTGCTGCTTGCCGACGCGGGTGAACGGATCGTTGGCGCGGGCGAAGTCATTGAGGGCAGCCGCGCCGCGATCGGTCGTGAACTCGTAGGCGCGCAGCCAATTCTGCCGCACGACGATGGCGTCGGCCGGGATCGAGCGGACCTGCTCAATGAATCGAGCCAGATGCCAGGCCACCTGCGGGTCGGTGGGGCGGTAGTCGGCCTGCGCCGGCGCGACCGCCTGCGCCTGGCCGAGATTGTCGACCTGCACCACCCACGGGACGATGGTCCCGCGCGCCGACTGCCAGACCAGCGCGGCGGCGAAGCCGGCAGAGAGGATCAGGCAGCCGAAGGCCATGAGCCGCCAGTTTCGGGCCTGGACACGCGCTGAGCCGATCCGATCGTCCCAGATCTGCGCCGCGCGCTGATAGGGCGTCTCGGGCTCCGGCGTCTTTCCATAGTGTGTTGCGGGTCGCTTGAAGAAGCTCATGTGCGGTCGCCTCCGGAGAGATTGATGGAAGAGCCGCCGCCATGGCTGTCGCCCGAGCGGATCGCGTGTGCCGCGAGCGTGACGCCGTGGCTCATGGTCTGCCCACGCCGCATGCGCTGCGCCCAAGCCGGCGGGCTGGCGGCAGAGCCTGTGGCAGCCGGTGCGGCATCATTCGCAACCGTTCCCATGCTCGAAGAGCCGCCGGTGGCTCCGAAACCGCTTTTGACGCCGTCGGCGAAGCTGGAGCGAACGCTTTGCGCGGCCCGGCGCAGCGGAGATGCTGCTGCGCCGCCGGCCGCTCGTGCGACACCGCCGAGGCCCGACGCCACGCCGGTGGCGCCCGACTGGCCGAGTGAGCCGAGACTGTAGGCAGCGGAGGCGGCACCCGCCGCAGTGGCTCCACCGCGCACGGCAGCGGCGCCGCCGGAAATGGCGCTGGCGCCACCGCGCAGGGCGAGCCCGGCCGCGCCGCCAGCAGCCATGGCTGCGCCGCCCGCGACGAGGCCAGTGCCGATGGCGGAACCTGCGCCGAGTTGCGGGCCGCCGGAAACAATGCCGTTGGCGATACCGGGACCGAAGATGCCGAGACCGAGAAGGGACAACGCCGCCAATACGACGGCCATCGCGTCGTCGATAGTCGGTGGCTGACCGCCGAAACCTGCCGTGAACTGACTGAACAGAGTCGAGCCGATGCCGATGATGACGGCGAGCACCAGTACCTTGATCCCTGACGAGATGACGTTGCCCAGCACGCGCTCGGCCATGAAGGCGGTCTTCCCGAACAGGCCGAACGGGATCAGGACAAAGCCAGCCAACGTGGTCAGCTTGAATTCGATCAGCGTGATGAAGAGCTGGATGGCGAGGATGAAGAAGGCGAGCAGCACCAGCGCCCAGGCGAAGAGCAAGCAGGCGATCTGGATGAAGTTTTCGAAGAAGGCGATCCAGCCCATCAGATTCGAGATGGATTCGAGCAGCGGCCTCGCCGCATCGAGGCCCGTCTGCGCGACCCGGCCCGGCCGCATCAGGTCCTGGATGGAAAAGCCCGTGCCGGAGGCCTGGAGGCCGAGGCCGGCGAAGCTTTCGAAGACGATCCGCGCGAGGTTGTTCCAGTTGCCGATGATGTAGGCAAAGACGCCCACAAACAGCGTCTTCTTCACAAGGCGTGCGATGATGTCGTCGTCCGCGCCCCAGCTCCAGAACAGGGCGGCCAGCGTGACGTCTATGACGATCAGCGTCGTCGCGATAAACGCCACCTCGCCGCCGAGCAGGCCGAACCCGCTGTCGATGTAGGAGGTGAAGACCCCGAGGAAATTGTCGATGACGCCGCTGCCGCCCATGGCTCACCGCCCTTCGTCGGCGCGCTGCGGCGCGGTGCGGGTGCCAAGGAAACGGTCGCGGGTTTCGGCCCAGATGCGCAGACACTCGCTGTCCCGAGCCGCGGCTTCCCCCATCTGCTGGCAGCGACGCTGGCCCTCGCGCAGCGGGTCCGCCGCCTCCTCAAGCACGGGCGTCGGCCGAATTGCTGGCCTTTCCTCCTTCCGGCTCATCTCGATCGCCGTTGCCGTGATCGCAACAGAGACGAAGATGATTGCGCCCACGCGGGCCAGCGTCTTGCCGTCCATCCTGCTGTCCTCAGTTGCCGTTCGGGAACATCCGGGCGTTGCCGGGCTGATAGCCGGAGCCGGGCGTCAGGAACCGGCGGCGCTGTTCACGGCCTTGTTCGGCGGCTGCGGCGCGCTCGGCATCGACAAGCGCCTGCGCTCGGCCGTTGGCGGCGACGACCGCGACCAGGTCTGCGAGTTGCTGCGCCTGCAATGCGAGCAGCTGGTTGCCTGCTTGGGTCGCCTGAAGCGCGCCGGTCGCGCCCTGGCTCTGCCCGACCAGAGCCGCCATCTCGGCGCGGTTGGTGTCGATGTTGCCGACGACACCGGCCTGCACGCGGAGTGCGTCCTGAAGGCCGCCGACCGTGTTTTGCCACCGCGATCGGGCATCGGAGATGAGCCGCTGATCCGAAGTCGACAGCGAGATGTTGCCGTACTGGCTCTGAAAGGCTTGGTCGATCTGCTGCACGTCGAAGGCGATGCGCTGTGCCTGACCCAGAAGCGCTTGCGTGCGCTGCACCGATTGCTGGAGTTGCTGAAGCGAGGAATAGGGCAGGCTCGCGAGGTTACGGGCCTGGTTGATCAGCATCTGCGCTTCGTTCTGAAGGCTTTGGATCTGGTTGTTGATTTGCTCGAGCGCCCGCGCGGCCGATAGGACATTCTGGACATAGTTGGTCGGATCATAGACGACCCACTGCGCCGCTGCCGGAGTGACAAAGACCGGTGAGAAGGCGACGGGCATCGACAGGATGGTTGCGGCGAACAGCGCCGCGCGAGAGCGTCGGATCATCATGGCTTGGGCTCCAGGTTGGTGAGATCGGGGATGAGGTCGGCGGCCCATCCGACATCGCGGGCGCGCAGCCAGGCCGGCAGGAAGCCGTCGCGGCCATGCTCGGCGAGGATCGCCTCGATGGCGGCCTGATCAGCTTTCGAGGATGCCGCACAAAGCGCGAGGGCGACTTCGGAGAGCCCCAGCTCGAACAGCCGGTTGCCGCGTCGCGACTGGCAATAATAGTCGCGCTTGGGCGTGGCCCGGCTGAGGATCTCGATCTGGCGGTCGTTCAAGCCGAAGCGTCGATAGATCGTGGTGATCTGGGGCTCGATCGCGCGTTCGTTCGGCAGCAGCAGGCGCGTCTGGCAGCTTTCGATGATGGCCGGCGCGATGGCGCTGCCGTCGATGTCGGCAAGCGATTGCGTGGCGAAGACGACGGACGCGTTCTTCTTGCGCAGCGTCTTCAGCCATTCGCGCAGTTGCGCCGCGAAGCCGTCATCGTCGAGCGCGAGCCAGCCTTCGTCGACGATCAGGAGCGTTGGCCGTCCATCCAGACGGTCGCCGATCCGATGGAAGAGATACGCAAGGACGGCCGGCGCCGCGCCGCCGCCGATCAGCCCTTCGGTTTCAAAGGCCTGGACCGCAGCTTCCCCTAGCTGCTCGCCTTCGGCGTCCAGCAGCCGTCCGTAGGCACCGCCAACACAATAGGGTCTCAGCGCCTGCTTCAGATCGTTCGACTGAAGGAGGACGGCAAGGCCTGTCAGGGTGCGCTCGGGGAGCGGCGCAGACGCCAGCGAAGTCAGCGCTGTCCAGAGATGTTCTTTCACCTCCGGCGTGATCGTGACGCCCTCGCGGGCAAGGATGGCGGCGATCCAGTCGGCTGCCCATGCGCGCTCGTGGGTCTCGTGAACGCGCGCGAGCGGCTGAAGGGACACCGACGACGCGGCGCCGTCCGTCAGGCTGCCGCCGAGGTCGTGCCAGTCGCCCCCCATCGCCAGCGCGACCGCCCGGATCGAGCCGCCGAAGTCGAAGGCGAAGACTTGTGCATCCGGATAGCGCCGAAATTGAAGCGCGATGAGCGCGAGCAGCACGGACTTGCCAGCGCCGGTCGGCCCGACGACCAGCGTGTGGCCGACGTCGCCGACATGCAGCGAAAAGCGAAACGGCGTGCTGCCTTCGGTCTTGCCGTAAAGCAGCGGCGGCGCACCGAAATGCTCGTCCCGTTCCGGCCCGGCCCAGACCGCCGAGAGCGGAATCATGTGGGCGAGGTTCAGGGTTGAGATCGGTGGCTGCCGGACGTTGGCGTAGACATGGCCGGGCAGCGAACCGAGCCAGGCATCGACGGCGTTGATCGTCTCGGAGATTGCGGTGAAGTCGCGGCCCTGGATGACCTTTTCCACGAGGCGCAGCTTCTCGTCGGCGGTGCGCGGATCGGCATCCCAGACGGTGACGGTGGCGGTCACATAGGCCTGACCGGCATAGTCGGCTCCTAGCTCTTGCAAGGCCATGTCGGCATCGGCGGCCTTGTTCGCAGCGTCCGTATCGACGAGCGCGGATGCCTCGTTGGTCATCACCTCCTTCAGGATCGCGGCGATCGACTTGCGCTTGGCGAACCACTGCCGCCGGATGCGCGTCAGCAGCTTGGTGGCGTCCGTCTTGTCGAGAAGGATCGCCCGCGTGGACCAGCGATAGGGAAAGGCGAGCCGGTTGAGATCGTCGAGAATTCCAGGCGTCGTTGCCGTCGGAAAGCCGTTGATCGTCAGTACGCGCACGTGCGCGGAGCCGAGCCGCGGCTCGAGGCCGCCGGTCAGCGGCTCATCGGCGAGAAGCGCATCGAGGTAGATCGGCGGTTCCGGAACGCGCACGCGGTGGCGCTTCGTGGACACTGTCGCGTGCAGGTAGGTCAGGGTGTCGGCGTCATCGAGCCACCGGCATTCCGGCATGAACCCTTCGACGAGCTGGAGGACCCGGTTGGTGCGGTCAATGAAAGCCGCGAGGGCTTCATGGGGATCGACGCCGGATTGTTGGCGGCCCTCGTAGAGCCAGGTCTCGGCCCGTGCGGCGTCCTCGGCGGGCGGGAGATAGAGGAAGGTCAGGAAGTAGCTCGACTCGTAATGCGCGCCGGCTTCCTCGAAGTCGGCCTTGCGCTCGGCATCGACGAGGGCGGAGGCGGCATCGGCGAAGCGGCTTGCCGGATAGGAGGCGGCCTCGTGACGCTGCGCTTCTACAAAGATCGCCCAGCCCGAGCCCAGACGTCGGAAGGCGTTGTTGAGGCGACCGGCGACGGCGACCAGTTCGGCGGCCACAGCAGAGTCGAGATCGGGACCACGAAAACGCGCGGTGCGCTGGAAGCTGCCATCCTTGTTGAGCACGACCCCTTCGCCGACCAGCGCCGCCCAGGGCAGGAAATCAGCGAGGCGGGTCGCGGCGCGGCGATATTCGGCGAGGTTCATCATGGCCGCGCCTCAGACCGCGAAATGACCCGGAATGCGCAAATGCCGGCGGCCCACCTCCGCGAAGAGCGGATCGCGCTTCGCCGCCCAGACGGCGGCGAAATGGCCGATCGCCCAGATGAGGAGACCGACTAGCCACAGCCGCAAGCCGAGACCGACGGCGCCGGCGAGTGTGCCGTTCATGATGGCGATGCTGCGTGGTGCGCCGCCCAGCAGGATATGTTCGGTCAGCGCGCGGTGGACAGGAACCGAAAAGCCCGCGACCTCATCGGGATGATGCAGGAGGCCCGCCATCAGACGAGCGCCCCGCCGCCGAACGAGAAGAACGACAGGAAGAAACTGGACGCCGCGAAGGCGATCGATAGGCCGAAGACGATCTGGATAAGGCGGCGAAATCCCCCGCTCGTGTCGCCGAACGCCAGCGTCAGACCGGTGACGATGATGATGATGACCGCGATGATCTTGGCGACCGGACCCTCTATCGACTGGAGGATGGACTGCAGCGGCGCTTCCCAAGGCATGGAGGAGCCGGATGCGTGGGCGGCGGGCGCCAGAAGGAAGCTCAGAGTCAGCGCGGTGGCGGCGGTCGCGAGGCGCTGATGGCCGCGCGCGATGTGTCGGATCATGCGGGATCTCCTTGTGGGGCTGGAGGCTGGGTTGCAGGGGAAAGGCGGTAGTCGGTGTCCGCTGCGAGCCCGTCGACGCGGGCGAGTTCGGCGAGGCGCCGCGCGGCACCGCGGCCGGAGAGAACGGCGACGAGGTCGATGGTCTCGGCGATCAGTGCCCGGGGGACGGTGACGACGGCTTCCTGGATTAGCTGTTCAAGGCGGCGTAGCGCGCCGAGCGCAGTGCCCGCGTGAATCGTGCCGATCCCGCCGGGATGGCCGGTGCCCCAGGCCTTCAGGAGATCGAGCGCCTCTGACCCACGCACCTCGCCGATCGGGATCCGATCCGGCCGCAGCCGCAGCGACGAGCGCACCAGGTCGGACAGCGTCGCGACGCCGTCCTTGGTGCGCATGGCGACGACGTTCTGCGCCCGGCATTGCAGCTCGCGTGTGTCTTCGATGACGATGACGCGGTCGGTCGTCTTCGCGACCTCGGCCAGCAGAGCATTGGTCAGGGTGGTCTTGCCGGTGCTGGTTCCGCCGGCCACGAGGATGTTGGCGCGCGATGCGACCGCCTGCCGGAGAATGGCGGCCTGGTCTGCCGTCATGATGCCGGCGGCGATATAGTCGTCGAGCGTGAAGACGGCGACTGCGGGCTTGCGGATCGCGAAGACCGGAGCCGTCACGACCGGCGGCAGCAGGCCCTCGAAGCGCTCGCCGGTTTCGGGCAGCTCGGCCGAGACGCGCGGCCGACGGTCATGCACCTCGGCGCCGACATGATGGGCGACGAGGCGGACGATGCGTTCGCCATCGGCCGCGGAAAGTCGCTCTCCCGTATCGGAGAGGCCGTCAGAGAGCCGATCGACCCAGAGCCGCCCATCCGGGTTGAGCATGACCTCGACGACTGCAGGGTCTTCCAAGAATCGGGCAATCGCAGGCCCCAACGCGGTGCGCAACATGCGTGCGCCGCGTGAGGCTGCTTCCGATTGCTGATGGTTGACCGCCACGTCGTCCCCGTTCGCTTGCGGGCCCGCGCGACGCGCGGCCCTGGATCGGGGATGAGTAAGAAAGGCAGGAATTGAGGCGTTGCAACAACGCTCAGGGGGTCATCGTACTGTGGCGAAGAAAGACAGGGGATCGGCGGACTGGCGTCGAGCCACGGCAGCGTCTGAGGCTCTCGATCGGCACGTTTTCCCGAGCGGGAACAATTCAAGCCCGGGAGCTACCCCGAGACGCAGGCTTTCCCGAGCGGGAAATTCTGATGGACATTCTCCAGGAATCCATGATACTTTCCCGTTCGGTAAAGATCATGGCCAGACGCAACCTCACCACCGCCGAGATAGGCGACATCGTCCGAACCACCCGCAAAGCCGCTGGCCTGCGGCAGGACGAGCTTGCGGGTGCAGCGGGCGTCGGCTTGCGTTTCATCGTCGATCTCGAAGCGGGCAAGCCGACCGCACAGATCGGCAAGACGCTTCAGGTCCTGTCTGCGCTCGGATGTTCGCTCGATATCACGCCGCCGTCCGACACCAAAGGAGCGCGGAAGGGATGACGCGCACCCTCGATATCTGGTGGGACGGGCGCCTGGTGGGCCAGTTGACGCAGGACCAGCATGGTGAACTCGGCTTCGCCTATGCGCCGGATTGGCTTGACGATGAGGCGGCGCAGCCCTTGTCCGCTTCGCTGCCAAAGCGGGCGGAACCGTTCACTCGCCGCGAGTGCCGCCCGTTCTTCGGTGGCCTCCTGCCGGAGGAAGGCCAGCGCGACGCGGCGGCTCAGGCACTCGGCGTGTCGCGCGCCAATGATTTCGCCCTTCTCGATCGTCTCGGCGGCGATGTCGCGGGCGCGCTCCAACTTCTGCCGCCCGGCGAAGTACCGGCTACTCTTGCCCCCGATCAACGGCCAACCCCGCTTGACGATGCAGGCCTGATCCGGGTGCTGGACGCGCTGCCCGTCCGCCCGCTGCTCGCGGGCGAGGAAGGATTGCGCCTCTCGCTCGCCGGCGCGCAATCGAAGGTGCCGGTGGTTCTGCTGGATGAAGCGGTGGCGTTGCCTGCGCCGGGCCAGGCCACGACGCATATTCTCAAGCCGCCGATATCGCGTTTCGCGGCCACGACCGAGAACGAAGCGTTCGTGATGCGCCTTGCTGCCGCAATCGGTCTCGATGTCGGGCAGGCAGAAGCGCGCACCGTTCAGGATCGAACGTTTCTGCTGGTCCATCGCTATGACCGCGCTATCGGCGCCGATGGCATTGTGCGCCGGATCCACCAGGAGGATTTCTGCCAGGCGCTCGGCGTGCCGCCGGAAACCAAATACGCCAGCGAGGGCGGCCCGACCTTCAAGGATTGCTTCGCGCTGCTCCGCCGCGTCGCCGCCAGGCCCGCCGTCGACGTGCTGAAGCTTCTCGATGCGGTGATCTTCAATGTGATCGCCGGGAACGCCGACGCACACGGCAAGAATTTCTCGATCCTCTACGACGCCGAAGGCCCACGCCTCGCCCCGCTGTATGATTTGCTTGCGACCGTTGCCTATCCCGATCTCTCGCCGAAATTCGCCATGAAGATCGGGAAACGCGCCACGCTCGCCGAACTGGACGCGAAGGGATGGGCAGCATTTGCGGCGGACGCGGGACTCGGCGTGCCCCTGATACGAAGACGGGTTGCGGAGATCAGCAAAGGCGTGATTGCGCGAACAGGCGAGGTTGCCGCCGAGTTGGTGCGCCCTGGCTTCTATCGGACGGCCATCGAAAGCCTTGCCGCGATGGTCCGCGAACGAGCGGAGCGCTGCGCATTGACGGTGGCGGAACCCGTCCGCTCGGCCAACCAACTGCGCGATGGCGGGAATGTCGAAGGGAGCAATGGCCAATGACATTTCTCTACTTCGCGTATGGCTCCAACATGTTGCCGGCACGACTGCTTGGCCGCTGCCCGTCGGCGAAGGTCGTCGGGACGGGAGTTGCGCGCGCCTGGAGTCTTGCGTTCTCGAAGGCGAGTAAAGACGGCTCGGGCAAAGCGACACTGGTTGCCGAGCCGAATTCCGCCGTGCCCGGGGTCATTTTCGAGATTGATCTGGCCGAACGAGAGCTGTTGGACCGGTACGAGGGGGTAGGATCTGGCTACCGGCGCGACGACGCTTTCGCCGTCGAAGGAGTCACTGTTCCGACGAGCAGCTATCTGGGCACTTCATTGGACCACACACAACGGCCTTTCGATTGGTACCTCGCGACCGTCGTTGCCGGCGCCGAATATCATGGGCTGGACACAGCTCATGTCGCCGCGCTGAGGGGCACGCGCTTCGTCGCGGATACCGAATTGGGTCGAAGGACCCGCGTCGAAGCCATTGACGCGATGCGAGAGCATGGCATCCAAGATTACCGAACGTTACTTGAAGGTCTGGGATAGGCGTGCCGATCACTCTCAATCCTATGGCGGCGCTCCCCCAATGCGAGGGAGAACAATGGAGCGTCGATGCCCCTGACGATCTCGCGCAGCTTGTCGCGCTGGTGTTGGTCGGTCAGGCTTTCCACGCGGCGCTGATCCTTGTGGGCACGCAATTGGCGCCGCCGAAAATCACGGCCGGGCTGAAAGAGACGCTCGACAAAGATCTGCATCCTACGACGGA
This sequence comes from Roseomonas sp., assembly GCA_020249775.1. Classification (GTDB taxonomy): domain Bacteria; phylum Pseudomonadota; class Alphaproteobacteria; order Acetobacterales; family Acetobacteraceae; genus Neoroseomonas. The sequence continues at coordinate 86,541 of JADCFA010000018.1, read as the reverse complement.
AAAGGGTATCGAACATCGCGATGGTCTTTTATTCGAGATCATTTGCTGGGTCGCTGCCCGCAAGGGCAAGACGGGCGATGAAAAGATCGACAATTCGCACCTTAAGGCGACCAACCAGGGCACTGATGGCGTCAAGATTACGGTCGATCCGGCGACGAAGACGCTGACGAAGGCGACCGTATACGAGTACAAATGCACGATCCATGCTCGGCAAAAATTCCAGAGCCAGGTGCTGAAGTCGTTTCGTGAGTACATTTCTGGCAAGCGCGATAATCAGCTGGCTCAAGCCGTTCTCGCCTTGCTGGAAAACTACGGCTTCAATGGACACGAGCTCAAGACGGCATATGACACGCTGATTCAGACGCGCCCGCTGGCGTTTGAAGCATCGCTGACTGTTTCGCCATCGCAGTTTCCAGCGGCCAAATGCGTCGCGTTGTTCAAGGACTATGATTCTCTTCAGGTGGCTTTGGACAAGCGCGGCGGTAACACGCTCCCGCTAGACGACGTTCGGGCCTGGTTTGCTGATTTCGCGGATCGCGTCTGGGCGCGGATTTCGACGTTCGATGTTTGACGCGCAAACCGCAGCCTTGATCCGGAGCGCGCCGGCTCTTGAGGGCGTCGACCCGTCGATGCTGCCGCAAGAACTGACCGGTATCTACGCCGAACTGGCCGGCCTCAGGCTGCGTGCGGCATCGCTAGCCGAGCAGCCCGACTACCTCGCCCAACTCGCGCGTATCGAGCGGATCGCGACTATCTACGAAGCGCTTGTCGACCGCGGTGCAGAAGATCACAAACGCCGGGCCGCCGCCTTCGTCGCAGCGACCGCTTATCAGCTTCTGGCCCGTATCCGCCCGGATCTCGAGGAGCGCGATGAACTCCTGACCACGCGGGCCATTGATCCGCGCGTATCGGCACCACTTCTGTTCCTGATCGCTGAGCAGAGCCCTGACGCGCGTGAAGCCGCTCGCGAACTCGCAGGCCCCCGTCTTGAAGATATTCATCGCGGCGCTCTGGTAGAAAGCGTCGAAGACCTTGCCTTGGAACGATTTGAAGCGATCCTCGAGCGTGCCAACCGTTTGGCAGGATTGCGGCCTGGGGCCGATGCGCCGTTTGATGAACGGGCGACGCAGGCGTTGTACGGATTGTGCTGGAGCGGTCTGGTGCAAATGGTAGCACGCTTGCTCGATCGTCCTCGTGTCGAGCTCGCCTATCAATCGTTCGAAACCCCTCAGCTTGCCTTCGCCAGAGTGGTGGAACTCGCAACCCGTCCGCTGAGTCTTCCGGACACTGGCCTCAATATTACCTCCAGCTATGCGGGACCGCGTCATCTGGCGCGGTTGCTTATGCACGTCGCAGACGGACTTGAGGACGTTGGCGTCACTCGAATCCCACCGCCCGCGGGTGCGGAAGAGAATTCTTGGAAGCTGTGGGTTCGCCATCGCGCGTCGAGCAAACCAGTGCTTTGGCCGAATCACCGCGCCGCTCTGGCTACGCATTTTCTGGATGTTGGAAAGTCAGCGGTGCTGGTACTACCCACCGGCGCGGGCAAAACCACGCTTTCAGAGTTGAAGATCGCCTCGACCTTGTCCGCCGGCAAGAAGGTCATCTTCCTCGTCCCGACCTTGGCTCTGGTCGATCAGCTTCGTGATGATCTTGCCGAGAGCTTTCCAGAGAGTCTGATAGACAGCGTCGTGTCGGCCGATGGCGACCTCACCGCGCTGATCCGCGGACCAGAGCTCGAATCGATCGAAGTGATGACTCCCGAGCGATGCCTTGCGCTGCTGAGCTTCACCGACACCGACATGAGCGATCTTGGCCTGTTGGTCTTCGATGAATGCCATCTGTTGAGCCCCGATGGCGGCGGATCCCGTAGCGTGGACGCAATGCTGTGTTTGCTCCATGCTATCAAACGCGCACCAAACGCCGATCTCCTGTTGCTCTCTGCGATGCTGAAGAATGCCGGAGAGGTGGCCGATTGGCTTGCCGCGATTACCGGGCGTCCCTGCGTCGGTTTTCATGATCCCTGGAAGCCGAGCCGGCAGGCACGCGGCGTGGTGATCTATCCGAAGGCGCAAGTCGATGCCGCAAACATGATCGTCCGGCGTAAGAAACGGCTCAAAGCGTCCTACAAGGCACCACCGCTCAATGTCGACGCATATGCATTGTTCGGGCTGCACCATGCCTGGCTTAAAACCGTACCGACCGACATGCGGCTCGTGCGGCTTTCCGATGTGCCCGTCGTCCTCGGGCATGGGACGGGCGGCGCAAGCCCAAACGCGAATGATGTTGGGGCAGCTTTGGCCAAGAACGCGGCTGTTGCTGGACTGAAGGCCATCATGTTCGTACAGCAAGCCGACCACGCGCCGACCACGGCGAAGCGGCTTCGTGGCAAGCTGCCGTCTCCACCCGCTCTCACTGAAACCGAAAATAGCCTCTGGGTCGACACGGTGGCTGAACTCGGTGCCGAATGCTGCTCGCTGTTCGACCCAACTGCGCCTGCAATCCCACATAACGGAGACATGATCCCGCTCGAGCGACGGCTCGCCGAATCGGTCTTCAAGAAGGCCGGAGGCGTCAACGTCATCGTCGCGACCCCGACGCTGGCGCAGGGCATGAACCTTCCCGCGCAAATCGCAATCTTGGCAGGCACGATGCGGCACAATGAAGATGGCCGCAAACCGCTCGAAGGCCATGAGATATTGAACGCAGCCGGTCGTGCCGGACGCGCCGGCCATCTGGCGAACGGTACAGTGCTCCTGATTCCGGAACCAGTGGTGCAATTCGACGCCAATTCCGCCCCCGAAAGCGAAGCCTTCAAGATGCTTAAGGCGGTGCTGCCGGAGAACGATCAATGCGTGACGATCGACGATCCGCTGACTCCGTTGCTTGACCGCATTCAGGCCGGCGAACTCTCTGGTGCGGGTGTGCGCTACCTCCTGAGCCGACTTCGGGCGGGCGAAGCGGAAGACACGGCCGTCGAAATGGCGGTCGAGATGATCAGCCGTTCCTTTGCCGGATACCAGGCGCGGCAAGCCAAGCAGGATGCCGCTTTCGACGAGAAACTCGGTGCGTTGAAGACCGCGCTTGACACGGCCACTGAACATACGTCGGTGCCCGTGATGCAGATCGCCGCCTTCACGGGTCTTGCGGTCGAGCCATTAGCGGCCATTGCGGCGAAAGTTGAGGCGGAAATCGACTCGTTACCCTCGACCGTATGCGATTGGATGGAATGGCTAATCGATTTCATGATCGCCGATCGCACAAGCTACTCTTTGCTGTTTGGATCAGCTGTCGAGACGGTCAAGGCTGTTACTCGCGGCAAGAAGACCGGCGGCGACAGCACGGCTGCGGAAATGGCGCTACTCAAGACCGCGCTGTCTGCGTGGCTCAAAGGCGAACCCTTCGATCGCATCGAGGCCTCACTTGGCGTTCCCGCGGCCAAGATCGGTGTCTGCAAGCGCACGCGCGACCTGATCAATCGGATCGCCAATCGACAACTCTACATGGTCGCTGCAGCGGCCGCTGAGGTTATCCGCCAAACGCTGACGGCCAAGGAAAAGGTCGCTGCGAATCCTGCGGTGCTCGAAATCTTCGCCTACGCGATCCGTCGGGGTGTCGACTCACCGGAGAAGGTCGCGTTTGCATACCGAACCCCAAACGCGCGTTCGCGGGTCCTTCTGCACCGGGCGTTTGCTGAAATGGTCGGGGATCGTCCGCCGGTGCTCGGCTCCGATTTCGAGCACGTCATGCGCCATCTCGACGCCATCCTAGCGTTTGGGTCGGTCGCTAGCCCGTCAGCGGACCCGTCCGAGACGCTGTAGGCCGTAGGTGCCTGACTGCACTTCCTTCGCACTGGGCAGTACCCAGCGAAGGCGAGCCCTTATGCCAGCCGGAAATCAGCCAGAGCTGATCGAGTATCGGTAGGAGGTCAGCCTGGCCAGAAACTTGCTGAATTATCCGACTCCGCTGGAGTCTCAACTTCGACAAAGATGTCGATTTCGGGCGTTTGAAGAATCGTCAGCAATGACCGAGGTGAGGGAGCTGAGCGGAACAGCATAAACTATTCCAAATGTTATATTATCCATCTGATGTGTCCCCGCCGCTGATGTCGTCCGGAATCTCCCTCAAGAAGCTCTGCCCCTTCTGCAGGCGTCGCCCCAGTGTCTCGACGAATCCGTCATAGCGCTCACGCCCCTTAGCCTGCGCCGAGGCCTGTGCGTCGTTCGGCAACGGTGGCGTGATGGTCAGCCAAAAGCGGACGAACAGGGCGAGCGTTTCCGCGGTGATGCCGAGGTCGCGCTCGAGGCGCTGAACCTGGCGTGACAGGCGGTCGAGGCGGCGGGCGAACGCGGCCTCGCACTTGTCCGCGCCATCGGGCGACAAGAATGACGCAACCGCCGCCTCGACGATTGCAGAGCGGGAGAGCTTCTTGCGGTCGGCGAGATCGGCGATCTGGCGCAGCATCTCGGGCGGAAAATAGACGTTCATCCGGTCGCGCATGGCTGCCTCACAGATCGATGCCGTCATTGGGATCGAGCGCCACCTGCCACGCCACGCCGCGCATCTGCTGCCGCAGCGCCTGCCGCTGCCGCGCGGCGTCCTCGGGCTCATCGTCCAGCATGATGGCGAACTCGTCGGCCGCTGCCGGTCCGGTCGTTTCCTTGGCGATCGCGACATGGTCGGGCAGCTCCGGCTCGCGCCGCAGACCGCCATTGGCTGCGTCTTCCGCTTTGTCGAGCTGGGCCGCGAGGTCTGCGTCGGGCCGCTGCGGCTTCAACTCGGCCCAGGCGTCCTTTCGAGTCGAACGCCTGCATTTCGTCGGATCCGGCGACGGCAGGATGCGCTCCTTGAACCGGCGATCCTCGAAATAGCGGGCCTTCTTGGCTCGGATGGGATGGACACCGGCGGCCATGACGATCTCGTCGGTCGCTGGCAGTTGCATCACTTCGCCGGGGGTGAGGAGCGGCCGCGCCGTCTCCGAGCGCGAGACCATCAGGTGACCGAGCCATGGGCTGAGCCGATGCCCGGCATAGTTCCGCATCGCCTTCATCTCGGTGGCGGTGCCGAGCGCGTCGCTCACGCGCTTGGCGGTGCGTTCGTCATTGGTCGCGAAGCTCACCCGCACATGGCAGTTGTCGAGGATCGCATTGTTCGGGCCATAGGCCTTCTCGATCTGGTTCAGCGACTGGGCGATGAGGAACGACTTCAGGCCGTAACCCGCCATGAAAGCGAGTGCGCTCTCGAAGAAGTCGAGCCGGCCGAGAGCTGGAAACTCGTCGAGCATCATCAGCACGCGATGCCGCCGGTCTCGCGCATGAAGATCTTCGGTCAGGCGCCGGCCGATCTGGTTCAGCACCAGCCGGATGAGCGGCTTCGTCCGGGATATGTCCGATGGCGGAACCACCAGGTAGAGCGTCGCCGGTTTCTCGTCGGCGATCAGGTCGGCGATCCGCCAGTCGCAGCGGCGCGTCACCTCCGCCACCACCGGGTCGCGATAGAGGCCCAGGAACGACATGGCGGTGGACAGGACGCCCGAGCGCTCGTTGTCGCTCTTGTTGAGGAGTTCGCGCGCGGTCGACGCCACGACGGGATGGGAGCCGCCGGCTCCGAGATGCGGCGTCGTCATCATCGCCTTCAGCGTGGCTTCGATCGGACGGCGCGGATCCGACAGGAAGGCGGCGACACCGGCCAGCGTCTTCTCCTCTTCGGCGTAGAGGATATGCAGGATGGCGCCGACGAGCAGCGAATGGCTCGTTTTCTCCCAATGATTGCGCTTGTCGAGCGAACCTTCAGGATCGACGAGAACGTCGGCGACGTTCTGCACGTCGCGGACCTCCCACTCGCCGCGTCGCACTTCGAGGAGCGGGTTGTAGGCGGCCGACTTGGCGTTGGTGGGATCGAACAGCAGGACGCGACCATGCCTCGCGCGGAAGCCGGCTGTCAGCTGCCAGTTCTCGCCCTTGATGTCGTGAACGATGGCAGAGCCCGGCCAGGTGAGGAGCGTGGGGACGACGAGACCGACACCCTTGCCCGATCGCGTCGGTGCGAAGCACAGGACATGCTCCGGCCCGTCGTGCCGAAGATAGGCGTCGCCGAGCTTGCCGAGGACGACGCCGTCCGGTCCGAGTAGGCCCGCTGCCTTCACCTCCCGGAGTTCGGCCCAGCGAGCCGAGCCATAGGTCTCGACGTTCTTCGCCTCACGGGCGCGCCATACCGACATTGCGATGGCGACGGCGATGGAGATGAAGCCGCCGGAGGCGGCGATCACCGCGCCTTCGACGAAAATCGGCGGCGCATAGGCGTCGTAGAAATACCACCACCAGAAGAATGCGGGTGGGTAGTAGACCGGCCAACCCGCCAGCTCGAACCACGGCGTGCCGAGCTGCGCCTGAAAGCCGAGCCGCCAGGCGGTCCATTGGGTCGCGCCCCAGCTCGTGAGCAGCACGATGAGGAAGACGGTGGTGATCTGGCCCCAGAGGATTTTCGTCGCGGACATCGGTGGCGGTCCTTTCTTCCTTGTCGGTCAGAGCTCGAGCCCGCGCTTGCGGCCGAGACCCCATTCGATGCCCCCGCCGTCCTTCACGGCGCCGCCGACATGCTGGCCGAGCTTGCGTTCGATCTCGCGGGACCAGGGCACGAGCTGGAAGCCGAGGCCCCCATCGCGTCCCATGCTCTCCATCATCGCGAAGCGGCCGGAGGAGAGGTCGAGACGCTGGCGATAGATGCCGGCGACCTGATCGCCGGCGGTCGGCTTCATGTGCGCCAGACCGGTCTCGGCGGAGAGGCGCGCCCCGACCGCATCCAGTTCGCGGCGCCGCAGCGTGGCGAGGAGGTCGCGTTGCAGGATGATCCGCTGACCTTGGCGGCGACCGAGTCCTTGGTCTGCGAGATGCTCGGCCCGCGCCTGCAGAGCGTCGCGCACCTCGCGGCCGAAGCCCCCCGTCGACAGCGGCATAGGGTCCGCTTCCACCAGCCGATGGTCCAGCCATGTGGCTCCCGGCGCCGTGATCTGCCGGCTAAGATCGAGGTCTGACCGGGCTGCGAGGACCAGTGTCGGGCGCGGCTCATCGGCACGGCCAAAGCGCCGAACTTCCACGATGCCGCCGATCGGGGGTGCGTGCTCGAAGGCCTCGACACCGCGGAACCGGACATGGTGGGCCCGGCCGTCGGTGCCGTCGATCACCGCATAGGCTTCGCCCGTCAGCTCGTCGTGCAGGCCGCGATCGACCAGCCGCCCGATGATCGGCGCCTGTCCACTGCCGCCTTCGATGACATAGTCGGCGACTCCGCGATCTTCACCGCGCTCGGCGAAAGCGCGGTGCATGGTCTTGATGATGTCGCCGCGAAGCCCGAGGTCGCGAAGGTGGCGTTCAGCATCGAGCCCGACCATCCACTCGCCGGGGCTGGCGGATGACGCGAGGCCCATCTTCTCCAGGTGCTGGAGCCGACCGATCATGAGCCGGCGGGTCTGGAGATCAGCGGCGCCGGTTTGATCGGGACGAAGATCGATGGAGCCGGTCTCGTCGGCAGCGATGCGGATCTCGACATCGAGGCGCGTCCAGCGCTCGGCCGTGATTTCGCGCTCCAACGCCGTCTTGATCTCGTGCTCCGGCTTCGGGCCGAGTTCGATTGACACCAGGTCCTCCGCCCGGGAGCGCAAGCCGCGGCTGATGTAATCGCGGGAGATCACGAGGTCGGCGCCCTGGGCGTCGACGCCCCGCACCAGCAGATGGACATGGGGATTGTCGGTGTTCCAGTGATCGACCGCGACCCAATCGAGCCGGGTGCCGAGGTCTGCTTCCATCTGACGGGCAAGGTCGCGCGTGAAGGCGCGCAGGTCGGTCATCTCGCCTGCGTCCTCGGGCGAGATGATGAAGCGGAAATGGTGCCTGTCATCCTTTGAGCGCGCGGCGAAACCGGCGTCATCGGCGCGGTCGCTGTCAGCATCGAACATCACGGCCTTTTCGCCGTCGCGCGTGACGCCGTCGCGCTTGAGATAGGAGAGGTGCGCATGGAGCGGCGCGGACCGGAAGGCCCGGCCCTGGTGTCGGGCGATCCGCGCTTTGACGACGACGCGGCGCGATGAGCTGAAGAGCCGCGCGCGGCTGAACGCGATGCGTCCTCGCCCGAAGGTCGAACGGCCATAGCCGGACGCCTTGCGCCCCGGAGCGCCACCAGTGCTGACATGCCCAGACCGCTTGGCGGCGCGCAGGACCTGATTGATGAAGCTCTTGGGCTTTGGCGCCCGCGTCGAACCGATGCGGCCTGGCCGGACCCGGAAGTCGCTGTCCCCCTCGCTCATCGCCGGCCTCCTGCGGAGCGATCGGCGGACAGTGCCGGAGATGTCGTTGATCTGGCGTGGGAAATGGCCGCAACCGGCACTGCCCCCGACCGACCGGCACGTGAAAAGCCATGCGAAAGCAATGGTTTGCACGAGAGTGGCGAGCCGCTTTTATCTCGCCGTCTGGTGGTCGTGTCTGCTTCGTCCCCACGCTCCCATACCGCCTCTTTCCGGGAGCCCGCCAAACCGCGCCAGCGTGCGATTCTGGTCACGGGCGCCCCCCATCACTAACGCGGGTCACGAAGATGCCTGCCGTCTGCGTCGAACTCGCAATCGGGGGCTGCTGCGGATCTGCCGTCCGGCCGCCGTTCCTTTGACGGTTGGGCTGCGATCGTTCTGCAGCATCGCTGCCGTCGGAGCGCACGACGAACAACGGCGACCGGGTCCAGGCAAGCGGGTCGACGGTCGCGACAGCGACGCCGGCAGCGAGCGGCTCACTGGCAATCAGCGGCGCGAGTGCTGCCACATAGGCGATGGTCTCAGCGGGCAGCGCGCGGCCTGCTGAAAGATAGTCATCGTAGCGCCCGGGGCCGGCATTGTAGGCCGCGAGGAAGCCCGGCGCGCCGTAGCGGTCGTGCATTTCGCGCAGATAGGCTGCACCGGCGAGGATGTTGTCGCGCGGGTCGAAGGGATCGGCGCCCAGCCCGTGGCGCGCCCGCAGATCCGCCCAGGTCGCGGGCATGATCTGCATGAGTCCCATTGCGCCCTTGGGCGAGACCGCGCGAACACGACCCCCGCTTTCGACGCGCATGACCGCCCAGATCCAGCGCTCGGGAATGCCGAACCGCTGCGCTGCCTCGGCGACAGCTTGCGCGTAGGACGAGGCTGCAGCGGGTCGCTCGATGGGCGATGTCTGCGCCAGTGACGGCGCGGGCATCGCCCCGGCAAAGGCAAGGCCGGAAAGGAGAAGGAAGGGCAGCCGGCAGGCGGCCCCTTTCGCTCCGACAGCGGGGTGGCGACGGACGACGCGCATCGGTCAATCCCGCTCGCTGCGCTTGGTCGGCCGGTTCCAGTAGAGGCCCCATGCTGACTTGTCGTCGGCCGACTGGAAGAGGTTGGCCCGGATCGGCTGCGCGAAAGTCGGATCGTCGAGCTGCAATGACACATATTCGCCGGCCTTCTCGCCGGTGCGCTTCCATCCCGCCCCCACTTCCGGTCCGTCGGCATCGTCGCCGAGGTGAACGCGATAGTCGGGCGCGTTCTCCGTGTCGGAATGCTCCGCCGGGACGAGCACCAGAGCTGCATCGAGCGCGAGCGTGCGGATGCGGCCGCCATAGCCGCTCTTGGTGCGGATGAATTCTCCGATCAGGGTCATGGCAACCTCCTTGGCAATGCGGTGGAACGGGTCATGGCGGCGCCGTCACCGCGTCGGCGCGCGCCAGACGAAGCGACCGTCGCCGTCTTCGTCGGTGTAGAGAGGGGTGGCACGGCCGATCACGGTGGTGACGGCGAGAGGCCCGAAGTAGCGGCCGTCCAGGCTGTCCCGGACGCCGATGTTCATGAGGAAGAGTTCGCTCGCTCCGATCCGGTGGCAGCCCTTCCAGATAGGCAGCGTGCGTCCCACACGGTCGCGGTCGAGCGCATTGCCGACGCTGATTCCGTCGACGGTAATGTCGCCACCCAAACGGCAGACCGTCTGGCCTGGAAGTGCGGCAACGCGCTTCAAGAGCGGCACGCCGCGCGGCAGATAACCCCGGTCCGCGAAGAATGCGGCAAGCGGCTCCGGTGCATTGACCGCGACAAGGTCGGTGACCTCAAGCGGCGTAGCCGAACCGATCTCATAGAGGCCGACCGGGACGCTGGCCGATGCGTTCCAGACGAGCCGCGGTACAACGTGCACCATCGCCAGCGTGATCAGCAGGAGCGCGCAGCCCGTGGTCGTCAGCAGGTAGCCGGCGCGCGTCATGGCTCGGCCCTCTGTCGCAAGCGCCAGGCGCGGTGCTGCTGTCGGGTGTAGGATCGCGGGGCTTCGCCAGCGGCGAGCCGGTTATGGACATGGCGCCAATAGTCAGGCGCAGCTTCGGCGGGATCGATGGCGAGCGCTTCGATCGCGTCGATCAGAAGCAGCACGCGTTCGACGTTCGGCCAGCCGCTCGTTTGCAGCAGGATTTCACCACCGGGCCGCACCGAGGGGAGCGTCTGATAGCCTTCGCTCGCGCTGACGGCGCGCAGGATGTCGATGCGCGAGACGACGGTGCCAAAGCCATTTGATGCCCAGCGGACGAAGGCGAAGACAGCCCCGGCGGGGAAGCTGAGGACGCGGCGCCGCCGGTCGAGGATCTGTTCGTGGACCGCATGGCCGAAGCGGATCCAGTGCTCGACCTGCTTCTCGCGCCAAACCAGTTCGACCTCGGTGAGCCGACCCGGAGGTGATGACGGCCGAACGCCCGCTGCGCCATGAATTGCCGGTGCGCTCATGGCGCGTCCCCCTCGGTTGGAAACGCGCCCGCGAGGAGCTCTCGCAGCATGTCCGCGACGGTTTGGCCGCGCTGGAACGCGGTGACCTTGATCCGGCCGCGCAGGTCCGGCGTGACGTCGATCGTGAGGCGCGCGGTGTAGGCGATGGCATCAGCCCTGCGGCCGCGCGGATCTTCGGCGGCCTTGATCCAGGTGTCCGGGTCGCCGGGCCGCGCGGCGAAGCTGCGCCTGGTCATGGTGCGAGCCTCCCAACTTCGGCGCAGAGCGCGGCGATCTCGCGCGTGCCGGCACGCTGGCCGTCGAGCTCCGAGATCAGGCGGCCGGATTGCGCGGCATCCGCGAAGCCGACGCGTTGGCCGATCGCGCTCGCCAGCACCGGCGGATCGTGTTCGGCGAGCGCCTTGGCGGTCTCGCGTGCGATGATGGTGCGCGCGCCACAGCGGTTGAGCACGAACCGGGCGACAAGCGACGGGCGAAACAGGCGTGCTTCGCGGAGCAGTGCCAGCATCTCGGCCGACGCCCATCCGTCGAAGGGCGACGGCTGAACTGGGATGAGGACGAGATCGGCGGCGAGCAGGGCCGAGCGCATGAGGCCGGCGACCCGCGGGGGACCATCGATCACCACATGATCGGCGCCGCGCGCCAGTTCGGGCGCTTCGCGGTGCAAGGTGTCGCGCGCCAGTCCGATGACGGCGAACCGGCGGGGCAGGCCTTCACGGGCACGAGCTTCGGACCAGTCGAGTGCGGAACCCTGCGGATCGGCGTCGATGAGCATGACGCGCTGGTCGCGTCTGGCCCATTCGTCGGCGAGATGGAGCGCGAGTGTCGTCTTGCCGACGCCGCCTTTCTGGTTGAGCAACGCGACGATCATGACCGCGCGCTCCGTCGGCCGCGGGGTGGTTTTCCACCGTCGCCCCGCTCCAACAAGAAGTTAGAATCTTTGTTAGACTCTAAGTTAAGGCTCGGAATTGCCGTTTCAGGCCAGAGGGTTAGTTGCGATCCGCGCGCCCGAAGTCCCGATACGGCTGCGCCCGAAAGCCCGATACCATTTGCGCCCGAAGTCCCGATCGCATCCACAACGCCATCCACAGGCCCTGTGGACAAATTGATGGGTCGGATGTGCAGGCGTTCCTGACGACCCGCACGCTCCAGAGCCAAGCGATAGCCGGGCAGCGGCTGGCGGGCGACGATGCGGCGGATGTCGATGGCGAAGTCGGAAACACGCGCCAGGCTGCCCGATTTGGCGTGAAGGTGCGCGATTTCGAAGGTCCAGCCCGCAGGCTGACGGCCGGCATGTTTGCGGGCGACCCGATAGAGCCAGCGCTCGATGCCGCCGGTCAGCCGGAAATAGGCGGGATCGATGGCGAGGACGAGCGAGCGGTCGATGACACCGCGATAGAGCCAGTCGGGCAGGACAAACTCCATGCCCTCCACGCGGCCGTCACGCGTCGTGCATTCCCCCCACTCGTTGATCCAGGAGAATTGTTGGCGCCGCCAATGCTCGCCGTTACGGATAGTGGTGTGGATGACGGTCGATTGAAGGCGCGCCAACGCGCCCTTGAGCAGCCGGTAATCGCGTGATCCGGTCTGGCGTCCGATGGCGGTCAGGAGCTGATACGGGGTGAAGCGCAGGAAGCGTGAGGTCTGGAACCCGAGGTTTGCGGCTTCGACGATCTGGCTTGCGGCCCAGATCAGGATATCCGCGTCCCAGATGGTCGCCATGCCATGCTCGGGGACCGCGAAGACTTCGACGCGGACGTCGCCGGCTTCGTAGAGGATCGGCGTGGTGCGCTTGACTTTGGCGAGCGAGAAGAAGGGCCGCTCCATCAGATCGCGCTGATCGCGCGGGCTGGCGTCACCGGTGGCGACGACGAACGGATCGAGCCGTGATCGTTCGCTTGAGGAGAGGGCGCGCTGCCGCGGCGGCATATCGGACGGCTCAGCGGGCTTGGCCGCCGCCAAAGGCAGGCGTGACGGCAGCATGGCGCTTGGCGGGAAGGACACTGCCGCGCGGATCGGACGTCGAGGTGACGAAGCCGCGGTCGGCCCAGGCTTTCAGGTCCTCGAGCGCGTAGACGACGCGTCCGCCTAGCTTTCGATAGGCGGGACCGGTGCCGTAGGTCCGGTGCTTCTCAAGCGTGCGATCCGAGAGACCGAGGAAGCGGGCCGCTTCGGGCGTGCGGAGAAAGCGTTGCGGCACGCCGGTGCCATTGGGTGACATGATCGGGCCTCCGAGGTTGCGCGAGAGCCGCAGGGGGACAGCGGCGGTTGGCGGCTACCCTGGCGGAGCGCATAGTTGCGGAGGGAGTGGGAAGCTGGCGGGAGCAAATCCCCACACCAGATCTGCTAGCGTCGACGGCGATGACTCAGCAGGCGTCGATAGCCGCCAGCGATCATGGCGAGGCCGCCGCGCACAAGTTCCATGGTCGCGAACCGGCGCGAGGATGTTTTCCAGGGTTCATCGGCAAGGTCGCGCGTGCCGAACAGTGTCGCGGCGATCTCGCGGTAGCTGGCGCCGCTGAGACGACCGTCCACGGCCTGCAACATCCGTCGCGCACGGTGACGCTGCTGCCGTGTCAGCCGCGTGTCGGCAGGGATCGAGCGGCCATGGAGCGAACTCAGGAGGCGGGCGACGGCCTCGAGCCGATCGAACCCGTCGGGGCCGAGCGGGATGACGGCCGCCGCGCCTTCGTCTGCGCTCACGCCGGCGAGGCGCAGGATCTGAAGCCGTTCGCCGTTTTTGAGGTTGTGAAGGAAGTGGAAGCCTTGCGCGTCTGACTGACCGGCTGCCTCCGCGTCAATGACGAATGGCGTGGCGTCCTTCGGTAGGATGGCCGGCTGCGCGGTCAGCATCACGACGCCAGTGTTCGAGGTGGGCGCCCAGATGGGCGCGGCCTCTTTGGCGTCGAGGGCAGGCGACAACAGGAAATCGCAGCCCCCATCGAGACCTCGTCGCCTCGGTCGCTGCGGTGTCGGCGTTCGGTTCAACCTGAGCGGCCTCGAAGTCGCGCTGATAGTCTTCGTTCCGGCGCAGCCATTCCCAGGCGAGTTCAGGCGAGACGAGATCTTCGACGTATTCGTAGCGCTCGGATGATCGCCAATGCGAGATGTCGGGGGTCATGCATCCTCCGCCAGCAAACCTGCAGCAGCTTCGCTGGGCAGGATTCCGCCACGCGAGCGCTAGCGGAAGCCGGAGAATCGGAAACGGGCGATGCCAGCGCGGCATCACCCCCGCATTACTGGCGCGGGTGCTCGTGTGCGAGCTCGCGGTAGCCGTGTTGGCTCATCCACTTGGCGCGGGCGAGATGGCTGTCGTGGACGCGGCGCGCGCGCTCCGGCTCGGCGGTCGGGTCGATGCCGAACAGGATCGACACGGCTTCTTCCCATGCCGCGCCGTCCGACGCGGCATCGAGGAGACGGAGGTAGAGCGTCATGTGCTCGCGATCATAGTCGGTGACCGACGCGCTCTCGGGCGGCCGTTCGAGGAATTCTGCCTTTGTCACGACGCCCCACCCGGAATCACAGAGCCCCTTTGTGTCAGCATGGCGTTAACCAAGCCCGACTTCGACGGCAACTGGTATGGCTGTTGGCCCGCAACGCGGCTTGGCCGTCGTGGAACGGCGCTAGCTTCTCTTCCGCATGTCGCTGGCGGCTTTTCGGCCATGGACGAGCATCACCCCTTCACCTTGGTCGGACTGCAGAAGGACGATGCCATGCGCTTCGAATGCCCGGCGCACCTGATCGCGCGTGCTCTCGTAGACCTTCAAGTCGCTTTCCGACTCGAGGCGCTTGAGCGCGGTCAGTGATACACGGGCTTCGTCAGCGAGCGTCTCCTGTGTCCAACCCAGCAGCGCGCGTGCGGCCCGCGACAGTCGGGCGGTGATCATGCATGATCACCTCCACTCGGACCTCAGCGCACGCCAGAACTACGACTATAATAGTCGTTCTCTGCTTCTCGGGCCAGACTGAAGAGCGTCTATTGCGGTCGTTCGAGTAGTTCAGGCCGCAAGCTGATTCGGATGCTTTGGGAGACGAAGACCCCGTCCGAATCGACCGGACGGGGCGTCGCTAGAGCCTCAGTCGCCGTTGCGGCGGCTGGGGCGGGACCAGATGAGGCTGAAGCCTTCGCCGTCCTCGTCGTCGAACAGGTTGGCGTAGATCGGGGCGTTGAAGCTCGGGTCGTCCAGCTTGAGACCAAGATAGTCGCGGCCTTCGTTGGAGCGCTTGGACCAGGCGGCGCCGATCTCGGCGCGACCGACCAGGACGCGGTGGCTGGGGGCGTTCTCGCCGGTGGCCCGGGTCTCGGGGACGATGCGGACGTTCTTGGCCTGAACGCTCAGGGTGACGATTTCGCCGGTGAACTCGTTCGTGCCGGTCTTCTTGAAGGTGCCGATGGTCGCCATGTCAGTTCTCCTCGATCTGAAGTCTCGAGACCGCACCATTGCGGCCTCGATGGCGATCGACGGGCCGGAGGCGATCGACGGGGCACCCCTGCCTGGGGTCCCCAGTTTGCTGGGGTAGGCTTGGGGCCTGACAGCAAAGGAGGAACTTTCTTGTCGCGCGAGGAATGACGGCGCAGCCGGCAGGGGAAGAAAGTTGTGACGCCGCTGTTGCGCCATAGGCGAGCGAGGCGTTAGCCGGTCTTCGGCCAGATCAGGCCATTGATGAGGCCGCTTGGGTGCGCTCGATCTGGCTAGATCCCGAGGGGATGACGTGGCGCCGCAGGGCATCGGCCAAGGTGGCATGCGCGGTTCACGCGATCGACTTTCTGAGCGCTCAGCTGGCACGTCGCGTCCGGCTGATGAGGGGCGCCTGACCAGTGCCGCCTGTCGACCTGCGCTTGGTTCGTTGCCGGATGAGCAGCCTCGGAGCAGACGACCAGCGAGCCCGGCGGGATGACAGGTTGCGCGCTGCCGTGCGCGCCTTTTCGCCCGATTCCACGTCAGATCGGCGGTTGACGCGCGGTGCATCACCGCCTTCTAGTCCGGCTCCGTGTTCAGTTCGGCATTCAGGCATTGGCAATGCCTCGGCTGGTCGATCCGGGCGGGGTCAGTGACGTCACGCGGATGAAGGCCGTGACTGCAACGGCGATTGCCCCGACGACCGAGAACACGAGCTGCCAGGTTTCCGAGGGCATGGTGTGCTTCACGATGCCATGCGTCGCGTGAAAGCCCGCGATGGCCGCTGGCGCAACGAAAGCTAGGGCGACGAGCATTTTCAGCCAGGCCGGCCGCAGGATGGCGAGCAGAAGCTGGCCGACGCCGAGTGCCATTCCGGCGGCAGCTGCGCCGATGACGATGGCGCCGCCCAGGCCCGCGCCGGTCTCATGCGCCCAAATGCCCGCGCTGACGCCCATGAAGGCTGGAAGCGCAAAGACGGCGAGCGTGAACAGCAACCAGCAAAGCACGCCGATGGCGGCAAGCGAACCGAGAATGGCGAAGACGATCATGGTGGTGGCCTCCGTGAGAATAGGTCTGACGGGTGCGCCATCCACCACCACCAAGGCGCGAAGCGGAGTATAGCCAAATTCGACGCGCTTCGGGAGCGGAAATCGAAGCGATCTCCGCCCGCGAAGCTGTTCCGCCAGACGTCAAACGTCGAACGGATCGATCTCGGCCACGATCTCGGCATCGCCGTCGAACTCGTTGCAGGGAGTGACAGACAGCGTGCCGTCGCCCGCCCGGAAGATGATGATGGCGACCATGAGGGTGCCAGCGAGGCTGTTTGCGAAGGCATATGCGTCGTTGAGGGACATCGGTCCGGCTCCTGTTCCGAGCGGAGGACCATCCCCCGCTGACAGGCGCCCGAAGTGTCGGACTGAGCGCTGCAATCACCGCGCAGGCGCAGCCGAAGCGGCGGCATGCTCGCATAGCCGACCCTTTACGGGTTGATGGCGTCAGGCGATCAGTCTGACCAAGGATCAGCGCAGATAAGCGGGGGTGTGTCGGCCGGCCCGAAATGGTAGTCGTGATCTTCTCAACAGCCTTGCCGCCAAGACCTCAACCGGACGTCTCGCGCATGCGAGGCGACAGCTTCGTCTGGGAGGAAAATGGCAAGCGGATTCCATGTGCCGGATGGCAACGAGGCCTTGAGGTCGGATATTCCTGCCATCGTCGAACTCATCGAGCGGACGGCACGTTGGGTACATCCCGACACGTTTCGCGCGCTGCCGGTCTGGGCACCGCATACTGCGCGCGGTCGGCCGCTCTTTGATGCCGCGTGGACGCGGCGTTATACGAACACGCGCAAGCTGACCGGGGTCACGGCGGAGAAGTTCGAAGGAAATGTGGCTGCGCTGAACGCCCTTGTCGCCGCGCTCGACGTCGCGTCCCCAAGGCCGAAAAACTGGACCGTCTGTCACATCTGGGGTTACGACGATCCATCGTTCGCGCAGGGCAGCAGCGTGGTGCAGGATCCACGCTATTTCTCCTGTGTTGCGAATATGGTGTGGCTGCCCACCTCGCTGAAGGGCTTCACCGACACCCTTCCTGAAATCAAAGCCATGCTGCGCGTATGCGCTTTCCATCTGTACGGATGGGCATGCGAGCATGAGGCGGTCGCCGAACAGGCTGAACAGGTGCGATCTGGCTGGACACCTCCCTACTATCCGAAGAGTTGGCCAAACGCGGATCGGCGTGGCGTCTTGCCTCCGGGGACCGCACCCTTCACGCCGCGCATCGAACGCGAAATCGAAAAGCGGAAGTCGAAGATTCGGTCTGCTCTCGCCAGTGCCAATTTACTTCACTATCCGAAGACTGAGGTCGAGAATGTTCTGAAGTTCTGGAAAGTCGATTTGGAATAGGCGGCGCTCACGCGCCGCCGAACCTCCAGACCGGGATGCCGAGCTTCTTCGCCTTGTCGGCCAGGTTGTCCTGGATGCCGGTGCCGGGGAAGACGATAACCCCGATCGGCAGTACGTCCAGCATCTGATCGTTGCGCTTGAACGGGGCTGAACGGCCGTGCTTGGTCCAGTCGGGGGCAAAACCGATCTGCGCGACGCCGCGGTGGTCGGCCCAGCGGGCGGCGATCTTCTCGGCCCCTTTCGGAGACTTGCCGTGCATCAGCACCATATCGGGATGCTTCGCGCGAACCTGGTCGAGCTTGGCCCAGATCAGTTGGTGGTCGTTGAAGTCGAGCCCGCCGGTCAGCGCGATCTTCGGCCCGGCGGGCAGCAGCACCTCGCGATCGGCGCGCTTGCGTGCGGCGATGAAGTCGCGGCTGTCGATCATCGCAGAGGTGAGCTGGCGATGGTTGACGCGTGAGCCATGGCGGGGAGACCAGTTCGAGCCGGTCGTCTTGCGGTAGAGGTCGGCGCCAGTGTCGCGGAAAAGTTCGAGGGCGTCGCGGCGTTCGATGAGCCGCTGTCCTGTGGCGATCAGCGCTTCGAGCTGCACGGCCTTCACCTCGGAGCCGTCCTGTTCACGCTGCCCTTGCTTCTGCGCCTGCTCGTTGTCGTCGAGTGTGCGTTCGACCCGTTCGACGGCGCGGTGGAAGCTGTTGACCGTTGACCACAGCAGGTCATCGAGGTCTGCATCGAGGCCG
Organism: Roseomonas sp.; assembly: GCA_020249775.1. GTDB lineage: Bacteria > Pseudomonadota > Alphaproteobacteria > Acetobacterales > Acetobacteraceae > Neoroseomonas. Next base: position 68,240 of record JADCFA010000018.1, on the reverse strand, counting down.
GTGTCGGCCATGGTGGCGATCAGCGCATCGAAGATGTCGGCGACGGCGCCTGCTATCACGCGATCTTCCGGGATAGGCCGGGGATCCGGTTCATCCTCGCGCGGGTGGAAGCCGTAGAGCTGAAGCTCAGTCAGGACATGATCGGTTGGAGAGGAGGTGTGGTCGGGTTCAAACTCGTCATGATCGCTCATGGGAAGCTCCGTTCGCTGGACCGCGACCGCCGCGGCCTTCATGGCGACGAAGCCGTCGGACGGGCTGGACTGGCACCCGGAGCGAAGCGAGGGGCCGCAGCGTGCGCGAAGGACCGCAGGGGCCGGCTATTTTGTCTCGCGATGGAAAGGCCCGAGCCGGGGTCCCCGCGCGGCTTTACCGCGTGGGGTGGAGCGGGCCGCCGGAAAATAGTCGGCCACAAGGTTGCCCGGACGGACCGTCTGATGGCCGATCGCCCTCTGGAAGGCCGGGGCGCGGTCCTCTGGCGCAATGGTCATCCCAGAGGCGGGTTTTGTATGAAGTGCTCGACCAACAACCGCCTGCCTCCATCCCGGTTAGGCTGCATGCTCCATGAAGCGTGCGACGTCCTGGGGCGCGATCTGGACACGGATGGCCGCCCGGAGCGCCGCGAGACCCAGCAGCCGGAGGTCTTCATTGAAGTCGCCGAGGGTCGGAGACAGGATGACCGCCTCGATGCCCGCTTCCGCCGCGCGGGTCATCAATGTCGTCACCGCTGCATCGCCAGCGGGATCGTCATCGCGCGCGACATACAGCCGGTGCAGCGTGTCGGGGAATTGGATGGCGGCGAGATGTGCCGCTGAAAGCGCGGCCGCCATCGGCATGGTGGGCAGGACGCAGCGCAGCGACAGCATGGTCTCGACGCCTTCGCCGGCCGCCATCACCGAGCCCGGCAGTCCGAAGCGCACGGCAGACCCGAGGAGATTGCCCATCGCCCGCCTCGGTGTCTCGACTGGCGCCTTGCCCAGAGTCGCCTCGTTGAAGCCGCCGGGGTCCAGCCAGGTGCGGTGCGCGCCGGTGAGTTCGCCGTTGAGATCTGTGACGGCAGCGATGATTGCCGGCCAAATCTCGGTCGGCGCGTGTTCGTCGGGACGATAGTAGCAGCGGGGATGGAAGCGCAGCGATCCGGTTTCGTGCAAAGACGTAATGCCGCGTCTGCGCAGGTACGTTTCGGCGAGTGTGCCCCTAATCGGCTGCGCCATTGCGAACAGACGCCTCGCGGCTTCAGGCGATCCCGTTGGTGCCGCGGACGTCCTGCCTCGTCGCGGCTCTTGTGCTGGCTCTGGGTGCGGGAGGCTCAAGAAGCGCCGGGCTTCCTCAGCAATCTGCTTGAAGTCGGGAAGGCTGCAGGTGTCGCGGATGACGTCGAGCAGATCGCCATGCTCTCCGGTGGCGGCGTCGGTCCATTTGCCCGCAGCGCCTTTGCCGGTCACCGGCCCCTTGAGCCGCACGAACATCGAGCGGCCCGGCGTGTTGCGCACGTCGCCGACAAGCCAGTAGCCTCCCTGCCTTGTGCCGTTGGACAGATAGTGCCGGCACACGGCCTCGGCCTGGCCAGCAAGGCGGGCCGCCAGATCGGATGCGTCAAAGCCGGTCATCACGCGGCCTCCCGTTCAGAGATACGCGCGACGGGATAGCGCTCCATCACCTTGGCGAGGACGGCCACACCGGTCGCGTCGGTGGGAATGAACATGCGCAGCTTCCAGGAGATGATCTCGTGGAACAGCCCGTAGGACCGGAGGCGATCGCGCATCGTGTCGGAGAACCCCGACAGTTCTATGCGGTGGACGCCCATCACCCGCGCGCGGTGAAGTTGGAGGCCTTCAGCGAGATCGAGGACCGTGCCGCCTGCTACCAAGGCTGCGAAAGCATCGGCGGGTGTCAGCGTCGGCGCGCCGGTCGAGAGTGCGGTCGCTGCCCACGCCGGTGAGACTCGCCGACCGATGATGCGTTCGCCGTCGTCCGTTTGGAGGCGATAGACGCGCGTGGACTCGTCCGGCAGGCGCTTCCAGATCGGGAGCAAGAGCCCGGCCACGATATGGATCGAGCTGTCGGTGAACTCCGGGATCTGCGCCAGTTCGCGCTGCCACGCCGCCGCGAAGACATCGCGATCAGCCGCCCGCCAATGGCTCTCCGCCATCGCCGCCAGCGATGCATGGTGGTGTTCCATTGGCCGGAGCAAACGCACCCGGCGTTCGATTTCACCATCATCCAGCATAATGCTCGGGGCTGGCACCTGCACCGCCGCCCGGGCGGATCGCTCGTTGATGAGCAAGGCTGCCCGCGGGTCGGCCAGAAGCTCGAACGCCTGATCGAGCGACAGGGGCCGGTTGCGCTCGCGCTGCGTGATCGTCAGCAATCGGGTCTCGGCGCCGGTGGCCGGGTGCGTATAGATGGTGTGCCGGTCGGTGACGACGAAGCTCTCGGCCTTCAGCGTCTCCAGCCCGATGTCATAGGTGCCGCTGGCCAGCGCCCCAGCAATCCGGGCATTGAGAAGCTGCTCGAAGGCGGTGAACAACACGCCTTGGAGGTCGATCGTTAGCGCCAGCAACCGATTGAGAAAGGTCGTGATCGGCGGCAGCTCGTCGCGGATGCCCGTGTCGTCCATCAGGCTGAGGCCGGTCGCGCTCTCGAAGAGCTGGAGCGGGCAGCCATCGACCTTGCCGCGGACGATCAGCAGGTAGAGCTGCCGCAGTGCGTCGCGCGCGTGGGGGCTTTCGAGATTGTCCTCGGGTCTGAAGAGGCCCTGTCCGCCGGTCTGGCGCTGGCCGCGGGTGATCGCCCCGAGCGTGTCGAGCCGGCGGGCAATGGTCGACAGGAAGCGCTTCTCGGCTTTCACGTCGGTTGCGATCGGACGAAACAGCGGCGGCTGCGCCTGGTTGGTGCGGTTGGTGCGACCAAGGCCCTGAATGGCGGCGTCGGCTTTCCAGCCCGGTTCGAGGAGATAGTGGATACGAAGGCGCTGGTTCCGCGCGGCGAGGTCAGCGTGGTAGCTACGCCCGGTCCCCCCGGCGTCGCTGAACACCAGAATGCGCTTGGCATCGTCCATGAAGGCGGCGGTCTCGGCGAGGTTGGCGGAGCCGGGACGGTTCTCGACCATCAGCCGATCACCTTTGCGAATGATGCGCCGCGCGCGCCCGGTGACTTCGGCCACCATGTCGGTTCCGAACCGCTGGACGATCTGATCAAGCGCGCCAGGAACCGGCGGAAGGCTTGCGAGTTTCTCGATCAGCCGGTCACGCCGGGCGACCGCTTCGCGGCTCTCGACGGGCTGGCCATCGCGGGTAACGGGTCGCGAAGAGAGATTGCCTTCCGCGTCGGTGAACGGCTCATAGAGCTGCACCGGGAAGGAGTGCTGAAGGTAAGAAAGGACATATTCGCGGGGCGTGATGTCGACGCGCACGTCGTTCCATTCCTCGGTGGGCACCTCGGCCAGTCGCCGCTCCATCAGCGCCTCACCGGTGGAGACGATCTGGACGACGGCCGCGTGCCCCTCATCGAGATCGCGCAGGATCGAGCGGATCAGGGTCGGGGTCTTCATCGAGGTCAGCAGGTGTCCGAAGAAGCGCTGCTTGGTGCTCTCGAAGGCCGAGCGAGCGGCTGATTTGGCGCGCGGGTTGAGCGTGCCGGTCTCGCTGGTGATGTTCGCGGCGCGCATCGCGGCATCGAGGTTGTTGTGGATGATGGAGAACGCGCCAGCATAGGCGTCATAGATGCGGCGTTGCTCATCGGTGAGCGGGTGCTCGACCAGCTCGTACTCGACGCCGTCATAGGACAGCGACCTCGCAGTATAGAGGCCGAGGGCGCGAAGATCGCGCGCCAGCACCTCCATCGCCGCCACGCCACCGGCCTCGATGGCAGCGACGAATTCGGCCCTAGTGGCGAAGAGGAAGTCCTCGCCGCCCCACAGGCCGAGGCGCTGGGCATAGGCGAGATTGTGCACGGTGGTGGCGCCTGTTGCCGAGACATAGACGATGCGGGCGGCGGGGAGTGCGTGCTGGAGGCGCAAGCCTGCACGGCCCTGCTGCGAGGGTGCGACGTCACCTCGTTCTCCCTTGCCGCCGCCGGCGTTCTGCATGGCATGGCTCTCGTCGAAGATGATCACCCCGTCGAAATCGGAGCCCAACCAATCGACGATCTGCCGGACGCGCGAAATCTTCTCGGCTTTCTCATCGGACCGTAGCGTGGCGTAGGTGGTGAATAGGATGCCTTCCGGCAGTGTGATCGGCCGTCCTTGCGGGAAGCGGGAGAGCGGCGTCACGAGCAGGCGCTCCATGCCGAGCGCCGACCAGTCGCGCTGCGCGTCCTCGATCAGCTTGTCGGACTTCGAGATCCAGAGGGCCTTGCGCCGTCCGCGCAGCCAGTTGTCGAGGATGATGGCGGCAGACTGGCGCCCCTTGCCCGCGCCCGTGCCGTCGCCCAGCATGAAACCGCGCCGAAAGCGGACGGCGGATGGCGCGTCGTCGGCTGCCGCGGAAATGAGATCGAATGTCGCGTCAACGGTCCAGGCGCCGCTGAGGAAGCCCGTGTGCGCCTCGCCAGCATAGATCACGGTTTCGAGCTGCGCGTCCGACAGGACGCCCTCTATGATGAGCCGCTCGGGCAGGCGCGGGCGATAACTCGGCTTGGGCGGCGCGACCGACGCCATAGCCGCCGATTGCACGAGCTTGGTCGGATGCGCCTGAGAACCGGGAATGCGGATCGTCTGAAGTGCGTATTCCTCGTAGATGGCGTCGGTCAGGCGACCGCCCTCGGCCGGCTGCCAGTCGAGGGTCTCATAGGCGAGATCCACGTAGCTGGGCTCGTCGAGCGAGGATCTGAGAGCTGAATTCGCGGGACCGCGCGCAATCGGACGGGCAACCCGCTTCGACGTCATCGGCGACGGCGTGGGCAGGGCGAGAGAGTCCGCCAGCGTGAGGCGCGACGGAACCTGCTTCGTGACCCAATCCATGAGTGTGCGCGCGTCGGGTGCGGTTCCCGGTGATGCCGGAAACCGGGCCGGATCGTCCGCCGGCAGCTTGTCGAAGACGGTGAGCCGCGTGTCGATGGCGGTGCCGTGCTTGGCATAGACGGCGCCGTCGATGCTCGCGGTGAACACGACGCGCCCGCGCTCCTGCAGGCGCATGAACGCCTCGCGCCAGGCGGGATAGTCCGGGCCGCAATTGGCGCCCGTGATGGCCACCAGGCGCCCGCCTTCGGCGAGGCGGGCGAGCGCGGACGCGATGTGCCGCAGTGCCGCGTCGCCCATGCGCCCAGAGACATTTGCAAGTGCAGAGAATGGCGGGTTCAGCAGCACGACGTTCGGGACTGCGGCTGGGTCCAGGTAATCGTCGATCTGCGCCGCATCGAAGCGCGTGACGGGAACGGCCGGAAAGAGCGAGGAGAGGAGGCTGGCCCGGGTCTCCGCCAGTTCGTTGAGGATCAAGGTCGCGCCCGCGATCTCCGACAGGATCGCGAGTAAGCCGGTCCCTGCCGAAGGCTCGAGCACGCGGTCGGAGGGCAGGATGGCGGCAGCGGTCGCCGCGATGAGTCCGAGAGGGATGGGCGTCGAGAACTGCTGGAAGGTCTCGCTGTCGAGCGTGCGGCGCGTGTGCGTGGGAAGCAGCCCGGCGACTTTCGCGATCAGCGGCAGGGCGGCGGCCGGAGAACCGGCTTTGTGCAAAAGCGCTCTGCCGTATTTGCGGACGAAAAGAACGGTCGCTGCTTCGCAAGCATCATAGGCAAGCTTCCAATCCCAGGCTCCGGCAGCGTCGGACGCCCTGAAGCTCGCTTCCATCGCTTCACGAAGCAGGGTGGCGTCCACATGTCGGCCGGCTTCGAGATGGGGGAGGATGGATCGGGCGGCGCCGAGCAGTGCGGCGGTTCGGTCGGTGCGTGGCAGATGAGATGCCGGCGTATGTTCTTGTACGGCTGGCGCGGAACGATCGTACATGGGGAAAACCTCGAAAGGAGAGCGGGAACAGGACGAGCCCATGGGCGCTCTCTCTCGACCGTCCGGGCTCAAACCCGTCCCGGCCCCTCTCTCCCTCTCGTGAGATGTACGCGTGCCTGCTTCAGCCGAAGCGCCGGCCCGCTTCGGTGAAGGTGTAGCCATTCGCCGCAATCGCCTCGTCGACGGCCTCGTCCGAGGTCAGATGCTCGTATTCCCGTTGGAGCTGGCGGTAGAGCCAGCGGGCCAGATCTCGGAGCGCTTCGGAGACGGTATTTTCCGCATCGGTGGTCATGTCCTGACCCGTGGGGCTGTCGCGATCGACCGTGATGGCTATGCAATGCTCGTGATAGTAGCGCCCCCGGTGGGTCACGGTGGCTCGGAGCTGGTAGAAGTTGCGCCGCTGAACGGCCTGGAGGGTGTCGGCGATCCGGTGAAGCGCGGTATCCGTTGGTGCATAGGCCCGGATGCGGCGGGCGGCGGCTCTCGCATGTCTGTAGTCGCCCTCGAAGCAGGCCCCGTCCCCCTGGCTCCAGAAGCCCGAGAACCAGATGCAGGGTTTCGAGCGGGTGCCGCCGCCGAACAGCCGGACAGGGCGCGTCCGGAGGCTGATGCCCAGGATCGTGCAGATGCGTTCGAAGTCGTCACAGACGAACTCGAACCAGTCATGATCGAAGCCGCCTTCGCGATACCATCCGCGCGCGGCGTCCTTCGCCGCGTCGGAGAGTTCATCGAGACGATAGACGATGGTTTCGATGATCTCAGGCATCGGGCTCACCTCCGTCCAATGCGGTGGTGAGCCAGCCATCCGTGTCGATCCATCCGACCGTCTCGCCGGTGCCGAGGTCGAGGATGTGCGCGCCGCCACCGAAGGCATTGAGCCGGGGCCGCGAGCATGTGTTGGCGTACTGAAAGCCCCAACGGCCCTTGAGACCGAACTCCGCAGCGCAGAGCTTCACGAACTGGATCAGCCGTTCGGGATCGCCGGAGACGTCATCCCGCAGCCAGAGCTGCGAGCCGCCGTGCTCGGGCTGGATGGAGACGAGGAAGCCTTCGGACGGCGGTTCCTCCGCAGCACCAGCCTCGGTCAGTGCGTTGTAGAGATCGAGCGCGCGTGCGGCATTCTGGGGCGTGCCGACGTCGAGCAGGCACGAGAAGTGCGTGAAATAGTCTGCCATGACAGTCTCCCGCGAACATGGAAAAGCCCGGCGCGGCGACCGGGCTGATGGAAAGGACGTGTAAGGAGAGATACGGGACCGCCGGAGCGGCCCCGCCTGGATCGGCTACTCGGCCGCGATGGCCGGGAGTGGCTCGACATCTTCGTCCAAGGCTTCCTCGTCGCCGGACAGAAACGCTGGCAATTCCTCGGAGCCTGCCTCGGTCTCGGGTTCGCCGGGTTCAGACGACGTGCCCGTATCGGCGAGCCGCAGCGGTTCGGGCAGCCACCCGGCGTCGGCGAGGAGGCGTTCGGCCTCCTTCGCCATGTCACCCTTCTTCAGATGCTCGATGAGCTGCGCGGCCCGGTCTCCGGCGCCTTCACGCACGGCCTCGACGATCCGGCGCTTCGGCACCCGACCGAGATAGTTGTCGACAGACGGCCGCCATCCAGCCTCCACCATGTCGAGACCGGTGGCGCGCGCGAGCCGGTCGGCCTGGGTGAGACGGCGTTCGAGCCCGTGCTGGGATACGCCGTTCCCGCCATAGGGGTTCGGCTTTTCGTAAAGCGCGTTGATCCCGAAGCTGACACAGTGGGCGAGCAGGGAGAGCCGGCTCGCATCGTTGAGCGCCGACAGCCAGTCCCAGAGCGCTTGATCGTCCTGCGGAAGATCGGCCTTCCAGGCGTCCTGACGCTCCGCGATCGCGCGGGCGGAGGGGCAGTCCTTCAGGTCGGCGGCCTGCGCGGGGAAGAAGACGTGTCGCACGGACGCTTCCAGGCATCCGCCGCCGGTGGTGGTGCGCTGGAACGTGTCGATGACGAGCTTGTGCAGCAGCGCCGTCAGCGCGATCTGTGGGTTGCTCGCCACGGCGTCGCGCAGCGCGAGCGTGCGATGAGCGGTCAGTTCGACCACCAGACGCTCGGGCAACGGCCTGATCGTGTCGTCCTCGTCGTCCTCGCTTTCGATCGGCTGCCCGCTGACCGTGATGACGGTGCTGGACGTGCCGCTTTGGCGAGGTTCGCCTGCTTGAGCGCTGGTCGCCGCCGTAGCGCCATCGGTCTCGTCATCGGGAAGGACGACAGGCGCCTCGTCTTCCGGGCGAACATAGCCGCGCTCGACCACGAGCTTGCCGTCTGCGCCGACGCTCAGGAAAACGCCTGCACGGGTGATGTCGCTCGGGTCAAAGATCACCGGCCGGTTGTCGTGCTCGCCAAGCAGCGCTTCAATCTCGCCAAGCCGCGCATCGACCTCGTCGGGCAGTTCGTCAGCGTCTTCATACTCCGCTTCGAGACGCTGATACTCGGCGTTGAGCGCGTCGATCGTCGACTGCTCGTCTGCCGATCGTTCGGCGGCGACGCCGTCGATCTGTCTCAGGCCTTGCGTGTGACCGTAGGGGAAGTCTGCAGCGACCTCGATCCACTTCCAGCCTTCGGCCGCGATGGCCTCGGCCTCTGTCTTCAGCTTGGCGGCAACCAGGGTCTCGAGCAGGGCGACATCGGCGAGCCAGCCGCCATCGTCCTGTTGGAAGAGATCGCGCAGGACGGTGCCGCCGGCCGCTTCATAAGCATCGAGCCCCACGAACACGGCCCGGCGGTCCGACGCGCGCACCGTCTTCTCGGTCAGCATGCGGCGGATCTGATAGGGCTCCTTGGACCAGGAGCCTGCGATCGTCTCCCAGACCTGTTCCTGCCTCGGATGGTCGGCGCTGACCGTGAAGGCCATCAGCTGCTCCAGCGTCATGCCGTCCTCGGCGTAGATGTCGAGAAGTTTCGGCGAGACGCCCGCAAGGCGCAGACGCTGCTTCACCACATGGGCGGAGGTAAAGAAGGCCGCGGCGATGTCTTCCTCGGACTGGCCCTTGTCGCGCAGCGCCTGGAACGCCCGGAACTGATCAAGCGGATGCAGCGGGGCACGCTGAAGGTTCTCCGCGAGGGAGTCATCTTCGGCCAGGATCGATGTCGCGGGATCGCGCACCACACACGGCACGGGGGCTGTCTTGGCGAGGCGCTTCTGCTTCACCAGACGCTCGAGCGCCCGGTAGCGACGGCCGCCAGCCGGGATTTCGTAGAGGCCGGTCTCGGCGCCGTCGGCATCGAGGATGGGACGGACGTTGAGGCTCTGCAGGAGGCCGCGGCGGGCAATATCCTCGGCGAGTTCTTCGATCGACACGCCGGCTTTGACGCGCCGGACGTTCGATTGCGAGAGCGTGAGCTTGTTGAAGGGGATGTCGCGCGATGGCGACAGGGTGATCTTCTGAATGGCAGTGGCCATGACAGGTCTCCGCGACGGGCGGCCGGGAGCCTCTCTCCCGACCTCCAACCCGTCACGAAAATCGGCGCAGCCCTCTTCCTCTCATCGCTTCCGGAAAGCCGGAACGCCGTAGAGCCGGAAAGACGGGACTGCGCCGATGCTTGGAGCGGCAGCGAGTGCGTCAGGCCGCCTCGGAGGTTGTGGCAATCGCCTGACCAGCGGCGCCGGCGCTTGGTGCGAAGGCCAGCAGCCAGTCTGCCGCTTTGCTCGCCTGGCTGGCTGCCCGGACGATGGCGCGATTGTCTTCGCGAAGGACTTCGGCCCAGGATCCGATGTAGTCTGCATGGCGGACGGTCGGGGCGATGCCGAGGGCGGCGCAGCAGAAGGCCGAGGCGATCTCGGCCACCAGTTCCTCGAACGCATATTTCTTGGAGCCGAACGATCCTGTGAGATCGCGGCCCAACCGATGGGCCGCGCCGCTGGCATGGGCGCATTCGTGGAGCGCCGTGCGATGCCAGTTGATGGGCTCGAAGAAGGCCTGCGGCGGCGGCACCATCACATAGTCGGGCGAAGGCGCGTAGTAGGCCCGGTCACCGCCGACGCGAAAGTCGATTCCGCTTGCCCGGATCAGCGCATCGACGGTGGGCTCGATCAGCCCGGGCTCCGGAGGCGGCACGGCCGCCACGAGGTCCTCAGGCAGGCCGTCACACTGAGCGACATTGAAAACCGTGAAGCGCTTCAGGAACGGGATCGCGTGGGCTTCGTCGCCGGTCTCTCGGGCACGCCGGCGTTCATCGTCCGGCACGAATCGGTCTGCATAAACGACGGTGGTGCCACGCTCGCCCTTGCGGACATTGCCGCCAAGCGACAGGGCCTGGCGGAAGGTGAGCCAGCCCTGGCTCGGGAAGCCATGAGAGATCACCGCGCCCCAGAGGATCAGCACATTGACCCCGGAGTAGCCGCGCCCGGTTGCAGCGTTGGTCGGCATGGCGAGCGGCGCCTTGGCCGCTGTCGTCCCCCAGGGCTGGACCCAGGGCAGCCGCCCGGCTTCCAGTTCGGCAAGAATTTTGCCGGTGATTTCGTCATACAGGCTTGTCCGGTCGGCGCTCGGCCGGCCGCGTGGATCACGTTTCGACATCGCGGGTCTCCGCGACGGGCGCCGGAAGCCTCTCTCCCAGCCTTCAACCCGTCACGGCACAGCCGGTCTGCACTCTCACTCTCGGGGGTGTTGCAGGGGGCTCCCCACGGAAGGGGTCGGCAGAGACAAGGCTCGGCCGCAGGGGAAGGCTTTCCCCTCAGATCCTGGTGATGCTCACGATACCAATCAGCGGGCCATTGACTACAAATCTGCCGAAGCTGATAGTGCCAATCAGCCGGTAATCGGAGATGTCATGTTCCAGCGATTCGTTGAGCGGAGGGCGGAGGAGGCGCTTGCGGACACGCCGGTCGTCCTCATCGTCGGACCGCGCCGCGCCGGCAAGACGACGCTGGTGCGAAAGATGGGAGAAACCGGCTGGACCTACAGCACCCTCGACGACCAGACCGTCCTTGAGGCCGCCCAGTCCGATCCGGCCGGCTTCATCCGAGGTCTGGATCGCGCCATCATCGACGAGATCCAGCGCGCGCCCAATCTGTTGCTGGCGATCAAGAAGACGGTCGACGAAGACTATCGACCTGGCCGTTTCCTGCTCACCGGATCGGCCAATGTGCTGACCTTGCCGCGCGTCGCCGACAGCCTCGCTGGCCGAATGGAAACCATCCGGATGCTGCCCTTGGCTCGGGCGGAAATCGAGAACCGAGCGCCTACCTTTCTGGAACGCCTGTTCGAGGGGAGTTTGCACAGCCAGAGTGACGCGATCGTCGGCGATGATCTGGTGCAACTGGCACTGCGCGGCGGCTTTCCTGAAGCGATCAGCCGTGACAGCGAACGGCGGCGACAAGATTGGGCGCGGTCGTATCTCACCTCGATCCTGACCCGTGATCTTCGCGATATCGCCGAGGTGGAAAAGCTCACTGAACTCCCGAAATTCGTGCGACTTCTGGCCGAGCATTCCGGGCAGCTCGTCAACTATTCCCAGCTCGCGAGCGGCATCAACGTCAACCACAGGACCGGTCAGCGCTATGTCGGTCTGCTCGAACAGGTGTTCCTGATCGCGACCCTGCAGCCCTGGTTCACCAATGCGCTAAAGCGCATCGTCAAGACACCCAAACTGCATTTCCTTGATTCCGGCCTGCTGGCCGCTGCGCGCGGGCTGACTTTTGATCGGATCAAGGCGGATCGGGGGGCGTTTGGCGCGCTGCTCGAGAGCTTCGTGTTCTCCGAAGTTCTGAAGCTGATGACGGCCTCAGACCTGCGTCTGACGCCACATCATTTCCGCGATCGGGACATGCGCGAGGTCGACATCGTGCTCGAACGCGATGACGGCATGATTGCCGCCATCGAGGTGAAGGCGAGCGCAACGGTCAAGGCCAGCGACTTCTCGGGCTTGCGCGCACTGGCAGAGGCTTGTGGGGACCGCTTCGCGTTTGGCGTGGTCCTGTACGACAGCACGGACGTCGTGCCGTTTGGCGATCGGTTGGCAGCGGCGCCCCTGTCGTCTCTCTGGAGGTGACCCGGTGTCTCGACCTATGAGATCACCGCAGGTGCAGCGCGCGGCGCTCGTCGAGCCATCCTTGGGATGGACCTATCTGTCCCGCGAGTCGCTGGCCCGCGCCAAGGCGCAAATGGACGTAGAATCCATGGGCGTGCGCGACGAGATCGGCTTTCTGACTATCCATCAGCGATACGCGGATCACTTCTTTCCAGGCACGTCCGTTCTGCACACTCGGGCGCGGTACGCGATCTTCGTGCCTTGGTTATTCGAGGATCTCGCGGGTTTGACCGGACCGGCTGCTGAGCGTGCACTACGCGAACGCGAAAGGGTGCTTGCAGGGCGGCTTCGGGATGCCGGCGAATCCCAGGTGATTGGCAGTCGTGTTTTTCCCAAGCCTTCCAGTCAGCCGCCATCGACCGTTTATTGGAATGCTCTCGCGGTGTGGGGAATCCTGCGCCCGCGTCTTGACGGGCGGACGATTTCTCGGGCGCACGCGCATCGGCTGCTGAAGAGCGTGAGCGCGGCGACTGACGATGACGGACAGCCACTCCTCGGCTTCGATCTGCCGTTCGTTCCGCTACCCAAGCGTCCGGCTGGCTGGCGTGATGGATCGATCACTCTCCGGTTGGCGGCCGCGGAGGCCACATTTCTTCGCGAGCGCCTCGCGCAATTGCGCGGCAGCGGAGGTCATGAGCTTTCCTTGCTCGCGCGCCTCGTTCGGACAGAGGCCGCATCACCGCCGGGAATGTGGGCCGATGAGACCCGTGCGATCGCCGGTCCCGACCGGGGGCCGCTGGCGCGTGCCCATCAGGCGGCCAATCTGGCTGGCGTGGGGCGCGCCATCTATGACGCTCTCCTCGAACATATCGTCGAGGCCTACGACAAACGGGAGACGTCAACCCGACATCGTGATCACCTCGCCTCGACGGTTGCCGTGTACGGCGCCGTCGCGGCCAAACTCGATGTCGACGCGCTTGAGGCAGACATTGGCGCACTGCCGTCGAAGTTGCGCGCCGTCGTAGCGGCGACGAAGGATTGGATCGCTTCGAAGCCGACTGATCCCCGACCGCTTTTCGAGGTCTATGAGGCGGCCGAAGCCCGAAAAGGGCCCCGCGCGCGGCTCCCCCTGACGCCCAATGGTCGCGCGCGGCGGCTCGAATGGGCGAACGACGAGCATGGTCTAGCTGGACCTCTCCACTATAGATGGGAGCAGGTCAGCACGCTCCTTAATGATCTGGCGGACGCCGAATGAGCGGGACGGTCGACAGCTGGCCGGCGCTCTCGTTTCTCGAGGGCCTTCGTCCCGGCCCCGACGAGAACGTCGAACTGGCCTTGCTGGCGGCCTATTCGGCGGATCTGGGGACTATTGGCGCGACGCTGCTTGCCTTGGCTGGCAAGGACACAGATGCAGGCCGTGGAAGCCCCTCCGACTTCGCCGATGCGGTCGAACGCCTTCGTGGAAAGGTGCGCATCATCATTCAGCGAGGGCGGCTGGCGAAAATGCGTCGGACACCGCGTATCGCGGCCGTCCTCGACCAGTTCGTGCGCGAAGTCGATTTTGATGAAGCTATCCATAGTTGGCATCCCAAAGCAGCCCTTGTTCGCACGCGCAATGCGGGCGGGAACGTCGGCTGGCGCCTTTGGATCGGGAGCCGCAATCTAACCGAAAATGTGAACCGGGACATCGGACTGCTGCTCCTGTCCGCGGAGAAAGGTGGCGCTTTTGTCCCAGGCGCAGAGGACTTGGCGCGTGCGCTGGCCGAGAGAGCGGCGTTCAAAGGCGTACGGCCTGCTTCATTGGGCGCTGCCGTCGCAAAGGTAGCCTGGCGCGCTCCGACAGGCGTGCGCGTCGAGCGGCTTCGCTGGTCGGTCGGGGTTGGAGAAATGGCGGTCCCCATGCCCACGGCAGCAACGGATGAAGTCGTGGTGGTGAGTCCGTTCCTCGACAAAACGTTCATCGCTCGACAAGCGCCACAGGGGTCGAAACCGACGCGTCGCGTGCTGTTGACGACAATGCGCGAAATCGAGCGGATTGGTCCCTCGCTTGCAGCGTTCGATGATCTGCTCGTGCTGGACGCACCGGACTATCCAGTCGGCGACCCCGAGCCTGTTGCAGACATCGCCGTGGCGGCTTCCGATCGTGATCCGGCTGATGACGAGGAAGAAGAACTTGGCCGTGGCCTTCACGCGAAGCTGCTGTTCATGCGATCGGGACAAAAGCGGCGGCTGTGGCTCGGCAGCGCGAATGCGACCATGCGCGCTTGGACTGGCCGCAACGTCGAAGTGACCGCCGAGCTGGTCGTCACGGAGCCTGTCGAGAGAGGACTGAAAGCACTTATCGGATCAGCTCGGTTGGTAGAGGCGCCCCTCGTGGAACATGCGCCCGACGCCGTAGCCCTAGAGGAGGAGGCGCTCGAACGCGCGCGCGCACAGGTCGCGGCCCGATGGGCCGCTCAGCTCGGCTTTGACGACGAAGGCGCGCGCCTCGTGCATCGTTCCGATCTCCATCCAGGCGGTCCTCATCCGGACGAGCGGAACATCGCGCTCGAGGTGGGCACGCTCCACGGCGAGTTGGTTGCGTGGCCCTGCGGGCAAACCGTCGTGCCTCTGGGACCGATGCCTGCAGCGGAGCGCAGCGAGTTCGTGCGGCTGCGCGTGAGCCGTGGGGGAAAGGGGCTTTCTTGGCTGCAACGCGCGCCCGCAGATCCGCCATTTGGGGAGGATCGCGACCGCGCAGCGTTCGTTCGCTTTCTGGGCGCCAGAGGGTTCCTCTTGTGGCTGGCCGGATTGCTGGCGGACGACGGCCGCGAGGGGGAAGGCGACTGGACGCATGACGAACCACGGGATCGCGCCGATCCGGGAATAAATCCGGCGCTCGATTCCTCGCTGCCGACACTGGAGGAGATGTTGGCAGCATGGGCGCGTGATCCCGAGAAGTTTCGCCAGATCGAGCGGCGGGTATCTCAGTATCTACCTACGGTGCTTGAGGAGGCCAGGCGGGAAGACCCTCAGACCGCGGATATGCTGCGCCGCTTCGATGATTTGTGGGGCAAGCTCCGCAGCGGGCTGGGGGTTGCCGAAATCAAGGGCAAACGCCCATGAGCGCCCCAAAGCCATTTCAGAAGGCGGCCGTGGATGCGGCGTCTGCGGCTTTTGCCGACCCTGACGGCCGACGGCGCTTTCTTGTCGCTGATGAAGTCGGCCTTGGAAAAACCGTCGTGGCGAAGGAGCTGGCTTGCCGCATGGCTGATGGCGGTCGCCGGCCTCTTACCATCTACTACATCGCCAACGGACACGCTGTGTCGCACCAGAACAAGAGCCGGGTTGTCGGCTTCCTGGGCGACTCGCAGCTACGGGATGCAATCAAGACGCCCGATCGGCTTTCGCTGATCGCCGTCGAGAAGCGGCCCGCCACACCGGTTTTGATCTATGCGCTCACCCCTGCGACCTCGTTTCCGGGCGCGAAGGCTCGCCTGACCGGCGGTCGCAAGGAAGAACGGGCGTTTCTGAAGGTGCTGCTCGAACAGAGCTACCCGGCTTTCGCTCGCGATCTCGATCCCGACCTCTTGCGTCTTAGTGCGCGCGGCTCTTGGGACTGGGCCGTTACAGAGGCCGAGAAGAAGTTTGCGGCGTCGCCACATGGCTTGCGGCAGAGGTTTCGTGAGGCGCTGGAGGTTGAGTTTGGCGAACCTGTGCGTGCGATGCTAGATCTGGCTCTGTACGGCGACACCGAGCGAAGGATCAAGCCGCTCAGGCCGACCACCTTCGTTGGCCGTCTCCGGCGAGCCTTGGCCTTGGCGACGTTGCGCCATCAACCCCCGGACCTTGTCATTCTCGACGAGTTCCAGCGCTACCGGCAGCTTCTGGACGAGAAGGACGCCGACCCGCTCCTGAAGGCGCTGCTGGAGCCTGAAGGCTCGGCCAGACGTCCGGCGATCCTGCTGCTGAGCGCCACGCCATATCCGTATCTGACCACGCGATGGGAGGAAGCGCGCGGCGCGCTCGCTCACGCGGAGCTTCTGAAATTGATCGAGTTTCTCGCCGGCTCGGACGCGCGTGATCGCGCAAAGGATCTCTTTGCGGATTTTGGGGACAAGTTGCGCGCCATCTCCGCCCATTCCGATGCAAACCGCCCGGAACTGATGGAAGAGGTGGCGGAGGCGCGTCGGCTCAGGGATGAGCTTCGGCGGCTTATGACGCCGGTGATGTCGCGCACGGAGCGGGACAGCGTGGCTTCATCCGATCCGCTCGCCGGCACCAAGTTTCTCCATGCGGACCCGCTGCCCGAGGATTTTCAGGTATATCGGCATTTGGCGGAGAGTTTCGCCGAGCAGGTGCGCTACGAAGCGTTGCCCTACTGGTCATCGGTTCCGTTGCCGGCCCAGTCCCTCGGGCCGCGCTATGCGGCCTGGAAGAAGGCCAAGATCAAGGCTGCGCCGAAGCTCACGCGGATGACTCGCGAGCGCCGCAACAAGCTCAACGCGCCGGCCGACTGGCCGGACGCCAAGCTTCGTGCGCTGAACGGTGTTGCTCCGCCCGCATTGTTGTCGTTGCCTTGGGTCGCCCCATCGCTTGCATGGTGGCCGCTTCGCGGGGGGTGGGCGGCGGCGACGGCCGATCAGAAAGGCGGGGCTGATCCCAAGCTCCTTATGTTCAGCCGGTTCCGCGCAACGCCCCCCAGTGTCGCCGCGCTTCTCAGCTTCGGGGTCGAGGCACGCTGCCTTCCCAAGAAACAAGGGGGATACGAAAAAGCCTATAGGCGGCGGCGCTTCAAGCTGGCGGCGGTCCCTGGCCCCGTCATGGCGGCGTTTCATCCTTCGCCATGGCTGATCCGTAACACCGACCCGCTCGCAAAAGCGGGGGCGCCGCTGGGTGCTGTCCGCAAGGAAGTTCGCCGACAGATTCTCGCTGCATTGCCGAGAGGCATCATCGAACGGGACACCGTCAAGGCCCGTCGACGCCACAGATCGATTGCCCGCGTCTTGGCGTCCATCGAACGCATGGCGGGTATTGCGGAGCAGTCGGCGGCGGGATGGAGCAGTGCGATCGGTGATGATCGCGCCGCGCAATCGGCGGTGCGAAAATGGCGCCAGACGCTGCCGATCGACAGGATTTCGCCGGCCGAGCTCTCCGACCTCGTTGACTACGCAATTGGCGCGCCGGGCGTCGTGCTTGGCCGGGCGCTGCGGCGCTATGACCCGACGATCCTGGATGGCCCGCGATACCTCGAATTGGTCCAGCTCAGTTGGCAGGGCCTGCGCGCCTATCTCGACAACCCGGTTATATTGTCATCGCTGCCAGGCAGGAACGCGGTCGAGCAGGTCATGGGAGCGGTGGTCGACGGCGGTTTCGAGAGCGTTCTCGACGAGCATTTCTGGCTCCGCGCCCAGAATCTCCATGAGGGCGCTGCGGGTCTTGCCAGGGATCTGAAGGCGTCGCTCGGGCTCCGTGCCGGCAGTTTCAGTTTTCATGGGATCGGCGGACAGCCGCACAAGATTCCTGTCCGTTGCCATGTCGCCGTCCCGTTTGGGGACGCGGAAGCCGAACCGGTGGTCAAGGTGGAGGGAGGCGTGGCGCAGGCCACCCCGGCGCGTCCGGACGAAGTGCGCCGAAGCTTCAACACGCCTTTCTGGCCGCATGTCTTGGCGACGACATCCGTTGGGCAGGAGGGACTGGATTTTCATCCGTGGTGTTCGCATGTGGTTCATTGGGACCTTTCCTCCAACCCGCTCGACCTCGAGCAACGCGAAGGCCGCATCCAACGCTATGCGGGTCTGTCGGTCAGACGGAAGCTGGCGGAAGAGCTGCGCGATGAAGTGCTTGGCGATCCCGCCGTGGTTCAACACTCGCCCTGGCAATGCGTGGAGCGGCACGCGCAGCGCTTTGTTGATGAGAGCGGCCTTCGCCCGTGGTGGGTGCTCGATGGCGCTGAAATCCGGCGGCATGTTTTCGAGCGTCCATTTGGTCGGGACATTCTGCGGTTCGCGCAACTTCGGGAACAGCGCATGATCTATCGACTGGCCCTCGGCCAGCCCAACCAGGAAGACTTTATCGACGTGCTGTCGCGCGGCGGGGAAGTGACCCGCGCGCTGTTGCAACCGCTGGTCCTAGATTTTTCCGCCATGGGTCTTCGGCAACAACACATCACTGCGCCGGACACATTGGCCAACGGACATGGGCAGATGACGGAGACCGGCGTTCCGGCATTAAATCACGGCGACTTGGTGGCGCCTGCTTCGGCAACCAACCCACCGATAACCGACATTGATGCCCAGCAGCGGCTGATGCCTGGCTGATCGGGGAGACGCGAGGCGGCCCAATGATGGCTATGCGCTGCCCAAGACCCGCAATTTCATCGCGCGGGTCTCCAGCAAGTAGGTCTCGACTCCAGCGAGCAAGTGCAGCCCTTCTTCGGTAATCGCGGCCCGTGACAGGCCGGGCTGAATGATGCGGACGTCAAATTCGTAGCGATAGTCCTGCCAGCTTGCTTTCAGCCGCTTGAGGAACGCGGCGTTCCCATGTTCGAAGCGAGAGCTTTGCCCCTTGTCGAGGCGCAGTTTCTCGCGCCTCAGCATATGCGTGAACATGCGGTTGGGACGGTCGCGCCAGCGGGCGGATTTTTGAGCCTGCCCGCACACTTCGTAGAGATCTTTGACGCGTGCGCCAGGTGTGTCGGCGCTCGAGAACTTGCAATGATGGAGCGTGACCTGGACAAGGCCCTCTGTGACGCGGAGCGTAACCACATCGGCGATCTCGCCAGCTCCATCGTCGTCGAAAATCAGATCGTAGGCGTTAGCGTCGGCGAGCAGGGTCTCGATGACGCGTCGCTGGACGGAATCGGCTCGTTTTTCTGATCCTTGCGATTCTGTTCGGATGTTTGTCCCCGACCAGTCCCAAATCTCGATCCGTTCTGAAGGATAAGGCTCGACCTGAACACCATCGGGCAAGGCATAGAGATGGCTGTAGATCAGCAAAGAGCCGTCTCCGAAATCAATCTGCGGGGAGTCTTCGCCAAAGGATTCCGACAGCGTCTTTACCTTACCGCCGACCTTGATCGTCGTCTTCGGCCCTGATCGTTGTGGATAGCGGGCGCCGCCTTCCGCGAACACGATTTCGAACTCGGCGTTCTGGGCATCGCTGCGCACCGCGAAGCGCAGCGGCCCGGTGGCTTGGTGGTCCACGAGCTCGATGTCGCATTCCGCAAACGGTGCGGCGGTGTCGTCGAAGCTGATCTCGATCCGGTCCTCGATCTGCGTCAGCAGAGATTCCGGCCAGTGAATTGCAACGGGCGGAACGCTCGGCCGCTCATTGATCTGACGAGGGCGCATGGCGCTCTTGAAGACGCCATCGGTGGTGATGCCGGGATCGTTTACGGCTGTGCCGATGTCGCTGCACCACTCGACCCAGTCGGTGAGGTCGCGAACGGGAGAGATCGACCAGAACTTTCCTTTGGCGGAGCAGCCGCGCGAGGCCGGCACGCCATCGAGGAAGCCGGTCGCAAAGACGTTGTTCTTGATCCGCGATTGCGATTTCGCAGTGTCCAACCCGTCGGCGACGTCCACGCCCATATACATCGAATAGCGCACGCCCCGACCCTGATGGTGGGTGAGCCCAAGGTTGCGCAGGATGAGGCGATTGAAGCCATGAAGACTTCGAAAGACCTCCTCACCTTCAACGCGCCGTGTCGTGTCACCGCAGACAGCCTTGGCCAGACGGTCATAGGGCCCCTTTGCCGAGCTGCTTATATAGAGGAGCTTCTTGTCGGGGTCCCAGTGCATCATATGCAGGTCCCAGATGACGTTGGTGGCGTGTTGTGCGGTCGTCCAGCCCGCCTGCTCCTCCGAGCGGGTGACGAAGATGGCCACCCGCTGATGCGGGTTGACTTTCATGCCGAGATAGACGCCGGGGTTATACAGGTCTTCCGCGCGTAGCGGCTCCCAGGCCTCGCAAGCGGTGCGATAGACCACGGCATTCATCTTCGGTTCGAGCGTTTGCAAGGGAATGTCGCTGAGATCGCCGACAAAGCCCTTAAACATCTCGGCGCGCCGAACTTGCCGGTCGATTTTGGCTGTGCTGAGCGCCTCGACCAGTGCGTTCCAGTCGGCGTCCTCGGCATAGAGTTTGGCGAGCGACCGATCGATGTCGTCCACACCGGTATTGGCAATGACAGTCGCGTCACCCAAGCGCGGGTCCTGCCGGGTGAAGCGGCCGACGAACTGGATGGTCACGGCGATGCTTTTGTGCGGATCATGAAGTCCCGCGATCTTCAGTTCTGGGAGATCGAAGCCTTCGCCCAACATGTCGACGCACACGATGATCCGGCTCTCGAAACGCCGCAGCGCGGCAAGGCTCTCGCGGCGCTCGCGGATTGACTGCTGGCTATGAACGATGACCGGGCGGAACTCGGGGAACATCGTGCTGTAGAGCTGGTGGAGATCCTTAGCGCGCTCGATCGTCTGGCAACGCGCCATTGCGAGATGATTGAGACCGGCCTCTAGATCGGCCTGAAGGACTTCGCCGAGCTTCTCGGCGATCGCAAGGTCTGCATCGGGCTGATCGAGCCCGAATACCGCCTCGAACCGGATCGGCTTGAAATAGCCCTCGGCCTGGGCCTTTTTGAGCGGGTAGGTGTAGATGAACTCACCGTCGACGCGTCGGCCGTCCTCCCGGAAGGGGGTGGCGGTGAACTGGACGATCGGAAGCGGCGGGTCGCGGTCGATGAAGAGGCCGCGGAATCGCGACCAAGTAGGTGCGCCGATATGGTGTGCCTCGTCGATGAACAATGCCGATGCGCGGGCCGCCATCTGTTCCTGAACTGGGGCATCCGCCCGGCCAGCAATTTGCATTGTGGTGACGACGACATTGGCGCTGTCGAAGATTTCATCGACTTCGGCCTGGCTGGTCGGGATATGCGAGAGCCGCATGACCAGAGGGAAAGCTGCCGTCTCATCGAGGCATTTCTGCTGTTTCAGGACGCCGAAGGTCTCGAATTTGCTCGCGATCTGCTCGCGCAGCGCGTCGGTAGGCACCACCACCAGCAGGCGCTCGAACCCCTGCTTGGCATTGAGCGCCAGCATTGTCTCCGTCTTGCCCGTCCCCGTTGGCATGACGATGGTCGCCGGATCTGTCGATCGCGTCGCGTGGGCAAGCGCAGCATGAAGCGCGCCGATCTGTGGGCGCCGCAGCCCGGGCGGCGCCGCCTCGCCGTTCGCGGCAGCTCGTCCCTCGCGCAGATGAACCGCATCGATCCAGGAATCGGAGACAGCCTTCAGACGCTCGGCGCGCGCAGAACGATCTAATGTGTCGATTCTGGTCGGCGGCGCATTCATCCACTGGCATTCACCGAGCTTCAGTATTTCGGCGATCCGTTCCGGCTCCGTTGCTCCGGGCGCTATGAGAATGAGATCGGCTTCCAGGGGCGTCGCCGTCTTCGCACTGATGATCTTTAGAGTCTCGCCGGATTCCAGGCTCGTCTCGTAGCCATTGACGCGGCGGATGGCAAAGGGGCGCAGCCGGCAACGCACTCGTCGCGCCGGAACCGCCAACTGGCGCACGAGGCTTCCCAGCACTTTGCCGTCGATGGCAAGCCGAGCCGGCAGCAGGAGTTCGACCTCGGGGTTAAAGAGATCGTCCTGGTTGGAGCCGGTCGGGGGCTTGCGCGAGGCCATCGTGTCTCTCTCCGTCAGGCCGTCACCGTCTGCGTCGAGGGCGAGACGGTAATCACCGTTCCCCTCGTCATCAGAACTATCAGTCCGCGCTCCGCACCGGTCATATCGAGATAGGCGCGGACCTGAGCCCGATAGTGCTCGAGCGTCTGAGCCTCGGGATTCACGTCGCTCTTCCAGTCGACGACCACGACCGGTCGGCCATCCTCCCCGACGGTCAGGGCGTCCGCGATCCCGGCCGTTGCGGTTTCCACGCCATCCTTCGACTGTGCGGCATAGACGGGGAATTCGGCCAGAAGACCCGGCCGTAGGGCCGCGATGTCAGGCAGGGCCAAGGTCCGGACGACACAGAGAGCCAGTTCATCAGCCGACAGTCCCGTCGCCGGGTCGGCGACCGGAGACTGACCGAGAGCACGGATAAGGTCCGCTGCTCGTTCGATTAGGGCAGCCTCCGTCTCTGGGGTTTCGCCGGTCAGTACCTCTTCCATGAGCTTATGGAGAATCAGCCCGCGTTCGCGGCCGCCCTGCACGAGAACCGCGGCTTCCAGTTCGGGAGGCTGCTCGTCGGCCGCCCCCGTCCAGAGCGCGGCTTCTTCTTCTCGCAACACGGTCCCGGCGGTGCTTTCATCGCGACTGGGCGCAAGCCAGGTCAACCGCGTCTGCGCGGCCGCGATGGCTTCGGCTTCGGCGGCGAAGCTCGCTCGCGTCTGGGTGTTGCCCACGCCCGCACCTGCGGCCGTGAGGCCGGCAGGCAGGTGAGAGACGTCAAGGCGGGGTAGGCCGGTGAGCGACAGATCGACGAGGCCGATCCAGGCCGACTTCGACGGCGTGGCGTCGAGGCGGGGCAGAACGAGGAGTTCGCGAGCGCGGGTTGCCGCGACATACCAGAGCCGGATGCGTTCGCGGTCCAGCTCGTCCTTTTCCGCCTGGCGCGCGGCTTCGTAGCCCTCGGGCGTGACACCCAAGACCGGGCAATAGAAGGTCTCGGCCTGGCGGTCGATGACGGCGCTGTCGGGCGCCATGACGCCGGTCATGGTGTTGACCGGAATGACGATCGGCCATTCCAGCCCCTTGGCCGCGTGCATGGTGAAGAGCGCGACGGCTTCCTCCTGGGCGTCGGGTCGTCCCTCGACGGCGCGGGCCTCGTCGAACCATGCCGCTGCCATCGCCTCGGCAAAGGCGCGCAGGCCACGCACGGCGTAGCCGGTCGATAGGCTGAGATAGAGATCTACATTGGCGAGCGCGCGCTCCGCCTGACCGCGATGACGCTCAAGGAGGAGCGGACGGACGCGCATCACGTCCACTGCCTGCGAAAGCAGTGCGTGCGGCGTCGTGCTGTTGCCGCGCCGGGAGAGCGATTGCAGCCGCTCGATGACTTCGCGCGCGAGCGGGTGCGCGACGATCGCTGGGTCGATGCTGAGATCCAGGCGCGGAATCCGATCCGGCTCTTCCTCCGAGCGCGGAAGCGTCCAGATGATGTCCAGCAATTCTTCTTCAGTGAGGCCGACCAGAGGCCCCCGCAGCAGCGCACCGAGCGCCAGCGTGTCGCGGCGATCGGCCAGAACACGGGTCAGGGCGATCAGGTCCTGAATTTCCTGGCGGCGGAACAGCCCCTTGCCGGCCTGCGTCGCGACGGGGATGCCGCGGCGCTCCAGGGCTTCCTCATAGCGCCACAGCTCCGCACCGGTCGGCGCCAGCAAGGCGATGTCGCCCGGTTGGCAGGGACGCTCCGCACCGCTGCGACGGTCGATGATGGGATGGCTTGCGATCAGCCTGGCGCACAGATCGGCGACGGCGTCCGCTTCGGCATCGCGCTGCCGTTCGGCGCTGGCCTTGCCGTTTTCGTCAGCCACGGCGATGTCGAGGGCCGCGACGCACAGGCCGCCCCGGTCGTCATGGAACGGGTCGAGAGCGGTGAAGCCCGGCTGCCCATCGGACGAGAGGACGGCCTCGAAGCGCTCGTTGACGAAGGTGAGGATCGAGGCGTAGGAGCGGAAGTTGGTGGAGATCGACAGGAGGCTGCCGGGGTCCTGGGCGCGGAAGGCGTCGCGCGCCTGCACATAGGCTCCGACATCCGCGCCCCGGAAGCGATAGATCGCCTGCTTGGGGTCGCCCACCAGGAAGAGCGCGCCCGGCCGGATCCGGAAGCGGGTCCAGTCGTCATCGCCATCGGCCGGTTCGCCGCAAAGCCGCCAGAAGATTTCGGTTTGCAGGGGATCTGTGTCCTGGAACTCGTCGACGAGGACATGGGCAAAACGCTGCCCCAGCGCCCGGCGCACGGCATCATGGTCGCGCAGCAAGTCGCGGGCGGCGAAAATTAGATCGTCGAAATCGAGCTGGGCGCTGGAGCGTTTGTGGTCGCGATAGCGTTGCAGGATCGGACGCGCTTCGTCGATTAGCGCCGCCAGGGCATGGCCGGCGGCGGCCTGCGCCAGCGCGAGCCAGGTATCGCAGCAGGCGGTGTAGTGGGACTCGGCACCGTCGTTCAGCCGGTCGCCATCGGCCTTGGAGAGACCGGCCTGCTTGGCGGCAGCGGCCCATTTGCCCTTCTTGCGATAGGAGGCGAAGGCCCCGGCCTTGGTGCAAAGGTCCGGATGTGGCCGCAAGGTCAGGAGGTGGACGAGGCCCGCAGGCGTTGCGGGATCGGGACCGTTGGCCAAGGCGGTCGCCATCTCGGTCAGCCGCTCGACGATCGTCACCGTTTCCGGCTCGGCCGCCGCCAAACCATCCATGAAGCCTTCGAAATCCGCAGCGGCCTGCCGGAACGCCGTCATGTGGCCGTCAAGCGGGGAGACGGGCGGGGCCGCGAGCGTGGGGCGGCGGCGCAGGTTCTCGGCGATCTTATGGATTAGCGCCACGGTTTCGCCGGGGCTGTGCAGCACCATCTCGGCCAGGATGCCTTCCTGGCCGCTGGAAAGGCGTTCGCGCAGCCAGCCATCGACAATCTCGAGGAAGGTAAGATCGGCCTGGTTGCGATCCATGACCCCTGCGCCGGGATCGATGTTGGCCTCCGCCGGATAGGGCTTAATGAGGCGCTGGCAGAAGCCGTGGATGGTCGAGCAGGTGATCTCGTCGATCGCCGCGCTGGCGGCGGCGAGATTGCTTCGATGGGCCTGGGTCAGCCCATTGGGGAACGCCACGCGCAGATCGGTCGCGATCGCGCCGGCCGAGAGGTCGGCGACGAACTCGCGGACGCGCGACAGCAGCTCGCTCGCAGCGAGTTCGGTGAAGGTGACGGCGGCGATGGAACGCGGCGCGACGCCTTCGGCCAGCATCGCGGCGATGCGGCCGGCCATGACGGCGGTCTTGCCCGAACCCGCGCCGGCCTCAACCAGGATCGAGCGATCATGCAGGCTGATCGCATCGCGGCGCGCGCCGTCGTCCTTCAGCACCTTAGACACGCCGCTCATCATTCCGCCTCCCAGACCTGAGCGACTTCGCCAAGCCGCTCCGTGGCTGCCGGCATTTTGCGTTTGCAATAGGTGGCGGTGGCGTTGGCTGGCAGGGCGAAGGCGAGGTCGTCATAGTCGCCGCCGGTGTCCGGGCCAGGCAGGGCCGCGCCGCCGGCGAGACTCGACCTTGCCGCGCGCAGAAAGCCTTTGATCTCAGCCAGAACGGCTTCGGGATCGTCGAGCTGAAGATCCACAGGCTCGCGGGGATAGAGCAGCGAGGCGCTGATGGCGACGTCGTCGCCGAGGAGCGCCTTAACCGCGAAAGCATAGAGGCAGCGTTGAAGCTCGCGTCCGCCGTTCAGCTGGGCGCCACTACCTAGCGGCTTGCCGGTCTTGTAGTCGCGCACCAGCGCACGTTTGCCGTCGCCCGAGATATCCAGCCGGTCGATATAGCCGGCGATGCTGAAGCCCGTGTCGGGAATCGTGACTGGCTTGCGCGCATCCCAAGGCGTTTCTGCATCGGATTTCGGCTCCGATCCACCGAAGGGTACCTCACCGTAGGATCGCGCGCCCGGCAGGACATCTTCGCCATAGGACAGGGCTCGGCCCGCCATCACGCGAGCGTCTTCGAGTGTGCGCCGCCAGATGACGGCCGGTGGAACCGGACGTTCGCTTTCCCAATCAGCGGCGACGGCCTGCGCGGCCTCTGCTACCGCTGTTTCGATGGCTTCGATGTTGGCGGACACAAGGCCGCCTCCGGTTTCGAGTTTGCGCAAGGCGCGGTCGAGAACCATGTGGACGAGGTCACCGATCCCGAGTGCGTCGAGCACAAGCGGTTCTGCGCTGCTCTGAGGTTCACGCCATCCGAACGCATAGACCCACAGGAAGCTAAGCGGATTTCGCAGCAAGCGGCGCAACGAGCTGGCCGATTGGGTGCGGCTGAGGATGGCGAGAATGAGCGGATGATCCGCCCTCACGAGTCCGTCATGAGGGGTGATCTCCGCCTGCCGCCAGTCGCGCCAGCAACCGCGCGTGCTGACCGCTTGCGGATCATTGGCAAACTCCTGGGGCTGGGCCATGAGGCGGTCGGTCTCGCTGAAGGCGTGTCCTGGCGGCGCATTCCGGCGCAGATAGGTTTCGTCGCCATGTTCGGCGAGCAAGGGACTTCGTCCCAGGAGACGCCCATCGCTGTCGCGCCGGGCGCGCGAGACAACGACGGTGTCGGCCGTCGTGGCGAGGATTGTTTCGAAATCGCGGCGATCGGCGAGATTGACCGGCAGCGGGTCGAGCACAGGGGTCGGGATGATGTGGTCCGGGATCAGCCGGTCCTCGGCGATCCCCCGCGGCCAACGCGAGGAGTTGAGGCCGAGGAGCCGCACAAAGCGGCGAGGCGAAGCTGCGAGCGCGCTGGCGGGCATCCAGGCGACGGAGACGCATGCTTCCAGTCCGTCGTCCTGCTTCAAGGTTTCCAGAGTCGCGTCGATCGAGGCAGCAGGGCCGGCGAGCAGCGCCTTGCGCCAGATCGCGAGCGCGCGGCCTTTGAGGAAGGCTTCTCCGATCTCGCTGGCGCCGTCTGGCCCTTTCGCCATAATCTCGACCGCCGCGCGCAGCGCCGGGACATGGTCGGCACCGTCGGGCCAGTCTTCGGGCGCCAACCGGCTCAGCAGGCGGTTCCAGGCGCCCGGCGTCGAGAGCGGCGCATCGGTCGGCAGGGCGCGCAGCCAGCCTTCAGGCAGGGTCTCCAATGGCCGGCTGTCCCGGCAGAGCGCCGCGAGGCGACGCAGCCGCGATTGCGACAGGCCACGGACCACGATGTCGGCCAGCGCTGCGGCCGTCTGGCCCTCGCGGGTGGTGACGGTGCGCACGCCGTGGACGAAGTGCAGGTCGATGTTGGCGTCGGCGCGCAGGGCCAGGAAATGATCGTCATAGTCGGCCGGCGATGCGGTCGCGATGGCGATCTCCGAGGGTGAGACGCCACTGGCGAGCAGGCTGCGCGCCCAGCGCATCGCCTCGATGGCCTCATGATAGGCGGTCGCGGCGCTGACGGTGCTGATCGCTGGCGATTGTGCCGCTGCATGCGCGACCGTGACGCCGATGCCGTCCAGCCAGGCGGGAACGCTTCTCGGGCCGGCCGTCCACTGCACCGGGATATGGGCAGTTAGGTCCTGGAGCAGTGGCCGCCAGCAGGGCGAAAGTTCGGTAAGACCGACGATCTCCATCGGCCCGAGGATGGCCGGCGCATGAGCGATGCGGGCGGTCGCGGCTGCAACGATGTCGACAGGCCGCATCATCCCGGGCGGAAGTTGATCGAGGACGGCCGATTCTAGGCGCGCGATGGCGGCGAGACGCGGATGGTCGCCCGCGCATGCGGCAAGATCAATTCCCGCGCGCCAGACTTTGTGCAGCGTGTCGGCCGCCGCGTCGATCATGCCGGGAAGAGCCTTGATGCTCTCAAGTTCGCCCATCGGCGTGGCGGGCAGGACGGCCTGGATGGCCGCACGCAGGCTCTCGTCGTCGATAGGGCGAACGAAGCCTCCAGCCAGCCGGACGGCGGCCTGCTCGAACGACATGATCTGAAGGCCATGACGACGGTCACGGCCAGCCGCCAGCCGGCGCTCCCGCATGGCGAGACGACCGTGAACGACCAGGGTGGAGCGAAGCGCGATGGTCATGGCCGCCCTCCTTACGGGTGCTTCTTCTTATTTGGACGCTGGGTTAGCGCCGACGCGGCGGCCGTCTTCGCAACCTTGTCGCTCTTGGGGGCCCGCAAAACCATCGAGGCGGCCGTGGCTGCTGGCCTGCTGGTGACTTCGCCTTTCGAACCGTGCTTCGGCATCTGTCGCCTCCCAATCCGAACGCTGATCCCCATTGACGAGCGCCGCTGATGAGAATAATAATTACACGGGTCACTCTGATGTGTCCATATAGATTTTATCCCCATCGTCGACGGAGAGACTGAAGGTGATGCGAGCGGTCGCTGCGACGTTGAAATGGGGGGTGGAGCGCCGGCTCGAGTTCATTGAATTTCGGCTGCTCTGGGAGGGCGGGGTCAACCGCTCCGACATCATCGAGACGTTCGACGTGTCCGTTCCCCAGGCTTCGAAGGACTTGACGCTCTATCAGGAGCGAGCGCCCCAGAACGCGATCTATGACAAGAGCGCAAAGCGGTATGTCGCTGGGCCTCAGTTCTCGCCGGTTTTCCTTAAGCCGGATCCAGACGGGTATCTGTCGCGTCTACGATCATTGGCGGAAGGCCTTGCTGATCCCGGCGACTCCTGGATCGCGAATCCGCCTGAGACCGACATCGCACTGACGCCGCGCCGCGAGGTGGATACAGGTGTGTTGAAGGCCGTTCTCCAAGCGGTTCGCGAGAACCGTTCGCTCGAAATCTATTATCAGTCGATGGGAAGCAGGCGAACCGATCCAATGTGGCGGCGCATGACGCCGCATGCCTTCGGCTACGATGGCTTCCGTTGGCATGTGCGCGGCTATTGTCATATCGATGAAAAGTACAAGGATTTCCTGCTGCCGAGGATTCTCGGCGTGCGCCACATGGACGTGCCTGGCCCAGGGGGTGATCAGGATGCCTTGTGGAAAAAGACATTCGATATTGAAATCGGCCCGCATCCAGGGCTGACCCAAAGTCAACGCGCAGTGGTTGCGAAGGACTATGGGATGACGAATGAGCGTGCCGTCCTCTCGGTTCGCTATGCCATGCTGTTCTACGTACTCAAGCGGCTCGGTCTCTTGGGGGACGCAAGCCAGCAGAATGCGCGCGCCCAGCATATCGTTGCGCTCAATCCCCATGAGACAGAACGGGCGTTGCGCCGCGCGGATTTTGAGTTCGGCGAGGTCGAGCAGACTCCGAAAAAGGTCGGAGAGGCTTGATGGAGCGTTCGCAGGAACAGCCGTATCTGATGTCCTTTGGGACCGGCGGTCTCTACATCAACGAAAGCGTGGCCATTGCCCGCCTGCATGCATCCGGCAGCGATTGGGAAGCGACGGTAATCGCCGCCCAAGAGAGGGGGGCGTTTCCCGTGCGGAAGGCCAGTTCCGCGCGCCGGTCCATTCGGGAGATCGTAAATCGCTTGAAGCGACTTTCTAGCTATGAACTAGCGCTGCTGATGGAAGGCGAGCGGAGCGAGCAGGCAGCACTTCTATGGCTCGCGGCCTGCCGTACCTACCGGTTCATCGCCGAGTTTGCCGTCGAGGTGGTGGGCGACAGGTTCTTATCGCTTCGCACAACCCTCACTTACGACGATTTCGACGCCTTTCTGTCAGCGAAGGAGGAATGGTCGCCGAAGCTCTCGGCGCTGTCGGAGTCTACGCGCGCCAAGCTTCGTGCGGTGCTGTTTCGCCTGATGCGCGAAGCTGAGATCGTGTCGCAGGACAACCGAATACTCGGGGCGATGTTGTCGCCACGAGTTCTGGCTGCGATTGACGCCGGAGACCCCGATGAACTCGGATACTTCCCAGGGACCGCACGGCTTGTGGGGAGGAAAAGATAATGGCGCGGTTGAGCAAGACGGCAACTGCTAAGGACCGCTTCGACCACCTTCTCAGGGTGATCGCCAGCGACAGATTCTTGAAGAAGCAGGGCCTCGGCAATGAAGTGCCGTTCTTCATTTGCCCTTATCCGGCTGAGGAGGCGGACGGCATGGAGACGTTGCGCGCGAGCCTCGTGAAGCAACTCGAGAACCGCGGCGTACGAGTGTTTGAGATCAACCTCTATGACCTCAGCATCTCGCTGCTGCACAACCGTGGCATTTGGGATGACGTTCTCGCGGCGGAGCCAAGCATTGGAAAGGACGAGTTGAAAGAGCTTTTGCAAGGGGTTCTCGATCCGGAAACTCATCTCATTCCAGAAATTGGTGCCCTTCTTGCGCAGCGGGAGTTCGACGTTCTGTTCCTGTCCGGTGTCGGCGAGGTCTACCCCTATATCCGATCCCACAATGTGTTGAATAACCTCCAGAGCACCGCCAAGGAAAAGCCAACGGTGATGTTCTTTCCCGGCAAATACACACAAAGCTTGGATACCGGTGCTTCACTCGATTTGTTCGGTATCCTGCACGACGACAAATACTACCGGGCATTCGATATCACGCATTATGAGATCTGAGGGGCACATGACCACACTTCGCGACATTTTCGAAAAGCCCGTCGATCGTGCGATCGAAGGAGTCATAAAGGCCGATGACGAAGCCAGCCTCAAAGTTGAGCTTGAGGAATATGTCATCACGAATGAGATCGAGCGCCAGTTCGAAAAATTTCTTGATGCTTACAACAATTATGGCACTGCCAATGGAGTCTGGATTTCTGGTTTCTTCGGCTCAGGCAAATCGCATCTGCTGAAAATGCTGGCACTCCTACTGGAGAACCGGGACATCGGCGGAAGCCCCGCCTATGAGGTTTTCAAACAGAAGTGCGCGCACAATGAGATTCTCGCAGCCGACTTGCGCAAGGCCGTGTCGATCCCATCGAAGAGCATCCTGTTCAATATCGACCAGAAAGCCGACGTGATTTCCAAGGGGCAGACCGACGCCCTGCTTTCCGTATTCCAGAAAGTCTTCGACGAAGTGGGCGGCTATTATGGCAAGCAGCCGCACATCGCGCAGTTCGAGCGCGATCTAGACAGTCGCGGTGTGCTTGAGGCGTTCAGGGAAGCCTATCAGGCTGTTGCGGGGAAACCCTGGGAGCGCGGACGCGAGCAGGCACTGCTGGAGAACGCGAATGTCGCCAAGGCCTATGCCCAAGCCACCGGCGCCAATCCCTCCGAGGGCGAAGGCATCCTGACGCGGTATCGCCAGGACTTCCGGTCGTCGATCGAGGATTTTGCCGAGAAGGTCAGGGCTTACATCGAAACCCAGAAGCCTGGCTTCCGGCTGAATTTCTTCGTCGATGAGGTGGGTCAGTACATCGCCGACAACGTCAAGCTCATGACGAACCTCCAGACGATTGCGGAGAGTTTGAACACCAAGTGCCGCGGTCGGGCCTGGATCATCGTCACGGCGCAGCAGGATATGGCGTCAGTTATCGGCGATATGAACCAGCGACAGGAGAACGACTTCTCCAAGATTCAGGCACGCTTCGCCAATCGGATGCCACTCAACAGCGCTGATGTCGCCGAGGTGATTCAGAAGCGGCTGCTCAAAAAGACCGAGTTCGGCATCAGCATTCTGTCCGACCTCTACCACCGCGAGTCGAACAACCTGAAGACGCTGTTCGACTTCACGGATGGTTCGATCCGGCTGGAGAACTTCCGCGACCGCGATCATTTCATTCACAGCTATCCTTTTGTTCCCTACCAGTACCCGCTGTTCCAGTTGTCGATTCAGAACCTGTCTCAGCACAACGCTTTCGAGGGAAAGCACAGCTCGGTCGGTGAACGGTCCATGCTGGGCGTTTTTCAGGAAGTCGCGGTGCGGCTGGCGGAACTGCCGGTCGGTGGGCTTGCGACATTCGATCAGTTGTTCGAGGGTATCCGCACTGCGCTCAAATCGAATGTCCAGCAATCGATCCTGATTGCCGAGAAGAACTTGGGTGACGAATTCGCCACTCGGATTCTGAAGGCGCTGTTTCTGGTCAAATACGTCAAGGGCTTCAAGCCGACTGCCCGCAATATCGCCGTCCTAATGCTCGACAGGTTCGACACGGACCTAACAAAGCATAAGCGGCGCGTTGATGAGGCGCTGAGCCTGCTTGAGCAGAACACCTACATCCAGCGCAATAGCGAGCTGTTCGAGTTCCTGACCGATGAGGAGAAGGACGTCGAACAGGAGATCAAAGCGATCGAAGTCGACACGGCAGAAATCGCCAAGGAGCTGGAGACGCTGATTTTCGATGGGGTCATCAAGAGCCGCAAGCTTAAGCACGAGGCGTCCTCGCAGGACTACGCCTTTGCGCGCTACCTCGATGACCGGCTGCTCGGCCGCGACTACGAGCTGGCGATCAACGTCATCACGCCCTTTCACGAACAGAGCGGCAACGCCGAAGCGACCGCCATGCGCACCATGTCGAGGGACGAACTCGCCATCGTTCTCAATGCCGACAACCGCTTCGTCAGCGACCTGATGACCTTCAAGCGGACGGATAAATATGTCCGTCAGGCGCGGTCCGTGACGCAGCAGGCGAGCATCGAGCGCATCGTCCGCGAGAAGGGCGAGCAGAATAACAGCCGGCAGCGCGATCTCACCCTCAAGGTTCGCGCTCTGGTGGGCGATGCGCGGCTGTTCGTGCGCGGGGAGGAAATCGAGGTTCGCTCCGAGGATGCTCAGGCGCGTGTCGAGCGTGCGTTCCAGACCCTTGTCGACAAGGTCCACGTCAATCTCGGCATGCTGCGCGGTGCTGCCTATTCCGATAACGAGATCGGCCGGTTCCTCACGCACGGCAATGACGGCATGTTCGGCGAGGATGCCGCCAATCTCACGGAAGCCGAGCAGGAGATTCTCAACTTCGCGCAGTCAAACGCGCGCAACGGCATCAGGACGACGGCAAAAGCCGTCGTGGAGCGCTTCGAGCGCAAGCCCTATGGCTGGTCCTACGCCGCCATCCTTTGCACCACGGCTAGCCTGCTTGGCCGCGGCAAGATCGAAGCGCGCTCGGACGGCAGCCCGTTGGAAGGCGATGCCTTGCTGCGCGGGCTGCAGAACGCCCACGCCCTCGGCAATATCGTGCTCGAGCTTCAGGTGGAGTTCACGCCGGCTCAGACGCGCAAGCTCAAGGAATTCTTCCGCGAGTTTTTCGATGCGCAGCCGGCGGGCACCGAGGGCAAAGCACTTGGAATCGAGACAGCCGAAGCCTTCGGAGCGCTCAAGACCGAACTCACGATCCTGGAAGGGCAATCGTCGCGTTACCCCTTTCTGTCTGACCTGAGCCATCTCCAGGACGCGCTCCGCGAGGTCACGGGCAAGCCCTATGCCTGGTATCTTCAGGATCTCGGTCGGCACGAGGATCGACTACTCGATCTGAAGGAGGGCCTTCTCGATCCGATCCGTCGCTTTATGGGCGGTGGTCAGAAGGCGATCTATGACGAGGCGCGGAGCTATCTGGCCGATCAAAGCGCCAATTTCGGATATGGCGGCGAAGATCAGGCCCGGGCAATCCACGAGGTTTTGGTCGATCCCAATTGCTTCAAGGGCAATGCCATCCAGCAGATCAAGGGTACCCTTGATGCCCTGAGGGCGGAGGTTGACAATCGGCTCGCGGCGGCACGCAAGACGGCGATTGCCGATGTCGAGGAACTTCGCGCCAAGCTGCGGTCGCTCCCCGAATTTGCTTCCTTGTCGGAGGCTGACCGCCGTGAAATTGAGGCAGCCTTCACAAATGTTCTTGATACCATCGGGACCAGCAAGCTGATCGCGGTGATCCGGGAGCGCGTGAGCGGATTCCGGGCGTCCGGCTATCCGACGTTGCTCGGCCGCCTAACGGCGCCGCCTTCTACGAAGAAGGACGGTGACGGCGACAAGCCGCGCGGCTTCAGAGACAGCGCGAGCGGCGCACCGGCGACGCAGACCCAACCGGAATATGTGGCCGCCAGTGCGCTGCGCGTCACCTATGCCAAGCCGTACCTCGCCGACGAACGGGACATTGACGCCTATCTGGAGACCCTGCGCGAGACCCTGATCGCTGAGATTCAAGCAGGCAAGCGGGTGACTGTGGGATGATTGCCGGCGTCGAGATCGAGAATTTCACGGCGTTCGGGAGCTTGCAGCTATCGCTGTCTCCGCGCGTGAATGTCGTCATAGGTTCCAACGGGACGGGCAAGACTCACCTCCTAAAGGCGATCTATGGCCTGGCGCTCGCGGGCCTGCCGGTATCTGCTGATCGTTCGGCCAAGGAGGTGGCGGCTGACATATCAAGGAAGCTCCTGCGGCTCTTCTCGCCCGAGGAAAGCAGGATAGGCGTCCTGCGAGCCAGCGGCGCGAATCCATCAACGCGGCTTAGCTTGGTAAGCAGCGATGAGACCCGCGTAACGATCTCGTTCGGCAGTCGCTCCCAAGCGGTACAGACCAAGGTGGATTCCGGCGGCCCAGGCCACGAACTGCAGCCCGTTTTCATTCCGACGAAGGAGGTGCTGTCGCTCGTCCGTGGCATGCGCCACCCGGATCATGATCGTGCTACCGTCGAGATGATCTTCGACGACAGCTATATCGACCTTGCTGAGCTCCTCGTCCGTCCAGGTTTCGAGGACGAGGCTTCGAGCCTCGATGAGGATCCGAGGCTATCGAGCGTCGTCCGCGAATTGGTCGACCTCGTCGGCGGGCGGTATCGCTGGACGAGCGAAGGCGCTTTTCGCTTTGAGCCTGGCCGCTACGAGGAAAAGGCAGATCCGGCGCGCTCGAAGTCGAAGGCCGCTCAGGCCTACCAGGACTCGACCGTCACCCGCTTCGTGCCGAAAGGCGAGCATTCGCTGTCGAGCGGCATGACTGCCGAGGGGTACAGAAAAATCGGTGTTCTGCATCGCCTGCTCAGCAACGGGTCGATCAGCCCCGGCACCACTGGTGTTCTGCTGTGGGATGAACCGGAGGCAAATCTCAATCCGAAGCTTATGAAGAAGCTCGTGCAGGTGCTGCTGGAGTTGTCACGCAACGGCCAGCAGATCGTCCTCGCCACGCACGACTACGTTCTTTTGAAATGGCTGGACCTGCTGATCGACAAGGGCAAGGACGACCATGTCCGGTTTCACGCGCTCTATCGCGATCCAGACTCTCAGAAGTTGGCGGTGGAGAGTGCCGACAGCTACTCGCTGATCTCAAAATCGGCAATCTCCGACACCTTTGCCGAGCTGTTTGACGAGGATGTGGCGCGGGCTCTCGGCGGTGCCAAACCATGAAGGCATACAAGGCTGAACCGAACGCCGATTTGGAATTCTCCTTTCCCGACGAGCTCGTTTGGGAGGAGTTGGACCGTCAGGGCGTTAAGCTGCCGATACAAATGAAGTTCGTCGATCTCGTGATCGAGAGAGACGAGGACGTCCTATTGGTCGAGATCAAGGATCCGTCCAACAAAAGGGCGCCCGCTGAGGAACAGCAGGCGTATTTCAAGCGGCTGTCGGACAATTCAATCCTGACGCAGGAGCTGACGCCTAAGGCCCGCAGTTCATACACGTTTCTCCACCTCATGGAGCGCGATGCCAAGCCGTTCAAGTATGTCGTGCTGCTAGGTCTCGACGCGTTCGATGGCGCCCAACAGAAGGCGCTTCTTACCGGGTTTAAGGATCGGCTGCTGGCCGACATTCGGTGTGAGACGGATACGCCCTGGCGACGCCAACACATCGCGGATTGCGTCGTGCTTTCCGTAGACATCTGGAACAAAACATTCGCCGACTGGCCCGTGACCCGGGTTCCTGCTGCGGCCGCAAATGGGGAGGCAGCCGCCTGATGGATACCTCTAAGCTCAAGAAGTTCGCGCAGTTCGCCCGCCGTACCTTGATCGGTCAGGTAAGCGCCAAGCTGGATTCCGTGCTTGCTCCTGGCGCCGCGGCGCGGCGAGAGCATCCCGAGGCGATGAAAAAGCTCGATGCGGCCATCGCCCGGGACGGCAAGACCCAGGTGATCGAGCGGGTGGCCTATATTTGGTTCAACCGCTTTACGGCTTTGCGCTTCATGGACGTGAACGACCTCAATCCCGTTCGCGTCATCTCGCCCTTGTCGGGTCAATTCCAACCGGAAATCCTGGCTGAGGCCAAAGCCGGGAACATCGACGAGGACCGCGTCCCCGAGAAGGTTCGCGCTCAGGTCCGTGCCCTTCTGGATGGTCGAGCGCCCAGCCCCGATGCGCAGGCCGAGGCTTACCGGCTCCTGCTCGTTGCGATCTGTAACGATTGGCACCGGGTCATGCCTTTCCTCTTTGAGCGGATCGACGACTACACTGAGCTGCTGTTGCCCGAGGATCTATTATCGAACGCCTCCATCCTCGCCTATTTGCGTGAGGCGATGACGCCGGACGTCTGTAAGGATGTCGAGGTCATTGGATGGCTCTATCAGTTCTACATCTCCGAGAAGAAGGACGAGGTCTTCGCAGGGCTGAAGAAGAACGTGAAGATCACGGCCGAGAACATCCCGGCAGCCACGCAATTGTTCACCCCGCACTGGATCGTCCGCTACCTGGTCGAGAACTCGCTGGGACGGCTATGGCTGCTGAACCGGCCGGGGTCGAAACTGGTCGCGCGGATGGACTATTACATCGCGCCTGAAGAGCCCGAGACGGATTACCTGAAGATCGGCAAGCCGGAGGAGATCAAAGTCTGCGATCCGGCCTGCGGATCGGGGCACATGCTGACGTATGCTTTCGACCTGCTCTATGCGATCTACGAAGAAGAAGGATATGAGGCTGACAAGATCCCCGCGCTGATACTACAGCACAACCTGACCGGGGTTGAAATCGACGACCGCGCGGGCGCGCTGGCGGCCTTTGCGGTGGCGATGAAGGCGGCGGCGCGACTGGGGCGGCGGCGGTTCCTACGGATGGAGGCGAAGCCCAACATCTGCGTGCTGCAGAACGTGACCTTCATCCCCGCCGAGTTGCGGGACGTGGCCGCTGTGGTAGGGCGCGACCTGTTCACCGACGAGCTGCGCGAGACGCTGGGGCAGTTCGAGCAGGCCAAGAACTTCGGTTCGCTGATCGTGCCGAAGCTGCGAGACCCAACCGAGGCGCTGCGGGTAGTCCAGGCGCGGGATTTCGGCTTTGACCTGTTGCTAAAGGAGGTGCAGGCGCGCGTTGTGGCCGTGCTGCGCATGGCCGAGGCGCTGTCGTCGAAGTATCACGTGGTGGTGGCTAACCCGCCATACATGGGCAGCAAGGGCATGAATGAAGCTGCTTCCAATTGGATCAAAGAGCATTATCCAGATGGGAAGCTGGATCTATTTGCAGCATTCATTGATCGCGCCTTAGTTCTTTCGAGCCGAAACGCTTTCTCTGCGCTGGTCACAATGGAAGGCTGGATGTTTCTATCGTCCTTCGAGGCTCTCAGGACGAAAGTGCTCAGTCTTACCAACCTACAGTCTCTGGTTCACATGCCTTATTTGGGAAAGGGTGGAACCAGTATGGGAATAAGTTTTGGGACTTCGGCATTTGTGCTTGAAAAAAATCCGAATAACCAACCGAAAGCTGAGTTTACATGTGTTAGATATTTTGAAACTGACGAAAATGGTGTGCCGTTTATCTTCCCAGTTCAGAACGAACGGCGAAGATCAGTCAGTGGCGCCACGTTGATGAAAATTCCCGGCAACCCAATTTCGTATTGGGCTTCCGAGCCCGCCTACGTGGCGTTCTCGCACGGCTCCATATCGTCTCAGGGCGATACCCGCCGCGGCCTTCAGACAGGCAACAAGGATCGCTTCATTCGCTCTTGGCACGAGGTGTCTGCAAGGGCGGTGGATTGGGAGAGCGAGACCCGCGAACAAGCACTCTCATCGGACCGCAAGTGGTTCCGATTTAACAACGGCGGCAGCTTTCGGAAGTGGTATGGCAATCTCGATCTTGTAGTTGAATGGGAAAACGCCGGATCAACAATTAAGGCATCTGGTAAAGCTATTATTCCAAGCGAACATACCTATTTCTTGTCCGGCGTCTGCTGGGGCCGAGTTACAAGCGGAATCGAGTCTTTCCGGCTGCACCCTGCTGGGGTATTGCCTGGCGATCTTTCGCCTTGCTTCTTCTCCGACCATTCTGATGAGGCGCTGCATTACCTTAACTCCAAGCCAGCAATCTACTTCAAAGATCTTGTAAATCCTACGCTTGCAAATCAGGTCGGCGATATTGCGCGCATCCCGACAATGCCCACAGATGTAGCTCATCAATTGAATAATTTGCGTCCATTGGTGAAAACTCACCGTGCCGACTGGGACGCCTTCGAAACCTCGTGGGATTTCACCACGCTCCCGCTGCTCTCGCCCGATCATCGTGCCGAGACGCTGCACGCCACCTATGCCCGCCTGCGCGCCCACTGGCAGGGCATGACGGACAAGATGCGAGCGTTGGAGGAAGAGAACAACCGCATCTTCATAGACGCCTATGGCTTGGCTGACGAACTGACCCCCGAGGTGCCGATCGAGGAGATCACCCTCACCTGCAACCCCGCCTATCGCTATGGCGTGAAGGGAACCGAGGAAGATCGCGAAACCCGCCTGCTCGCTGACACCATGGCCGAGTTCCTCAGCTTTGCCGTAGGCTGCATGTTCGGCCGCTACAGTCTCGACTCGCCGGGACTGATCCTCGCCAACCAGGGCGAGACGCTGGCAGATTACCTCGCCCGCGTGCCGAGTCCTTCCTTCATGCCGGATGAAGACAACGTCATCCCTGTGCTCGATGGTGACTGGTTCGCCGACGACATCACCGATCGCTTCCGCCGGTTCCTGCGCGTCACTTTCGGAGAGGAGCATTTCCAGGAAAACCTGGCCTTCGTAGAGGAGGCGCTGGGCAAGGACATGCGCCGTTACTTTACGCGCGACTTTTTCAACGATCATGTGAAGCGGTACAAGAAGCGGCCCATCTACTGGCTGTTCTCGAGCCCGAAGGGCACCTTCAACGCGCTGATCTACATGCACCGCTACCGCCCTGACACGGTGAGCATCGTGCTGAATGATTATCTTCGGGAGTTCCGCTCCAAGCTCGAGGTCTATCGCCGGGCGCAGGAGGCACTCAGCATCAGCGGGGACGCATCGCCCGCGCAGAAGACGAAGGCGTTGAAAGAGATCGAGGCGACTGCCCGCCAAATCGAGGAGCTTGATACCTGGGAGCGTGATGTCCTGTTCCCGTTGGCGACCCAAAAGATCGAGATCGACCTCGATGACGGG
This sequence comes from Roseomonas sp., assembly GCA_020249775.1. Lineage (GTDB taxonomy): Bacteria > Pseudomonadota > Alphaproteobacteria > Acetobacterales > Acetobacteraceae > Neoroseomonas. The sequence continues at coordinate 29,448 of JADCFA010000018.1, read as the reverse complement.
GTGAAGGCCAACTATCCGAAGTTCGGTGCTGCTCTAAAGCCCATCAAGGGCCTCAATGACTCGGACGATTGAGCATGCAGGACCGGATCGCCAAGGGGCTCGAAGCCCAGTTCGACAAGCACCGGATCGTTTTCTGGTACGATCCGGCGCACGAATTCCGACAGGCATTCGAGGCGCTGAGGCTCGATGGCGTCGAAAAGATCGAAGTGGCGAACACCGAGTTCGCAGTGAAGCATCGTGTCCTGCGTGCGGAGCCGAAGCGGCGCTTTTTGCTCTATCGGTGCGGACCGCGTCCGGCCGACATCGATAACTGGCTGCTCGACATCGAGTTGGCGCACGGGGTGTTTAAGAGCGACCAGGTCGCGATCTGGCTGGCGGACCTGGGGTTGCCGATCAGTTTCGAGGACGTGGTTCGGGAGCACCAGGAATTCTTCCGCTCTGGGCGTCGGTTGGAGAAGCTCAAAGCCGCCGTCCGGGGAGACGACACCAAGGCGAAGTTGCGCCTGAGGATGCTCAGCGTGTGCGCTGGGGCCGATGGTGACTTCGATACGGTCGTCGAGGCTCTGTTGGGAGAGCTGGCTGTCGGTAAGGATGACAGCCTGCGGTTGATTGATCGTGTCGGCTTAAGCGGTTTCCTCTGGGAGCAGATGCAACGGCTCTTCGGCTACCGCACCGAAAAGGCGAGCATCGGCGACTTCGCGATCACGCTGTTCAAATCCTGCTACCAGGGCGCGGTCGGCGGCGAAGCGATGCTGGCTCCCGAGGCCCTGGTGTTCTTCCGTCGTTGGAAGAACAACCGGAATGCGGAGGAGGCTTTTGCGACCCTCTCGGCTGAATATGCCGAGGCACTAGGGGTGGCCCAGGATCTTGCCAAGCGCGACTTCCGAACGCTGATCGACGTTGACTACTTCGAGGAGGTCGACCGCGCCATCATCCGCGCATTGGTCCATGAGGTCGGCAGCCAAACATTGGCGCAAGGAGATGTCATGAACTGGATCCGCCAGCGTCGGCAGAGCCATTGGTATGGGGCGTACCAAGACCTCTACGAAGCGATCGGCTTCGCCGCTGAGTTCCAGAAAGCCATGGCGCATATCACGCTCGGCATGACGAGCCTCGCGGAGGGAGTGGAGCGCTATGCGAAGAGCTGGTTCCGGATCGATCAACTCTACCGGAAATTCATCTGGCGCATGCAGAAGTCCGGGCAGGCGACGCTCATGCGCGAGTTGTTCGAGCAGGTTGAGAACCACTACGTCAACAGCTACCTCCTACGCCTGAACGAGGCTTGGCAGACGCATGTCGACGGGGCTGAAACCTGGTCGGCTCCCCCGATCCCCGCGCAGCGCACATTCTACAGGGAGCATGTCGGCGAGTTTCGCCGACGCGATCAGAAGGTGTGTGTCATCATTTCCGACGCCCTTCGCTACGAGGTGGCAGAGGAGCTGCGGGGACGCATCCTCAGCCTGGACCGTTACGAGGCTGGCATCGATCCGATGTTCGGCTGCCTGCCGAGCTATACACAGCTCGGGATGGCGGCGCTGCTACCCAATGGCGAGTTGCAGATTGCGGACAACGATAGCGGCACCGTGCTTGTGAACGGCCAGAGCTCGCAGGGAACCGAGAACCGCAAGAAAATCCTGGCGACGGGAAGGACGGGCGACCGAACCACGGCCGTGAAGTCGGAGGACCTCATGGCTCTGGACAAGGACGAGGCGCGAGCACTCGTTCGCGATCATGATGTCGTTTACGTCTATCACAATTTGATCGACGCAATCGGCGACAAGCGGGATTCAGAGGAGCGCGTTTTCGAGGCCGCCGAAGACACGATCGAGGAGATTGTGCGGATCGTCAAAAAGCTAAACGGCGCGAACGCCAACAACATGATCGTGACGTCCGATCATGGCTTCATCTACCAACATCGCCCCATTGAGGAGAGCGACTTCTCCTCCGCGCAGGTCGAAGGTGACGTGATCCTTTTTCGCGACCGGCGTTTCATCCTCGGCCACGGTCTGAAAGCCAATCATGGTCTGCGACGATTCACGCCGGAGCAAGCCAGTCTCGAAGGCTCGGTGGAATTGCTCATCCCGAAATCTATCAACCGTCTTCGCCGACAGGGATCGGGGAGCCGGTTTGTGCATGGCGGCGCGACCCTTCAAGAGGTTGTCGTTCCCGTCGTCAAGATCAACAAGAAGCGGCAGAGCGACACGACCGCGGTTGGGGTGGAGATCATCGGAAGCTCCAACCAGTTGATCACGTCGAGCCAGATCTCGGTTCGTTTCTATCAAGTGGAGGCCGTCACGGAGAAAACCCAAGCGCGCACGCTCCGGGCGGGGATTTATGCCCAGTCGGGCGAATTGATCTCGGACAGCCACGAGCTTGTGTTCGACTTCCGATCCGAAAACGCGCGCGAGCGCGAAGTCCCAGTCCGGTTTCTCCTTCTCCGCCGGGCCGACGAATTCAACGGCCAGGAGGTGATCCTGAAGCTTGAAGAGCGGCATGGCGATACGTCCCACTTCAGGGAGTACCGCACGGCTCGTTATACGCTGCGTCGCAGCTTCTCGAGTGATTTCGATTTTTGACGGGGGAAGCGATGACCGCGCTGGATGACAAAATCAACGAACGCTTCCCGGGCCTCGTGGTTCGGAAGGACCTGGTCAAGGCGGTAAAGGGTAATGCCATTGTCCCGTCCTATGTGTTGGAGTTCCTGCTCGGGCAATACTGCGCCACCAATGATGAGAGCTCGATCCAATCTGGGATCGAGACCGTCAAGGAAATCCTTCGCAAGCACTACGTCCATCGCAACGAGGCGGGGCTGATCCGATCGAACATCCGGGAAAAGGGCCGATGGAAGGTGATCGACAAGATCAGCGTCGATCTCAACACCGATAAGGACGCCTATGAGGCGACCTTCGCTAATCTGGGCATCAAGAAGGTCATCATCGACTCCGACACCGTGAAGGCTCATCCCAAGCTGCTAGTTAGCGGTGTTTGGTGTATTGCCGACGTCGAATACGAGCACAGCGAGGACAAGAACGTCGAACCCTGGATTATGGGGAGCATCAAGCCGATCCAGCTCTCTAAGTTTGACTATGAGGCTTTTCTCGGTGCACGCGCGGGGTTCACAACCGACGAGTGGATCGACCTGCTGTTCCAGACGGTTGGCTTCGACCCGGAGATGTTCGGTCGGCGCAGCAAGCTCCTCCAACTGATGCGCCTCATTCCATTCGTCGAGCGGAACTACAACCTGATTGAGCTAGGGCCGAAGGGGACTGGCAAGTCGCACATCTTCTCGGAGTTCTCGCCGCATGGCATTCTGATTTCCGGAGGCGAAGTTACTGTGCCGAAGCTGTTCGTCAACAACAGCTCGGGAAAGATTGGATTGGTCGGCTACTGGGATGTTGTAGCCTTCGATGAGTTTGCTGGCCGGCAAAAGCGAGTCGACAAGGCGCTTGTCGATATTATGAAAAACTACATGGCCAATAAAACCTTCTCGCGCGGAGTAGAGACACTTGGCGCCGAAGCGTCGATGGTCTTTGTCGGCAACACCAAGCACAATGTCCCGTACATGCTGAAGCACACCGACTTATTTGAGGAGCTTCCAGAGAAATATTACGATTCGGCCTTCATCGATCGGCTCCACACCTACGTCCCAGGTTGGGAGATCGATGTCATCCGCGGAGAAATGTTCGCTTCCGGGTACGGTTTCGTCGTCGATTACCTCGCCGAAATCCTTCGGCACATGCGCAATGATGACTACTCCAATCGCTACCAGAGCATGTTCACGCTTTCATCTGATATTTCGACGCGCGACCGCGATGGGGTGAACAAGACATTCTCCGGGTTGATGAAGCTGCTTTTCCCAGCGGACAATGCAACAGAGGCCGAGGTGGAGGAGCTCCTGCATCTTGCCGTTGAAGGACGAAAGCGGGTCAAGGACCAGCTTCTGCGTATTGACAGCACTTATCCAGAGACGGACTTCTCGTTCACTGCTCACGACGGCCGCAAGGTGGTCGTGAAGACACTCGAGGAAACGGAGTATCCGCAATACTATCTCAAGCGCGCGCCTACCAATGAGGAGCCCGTGCCTGAAGGCGTGAAGCAGCGCGGTGACAAGCCCTTGTCGACGGGTGTGAAGAGCTCAGCCGAGCCTGAGGACACTCGTGTCGGTCCAAGAGAGGGGCATAAGGTTTTCAGCGAAAACCAAAAGGGCGTCACCTTCGCTGATCTGTTCTGGCCCTGGCTCGATGGCGCGACAAAGATCGTAATCACTGATCCTTATATCCGGATGTTCCATCAGGTGCGGAATCTGATGGAGTTCATAGAGATGATCGCCGTGCGGAAAGCGCCGGAGGATGAGGTCACCGTACGCCTCATCACCTCGCCAGACGAAATCTACCCGGAAAAGCAGCAAGCGAACTTGGCTTCCGTTGAAAGCGCCTGCACAGCAGCCGGGATCAAGTTTTCATGGGAGTTTGACGGAACAAACACGATCCATGCGCGCCACATTTTGAGCGACACAGGCTGGAAAATCAGTCTCGATCGCGGCTTGGACATCTACCAGAAGTTCGAAATGAACGATGCCTTTAGCCTCGCAAATAGGCTGCAGCGCTTTCGGCAAGTGAAAGCCTTTGAGGTCACGTATCTGCGAAGCGGCATTCGATCAGATTGAGCTTGTCAGGACGAGTGATCAAACATGCGCGGCGGGGCTCAGTTGGCTTTGGCCTTCGTCGCCTGGCATCGTCAGGGGTAGGTTGGCGACGGGAGCCGAGGCATGAACTGCGAGCCTCGCGTCGGCGTCACAGATCTGGTATCCGAAGACATGCGTCGGTACTTTATTGGCACGTCATGAGCACCCGCAGATGCGCTTGAATATGCTCTTTGGGGGCAATCGATGCCGATAGATGCAGAACCCACGAAAATATTTTTTTGACCGATTTCTCAATGAAATCAAAAGCGTAGCATTTTGACGGCCTCACAGTCGGAGAATGACCGTCAGAATGGGCGCTTACCATAGAGTTTTCAGAGACTTATGGGAAATTCAGACAATCGAGTGGGAGTGAGGGGTTGCCAATAGGGCGTGGATCTTCCGTTGGAAAATAGTTCTGTTGCAAAAAATGAAATAAACAAGAAGCCGTTGCTCTCCCTGGTATTTCGCAACTAAATACCCGCTCAGCCGCGCATCGCTGCAGCTATGGCATTTGGTGAAGGCCCAGGGCGGGCACGGGGGCATGAGGAAGCAGGCATTCGCCGAGGACGAGATACCGATCTTCGATGAAGCCGTGATCTATCTCCGCGGTGAGCATTGGCAGTTCCGCTCGTGGCTCCCCGGCGAGGGTAAGTATGCAAGGCGCAGGCTTAATACCCACCACAAGCGCACCGCCATTGAGCGTGAGCGTGATCGGGACCTCGACATCATGGCGCCGCTGCGCGCCGGCAAGCGCTACTTCTTCGTCAACGCCCAGCAGGGCGACAGCCAGATTGACACTTTCGACTTCCGCAGGCTGCCCCAGCTGGACAGGAACGATGAGGCCTTCCGCCGCTCAACATTCGAAGCACAATAAGTGGCCGCATGCCTCATGGCCGTCTGCACCTATTGCGACCGCGTTGCGCAGCGGTTGGGCGGGGATGAATGGCGGCAGCGCAGACTCGCTCGGCACTACTTCCTCAAGGCGCATCGCGTCTTCCGGGCTGCGCGAATGAATGCTTGGCAACTCATCAATGGAAAATGGCATCACTCAAACCCGGCAAATGATCCATGACAGCTTTGGGTATGGGAAAGACAGCCACTACCGCTTCATGCGGCTCATAGGAGAAAAATGTTCAAGGCACCGCGAGATTAATCGTAAAGAATGGCAGCAGCGCCTGCATGATCAAGCCTGCCAGCACGGGCAGAAAAAAGGATGACGCCAAGCGCATCGCCACAAAGCGCCAGCCCAGCACCGGGTATTCCCATGTCAGAATCCGGTGTAGCGCATAGACCGACCAGGCGGTGAGCAGCGCGGTCATTTGCGCTACCCCCGCGCCCGCCTTGCTGAAGGTGATCACCAGCGGGAAGGTCACGAAGGGCCCACCCGGCATGATGCCGCCGGCCAAGGCCGCGATCATGATGCCATTCAGGCCAGAATCATCGCCAAGCCAGGCGGTTGCGATATCCGCCGGCACAAGCTCAGACAAGAACGCCGCCATCGGCAGCGCCACGCAGAACATCGGCAGGATGCGCCAAAAGCCGCGATTGGTCTCGGCCACCACGCGCCTGGCCTGGGGCATGCCGCGGCGGATGCAAAGCGCCAGCACCGCCAGCGCAATGACCCAAAGGATGATTTGCGGTCCGCTCATTTCGGCGGCTCCCACGCAATCGGCACGCGCCGCGCCAACCAGCCCGCGATCATCGGCATGGGGAAGGTGATCAGCGTGCGCAGCAGCGCGAAATCAAGGCCAAGCAACGGCGCTTCATAGACCAGCAGTTTTTGGAAGCCATTGAGCGACCAGGCCAGGATGAAGGCGACCAGCGCGCCCCGATCCGCCCCGGCGCCGGCCAGCACCAGCACCAGCGGAAAGGCGGCCATGGGACCGCCCGGCGAGAGCGTGCCGACCAGCGTTGCGATGAACAGGCCGAAAATCCCGCTTTCCGCCCCCATCCAGCGGGCCAGCGCATCCGGGGAAAGCAATTGCCGAAGCGCCGAGGCCAGGAGCAAGCCCGCCACCAGGGATGGCACAATAAACAGGAACAAGTCCCAGGCATGCCAAAGCGCCGTCATGAAGGCATCCGTGCCCCTGAGCTGCAAGGTCGCAAACCCGGCGGTCACGGCAATCAGGGAAATGACCACGAGCGAGGCGTGGCGGCGGAGCACGTTCAACACGGGAGGCAACCTGCAAGAGAGGGGCGCAGCGCGCAAGATAGGGCGAGGGGCGACCGTCAAAGCATGGCCGGAACCTCAAAAATGGCGAGGCCGAAAGTTTCAGCTTGATGACAGGACAAAACGCCTTTGGAGATCCTGTCCATCGCCATCTCCTTGATCCATGGCTACGGCATGTAGATGGGCCGCGAGGAGAAGAGCTTGCGCCAGCATGGCATGGACCGGGGGGTGCAGCCCCACCGCGTCGCCCTAGAGCATATCACGTTCAGATGGAATCATCTGAACGTGTGAAGATGCTCGAAAAACAACGGCGTAGAGCGTGTTGCGTGAACCTACGCGAACGCAACATGCTCTAGCCCGCAGCCTTGTCGTCCGGGCGCTTGCCATCTGAAGGTGGATGGCGGTTCTCCTTCCATTGCGTTTCGACAACTGGAAACCATCGTGAACAACCTAGTGGCCCGATCGCTGCTGTCAGTTCCCGCGCGCAGCGTGAACCGGCCCACCGAATATGCTGTTCGTGGTGCGCGGGACCGCCCCAGGACCGGGACAGGTCAGCATGAATCGCACCACCAGGGCTTCGCTTGTTCCATTACCATGGATCACGCGACTTCGCGCTGCCTCACTCAACGCCGAGCAATTCCACCTCAAAAATCAGCGTTGCATTGGGCGGAATGACACCACCTGCGCCGCGTGCGCCATAGCCAAGCTCCGGCGGGATAATCAGCGTCCGCTGCCCGCCCACCTTCATCCCTGCAAAACCCTGATCCCAGCCGCCAATGACATGGCCGGCGCCAAGCAGGAAGGAAAAGGGCTCGGCACGGTCGCGAGAACTGTCAAATTTGCGGCCCTTGTTTTCGGGTGCCGCGCCATCAAACAGCCAGCCCGTGTAATGCACTGTGATGTGCTGCCCCGGCATGGCTTCGGCCCCGGTGCCGAGTTTCGTGTCAATCATGGTTTTCTCCTTTCAAGCATCTAACGAAAAAAGTAAGGCCCGGAAGCCGAAGCCTCCGGGCCTGAAACCTTGCGCAGAAAGGCGGCTTATTCGGCCGCCTGTTCCAGCTTTTCCAAAACACGCGGCGGCGACATGGGCAGCGCGTAGAAGCGCTTATGCGTCGCGCGATACATGGCGTTGGAAATCGCGGCCAGCGGCGGCACCAGCGGCACTTCACCCACGCCACGCACGCCTTGCGGGTGCTTCGGATTGGGGATTTCCAGCATCACCGCATCCAGCATCGGCAGGTCCGAACAGACCGGCATGCGATAATCAAGGAAGGCAGGATTATCCACCTGGCCCTTGGCGTTGTAGATATATTCTTCGTTCAGCGCCCAGCCGATGCCCTGCGCCGCGCCGCCCTGCATCTGCCCTTCCACATAGGCCGGATGTACTGCACGCCCGACATCCTGGAAGGAGGTATAGCGCAACACCTTCACGGTGCCGAGTTCCGGGTCCACTTCCACATCGCAGATATGGGTCGCGAAACCGCCTTCGGCGCCGGTTGTGTTCAACTGCACGCCAGCCCCAATCGGCCCGCCGGTTTCCGTTGCCTTGGCAGCGATTTCCTTGAGGCTGAGTGGCGGGAATTGCCCCGCATTGGCGCCGGCAGGACGCGCTTCGCCATTATCCCAAATCACCGCTTCGGGATCAATTTTCCAGATCTTCGCCGCACGTTCCTTGAGTTGCGTGATGACCTTTTCCGAAGATTGCGTCACCACCATCGCGGAAGCGAACAGCACGCGGCTACCGCCGGTCAGGTTGGAATAGCCAATCGTTGCGGTATCGCCGATCAGCACGGAGACGCGCTTGTAATCAATACCAAGCAATTCCGCCGTGATATTGGCGATGGACGCGCGTGAGCCACCAATATCCGGATGCCCGGTGGTGACAACCACATTGCCATCTTCCGTGATGTTCACCTGCGCGGAAGATTCACCGCCGGCGTTGAACCAGAAGCCGCTCGCAACGCCGCGGCCCTGATTGGGGCCAAGCGGCGCACTGTAATGCGGATGCGCCATGGCGGCTTCGATGGTTTCCTTATAGCCGATGCGCGGATAAACCGGGCCATGCGCGGCCTTGGTGCCTTCTTCCGCAGCGTTTTTCAGGCGGAGCGCCAGCGGGTCCATGCCAAGCTTTTCGGCCACTTCATCCAAGACGCATTCCACACCATAGGCACCAATCGGTGCACCCGGCGCGCGATAGGCCGCAACCTTTGACCGGTTGGACACCACATCAAAGCCAAGTGAGTGCACATTCGGGATGTTATAGGGCGCGAAGGCGCAGCCCGCCGCACCGCGAATGGGCGAACCCGGCAGCGCGCCCGCTTGCAGGTAGAAAGTGCCCTGCGCGGCCACGATGGTGCCATCCTTCTTCGCGCCAATCTTGACGGTGCTGAAGGAACCCGAGGTTGGGCCAGTCGCGCGCATCACCTCTTCGCGCGTCATCACCATCTTCACCGGGCGGCCGGATTTCTTGGCGAGCAGCAGCGCCACCGGTTCCAGATAGACAATCGTCTTGCCGCCAAAGCCGCCGCCGATTTCCGCCGGAATGGCGCGGATATCGCTTTGCGGCAGGCCCGTCAGGTAGGAACACATCGCGCGGACCATGAATTGGCCCTGGCTTGAACTCCAGATCGTTGCCTTGCCATCGGCCACACTGACCAGGCAGGCATGGGTTTCAATATAGCCCTGATGCACCGGCGCGGTGCGGAAGCTGCGTTCCACCACCACTTCGGCTTCGGCGAAACCCTTATCCACATCGCCAAGCTTGTGTTCCAGCTTGCCCGCGATGTTCGAAGGCTTGCCATCGAACTTGATGAAATCATGCAGGATCGGCGCATCTGGCTTGATCGCGTCTTCCGCGTCAATCACCCAAGGCAGAACCTCATATTCCACTTCAATCAGTTGCAGCGCCTCGGCCGCCACTTTTTCGGAAATCGCGGCAATGGCGGCAATCGGATGGCCATGGAACAGCGCCTTTTCGCGCGCCATGATGTTGCGGCACATCCAGCGCATATCCTGAATGCCGAGCATAACCGATTTATCGAGCGGGAAATCCACCACATCCTTATGCGTCACCACGGCCTTCACGCCGGGATGCGCTTCTGCCTTCGCAGTATTGATGGAAATGATGCGCGCATGCGGGTGCGGGCTGCGCAGCACCTTGCCCCAGATCATGCCGGGCATATTGGTATCGGCGGCATAGGCAGCGCGGCCTGTCACCTTTTCCGCGCCATCGGGACGGATCGTGCTTTTGCCGATCCATTTGTTGGACATATCGTTCATCAGGCGGCCCCCCTCATTTCAGCGGCGGTTTCAAGCACGGCGCGAACAATCTTGTCGTAACCCGTGCAGCGGCAAAGATTGCCAGCAAGGCCGAAGCGCACTTCGGTTTCGGTCGGGTTCGGGTTTTTCTCGAGCAGCGATTTCGCGGCAATCAACACGCCCGGCGTGCAGATGCCGCATTGCAGCGCTGCCATTTCCAGGAATTTGCGCTGCAGCGGGTGCAATTCGCCGCCCTGCGACATGCCTTCAATGGTGCCGAGTGACTTGCCTTCGGATTCCACCGCCAGCATCAGGCAGGCGCAAACCAGGCGGCCATCCACGGTGATGGAACAGGCACCGCAATCGCCGGTGCCGCAGCCTTCCTTGGCGCCGGTCAGGCCAAGCGGGCCGCGCAGCGCATCCAGCATGCTGTCATGCGCGTCGCACAGGAACTCCATCGGTTCCCCGTTAATGGTCGTCGAAACATGCATTTTGGACATGGAATCAGCTCCGGCTCGCGCGTTCAGCGGCAATGGCAACGGTGCGCTTCAGCAGCACGCCCGCAACCTTGGTGCGATAGGCAATGGTGCCACGCTTGTCATTGATGGGGCGGCAGGCGGCGCGGCAGGCAGCGGCGGCCGCTTCAATGGCGGCGGGTTCAAGCCGGCTGCCGATCAGCGCTTTGGCGGCGTCTTCCACCAGCATCACGGTCGGCGCCACGGCGCCAAGGCCGACGCGGGCGGCAGTGCAAACGCCATCCTTCATGGTCAGGCTGACACCGCAGCCAACCACCGCGATATCCATTTCCGTGCGCGGAATCATGCGCAGATACGCATCGCCCGAACCGGCGGGGCGCGCGGGCAGGGTGAAGCTCACCAGGATTTCACCGGGGGCGAGGTTGGTCTTGCCCGGGCCGGCGGGGAAGGCTTCCACCGGCATTTGCCGGCGGCCATTCGGGCCCTGCACCGTCACCACCGCGCCGGCGGCGACCATGGCCGGTACGCTGTCACCGGCGGGCGAGCCATTGCAGAGATTCCCACCCGGCGAGGCGCGGCCCTGCACCTGCTTTGACCCGATCAGGTTCACCGCTTCCAGCACGCCCGGCCAGACCTTGCCGAAACGCGGATGATCCGCGAGCGCGGCAGCGGATACCGCCGCACCAATCGTGAAACTGCCATCGGCATTTTCCGTGATGCGGTTCATTTCGCCGATCTTCTTGATATCCACAATCAAGCCCGGGCGCGCGATGCCGGCGCGCATCTGCACCAGCAGATCCGTCCCGCCAGCCAGAATCCGCGCAGCCCCCTGGGCCGCGGCAAAGGCGCTGACCGCTTCATCAAGCGTCTGCGGCGCCAAATATCGAGTATCCGTCATGAGCGTTCCTGTCGTCCTTGCCTTGCTCTGACACCCCGGGTCAGGGGGCCATTCTTCCTCAGGCAGTTACACTGGAACAAGGCTATAGGGACGCGCAAGATCGGCATAGCCCCCGGCTGACAATTGGCCGCGATTCGCGCCTTTCGGTCTTTGGCGTCAGGGTCGTGCTAAAGGAAAATATGCGTCTAAGGAGGATGGACATGACCAAGCACACATGGGGTCGGCGCGCGGCCTTAGTTACTGCTGGGGCGCTTTTGGCAGCGCCCCGACTGGCCCGCGCCGCCTGGCCAGAGCGGCCGGTGCGCATCATCGTCGCCTTCCCGCCCGGCAGTTCCACCGATGTCGTGGCCCGCGCCTTGGCGGCCAGGCTTGAGGTGCTGCTTGGTCAATCCGTGCCGGTCGAAAATCGCGGCGGCGCGGGGGGCAATATCGGCACCCAGGCGGTGAAGGGGGCGACCGATGGCCATACGCTGCTGATGCACAGCACGGCGTTTTGCGTGAACCCATCGCTCTATCGCGCGGCTGGCTATGGCCTGGATGATTTCGCCACCATCGCAGTGGTGGCGACAGCGCCCAATGCGTTTTTCGTCCATCCTTCCGTGCCGGCGCGCAACCTGACCGAGCTATTGGCCCTTATGCGGGCCAATCCCGGTATGGCCTATGCCCATTCCGGCACAGGCACCACGCCGCATCTGGGGGCGGAATTGCTGTTCCGAACGCTCGCCAAGGTGGAGGCGACCCCCGTTGCCTTCGGCCCTGCCCAGGCCGCGACCGCGGTGCTGGCCAATCAGGCACCCATCGGCAGCACGAGCCTGCCGCCCGCTTTGCCCCTGATCCGAGAAGGCCGCGTGCGCCCGATTGCAGTCGCGGGGGCCGAGCGTGACCCGACGCTCCCCGATGTGCCGACGGTGGCCGAACAGGGCTTCCCAGGCTTTGCCGCTTCCACCTGGTTCGGGCTTTTCGCGCCGGCGCGGCAATCATCCGAAGCATTGGCGCGGCTTGCCACCGAAGTGCCGCGCGCCATGGCGGATGCGGAATTGAAAGCGCGGTTGGCGACGCTTTCGCTGACCGATCCTGGGCTTTCGGGCACCGCTGCGGCAGATTTCGTGCGGCGGGAAGCGCAAATCTGGGCCGAGGTGGTGCGGAGTTCCGGCGCGACGGCGGATTGATCGCCCATGGGGGCAAAAAAGAAGCCCGCCATTGCAGGCGGGCTTCTTACAGTTATGGCGCTGTTGATCAGGCCGCGAGTTTGGCCCCTTGCCGATCGGCGCCGATTGCCGCCTGCACCGCCGCGATCAGCCGATCCACCGCCGCCAAGTTTTCGGCATTTTGAGCAAAGGCAAGGCCGATGCGCCCGCCTTCCGCCAAGACCACGCGCGCTGGCAAGGCCGCCCCGGCACCCGACAGGGCCAGTTCCACCATCATGCCGGGCGCAAAAGCACCGTCACCCTTCAGGCTCGCGCCATCACGCGCGATTTCAATAAGCTGCGCACCTTCGGCCTTGCCGCCTTTCGTGGCGATCAGCAGTGAAAGGCCACCGCCATCCACCCTTTCCCAATCGGTGCGCATACCGGTCAGGAAGCCATCCACCTGTTCACCAAGCCGGCCGGTGACATCGGCCACGGTCTCGGCCGCGGTTTTGACCGTGCCGCTGGAAGCGCGCGCCCCTTCAGCCACCTCGGATACTTCCCGCATGGCGCGGGCGGCTTCGTCATTCTGCTTGGCAACAGATTGCACACTGGCCGAGATATCGCGCGTCACCGCATCCTGTTCTTCAACGGCGGCGGCAATCGCGCCGGCCACGCCATTCACGCGCTGAATGGCATTGGCCACTTCCTGCACTGCGCCCACCGCATCGCCGGTCGCGGCCTGAATGGCGGTGATCTGTGCGCTGATCTGTTCTGTCGCGCGCGCAGTTTGTGAGGCCAGCGCCTTCACTTCGGATGCCACAACCGCGAAGCCCTTGCCGGCATCGCCAGCACGTGCAGCTTCAATCGTGGCATTCAAGGCAAGAAGATTGGTCTGGCCTGCGATATCAGTGATCAGCCGCACCACATCGCCGATCTGATCGGCCGATTCAGCAAGGCCCCGCACCGTAGCCCCAGTAGCATGGGCGCGTTCTACCGCATCCTGCGCCGCGCGCGCCGCTTCCGCCACCTGGCGTGAGATTTCGGTGACTGACGCGGTCATTTCCTCGGTCGCAGCAGCAACTGCGGAAAGATTGCTGGAATTCTGTTGCGCGCCATTTGCCGTATCAGCCACGCGATTGCGCGTCTGCTCCGTCGCCGATGCCATGGAGACCGAGGCTTCACGCATGCCGCCTGCGGATTCGCGGAGCCGATCCATGATGGACGCGACCGAGCCACCGAATTCCTGCGTCAGGCTTTCCACCATGGCTTGGCGGCGATCCCGTGCCGCGCGTTCAATGGCGGCTGCGGCTTCAAAGGCAGCATTGGCTTCCGCCTGTTCGCGGAATTTCTCCAGCGCTTCGGCCATGGTGCCGACCTCATCACTCCGGCCGCGGCCAGGAATGTCCAGCGCCGTATCGCCCTTGGCCAAGCGGCCCATGGCGCCGGCCATTTCGGTCAGCGGATTGGCGATGCGCCGCGCCGCAATCAGCGCCACCGGAATGGTGAGGCCCAGTACGGCAAGCGCAGAAAAGCCAATGATGGAAAGCACCTTGTCCATCGCCGCGTCAAAGCCGGAGGTCGGCAGGGCAATCATCATGGCCGCACTCGCGTTCCCTGCCAAATCGCGTATCGGCTGTACCGCGACCATATGGTTGCCGCGCCCGGCAAGATTGATCCTAAGCCCGCTTAAGGCTTGGCCATCACGTTGGGCGGCCACCACGCTTGCAGGCAAAGCTTCCAATGTCAGGCCATTCACGGTGGAAGCCACAAGCTTTCCGGCACCAAACACGGCGGCTTCACCCCCTACAAGACGGCCGAGTTCCGTAACCACAGCCGCATTCAGGCGGGTTGCCACTTTCACGGTGCCAATGATCTGGCCTGATGGGTCCATGATTGGCATCACCGCGCCAGTCGCGAATTGGCCGGAGGTAGGTGATACTTCGCCGCCGATCTTCGCGGTGCCACCCAGCGCCGAGGCAACATCGGGCACGCGGGATTTATCATCGCCGAAACGGCTGGGATCATGGCCGCGCATCATGACCCGCCCCGCCTTATCAGTGACCTCCAAAACCGAAACAGAGGCATCTGCGGCGCGCAACGCGGCCAATGCGTTGACCAGAAGATCGCGCAGCCTGGACTCATCGCGTGTCGCCATGGCTGAGACCAGATTGGCTCTTTGTGTGAAGGTGGCGGCATAACCCGCCATGCGTTGGCCGGCGGCCTCCAGGTCGCGTTCGGCCAGCCCAACGGCGCGGGTCAGCGCCTGATCCATCTGAGTATCGTGATCACTCCTGACCGCCCAGAAGGCGCCGGTTGCGGCGAGCAAGGCCGCGAAAACCGCCGGCACCAAGGCCAGCATGAGCAAGCGGGGGCGCAAACCCGAAAAGCGACGCGCGACAATAGCCATGGAAAATCCTCCAGCAAAAGCTGGTGGCATCATCGTGGAAGGGGATGAAAAAAAAGTTTCAGTCTCGTGACACGCGCCTTGATTGCACAAATTTTAGCTAAATCGCCGCTTCCCGCAGCATCATCCGGGCATCGCCACGCCAAATCTTATCAAATCGTTGCAGCCAACGATCCGCCTGGGTTTCTCCGCTGGCTAAAATTGCATCAAGCGGGTCAAGGAATAACCCTTCATCCAGCCCGCGCGCAGCAAGCCCATCACGCGCAATCGCCAGCACATCGCGCCCGACATCGCGCAAGCTCCGGCCCTGAATGGTCGCGGTCAGGCCCTCACGCGGCACGGCTTCACGCAGCGCACGGATTTCAGCAAGGCTCCAACCGCGTGTCAGCGCGCGCGCTGCCTTTTGCGCGGCATCATCATAGATCAAGCCAACCCAAAAGGCCGGCAGCGCATTCAGCATGGAAGGCGCGCCAGCATCTGCGCCGCGCATTTCCAGAAAGCGTTTTAGCCGCACATCGGTGAAAACCGTCGTCACATGATCCGCCCAATCGCCCATGGTGGCGGATTGCCCAACCAGCTTTTCCGCGCGCCCTTCCAGAAAAGCGCGGAAGCTCTGCCCCGCCGCATCCAGCCATTGGCCATCGCGCATGATGAAATACATGGGCACATCCAGCACCCATTCGGCGAAGCGTTCAAAGCCGAAGCCATCTTCAAACACCACGGCGGGAATGCCGGTGCGGTCCGGGTCCGTATCTGTCCAAACCCGGGCGCGCAGGCTGCGATAGCCGTTCTTTTTGCCCTCCGAAATCGGTGAATTGGCAAAGAGCGCGGTGGCGAGGGGTTGCAGCGCGAGCGACACGCGAAGCTTTTCCACCATATCCGCCTCATCCCCGAAATCGAGGTTCACCTGCACGGTGCAAGTGCGGAGCATCATATCAAGGCCCATGGCGCCGACGCGCGGCATATATTGGCGCATGATCGCGTAGCGACCTTTCGGCATCCAGGGCATATCCTCGCGCTTCGCGAGCGGATGAAAGCCAATCGGCGCGAAGCCAAGGCCCAACGGGGCAGCGACGTCGCGTACCTCATCCAAATGCTGGAACAGCTCGGCGGATACTTCGTGCAGATTGGGCAGGGCCGCGCCGGAAAGCTCAAACTGCCCGCCAGGTTCCAGGCTGACGGAAGCCGCACCGCGCTTCAGGCCAATTGGGTTGCCGCGATCCAGAATCGGCTCCCAGCCCTTCGCCATCAGCCCTTCCAGCATGGCGCGGATGCCCTGGGGTTCGTAGGGTGGCGGTGCGTAATCCGTCAGGCGGAAGCCGAATTTTTCATGCTCGGTCCCAATGCGCCAGGCGGATTTGGGCTTGCAGCCGGCGGCGAACCATTCCGCCATTTGGCGGGAGGAGGTGATGGGCGTGGGATCGGACTCGCCGGGATTGGACATCAAAACCTTCCAGGGGCGCCGCCGGGACGGCGCAAAACGTAATCAGGACCAGTCACCCGCCAGGGCGGCGAGGACCGCAAGCCCCGCAACCGCCGCCGTTTCCGCCCGCAGGATGCGGGGGCCAAGGCCGATGGTCTTAACAAAGGCGTAGCTTCGCGCGGCGTCAAGTTCAGCGCGATCAAAGCCACCTTCCGGCCCGATCAATAGGCCAAGCGGCAAGCGCTGCCCAGCAAGGGCTTGCGGCAAGGCGGGCGCGCCGGCGCGCTCTGCCGCCATGAAAATCGGCGTGCCATCCCAGGAACCAAGCGCCGCATGCAAAGGCGTGGCGGCGTGGATCACGGGCAGGCTGAGCCTTTCACATTGCTCCGCCGCGCCGCGGGCAATGGCAGTGAGCCGCGCCTGGTTCACCCGATCCGCGACGGACCGGCGCGTGATGACGGGGTGGATGGCCTCAACGCCCAATTCGGTCGCCTTTTCCACCAGCCATTCCATGGCATCGCGCTTCAGCGCGGCGACCATCAGGCGGAGATCGGGTTCTGGTGCTGGCGCGCGGCTTTGCGCTTCCAGTGCGATGCGGCAGCGATCCTTCCTCAGCGTCGCGATTCGCCCCGCCCATTCGCCGTCTTGTGCATTGAAGACGGCCACGGCATCCCCCACGCCCCGGCGCAGCACGGCGCCCAGATGATGCGCCTGGCCGGGTTCAGCCTCGATCTCAAGGCCGGCGGCAAGGTGGGTTTCAAGATAAAGACGTGGGGTGGACATGCTGTGGCTCCCCAGTCCTTATAGCCCCATGAAAGGCCATACCGATATCCGCACTACAGGCTGGGTGGCGCGCCTGCCGCAGGCCTGGCGCCCCTATGCGCTGCTGATGCGCCTGGATCGGCCCATCGGGTCCTGGCTGCTGTTCCTGCCGGGGCTTTGGGCCTTTGCCCTGGTGGCGCCGGATTGGCGCCAGGGGCTGTGGCTGACCGCGCTATTCGGCCTGGGCGCGGTACTGATGCGCGGCGCGGGTTGCGTGGTGAATGATCTCTGGGATCGGGATTTGGACCGGCAGGTGGAACGCACGGCGGGGCGGCCGCTCGCTTCCGGGGCGCTGCGGGCACGCCACGCTTTGGTGTTCCTCGCGCTGGTGCTGGCGGCGGCCTTGCTGATCCTGCTGCAATTGAACCGCACGGCGCAGTGGTTGGGTATCGCATCCCTGCTGCCAGTGGTGCTTTACCCGCTGGCCAAGCGCGTGACGGATTGGCCGCAAGCGGTACTTGGGGTGATTTTCTCCTGGGCCGCGCCCATGGGATATGCGGCGGTGACGGGCGGGCTCGATCTGGCGGCATTCGCGCTTTGGGCCGCTGGGTTCTTCTGGATCCTGGGCTATGACACGATCTATGCGCATCAGGACCGGGAAGATGATGCGCTGGTGGGCATTCGTTCTTCCGCGCTCCGCTTGGGCGACAAGACCCGGCCCTTTCTGATCCTTTGCTACGGGCTGACCATGGCATTGCTGGCTTTGGCCGGGTGGCTCGCCGGGCTCACGCCTTGGCATTTGCTCGGGCTCGCTTTCCCCGGCGCGATGTTGGCGCGGCAGGTGATCCAGCTAGATATTGCCGACCCGGCGTTGTGCTTGCGTCTGTTCAAGGCGAATCGCGATGTTGGGCTGGCGATTGCTGCGGCCTTCCTATTGGGCCGGCTGTGACGGCAGAAGAATTCGTCGCGGCGCAAACGGTGATTGCGCGCGCGCCCCTGGTGCCGGAAATCGCGCTCCATCTGGCGAGTGAGATCACGCCAATCTGGCAAGCGACCGAGGCTTGGTTGGCGGAACACAACATTGAACCGCCCTTCTGGGCCTTCGCCTGGCCGGGCGGGCAGGCGCTCGCGCGGGCGGTGCTGGATGACCCGAAGCTGGTGGTCGGCAAGCGCGTGCTGGATTTCGCCGCCGGCTGCGGCATTGCCGCCATTGCTGCCGCGCAAGCCGGCGCCGCTTTGGTGGAAGCGGCGGAGATTGACCCGCTGGCACTGGCCGCCGTGCGGCTGAATGCGGCCTTGAATGGCGTTGCGGTGGCAACGCCGCCCGGTGATGTGGTGGGCGCGCCCTGCCGCTGGGATGTAATTTTCGCGGGTGACGTCTGCTACGAAGCGCCCATGACCGCGCATATCTTGCCCTGGCTGCGCGGTCTGGTGGCGGCGGGGGCAGAGGTGCTGATCGCCGATCCGGGCCGCGCCTATTTGCCCAAAGCGGGGCTTGATCCCATCGCGCGCTATAGCGTGCCGACCACGCGCGAATTGGAAGATCGCGAAACACGCGAAGTGACAATCCATCGCTTGCGCGCGTGATGCGCTTGCGGTGCGCGCCGCGATCAGTGCAGGCTTGCCGCAACAAATCAGGAGGATCCCATGGCCGCTTACGCCCACCCCGAAGCGATTGTCAGCACCGCATGGCTTGCGGCCAATCTGGATGACCCATCACTTCGCATCTTCGATTGCACCACCTATCTTTTGTATGAAACTGGCACGGGCCGCCCCTATACGATCAAAAGCGGGCGCGAGGATTACGATGCCGGCCATATCCCCGGCGCCGGCTTTCTTGATCTGCAAGCCGAGCTTTCCGATCGTTCAAGCCGTTTCAACTTCACCATGCCGGCGCCGGATGATCTGGCGGCGCGCTTGGCTGCGCGTGGTATCGGCGATGGCACGCGCGTGGTGCTCTATTCCCGCAAGACCCCGCAATGGGCGACGCGGGTTTGGTGGATGATGCGCGCGATTGGCTTTGACAATGCCGCGATATTGGATGGCGGGATTGATGCCTGGATGGCAGAAGGCCGCGCGATTGCGACCGATGAGACGCGTTATGCCCCCGCAACGCTCCGCGCCAAGCCGCGGCCTGGATTATTTGTGGGGCGGGATGAAATGCTGGCGGCGATTGGTGATGGCGGCACCTGTTCCATCAATGCGCTCGCACCTGATCTGCATAATGGGGAAAACCCGCGCTATGGCCGGCCCGGGCGCATCCCCGGCAGCGTCAATCTGCCGGCGGCATCCCTGTTTGAAGCGGGCAGCTTCAAGCTGAAGGCGCCGGACCAGGTGGCGGCCGCCTTTGCCGCGATTGGCGCGGATAAGGCCAAGCGCAAGCTGATCTATTGCGGCGGCGGCATTGCCGCGACCCTTGATGCCTTTCTCCTGCATCAGCTGGGGCATGAGGATATCGCGGTTTATGATGCCTCCATGAATGAATGGGCGAAGGATGAAAGCCTGCCGATGGAGGTCGGCTAAGATTATCGTGTGGCCTGCTCCAAAAACCGCAGCAGCGCCGCCAGATCCTCGGCATTATCCACGCGCTGTACCGGCATTTTTGTGCCTGGCGTCACCACATCGGGGCCGCGCGTGAACAGATCGCCGATGGTGGTCGCGTCCCAAATGATATCTCCACGCGCCAGGCGTTCGGAATAGGTATAGCCGGGCAGCGAGCCCATGCGGCGGCCGAAAATGCCGTGCAGATGTGGCCCGGCCATGGGGCCGGCATCGGGTGCGAGCGCATGGCAGGCGCTGCAAGCGCGAAAGACTTGCGCGCCATGGGCATCAAGCCCTGGCGGCAGGTCAGTGGTGGCGGGGGCAGCGATGGGGCCAATGGCGCGGCCACTCAGCGCGTTCCAGCGGCGCACTTGGCGGTCCGCGCCGCCAGTCCATAACAGCCGCCCATCTGGGGCGAAGGCCACGGACCAAACCGGCAGGCCCGGGCCTTCCAGCGTGTGCAGCAGGCGCGCTGCCTCCACGCCCCAGATCGTCACATTGCCGCCCAAGGACGCAACCGCCAGCCGCGCGCCCGCGCCATCAAGGCTGAGCGCCACGATGGGCCGGCTACCAGCCTCTATTTCGCGCATGGCGCCATTGGGCGCGATCAGGCGCAGCACGCCATCCACGCCGCCGGCGGCGAGGCCACCATCAGGCAGGGCAGTAAGGGCGTTCAGCGGCAGGCCGGCTTCGGCGATGATCTGGTTGCTGCCATTGGCGGCCCAAAGGCGAATAGTGCCGCCAAAGCCTGCACTCACCAGCGCGCCATCGGGGCGGAAGGCGACGGCATTCACCTGGCCGCGATGGCCTTCCAGGATTTGCGCGCTGCCATTGGCAAGGTTCCAAAGCCGCACGGAGCCATCCCAGGCGGCCGAGGCCAAAAACCCATCGCGCGCCGCAAGCCCGGCGATCTGCCCGCTATGCCCCTCCAGGATTTGTGCGGGGGTTGTGCCAAGCCCCGGCGCCCAAAGCGCGATGCGCCCGCCTTCACCGGCGCTCGCGATGCGCCCATCCGGCAGCAGGGCGAGGGCATTGACGCTGCCACGATGCCAGCGCGCAACGGCGCGTGCCTGCCCGGCGCGTGCATCCCAAAGAATGACGGCGTGATCAAACCCGGCCGAGACAATGTGCTGCCCATCGGGCAGGGGCAAAACGGCGCGCACTGGTCCGCCATGCCCTGACAAATCCTGCGCCAGCGCAGGCGCGGCCAGCAGCAGGAACACCCAGAACAGGCGGCGCATCACATCACCACGCCGCCGCTGACATGGATGGATTGGCCGGTGATGTAGCCCGCACCCGCTGAAGCTAAAAACGCAATGGTGGCGGCTACATCATCGGGCGTGCCAAGGCGTCTAAGCGGGATGCGCGCGGTGATTTCCTCCCATTGCGCCGCCGATAGCGCGGCATGGGCGCCGGGGTCTTTGCGCGTATAGCCAGGCACCACCGCATTCACGGTGACCTTCGGCGCCCATTCAATGGCGAGTGCACGCACCAGCGCCTCAACCGCGGCCTTGGCGGCGGCTGAGGCCGGGAAGGTCGTGACATCATTGCGGAAAAGATGTGCGACGAAGGACGAAACCGCGATCAGGCGTGGATCACTTCCCGCCGCCAGATGCGGCGCGGCAGCGCGCGCAAGCCTCAGCAGGCTGAAGGTGATCGCCTCATGGCTTTTGGCAAAGCCTGCATCGGTGAGGGCGCTGATTTGGGTGCGATCAGCAAAGCCGGCATTGGCCACCAGCACATCAAGGCCGCCGAGTACGGCGACGCTTTCCGCCACCAGCCGCGCCGGCGCCTCGGCCTCGGTGAAATCGCCAAAGGCTTCGGCAACCTGCGCGCCTTTGTCCCGCGCGGCGGCGGCAACCCGCGCCAGGGCTTCGCGATTAGCGCGCGTGTGCAGCATCAGCGCCACGCCGGGGGCGGCAAAGGCGCGGGCGGTTGCCGCACCAATGCCGCTGGCTGCCCCGGTAATCAGAATGCGTCTTGCTGCCATGGTTCCGCGCCTTTCCTGTTTCGCGTCAGGATAAGCCAGCGCGGCGGCATTGCCAGCCCCGCCCGCGCGCCCCATCCTGGCCTGCAATCACTCATCCAAGGGAATGCCAGATGACATTGACCGTGCTTGAACCGGAAGGGCTCTATCCCGAGACGGATTTGGAACAGCGCATCATGGGGCCAGGCGTGCGCATCCTACAGGGGGCGTGCAAAACCTCACTCGCGGAATTGCCCGATGAGCTCTGCCAACAGGCGGAAGGCTTGATGACGCTGAGGATGGCGGTGCCGGCGGATCAGATTGCGCGCTTCCCGAAGCTCAAGGTCGTGATCCGCATGGGGGTGGGGTATGACCGGGTGGATCGCGCGGCCTGCGCGGCGCGGGGCATCAAGGTCTGCAATGTGCCCGATTACGGCACGCAGGAAGTGGCGGAATTCGCGGTGCTGATGGCGCTTGGGTTAAGGCGCGGTTTGACGCTGTATCATGACACACAACGCGGCCCGAACCCGGCGAAATGGGCGGTGATGCCGCACCCGGCAGTGCGCCGGCAGGAAGTGCAAACCTTCGGCATTCTGGGCCTGGGGCGCATCGGCACGGCCGCTGCCTTGCGCGCCAAGGCGCTGGGCTATCGCGTGGTGTTTTATGATCCCGCTTTGCCCAATGGGTCAGACCGCGCCATTGGCGTCACACGCTGCCGCAGCATGGATGAAATGCTGGCACAAGCTGAAGTGCTTTCGATCCATTGTCCCCTCACGCGCAAAACGCGGGGTTTGATTGGGGAGCGTGAATTGCGCCTGCTCCCCAAAAATGCCGTGGTGGTGAATACGGCGCGCGGCCCCATTCTGGATATTGATGCCTTGGAACGGGTGCTGCGCGATGGGCATGTCGCGGCGGCGGGGCTGGATGTGATCCCGGTCGAACCGCCGGTGGAACCCGTGCCATCCCTGCTGCAAGCCTATCGCAACAAGGAAGAATGGCTGGCGGGCCGGCTGATCATCACGCCGCATATCGCCTTCCATACGCCGCAAGCCTGGGATGATATTCGCCTGAAAAGTGCGGAGACGATGCGTGATGTGCTGGTGGAGGGGCTGAACACCAATGTCATCCCGCCCGAGTCTGATTGATCGGGCGGGCTGATTTCCGGGCGGGACGGGGCTATATGTTGCGGCAAAAGACAGAGGGTTTCAGATGAATAGACGCACCATGCTGGCCGCGCCCTTGGCTGCGCCGCTGCTAGCCTCTGCCACCACCGCCCAGGCCCAGGCCGCGCTGGTGACCGAGGAATTCATGATCCCCGCCGGGGATGCGGGGATTGAACTGTTCCTGCGCAATAAGCGCCCGGAAAACCTGACCGCCTTTTCCCCGGCGCGGACAGTGATCTTTGTCCATGGCGCGACCTATCCAGCGCATACGGCCTTTGACCTGCCCTTGGGGGGCCTGTCCTGGATGGATTACATCGCCGGCCAAGGGTTTGACGTTTGGTGCCTTGATATTCGCGGCTATGGCCGCAGCACGCGCCCCCCGGAAATGAGCCAAGCGCCAGAAGCCAATCCGCCCATCGTGCGTGGTGAGACCGCGGTGAAGGATATTGCCGCCGCAGCCGCCTTCATTCGCGAAAGGCAGAATGTCGGGAAGCTGGTGCATATCGGCTGGTCCTGGGGCAGCACGTTAATGGGCCGCTTCGCCGCCGATAACCCCGGCTTGGTGGAGCGCCTGGTGCTATTCGCGCCGCCCTGGCTGCGTGATGGGCCAAGCCTTGCTGCCGGGGCGGCACCTGCCACGCTCGGTGCCTATCGCAGCGTGACCCAGGCGCAGGCGCGCGAACGCTGGATGACCGGCGTGCCGGAGGCCAAGCGCGCTGGCCTGATCCCGCCCGGCTGGTTTGAACATTGGGCCGGCCTGACCTGGGCGACCGATCCGGAAGGCATGCGGCGCAATCCGCAGACGCTGCGTGCGCCAAATGGCGTGCTGCTGGATAGCCGCGAATACGGCCAAGCCGGCCGGCCCTTTTGGGACCCCGCCAAGGTCACGGCACCCACCCTGCTGGTGGTGGCGGAATGGGACCGCGATACACCGCCCAGCATGGCGCTTGCGATCTTCCCGCTGCTGACCAATAGCCCCGGCAAGCGCCTGGTGGTGCTGGGGGAGGGCACGCATACCATTGTGATGGAACGCAATCGCGGCGCGCTGTTTCAGGCGGTGCAGGGCTTTCTGGTGGAAGTCTCGGCCTGACGCCGCGTTTTGCCCCAGGCCATGCTAAATCCCGTTTGAACGAATCGGAGACGCCCTGCCCATGTCCAAGCCCGCCCCCTCGCCCGGCCTCGTGGTTGATCGCAACCTCGCGCTTGAATTGGTGCGCGTGACGGAAGCCGCGGCGCTCGCCGCTTCCCGCTGGATTGGCCGGGGCGACAAGAACGCCGCCGATGGCGCCGCGGTGGAAGCCATGCGCAAGGCTTTTGATACGGTTGCCATCACCGGCACGGTGGTGATTGGCGAAGGCGAGATGGATGAGGCGCCGATGCTTTATATCGGCGAAAAGGTCGGGCTTTACGCCAAGGCCGGCGGCGGGCCGGAAGTGGATATTGCGGTTGACCCGCTGGAGGGCACTTCCATCACCGCCAAGGGCGGGCCGAATGCGATTGCGACCGTGGCGCTGGCGGAAAAGGGCGGGTTTTTGCACGCGCCGGATATCTACATGGACAAGCTCGCAATCGGGCCTGGCCTGCCGGATGGCATTGTGGATCTGGATGCGAAGCCTGAGGAAAACCTCCGCGAATTGGCGCGCGCCAAGAAATGCGACATTGGCGATTTGATGGTCTGCACACTGGATCGCGACCGGCATAAGGAAATGATCCGCGCCTGCCGTGCGGCTGGGGCGCGCATCATGCTGCTGGGTGATGGCGATGTTTCGGGCGTGATTGCCGTCAGCCAGCCTGAAGCGGGTGTGGATATCTATATGGGCTCGGGCGGCGCGCCCGAGGGTGTGTTGGCTGCGGCGGCGTTGCGGTGCATTGGCGGGCAGATGCAAGGCCGGCTGATGTTCGAAAACGAAGAACAGATCGCACGCGCGCGTGCCATGGGAATCAGTGATCCCAACCGCAAATACAGCGTGGAGGAAATGGCCAAGGGCGATGTGATGTTTGCGGCGACGGGTGTGACAAGTGGCGCCATGCTGCGCGGCGTGCGGCGCTTTGCCGGTGGGGCTTACACACATTCCATCGTCATGCGGTCCAAATCCGGCACGGTGCGTTATGTGGAAGGGCACCATAATTTCGCGCGCAAGCCCAGCGCCTTCATCGCTTGATCAGGGCGCGCGTATTTCATGGATGATAGCGCGCTGACCGGGCCAGTGCTTGGCGTGGCGCGCAGCGTCACCGGGCGTAGCTGGCAATGGCGCGCGGGCGATGCGCGGATTGGGCTTGGCATCGCGCAGCGTTTGGAATTGCCTGAGATGCTGGGACGCTTGCTCGCGGCGCGCGGCATTGGCCTTGATGATGCGGCGGATTTTCTGGAACCGAAACTGCGCGCGCTGATGCCGGACCCGGCTCGGCTTGCCGATATGGAAGCGGCGGCGGATCGCATCGCGGTTGCGGTACGCAGCGGTGAACATGTCGCGGTATTTGGCGATTATGATGTGGATGGCGCCTGTGCTGGCGCGTTGATGACACGGTTTTTGCGTGATCTGGGCTGCCAAGTAACCCCTTACGTGCCGGATCGCATCAAGGAAGGCTATGGGCCGAATGCGCCGGCCATTGCCGCCCTTTGTGATGCCGGCGCTTCGCTGATCATTTGCGTGGATTGCGGCATTGCAGCGGGTGTCGCTTTGGCCGCCGCTGATGGCCGCGCTGATGTTGTGGTGTTGGATCATCACAAGGCCGAAGGCGCGCTGCCGGCTGTGCTGGCTGTGGTCAATCCCAATCGCTTGGATTGCCCATCAGGCTTGCGGCATATTTGCGCGGCGGCAGTCGCATTTCTGGCGGCAACGGCCACCTTGCGCGTGCTGCGCCGTGCCGGGTGGTTCACGCGCCGGCAAGAACCTGATCTGCTCGCGCTGCTTGATATCGTGGCACTCGCAACGGTGTGCGATGTCATGCCACTCACGGGTTTCAATCGCGCGCTGGTGGCGCAAGGCTTGAAGGTGCTCGCCAAGCGCGGGCGGATTGGACTTGCGGCGTTGTTGGATGTCGCGGGGCAGAAGGATATGCCAAGCGCGCATACGCTCGGCTTCATGTTGGGTCCGCGCATCAATGCCTCTGGCCGCATTGCGGAGGCGGATTTGGGCTTGCGGCTATTGCTGTCCGAAGATGGCATTGAAGCGCGCGCCATGGCGGAAAAATTGGATGAGGTGAATAAGCGCCGACAGGAAGTGGAAGGCGATATGCTGGGCACGGCGCTGGCGATGGCGGAAGCGCAGGTCAAGGCCGGCCATGCCGTGCTGCTGGTGGCGGCGGAAGGCTGGCACCCCGGCGTGGTTGGCATTGTCGCTGGCCGGGTCAAGGAAAAATTCAATCGTCCCGCCTGTGTGGCGGGCATTGCGGGCGGCATCGCCAAGGGTTCAGGCCGTTCTGTCACCGGTGTTGATCTTGGTGCTGCCATCATCGCCGCGCGCGAGTCTGGCTTGCTGGAAACCGGCGGCGGGCATCCGATGGCGGCGGGGTTTTCCTATCAGGCGGAGAAGGGCGAAGCACTCCACGCCTTTCTGGAAGAACGCC
The DNA here is from genome assembly GCA_020249775.1 of Roseomonas sp. Classification (GTDB taxonomy): domain Bacteria; phylum Pseudomonadota; class Alphaproteobacteria; order Acetobacterales; family Acetobacteraceae; genus Neoroseomonas. The sequence continues at coordinate 3,003 of JADCFA010000018.1, read as the reverse complement.
TTGCCCATGCGGCGCACCTGCCGAGTGCAGCGGATTTGCTGGTGGAAGGCGCCATCACCGTGCCTGCGGCAACAACGGCGCTGGCGCAGGAGATCGGGCGCCTTGCACCCTTCGGTGCGGGGAATGAGGAGCCGATTTTTGCACTCGCCCGCGCGCGGGTGGTGCGTGCGGATCGTATCGGCAAGGAAGGCGCGACAATACGCGCCTTTGTCGAAGGCGAAGGCGGCGGGCGGCTCAAGACCATTTGCTTTCGCGCCAAGGAAGGTCCGCTCGCTGAGGCGTTGTTGTCGCCTGATCGCACGCCCTTGCATCTCTGCGGGCATTTGCGCGCGGAAAGCTGGAATGGTGATGTCAGCGTCGGGTTTCAGATTGTGGATGCAGCGCGGGTGTAACCGCCCAGATTTAATGCTGCGGCCAGACAATCGGCGGCAGGCGCGTCAGCGGGATTTGCGCCACGCTCACCACACCATTTTGCAGCGCGATGGGAATTTCCGCGACAGGCGGGCCGCCATTGGGCGGGCGGCGCGTCAGCAGCCCCACGGCGAATTTCGTACCATCCAAAGCGCGCCGCTGAATCAGACCGGACCGTGCAAGGGAATCGAGCGCCGCATTGGGATTGGTAACAGAAAGCGTGCCCCCCAAAGCCGGCTGCAAAGCGGGATCAAGCCGCGCGGAAAGCCGGAGCCCCGCATCCAAATCCCCCCAGGCCAGGCGCAATTGCCGCACATCCAGCTTGCCTTCTGAAGCGCGCCAGGCATCCAATTGCTCACGCAGGCTCGGCAGCGGCAGCACGCTGCCGTAAAGCGCGCCATCGAATTCAAACCGGGCAATCCGGGGGCCAAAGCCGGCAAGGGCCGGAGCCTGAAGCCAGGCCGGCGGCAGGGCAGCGTTTTCGGCGGCGAATTGCAGCGTTAGCGCCGCTTCGGCCGCGCGCGTCCAATTCGCATCCATGCCAAGCTGCTGCACGCTCAGCACGCCATCGGGGGTTTGCGCCACCATGCCCTGCAACAGCGCATTGGCCCGGCGCGGCGGTTGGCCCATTTCAAGCGGCAGCAAGGCCTTGAAGCTGGTGGCGATGAAAGGGATTTGCGTGGCGCCAATGCGCAGCGCCTGTTGGCCTGTTGCTTCCAGGCGCAGCGCATCCGGCCAGGGCAGGGGGGTCGTCAGCGCCAGCGCCTCGGTCGCCCAGCCCAGCCCCTGGCCTGAGGTCTCATCGCCCGGGCTTTCGATGGAAAGCCGTGGGATGGAAAGCCGTGCGGCGAAGGGCCAGCCGCTGCGTTCTGGCGTTTCGTGGCGGATGCGCCAGCCCTGGGCGCGATGCTGCACCACCCAATCGCTAAAGCCTTCTGCCAGCGCGCCAGTGCTCCAACGCCAGAGCAGGCTTTGGCCGGCGACCAGCGCGGCGAGCAGGATCAGCACGCCAAATAGCAAACGCCCAAGTAAGGGCGTGCGTGGGGGGCTGGCTGGCTTGGCGTTCATGCTGGTGCCCGATATAGCGAGGTTTGAACGCGCCCGCCATGACAACCGATATCGCATCCTTATTGGCCCCGGATGGAGATTTTTACGTCTTTGCCTATGGTTCGCTGATCTGGCGGCCAGGCTTTGACCATGCCGCGCGTCACCCGGCGTTGCTGCGCGGCTTTCACCGGCGCTTTTGCCTATGGAGCCACCGTTACCGCGGCACGCCGGAACGCCCCGGGTTGGTTTTGGGGCTGGATCGCGGCGGCGCCTGTCGCGGCGCCGTGTTTCGTGTGCCGGGGCGCGCGGCGGTGGAAACACTCGCCTATCTTGATGCGCGCGAATTGCCCGATGGGGGAGAGGTTGTCTATCGCCGCCAGCTTTTGCCGTTGACGCTATTGGATAATGGGCAGCGCGTGCCGGCCATTGCCTATGTCGCGAACCGGGCCTGCCGGCTTTATTGCGGCAAGCAACCGGCCGAGGTCTTGGCGCGCGCCATTGATGCCGGCCATGGGCAGATGGGGTCAAACCGGGATTATTTGTTCAATACGCTCGATCACTTGGGTGAGATGGGCGTGCGGGATCGTGGGTTGGAGGCGATTGCGGCGTTGGTCGGGCGGTGATGCTGCCTATGGCGCGATCAGTCGAAATGGATCACGCTATGGTCTGGTTTGGATAAGGACAGGATCATGGCCCTGCAACGCATGGTGCTTGAAATTGGCATGGGCACCGATATTCGCGGCGCGGATTACACCAAGGCTGCGGTGCGTGCGCTGCGCGATGCGCTTTGGCATAATTCGCTCACCATCGGCGCCGCGGTTGGGCAGGATGCTGATGCCATGCAGGTTGAAGTGCTGATCGGCGTGCCCAAGCCCGATCTGGTGGACAAGGACCAGGTGCTGGCCATTCTGCCGCATGGCAGCGGCACCGTGACGCTGGTGGAAGGCGGCCTTGAGATTCCGAATGATGAGGGCACCAATAGCACCGTGATCGCCAATTGCTGCGCCATTGTGCGCCTGGATGTGTGAGGGAGACCGACAATGGCCTTGAAGCGCATCATCCTGGAAATGGGCAGCGGCAATGATCTTCATGGCGGGGATTACACCAAGGCTGCCTTGCGTGCGGTGCAGGATGCCTTGCATCATTCGTCGCTCGCGTTCATTCGCACGCTCGGGCTTGATATCAAGACCATGCAGGTGGAAGTGACCATTGGCGTTCAGCAGCCTGACAAGGTGGATATTGAAGCCGTGCGCAAATCCCTGCCTTACGGCGTGGTGACAGCGCGCGCGGTGAAGGGTGGCTTGGATGTTCCGGAAGAAGGCGCGCATGACAAGGCGGTGATCGCCTCTGCCGCCATTGCGGTGCGCTTCGATTTGCCGTGAGGCGTAGAGCGGTTTGCGTTCGCGGGCCTATCAGTAATTTTGTGCCTGGGGTCATATGGATGGAATGGAAGGACCCATCGATATGGCAATCGACAAAGCGTTACTGGACCAGCTTCTGGCTGGGCGAGAGCCGCAGGACTTATTCGCCAAGGGTGGCCTGATT
>JADCFA010000017.1 GCA_020249775.1 Roseomonas sp. | reverse complement strand
TAATCGAGCGGTCGAAGAATGGAAGCGACCGCCGCGCGAGTGGTGCGAGGCCAAAACCCAATTCGCCATCCTATTCGGCGATAGGTTCGTGGTCTGATGATCGAAAACGACCCCGCGCACAAAATTACTGATAGGGCCGCGGGACCGCATCAAGCGCAGAACAATCCAGCAACGCCGCCTGATGCATCACCAGAACGCAGCTTAACCTTAACCGCAGATGGGCCAGATACTCCGTTAGACAGCGCGCCAAGCAGTCGCAAATCATTTGACGATGGACAGGCCATATAGCTTCCTCCATCTGGCATTATCGCAGCACGAAGCGGCGGCGCGCGCCATGGTGCTTGACGCCAAGCGGCACACGCGCAGCATAGGCGGCATGACAGACACCGCTGAAACCATCCTGCTTCGCCACCTTTTGGCAACGCCTGATGCCGCCATTCCTGAAGCAGCGCGGGAGGCGGCGCGAATCTTTCTGCTGGATGGGCTCGCGGTTGGCGTGGCGGGCATGGCGCATGCGGCGCGCGCCGGTTTGCTCTCGGCCGCACGCGGCTGGGGCGCGGGGGAGGAGGCGCGCCTTTGGGGCGATGGCGTGAAACTGCCGGCGCCTCAGGCCGCCTTCATGAATGCCTTTCAGGCCCATGCGCTGGAATTTGACGCCATCCATGAAGCGGCCGTGGTGCATGCCATGACGCCGACACTCGCCGCCGCACTGGCAGAATCGGAAAGGCAAAGCCGCCAAGGCCGCCCCGTATCTGGCGCGCGCTTCATGGCGGCGGTGATCCTGGGACTTGATCTGGCCTGCACTATTGGCGCAGCCGCGCGCGGGCCGATGCGGTTTTTCCGCCCGGCAACGGCGGGCATGTTCGGCGCTTATGGTGCGGTGGCGCGGCTGCGCGGGTTTGATCTGGCCATTGCTTCAGCAGGTGCGGGGCTTTTGCTCGGGCAGATACCCGGCACCATGCAGGCACATTCGGAAGGATCCATGGCGCTGCCGGTGCAAATGGGCTTCGCTGCCATGGCCGGGCTGCGCGCGGCGGATTTGGCAGCGTTGGGCGCGGCGGGGCCAGCGCATTGGCTGACTGGGCCCTTCGGATTTTTGAAACTGACAGAGCCTGAGCATGATTTGGCACCGGGCTTGGCGGCACTTGGCAGCAACTGGCAGGTGACGCTCCTTGCCCACAAACCTTTCCCATCCGGGCGCCTGACGCATCCCGCGATTGATGGCGTGCAGCGGCTGATGGCGGCGCATAGCGTCAGCGCTGAGGATGTGGCGGCGGTGCGGCTTTATTTGCCGCCGCTCGCGATGCGCCTGGTTGGGCGCCCCATAATGCCCGATCTGACGGGGAATTACGCGCGGCTTTGCCTGCCCTATGTGGTGGCGCGCGCGCTGCTTTCGGGCAGTGTCGGGCTTGGTGATTTTACGGAAGCATTGCTGCGCGACTCGGCAACCCACGCTTTGGCAGCGCGGGTTGCCTTACTTGGTGATGGTAATACAGATGAAAACGCTGTGGTGCCGCAGCGTGTTGAGATTGAACTGCGTGACGGGAGAACACTGAACCAGCGCGTGGAGGCCGCGCTGGGCAGCCCGGAAAACCCGCTGCCGCGCGCGGCGCAAATCGCGAAGATCAAGGCATGTTTCGCGGGTATATTGCCCAATGGTCGCGCGGATGAATTGATGCGCGCGATTGAGGCGCTGCATGCAGCGCCCGATGCGGCAGGTTTGGGTGCGCTGCTCAGCGCCTAGATCGCGCTATTCACCCCAAGCCGCTTCGCCGTGCCGATGATATTCGCCCAGGTATCGGGCGGCAGCGGCACCCCATCAGCGAGGCGTTCCGCGCGGCGCGTCGCTTCCGGCTCACCGGGCAGCAATACGGGCGCCGCCGGATCAGCCGGGCGGGTTTGCGAAACCCAATCCGCATAAACCACACCCATGCGTTCGAATTCCGCCTGGGTGCCGAAATGCTTGGGCGAAATGAAAATGGAAAGCATGCCATTGGCGATGCGCGTGCGCTCAGAAACCGGGCCGCTGGTGCCGCCTGCGGTCAGGCAGCCGGCCAGCATTTCGCACATAAAGGCGAGGCCCGAGCCCTTATGTTCACCAAAGGCGCGAATGGCACCGGTGCCTTTGGAAACATCACGCGGGCCGACAGCCTCATAAGGGCCGTAGAGCGTGTGAGGGTCGGTCGAAAGCCTGCCATCGGCTTCAATCAGCGCGCCTTCCGGCAGCGCCTTGCCGCCCGATGACGCCACCAGCACCTTGCCTTCCGCAACAAGCGATGTCGCGAAATCCAGCAGGATCGGCCGGCCCGGCAGCGGCACACCGATGGAAACCGGATTGGTCGAAAAGCGCCGCTCCACGCCGCCAAAGGGGGCCACCAGGATCGAACCCGCCACATTGACGAAATGGATCGAAATCAGCCCGGCTTCCATCGCCTGTTCGGCATAGGCACCAACACGGCCGATATGCCCGGCATTGCGCAGCGCCGTGATGCAAACACCATTTTCCATCGCGCGCTTGATGCCGAAGGCAACTGCTTGGGGGGCCACGGTCTGGCCAAAACCCCATTTGCCATCAATGACGGCGAAGGCGCCGCCATCCGTCACCACATCGGCGGTCTGGCCCTTCAGCACATAGCCCGCTTCCAGCCATTCCACGTAACGCGGCACGCGCACCACGCCGTGGCTGTCATGCCCGGCCAAATTCGCATCCACCAAATGGCGGCTGATGCGCTGGCTTTCGGGGCCATCACAGCCGGCGGCCTGAAACACATTCGCGACCAGCGCATCAAGCGCATCGGCCTTGACCATTACGTAAGGGGTGCTGCCCATGAAAGGAACTCCGCAAAAGGAAAAGCGCGCCGACAGCAAAGGCTGGCGCGACGCGATTACATGGCGGCGATCTTCTTCGCCTGAGGCGCAAGCAGCCGCATATAGGTGGGCGTCACCAGCATTTCGGTGATATTGGCCCGCGCTGGCATTGTCGCGACAAACAGCGCCATGGCCGCGAGGTCTTCCGGCTGCAACAGGCGTTCAATATCTTCCTGCGGCACGGGTTCAGGCCGGTTCTTCAGAATATCGGTCGCCACTTCACCGGGGCAGATGCAGCAGGAGCGGATGTTATGAATGCCGTTTTCCTGATTGATGCTTTGCGAAAGCGCCACAAAGCCATGCTTCGCCGCCGTATAGCCTGGGCCTGACAGGAAGGAGATATTCTTCCCCGCCATGGAGGCGATCTGGATGATATGCCCGCCGCCGCGCTTCCTCATGCCCGGCAGCACCGCGACCGAGGTGAAGAAGGGCGCGGTCAGATTGCCATCCACCAGGCTGCGAATGGCCTCTGGCGTCAATTGATGCAAATAGCGCTTGGGCAGATTGACGCCCGCATTATTCACCAGAATATCCGGCCCGCCGATGGTGGATTCAACCTTGGCAAGCGCGGCGGCGACCTGTTTTTCATCGGTCAGGTCAGCCGGCACAATCACGGCACCGCTGCCGATCATCTTCGCGGTTTCTTCAAGCGGTGCGACACGCCGACCAGTCAGCGCAACCTTCGCGCCTTCTGCCGCGAATGAAATGGCAATCGCGCGGCCAATGCCGCTACCCGCCCCGGTGACCCAGGCGGTTTTTCCTTCAAGGCGTTTCATCACAGAACCTTATCAGAGGTGGGATCAATCACATGCATCTGGTCCATATGCGCGATCAAGGACAGCGGAGCGCCAACGGCGGCCGGCGTTGCGGGATCAAGCCGGGCGGAAACCTCGGTCCCGTCAAGCTTGAAATGCACCAGGGTTTCCATGCCCATCGGTTCGATAACTTCCGGCTTCAGCGTGATGGGCGCGGTATTTGATTTATCCGTGGGTTTGTCATCTGTCAGATGTTCCGGGCGGATGCCGAACAGCACATCCTTTCCGGCATGGGGCTGATAGCGCGCGGTGCGTGCTGCCGGCACATCCAACACAATGCCCTGCGGCAAATGCAGGCGCAGCGCGCCAGATGCCTGTTCCAACTTGGCCGGAATGAAATTCATCGCCGGGCTGCCGATGAAGCCCGCCACGAATTTCGTTGCCGGATTGTGATACAGTTCCTGCGGCGGCCCGACCTGTTCGATAATACCGTGATTCATCACCACCACGCGGTCTGCCAGCGTCATGGCTTCCACCTGGTCATGCGTCACATAGACCGTGGTGGTATTCACCGTCTGATGCACCTTCTTGATTTCGGTGCGCATTTGTACGCGCAGCTTGGCATCAAGGTTGGAAAGCGGTTCATCGAATAGGAACACCTTGGGGTCGCGCACAATGGCCCGGCCCATCGCCACACGCTGGCGCTGACCACCGGAAAGCGCCTTGGGCTTGCGGTCCAGAAGTGGTGTGATGTCCAGAATGCGCGCGGCTTCCTTCACGCGGCGATCAATCTCGGCCTTGGGGAATTTCCGCAGCATCAGGCCGAAGGCCATATTGTCGTACACACTCATATGCGGATAAAGCGCGTAATTCTGAAACACCATGGCGATGTCGCGGTCGCGCGGCGGAATGTCATTCACCACCGTGCCGCCAATGGCGATATCGCCTGAGGTGATTTCCTCCAGCCCCGCAATCATGCGGAGCGTGGTGGATTTGCCGCAGCCCGAAGGCCCGACGAGTACCACGAATTCATGATCGTCGATCTCAAGGTCAATGCCCTTTACGGCTTGGACGCCGCCTTCATAGGCCTTTACGATTTTGCGAAGCGATACCTGAGCCATGTTCGATCAACCCTTGGTGGCGCCGGCGGTCAGGCCAGCGATGTAATAATCCATGAGGAAGGCATAGACGATCACCGGTGGTAGCGCGGCCAACAAGGCGCCTGCGGTGATCTGTCCCCAGATGAAAACATCCCCGCGTACCAGCTGCGACACAACGCCGATGGTGAGCGGCATCTGATCCGGCGTGGTGATGAAGGCGGTTGGATAGACAAAGGCCGCCCAGGAAACCGTGAAGGCGAAGATCGTGGCCGCGATAATGCCAGGCAGCGCCACGGGCACGAAGATCTTGAGCAGCATTTGCGGCCAGGTGGCGCCATCAATCAGCGCAGCCTCATCCAATTCTTTGGGGATGGAGGCGAAATAGCCAATCATGATCCAGGTGCAGAAGGGCACCGTCAGCGTCGGATAGACCAGCACCAAGCCCCAGATGGAATTGAGCAGGCCAAGCCCGCCGACAATCTGATAAAGCGGAATGAACAGCAGCGTATCCGGCACCAGATAGGTCAGGAACACGCCGGTCGCCAAAACCTGGCTGCCCCAGAAGCGCATGCGCGCCAGCGCGAAGGCCGCCAGGATGGAAATCACCATCGTCACGGCCACAACCACAACGGTCACGATCACGCTATTGATGAAGAAGCCCTGGAACAGCGAATTGGTGATCAGTTCCCAGTAATTCTCCAGCGTGGGATTGCGGACGATCCAGGGATTACCCTTTTGATCGGCAATCTCGGCGCTGGTCTTAAGGCTGGTGATCAGCATATAGACCGGCGGCGTCAGCAGGATGATCGCTGAGATGATCAGCGAAATATAAGCCCAGATCAGCGCCCAGCGCCGTTCCGAGCGGAGCGAGCCCGCCTTGCCGTAAACACTCGGCATATCGCGATTGGCTGCAACGGTTGCTGACATTACATCTGCTCCTTATTGCGACGGGTGACGCCACGCAGCACGAAGAAGGCGCAAATGGCAAGGATCGGGAACATGAACAGGCTTACCGCGGCGCCGCGCGGGATATTGCCGGAAAGGATCCCAACCTGGAATGCGTAGGACGCAAAGACATGCGTCAGATCACGCGGCCCGCCATTCGTCAGCACGCGCACAATATCGTAATTGGCGAAGGTGACGATCAGGCTGAATAGCACGGTGATGGAAATGATATTCGCCATCATCGGAAGGGTCACATAGCGGAGCCGCTGCCAGCTTGTGGCGCCGTCAATCGCCGCAGCCTCATAAAGCTGTTCCGGCACGGATTTGAGTGCGGCCAGATACATGATCATGAAAAAGGGCGCGCCATACCAGACATTGACAATGATGATGGAAAGCCGCGCCCACCATTTCTCGCCAAGCCAGGGTACAGCAGGAATACCAACAACATCAAAAAGCCAATTGATGGACGAATAGGCGGGGTCAAACATCCACCACCAGCCAAGCGTGGAAAGCGCTGGCGGAATGACCCAAGGCACCAGCAACATGCCGCGCCATTTCCGCTGCCCCTTGCTTGGGATGTGGTGCAGCATGTGCGCGAGCCAAAAGCCGATCAGCGCCTTCAGAATCACCGCGGTAATGGCAAAAATGCAGGATTGCCAGGCAACCGCCCAGAAGGTTTCGCTTTCGAACAAAATCTCGAAATTGCCAAGGCCGTGTGGCAGCCATTCGGCTTCCATAAAGCCGGTCATGCGGCGATTGAGTGTGGAAAGGTAAATCCCGTAAGCCGCCGGATAGGCAACCAGGCCGATGATCACCACCAGCAGTGGCATGGTCATCAGCACGGCAATGGTCGAACGCCGCCGCGCCACGCGTTGCAGGCTTGAAGCACGCCCCGATCCGGGCGCAGAAGGCATGATTGGCGCCGTGCTGGCGTCAGCGGCCATGGTCTGAACCTTTCCTGAAATGAAAGACGGGCGGCGCGGGGCCGCCCGTCATGCGCGGTCAGCCGCCGCGGCGGATGGTATTGAGCTCGCGCTCCACCCAGGTGAGCGCCTGATCCACGGATTCACCGCCCTGCACGATACGGGCAATGAGCTTCGTGTTCAGACCCTGATTATACATTTGCACCGCCATCGCTGCCGGCGCGGGCGCCATGGCGATGGAGGTCTTCGCATTGTGATGCGCTCGCAACGGATAGTTGTAGACCGAACCCACCGGCGGACCTTCGGTTTCCCAAACCTTGAAGTCCGCCATGCTGGAGAAGGGCGGGATATCATAGCCATTGGAACCATTGGTCTGGCGTTCCGCCTGCGCACGATCAGACAGCCATTCCAGGAAGGCCTTGGCCGCGCCCTTGCTGCGGCTGAAATTCCAAATACCCCAGAAATAGGGCAGATAGGCCGCGAAGCGCCCTTCTGGCCCGGAGGGCATAGGCACCGTCCAGCAATTTTCCGCGACCTGCGGCGCATCACGCTTTGCCACCGCCCAGGCGGATGGTGGGTTGAAGATCAGCGCCGAACGGCCGGAAATCAGCGCGCGGTTATTGCCGCCATCATCCCAGGCCCAGACATCATTGGGCAGGAAGCGGCTGATCCGGGCGCACATTTCCACCGCCGCACGCAGCTTGGCATTGTTGCGGACCGTGATTGTGCCCCGTGCGTCCATCAGGAAAGCGCCGTAGGATTCGAAAAGCGCACCCACCCAATCCACCGCATCGGTAAAGCTGCCCATGGGCAGGCCGAAGGAGAAGCCGGCCCGGTGGCAGGCTTCGGCAGCACGGGCGAAGGTTTCCCAATTCCATTGGTCGGCGGTCGGGCCAGCCGCGTTTTGTGCCGGCCACATGGCGCGGATATCAATGCCGGCATGCTGCTGCATCAGGTCAAAACGGACGCAAGCGGGCTTCAACTGCGTGCCGGCGACCGCGGGGATGGCCACCCAAGTGCCGGCGGGCTTGCCCAGATATTCGGCCGCCGGGGTCACGGCGCCGTATTTCTGGGTCAGGTTGCGCATGACATCATCCACCGGCTCAAGCATGCGCTGGTGGTTGCTCGGCTCCCAGGCGGGGAAGGACATCAGATCATAGCCGGTGCGCGACTGCGCCTGGGCATTGATCGTCAGCAGGATCTGGTTGCCGTTGGATGTTACGGTATCCATCTGCACATCAACGCGATTGGCCTGGCCCCATTCAGCGCAAAGCTGGCGCATGATCACATTGCCGTTGGGCACCCAATGGTCCCAGAAGCCGCAACGGAGCGTCCCGCCCGTGCCTTGGGCATGGACCATCGGGGCGGAAAGAATGCCCGCCGCCGCCACCCCGGCCCCTGAGCGCAACAGGGTGCGCCTTTTGATTTCGGTCATAATTCGAATCCTCCTCCGTTATTCATTGTTTGCTGCCCCCCGGACCTGGGCCCGGTTAACACTTGGGGTAGGTTAGGCAAGGAATTGAGACCTTTGCAACCAGTTTCATGAACCCTCCGGCCGCCCCGGGCTGGCGCGGCGGCCCAAACTCGGCTTCAAACCCCGAGAGAGGCCAAAACCAGGATCAATGGCATGACCACTTCGCTGCGCGTCGCCGTCCAGATGGACCCGATCGAGACCATCAATATTGATGGCGATTCCACCTTCGCCCTCATGCTGGAAGCAGAGGCCCGCGGCCATAAGCTTTGGCATTACCATGTCCGGGATTTGGCGCTGCGCGGCGGGCGGGTGACTGCCTGGGCGCGGCCCATCACGCTCAGGCGCGAATATGGCAACCATTTCACCTTCGGGGCGGAGGTCGAACTGGACCTAGGCCGCGATGCCGATGTGGTGCTGATGCGCCAGGACCCGCCCTTTGACATGGGCTACATTACGGCAACCCATATTCTGGAACATATCCACCCCAAGACGCTCGTGGTGAATGACCCGGCGCAGGTGCGCAACGCGCCGGAAAAGCTGTTTGTCACACATTTCCCGGATCTGATGCCGGCAACGCTGGTGACGGCGGATCGCCGCCGCATCGCGGCTTTCCGGGCGGAACATGGCGATATCATCATCAAGCCGCTTTTCGGCAATGGCGGCGCCGGCGTGTTTCACCTCCGCGCCGATGATCCGAATATGAATGCGCTGGTGGAGCTGTTCACGGAACGCTCCCGCGAACCCTTGATGATCCAGCAATACCTGCCCGCCGTGCGTGAAGGCGATAAGCGCATCATTCTGGTGGATGGCGTTGCCATGGGCGGCATTAATCGTGTGCCGGCGGCGGGTGAAGCGCGGTCCAATATGCATGTTGGCGGTCGCCCCGAACCAACCAAGCTGACGGAACGTGAGCGCGAGATTTGCGCACGCATCGGGCCGGAATTGAAGGCGCGCGGTATGATCTTTGTTGGCATTGATGTGATTGGCGGTTATCTGACCGAAATCAACGTCACCAGCCCGACCGGCTTGCAGGAATTGGCGCGCTTTGATGGTGTCTATCTGGAACGCGCCATCTGGAACGCGATTGAAGCGAAAAGGCGCTGAGATGCTAAAACTTTGGGGCCGCACTAATTCAATCAACGTGAAGAAGGTGCTTTGGATGCTCGATGAACTCGGGCAGGCTTATGATCGTGTAGATGCCGGGATGGAACATGGCCGGGTGAATGATGCGGATTACCGCGCCATGAACCCGAATGGCCGTGTGCCGACCCTGGAAGATGGCGATTTCGTGCTGTGGGAATCGAATAGCGTGCTGCGCTATCTGGCGATGAAATACCAAAGCCTGCTTTACCCGGCGGACCCGGCGGCGCGCGCTTCGGCGGATCGCTGGATGGATTGGCAGCTTTCGACGCTCGGCCCGGCTGAGCGCAACCTGTTCTGGGGGCTGGTGCGCACGCCACCCGAAAAGCGCGACATGGCGCAGATTGAAGCGGCCGCGCAGGCCGCCGGCGAATGCTGGGCCATCCTGGATGCCTGGATCGCGCGCCATGGCGGGCCGTATCTGGATGGGAAGACCATGACCATCGCCGATATCGTGCTTGGCTGTTACGCGCGGCGCTGGTTTGGCCCGGAAGTGCGCTTGCGTGGCATGCCGGAATTCCCCACCCTGGCGCGCTGGTATGCCAAGCTTGGCGAAAGGCCGGGCTTTCAGCGCTGGTTGGCGCCGCCACTCACCTGAAGGACAACCCCATGCCTGGATACCTGATCGCGAACATCAAAGTTACCGACCCGGAGGGTTTTGAGCGTTATCGCGCCGGCGTCCCGGCCGTGATCGCGCAATATGGCGGGCGCTATGCGGTGCGCGGCGGCAGCATGGAGCGGTTGGAAAATGCCGATGGCTTCAACCGGATGGTAGTGCTGGTTTTCCCGTCCCTGGAAGCCGCCCGCGCCTTCTATTTCAGCCCGGAATACGCGCCGCTCTTGAAACTACGGATTGAGACAACGGAAAGCCAAGTGGTGCTGGTTGAGGGCTATGCGCCCTGAAAAGCCTCGGCGGGGGCAAAAAATCTGCGCGCATCAACCGAATCGCCTTGATCCCGCCATGGTGTCGCGGAAGTGTAGCGCCTCATGAGACCCCTGATCGGCATTTCCTGCTGCATAAAGCCCTTCGGCATCTTCGGCACGCCCAATCACGCGGCGTCTGACAGCTATGTGCGCGTGGTGCGTGGCCCGGTGGGCGGCACCCCAGTACTGCTCCCCGCAGCGGGGGAGGAAGCCGCAGCCGATTACCTTGCCCATATCAATGGCCTGATTCTGACCGGCAGCCGATCCAATGTCTGGCCTGGCCATTATGATGGCCCCCCCCATGCCGAAGGCACGCCGGAAGATCAGGAACGCGACGCCACCACCCTGCCGCTGATCCGCGCGGCCATTGCGGCGGGTATTCCCTTGCTCGCGATTTGTCGCGGCATGCAGGAATTGAATGTGGCGTTGGGTGGCAGCCTTGATCAGCGCGTGCAGGATTTGCCGGGGCGGATGGATCATTCCACGCCGTCTGACCAGAAAATTCCCCTGGTGCGCACCGGCAAGGCGCATCTGGTGCGGATTGATGGCGCCGGGGCCTTGGCCGCGACTCTGACCGCAGCCTCTCGTGGCGCCGCGCAGCTTGCGGTGAATTCGCTGCATAACCAGGCGGTGCAGCGCCTGGCGCCGCGCCTGGTCGCGGAAGGCTGGGCGCCGGATGGCACGATTGAAGCGGTGCGTGTTGAAGGCGCGCGCGGCTTCGCCATTGGTGTGCAATGGCACCCCGAATATGACTGGGAACGAGACGCCGATAGCCGCGCGATTTTCGAAGCCTTTGGCCGCGCCGCCGCCGCCCATGCGGGAGCGAAGCTGGCCGCAGCTGCCGAATAGGCAGCAGGTTCAAACGACTGAAACGCCTTTTGGGCTTTGCTTTTTTCCCCGGATTGTCCTAGTTACTTACCTGTCGGCCATGGCTTTGCCGGCGGTCGCGGGCCCGGCATCCCCTGCCGGCTCGCCCGACCTTTCCGATCGGAAAATACAAAGTAGCGCCCGGTCACCCCCCTGACCGGGCGTTTTTGTTTCGGCGGAATCACGCTGCCTCAGACAGATGCGCCGTCACGCTCACACGACACGCAAAGCACCCGCCCAGCCTTCCGGCATCCCCCGGCTGGGGGTATAGCGGCATGGAATAGTCGAAGGAGTCGCTCGGATGGTTTCCTATGTCTTCCCGCCACCGCCCGTTGCCGCGCTGCCGATCAAGGGCAGTGATGCGCTTTTCCCGCTGCGCCGCATTTTCTGCGTCGGGCGCAATTACGCCGAACACGCGATTGAAATGGGCAGCGACCCAACCCGCGAACCGCCCTTCTATTTCACCAAGCCGGCTGATTCCGTGGTGATCAATGGCGCGGATATGCCTTATCCGTCCGTCACCAAATCGCTGCATCATGAAATGGAATTAGTGGTCGCCATCGGGCGTGGTGGGCGGAATATCGCGGTCGCAGATGCGCTTTCCCATGTTTGGGGCTATTGCGCCGGCTTGGATATGACCCGCCGCGACATCCAGAATGAGGCGAAAAAGACTGGGCGTCCCTGGGATATGGGCAAGGGCTTCGACAAATCCGCCCCCATGGGCTTACTGGTGCCCGCCGCCAGCGTGAACCCGGCCAAGGGCAAGATCGAACTCAAGGTAAATGGCAAGGTCACGCAGACCTCTGACCTTTCCAAGCTGATCTGGTCCGTCCCCGAAGTCATCGCCAATTTGTCCGAATTGGTGGAATTGGCGCCGGGAGACTTGATCATGACCGGCACGCCGGAAGGGGTCGCTGCCGTGGTGCGCGGCGATGTGCTGGAAGGCTTTGTTGAAGGTGTGGGCGATATCCGCACCAAGATCATCTGATCCGCCTGCGCGCCTGAATGGCCAAGGATCGCAGCCGCTTCGTCTGCCAAGCCTGCGGGGCGGTCAGCCCCAAATGGCAGGGGCGCTGCGATGCCTGTGGCGAATGGAATACGCTGATCGAGGAAACCACCGCCCCGCGCGGCCCCGGCCCCGCCGCCAAGACCGCCGGCGGGCGCCGCGTTGAATTTGTTGGCCTGAAGGGGGAATCCGCGCCCCCGCCGCGCATCGTCACCGGCATTGCGGAATTGGACCGGGTTTTGGGCGGCGGCTTTGTCCCCGCCTCTGCCGTTCTGGTCGGCGGCGACCCCGGCATCGGCAAATCCACCATCCTGTTGCAAGCGGCGGCGCGCTTGGCCTCTGGCGGGCGGCGCGTTTTGTACATCTCGGGCGAAGAGGCGGTGGAGCAGGTCAGGCTGCGCGCAGCACGCCTCGGGCTATCCGATAGCCCGATGGAATTGGCCGCTGCCTCGGCCTTGCGCGATATCGGCGCCAGCCTGGAACAGGAAAGCGATGCCGCGCTGGTGGTCATGGATTCGATCCAGACCGTTTGGCTGGATGCTTTGGATTCCGCGCCGGGGACGGTGGCACAGGTGCGCGCTTGCGCGGCGGAATTGATCAGGCTCGCGAAATCGCGCGGCTTTGCGCTGGTGCTGGTCGGGCATGTCACCAAGGAAGGCACGCTGGCTGGGCCGCGCGTGCTGGAACATATGGTGGATGCGACGCTCTATTTCGAAGGCGATCGCGGGCATCAATTCCGCATCCTGCGCGCGGTGAAGAACCGCTTTGGCGCGACTGACGAGATCGGCGTTTTCGAGATGACCGATCGCGGCCTGGTTGAAGTGGCCAATCCTTCGGCGCTGTTTTTGGCCGAAAGGCGCGGCAATGTATCAGGCTCCGCGGTCTTTGCCGGCATTGAAGGCACGCGCCCGGTGCTGGTCGAAATCCAGGCGCTGCTTTCGCCATCCTCAGGGGGCTCTCCACGCAGGCAGGTGGTGGGCTGGGATTCCGGGCGGCTTTCCATGCTGCTGGCGGTGCTGGAAGCGCGTTGCGGCATGAGTCTCGGCCAGAATGATGTCTATCTGAATGTCGCGGGTGGCTTGCGCATTACCGAACCGGCGGCGGATTTGGCGGTCGCGGCGGCGCTGGTTTCCGCCGCGACGGATCGGCCCACGGATTCCGGCGCGGTGTATTTCGGCGAGGTCGGGCTTTCGGGTGAGGTGCGGCAAGTCTCCCAGGCGGAAGCCCGCCTGCGAGAGGCAGCGAAGCTTGGCTTTACTGCCGCCACCCTGCCGCGGCGGATCGCGCGCGGCGGGCGCGCGGCTGCGGCACCGGAAGGGCTTGGGCTTTCGGAAATTGGCCATTTGGCCGATCTGGTGGCGCGTTTTGCGGAAAAGACCCTGCCACCCCGGGGCAAGGCGTGACGCGCCCGCCCGCGAGGGCTATAGGGACTGACGATGAATTGGGTTGATATCATATTGCTGGGGGTGCTTGCCCTGTCGGCTATTCTCGCCTTTTTCCATGGCCTGGTCCGCGAAGCGCTTGGCGTGGCGGGCTGGGTCGGTGCGGCCGTGGTCGCCCTGCTGGCGCGCAAAGAGGTGCAACCCTTTCTCGACCCCTATTTCACCCCGCCTTGGCTGGCGGAAGCTGTTGGCGCGGGCGCGATTTTCCTGGTTGCGCTTGTCATCTTCAAGCTGATGATCAATGCGGTCGCGGATCGTGTGCAGGATTCCGCCCTGGGCGGCATTGATCGCGTGCTTGGCTTGCTGTTCGGCGCGGCGCGCGGCGCTTTTCTGTTGGTGGTCGCTTACATGGTGGCTGGGTTATTGCTACCTCCGGATCGCTGGCCGGAACCGGTGCTGGAAGCTCGCGCGCTCCCGCTGCTGTCGCAAGGTGCGCATATGGTGATCGAGGTCATGCCGGCGGAATATCGCCCGCGGCTGAATGAACCACCCTTGCCGCGTTCGCCCACGGTTGAAGAATTGCTGCGCCCCCCGGCGCGTAGCCGGAATTGAGGTTGCCCATGGCGCTGCCAATGCGATTTGAGGACGACAAGCCGCATGAGGAATGTGGCGTGTTTGGCGTGTGGAATGGCGGCGATGCGGCCGCGCTGACGGCGCTTGGTCTGCACGCGTTGCAGCATCGTGGCCAGGAAGCCGCGGGTATCGTGACCTTGGATGAGGCCGGCTTGTTCCACGCCCATAAGGGGCTTGGCCTGGTTGGCGATAATTTTGGCGAAGCGAAGGTGATCGCCTCGCTCCGCGGGCCGCATGCGGTGGGGCATAACCGCTACGCCACCACGGGTGAAACCGCGCTCCGCAATGTGCAGCCGCTTTACGCCGATTTTGAATTCGGCGGCTTCGCGGTCGCGCATAATGGCAATCTGACCAATGCCTATGCGCTGAAGCGCGCCTTGGTGCGGCGCGGTTGCCTGTTTCAGAGCACCACGGATTCGGAAGTTTTCATTCATCTGATCGCGATCAGCCTTTATTCCACCGTGATTGATCGGCTGATAGATGCGCTGAAGCAGGTGCAGGGCGCCTATTCGCTGGTTGCCTTGCATAATGGCGCGCTGATCGGGGCGCGTGATCCCTTGGGCGTGCGCCCTCTTGTCTTGGGGCGCTTGGCCAATGGTGGGCTGGTGCTGGCTTCTGAAACCTGCGCGCTGGATATCGTGGGCGCGGAGTTTGTGCGCGATATCGAAGCGGGCGAATTGGTGGTGATTGACGATAGCGGGCTGCGCAGCATCAAGCCCTTCAGCCGCACCGATAGCCGCTTTTGCATTTTCGAATATATCTATTTCGCGCGCCCTGACAGCGTCATGGAAGGCACACCGGTTTATGAAACGCGCAAGCGCATCGGTGCCGAATTGGCGCGCGAAAGCGGCGTGGCAGCGGATTTGATTGTGCCCGTGCCTGATTCAGGTGTGCCTGCGGCCATGGGCTATGCGGTGGAAGCCGGCATACCCTTTGAACTCGGTATTATCCGCAACCATTATGTCGGGCGCACCTTTATTGAACCGACAGATCAGATCCGCCATTTGGGTGTGAAGCTGAAGCACAGCGCCAATCGCGCCATGATCCAGGGCAAGCGCGTGGTGCTGGTGGATGATTCCATCGTGCGCGGCACCACCAGCCGCAAGATTGTTGAAATGGTGCGCCAGGCAGGGGCGACCGAAGTGCACATGCGCATCTCCTCCCCACCCACCACACATTCCTGCTATTATGGTATTGATACGCCCGAACGTGCGCATCTGATGGCGGCCAAGCATGATCTGGCCGAAATGGCGCGCATCATTGGCGTTGATAGCCTTGCTTTCATTTCACTCGATGGGCTTTACCGCGCGCTTGGGCAGCCGGCGCGTAATGCCGCCAAGCCGCATTTCTGCGATGCCTGCTTTACTGGCGATTACGCCATTCCGCTGACGGATTGGACGGATAATTCAGACCGGCAGCTTTCCCTGCTGCAACCGGCGGGGCAGTGACCATGGCAGAATTGGAAGGTCGGGTTGCGCTGATCACTGGTGCGTCACGCGGCATTGGCGCCGCACTTGCCTTGGAATTGGCGAAACTCGGCGCGCAATGCGTGCTGGTGGCACGCACGCAAGGCGGGCTTGAAGAAGTGGATGACGCCATCCGCGCTGCCGGCGGCAAGCCCGCGACGCTTTTGCCCTTCGATCTGCAAAAGGCCGAGAAGGATATTGACATGATCGGCCCTTCGATCGTGCAGCGCTTCGGGCGGCTGGATATTCTGGTGCATAATGCGGGCGCCTTGAACAAGCTGACACCGGTTGCGCATATTGACCCGCGCGATTGGGCAGAAGTGATGGCGGTGAACCTGACCGCAAGCTGGCGCCTTATTCGCAGTTGCGATCCGCCTTTGCGCGCTTCCGATGCTGGGCGCGCGGTGTTTGTAACCAGCGGGCGCGTTCTGCGTCCCCGCGCCTATTGGGGCATGTATGGTGCGGCCAAGGCGGGCATGGAACATTTGGTTACGACCTGGGCGCTTGAGGTGGAAGCCACAGCCTTGCGCGTCAATCTTGTTGATCCTGGTGTTGTGGCGACAAAAATGCGAGCCCTAGCTATGCCCGGAGAGGACCCTTCCACACTTTCCCAACCCGCCGATGTCGCACCCGGTATCGCAGCGCTTTGCCTGCCGACTGAAACGCGCCATGGCACGCGCGTAAGCCTGGGGGGCTAGCCGGACCATGTTCGCAATGCGCCGATTCTTTCTATTGTTAGCGCTACTGCTTCCCGTCTCGGCCGCAGCGCAGAACACATCGCCGCAGCCTGCGCGTGTCACGGCCGGCAAGGCTGCGATCACAGCTGCCAATGGCGCGCGTTGGGCAGAGGCGGATAGCTATGCCGCCGCTGCAGATCCTTTGGTCTCAAAGATCGTGCTTTGGATGCGGCTCACGCATCGTACCGCGCCTGCAAGCGCGGCTGAGCTTGTAAGCTTTTTGCGCGATAATCCCGATTGGCCGATGGCGGATACCATGGCCAATCGGGCTGAGGCAGCTTTCGGCGGGCCGACTGATGACGCGCTGGTACTTGCGCATTTCAATGCCTTTCCTGCACGCACACTCGTGGGCGCGCTGCGCCATGCGGAGGCCCTGACGCGCGCTAGGCGCAGCCAGCCGCAGGCGCCTGGTTCGCTGGATATAGTCAGACGCGGTCCGGATCATGCGCGGGTTGGCACGGCACAGCCAGACGGTGAGGGCATCAACGATCTCGAGGGCGAGGCAGCCGCCCAGCGGGTCCTTCGTCGCGCTTGGGTAGACGCGCCAAGTGACGCCGCCGCAGAGGCCAGTATCATGACCCAGTTCGGCTGGCTGCTGACCGCCGATGACCACAGGCAGCGTTTTGATCGCCTGTTTTTCGCGCGCGATATGGAAGGCGCGCAACGCGCCCTTGAGCGAATGTCTGGCGTGCCGCGCGGTTCCGGGCAAATACGCATGGCCTTGGCCGGGCAGCCCGAGGATCGGCAGGTTGGTCTGCGTCCGCTTGATCTTGGCTGGGCCTATGAAAGGGCGCGGCTGATGCGCCGCCGTGATCTGGATGGCGATGCGGTGGCAAGCTGGATTGTCGCTGAAGCATTCCAAGGGGATTTGCACCCAGATATTGCCCGCGCCATCTGGGCGGAACGACAAATCCTGGCGCGCAAGCTGTTGCGGTTGAATAATCCGAAGGATGCGCATCGCATCGCCGCCTCTCATGGCCAACCGATGGGCAGCGAAGGCCGGCAGGAAGCGGAATTCCTGGCCGGCTTCATCGCACTGCGCTTTTTGAATGATCCCATCTTGGCGCAAAGGCATTTCGTGGCCATGGCCCTTGGCACGCGTTCGGTTATTACGCGCGCGCGGGCTCTCTATTGGGAAGGCCGGGCATTGGCGGCGCGTGGCGCGCATGCCACGGCGCGGGAACGCTATGCGGCGGCGGCGCAATTGCCAACCGCTTTCTACGGCCAGCTTGCCGCGCTGACGATGGGCGAACGCCAGGAAGCCCTGGATCAGCGTATTCGCGCATTACAAACGCCGGCGATTGATCAGATTCGCGCTCAGCAATTCGCGCAGCGTGAATTGTCCCGCGTAGTAACCACACTTGCCGAGCTTGGTGATACGCGCCGCGCCCGCGCCTTTCTATTGCGCCTGCAGGCGCTTTCATCCGATTCGGACGACAGGCTGCTGACGGTGCGCCTGGCCAATCACATCAAACGGCCCGATCACGCGGTATGGGTCGCGCGGCGTTCGGCGATTGAAGGGGATGTCCTTTTGCCGGAAGGTTGGCCAACGCCTTTCCGCGTAGCTGTGACCTCGCCTGAGCCCGCCTTCATCTTCTCGGTCACGCGGCAGGAAAGCAATTTCGATACGGAAGCGATCAGCAGCGCCAATGCGCGCGGCCTGATGCAATTGCTGCCTTCCACCGCGCAGACTGTCGCGCGCCGGCTTGGGATGAATTTTCGCCTGGATATGCTGACCGCCGATCCGCAGGCCAATATCAAGCTGGGGGCGGCCTATCTGGATGAAATGCTCGGGCGCTTTGAAGGATCTCTGGTCATGGCGGCGGCGGCCTATAATGCCGGGCCGCGGCGTGTGGATGAATGGCTTGTTACCTATGGCAATCCGCTGCGAGGGGAACGCGATCTGCTCGATTGGATGGAAATGATCCCCTTCGGCGAGACACGCAACTACGTCCAGCGTGTTGTTGAAGGGGCGGTGATTTATCGCGCGCGCCAAAACCCGCCGGCTTCCGCGCCGCACCCTATGGCAAGCTGGCTGGCCAGCGCAAAGTGAAGGCATGAGCCTGCCCCTGCTGGTTGCAACCTTGGGCGGCATTGGCCGGCTGAAACCTGCGCCCGGCACTTGGGGGTCCTTGGTGGTGTTGCCGGTGGCCTTGCTCGGGCCGTTGGCCGCGCTGCTGCTTGGCTTGCTGGTAACGCTGGTCGGCGTTTACGCGGTACGCGCGGTGCTGCGCGAAACCCCCGATCAAGACCCCGCCTGGATTGTGGTGGATGAGGCTGCGGGCATGTTGCTGGCGCTTGCGGGCCTGAGTGTGGATGCCAGCATCTGGGGCATGCTGATCGCCTTTGGCCTGTTTCGGGTTTTCGATATCCTTAAACCCTGGCCGGTTTCCTGGGCGGATCAGCAAAAAGGCGCCTTTGGTGTCATGCTGGATGATATTGTCGCGGGGGCGCTTGTGGCGGCGGCGCTAATGCTGGCGCGCCCCCTTTTGCCGGGAGTGATCTGAACCATGCTGCCAGAAGCAACGCTTGATCAGGCGCGCGGCTTGCTCGCAAAGATGGATGCCAAGGGCATGACCTTGGCCACGGCGGAATCCTGCACCGGCGGGTTGATTGTCGCGGCGCTGACGGCGATTGCGGGATCCTCTTCCGTGGTAATGGCGGGCTTTGTGACTTACGCGAATGACGCCAAGCAGAAGATGGTGGGGGTGCGCACCGAAACTCTGGCGGCGCATGGCGCGGTTAGTGAGGAAGTTGCACGCGAAATGGCCGAAGGCGCGCGGGCACGCGCGGGCGTATCACTGGCGCTTTCCTGCACCGGCATTGCGGGACCAGGCGGCGCCACGCCGGGCAAGCCGGTGGGGCTGGTATTCATCGGCTGCGCACGCGAAGGCGCTCCGACCGTGGTGGAACGCCATGTCTTCCCAGGTGATCGCGCGGCAGTGCGCGGAGCGACCGTGGCGGCGGCGCTTGATATTGCCGCGCGGCGTATCGCGGAGGTCTGATCACCCGCTTGCGGCGCGGCCATACTGGTCGCAGGATGGGCACAACACAGAATAAGCGGGGGAAGGTCGGGCCTTGGGCGCGGTGAGCGCCGGGCCGTTGCTGCCATTCCTCTGCCGGTGCTGTGCCGAACACTGCATAGAGGAGACTTCCCATGGCAGCCCCGCCTTCCGCGCGCCGCGACCGGATCAATCCGGATTTCCCGAAGCTGGTGGAAATGACCCACCAATATGTCTATGGCGATGTCTGGGAACGCCCACAGCTTTCCAAGCGCGACCGTTCCATGGTGACCATTGCCGCGCTGGTGGCGCTTGGCTGGCAGGATCAATTGAACAGCCATATCGGCCGCGGCCTGACCAATGGCCTGTCGCGCGAAGAAATTGCCGAAATCATCACGCATCTTTCCATGTATTCCGGATGGCCTTCCGCCATGACCGCGGCGCATGTCGCGGTTGATGTGTTTGAGGCGCAGGACCAGGCGAAGAAGGGCTGATGCCATGAAAATCGGATTCATTGGCCTTGGCACCATGGGCGCCTTCATGGCCGCCAATCTGCAAAAAGCCGGCTATCAACTGGTGGTGCATGACATCCGCCGCGAAGCCGGCGCCAATCGGCTGGCCGCCGGCGCGACCTGGGCGGAAACACCCAAAGCGGTCGCGGAGCAATGCGAGGTTATTTTCACCTCTCTGCCCGGGCCGAAGGAGGTGGAGCCGGTGATATTCGGCGCCGATGGCATTCTGGCCGGGGTGCAGAAGGGCGCTGCCTATTTCGACCTTTCCACCAATTCCCAGGCGCTGATGAAGCGCATGGCTGAAGCGCTCGCGACCAAGGGCGCTTATGGTTTCGATGCGCCGGTCAGCGGCGGGCCCAAGGGGGCAGAGACCGGCAAGCTTGCGATTTGGGTCGGCGGCGACAAGGCGGTTTTCGACAAATACAAGAAGGTGCTGGACGCTTTTGGTGATCAGGCCGCCTATATCGGCCCGATCGGCACCGCGACGGTGGCGAAGCTTGTCCACAATATGGCGGGCTATGCGATCCAAACCGCGATGGCCGAGGTGTTTTCCATGGGCGTGAAGGCGGGGATGGACCCGCTCGATCTCTGGAAAGCCGTGCGCCAGGGCGCTCTGGGGCGTAAGCGCACCTTTGATCGTATCACGGACCAGTTCCTGGTGGATAAATATGACCCGCCCGCCTTTGCGCTGAAGCTTGCGCATAAGGATGTGACGCTGGCGGTGACCATGGGCCGTGAATTGAATGTGCCGATGCGCTTCTGCAATCTGGCGCTGGAAGAAATGAATGAGGCGTTGAATCGCGGTTGGGAAAACCTTGATAGCCGCGTGCCGATGAAGCTGCAATTGGAACGCGCGGGCGTTTCCATCAAATGCGATCCGGCCGCGGTGCAAGCCGTGCTGGATGCGGATAAGGCGCAGTAACGCGGCATGAGTTTGCTGATGCAACAGCCGGGGCGGATTGGGCCGCTCCGGATGAAAAACCGGCTCATCATGGCGCCGATGGGCACGAATTTCAGCACCAGCGATGGCCTTTCGACCGAACGTGACCGCGCCTATTACGAAGAACGCGCCAAGGGTGGTGTCGCCGCCATTGTGACAGAAGCCATGGCGGTGAGTGCGGGTGGGCGCGCGCATAACAACTCACTTTGGATTTATCATGACCGCTTCATCCCTGGCCTGGCGCGGCTGGTAGAGGGCATCAAGCGGCATGATTGCGTGACGGTCGGGCAGATCAATCACCGCGGCGCGCTGCTGCGCCGGATGGTGTTGAATATGGAACCGGTGGGGCCTTCACCCTGGCGCAATCCGAATACGGGTGATGAGGTAAGGCCGCTCGATCAAGCGGAGATCACCGAAATCCAGAAGGATTTTGTTGCGGCTGCCCGGCGCTTGTGGCAGGCGGGTTATGATGCTGTCGAACTGCATGCCGCCAATGGCTATCTGTTTCATCAATTCCTGACCCAGCGGATCAATAAGCGCACGGATCGCTATGGCGGGTCGCTCGAAAACCGTGCGCGGCTGCTGTTGGAAACCGTGCATCGGCTGCGCGATGCGCTGCCCGATTTCCCGCTTTGGGTGCGGATTTCCTGCACTGAATATTGCGATGATGGCTATCCGATTGAGGAGGCAGTGGAACTCGCCAAGCTTTTGGAAGCTGCGGGGGTGAGCGCGCTTGATCTTTCGGGCGGGACAAATGAAAGCCCGGAACTGTCGCGCTTTTGCATTCAGCCGCCTTCCATGCCGCGCCGTACTTTGGAACCGCATGCCAAGCCGATCACGGCAGCGGTTGCGATCCCGACCATTATCGCCGGGCGCATTCTTGCG
Source organism: Roseomonas sp. (assembly GCA_020249775.1). Taxonomy (GTDB): domain Bacteria; phylum Pseudomonadota; class Alphaproteobacteria; order Acetobacterales; family Acetobacteraceae; genus Neoroseomonas. Next base: position 23,866 of record JADCFA010000017.1, on the reverse strand, counting down.
CCCGAGGATGCGGAAGCGGTGCTCGCTTCCGGGGCAGCCGATTATGTTTCTCTTGGCCGCGCGCTGACGGCGGATGCCCATTGGCCGCGCAAGGCGTTTGGTGAAAGCAAGGTCGCCATTCGCGGCTGCATTTCCTGCAATGTCTGTTTTGAAAGGCTGACGTTGGAACGCGATGTCGCCTGCGTGGTGAACCCGATGCTGGGCACAGAATTGGAAGCGCCGGAATTCATTGATGGCCCATTCGCGCCGGCGCCGGTGAAACAGCGTGTCTTGATATTGGGTGCCGGTTTGGCAGGGGCGGAAGTGGCGCGGCTCGCGGCCGCACGCGGCCATCAGGTGGAGATTTGGGAAAAGGAAGCGCGTGCCAGCGGGCAGATTCACCTGGCCGTGGCGGCGCCCGATAAGGAAGAAGTGCGCCCGGCCTGGTCCTGGCGTTGGGATCAGGTGATCGCACTCGGTGTGCCGGTGCGCTATGGCATCACGGCTACCGCTGAGGCCATCAGGGCTTTCGCGCCGGATCATGTGGTGGTGGCAACCGGCGCCAAGCCGCGTCCGCTGAACCTTCCCGGCGCGGTCCCGCTGCAAGCCTGGGATGTGATTGCCAATCCAGCTTTGGTGCCTGAAGGCGCGCGGCTTGCCGTGATTGGTGGTGGCATTGTTGGGCTGGAAGTGGCGGATGTGCTGATCCAGCGCGGCTGCCGCATTAGCATTCTGGAAGCCCTGCCCTCCATCGCCCCCGCCATGGCGCGCAATAATCGCACCGATCTGATGATCCGCCTGCGCGAAGCTGGCACCAGCTTCCACACCAAGGCGCGCGATGCGCGGCTGGTGGGTGATGTGTTGCAGTTCACCGAAGATGGCGCAGCCCGAGAGATTGCCGGCGTGACGCATATCATCGCCGCCATCGGCGCGCTGCCCAACCTTGATGCGCTGCCGGCGGTAGAAGCCAGCGGCATTCCCTTTACCCTGGTGGGTGACGCCAATCAGCCCGGTGATTTTCTTTCCGTTCTGCGCGATGCCTCCATGGTTGGGCTCGCGCTTGGGATGGTGCCGGCAAAACAGGAGCATATGGCATGACTGAACCCGAATACCGCGTCTATGCGCTGCGCTATGCCATGCGCGATGCCAAGCGCACTGAGCATTTCATCGGCGGCGACCCGCATGATGCGCCCATGCCGATGGATTACTTCGTCTGGGCTGCGGTGAATGATGATCGCGTCGTGATCATTGACACCGGCTTCACGGCGGAGGTCGCCGCCAAGCGCAAGCGCAATTACCTGCGCTGCCCAATTGAAAGCCTGAAGCTGATCGGTGTTGATCCGGACAAGGTCGAAGATGTGGTGATCTCCCACCTGCATTACGATCATGTTGGCAGCTTCCATAAATTCGCCAAGGCCAGATTCCATTTGCAGGAGCCGGAAATGCAGTATGCGACCGGGCGCTATATGAAATACCCCAAGCTTCGCCATTCCTTCGAAGTCGAAGATGTGGTCGGCATGGTGCGGATGAATTTCGCCGAACGCGTTGTCTTCCATAATGGCGATGCGGAAGTGGCGCCGGGGATTACGGTGCATGCCTGCGGTGGCCATTCCATGGGGCTGCAATGTGTGCGCGTGAATACGGCGCGCGGGCGCGTGGTGCTCGCTTCCGATGTCACGCATTTCTATGAGAATATGGAAGCGGGCCGGCCTTTCACCACGGCGTTTCACATCGGCGAAATGCTGGAAGGCTTCGATAAGCTCCGCGCGCTGGCGCCAAGCGCGAAGCACATCGTACCGGGCCATGACCCGGAAGTGATGCGCCGCTACCCGGCGCTGCCAGGGCAAGAAGGCATTGTGGTGGAATTGCACCGCGAACCAACAAAATAAAGAAGGGAGGTCAGCATGATCAACATCACCCGCCGCGCCGCGCTGATTGCTGGGCTTGCCGCGCCGGCCATTGCGCGGGCGCAGGCTTTTCCATCGCGGCCCTTGCGTCTGGTGGTGCCATTCCCGCCTGCCGGTGCCGCCGATATCACTGCGCGCATGGTTGCTGAACGTATGGGTCCGCTGCTTGGCCAGACTGTCGTGATTGATAACCGCCCCGGTGCTGGCGGGAATATCGCTGGTGAGGCCGTGGCCCGCAGCGCGCCGGATGGGCATACGCTATTCTTGGGCGGGGCAACAATCTTGCTCGCGAATAAATACCTCTATCGCAGCGGCATGCCGTTCGATGGCATTCGCGATTTCACGCATATCTCCCGCGTATCGGTTGGCTCCACGCTGTTTGTCGTGAATGCCAATCGCCCCTGGAAAACCTTTGAGGAATTCGTGGCGGATGCGAAGCGCCGGCCAGGGCAGATCAGCGCAGCATCATCTGGCATCGGCACCATCAGCCATTTGACGATATCGAAGCTGATGCAGACCGCAGGGATTGAGGTTTCGCATGTGCCCTATCGTGGTCTCGCGCCCGGCTTGAATGATTTAATTGCCGGCAATGTGGATATGATTTTCGATGGCATGCCCGCGCTAATGCCGCATGTGCGCGAAGGGCGGCTGCGGGCGCTGGCGGTGGGTAGCCAGAAGCGCCAGCCGCAGGTTGCCGGGCTTGAGAATGTGCGCGGCATGGCAGAGCTGATTCCCGGTTCGGATATGGATATGGAATTCTGGTATTGCATTTCGGCAGCCGCCGGCACGCCGGCGCCGATTGTGCAGGCTTTGCACCGTGCCACCATCGGCGCAGCGCGGGATAGGGAGTATGGTGAAAAGCTGATTCCGCTTGGCTTCAGCGCCATTTCGGACGACACGCCGGAAGGCTTTACGGAATTTGTGCGCAGCCAGGATCGCGTTTGGCGCGACCTGGTGGAAATATCCGGCGCCAAATTGGATTAACTGCATCAAAGGGAGAAAAACGATGCTCTATGAACTTCGTATCTATCACTGCCAGCCCGGGCGCCTGCCCGATCTGATGAAGCGGTTTGAAACCATCACGCTGAAGCTTTGGGACAAGCACGGCATTCGCCAGGCAGGTTTCTGGACCACGCTGATCGGCGATTCCAACCACAGCCTGACCTATATGGTGGCGTGGAAGTCGCTGGCGGAACGTGAGGAAAAATGGGCAAAGTTCCAGGCCGATCCGGATTGGATCAAGGCGCGCGCGGAAACCGAAGCCAATGGCCCGCTGCTGACGAAGGTCACCAATGAAATCCTTCAGCCGACATCCTTCTCTTCAGTGAAATAATCAAATCGGGGGGAAGGCCTACTTCCCCCCGCCCACCCCATGCTGTTCGCGCACGGCATGAAAGCGGATCATGGGCCATTCCTCTTCCGCGCGGCGGCGGCGCCAATCGCTGCTGAAAAACGCGACCAGCGCACCATCATGATCTTCCGCGACATCGCGCCGATTGGCTTCCGCGAAGCGGTCCAAGGCGCCGGCTTCGTCGGATACCATCCACCGCACTTGCTCCCAGGGCGTGCCATCAAACCCCGCCGGCACGCCATATTCCGCCTTCAACCGGCTTTGCAGCACATCCAATTGCAATTGCCCCACAACGCCAACCACGGGTGGTGAGCCATCGCGCGGGCGGAATAATTGCACCACGCCTTCTTCCGCCAATTGATCAAGCGCGGTGCGGAGTTTTTTCGCCAGCATCGGATCATCCAGCCGGATATGGCGCAGGATTTCCGGCGCGAAGGAAGGCACGCCACGGAAATCAAGCGGCTCACCTTCCGTCAGCGTATCACCGATGCGCAGCGTGCCATGATTGGCAATGCCAATCACATCGCCCGGCCAGGCTTCTTCCGCCACTTGCCGGTCCTTCGCGAAGAAAAACAGCGGCGCGTTTACCGGCACCTGCTTGCCGGTGCGGCTTTGGCGCAGCCGCATGCCCTTGGTCAGCCGCCCGCTGCAAAGCCGCACAAACGCCACGCGGTCGCGATGATTGGGGTCCATATTCGCCTGGATTTTGAACACAAAGCCGGTCAGCTTTTCCTCACCGGGCGTCACAAGCCGCTGATCCGCAGGCCGCGCGCGCGGCGGCGGCGCATGACGCGCCAGCCCATCCAGCAAATGCGCAATACCGAAGTCGCGCAGCGCCGAGCCGAAAAAAACCGGCGTCAAAGACCCTTCCAGAAAACGCTCGGTGTCGAATTCCGGATAGCCGGCGCGGGCGAGCAATACTTCCTCGGAAAGCGCCAAAGCCCTGTCATCACCGACCAATTCGGCAAGCTTCGGGTCTTCCGGTGATTCAAGCTGGATCGGCTCCGCGCCTTCCGCGACAGGCAGGAAACGGTCGGTGGCCAGATCATAAACGCCGGCAAAGTCAGCGGCGCGGCCCACGGGCCAGGCGGCGGGCGTTGCATCCAGCGCCAGCAAATTCTGGATTTCATCCATCAATTCGAAAGGCTCGCGCGCTTCGCGGTCCATCTTGTTGATGAAGGTGATGATGGGAATGTCGCGCATGCGGCACACTTCAAACAGTTTGCGCGTTTGGCTCTCAATACCCTTGGCGGCATCCAGCACCATCACCGCGGCATCCACCGCGGTCAGGGTACGGTAGGTGTCTTCGGAAAAATCTTCGTGGCCTGGTGTGTCAAGCAGGTTGAAGACCACACCATCACGTTCAAAGGTCATGACCGAGGTCGCGACCGAAATCCCGCGATCCTGTTCAATCTTCATCCAGTCGGAACGCGTGCGCCGCGCATTGCCCTTGGCGCGCACCGCGCCGGCAAGCTGAATGGCGCCGCCCTTCAGCAGCAGTTTTTCGGTCAGCGTGGTTTTGCCCGCGTCAGGATGGGCGATGATGGCAAAGCTCCGCCGGCGGGCGGCTTCTTCAGCGATGCGGGCGGCGGGGATGGCGCTATCAGACATGGTGCGGCGGGCCTTAGCAGGACAAGAGCGTTCTGTCGCGCCGGGCATAGGCCCCGGCACGTTTTGCGGCTATCAGCCCACCCATGATCCCCTCCAACATCCCCCCCGCCGCGTTGGTCACGGGCGCTGCCAAGCGGCTTGGCCGTGCCATGGCGCTTGCGCTGGCTGAAGCCGGCTTTGATGTCGCCATCCATTACGCCGCCAGTGCGGACGCGGCCGAGGCAACGGCGGCCGATATCCGCGCCCTGGGCCGCCGCGCCATTACGCTGCGGGCTGAGCTTGGCCAGGAAGCGGAAGTGGCGCGGCTGGTCCCGGATGCAACCAAGGCGCTGGGGCCGCTCGGTGTATTGGTGAACAACGCCTCCACCTTCGAACGCGATGAATGGGATGATGCAACGCGCGAATCCTGGGACCGGCATATGGAACCCAATCTGCGCGCGCCCTTCGTGCTGACGCAACATTTTGCCAAAGCGCTGCCCCAAGCCGCGCAGGGCTTGGTCGTGAATATGCTGGATCAGCGCGTCTGGTCGCTGACGCCGCATTTCGTTTCCTACACCGTATCCAAGGCTGGGCTTTGGGCGCTGACGCAAAGCCTGGCGCTGGCGTTGGCGCCGCGCATTAGGGTGAATGCGATTGGACCCGGCCCGGCCTTGCCCAGCCCCCGCCAATCCCAGGAACATTTCGACCGGCAGGCTGAGGCAACGCCGCTATCGCGCCCGACCAGCCCAGACGAAGTGGCGCGCGCGCTGATGGCTATCCTTTCGCTACCATCCATGACCGGGCAGATGATCGCCCTTGATGGCGGGCAGCATTTGCAATGGTCACCCTCCTTCGGGCAGGAGCCTTTGGAATGAGCTTTGCCCCGGATGCGGCAGCCGGTCTGCGGCTCGTTTTTGTGCGCCATCTGGAAGTCCAGGCCCTGCTTGGCGTTTATGCGCATGAGGAAACCCGCCCACAGCGCGTGATCCTTGATCTGGAATTGGCGGTCGAAGACCCCGAAGCCCCCATGGCCGAAGGGCCGGACCGCCTGGCCCGTGTGGTGGATTACGCAGCAGCCGCCGAAACCGCGCGGCGGATCGCCACTTCCGCCCATGTCCGGCTCGCGGAAACCCTGGCTGAGCGTATCGCTATCAGCCTGCTGGAAGATGCGCGTATTCGCCGCGTCCGGGTGGGCGTGACCAAGCCGGATGCCCTGCCTGGCAGCATCGAAGTCGGCGTTGTCATTGAAAGATCACGATTTTGACATGGGCGGCGCTGCGGATTGTCCACCGCTCAAAAACCACGACCAAAAGCTTTTTGCGTGAGCCCTGAAATTTCCCCCTTGACGCCAGCGCGGCTTTGCGACTCGGGTCAAAATTCAGATAAATCAATAGCTTAATTTGTTACAGGCCGGGCGCCGCAAATCTAGGCAGAGCCGTAGAATCTTTGTGTAACATAGCCTTAACTGAATTGTCTTGGCGGCTTCCCACAGCTTTATCCACAGGTTTCGTGGACAAATTCGCCCCCCCTTTGCCATAAGCCAAGAACCATGACCGAAACGCCGCCACCCGCCCCGGAAAGCCCCTCATTCCAGGGCCTGGCGGTGCTGGAAGCCGCCCTGCCCACGCTGCCGCTCACCCCAGGCGTCTATCGTATGCTGGATGAGAAGGGGGAGGCGCTTTATGTCGGCAAGGCGCGGTCGCTCAGGAAGCGGGTCACTTCCTACACTCAGCTTGGCCGCCTGCCGGAACGGCTCCGGCGTATGGTGTTCGAAACGCGGTCGCTTGAAGTGGTCACCACCGCGTCTGAGGCCGAAGCGCTGCTGCTGGAGGCCAATTTCATCAAGCGCTTCCGGCCGCGCTTCAACATCGTCCTTCGGGATGACAAATCCTACCCGTGGTTGGTGATCACGGAAGACCACCCTTTTCCGCAGATTGCCAAGCATCGCGGGGAAAGGCGGAAGGGGGCTTCCTATTGGGGGCCTTTTGCGTCGGTCTGGGCCGTCAATCAGACCTTGGCGGCGCTGCAGCGCGTGTTTTTGCTGCGGTCTTGCCGGGATACGGTGTTTGATACCCGCACCCGCCCGTGCCTGCTGTATCAAATCAAGCGCTGCTCCGCGCCCTGTGTGGACCGAATTTCGCAGGCCGATTACGCCGCGCTAGTCGCAGAAGCGAAGCAGTTCCTGTCCGGCGAAACGCCCTCCATCCAAAAGCGCCTGGCGACTGAGATGGAAACGGCGGCGGCGGAGTTGCAGTTTGAACGCGCGGCGGCGCTGCGGGACCGTATCCGGGGGCTGACACATATTCAGGGCAAGGATCGCGTCAATCTGGAAGGGCTCGGCGATGCGGATGTGATCGCCTTGCATCAGGCGGCGGGGCAAAGCTGCGTGCAGGTGTTTTTCTTCCGTGGCGGGCGCAATAACGGCAATCGCGCCTTTTTCCTGAGCCACGCCAAGCAGGACCAAAGCGCTGAGGAAGTGATGGGCGCCTTTTTGGGTCAGCTCTATGAGGATTTGCCGCCGCCGCCTTTGCTGTTGCTATCGCATGACCCGCCCGAAGCGGCGTTGATTTCAGAAGCCTTGGCGATCAAGGCCGGGCGGCGCGTGGAATTGCGCCGCCCGCAGCGCGGCGAAAAATACGAAGCGCTTGAACACGCCGCGACCAATGCCCGCGAAGCACTGGAACGGCGCATGGCGGAAGGCACGGCGCAAGCGGCGCTGCTGGAAGGCACGGCGAGCCTTTTCGGCCTACCCGGCACACCGGAACGGATCGAGATTTACGACAATAGCCATATCCAGGGCGCCAATGCCTATGGCGTCATGGTCGTGGCTGGCCCTTCAGGCTTCATGAAACAGGGCTACCGGAAATTCGCCATCAAGACCGCTGCCACCAATGATGATTTCGCCATGATGCGCGAAGTATTCGAACGCCGCTTTGGCCGCGCCTTGCGCGAAGACCCGGCCCGCGCTGGAGAGGGCTGGCCCGATCTGGTGCTGATTGATGGCGGCGCCGGCCAGCTTTCCGCCGCACGGGAAATCATGGCCGGCCTCGGCCTGGATGATCTGCCCCTGGTCGCTGTCGCCAAGGGGCCGGACCGCGATGCGGGGCGCGAATGGTTCCATGCGCCGGGGCGCGAGCCCTTTCAGCTCCCGCCGCGTGACCCGGTGCTGTTTTATTTGCAGCGCCTGAGGGATGAGGCGCATCGCTTCGCCATTTCGGCCCATCGCGCTGGCCGGTCCAAGGCGCTGACACGGTCTGAATTGGATGATGTGCCGGGCGTGGGGGCGGCGATGAAGCGCAAATTGCTGAACCATTTCGGCTCGGCCCGCGGGGTGCGGCAGGCGGGGCTGGCCGATCTGGAAGCCTGCCCCGGCGTTGGCCCGGCCTTGGCCAAGCGGATCCATGATCATTTCCACCCGAATGCCGCGCTTGGCTGAATATTGCCGCGCAAGGGTGCCAAAAGGCCACGTTCCGCGTTAAGGGAAGGGTAATGCCGACCGACCTGCCCAATCTGCTGACGCTTTCGCGCATCGCGGCCATACCGCTGCTGGTGGTGCTGGCGTCGATCAATACGCCGCAGGCGGATATGGCGGCTTGTGTCGTGTTTTCGCTCGCTGCCATCACGGATTACTTCGATGGCAAGATCGCGCGCGATCGCGGCGCGGTTTCCGGCTTTGGGCGCATGCTGGACCCGATTGCGGATAAGCTGCTGGTGGGTGCGGCGCTGATGCTGCTGGCAGGTTATGGGCGGCTTTCCGATGCCGGGCTGTTTCCCGCCATTGTCATCATGCTGCGCGAAATCCTGGTCTCGGGCCTGCGAGAATTCCTGGCCGAATTGCGCGTGGGCCTGCCGGTCACGCCACTCGCGAAATGGAAGACCGGGTTTCAGATGGGCGCGCTTGGCACCTTGCTCGCGGGCGATAGCGGCGCGCCGGTGATCGGGCTTGGCTTCCTGCCGGTATCCCTGATCGGGGAGGGGATGCTCTGGGCGGCGGCGGTGCTGACGCTGATCACCGGTTGGGATTATCTGCGCGCGGGCTTGAGTCTGGCGCAGGCCGAAACCCCAGCCGGCAGAGATGCCGAGGCAAAACCGCCGGGGCAGTCTTGAGTCTAAGCCCTGGGCAGCGCATCTTGAGGCTTATTGGGGCGGGGAAAGCCATGCGACATTCTATGCTGCTGCTATTTGGGGGAATGCTGGCGCTGCAAGGTTGCGCGCCGAATTGGCAGCCAAGCTGGAATACCAGCGGCAATGCCGCATTGCCCAAGGTGGATAGCCTGACGGTGCGCCGTGTCACCACCGGGGATACGACTGCGGAAGTGTTACGGACCGAAAGCCTGGATTATGAGGCGATGCGCGCCCCCGCCACACCGACGACGCAAATGACACCGGATGATGCGATGCGCCTGCCCCCGCCGCCGCCTCCGCCGCGCATGAGCAGTTCTACCCCGCCACCCATGGCCTCTGTCCCGCCGCGCGCGCCTTCGCCGCCGGCCACGACACCTGCCGCCATGCCGGCACCGCCGCCGCCGCGGGTGGAAGGCACGGTCATTCCCGCCACACCTGGGCAGCCAGCCGGGATTGTGGCCGGCGGCAATGATCGAACGCAGGTCTTCAACCAGCCCGGCACGGCAGGTGGCGGGATTGCGGTGCGCGATGGCGGCACCACAACCATTATCGGGCCGGGCGGGCGCATCACCTCGGTGCCCACGCAGCGCTGAAGCGCCATGCGGATTCTCTATTTCGCCTGGCTGCGCCAGAAAATCGGCGTGGCGGAAGAAGAAGTGGCGCCGCCGGCCGAAATTCGCGATATCGCCGGGCTGCGTGACTGGCTCGCGACCCGTAGCCCTGGCCATGCGGCGGCCTTTGCCGATGCCAAGCAAATCCGCGCCGCCGTCAATCAGGATTTCGCCGCGCCGGATCATCCCGTGGTGGCGGGCGATGAGATTGCCTTCTTCCCGCCCGTGACTGGGGGCTGAACCATGGCGCGCATCCAGGTGCAGGAAGCGCTGTTTGATATGGCGGCCGAAAGCGCAGCGCTGACCACAGGCCGCACAGATGTTGGTGGTGTGGCAAGTTTCCTTGGTGTTTGTCGTGGTGATGATGGCTTGGCGGCGATGGTGCTGGAACATTATCCCGGCATGACGGAACGCGCGCTTGGACGCATTGCGGCCGAGGCTGAGGCGCGCTGGCCGCTGACCGGCTGCACCGTGATCCATCGCGTCGGCCGCATTCTGCCAGGTGAGCCGATTGTGCTGGTGCTGACCGCTTCTGCGCATCGTGCTGCGGCGCTTGAAGCCTGTGCTTTTCTGATTGATTGGCTGAAGACCAAGGCGCCCTTCTGGAAGCGTGAGGAATTCGCCGATGGCGATGCGCGCTGGGTGGCCGCGAAGAATGAGGATGACGCCGCCGCCGCGCGCTGGTCGGCGAAACAGGGGTGAAGGCTGGCGCGGCGGTGTTGGCCGGGGCCTTGCTGCTGATCTGGCCCGCCTTTTTCAATGGCTATCCTTTGCTGTTCAGCGATAGCGGCGGGTTTTTGCATCAAACACTTGGGCCGCTGATGCTCTGGGACAAGCCCTATATCTACGGGCCTTTTTTACATGCTTTTCATTGGCGCATTAGCCTTTGGGGGCCGGTGATCGCGCAAGGTGTGATCCTGTCCCATTTGCTGTGGCTGACGCAGCGCGTGACGCGCGGTCATGCAACGCCGCTTTGGCATCTCGGGCTTTGCGCCTTTGCTGCTTTGGCCACAACCGCTCCTTTCAGCGCCGCGCTGCTGATGCCTGATGTTTTCGCGCCGATTGTGGTGTTGGGCTTGTTTCTGCTGGGCTTTGGCGCTGCGGCGTTGACGCGGTTTGAACGCGCCTATCTTGTGGCGCTGGTGACACTCGGCATCGCGGCGCATTTGGCGCATTTGCCGCTGGCGCTTGGGCTTTGCGTGATTGCGCTGCTATTGCGGCTTTGGCGTTATCCCGCGCGGCTATTGGCCATGATGCTGCCGGTGGTGCTGGCGGTGGCTGCGCTATTCGTCACCAATGCCATCGGCCATGGGCGCTTCGCGCTTTCGCCCTATGGCGCCAGTTTCATGCTGGCGCGTTTGCAGGAAGACGGGCCGGCGACAGCGCTGATCAAGGCGCGCTGCCCGGATGCGGGCTGGTATCTCTGCGCCTTCGCGGATCGGCTGCCCATGCCGGCCAATGATTTCCTCTGGGCACCAGACAGCCCCGTGAATCGCGATGCCGCCGGCCAGCCGCGCTTTCTGGGCGGCATGATGCTGGCGCCCGAAGCCGGGCAGATTGTCGCCGAGACCTTGCGCGCCGACCCGTTTGGCGTGGCCCGCGCCATGGCGGGCAATGCGCTGGCGCAACTTGGCAGCTTTGGCATCGGCGATACCTTGGATGAGGCGCATTTCACGGTGGCGATCCGCCCGCGCATCGAACAGGGTTTCTCGGCGCGTGAATTGGCCGCCTTTGATCAGGCGCGCCAGGCGCAGGGCGTGTTGAAGGATGCGTTGACGCCGCTAAATCCATTCCATTTGCTGGTGGTGCTGCTGGCGCTGCCGATGTTGGCCTGGGCAGTCTGGCGCGGGCAGGGGCTGGCGCTTGCCTTAGGGTTATTTCTGGCGGCGGCGGTGCTGGGCAATGCGCTGATTTGCGGCGGGCTTTCCGCGCCGCATCCGCGCTATGGCGCGCGGATCATGTGGCTATTGCCGGTGGCTGTTTTGCTGTGTTGGCCGCGCCGGCGCAAGGCGTAGGTGGTTTACGGCCACTTCACCGCCGGCGGCATGGACATCAGGATAGCCTCCACATTGCCGCCGGTCTTCAGGCCGAAAATCGTGCCGCGGTCATGCAGCAGGTTGAATTCCACATAGCGGCCGCGGCGGATCAGCTGGTGTTCCCGCTCGGCCTCCGTCCAGGCTTCATGCATGCGTTTGCGGATGATGGCGGGATAGGCTTGCAGGAAGGCCAGGCCGACATCGCGGGTGAAGGTGAAATCCGCATCAATCCCCTTGCCGGGCGTGCGATCCCCGAGCCAATCATAGAAAATCCCGCCAAGGCCACGTGGTTCCCCACGATGGGGCAGAAAGAAATACTCATCGCACCATTTCTTGAAGCGCGGGTAGTAGGTTGCGTCATGCTTGTCACAGGCGCCCTTGAACGCCGCGTGGAAATCCGCCGCATCGGCCTGGGCTTCGGGCGCCTCCGGCTTCATGGGCGTGATATCCCCCCCGCCGCCAAACCAGGCATTCCGCGTCACGATGAAGCGCGTATTCATATGCGCCGCCGGCACGCGCGGGCTTTGCATATGTGCCACCAGAGACACACCGGTTGCCAGAAAGCGCGGGTCTTCCTCGGCGCCCGGGATTTGCTTGCGGAATTCGGGGGAGAATTCGCCAAAGACGGTGGAGACATTCACCCCCACTTTTTCAAACACCCTGCCCTTCATGACGGACATGACCCCCCCGCCGCCTTCGGGTCTTTCCCAGGCGGTGCGGGCGAATCGCCCCGGCGGCAGGCCGGTATGGGGGCCCCGGGCCAGATCATCTTCGATTGCTTCAAAAGCGGCGCAAAGCCGGTCCCGCAATTCCTCAAACCAGGCGCGGGCGGGGGCCACGAAGGGGTGGCCCTCAGGGCCGGCGGCACTTTTTTCCATGACGGGCTTCCATTGTTACACCGGGGCGGATTTACACCTTGCAAACCGTCCTACTATAAGACCTCGCGTATTGGCGGGGCCGATGCTTCGGCGCCGCCATTTCGTTGTAATCATGGCACCCTTGGGGTGCGGGCCTAAAGCGTGCGGCGAAGTGAGGCCCTCGACAAGGGGGCTCCCCGTCGCAAGGGGATGGTGAGGATGGCTGATACCGCTCATGCGGCGACCGATGGGGCGCCGCGGCGTGATTTTCTGAAACTCGTGACCGGCGCTTTCGCGGCTGTCGGTGTTGGCGCCATTGCCTGGCCCTTCATCGCTTCCTTGCAGCCTGCGAAGGATACGCTGGCGCTGGCAAGTACGGATGTGGATCTGGCGCCGATCGCCGAAGGCCAGGCCATTACGGTGATGTGGCGCGGCAAGCCGGTTTTTGTGCGCAACCGCACGGGCAAGGAAATCCAGGAAGCCCGCGCCGTGCCGACCAACAGCCTTCCTGACCCGGCGGCAGATCAGTCCCGCGTCCAGAGGGAGCAGTGGCTGGTGCTGATTGGCATTTGCACCCATCTGGGCTGCGTGCCTCTGGGACAGAGGCCAACCGATGCGCGCGGCGATTACGGCGGCTGGTTCTGCCCCTGCCATGGCAGCCATTACGATACCTCGGGACGAATTCGGAAAGGCCCTGCGCCAAAAAACCTTGAAGTTCCGCAATACGCCTTCACATCCGACACCAAGATCAGAATCGGTTGAGGATAAGCAAACATGTCAATCGGGTTGCACAATAGCGAATTCAAGAATCCGGTAGTGCGCTGGATAGATCAGCGCATGCCGGTCTTCACCATGATGCAGAAGGAATACGGAACCTTCCCGACGCCGAAGAATTTCAATTATTTCTGGAATTTCGGCGCACTCGCCATGGTCACGCTGATGATCATGATCGCGACGGGTATCTTCCTGTCCATGCATTATGCGGCGCATACAGGCCTTGCCTTCGACAGTGTCGAACGGATCATGCGCGATGTGAATTTTGGTTGGCTGATCCGCTATGTTCATATGAACGGCGCCAGCATGTTCTTCATTGTGGTCTATATCCACATTTTCCGCGGCATGTATTACGGCTCCTACAAGGCGCCGCGCGAATTGCTGTGGATGCTGGGCGTGGTTATTTTCCTGTTGATGATGGCAACTGCCTTCATGGGCTATGTGCTTCCCTGGGGTCAGATGTCCTTCTGGGGGGCAACTGTCATCACCAACCTGTTCAGCGCCTTCCCGGTGGTGGGCAACTTCATTGTGGAATTGCTGTGGGGCGGCTTCAGCGTGGATAACCCAACGCTCAACCGCTTCTTCAGCCTGCATTACCTGCTGCCCTTCGTGATTTTTGGCGTGGTCTTTCTGCACGTCGCCGCGCTGCACATCACCGGGTCGAACAATCCGCTTGGGATCGAACCCAAGGGCCCGCAGGATACGCTGCCCTTCCATCCGTATTACACGGCGAAGGATAGTGTGGGGCTGGTGGTCTATTTCATCGTCTTCGCGGTGCTGGTGTTTTTTGCGCCGAATTATCTGGGCCACCCGGATAATTACATCCCGGCCAATCCGCTGGTGACGCCGCCGCATATCGTGCCGGAATGGTACTTCCTGCCCTATTACGCCATTCTGCGCGCTGTGCCGGATAAGCTTGGCGGGGTGTTGCTGATGTTTGGCTCGATCCTGGTGTGGTTCGTCCTGCCCTGGCTCGATCGGTCCCCGGTGCGGTCCATGCGCTTCCGTCCGCTGGCGCGCATTTTCTTCCTGCTCTGGACCGTTTGCTTCCTGGTGCTGCTCTGGGTTGGCGCCAAGCCGGCGGAAGGCACCTATGTGCTCATCGCTCGCATCGCGACCGCCTATTACTTCGCTTATTTCCTGGTGATCCTGCCGCTGCTGGCGAAGTTTGAGCGGCCCTTGCCGCTGCCAGAAAGTATTTCCCGCCCCGTTCTGGGTGGGGGGCCGTTGCCTGCGGGCGCGGCAGCCAAGCCGATGGAGAAGGCCTGATCATGTTGCGTACGTCCTTCAAGGCCCTCGCCCTGGCCCTTGGCCTCTTTGCCGCCGCCCCCGCCCATGCGGCGGGCGGGGATATTGCGATCCCGGATCGGAAATTCTCCTTCGATGGGGTTTTCGGTACCTATGATCGCGCGAGCGCGCAGCGCGGCTTCCAGGTTTACAAGGAAGTCTGCTCTGCCTGCCATTCGCTGCGCCTGGTTTCCTATCGCAACCTGCGCGAATTGGGGCTGACTGAGGCGCAGGTCGCGGCCATTGCCTCGCAGTTCCAGATCGTTGATGGCCCGAATGATGAAGGCCAGATGTTCGAACGCCCGGGGCGCCCGGCGGATCGCTTCCGCAAGCCCTTCGCCAATGATGCGGCGGCGCGTGCGGCGAATAATGGCGCGCTGCCGCCCGATCTTTCGGTCATGACCAAGGCGCGGGCTGGCGGCGCCGATTATCTTTTTGCGTTGCTGACCGGGTATGTGGATCCGCCGCCCGGCGTGACCCTGATGGATGGGATGCATTACAATAAGTATTTCCCCGGCCATCAGATCGCCATGGGTGCGCCGATCAATCCTGATCAGGTTGAATATGCCGATGGCACCAAGGCAACTGTTGAGCAGATGGCCCATGATGTCAGCACCTTCCTGCAATGGGCCGCGGAGCCGGAGCTTGAACAGCGCCGCGCGCTTGGCGTGAAAATCATCATCTTCCTGACCATCCTGGCGGGACTGACTTATGCGGTGAAGCGCAAGATCTGGGCCGACGTTGAGCACTGATCGCTTCTGAAACGCTGTAGGCAAAAGCACGCGCCCCTGCCGGGGCGCGTGTTTTTTTTGCGCCTCCAGCCGTTTCTATCGGCACGCATTTTACGCTGGCGGTCCGATCGCTACTGTCGGTTCCCGGCAGCAGCGTGGATCGGCCCGCCAAACAGGCGGCTTGTGGTGCGGGGGGAGATGGCCGGGCGGGAAAGATCAGCATGAATCGCACCACCAGTGGCGGCATTTGGCAATTGTTCGGGGCCAGACATCGCCAAAGAGTGCTCCTAGGGTGGCCGAAGCTTGATGATTGTGCGCCCCCAATCTCACCGCTTGACGGCGGCGGCGGCTCGGGCTTGGCTTTGGGTTAATTAGTCCAAAAATTCCAAGGGAGAACGCCATGCAGGATATTTCCTCCAGCCGCCGCCAGTTATTGCAGGCCAGTGCTGGCCTCGGCCTTGCTGCCACCGTGCCGGCCGCGCCGAGAGCCTGGGCACAAGGCCCCGCGCGCGGTGAACCGCTGCGCGTTGGTGTCATGACCGATCTTTCCGGCCCCTTCGCTGGCGCCGGCAGCCAGCCGCTGTTCTGGGGAGCCGAAGTCGCCATTGAGTTATTCAATGAACGGGGTGGCGCGGGTGGCCGCCCGGTGCAGGCGGTAACCGCCGATAGCCAGAGCAAGGCCGATGTTGCCATCAACGAGGCGGAACGCCTGCTGGGCCAGGAAAGGTTGGAAGTGGTCACAGGCATTTATTCTTCAGCGCATGCCGTGCCGTTATCGCAGCGCTTCGAACAAGCCAAGAAAATCATGTGGATTACCAGCGCCATCGCCACTGCGGTGCTGAAGGACAAGAATTTCCAATACGTCTTCCGTCCGACGGTACATTCGGATCAATATGCTGAGGGTTCCGTTTCTGTCATTCAGGAAAATGCGCAGTCCAAATTTGGCGTGGCACCAGAACGCATCCGCATTGCCGTCATCTATGAAGATGGGCCTTATGGCACCGGTGTCGCCACTGGCATTGAACAACAATGCAGGGCGCGCAACATGCCATTGGTGATGAAGGAAGGCTATTCGGCGTCAGCGCCGGACCTTTCCACCATGATCACCAAGCTCCGGCGTGAAAGGCCGGATGTGATCCTGCATGCCGGCTATAACCCAGACATTACGCTTTTCTTGCGCCAAGCACGCTCGGGCGGTCTGCGCTTCAAGGCACTGATTGGGCATGGCGCGGGCTATTCGCAGATTGATCGCCTGGCCGAGACCTTCGGGGCCGATATGAATGGGGTTTGTAATGTTGATCCCGCCGGCACCCAAATGCTGGATCACAGCAAGCTCACCCCTGATGCGGCGGCGCTGGCACAGGAATTTGTGCGCCGCTTCCAGGCCAAGCACCGGATGAATGATCTGCCCACACATGCCTCCATGGGTTTCAATAATACCTGGGTATTCCTGGAAAATGTGCTGAAGCCGACAGTTGCGCGTACAGGCGGCATGACAGCGGATGCACTGCGCCAATCCGCGTTGCAGGTGGATATTCCGGTGGGGGGCACCATTCAGGGCTATGGCGTAAAATTCAATCCGCCAGGGCATACCATGTCAGGGCAGAATGAACGCTCCGTGGCCGTGGTAATGCAGTATGAAAACGCCAAGGCTAAGGTCATTTGGCCAAGCGCCATTGCCGGCGGCCCGCCGGTCTTCCCGCTACCCGCCGGCCACCCCTATGCGGCACGCTGAATGTCTGGCGCAGCACCGCTGCTGCGCGTTGAAGGTCTGACCAAACGGTTCGGCGGCTTCACCGCCGTGGACAACGTGGCCTTCACCGTAGCGAAAGGCGAGATCATGGGGCTGCTTGGCCCCAATGGATCGGGCAAAAGCACGACCTTCAACTGCATTGCCGGCATGCTCAAGCCAAGCGCCGGTTCGGTGATGTTGGAAGGTGAGGAAATTGCTGGCCTGGCGGCAGAAGACGTCTGTCGCCGCGGTATTGGGCGTACTTTCCAGATTCCGCGGCCATTTCGTAGCCTTTCGCTATTCGAGAATGCGGTTTTGGCGGCGCATTACGGGGCTGGCGAAAGCATTGACCGAGCAGAGGCAGAACGCCGGGCGCGCGATGCGCTGCGCCTTGCGCAATTGCCCGATGATGACACGGCGCGGGTCAGTGGCTTGGGCGCCGCCGGCCTTAAGAAATTGGAAATGGCACGTGCGCTGGCTACACAACCGCGCCTGCTGCTGGCTGATGAATCTTTGGGCGGCCTGGATACGGCGGAAATGCAAGCGGCGGCGGATATGCTGAAACGTATTCGTGATGAACGCGGCATCACAATCGTTTGGGTCGAGCATATCATGGGTGTGCTGCTTTCCGTGGTGGATAAGGTTGTCATGTTGGATCACGGCGCCGTGATTTTCACCGGCACGCCGCAGGAGGCGCAGGAAGATGAACGCGTCGCTGAAGTCTATCTCGGCCCGCCGGAGGCACGCGCGGCATGAACGGTGCAGCAACGCTTGAACTTTCCGGCATCCAGGCCGGTTATGGCGATTTTTCCGCGTTGTTTGGGGTCGGGCTGCGGGTGGAACCTGGCGAAGCCGTGGGTGTGGTCGGTCCCAATGGTGCAGGCAAGACAACCTTGCTCAGGGTGATTTCTGGATTGTTGCGGCCGAGTGCCGGCACGCTTCGCTATGGAGATCAGGATCTGACAAAGGTGCCGGCACATTTGCTGCCCGAACTTGGCATTGCGCATGTGCCGGAAAACCGTCGCCTTTTCCCGCATTTGACGGTGGAAGAAAACCTGAAGGTCGGGGCCTACGCCAAATCCGCGCGGGCGCATTTCGCCGAAAGGCGCGATCATGTTTATGATCTTTTCCCGCGCATGGCACAGCGTCGGCATCAGTTGGCGGGCACCATGTCGGGCGGTGAGCAGCAAATGTGCGCCATTGGTCGTGCGCTGATGTGCGCGCCGAAAATCCTGCTATTGGATGAACCTTCCGCCGGTTTGGCGCCCTTGGTCGTGCAACAGGTTTTCGATCTGGTGCGCCGCATCAGACAGGAAGGGCTCACGGTGCTGATTGTCGAACAGAATGTCGCGCAGGTGCTGCGCGTGGTTGACCGTGCCTATGTGCTGGAAACCGGACGCGTGGCCGCTGAAGGCAAATCGGCGGAGCTTGCCGCTGACCCCGTACTGCGCCGTTCCTATCTTGGGATGCATTGAGCCATGAGCATTTTTGATCCCTTTCTGCTTGAAGCACTGATCAATGGCATCCTGCTTGGCGGTGTATTCGCGCTGCCGGTGCTGGGGCTCAATCTGGTGTTTGGTGTCGTTGACGTTGTCTGGCTTTGTTATGCTGAGCTGGTCATGGTTGGCATGTATATTGTCTGGTATTTGTATAACCAGATGGGATGGCCTCTATGGATGGCTTTTGCCGTCTGCTTACCCTGTCTTGCCGTGCTTGGGGTGCTGCTGCATGTGCTTGTGGTGCGGCCCTTGCTGACAGCGCCGCCAATCAATCAGGTCCTGGCTACTGGCGGTGTTCTTTTCGTGTTGCAGGGTGGCGCCACCCTTGTGTTCAGTACTGAATTTCGCAGCCTTGGCGTGGATATGCCGCCGATGGAGGTGTGGGAAGTTTTCATCTCCGGGACCAAGCTTTCCGCCTTTATCGCGGCCCTGGTTGGCGCGGCGCTGCTCTGGCTATTCCTGAAATACACCTATGTCGGTACGGCCATTCGCGCGATTGCGCGCGATCGGGAAGTGATGCCGCTGATGGGTGTTGATCCGCGCCGCATCTATCTGATTGCATCGGCAGTCGGTGGTTCTCTGGCTGGGCTTGCTGCCTGCCTATTGCTGGTGCAGCTGGACGTTCACCCCTTTGTTGGCCTGTCCTTCGGGCCCATTACCTTCATGATCTGTGTGATGGGGGGCCTTGGTAATATGCTGGGTGGATTCCTGGCGGCGTTTTTGATGGGCGTTATCATTTCGGTTGGCGGCTTTTGGGGCACTACCGAATGGTCCTATGTCTTCGCCTTCCTATTCTTCATCATCATCATGTTCGTCCGGCCCCGGGGGCTTTTCGCGCGATGAACAAGACCCTAGCTTCAATCCTGGCGCTTGTGCTTCTGGCAGGCGTGCCGCTGCTTTCGCCGCCGGAATATCTGCTGCATCTTTTGATCACCGCCTTTCTATTGGGTTTGGCGTGTACTGGCTGGGCCATGATGGGGCGCTTTGGCCAGGTTTCCTTCGGTCATGGCGCCTTCACTGGCATCGGTGCCTATGGCATGGCCATGATGTGGAATCTCTACGGGGTTTCACCCTGGATTGGCATTCCCATCAGCGTTGTGATTGCCGCGGCTGCTGGCGCGCTACTGGGTTGGCCCTGTTTTCGCTTGCGCGTCGTGGGGCATTACTTCGCGCTTGTTACCCTTGCTGCGGGGGAAATCGTGCGTATTTTTGTCACTGCGGCGCGTGGGATTACAGGCGGTTCGCTTGGCATGACACCGCGCCTCGCGCCGGACGCTGCCTTCAGCGCCATGCAGTTCAGTAAAAGCGGTTTCTGGTGGATCACGCTTGGCGCCTGGGCGATTGGTATTCTGATTTGGCATTTGCAGAACCGGTCCATGTCCGCGCAGGCACTTTCCGCGATTAGCGAAGATGAGGATGCGGCCGCGTCCATTGGTATTCGCGTGGCATGGGAAAAGCTGAAGGTCACGGTGGTGTCCGCGGCACTCGCGGCCTTGGCGGGAGCATTGATGGCGCAATACAGACTATACCTGAACCCTGAAACCTCGGCTGGCCTTGGCATATCCTTGCAAATCGTCTTCGGTGCCATTGCCGGCGGCATGTATGGACCACTTGGCCCCACGCTTGGCGCGCTGTTCACCATTGGGTTGGAAGAGGTGCTGCGGGTCTTTTTCGGCACAGGGCTGATTGGCGCGGCGCCGTTGATTTATGGGCTGCTGCTGGTGCTGTTTGTTCTTTTCATGCCACGCGGCTTGATGGGCTTGTTTGAATCGCGACGGCTGCTTGGGGCAAGCAAGCCAAGCGGTGCGAAACCCGCACAGCGTGCGGGAGCCTGACCCAACGGCAGACTGCACGGTGGGAAAGCGTAGTAGCGGTCAGAAATGCCTTAAGCTAGGGCGCGAGTGCTTGGTTCCCATGCTTGGCAGAACGACGTAAGCGGCGGGTGCTTGGCAGATGCGCCCAGTATATGAGGAGGGGCGCTCATCAGGATTCAGCACCGGACTGCCGCCAAGGCGGGCAAGAAGCCGTCAAGTGCGCTGAGGGAGTTTCCCCTTGAGCCGCCCTCGTAAGCTTGAAAACTGAGTCTGCGAACTCGAACGTTTTTTCGGCCGTAAGACCATGGAAATCGAGATCCAGCGTGCGGTTCTGGAGGCGCCACCTATGGTGAGATGGTCCGTGACGTGATTGGCAGCAGCCAAGTTTGTGAATATGCAGATAAGAGAGTGACCCGTGAACCAGAAAGTGAATACGACGAGGCGAAAATCCCGCCGCGATTTCAAGATCGAGGCCGTAAAGGTTAGTGACAGATCACCACACCCGAAGCGCTACGCCATGCTGCGCCCCATCATCGCGCGGCGCCAGAAGGTCACTATCGAATGACATGTCTCAATCATTGGGGCGGTCAATTGGCGCCCTGCCAGGCCCAGGTGACAGGCCCGTTGGGGCTGGAGTATCCTCAAGCATTATTGGTATAGCTTCCGATCGCCAAGGATTTGCGCTTCAAAACCAAATCATATGCGACGTAAGAACGTTATGCCGCATGCGTCCATTCATCGTGACCAACGCAGTGTAGATATGTGGCTGTCAGAGGAGTATTGGTATGAAGCGCGCTTTTCTAACCGGTGTGACTGGGCAGGACGGCGCCTATCTGTCGCGCTTCTTGTTAAGCAAAGGCTATGAGGTACATGGCCTTGTGAGGAGAAGCGCCTCGTCTGATGTGATGGATGCACGATTGAAATGGTTAGGCATAGCGGACAAGGTCGTGCTGCATGACGGTAACTTGACGGATCTTTCTTCCCTAATTCGTGTCTTGCAGGAAGTGAAGCCCACAGAAATATACAACCTGGCGGCTCAGTCCTTCGTGAAGTCATCTTGGCATCAGCCGCTTTTGACGGGGACCGTAACTGCGCTTGGCGCAGCGAATATGCTTGAAGCGATAAGAATAGTTTGTCCCAGCACGCGTTTTTACCAGGCTTCCTCATCAGAGATGTTTGGGCTGGCTCAAGAGAAGATGCAATCAGAGCAGACTCCATTTTACCCGCGTTCACCTTACGCCGCGGCAAAACTTTATGCGCATTGGATGACTGTCAATTACCGCGAAAGCTTTGGACTGCACTCTTCCAGCGGAATTCTATTCAACCATGAATCACCTCTGCGAGGAATTGAGTTCGTTACACGAAAAATCACCGATGGTGTGGCCCGGATCAAGCTCGGGCTTCTAACCAAGCTGGCACTTGGAAATCTCGATGC
This sequence comes from Roseomonas sp., assembly GCA_020249775.1. Classification (GTDB taxonomy): domain Bacteria; phylum Pseudomonadota; class Alphaproteobacteria; order Acetobacterales; family Acetobacteraceae; genus Neoroseomonas. Next base: position 2,138 of record JADCFA010000017.1, on the reverse strand, counting down.
CAAACGAGATTGGGGACACGCTCAGGATTATGTCAGGGCAATGTGGTTGATGCTCCAGCAAGACAAACCCGATGACTACGTGATCGCAACCGGACGCACGGTTTCTGTACGCGAATTTTGTCGCATTGCTTTTGCATATGTGCAGCTCAAGATGGAAGACCATGTGTCTGTAGATGAACGTTTCCTCAGGCCGGCCGAGGTTGATGTTCTTTTGGGAAACCCAGCGAAGGCAAAGGAAAAGCTTAACTGGGTTGCCGAAACAACGCTTGAGGAGCTCATTGGTGAAATGGTTGAAGCAGATCTCGAGCGCGTTCGGCGTAACAAACATCTCTGAAGAGATAAGCTGGGGTCGATATGCGAATCGCATTGACTGGTGCCGCCGGATTTGTTGGGCCGTATGTTGTTGAAGGGCTTCGGCGCCAGTTCGGAAATGATGCTGAAATTGTTGCCACATCAAAGTTCGGTGGGCAGTATCCTCAACTGGGCATGGTTCGTAGCCTGGATATCACCGACGCTTCCGCGGTGGCGGTATTTCTTGATGAATTCAAACCGACGCATATTCTCCATTTGGCAGGGATCGCTGCCGTGACTGCCTCGGACACTACTCCGGACCTCGCATGGGCGGTACATTTGCACGGTACGCTCAATTTGGCGCGTGCGATAATGCAAGATGAATCATCGTGCTGCTTGATCAACATCGGCTCAGGACTTATCTATGGGGCAAGCGCGAGATCAGGCCTTCCCCTGGATGAGGGCGCATTGCTGGCCCCCATGGAAGAGTACTCAGCATCCAAGGCGGCAGCAGATCTTGCCCTTGGCGCGCTTGGGTATCGAGGGTTGAAAAACATTCGATTAAGGCCGTTCAACCATAGCGGCCCAGGGCAGTCGGATTCTTTTGCGCTCCCGGCGTTTGCCAAGCAGCTTGCTCGGATCGAGGCAGGCTTGGCGCCACCGGTTATTCGCGTTGGTGATCTTGATGCGCGCCGAGACTTTCTTGATGTTCGTGATGTCGCACAAGCTTATGTTCTGGCGATCATGAACTCACCTTTGATCCCCTCTGGGACGCCTATCAATATTGCAGCTGGTGTAGCGGTAAGAATTGGAGATATTTTGGAACAACTTATCCGAAAATCCAATGTGCGGATATCGGTAGAGCGTGATCCATCCCGAATGCGGCCCTCTGAGACGCCGATTATTGTTGGTTCAAATGAAAGGGCCCAAGTCATGCTTGGCTGGCGGCCAATGCATCCCTTCGAAGAGACTGTCTCCAATGTTCTGAATTACTGGCGACAATTGGTGCGTGAGCAGCCCGAAAGATACGCGGGTAACAATACCACCGATAAGTGACTGTAAACAGAACAAGTGGAGCGGCCTCAATCGAACCGGGCGGCCGGCTTGGTTGGAGGCTTGGATTGCTGTGAACTCACGATACAAGCGAATGCGCAAGCACGAGTTTCGGTGCAGATCATTATGATAGTCTGAACCGCCCCAGGCGCGCCAGAGCCAACTCGGATAATCTGCACATCCGGTATAAGTGGATTTTCTGCCTGAGAGCGGCATGAAGCCGTGAACAGGAGACACCATGACGAGACGACCCCGCCGGAACCACAGCCCTGCCTTCAAGGCCAAGGTGGCGCTTGCCGCTGTGAAGGGCGAGAAGACGCTCGCCGAACTGGCTGCCCAATTCGATGTCCACGCGAATGTCATCAAGACGTGGCGGGATCAGCTTCTTGAAGGGGCTGCCGGGATTTTCGGCGAAGGCAAGCCGGAAGCGCCGCCACCGGTTGATGTGAAAGAACTCCACGTGAAGATAGGGGAGTTGACGCTCACGAATGATTTTTTTTTTAGCAGGCGCGCTCACCAAGGCGGGATTGCTGAGCGCAAAGCGATGATTGACCGTGAGCACGCCCGGCCTCTGGCGAAACAGGCCAAGGCACTCAGCATAAGCCGGGGGACGCTCTACTACGTCTCTCGCCCGGTTCCGGCGGCCGATCTGACATTGATGCGCCGGATCGATGAATTGCATCTGGAATACCCTTTCGCGGGCAGTCGGATGATGCAGGGCCTACTGAAAAAGGAAGGCTTTTCGGCTGGGCGTCTGCATGTGGCCAGGCTGACGAAGCGGATGGGCATCGCGG
>JADCFA010000016.1 GCA_020249775.1 Roseomonas sp. | reverse complement strand
GTATCCGCAAGCGGATTGAGGAGGCTTTCGGGTGGGCAAAGACGGTGGCGGGCCTACGCAAGGCGCGCCATCGCGGGCTGCCCAAGGTGGGCTGGCAGTTCACTCTGGCGATGGCAGCGTACAAGCTGGTGCGCCTGCCGAAGTTGCTGGTGGTGGCGGCGTGATGCCGGGAGTCTGTCCGGAGCGTGCCGACGGGGCCAAAAAATCACTGAAAATGGTTGTGCCCAGGCGCAGGCAGCGTTGAGGACATGCTTGAGAGACAAAATGATGATACTCAATGACAGCTTTTCAGCAGCCTGCTACAATTCCGGAGTCATCTGCCCGCAGGAGGGTAAGGGCGCGGCCATGGTACTGCCCTTCTGCAACAACGCAGCGATGAACCTGCATCTGACTGAAATCAGCGGTATGGTCAGCCCCGGCAAGCATGCGGTGCTGCTGCTCAATCAGGCTGGCTGGCACCTCTCGGGCGCGGTCAAGGTACCAGCCAACATCACCTTGCTGCCGCTGCCGCCAAAATGTCCCGAATTGAACGCGATGGAAAATATCTGGCAATTCATGCGCGACAATTGGCTATCCAATCGCGTGTTTCGCAATCACGACGACATCGTTGATCACTGCTGTCGTGCGTGGAACAGCCTCATCAGCCAGCCATGGCGCATCATGTCCATCGGACTGCGGAAATGGGTGCGTGGGTATTAAATTGTGGGAATTGGTATTAATCACTCGCCGGCGGCACGCGGCAGCTTGCCTTGGCGCCAGGCGAAGGCCGCGAAAACGCCAATCAGGGACAGCGCCAAGCCATACCAAGTGATGGCATAGCCAAGATGATTGTTGCGCGGGCGCGGTAGGGTCTGCGCGGGCTCTGGCAGGCTGCCAGCGGGGCCCAGGAGAACCAAGGCATAGGGCGCCGTGCCAGGCAGGCCCAAGGCCGCGCCAATGGCCCCAGGATCGAAGTGATAGAAGCGCCGGCCCACCACATCATCCTGCGCGGCGAAGCGCCCGGCGGCCTCCCCAAAGCGGATATAGCCGGTGATGCGCTGCGGCCCCTCGGGTCGTGGCAGGCCGGCCAGCCCGTCCAGCGGCACCCAGCCGCGATCCACCAGCATGGGCGGGCCGCCATCACGCAGGAAGGGCACGATCAGCCGCGCGCCCATCCTGTTGGCGCGAATTTCAACGCCCAGCAGCGCTTCGCGTGCATGGTCAAAGCGCCCCAGGGCTTCAAGCTTAGCATAGGGCGCTGGCGGGTCGCTGAAGGGCGCGGGGGGTGCGGCCTCAGCCGCCGCGATGCGCGCCAGCAAATCGGTCTTCCAAGCCAAGCGCTGCGCCTGCCAGGTGCCAAGCCCGAGCAGGATGATCAGAACGGGCAGCCCCGCCAAGGCGGGCCACAGCAAACGGCGAGAGAACATCGCAATTTCAAGTCGTGCTGCGATGACGCCATTGCAAGCCAAGCAGTATCGCCTTGGCAAAGCGCATCACCATCAGCGACAGCGGCAGCACCACGGCGGGCCAGATCAGCGCATGCACCCAAAGATCAGGTTCAAACCGCCGATCCACCCAAAGCGCCAGCCCAACGGCGATGGCACCGATCAGGAAAATGCCGGCCATGGCCGGCCCATCCCCCGCATCATGTGCGGTAAAATCAAGCCCACATTCGCTGCAGGCGGGGCGGATATCCAATAGCCCCGCAAAAACATGGCCGCGCCCGCATCGCGGGCAGCGGCCAAGCAAGGCTGATTTCAGCACGCGGGCGATGCCCGGTGCCGATCAGTGATGCGCGATTTCGCCAGCACCCCACCAATAGATGCAAACAAACAGGAACAGCCAGACCACATCCACGAAGTGCCAATACCAGGCGGCCGCTTCAAAGCCGAAATGACGTTCCGGCGTGAAATGCCCCTTCAAGGCGCGGATCAGGCAAACAAAGAGAAAGGTCGTGCCGACAATCACATGGAAGCCGTGAAAGCCGGTGGCGAGGAAGAAGGTCGAAGAATAAACGCCACCGCCGTAAAACTTGAACGGTGCCATGCTGTATTCCCAAGCCTGTAAGCCGGTAAAGATGACGCCAAGCATCACCGTGAGCGTCAGGCCCCGGATCAGCCCCTTGCGATCATTGTTCAGCAAAGCGTGATGCGCCCAGGTGACGGTGCAGCCAGACAGCAGCAGGATCATGGTGTTCAGGAAGGGCAGATCGAAAGGATCGAAGGTGAGCGTGCCCTTGGGTGGCCACATCGCCACCTCGGCGCCTGAGACATGTTCCGGGAAAAGCGCGAAATGGAAATAGGCCCAGAAGAAGGCCACGAAGAACATGACTTCGGAGGCGATGAAAAGCGTCATGCCATAGCGAAGCCCGATGCGCACGATCGGCGTATGGAGCCCCGGCGTGCGGCTTTCCTTCACCACATCGCGCCACCAGAAGAACATGGTCGCCAAAATGCCAGCCAGGCCGATGAAGAATACGGCGCGACTGCCATAATGCGCCCAAAGAATAATGCCGAGCACCAAAGCGCCACCAGCAAAAGACCCCACCAGCGGCCAGGGTGACGGATCAACCAGATGATAGGGGTGCTTATGCAGCGGCGGCGCTTCGCCCTCCGCCGTGGTTGCCTGCGCGTGAGATGTGCTTGCCATTTTCAGTCCTGGTGCCTTCCTCGGTCGCGGGCTTAGTGCCCGAAACGGACGCCCGCATCAATCCTGAAACCGCCCCCGAAATCAAGCCCATCAAGCATGAAAACCGGGTTTATGCGTCAATCAATTCTGCCTTGTTGCGCCCCGCCCGACATGCGGCCCGGCATTGGCAAGCGCGCCCGCCTTTTTCGCATCTTCGATGGTGCGGAAAAAGCTGTAGGATAGCGTGATGGTGGTGATGTCGCGCGTGCTGGGATCCTCGGCGATGCGCGGGTCCACCCAAAAGGTGACGGGCATATCCACACGCTCACCGGGGGTCAGGGTTTGTTCATCAAAGCAGAAGCAGGCGATCTTGTGAAAATAGCGCCCGACCTTTTCGGGCGTTACATTATAGGTCGAAACGCCTGTCACCGGCGCTTCGGAGCGATTCGTGGCGGAATAGAAGGCAAGACCTTCTTCACCAAGCCGCAGCGTGACGCTTGGCTGTTCGGGCATGAACCGCCAAGGCAAATTGGGGTGCGTGGTGGCATTGAAGCGGATGGTGATTTGCCGATCACCCACCGCGCCAGGCGCCGCGGCGCTGCGCTGCGTGGTGCCGCCAAAGCCCGTGACACGGCAGAACAGGTCGTAAAGCGGCACGGCAGCGAAGGAAAGCCCAACCATGAAGGTGACAAGCCCGGCCACGGCAATGCCTGTTCGCTTGTTCCGTTTCGCGAGTGCTGCCTTGCGTTCATCCTGATCCATAAGGGCCATGTGGGAAGCGCCGCGCCCTTGCTCAAGCCCGCAGCAGACGGGCGATGCCGATGAAATAGAACAGCACCGAAAGCCCGACCAATAGCAGCATCAGCGCTATATTGCGCCCGCGCCGGCGCTTTTCGAAAATCGCGCGCTCTTCCGGCGTCATGGTGCAAGAATAAGCTTTTCAGCAGCCAGCACCGCGAAAAGCGCAAAAAGATAGGTCAGCGAAAAGCGGAAGCATTTCTTCGCGGCCTTGTCGCCTTCCAGGCTGCGGCCTGTTGCGTCCTGCGCTTCACGCAATACAGCGACCGCGTGGCGGATGAAATTCAATCCGAGCAGCGCGGCCACCGCGCCGTAGATTGGGCCGGAAAAGCCAATCAGCCAGGGCGCCATGCCAAGCGGCGCCAGCGCCAGCGTATAGAACAGGATTTGCTTGCGCGTTTCGCGCGCGCCGGCGGTCACGGGCAGCATCGGCACGCCGGCCTTGGCGTAATCCTCATGCGCCCAGAGCGACAGCGCCCAGAAATGCGGCGGTGTCCAGATGAAAATGATGGCGAAAAGAATGATCGGCACCAGCGTGATATCGCCCGTCACCGCAGCCCAGCCGATCAATGGCGGAAAGGCGCCGGCCGCACCACCAATGACGATGTTCTGCGGCGTGCGGCGCTTCAGCCACATGGTATAGACCACCACATAAAACAGGATGGAAAACGCCAGCACGCCAGCGGCAAGGTAATTGGAGGCAAAAGCCATCACCACAACAGAACCGACGCCAAGCAGAATGCCAAATGCAAGCGCAGCATCCGGCGCGATGCGCCCGGCGGGGATGGGTCGGCGCGCCGTGCGGCGCATGACCGCATCAATGTCGCGATCATACCACATGTTGATGGCGCCCGAGGCGCCGGCGGCGACCGCAATGCAGAGAATCGCGATCACCGCCAGCACCGGATTCAAATGCCCAGGCGCAACCAAAAGCCCCGCCACCGCGCTGAACACGACAAGCGACATGACGCGCGGCTTCAAGAGCGCGATCCAATCGCTCACTTCCGAGATATTGTAGGAAACAGGAAGGGGGGCCGTGCCCCCCTTGCCGTTTTCGATGACTGAATCGCTCATCATCATCCCATTGGTTAAGCGCCTTAGCGCAGCCGCGGAAGTTCCTCAAAAGTGTGGAAGGGCGGCGGCGATGCCACTTGCCATTCCAGAGTCGTCGCGCCCTCACCCCAGGGATTGGCCGCGGCCTTGGCGCCTGAGCGCATGGTCACCCAGACGATGTAGAAGAAGAACAGGAAGGACGCCACCGAGATGATGGAGCCGATGGAGGCAATATAGTTCCAGCCCCAGAAGGCTTCCGGATAATCCGGATAGCGGCGCGGCATGCCCTGATTGCCCGAAAAATGCATCGGGAAGAAGGTCAGGTTCACGCCGACAAAGGTCATCCAGAAATGGATCTTGCCCAAGGTTTCCGGATATTGCCGCCCGCACATCTTGCCGATCCAGTAATAAAAACCGGCATAGATCGAAAAGACCGCACCAAGCGACAGCACGTAATGGAAATGGGCAACAACGTAATAGGTGTTGTGCAGCACCTGATCAATGCCCGCATTGGCCAGCACCACGCCGGTCACACCGCCCACGGTGAACAGGAAGATGAAGCCAACGGCGAACAACATCGGCGTATCCATCCTGATGGACCCGCCCCACATGGTTGCGATCCAGGAGAAGATCTTCACCCCTGTCGGCACCGCAATCACCATCGTCGCCGCCATGAAGTAAGCGCGCGTATCCACATCCATGCCCGAGGTATACATGTGGTGCGCCCAGACCAGGAAGCCGACAAAGCCAATCGCCACCATGGCGTAAGCCATGCCGAGGTAACCGAACACCGGCTTGCGGCTGAAGGTGGAAATCACATGGCTGATGATGCCAAAGCCGGGCAGGATCATGATGTAGACTTCCGGATGGCCGAAGAACCAGAACAAATGCTGGAACAGCACCGGGTCACCACCACCTTCCGGCTTGAAGAAGGCCGTGCCGAAATTGCGGTCCGTGATCAGCATGGTGATCGCGCCCGCCAGCACCGGCACCGCCAGCAGCAGCAGGAAGGCCGTCACCAGCATGGACCAGACGAACAGCGGCATCTTATGCAGCGTCATGCCAGGCGCGCGCATGTTGAAGATGGTCGTGATGAAATTGGCCGCCCCCATGATGGATGAAGCGCCCGCCAAATGCAGCGAGAAGAGCGCCAGATCCATCGCCGGGCTGGAATGGAATTGGTTATCCGATAGCGGCGTATAGATCGTCCAACCCGCACCAGGGCCTTCACCCACGAAAAGGCTTGCCGCCAGCAGCAGGAAGGCCGGCACCAGCAACCAGAAGGAGATGTTGTTCATGCGCGGGAAGGCCATATCCGGCGCCCCGATCATGATCGGCACGAACCAATTGCCGAAGCCGCCAATCAGCGCGGGCATGACCACGAAGAACACCATGATCAGGCCATGGGCCGAGATATAGGCATTCCACATCTGGCCATCAGAGAAAATCTGCATGCCGGGATACATGAGTTCCAGGCGCATCAGCAGCGAAATGCCAATCCCCACCACCGCCGCAACCAGCGAGAAGATGATGTAGAGCGTGCCGATATCCTTATGGTTCGTCGAAAAGAACCAGCGGGAAACAAAGCCCGGCTTGTGATCGTGATGATCGTCGTGATGGGCGTGCGAAGCGGTTGCCATGATTTTCTTCCCTCTACCGCGCCTTACCGGCGGGCCTCCGCGATCTGAAGTGAATCCTGAGAAGCGGGCGCGCTGGCGATCACCGGCGCGCTGCCATCAGCCCGGGCGAAGCGCTTTTGCGCATCGGCAACCCAGGTGTCGAATTCCGCGCGCGGCACGGCGCGCACGGCAATCGGCATGAACCAGTGATTCGTGCCGCAAATCTGATTGCACTGGCCATAGAAAACGCCAGGGCGATCCGCGCGCATCCAGGTTTCCAGCGTGCGGCCCGGAATGGTGTATTTCTGAATGCCAAGCGCCGGCACGAAGAAGGAATGGATCACATCATGCCCCGTGGTCAGCACGCGGATATTGGCGCCAACCGGAATGACCAACTCATTGTCCACTTCCAACTTGAACATGCTCCTATCTTTCACGTCAGCCTGCTGCAGCGGGTAGCTGTCGAAGGTGAAGTTCCCGTGATCCGAATAGGTATAATTCCAATACCACTGACGCCCTTGCACCGTGATCGTCATATCCGCATCCACCGCGCGATCCTGGAAATAGAGCAAGCGGAAGGATGGGATGGCGATCACCACCAGGATCAGCACCGGGATCACGGTCCAGGCGATTTCCAGGCCGGTATGATGGCTGGTTGTGGAAGGCACCGGGTTACGCGCCGCGCTGAAGCGCCACACGCAATAGGCCAGCAGGATCAGCACGAAAATCGTGATCACCGTGATGATGGCGAAGACCATGGTATTGAAGGACGAAATACGTTCCTTGATGATCCCGCCGGAGGGCTGCAAGCCCATGCCCCAAGGGGCCGGCGCACCAACCATGCTCTCTGCCAGGGCAGGCACCGTCAGCGCCAAACCCACTGCCAACGCCGCCATGCCGGCCACAAGCCGACCAAGGCCGAATGCGCGGCACTTCGCCATGAAAACCTTCATCAACCCATCCCTTATCGGTCGTGAAAATCACGCCGTTTCAAGATTTTAACCTTCGATTCACCAGAAGCCTAAGCCTCAGAGTCTCGACTTCGGGCGGACCATAATGGCGGCCCCCGCACCGCACAAGGGCGGGAATGCACAAAAGCCGCATAATCCGCGCGCAATGGCCTTAGGCCTCGCCCTCGGCCGCTTCTTCCTCACTGATGTGGTCAACCATATCGGCCAGCATGGACCTTATATGCTCATCACCCACCACATAAAAAACCTGCCGACCGCGCCGATCCGGCTGTAACAATCGCGCCGCCCGCAATAGCCGCAAATGATGCGAAACCAGTGAGGCGGAAATACCCAGTTTCTCGGCCATTTCATTCACCGCCGCCGGGGCATCCCGACAGGCCAGGATGATCTTAAGGCGTGTCGGGTCGCTCATCAGCCGAAAAGTTTCGGCCAATTCCACCACAAGATCATCACCAATCCGAAAACGCCCACGCATGGGATCACTGCCCCTGTTCCAGGCTCAACATGGCGCCGGGCCCGCTGATTTCGCAAGGTCACACTATTACAGGGGCTTGACGACGGGGCCGGCAGGGACAAGCTTGTCCACAGGATAAGTAGTTGAAAATTCGACGATATATGCAGAAATGAACAGTTATTCAGCCGTTACACGCCGGGCCCTTGGCTTTGGGCTTTTGGCGCTATCGCCGCTGCCGGCCCTCGGGCAGGCTCGCCCTTTGCCGCGCGCTTTGGCGACCATTGGCATGGTCGGCGATATGGTCCGCGACATTGGCGGGGACCGCATCCGGGCGGAAACCCTGATCAATGAGGGGGTGGACCCGCATCTATTTCGCCCGACGCGGGCTGATATCGCTCGGCTGCTTGGCGCCGATATCCTGTTTGCCAATGGCCACCGGCTGGAAGGCCGCATGGGCGATGTGCTGGCCCGCGCTGCCGCCAATGGCAAGCCGGTGGTGCTGGTGGCCGAAAGCCTGCCGCGCGCCAGGCTCCGCGCCAATCCGGAATATCCGGATGCGGCCGACCCACATGTCTGGATGGACCCGATTCTGTGGGCCGAGGCCGCGGGCAGCATCGCCACCGGGCTTGCCCGCCTGATCCCCGATCAGGCCAATGTTTTCGAAGCCAATCTGGCTGCACTCCGCCTGCGCCTCGCGGCCCTGCATGAATATGGCGCGCGGGTCATGGGCAGCATCCCGCCGCGTCAACGCCTTTTGGTCACAGCGCATGACGCTTTCGGCTATTTCTCGGCGCGATATGGCCTGGAAGTGGATAGCATCCAGGGGCTTTCCACCGAATCGGAGGCCAATCTGGCGCGCATTGAAGCAATTGTGCGCAGCCTGGTGGATCGCCGCATCCCGGCGGTCTTTGCCGAAACATCGGTCCCTGACCGCGCCGTGCGCGCCTTGATTGAAGGCGCCGGGGCGCGCGGCCAGCGCGTGGCCTTGGGCGGCACGCTGTTTTCCGATTCCATGGGCAAGCCTGGCACTTATGAAGGCACCTATCACGGCATGCTGGACCATAACTTCACCACCATCGCCCGCGCCCTGGGTGGCGAGGCGCCGGCACGCGGCATGCTTGGCAGGCTTGCCGCCCCATGAGCATCTCAGCCCCCGCCCCGCTCGCGATTACGCATCTGACTGTCGCCTATGGCGACAAGACGGTGCTGTGGGACATTACCTGGCAGGCCGCGCCGGGGCTGACCGCGATTGTCGGGCCGAATGGTGCGGGGAAATCCACCTTGCTGCGCGCCGCGCTTGGCCTGATCCCGAGCCTTGCTGGCGAGGCGCGGTTTTTTGGTCGCAGCCTGGATGAGGTGCGCAACCGCGTTGGCTATCTGCCACAACGCGCTTCGGTGGATTGGGATTTTCCGGCGACCGCGCTCGATGTCGTGTGCATGTCGCGCTATCCGCGCATGCGCTGGTGGGGGCGTGTGCCGAAGGCCGAACGCGATGCGGCGCGTGCGGCGCTGGATCAGGTGGGGCTCGCTGATCTTGCCGATCGGCAAATTGGGCGGCTGTCAGGCGGGCAGCAACAGCGCGTTTTTCTGGCGCGTGCGCTGGCGCAGGATGCTGACCTATACCTGATGGATGAACCCTTCGCCGCGGTTGATGCGGCAACGGAACAGGCCATCATCGCCGTGCTGCGCCGCGTGGTGGCAGCAGGGCGGAGCGTGATTGCCGTGCATCATGATCTTTCAACCGTGCCGGCGTATTTCGATCAGGTGCTGCTGCTGAATGGCCGCGCGGTCGCGGCTGGCCCGGTCAAATCCGCCTTCACGCCGGATGCAATTGCGCGCGCCTATGGTGGGCGGCTGAATGTGCTGGAACAGGCGGTGGCGGAAGGCGGGCTTCGCTAAATGCTTGGCTATAACACGCTGGTCGTTCTGGCGGGTTGCGCCTTGCTTGGGCTTGCTTGCGGCACGGTCGGCGCTTTCGCGCTGCTGCGTGGGCGCGCGCTGATGGCCGATGCGGTGGGCCATGCCGCTTTGCCAGGCGTGGTGCTGGCGGCGATGATTGTTGCCACGCTTGGAGGTAATCCACGCGCTTTGCCGCCCTTGTTGGCGGGCGCGCTGGTCGCGGGCGTGCTTGGCGTGCTTGCGGTGCAAGCGCTGACGCGCGGCGGGCGCATCCGCGAAGACGCCGCCATCGCGATTGTGTTGTCGAGCTTTTATGCACTCGGTGTTGCACTGCTGTCGCATGTGCAGACCATGCCGCAAGCAGCGCAGGCGGGGCTTGGCAAATTCATCCTGGGGCAGGCGGCGGCGATGCGCGCGGAAGATGCGCTTTGGGCCGGCGGCATCGCGGGCTTCTGCGTGCTGATCTGTCTGCTGATGTTTCAGCGCCTGCGCGCTGCGTGTTTTGACCCTGACTATGCGCGCGTCATGGGGCTTTCGGTGGCGCGCACGGATCTGGCCTTGCTTGGGCTGATTGTGATTGTCTCGGTGGCGGGCTTGCAGGCAGTGGGGCTGGTGCTGGTGGTGGCCTTGCTCATTCTGCCGGCGGCGACGGCACGGCTGCTTTCTCATCGGCTGCCGGTCTTGCTGCTCGTCTCCGCCTCGCTCGGCGCGCTGGCGGGGGCTTTGGGCGCGGCGGCGTCTGCCTTTGAACCGGAATGGCCAACAGGCGCGGCAGTGGTGCTGGCGGGCGCGATTTTCTTCACGCTCGCGCTGCTGCTGGCGCCAGAGCGCGGCTTGCTGCCCGAAGCCTGGCGCCGCGCGCATCGGCGCATTGCCGCAACCGAATCGCATTTTCTGCGTGCCGCTTGGGAGGCGCAGGAAGCCGCCGGCGCTGGCCCCGGCACGGCGGGCGATCGCTGGACACCGATCGCCGCCCTGGCCGCCGCGCGCGGTTGGTCGGAAGCTTATGCGTCGCGCCTCGCACTTTGGCTTGGGGTGCGAGGACTGGTCGCGCGGGCGGATGGAGAGATCCATCTGACCCCGCGCGGCGCCGCAGCAGCGCGACGTGCCGTGCGCGCGCATCGTGCGGTGGAACTTCACCTGCTCGGCCTTGGTGCGACCGATATCGCTGGCGCGGATCGGCTGGCGGATTTGGTTGAACATGGCCTGCCGGCCGATATGGCGACACGTTTATTGGCGGAGCCTTCATCGCTGCCGGCTTCACCACATGCACTGGGGCCAAGACCGTGACAGTTGAGGATTTTCTTAGGCTCGATCTGCCGGCCTTGATCGCTGCGATTCTCGCGTGTGGCTTGTGCGGTTTGCTTGGGTCTTTCCTGGTGCTCCGGCGCGATAGTTTGCTGGGCGATGCGCTATCCCATGCGGTGCTGCCCGGTATCATTGCAGGCTTTGCGATCACCGGTGCGCGGGCGGGCTTGCCGATGCTGTTGGGCGCTTTGGCAGCGGCCTTGGCGGCGGTGTTTGTAATCGGCCTGGTGCGGCGCGTGGCGCGGCTGGAATCAGGGGCAGCGACGGGCGCGGTCTTCACCAGCTTCTTCGCCCTTGGCCTGATGCTGATTGAAGCGACCGGTGCGCGCAGCGTTGATCTTGATCTTGATTGCGTCTTGTTCGGGCAATTGGAGAGCCTGGTCTGGCTGGAAGCGCAGGGCTTTGCCTCCTTGCTTGATCCGGCGGCGCTCGCTTCCCTGCCGCGTCAGATATTTCTGCTGGCGGCGGTTGCGCTGGTGCTGGCAGGTCTGGTTGCGCTGCTTTGGCGGCCCTTGCATTTGCTCTGTTTTGATCCCGATTACGCTGCCGCCATTGGCCTGCCGGCGCGGCGGCTGGAATTGATGCTGAATTTGATGGTGGCCGCGGCGGCGGTCGCGGCGTTTGAGGCGGTGGGCAGCATTCTGGTGGTAGCGATGCTGGTGTGCCCAGCGGCAGCGATACGCTTGCTGACGGATTCCTATCGCGCACAGGTGTTGGGCGGTGCGGCTTTGGGCGCTGGGCTTGGCGCCTTGGGTTATGCGCTGGCCGGGCCCTTGCCGGCGGTCTTTGGGCAGGCGTTTTCGCTCAATGCGGCGGGGGTGATTGGCACGCTGGGTGGGCTTGCAGTGGCGGGCGCGATGCTGCTGCGCCAGATGCGGATGGCGCAGGTAAAAATGCAGGGTGTAGCGTGATCCCATTTGCTGGATCACGCCTGCCTTTGGGTTGGGCGATTGATTCAACAATGGATCGCCGCAGGAGTGCAGGGCAAATTTCTCGTATGCTCGCGTGAGGTTTTGGCTGAATTCATGTGTTGGGCGTAGGCTGGCGCGATCCGCAAGCCTGCGGACTATATCGCGAAACAGGAGCAGCCTGTGTCACCCGCTTGCCAAATGATGGCTGTGGGAGGAACCCTCAACCCTGAACCTGAAAACCGGCCTTTGAAATGTCGAAGGTGATCGTGATCGCTTCCGTCCGCACATTTCTCTTGCGATGTGCTGGCTTGGAAAGAACGCATTATCTCAACAACATGCCGCCATGAAGGGGTTAGGCCGCCTCCATCACCGCCTCGGTTGGCCATCTACGCGGATCAGACGCCAGAGCTTCATGGAGCGGCTTTCGCGTAGAGGGTTTGGTGGGTGACGGCAGGAAAATCCGCTGATCTGCAGCGGTTACGGGTAGCCGCACGATGGGGATTTGCCTGTTGAATAAGCCTCCTCAGATCACTTCACCGGATGCACCGCCATCCAATGTCGCGCGATATCCGCACGGCGGGTGATCCAGACATCGCGCTTTGCCGCCATGTAATCAAGTAGCCTTTGCAGCGCGACCGCGCGCGCCGGGTGACCGATCAGGCGCATGTGCAACCCGACGGACATCATCTTCGGCTGACCCTTGCGGCCTTCTTCATAGAGCATGTCGAAGGCATCACGAATGTAAGAAAACCAGTCATCCGATGTGCCCATCCAGCCGGCATATTTGCCATCATTATTCGTGAGCGAATAGGGCACTACCAAATGCGGCTTGCCATTCACGCTTGTCCAGATTGGCAATTCATCGCCGTAATAATCGCTATCATACAAGAAGCCGCCTTCTTCCACGACCAGGCGGCGCGTATTCACCGAAGGTCCATAACGGCAATACCAGCCATCGGGCCGATGCCCGACAGTCTTTTGCTGGCTTTCAATGGCCTTGCGGATATGGTCGCGTTCTTCTTCTTCCGATAGCTCAAAATGCTTGACCCAGCGCCAGCCATGGGAACAGACATCATAGCCTGCGGCCTTGATGGCAGCGGCCGCTTCCGGGTTGCGTTCCAGCGCCAGCGCGCAGCCGAAAATCGTGACCGGCAGGCTGCGTTCCTGGAACAGGCGATGCAGACGCCAAAAGCCAACGCGGCTGCCATATTCAAACATGCCCTCAGCCGCCAGATCGCGGCCGGATTTGATCTGATTGAGGCCATGCGCTTCGGTCAGCCCATTTTCTGTGACGCCATCGCCAAGTTCGAAGGAAGGCTCACTGCCTTCCTCATAATTGATGACAAAATTGACGGCGAGTTTGGCGCCACCTGGCCATTGCGGATCGGGCGGATTGGCGCCGTAGCCAATGAAATCCCGCGTGACTTGATAGGTCATGGCGTCAATTCCTTTCAGATGGAGGCAGCGTTTCGTAAGGCACGCCAAATTTTTTCGGGGGTTGCGGGCATATTGGGCGCAGTCGTACCACGCAGTGCCAGCGCATCAGCAATGGCGTTCATCACGGTCTGCGGCGCGGCGATGGCGCCGGCCTGGCCAGAGCCCTTCAAACCAAGGGGATTGGCGGCGGTCGCTGTGCCTTCCAGCATAACCTCAATTGCCGGCACATCATCCGCGCGTGGTAGGGCGTAATCCATCAGCGAACCGGTCAGTAATTGACCTGACTCGCGATCATAAATGATGTCTTCCAACATGGCTTGACCAATGCCCTGCACCAGCCCGCCCTGCACCTGCCCTTGCGTCAGGCGCGGATTCACCAAGCGCCCATAATCATCCACGGCGATATAGCGCATCAGCCGCACATGACCGGTATCGGGATCAATCTCAATCTCCGCTGCCTGACAACCATTGGGGAAGGTCACAAGGTCCGAGGTATTGTGACCCGAAGCGGCAAGCCCTGGCGTCATGCCTTCGGGAAGGCTGGCCGAATCTTCAGCAGCGCGCGCGATTTCAGCAAGGGTGATGAAGCGTTCTCCATCAGGTAAGGCAAAGAGCCCATTAGCGAAAGAAAGCGCGGCGGGATCGGCTTGCAGCAAATGCGCGGCAATAAGGCGCGCCTTTTCCATGAGCGCATCAAGCGCCAGCACCAGCGCGCCGCCACCCAAATGCAAGGAACGCGCCCCGCCATGGCCATTGCCATTCGGCAGCAATGCCGTATCGGCTTGCTGCACCTGCACTTCTTTCGGTGTCAGACCAAGCCTATCGGCCACAATCTGCGCATAGCTGGTTTCATGGCCCTGCCCATTGCTTTGTGTGCCGATTGCTGCGCGGGCTTGGCCCGATGTATCCACGCTAACCGATGCCCATTCACCCGGCGCACCACGCGCGGTTTCCAGAAAACAGGCTATGCCACGGCCGAGCAACATGTCGCGCTGCGCTGCTTCATCGCGCCGTGCCGCGAAACCTGCGGCGTCAGAAACCCGGTCCAGCACAGCAAGATTGGCCGCGAAACGCCCACCATCTACCGCCATCCCCATGGCCGTCCGATGCGGCGCATTGGGCAGCATATTCATGGCGCGCAAGGCCGCGGGATCGCGCCCCAATTCGCGCGCCGCCGCATCCACCAGCCTTTCGATGATGTAATTCGCCTCTGGCTTGCCGGCACCGCGATAGGCATCCACGGGCAGGCTATTGGTGAAGGCGCCGCGCACTTCCAGATGCATCGCTGGAATCGCATAAACGCCGCCCATGGCGGTGGAGAATGCATTGGTCGGACAATGCGGGCCAACTGCGGAAAGATAGGCGCCCATATCGGCGATACTGCTGATTTCCAGCCCCAGGAAGCGGCCATCATCAGCCAGCGCCAATCTTGCCTTGGCGCGCAAGTCGCGGCCATGCACGGCGGCGGCGAATTCCTCACTCGGTTCCGCCTGCCAGGCAATGGCGCGGCCCAGCCGCCGTGCTGCCCAAAGCGCCAGCACATATTCCGGGAACAGGAAATTCTTGGCGCCAAAGCCGCCGCCCACATCGGGGCAGACCAGGTGAAAATCCGCTTCCGGCAGGCGAAATACGGTCGCGAGCTGCCGGCGAATACCATGCACTCCCATGCCGGTGAAAATCAATTCAAACTGTCCATCATCAAAACGCGCCAGCGCGGCGCGGGGTTCAATCGGCACGGCATGCACTCGGTTATTCAACAGATCAAGGCTGACAACATGATCCGCCTGGGCGAAAGCCGCATCGGTTGCAGTGCGATCGCCTTTCAGGAAGCGAAATGCCTCATTGCCAGGCGCTTGCGGCCAGATTTGCGGTGCCGCAGCGCCAAGGGCAAACGCGCCATCAATCACGGCGGGCAGAGTGTCGTAGCTGACCTCAACCACCTCCGCCGCATCACGCGCGGCTGCGGCGCTGGTTGCGATAATCAAGGCAACTGCTTCACCCAAATGTCGCACGCGATCCGTGGCGAGAACCGGGCGTGGCGGAACCACCATGGGCGACACGCTGGCGACGACCGCCGTGCAGGGCAGGGGGGCCAGATCATCCGCCGCAAGATCAGCGGCAGTGAAAACACCCACCACGCCGGGCGTGGCGCGTGCTGCTTCTGCGTTAATGGCACTGAAGACTGCATGGGCATGGGGTGAGCGTAGCACCACGGCATGCAGCGCGTCCGCCGGTAGTATATCCGAAACATAGCGCCCGCGCCCGGTCAGAAACCGCGCATCTTCCAGCCTGGCAATGGATTTTCCGCTGAACATCAAGCGCCTTTGCTCAAGCGCTTGGCGACGAATTCCAACCTATCCTGGCCCCAGAAAATATCCTCCCCAATCACATAGGAAGGCGCACCGAAAACGCCGCGTTCCAGCGCGGCGGCGGTATCGGCCTTGCGTTGTTCCAGCCAGCGCGGGTCTTCTGCCAGGCGCAGCACCGTATCCGCATCCAGGCCGCAATCGCGGATCAGTTTGGCCAAGGTGGCGGCATCACCCGTATCCTGTTCTTCCTGCCAAAGCGCCTTCAGGATACGATGCGCCAGGCGGATGGCCGGCGCATTGCCCTGTGTTTCGCGCAGCGCAATCACCGCTGCCGCGCCTGGCAATTCATTGGCCGGGGAATGCTTGGGATGAATATTGATGGGAATGCCAAGCGCATCGCGCCAACGCTGCAATTCCTGCAAGCGATAGGCCTGGCGTTGCGGTGAACGCTTGGGCAGCGGCAAGCCGCCGGAACCCGCGAAGATGGTGCCGAAATCCACCGGCCAAATGCGCAGTTCCGCCCCATGCTGCGCTGCCAGGGCTTCAATCCGCGCTGCGCCCAAATGGGCCCAGGGCGAATTCAGCGAAACATAATAATCAATCAACTGCGGCATGGCGTTTCCTCAAGCAATGATGGGGCAGGCGGTGGCGGCGCGCACTTCTTCCAGCGTCACGCCGGGGGCAAGATCGCGCAAGGCGAAACCCTCACCCATGGGTGCGAAAAGCCCAAGATCTGTCACCACCAGCGTCACCACGCCGGCAGCGGTAATCGGCAAGCTGCAACGCGGCAGCAGGCGGGAAGCGCCATCACGCGTGCGATGTTCCAGCATGATGTAAACGCGCTGCGCCGAGGCAGCCAAATCCATCGCCCCGCCAATGCCACCGCCCTTGGCGCCCTTCAGTTTCCAATTGGCAAAATCGCCATTGGCCGCGACTTCATAGGCGCCCATCACCGTCACATCCATCCGCCCGCCGCGGATCAGCGCGAAGCTATCGGCGTGATGCACAATGGAAGCGCCGGGGTTCAGCACCACATTCTGCCCACCCGCATTGACCAGATTGAGGTCTTCCGTACCCGGCGCGCAGACCGCGCCATAGCCGATCACGCCGTTTTCGGCATGGAAGATGATATCGCGGTCGCCCATTGGGACATCGGCGATCATGGTCGGCATGCCGACACCAAGATTGACCACCCAACCATCCTGAAATTCGCGCACCAGCCTTTCGGCCATTTGCATGCGTGTCCAGCTCATCGTGTGGCCTCCCGCTTGCGGGTCCAAAGCCCCATGGGGGGTGGCGGCACGCGGATCAACCGATGCACCACAAGGCCAGGGGTATGCACATCATCGGCATCTATGCCGCCGGCGGGCAGGATATCTTCTTCCACTTCCACAATGGTGGTTTTCGCCGCCATTGCCATCAGCGGATTGAAATTGCGTTGGCTGCGATGAAAGCGAAGATTGCCAACCGCATCCGCCCGCGCGGCGCGAATGAAGGCGAAATCCACCGGCAGCGCATATTCCAGCAAATAGCGCCGGCCATTGATCTCTCGCGTTTCGCGCCCTTCGGCCAATTCAGTGCCAACGGCCGTTGGCGTGTAAAAGGCGGGAATGCCCGCGCCGGCGGCGCGCAGCCGCTCAGCCAAGGTGCCTTGCGGGACGATTTCAGCCTCCACCTCGCCGGATTCATAGTATTTCGTGAAGGGCAGCACATCGGATGCGCGCGTTGCGGCGGTGAAGGAGCAGATCACCTTCGCCACCTGGCCATTTTCCACCAGCATGCCGATATCGGGCATGCGCGGCTTATGTGCGCCGCCCGTGGTATTGGCGATGCAGGTCAGGCGCTTGGCGCCGCGCCGCGCCAGGGCGGCAATCAGATTATACGGCGTGCCAGGGCCGGCGAAGCCGCCGATGGCGATCACCGCGCCATCCGGAATATCCGCCACCGCCGCATCGAAATCCGGATAGGTCTTGTTGCGCGCCATGCGGAGCCCCTTGCTATGCCTAACTTATGCTTCGCCGAAGTCGCGCCATTGGCAAGGGGGGCACTTCATGTCTTGCGGGACCTTGTTTCGGTGATGGCAATGTAGAGCCCCGCCCCGATGATGATGCTGGCCCCCACCCAGGTCCATTGATCCGGCCATAGCCCCGTAATGGCATAACCAACCGCGATGGCGCCGATCATTTGCCAATACTGGAACGGCGCAATGACATTGGCCGCGCCATAGGTCATGGCCTTGGCCACGCACCAATGGCCGCCGGCACCCAGCACACCCAACATCAAATGCCAAAAGATATCTGCCCAATTATTGAAGGGCACCCAGAAGAAGGGGATGATGCAGCACATCACCAAGGCGCCAAACAGCCCGCTATACATCACCGATGTTTCCGGCCGATCCAGCCCCGCCACTTGCCGCGTCAGGATCTGGTAGATCCCGTAGCAAAAGGCGCTTGCGACAATGCCAAGTGCTGCGGGTTGGAAAACCTCTGACCCTGGCCTGATCACCACCAGCACGCCCAGGAAGCCCACCATCACCGCCGCCAGGCGCTTCCAGCCGATCTGCTCGCCCAGCATGGGTAGCGCCAGCAGGGTCACGAAAAACGGCGACATGAAGGAAATGGAAGATGCCTTGGCGAGTGGCACATCCTTTACCGAAAAAAAGAAAAACGTGGTGGAGGTCAGCAACAGCAAGGATCGCGAAATCTGCACCCAAGGCTTGCGGCTTTGCAGCACGACCAACCCATAGCGCGGCACAATCAGCGCCAACACAATCAGCAAATGCCCCGTTGTGCGTGCCCAGATGATCTGCTCCGATGGGTAAGTCCGGCTCAAGACCTGCACGATGCCATTCATGATCGGGAATAGCGTGCAGGCCGCACACATGAAAAAAATACCAAGCAACAAGGATGTCTGACGCGGCGGCACCGCGGTGGTGGTCATGAGGCTTGCGCCCTCCCGGAGGCTCCTGGCCAAGGGCAGGATAGGGCATAAGACGGCGGCGGGGAAACCTTGGTGAGGGCGTAATGTCGCAGCGCAGCATGGCGAGTCGCGCCGCGATGCCCTCTCGCGCTATCGGTCAGGTGAACGGATCTGTGGCGCCTAATGCACAGAAAACAGGCGATGATCGGGCGATTCAGCGCCCCCTGCCGCCTAAAGCATTGGCATATGCCTTGCTGCCCCCATCTGCCTGGGGCAAGGAGACACGCCAAGCCGCCCCCCAGCGAGGAGAGACCCCCATGAGAACCAGGTATCGGATCGAACGCCGCGCATTGCTCACGGGCGGCACCGCCCTTGTGCTTTCGGCCGTGGCCGGGGCGCGGGCGCCACTGGCGCAGACACTCGAAAAACTGTCTTTCCAGACCAATTGGCGCGCCCAGGCGGAACATGGCGGCTATTATCTGGCGCTGGCCAATGGGCTCTATCGCCGTGCCGGCATTGATTGCGAAATCCGCATGGGCGGGCCGCAGCAGAACCCGGCGCAGCTGCTGCTCGCAGGGCGGGTGGACATGATCATGTCGTCGGGCTTTCAGGCGCTGAATTATGTGCGCGAAAACGTGCCCTTCATGGCGATTGGCGCCATCATGCAAAAGGACCCGCAGGGCTTCATGTATCATGCGGAAGCGGGCTTCAACAGCTTTGAGCAAATGCGCGGCCGGCCCATTCTGGTGGGTGCCGGCGGGCGCGTGACCTATTGGCCCTTCCTGCGCCGGCGTTTCGGCTTCACCGATAGCCAGATCCGCCCTTATACCTTCAATATCCAGCCCTTCCTGGCGGATAAGCAAGCCATTCAGCAATGCTTTGTGTCTTCTGAACCTTTCGCGGCGCGGCTTGGCGGTGCCGATCCGCGCGTGCTGCTTTTCGCCGATGCGGGCTTCCCGAATTACCAGACGACAATTGATATCTCCCGCAAACTTGTTGAGGAAAAACCAGATCTGATCCAGCGCTTTGTGGACGCCACCATGCAGGGCTGGACACAGTATTTGCGCGGGCAGGATGTGGCGGCAGCGAATGCGCTGATCATGCGCGACAATCAGGAAATGACGCAGGAGAAGATTGACTACGCCGTGCGTGCCCTGAATGAACGCGGCATTGTATTCTCAGGCGATGCGGAGCGGCTTGGCATTGGCGCGATGACGGATGAACGCTGGGAAGCCTTCTATACCGCCATGCGCGATGCGGAGGTGATGCCGCCTGGGCTTGATGTGAAGCGCGCCTATTCGCTCCGCTTCGTCAATCGGCGGGCTGGCCTGGCTTGAGCCCTCGGCGCCCGCTGCTCTCGCTCGCCGGGGTTTCCAAGCGCTACGCAACGGGGACCTTGGCGTTGGATGGCATTGATCTGACGATCATGCCGGGGGATTTCATTGCGCTGCTGGGGCCTTCGGGCTGTGGCAAATCCACCTTGCTGCGACTGATTGCGGGGCTGACCGCGCCAAGCGGCGGCACCATGGAATGGCCGACCGCCATGCATGATGCCGCTGGCGATGTGGAACGCGATATCGGCTTTGTATTTCAGGAACCAACGCTGATGCCCTGGGCCAGCGTGATCCGCAACGTGGCATTACCGTTGGAATTGGCCGGCATGAAGCGGCGCGAAGCCGAAGAGCGCGCCGCCGAATGGATTGCCCGTGTTGATCTGAAGGGGTTTGAAAAAGCCTATCCCCGCGCACTTTCGGGCGGCATGCGCATGCGCGTTTCCATCGCGCGCGCCTTGGTGACGCGCCCGCGTATTCTGCTGATGGATGAACCCTTCGCGGCCTTGGATGAAATCACGCGCTTTCGGCTGAACAATGATTTGGTGCAGCTTTGGGCGCAGGAACGTTTTACGGTGATTTTTGTGACCCATTCGGTGTTTGAAAGCGTCTATCTGGCGGAACGGATTGTGGTGATGGCCCCGCGCCCGGGCCGCATTGCTGAGGAAGTGCGTATCACCGCCCCAATCGAAAGGGGTGAGGAATTCCGCACCTCCCCCGAATATGCCGCGCAATGCCGAACGGTTTCGCATGCGCTGTCTTCCGCCATGGGGGGCGCGCATGAGTGAAAGCACGGAAGCGGCACCGGCCGCTGGTGGCTTTATGGAAAGCACTTTGCTTCGCATTCTGGCACCGACTTTATTGGCGCTGCTGTTCCTGGGCGGGTGGGAGATGATGGTGCGGGTGCGTGAAATCCCGCCCTATATCCTGCCCGGACCGATTGCCATTTGGCAGACGCTGCTGCGCGATTGGGGATCGCTTTCGGTATCCCTTCTGATCACGCTCAAGATCACTTTCATGGCGCTGTCAGTGGCGGCGATTTTGGGCTTGGTGCTGGCCATTCTTTTTGCGCAGTCGCGCATCATTGAATTGTCGCTCTTTCCCTTCGCCGTGATCCTGCAAGTTACCCCCATTGTGGCGATTGCGCCGCTGATCATCATTTGGGTGGATGATATCGCGATATCGCTGCTGATCTGTGCCTGGATCGTCGCCTTTTTCCCGATCCTGTCGAATACGACTGTTGGCTTGAATTCGGCAGATCATAATCTGAAGGATTTGTTCAAGCTGTATCGCGCTTCGCGCTGGCAGGTATTGACGCGCCTGTTGCTGCCTTCCGCGCTGCCTTACTTCCTCGCGGGTTTGCGGATTTCCGGCGGGCTTGCGCTGATTGGCGCCATTGTTGCGGAGTTTGTCGCGGGCACGGGCGGCAGTGCTTCTGGCTTGGCCTATCGCATTCTGGAAGCGGGGTATCAGTTGCAAATCCCGCGCATGTTTGCCGCCCTTGTGCTGGTTTCCACCACGGGGATTGCGATTTTCCTGGCACTCAGCCTGCTTACGCATTTGCTGCTGCGCCATTGGCATGAAAGCGCGATGGGCAGGGGGGATCGGCGATGAGCAGCGCCATGGCGAAGACCCGCGCGGCCTTGGCCGGCGCGGGCAGCGATTTCTGGCTGCGTGATGTCCGCGCCCCGGCTGCGGTGTTGGAAGGCGCAGGGCGGCTACCCTTGGACCGTGATGGCATTACGCGTTTCGATCTTCGCGTTACGCAAGGGCGGATTGCTGCCATTGCACCGCTTGGCACGGCGCCGGATGGCGTTTCCCTGGATGGCGGGCAGATCTGGCCCGGCATGCTGGATGCGCATACCCATTTGGATAAGGGCCATATCTGGCGACGCGCCGCCAATCCCGATGGCAGTTTCATCGGTGCTGTCACCACGGTAATGGCGGATCGCGACGTCAATTGGTCTGAAGCCGATATGCGCGCGCGCGCTGAATTCGCGCTGCGCGCGGCTTATGCCCATGGCACGGTTGCTGTGCGCACCCATCTGGATAGCTACATGCCCCATGCGCCCAAGGCCTGGCGCATGTTCCGCCAACTCCGCGATGATTGGGCGGGGCGCATTACCTTGCAGGCTTCCTCCATCGCGCCGCTGGATCGCTTCGCGGGGGATGAGGGCGCGCAGCTTGCCGATATCGTCGCCGAATCAGGCGGCGTCTTGGGCATGGTGACGCGGCTTTCCGGCGGCATTCATGATGATATTCCGCCTGAATTCCACGCCATGCTGGATCATTTCTTCGCCCTTGCCGAAGCGCGCGGGCTTGATCTTGATTTGCATGTGGATGAAAGCGGGGAAACCGGCGCACGCGCCTTGCGTGAAATTGCGCTGACCGCCATGCGCCGAGGTTTCAAGGGCCGTATTCAATGCGGCCATTGCTGTTCCCTTTCGCGCCAGACAGATGAATTCGCGCTGGAAACCATCAAGGCTTGTGCCGATGCCGGCGTTGCGATTGTGGTGCTGCCCATGTGCAATATGTATTTGCAGGACCGTGAGGCAG
Source organism: Roseomonas sp. (assembly GCA_020249775.1). Classification (GTDB taxonomy): domain Bacteria; phylum Pseudomonadota; class Alphaproteobacteria; order Acetobacterales; family Acetobacteraceae; genus Neoroseomonas. The sequence goes on along the minus strand of JADCFA010000016.1, from coordinate 164,906 downwards.
GGCGCACGCCGCGTTGGCGCGGTGTGACGCTGGTGCATGAAATGCAGGCGGCGGGTGTTTCTGTCTCCCTCGCATCAGACAATACGCGCGATCCCTTCTATGCCTATGGTGATTTGGATATGGTGGAGGTGATGCGCGAAGCGACACGCATCCTGCATCTGGACCACCCCTATGGCGATTGGCCGCTTTCCGTCGGCGCGCGTCCAGCCGCGGCGATGGGGCTGCAAGGGGCGGGCATGATTCGCGCCGGCGCGGCGGCTGATTTTATCCTTTTCCGCGCGCGACACATGACTGAGTGGCTATCCCGCCCGCAAACGGATCGGATTGTGCTCCGCAATGGCAAAGTGCTGGATGCGGAAGTGCCGGATTGGCGCGAATTGGATCATCTATTTCCGGCTACCAGCGACTAAGCCGCGCCTTCACCTTCGCCAAAAACGCCGCGCGTTCCGGCGCCGTGCGCTGATCCATCCGTGTCAGCATCAGCCATTCCACGCTGCACCCGCGCGCGCATAACCGCCTGAGGCCGCGATTGATCAGCTTCTTGTCCGGCCAGCCAATCACCCACAACAACCACAGCGGTGAGCCATAGGTCGTCACCACGCCGATGCGGGTGATGTTCGTCAGCAGCGGTTCAATCGCACCATCCCCAAGCTTGAAGGCAACCCCCGGCGCCCAGATGCGATCGAACCAGCCCTTCAGCAGGGCCGGCAGCCCATACCACCAGGTGGGATAGACCAGTAGCAAAGCCTCCGCCTTTTGCAGGGAAGCGACATGATCCGCGACATCCGGTGGATGGCGTGAAGGGTCCAGATAATCGCGATGCTCGGCATCACTCAGCGCGGCGCTGAAGCCTTCCGCGTAAAGATCGCGGCATTCTACCTCATGCCCAGCGGCTTGCAGTGTTTGCCGTGCTGCATCACGCAACGCCGCGGAAAAACTCTCCGCCCGCGGATGGCAATGGATCAGCAGCACCCGCATAACGCTGTCCTATTCGAGCTTTTCCTCAACCTCAGGCGCATCCGGGTCGCCATACATGTAATGCGTGCGCGGACGATCAGGCGACCATTCCGGATCATCCCAGGCGAGCATCTTGCCAGGATTGAGCAGACCAAGCGGATCAGCTTCCTTCTTGAAGGCCAATTGCCGCGCATCCACGCGCTTCATGCCGCCCTCTTCCAAGGAGAAGGCATGCGGGTTGAATACCGGGCAACCATTGGCTTCATGGATGCGAATGATTTCGGCCAGGCGTTCTTCGCTGGTATAACGCACCAATTGCAGGCCGAAGCAGGTGACATGCCCGCCGAAGCGCACGAATTCCAGATGCATCGGCACTTCATCACCAAACAGCGCTTCCATCTTTTCCACCAAAGCCATATGGCCCGGCGGGGGAAAGAGCGTTTGCAGATAGGTAATGCCGCGATCAAGCTTCAGTGCCTGCAGCGTGGTGTGGTTCCAGGAATATTCGTAAAGCGGCACAGCAGCTTCTTCCGTGGGGCAGCGATAGATTTCCGCTTGTGTCGCGCCATGCTTGGCTTTCAGCGCTTCAAAAGCTTCCAGGAAGGGTGCCGCGATCATCAGCAACACAATACTCATCCCGGCCGGAATGCGGCCTTCGAAATGGCGGAAACATTGCTGCGGCACGGGGGAGGCAACAACGGTGGCGAGCTTCTTCACAATACCATCCGCCAGCGTCACGGCTTCCGCAAAGCGCGCGGCTTCCATGAAGCGCGGGAAGGCCATCATCACATCCACCCACTCATAGGCGGGGGCGAGGGGCATCTCTACCTCGGTGATGATGCCATTAGTGCCATAGGCGTGATTGGCTTTTTCAATTTCAGCACCACGCAATTCCAGAATGCGTGGTGTTTCTTCCATGGTCACCACACGAAGGCCGAGAACATTGCCGGGTTCGCGGAAGGACCCCCACATGCAGGAACCAGCACCTGCGGAGCCGCCCGCGACAAAGCCACCAATGGTCGCGGTGCGTTTGGTGGAAGGATGAAAGCGCAATTCACCGCCGACTTGCTGGCGCGTTTGTTCATCAAGCGCGATCAACTTCGCGCCGGCCTGCGCGCGCATGATGCCGGGCTTGGCCCAAAGCAGCTTGTCAAGCGCCGAGACATCAAGCACCACGCCACCATGCAAAGGCATGGCCTGGCCGTAATTGCCCGTGCCGGCACCGCGCGGTGTCACCGGTATGCGGCGCGCATGGCAGGCGGCCAGGATGCGCACCACATCAGCCTCATCCCGCGCTTCGGCCACCACATCCGCACTTACGCCATTCAATTGGCGCTTGAGTAAGGGGCTATACCAGAAGAAATCGCGGCTGCGCTGGCGCACCAGCGCGGCATCCGTGACCCAGCGAATATCAGGCAGGGCGGCCATCAGGCCGGCGATATCGTGCTTCATGCGGCGTCACTTTCGGGCTGGTCGAAGCTTTTCATCTTGCCTGGATTGAACAGGCCCAAAGGATCAACGCGGCGCTTGAAACCAAGCTGATCGCCCGGCACGCGGCGATAGCCAGAACCTTCTTCAATTGTCATGACATGCGGATTGGCGATGCCCGCGCCCGCGGCTTCAAAGCCAGCCATGATTTCGGCAAGCCGTTCATCACCATTCCAACGAATGACCGGCAGGGCAGACATGGTGGTGCGCCCACCGAAGCGCACGCATTCCGTGTGCATCCAAACCTCATCCGGGAAGGCAGCGCGCACTTTCTCAACCGATTCCAGAGTGCCTTCAAAAGGAAAGCGGCATTGCAGATAGGTGACACCGCGATCACGCTTCAATACCTGCAGCGTGGTGTGGTTCCAGCAATATTCGTAAAAGGGCGTTGCTTCCGGATCGCGTTCAGCCGCCACTGTATCCTGATCCGCCACAATTCGCCCGCCATGTTCGCGTGCCATATCGCGCAAAGCGACAAGGCCGGAAGGTGCGACCATCACCAGCGCCAGCGCGTGATCCGCCGGCACCACATCCGCAATGCTGCGGAAGAAGGGCGGCAGGCGCGCATCAAACACACCGCACATTTTCTTGGGGATACCATCAGCAAACGCCAGCGCCAGCGCAAAGCGCCCCGCAGTGGCAAAATCCGAAAACACCACCGCAATATCGCGCCAATTCTGCGCTGACGTCAGCGGCAGGCGCACGCGCGTAATCACGCCCGTGGTGCCATAGGTGCGATTTACCGGGTTCGCCTCATCCCCTTCCAGATCAAGCAGCGCTGGCGGGTCTTGCAGCGTGGCCACGCGCACGCCCAGCAGATTGCCACGTTCGCGCATGGTGCCGTGGCTGATGCCGCCAACACCTGCACCGCCGCCGGCGACAAAACCCGCAATGGTCGCGGTGCGTTTGGTGCTGGGCCAAAGCCGCAACTCCCAGCCACGTTCGCGCGCCCAAAGGTCAAGATCAATCATGCGCGCACCGGCTTCGGCTTCCAGCACGCCATCCTTGAGCGCAATCGGCGCCGTCATGGCCGTGGTATCCAGCACGGCGCCACCATGCAGCGGCACGCATTGGCCGTAATTGCCGGTTGCTCCACCGCGCACCGTAATCGGCACGCTATGGCGGCGCGCGGCATTCAGAATGCGCATCACTTCGTTTTCGTTGTGAGGACGCAGCCAGATATCGGCGCGCTTGCCATCCAATTGGCGTTTAAGGATGGGGCTATACCAATAGAAGTCGCGGCTTTTCTGGCGCAGCAGCGCGGCGTCGGTGGATTGTTCAAGCCCGGCCACTTCGGCGGTGAAGGCAGCGATATCAGGCATCGGGATTAGACTCCTGCTCCAGCCAATTCGCAATATCCATGCCAGCCACCTGCTGCCAAAGCGCGGCCATACGCTGCGCGGCGTGATCCAACAGCGCCTCGCCAATTTCTGCCGTGGCGGCCGAGGCATTGCCGACCGCGCCGGCACCACCAAGATCCTGCGCCTGCCAGGCCGGCGGCGCGCCTGCATCGGGTGCCATGCTTGGCGTATCAGCGGAAACACCTTGCCAGCGGCTCACGAAATTCCGCGCCTTATCCATCCGCACCAGATCAGGCCGCAGCGCCAGCATCACCGCAGTTTCATCGCGCCCGGCGTGAATGCCGAAACGCGCTTCCACCGGATCGCGCAAGGCTTCAGGCTTGCCCATGCGCGCCCACATGGCATTCACCACGAAAAGCCCATGCTGAATGCGCAACCGCCGCGCCGCGATATCAAGCGCCGAGACATTGCCGCCATGGCTGTTCAAAAACACCAACCGCTTCACGCCGGCGCGCGCCACCGAAGCGCCGATATCGCAGACCAGCGCGAGCAATGTTTCCGCGCTGGTGGTGATGGTGCCGGGAAAGCGTAGATGCTCCACCGAAAGCGCAACCGCTTGCGTTGGCAGCACCAGTACCGGCAGATCATCGGGGATTACTTTCAGCGTGCGCGCGACAATCCCCTGATTGATCGCGGTATCCACCGCCACCGGCAAATGCGGGCCGTGTTGCTCAGTGGCACCCACCGGCAAAACCGCGACGGTATTGGCGGGAAGGGCGCGAAAATCCGGCCAGGTGAGGTCCTGCCAGAAACGGCTGGGAAGGGGCATGGGGGATTCTGCCTTTGCTTGCTGCTGCAAGGCTGGTATCGCGACACCCCTTCAAAGTCCAGGGTGTTTGGGCAGCGTCAGGGCCGCCCCAAAATCTCCTGATTATGCTGGCCGATGCGCGGCGCCGGGCGGCGGGAAAGCGGTCGACGACGATTGAAGGAAATCGGCAAACCAACCACGCGCGGGCCGCCTTCCGGCAGGCTTTGCATCATGTTCATGGCAGCAAATTGCGGACTTGCCGCAAGCTCCGCAATGTCATTCACGGGGCCGCTCGGCACGCCCTCGGCTTCCAGCGCGGCCAGCCAATGATCGCGTGGCTGCAAGCGCAACGCTTCCGCAATCAGGGGCAAAAGTGCTGCCTTGTTGCGCACGCGCGCGGGGCCGGTCGCGAAGCGCGCATCGCTCGCCCATTCCGGATGGCCGAGCACCTTCGCGCACCGCGCCCAAAGCCGATCATTCCCGGCAGCGAGGCAGAGCGGCCGGTCAGCGGTATCAAACACCTGATAGGGCACAATCACCGCGCCGCCCGTGCCATGGCGTTTGGGGATGTCGCCGCTCGCCACATGATTATTCACATGCCCTTCCACCCAATGCACGGCGCTTTCAAATAGTGATGTATCCACCAGACAGCCCTTGCCGGTGCGGTCGCGCTGGCGCAAAGCCGCCAAGGCACCAATCACGCAGAACATGCCCGTCGCCTTGTCATTGATCGAAGCGCCACAAAAAGTCGGCGGGTCTTCCGGCCGGCCCGTGACAGACATCATGGCACCATAGGCTTGCAGCAGCGGATCAAAACCGGGTTTCAACCGCATAGGCCCTTCATGACCAAAGGCCCAGATCGAGCAATACACCAGCCGAGGATGCCGCTTCAGCATCGCTTCCGGCCCGATGCCGATTTCATCCACCACGCCGGGGCGCAGATTCTGGATCAGCACATCAGCGCTCTCCACCAGCTTGTGCAGCGCTTCAACATCTTCGGGCTTTTTCAGATCGAGCGTGATGGAACGCTTGTTGCGATTCTGACCGTGGAAATAGAGCGAGGTTTCGCCATCCGGCCCGAAGGGAGGCCCCCAGGCGCGCGCATCATCGCCACCATCGGGCTTTTCCACCTTGATCACATCGGCACCCATATCGGCCATGATCACACCGGCGAGGGGCCCGGCCAAAGCCTGCCCCACTTCAATTACGCGCATGCCGTGCAGCGGCAATTCCATTGTCATTTCCTCCCGATTCTACAACATCGGCTCCAAGGGCGGGCGGCCACGAATGAAATCCGATGCCTTTTCCGCAATCATCATGGTGGTGGCATAGGTATTGGCCGAGGTCATATTCGGCATCACAGAGGCATCCACCACGCGTAAGCCTTCCAGCCCATGCACGCGCAGCCGATCATCCACCACCGCGGTCGGGTCCGTATTGGGACCCATGCGCGCCGTGCCGATCAGATGATAGGTGGTGGACCCATTGCGTCGCGCGAAATCCATCAATTCATCATCGGAATCGATATGCGGGCCGGGCAGGGTTTCAGCTTCCAGGAAGGGGCTGAGTTCGGGCGTATTGAGCAAGCGCCGGATCAGCCGAATGCCACCCAGATGCACACGACGATCCATGGGATCAGACAAATAATTCGGCTGGATTTCGGGATCATCAAATACATCGGCAGTCTTTGCGCGCACCCAGCCAATACTTTCTGGCCGATGCTGCCAGGCGCCGGCGGTGACGCCCGGATAATCATCCAGCACATAGACCTTGCCTTCCGCATAGGAACCAGGTGTGAAGACGCATTGCAGATCGGGCTGATCCAACCCTTCAAAGGATTTCCAGAAAACATAGACATGCGATGGCACGGTGGCCAGGATGGAAGGCCGCCCCATCGCCCAGCGCGCCACCTGCCCCGCCAGCTTCACGCCGCGCGCCAATTCATTCAGCGTGGTGACACCAGGCTTGGCGCGCATCACGACGCGCGTTGCGTAATGGTCGCGGAAATTCTCGCCCACGCCACGCAATTCATGCAGCACCGGCACGCCAAGCTTTTGCAATAGCCAGCCGGGACCAATGCCGGAGACCTGCAAGAGCCGCGCGGTATTCGCGGTGCCGGCAGAAATAATCACTTCTCGCCTGGCGCGCACTTCACGCGGTGTGCCGCCGCGCTGGTTCAAATAGCGCACGCCAACCGCACGCTTGCCTTCCAGAATAATCCCGCAGGCGCGCGCATTGGTGCGCACATCAAGCGTCTTGCGCGCCATGGCAGGATGTAGAAAGCCGCGCGCGGCCGAGACACGCCGGCCACGATGAATGGCGCGCTGAAAATAGCCAACGCCGGCCTGATTGCCGTTATTGTAATCCGGGTTGCGCGGAATGCCGGCGGCAACACAGCCGGCGATAAAGGCTTCCGATACGGGATTGAACCAATCCATGTCCGTCACGGGTACACCACCATCACGCCCGCGGCGTTCCTCACCAAAGCCAAGGCGCTTTTCGCTCCGCTTGTAATAGGGCAGGCAATCCGCATAGCCCCAGCCGCGATTACCGCGCTGCGCCCAGCTATCCTGATCCCCCGGCTGGCCGCGATTATAGATCATGCCATTGATCGAAGAACCGCCTCCCAGCGTGCGCCCCTGCACGGTCTTCACACGGCGCCCGGCGGTGTTTTCCGTGGGCTCGGTGCTGAATTGCCAGGTGATATCGGGGTTCACCAAAGCCCTGATGAAACCAGCAGGAATATGGATGAAGGGGTTGGTATCGGGCGGGCCGGCTTCCAATACGCAGACGGTGGTTTCCGGGTCTTCCGTCAACCGTGCCGCGAGGATGGACCCCGCCGCCCCGGCACCCACAATCACGTAATCGAAGGTATCGGCATCCGCTTGCGCCATGGTTGCTTCCTCATGCTTTTCAAGCCGAATCCTAGCAAGCTTTGGCCGCCGCGCCAGCCCAAGACAGGCGGGGCATTTTGGCCCATGATGCCGGGCAAGCCTTGGGGAGCAGACCGCCATGACCAACCCAGCAGATTTCACCGCCCCACCGCGCCATGCCGGCTGGATCGAACGCCCTGATGCGCGCATCCGTTACGAGGTCACAGGCCAAGGCCCGGCCATTGTCTTCGCGCATGGGCTCGGCGGCAATCTCATGTCCTGGTGGCAGCAGGTCGCGCATTTCGCGCCGCGTTATACTTGCGTGGCGTTTTCGCATCGCGGTTTTTTCCCTTCCACTGCGCCGGCGGAAGGGCCTGATCCTGCGGCCTATGCCGCCGATCTGGCAGCTTTGGTGGATGAACTCGGCCTTGGCGATATTCGCATCATTTGCCAATCCATGGGTGGCTGGACCGGTGTTGAATATGCGCTGCTCCGCCCCGGGCGCGTGAAGGCGCTGGTGCTGGGTGCCACTACCGGTACGCTCGATCCGCAAAAGATGCGCGAACCCGAACGATCACGCCTGAAAACCTGGCAGGAAGAGAGTGCGGCGGCGCGTGAAGCCGGGCTCAAGCGCAATATCAACCCGGCGGCTGGCGCGCGCATGGCGGCAGAACAGCCCGCCCTTTATCACCTCTATAACCATGTCTATGGCCTGACGGGCGGCTTTGATCGCGAAGCGGTGCGCGCGCGCCTGCATGCCGGGCGCAACCGCGCGCCCGAATCCTTCGCCGCCGCGCTATGCCCGCTGCTATTCATCCCAAGCGAGGAAGATATCGTGCTGCCCCCTTTCGCCGCCCGCGCCATGGCCAGCGCCATTCCAGGCGCGCGCTATGCCGTGCTGCATAAGGCTGGCCATTCCGGCCATTTTGAGCGCGCGAGCGCCTTTAACGCCTTGGTGGATGCTTTCTTTGAGGAGATTGGCGCATGAATGCCGCCACACTTTCCATTTGCGTGGATGATTACCCGCATACCATGGCGCTGCATCGCGGAGAGACCGCAAGTGAAACCCTTAAACTTGCGATGCAGGTGGTGAAGCCGATCAGCAAGGCTTTCGCGCCCATGGTGCGCGAAGGGCGTTTTGATATCAGCGAAATGGCGATTGCGACTTTTCTGATGGCGAAGGCCGCCGGGCGCGATTTGGTGCTGCTGCCATTGGTGGTGGCGGAACGCTTTCAGGAAACGGCGATGTTCTGCCGCGCAGGGAGGGGCATTGAAAGCCCCGCCGATTTGGCCGGCAAGCGTGTGGGCGTGCGCGCCTATAGCCAAACCACCGGCATGTGGATCAGAGGCGTCTTGCAGGAAAGCTTTGGGCTGCGCGCCGATGCGATGCGCTGGGTGACGTTTGAAGACGCGCATGAACCAAGCTTCCGCGATCCGCCCTGGGTGCAGCGTGCCAGCGCCAACGAAACGCTGAATGGCATGTTTGAAAGCGGCGCGCTTGATGCTGCCATTATGGGTTTTGAACTACCCGCCGGTGATGATGTGCGCACGGTCTTCCCAGACCCTGCCGCAGCCGGGGCGGCATTTCAGGCGCGCTATGGCTTCAAGCCCGTCAACCATCTTGTGGTGATGAAGGGTGCCTATGCGCGGGATGCCGCTTTGGTGGCTGAAGTGCTGCGCCAATTCAACGCTGCCGGTACGGCGCCACGCAGCCGCGCCGCGCTGAACCCGGCGCTGGAATTGGCATCACGTTGGTGCGCCGATCAGGGATTGATGGCGCGCCCGCTCAGCCTTGATGAAATCTGGGCGGGCTTGCCGGACGCGGTCGGCTAAACCGTCACGCTGCCTTCGCGCCCCGCACCAAACGGCCAGGCAGCGCGCCGGTTGCCTCACCTTCGCGATAAACCGGTGTCCCGGCGACGATGGTGGCGACATAGCCATCAGCCTTCTGGATCAGCCGCTTGCCGCCGGCGGGCAGATCGTAATGCATTTTCGGCATCTCCAACGCCAGCCGGCCGAAATCAATCACATTGATATCGGCCTTCTTGCCCGGTGCCAGCACGCCGCGATCCTTGAGGCCAAGCGCATGCGCATTGTCACGCGAAATGCGCTTCACCACGAATTCCAGCGGCAGGCGCGGCCCGCGCGCGCGATCCCGCGCCCAATGCACCAGCATATAGGTCATGCAGGATGCATCGCAGATATAGCCAACATGCGCGCCGCCATCACCAAGCCCCATCAGTGTATGCGGATGCGTCACCATATTTCGAATGGCGGTCAAATCTCCATCGGCATAGTTCAGGATGGGCCGGTTCAGAATGGCGCGGCCATCCTGTTCCATCATCAAATCATAGCAAAGCGCCGCCGGGTCCATGCCGCGCGCGGCTGCCATCGCTGCAACTGATTTTTCCGGCGGAGGCTCATAATCCGGTGGCTCACCCAACGCGAAGATTTTCTCCCAATTATTCAGCCGCACACGCAAAGCCGGGTCTTCCGTGGGCTCCGCAATAATGCGCGCGCGCAAGGCTGTGTCGCGCAAAGCAGCGATGCGCTGTTCAAATGGCAAATGCGCAATCGCCTGATAGGAAGCGCGCATCAGGAAGGGGTGCTGCGAAAGCTCAAAGCCGAACATCAAGCCAACCGGCCGGCCCATCACCTGGCCATACATCGGCACGCCGGCCTCATGCGCCGCTTCCACCTTATCGAGAAGCCAGCGCCATAGCCCCGGCTTGGATTCCCGTTGCAATAGCGAGAATGTCATTGGCCGCCCGGACGCCGCGGCGATACGTTGCAGACGCGCGAATTCATCTTCCGGATCATCAAAATCCGAAATCACCTGCATCCAGCCGGAACCCTGGGCGCGAATGGCGCGCGCGATGGTTTCAAGTTCGGCCTCTGGCGTGCCAAGGGTTGGGATATGCCGCCCATCCAAGGTGCGATGCGCAATGGCGCGCGATGTTGAAAAGCCAAGCGCGCCCGCGGCCAAACCTTCCGCGGTCAGCCGCGCCATTTCCGCGCATTGCTCAGGCGTGGCCACCGCATGGGCTTCCGCTGCCTCACCCATCACATGCACGCGCAATGGCGCATGCGTGACCATGGCGGCAACATCCATGTCGAAGGGCCGCGCATCAAGCGCATCCATATATTCGGGGAAGCTTTCCCAATTCCAGGGCAGGCCTTCGGTCAGCACAACCTCCGGCAAATCCTCCACGCCTTCCATCAGCTTCACCAGCATATCGCGCCGATCCGGCCGGCAGGGCGCGAAGCCCACGCCGCAATTGCCGAGCAGCGCGGTCGTCACGCCATTGATGGAAGAAGACAGCAGTCGGCTGCTCCAGGTCGCTTGGGCATCGTAATGGGTATGAATATCAACAAAGCCAGGCGTGACGATCAGCCCTTTGGCGTCAATCTCCTCCGGCGCGCGGGCCGAGATTTTGCCGATTTCCAGAATCCGCCCATCGCCGATCGCGATATCGGCCTCATAGGGCGGCGCACCCGTGCCATCCACCAGCGTGCCACCACGAATGATCAGGCTTGCGTCGCGTGCCATGGGGGTTTCCTTCAGGTTTTCAGGATGATTTTGCCAAGATGCGCATTGGCCTTCATATGCGCTAGCGCTTCAACCGCCTGATCAAGCGCAAAAACTCGATCAATCGGCAGGCGGAATACGCCTTCATCCACGCCCTTGCGCAAATCCCGCCGCGCGACGCGTTCTTCCTCACGGATTTCGGCGATACTGCGCGTGCGATGCGTGACACCGATATAGGCAATCCGGCGCGTGGCGTGCAGATCAAAATCGAAATCACCATGCATCCCGCCAAGCCGCCCGACATTCACAATGCGGCCCAGAATGGCGGTGGCGCGCATGGCGGCATTGATGGTGCCGCCCGAGACCTGGTCAATCACCAGCTGCACCCCGCGTCCTTCGGTCAGTGCCAGCACCTGATCGGCCCAATCCGCGTCATTGGTGTTCACCGCATGATCCGCGCCGAAGTCCTTTAACCGCGCCCGCCTTTCGGCATTGGTGGAGGTGCCAATCACCAGCCCCGCGCCCATATATTTCGCAATCTGCATGCCCATCAGCCCAACACCGCTGGAAGCGCCCAGGATCAGCACCGCTTCGCCCTTGGCCAAACGGCCATTGGAAATCAGCGCATCATGCATGGTGGAAAGTGCCACCGGCAAAGTCGCGGCTTCTTCCCAGGACATGTTCCGATCCGGCACGGGCTGCACACGGCCCATATCGGCAATGGCATATTCCGCATAGCCGCCCGAACCCGCGCACATCACGCGATCGCCGGGCTTGATGCCGGAAACACCCGCGCCCACGGCGGCAACCTCACCGGCGAATTCCAGCCCGAGGACGGTGCCGGCACCGCCCATGCGCCCATGCGCATGTCCCGCCGCAACCCCCAGATCAGCCCGGTTGAGGCCCGCGGCGCGCACCCGCACAAGCACTTGTTCCGGCCCCGGTACCGGGCGCGGCGCTTGCTGCACCCTCACGCCCTCCGCGGTCACTACCGCTGCCTTCATGGTTTCGGTCATGTTACTACCCCTTGCGCCTGTCAGGCCCTGAATTCGAATGATGGCATAGCGCCGTTCAGGCGATAAGGGGCAAGGCAATCACCGCGCCAGGTCTGGATTCAAGCGCCACATGGTGAAATTGAGCGCGCCGGCAAAGCTGACCCAGGCCAGATAGGGCACCATCAGCAACGCGGCGCGAATGTCAATCGCCCAAAAGACGATGATGCAGGCCAGGATGGAAAGCCACAGCAGGCAAAGCTCGGCGAAGGCCAAATCCATCCGCCGCATGCCAAAGAAAATGCCGGACCAGGCGGCATTCAGCACCAATTGCAGCGCGAAAAGCCCAAGCGCCAGGGCGCCGCCGGCAAAGCCCGCAGCCTCCCAGATCAGCCAGCCTGCGATGGCGATCATCAGGAACAGCACCGCCCAGGCCGGGGCGAATAGCCAATTCGGCGGGCACCAGCGCGGCTTGGTCAGAGCATCATACCAGGGGCCGGGGGTGAAAACGGCACCTGACATGGCCGCCGCCACGCTGGCGCCCAAAAAGCCCAGAAAGCCGAAAATCGAGGAAAGTTCCATTCCCCTCATATAGACCGAGATTGCGGCTTGCCGAGGGGTAATGGCATGATCGGCTTAGAAGCAAAGGGGGAAGGCCGCCATGGCGCAGCACGAATCGGATTATGTCATTCTGGGTGGGGGGTCGGCCGGTTGTGTTTTGGCGACTCGCCTTTCCGAGAACCCGGCCACAAGCGTTACATTGCTGGAAGCCGGCCCCTGGGATCGCAACCCCTGGATCCATATCCCAATGGGCTTTGCGCGGCTTTATGTGACGAAGAAATTCGATTGGAACTACCAGACCGAAGCGGAAGGGGAGCTTGGCGGGCGCAGCGTCTATTGGCCGCGCGGGCGCGTGATTGGCGGTTCAGGCAGCGTCAATGGGCTGGTGTTTTTGCGCGGCAGCCCGCGCGATTATGATCGCTGGTCGCAATCCGGCGCGCGCGGCTGGTCCTATGAAGACTGCCTGCCCTACTTCAAGCGCCTGGAAAGCTTCGCGGGGCCGGAGAGCGAGTATCGCGGCAAGGATGGCCCGATGCAGATCGGCGAAGTCCCGGAACCATCGCCTGGCTGTCGCGCCTTTGTGGAAGCCTGCGTCAAGCTGGGCTTCACCCGCAATCGCGACAATAATGGCGAATGGTATGAAGGGGTCGCGCCCAATCAATTGAATGTGCATCGCGGAAGGCGCTGGAGCCCGGCGGTGGCTTATCTGCGCCCAGCCTTGAAGCGGCCCAATCTGCGCGTGGAAACCGAACGCCTGGGCCAGCGCATCCTGATCGAAAATGGCCGCGCCGTTGGCGTGGTGGTGCGCGGCCCGTCGGGTGAGGAAACCTATCGCGCGCGGCGGGAGGTGATCCTTTCTTCCGGCGCGATTGAAAGCCCGAAAATGCTGATGCTGTCTGGCATTGGTGAGGCAAATGCGCTGCGGGAGATGGGCATTCAGGTGCAGGTGAATGCACCGGAAGTTGGCAAGAATTTGCAGGATCATTTCATGGTGCGCTTTGCCTTTCGCACCAAGCCTTGCGGGACGCTGAATGAAATCATGGCGAACCCAATCCGCGCCGCCGGGCTTGGCTTGGAATGGGCGCTGCGGCGCAAAGGCCAGATGGCGGTGGGCGCTTCGGAAGCAAGCCTTTTTGCACGCGTTCTGCCGGGGTCTGAAGAACCCGAAGTGCAGTTCCAATTCGTCAATTTCAGCCTGGGCGGCAATCAGGGCACTTCGGCGAATTCACTCGCGAAGCATCCCGGCTTCACCTTCAATTTCTGCGTCTGCCGCCCCGATAGCCGCGGTGATTTGACATTGCGTTCACCCAATGTCGCGGACAAACCCGTGATCCGCGCGAATTACCTGACCGCGCCATCCGATATTCGCATCATGCTGGAATCCGCCAAGCTCGGCCGGCGCATTGCAACAACACAACCCTTCGCGGGTTTGATCGAAAGCGAACAATATCCCGGCCCGAATACGGGTTCCGAGGATGAAATGCTGGATTACATCCGCAGTGCCGGGACGACAGTGTATCACCCTTGCGGCACCAATCGCATGGGCACGGATCAGCGTTCCGTGGTGGATGAGGAATTGCGCGTGCGCGGCGTGCAGGGTTTGCGCGTGGTGGATGCTTCGGTCTTTCCGCTGGTGCCGTCTTCCAACATCCACCCGGCAGTGCTGATGCTGGCCGAACGCGCTTCGGATTTGATCCGGCGCGCGGCGTGATGGGGCGTTTCATGACCCGTATCAATCCTGGCCGTCGTGCGGCGCTTGCGGCGCTGCTGGCTTCCCCATTTCTTTCGCTGTCGGCGCAAGCGCAGGGTAGCGACTGGCCCAATCGCCCGGTGCGCGTGGTGGTGCCCTGGCCCCCGGGCGGCGGTGCCGATACCACGGCGCGCATGATTTTCCCGAAGCTCGCGCAAAAGCTCGGTCAGCCCTTCGTGATTGAAAACCGCCCCGGCGCTTCCGGCAGCATTGGTGCCGCGGAAGTCGCACGCGCCACGCCTGATGGCTATACGCTGCTGCATGACGCAACACCGCTTGCGATCAATCCCTTCCTGATCCGCGTTTCCTTTGATGCGCTGGCTGATCTGAAGGCGGTGTTCCTGCCCATGCAGGTGCCGATGCTGCTGGTGATGAACCCTAACCAGCTGCCGAAATCCTTGGGCGAAGTGATTGCGCTTGCCAAGGCGCGTCCTGGTTCTTTGGATTGGGCGTCATCGGGCAATGGATCGGCGCAGCATCTGGCGCTCGAATTATTCACGCGCGCGGCAGGCATTAGCGTGAACCATGTGCCCTATCGCGGCGGCGGCCCGGCCCTGACCGATGTGGTGGCGGGGCAGGTCGGTTATTTCTTCAGCAATTCGAATGTGTCCTTGCCCTTCGTGCAGGGCGGGCGCGTGCGCGCCGTGGCGCATACCGGGCGCGGGCGTATCGCCGCCTTCCCGGATTTGCCCGCCATTGGCGATACGCTTGCGGGCTATGAGGCTTATGAATGGAACTGCATCCTGGCCCCCGCCCGCACGCCCGCTGCCATCATGGAAAAACTCAATATTGCGTTGAATGAGGTGGTGCAGGACCCGGAAGTCGCTTCGCGCTACACGCAACTTGGCATGGTGGTGCAACCCAATTCCACCACGCAGGCCGAAGCCTTTCTGCGCAGCGAGACCGAAAAATGGGGCCGCGTGATTCGGGAGGCGAATATCAAGCTGGAATAGCGGGGCTATTTACCCCGCCAGAAATTTCTCCGCCGCGCTCGCCAGGACCTGACAGCCTAGCGCCAAATCCTCATCCTTCGTGTCTTCCGCCCAATGATGGCTGATGCCGCCAATGGAAGGCACGAAGATCATGGAAGCAGGCATCAGCCGCGCAATATATTGCGCATCATGCCCCGCACCTGAGGGCATTTGCTGCCAAAGCCCCGGCCCATGCGCCTCGGCCGCCTGTTCCAGCGCGGCCATCAGGGCTGGGTCGCAAATGGCGGGTGTAGCGCGGCTCATTTGCGTGAGTGTTGCGGGGCATTTTTCGCGACGGTTGCTTTCCTGCACCAAGGCGCGCAGCCCGGCTTCCATACGTTCCAGCACGGGCACGGAGACATCGCGGAACTGAAACAGCACATCCGCGCTTCCGGGAATAATGGAAGGCGCGCCCGGATCAAGACTGATGCGCCCCGTGGTCCAGGTGCTGCGCGGGCCGCAGATGCGCGGAAATTCCTGATCAATCGCGGCCAGCAACCGCACCGCGGAAAGCCCGGCATCCTTGCGTTCTGCCATGGTGGTGCCGCCGGCGTGATCCTGCTGGCCCTGGAACTGAATGCGCCATTGCCAGATGGCAACAATACCCGTCACCACACCCACGCGCAGCCCTTGGCTTTCAAGCTGCGTGCCTTGTTCAATATGCATTTCATAGAAACCCTTATGCCGCCCGGGTTCCAATTGCATGCGCGGCTTACCGGCCAGCCCTGCCGCCGCCAAAGCATCACGCAAGGGCGTGCCATCATTGCGGCTGCGGCTGCGATCAATTTCCGCCTCCGTCAAATCACCAATAATGGAACGGCTGCCCAGGAAGCCACCTTCGAAATGCCCTTCCTCATCAGCAAAGGCCGCAACATCCACGGGCAGGCCCGCGCGCGCCAGCGCAACGCCGGCCATGACACCCAGCGCGCCATCCAGCCAGCCCGCGTAGTTTTGGCTTTCGATATGGCTGCCCACCAGCAAATGCGGCCCGGGCCCCTTATGGCGGCCATAGACATTGCCAATGCCGTCAATGCTGGCTTCCAGCCCGCATTCGCGCAGCCTTTCCATCAACCAGTGCCGGCTTTCCATATCCTGCGGCGAATAGGTTGGGCGATGCACACCGGTTTTATAGGCGCCAATTTTGCGCAGCTCATGAAGATCGGCAAGGAAGCGCTCGGCATTGATCTGCACCATGGCGGGAACCTTTGGTTGAGAAATTTTACTTTTGCTTAATACCAAAAAATTCTTAGCAAGAAAATCGCGTGGAAACCATTCTTGTTAACTGTTCCACAACCCGCAGTGGGCTTTTCTTAAGGGCGTCACAACAAGCGTGATTCTAAGGAGTGAAAAATCCATGCAAACCAACCGTCGCGTTGAAATGGCCGAAGCGGCTTTCACCTGTGTTGCGCTGCTTGAAACCAGCGCCGGCGCTGAACTCCATATGCGCGACGCGCAAGGCAGGTTGCTTCGCCTGCCATTGCGGGACGCTGACCATAGCAGCCACCTGGCCACGCTGGCCGCCTTCAGCGGCCCCGGCCGGCCCGCAAGGTCGCGGGTGCGGAGCCATTGAAGCAATTCAATTCAGGGTCAGCCCCCCATCCACCACAATGGTCTGCCCAGTCACCATGGCCGCGCCCGCCAGCAGAAACACCATCACTTCCGCCAAATCCGCCGTGGTGCAGCGCCGCTTGAGCAGCGCCTTATCAATGCTGCCGCGGCGCTGTTCTTCGGTCCATTCGATCATCCAGGTGGAGTCCACTGCGCCCGGCGCCACGGCATTCACGCGCACTTCCGGTGCCAGACCGCGCGCGAGATTCTTGGTCAGGCTCACCACCCCCGCCTTGGTCGCACCATAGGCCATGGAAGACCCAGCATGATTAAGCCCGGCGATGGATGCCACACTCACCACCGCACCACCAGCGGCGCGTAAGGCCGGCGCCGCTGCCTTGGTGCAGCGAAACACACCAAGCAGATTAACCTGCAACACCGTATCCCATAATTCTTCCGTCAAGCGGTCAAATTCATTGGGCGCAATCGTGGTTTTTGTCCCCGGCGTGCCGGCATTATTCACCAGATAATCCAAACGGCCGAGATCAGCGACCGCCTGTTCAACCATGCGTTTGCAGTCCACAGCATCGGCGACATTGCCAGGTGCGGCGATCACATCCCGCCCTATGGCGCGCAGTCGCGCCACTTCAGCCGCGCCACGTTCATCCCCCGCCAAATAGTTGATGGCGACCTTGCAGCCATTGGCGGCCAGCATTTCGACGGTCGCGAGGCCAATGCCGGAAGCACCCCCCGTTACCAGCGCGGTCTTGCCTTTCAGATCATAGCTTGCGGTCATTGGTCACGCTCCATTCCTGCCAGGGTTCCAATTTCGCGCAGCGCCTTGCGTAGCGCGAGGAGACGACGGTCCCGATCCTCAAACAAAGTCGCGGGATCCTTGCCGCCCCAATCATAAAAGCCAGCGCCGGACATCACACCGGTCTTGCCTTCGGTGATCAGCTTGTCCAGCGATTCGCTATGCCCGCGCACCGGTGGTGGTTCATACATGCGGTTCTTGAGTGCCAATTGCATCATCGGCAAGCCGGTGAAATCCGCCTTGGCGAGCACGCCCAGAATCGGCAGGCGCAGCGCAATGCCATGGATGATGGAAGCGTCTATTTCCGCCGCATCTGCCACCCCCTCATCCAGCAGTTTCTGCACTTCAAGCCCAATCGCGGATTGGATGCGATTGGCGATATAGCCGGGGATGAATTTGCGCATCACAATCGGCTTCTTGCCCATATCGGCGCAAAGCTTGCGGACCATCTCCACCGCCGCCGGATCGGTTTCCGGCCCGGCGACAATATCCACCAAATCCACCAGATAGGGCGGCGTATACCAATGCGCGATTAGCGTCTTTCTCTGCCGCGCAGCCGGCATCAGCGGAAAGATATCCAGATAGGATGTATTGGACGCGATGATCGCCTCCGCCGGCGCCAACCTGTCCAATTCCGCGTAAAGCTTGCGCTTCACATCAGGGTTTTCCACCACTGCTTCGACAATCAACTCGGCGCCATCAACGCATTCGCGCAAATCCTCATGCCGCGTGATGGCCTGAGCCAAATGGGCGGAAGTCCAGCCTTCTGGCGCTTCGCCCGCTTCGGCCAGTGTTGCCAGGGCCTTTTCCATCAGGCCCTGAGCGCGGTGCAGGGTTTCGGGGTTATTGTCAGTCAGGCGCACCTGATGCCCGCCAAGGGCAAAAACCAGCGCCAGCGCATGGCCCATGGTGCCAGCGCCAAGAACGGCAACGCGTGTCATCTTCATGCTCCTTCCGGCGCCCAGGGTGCGGGCGCGCGTGCTTCAATATCCGTCACCACATCCACCACCACTGTTTCTGGTGAGGCCATGGCTTCGCGCAGCGCGGGGCCGATATCTTCCGGTCGTTCCACGCGAATGCCATTCAGCCCGAAGGATCGCGCAACCGCGGTGAAATCCGTGGGTCCAAAGCGCAGGATTTCTTCCGCCGCACCAGGGCGATTGCCCGCGCTGCGCTTGAAATTCGGCCAGCCCTGGCCGAAGCCAGAATTGTTGTTCACCACCAGCGTCACGGCAATGCCGCGCCGCCGCGCTGTTTCCAATTCTGCCAGGTGATAATAAAGCGCGCCATCACCGGACCAGCAGACAACTTTCCGATCAGGTGCCGCGCATTTCGCACCAAGTGCGGCTGGGAAAGACCAGCCGAGTGATCCCGCCGCGCGCAAATAACTTTGGCCCGGTTCCAGATCCACCATGGTCGCGGTCCAAATGCCGGAATAGCCTGTATCCGCCACCAGAATCCCATCAGCGGGCAGGGCGGCGGTGATTTCCGCCGCAAGCCGCGCGGGATCAATCGGCTTGGCATCGCTTGCGAAACGCGGCGCCATTTCCGCGCGCCAGGCTGTCATTTGTGCTTGTGCGGATGCCAGATAAGCACCATCGCGTTTAGGTTTACCGAGCGCCGCAGCCAAAGCCGCCAGCGCCGCACGCGGATCACCCTGCACCGCAACCGCCGCGGGGTAGGACCGGTCAAATTCATGCGGGTCAGCATCAATCTGCACAACCGTGGCACCTGCCACCGGCGTGCGCCAGTAATTCGTCAGCATATCGCCGGTATCGGCGCCCACAAACAGAATCAAATCAGCCTCATGCAGAATGCGATTGGCCGGCGGCGCAGCATAGGCGCCAGCCACGCCGATATGCAGCGGATGGCGCGTTGAAATCATCCCGCGCGCGCCAAGTGCGGTGGCAATCGGTGCGGCGAGGGCTTCCGCCACCCTCAGCACTTCCGCGCCGCAGCCCGAAAGTGCCGCCGCATCACCCGCCACAATCGCAACCTTGGGTGCCGCCAGCAGCGCGCGCGCTGCCGCTTCAATCGCTGCCATATCCGGCCCTGGGCGATGCATCGGCATGCGGAAGGCAGAAAAATCAGCGATAGGTGCGGAAACCTTGCCATTCTCAATCACCTCAGCCTGTAGCCCGAACAGATCAAGATGCACCGGGCGCGGCGGCAGCGCGACGGATGCGGCAAAAGCCTGACGCAGCACCCGCGGCAGATCGGGCGCATCCGCGACATCTGTCTGCATTTTGGTGACAGGTGAGAAAAGCGGCGCGTGATCCACTTCCTGATAGGCATTGCGATGCTGATGCGCCGGCACCTTGCGCCCCGTCAGCGCAATGATCGGCGCGCGCGACAAATAGGCATCCTGCAATCCGGCTGCGAGGTTTGCTGCGCCCACCGATTGCGCCGCGACAATCCCCGGCCTGCCCGATACCCGCGCATAGCCATCCGCCATATAGACCGCAGCTTTTTCGGTATGCGCCAATACGGGCTGCACCCCGGCATCGCCCAGCGCCAATAGGGTCCACCGCAAGACCGCATCAACGAAAAACACATGCGTATGGCCTGAGGCCGCGATGCTGCCGGCCAGCCATTGCGCCCCTGTCATGGTCTCAGCCATGGCGCTTCCCTTCCCTTGCTTTCTGGGTTTAGCCTGCCTGTATCAGCCCGCGCCGACAAGCGGGCGGGGGGAAACAGATGCGGAAATCGCTTCCGGTGCTTGCGGCGCTGCTCTGGGCTTGGGCTGTGCCTGCCATGGCACAAATCTCAATGGTGGTGAATTTCTCCGCCGGCGGACCATCGGATATCGTCGCGCGGCTGATGCAGAATGATATGGCGGCCGCTCTCGGCCAGCCTGTCGTGGTGCGCAATGTGGTGGGTGCGGGCGGCACCATCGGCACGGCGGAGGTTGCGCGCGCGCGGCCCGATGGGCAGACCCTTTTGCTCTCCCCGATTGGCCCCATCGCCATCCAGCCGCATTTTCGCAGCAACCTGACATATCGGCTCGAAAACCTCGCGGCGATCTGCCAGGTGGCTGATAGCCCGGTCATTATGATGACACCGAAAAATTCCGGCATGAAGCGCGTGGCTGATGTGATTGCGCGTGCGCGGGCCGAGAATGGCGGTATGCCCTTCGCCTCTACCGGCGCTGGCAGCATTCCGCATATCTCCATGGTGGCGCTGATGCGCGCGGCGAATATCCAAATGAACCACGTGCCGTTTCGTGGTTCGGGTGAGGTGATGGTCGCCTTTCAACAGGGGCAATTGCAGCTTTTCACCGACCAGACCTTGTTGATCCGCCAATATGATCTCCACCCGATTGCCTTCCTGACCGAAGCACGCAATCCGGACTTCCCCGATGTGCCGACCATGCGTGAAGAAGGCCATGACTTGGTCTACACGATCTGGAGCGGGCTTTACGCCCCTGCAGGCACGCCGGAACCCATCATGGCGCGGCTGGAAGCCGCCTGTGAAAGGGCAGTGAAGGCAGAAGGCTTCATTGAAGGCATGAAGCGCGTGGCCCAGCCCATCCTGTATCGTAACCGTGCCGATTTCGCCGCTTTTTCGCGTGCGGAAAGTGAGAAATTCCGCAGCCTGATCGAAGCAACTGGCCTGCGTTCCGCCGAATAACGCCCGCAGCACCGGGGCTGCCCGGTTGCACGCCGGGCGGCTTCGCGCTACCGCCCCCGCGTGCTGGCTCAACAAACCCCTTTGCGGCTGGATGATTATGATTTCATCCTCCCTGAACATCTGATCGCTCAGGCGCCCATCCGCCCGCGCGATGCGGCGCGCATGCTGATCGTGCGCCCGGATGGCCTGGAAGATCGTGGCGTGCGCGATCTGCCCGCTTTGCTTGGCCCCTCTGATGTCATGGTGGTGAATGACACGCGCGTGATCCCTGCGCGGCTTCATGCCAGGCGCGGCCAGGCGCGGGTTGAAATCATGCTGAACCGGCATGAGGAAGCTGGCATTTGGCATGCGCTGATTCGCAACGCCCGCCGCCTCAAGGCTGGGGACGAGATAGCAATTGAAGGCGCTGAGGATTGCACCGCGCGCGTGCTTGATGATCCCGAAGGCGGCGCCGCGCGGCTGGATTTCGGCCCTGATCAGGCGCGGCTTGCCGCTGCCTTGGAAAAGGCGGGAGAGGTCCCCCTGCCGCCCTATATCGGCCGCCCCGAAGGCCCGACCGCCGAAGATACCAGTGATTATCAAACGATTTTTGCGCGCCGCCCTGGTGCCGTCGCCGCACCCACCGCAAGCCTGCATTTCACCGAAGCCCTGCTGCAAGCCCTTGATGCGCGCGGTGTGAAGCGCGTGACCGTCACGCTGCATGTCGGCGCCGGCACTTTCCTGCCGGTGCGCACCGATGATGCGCGGGCGCATAAACTCCATGAGGAATGGGGTGAAATCACTCCGGAAGCTGCCGCGCAATTGAATGCGACGCGCGCGGTGGGTGGGCGCATCATCGCCATCGGCACGACCGCCTTGCGGCTATTGGAAAGCGCGGTGCAACCGGATGGCAGCATCACGCCCTTTCGCGGCCTCACGGATTTGTATCTGCTGCCGGGCCATACCTTCCGCAGCGCCGATGCGCTGATGACGAATTTCCACCTGCCGCGCAGCACGCTGTTCATGCTGGTTTGCGCCTTTGCTGGTGATCAGCGCATGCGCACCGCCTATGCCCATGCTATTTCACAGAGTTATCGCTTCTATTCCTACGGTGATTCTTCCCTGCTGTTTCGCGCGGGCGACGCACCATGACACTTACCTGGCAGCATGAAGCCCAGGATGGCGCCGCGCGTGCAGGTATTTTGCACACGGCCCATGGCACGGTGCCCACCCCCGTCTTCATGCCTGTTGGCACTGCCGGCACGGTGAAGGCCATGACCGCGGATGCGGTGCGCGCGACCGGTGCGCGCATGGTGCTCGGCAATACCTATCATCTTATGTTGCGCCCTGGCGCTGAACGCATCGCTCGGCTGGGCGGTCTGCATCGCTTCATGGATTGGCACGGGCCAATCCTGACCGATTCCGGTGGCTTCCAAGTCATGTCGCTGGCAGGCTTGCGCAAGATGGACGCGGATGGCGTCACCTTCCAAAGCCATGTGGATGGATCACGCCATCGCCTGACACCAGAACGCAGTGTGGAAATCCAGCATTTGCTCGGCGCTGATGTGACCATGTGCTTTGACGAATGCACGCCCTTTCCCGCGACACATGAGCAGGCCGCGACTTCCATGCGGCTTTCCATGCACTGGGCCGCGCGCAGCCGCGAAGCCTTCGTGCCAAGGCCGGGGCATGGCTTGTTCGGCATTGTCCAGGGCAGCGTTTTCCCTGATTTGCGCGCCGAAAGTGTCGCTGCACTCACGGGCATTGGCTTTGAAGGCTATGCGGTGGGTGGCCTTGCCGTGGGTGAGGGCCAGGAAGCCATGTTCACCACGTTGGAATGCACCACGCCGCTGCTGCCGACCGACAGGCCACGCTATCTCATGGGGGTTGGTACGCCTTCTGATTTGATCGGCGCGGTCCGGCGCGGCATAGATATGTTTGATTGCGTCATGCCAACGCGTTCGGGCCGCACCGGGCGCGCCTATACACGGGGCGGCGTGATCAATATCCGCAACGCCCGCCATGCCGAGGATAACCGCCCGCTCGATCCCGGCTGCGCCTGCCCCGCTTGCCGCAACCATTCGCGTGCCTATTTACATCATCTCTTCAAGGCGAATGAAATGCTGGGGCCAATGCTGCTGACGTGGCACAATATCCAATACTATCAGGACCTGATGGCGGAACTCCGCGCCGGTATTCTGGCGGGCGATCTTGCCGGTACAGCCGCGCGCATCGAAGCCGGGTGGCAGGCGGAAAAGGAAAATGCAGCATGAGTGATCTGTCGCATCTGACACAGCTTGGCCAGGCGGCCACGCAACCGCAAAGCCCGGAACAGGCGGTGCTGGAACGTGTCGGCAATCCGCATCCTGGCCTGCGTTATTGCATCCGCTTCACCGCGCCGGAATTCACCTCACTCTGTCCGCTCACGGGCCAGCCGGATTTCGCGCATCTGGTGATTGATTACGTGCCCGATGCCTGGATTGTGGAAAGCAAATCGCTCAAGCTCTATCTTGCTTCCTTCCGCAATCATGGCGCCTTCCACGAAGCCTGCACGCTGGATATCGCGCAGCGCCTGATGGGCTTGCTCACGCCGCATTGGCTGCGCATCGGGGGCTATTGGTATCCGCGCGGTGGCATTCCGATTGATGTCTTCTGGCAAAGCGGCGCTCCGCCGGAAGCGGTCTGGATCCCGGCGCAGGAAGTGCAGCCCTATCGTGGGCGCGGCTGACGCCATCAGGGCGGAGGCCACGCGCCTCGGCTTCGAAGCCATTGGCTTCGCCCCGGCGCGGCTGGGGCCAGAGGTGCGCGAAAGGCTGCAGGCATTTCTCGCTGCCGGCATGCATGGCGGCATGGGCTGGATGGAAGCCCGCGTCGACCAACGCGCCGATCCGCGTGCGCTGTGGCCGGAAGCACGAAGCGTGATCGCGCTTGGCCTATCCTATGCGCCTGAGACCGATCCGCTGAAAAGCCTCGCTTGGCGGGACCGCGCGACAATCAGCGTCTATGCGCGCAATCGCGATTATCATGATGTGGTCAAAAAGCGCCTGAAGGCGCTGGCACGTTGGATCGTGACTGCCTACGCCGATGCTGGCGTCAAGGTTTTTGTGGATACCGCGCCGGTGATGGAAAAACCACTCGCGCAGCAGGCGGGTTTGGGCTGGCAGGGCAAGCATACCAATCTTGTCTCCCGCACCCATGGTTCATGGTTGTTCCTCGGTGAAATTTACACTACGCTCGATCTCAGCCCCGAGGCGCCTGAGGATGATCATTGCGGAAGCTGCACGCGCTGCCTTGATATCTGCCCAACCAAGGCATTCCCCGCGCCCTATCGCCTGGATGCGCGACGCTGCATTTCCTACCTGACCATCGAACATCACGGCCCGATCCCGGAAGAATTCCGCAAGCCCATGGGCAATCGCATCTATGGCTGCGATGATTGCCTGGCGGTCTGCCCATGGAATAAATTCGCCGCCGCGCATGAAGAACCCGCCTTTGCACCGCGGGCTGAACTTACCGCGCCAAAACTGGCGGATTTGGCCGCATTGGGTGACGCGGCCTTTCGTGCGCTGTTTTCCGGTAGCCCCATTAAGCGTATCGGGCGCAATCGCTTCATCCGCAATGTGCTGATTGCCATTGGCAATTCCGCCGACGCCAGCTTACGCGAAACCGCGCGCGCACTTCGCACCGATGCTGACCCCGTGGTGGCAGAAGCCGCCGCTTGGGCCGCCGCACAATTGGAACGCACCGCATGACGCAAGAAAAAGCCCTTGTCCTGTTCAGCGGCGGGCAGGATTCCGCAACCTGCCTCGCCTGGGCCTTGGATCGTTTCGCGGTGGTTGAGACTATCGGCTTCGATTACGGCCAACGCCACAAGATCGAACTCGATATCCGCGACAGCTTTCGCGCGGCCTTGCTCGCAGCCCGCCCTGCATGGCGTGCAAAACTCGGCCCGGATCATCTGATCCCGCTGGATGCGCTTGGTCAGGTTTCCGATACCGCACTCACCTCAGAAGCCAGCATCGCGTTTAACGCCGATGGCCTGCCCAATACTTTCGTTCCCGGCCGCAACATCATTTTCCTGAGCTTCGCTGCCGCCATCGCCTATCGCCGCGGCATCAAACACATTGTTGGCGGCATGTGTGAGACGGATTACTCCGGCTATCCTGATTGCCGCGATGATTCGATCAAGGCGCTACAAGTGGCGCTCAACCTCGGCATGGATCGGCGCTTTGTCTTGGAAACACCGCTGATGTGGCTGGACAAGGCGGCAACTTGGCGGCTGGCGGAAGACCTGGGCGGCGCA
The DNA here is from genome assembly GCA_020249775.1 of Roseomonas sp. Taxonomy (GTDB): domain Bacteria; phylum Pseudomonadota; class Alphaproteobacteria; order Acetobacterales; family Acetobacteraceae; genus Neoroseomonas. Next base: position 139,402 of record JADCFA010000016.1, on the reverse strand, counting down.
GCCTTGGTGGCGGCGATCCTTGAACATACCCATAGCTGCTATCTGGGGGATCGCAGCCGGCGCCACGCCTGGGGCTATGGCTGCGGCACTTGCCCGGCCTGCGACTTGCGCGCCAAGGGCTGGGCGGCCTATGCAGCCTCTGAAATCCCATGAACCTTTCCCCCCGCCTTCAAGGCTTCGCCTTTCTGATCGGATTCGCGCTCTGTATTCCGGCAGCCAATTGGATGATCGGGAATCTTGGCAGCTTCTGCGTACCGAACGGCCCCTGCCTGATCCCTGTCGCGCCCGGCATCATGGCGCCATCAGGCGTGCTGATGATTGGCTTGGCATTGGTGCTGAGGGATTTGGTGCAGCGCCGCCTTGGGCTTAGTTGGGCCTTCGCCGCCATTGCGGCGGGTGTGGTGCTTTCCGCGTTATTGGCGCCGCCCGCTTTGGTGCTGGCCTCGGCGGTCGCTTTCCTGTTGAGCGAAAGCGCTGACTTGGCGGTCTATACGCCGCTGCAAAAACGCGGCCTGGTGCTGGCAGTGGCCGTGAGTGGCGCGGTCGGTCTTGTCGTGGATAGCGTGGTCTTTCTGTTTCTCGCCTTTGGCAGCCTGGATTTTCTCGCCGGGCAGATCATCGGCAAGGCCTGGATGGTATTGCTGGCCTTGCCCTTCATTCATTGGCTGCGCCGGTATGATGCGCGGCGTGGCATTCAACCCGCCTGATCAATCAGGCCGCACGCTGAATTCGCGCACCACCGCGCCCCATTTCGCCACTTCACCATCCAGAAACCGCGCCAGCCCGGCGGGGTCAGACAGCACCAGCCGCGCTTGCTGAGTCTGCGTCATTTGTGTGCGGATACGTTCTTCGGAGAGTGTTTCACGCAAAGCATTATTCATGCGCGCCACCAATTCAGCCGGGGTGCCGGCGGGCGCGAAAACGCCCCACCAGGCTTCCGCCTGCAAACCTGGAAAGCCGCTTTCTTCCGCAGTCGGCAAATCGCTCAAGGCGGGCAGCCGCGCGGGGCCAAATTGTGCCACGGCACGGAAGGTGCCGGCCGCGATTTGCGCCGCCACCAGCGCGGCGGAACCGATCATCATATCCACCGTGCCCGCCATGGTGTCATTCACCGCAAGCCCACCACTGCGATAGGGAATATGCGTGAGCCGCGTGCCGCTGCGCGCCTGGAACTGGATCATGGCCAAATGCCCGATCGTGCCATTGCCGGTGGACCCGAAGGAAACCGCATCCGGCCGCGCCTTTGCCGCCGCCACCACATCCGCGAGTGAGCGAAACGGCTTATCCGCACGGCACGCAATCACATAAGGCGCGCCACCAATCAGCATCACCGGGTCAAGATCACGCGTCAGGTTGAAGGGCAGATTGGCGAGCAGCGCCGGCATGGTTGCGTGGCTGTCGAAGGTCAGCAACCAGGTCTGCCCATCAGGCCGCGCCTTGGCCACTGCATCCGTGCCGATGGATCCCGCCGCACCTGGGCGGTTTTCCACGATAATCGGCACGCCAAGCCTTTGCATGAGACCGGGCGAGACCAAACGCGCGACTGCATCCGTGGACCCACCCGGCCCAAAGGGCACCACAATGCGAATGGCATTGCCCTGGGCCTTTGCCGGCACAATGCTGGCCGCTGCCAAGCCACCCAGCGCCGCGCGACGCGTAAGCTTCATGGTCCGATCCCCCTTTTGTTTCTTATGCCTATTCCATCAAATCCAGCACGGAAGGATGAAACAATTCCTCCGGTTCCATCTGCCGCGCCGCGAGGCCATCTTCCACCGCATAGCGGATCATGGCAGCGATTTCCGCGCGGTTGCGCTTGAAGCCATAGGGCCAGGGATTACCGCCAAAGATTGCGCTTTGCGCTTCCGCTTCCGCCGCGATCCAGGGCAGCGACACACGCAGCACATTCACCAGCGACATTTCCGCCAAGGACGCTGCCTTGGCCGCGCTGAAGGCACGAAACAATTCCACCGGCAACCAGGGATGGCGTTCCGCGACATCCTTGCGCACGGCCAGGCAATGCATGATCGGGAAAAAGCCTGAAGCGCGAAACCAGTTTTCTTCTTCTCGCCGATAATCCGGGAAAAGCCGCGCCACCGGCGCGCTGCCGGTGTTGAAACAGGTGGGTGGGCGCGGCGCGATCAGCGCATCAATCCGCCCGGCAGCCAATGCTTCTTCCAAGGGTTCCCCCATGGGTTTCACTTTGAACCCATCGGGCAAGGTAATCGCCACACGTTCGCCACCGGTACGCCAGGAAATGCCCTTCGTATCCACGCCGTAATGGTCACGCAAAATCCCGCGCACCCAAAGCGCTGCGGTTTGCTGATATTCCGGCAGCCCAATCTCCCGCCCTGCCAAATCAGCCGCGCTATTGATGCCGCGATCAGTGCGGATATAAATCGCCGAATGCCGAAAGGCGCGCGACAGAAACACCGGCACGCCAATATAGGGCGCATCACCGCGCGCGCTGGTGACGATATGACTGCCCATGGATAGTTCCGAGATATCAAAGGCGCGGTCACGCAGCGCACGGCGAAAAATATCCTCGGGCTCACCGGGCAAAAAGGTGATGTCAGTACCTGGCACCTTGAAGCGCCCTTCCATCAGCGGGCGTGTGCGATCAGTCGCGGTGCAAGCCAGGGTCAGCGAAATCATGACAGGATCAATTCGCTTTCATGCCAGAAATGCGAATGCCTTCCGCTTGGCGCGTGATATCCTCACGCAAAAAATCACCAAAGGCAGTGGCGGTCATCGGGTTCACCTCAGCGCCCGCACGCAACTGCGCGTCGCGCGTTGCTGGCAGAGACATCACACGATTGATTTCCGCATTCAGCCTTTCGACGATGGGTGCGGGCGTTTGCGCCGGCGCCATCACCCCAAGCCAGATGCTAGCTTCATAGCCGGGCAGGGCTTCGGCCACCGTCGGCGCTTCCGGCAAAAGCGGGCTGCGCCGCGGCCCGGTGGTTGCCAGCGCACGCACGCGCCCACCGCGCGCCTGTTCCGCCATGGTTGGGATCGCATCGAACATCATCGGCACCTGGCCCGCGATCAGCGCGGTGCGAGCCTCATTTGAACCACGGAAGGGGATGTGGGTGATTTCAATGCCGGCCATGGCGCGGAAAATCTCACCCGCCACATGGTAAGGCGTGCCGGGACCTGAGGAAGCATAATCCAGCTTCCCCGGATTGGCCTTGCAATAGGCAATGAGCTCGGCCAGCGAATTCACGCCGAGCGATGGATGCACCACCAAAACGTGATGCGCGACATTCACAAAGGCCACCGGCGCCAAATCACGCAGCAGCACATAGGGCCGATTGGGCAGCAGCGTTTCATTGGCGGTGTGCGTGTTGGACATCAGCAGCAGCGAATGCCCATCGGGCGCTGCCTTCACCACCTGATCCGCGCCGATGGTGCCGCCGGCGCCAGGGCGATTCTCCACAATCACCGGCTGGCCCAAAGCCTGCTGCAAGGGCTCGGCCAAAAACCGCGCTGCGACATCGGCGGACCCGCCAAGCCCGAAAGGCACGATGATGCGAATGGGCCGCGTGGGCCAAGCCTGCGCCTTAGCCTGCCGCCCAGCCAGCAGCGCCGCCCCCAAAACCAAGCCCGTTCTGCGCGAAATCATGGCAATCCCCCCGGCAAATCTGGGCTCATCTGGCCCAAGCCTGCGCGCGCCGCAAGGGTCAATCCGAAATCCACCCGGGGGAGGGCAGGGCGCGATAGGCTTCGCGCAGGCTATCGGACCAGCGTTGGCTGACTTGCCGGAAATAGGCATCTTCTTCCGTGATGCGCCGGCTGAGCGTTACCTTCTGCCCGCCTTCGCGATAGACCATCAGATCAATCGGCGGCCCCACCGAAAGATTGGATCTGATGGTGCTATCCATGCTGATCAGCACCAGCTTCACGCCATCGGCCAAGGATTTGTTGTGCTTCACCACACGATCCAGAATGGGCTTGCCGTATTTGTGTTCACCGATTTGCAGGAAGGGTGTATCGGCGGTGGCTTCAATGAAATTACCTGCGGCATAGATCAGGAACAGCCGCATCGGCCCGCCGGCGATCTGCCCGCCAAGCAAAAAGGAAGCATCAAAGGCGACGTTTTGTGCCTTCATCGCCGGCCCATCGGTTTCAAACACATCGCGCACCGCGGCCCCCACCAATTGGGCAGCACGAAACATGCTCGGCACATCGCGGAGCGTGTGGGTTTCCTCACCCAGCGGGAAACCTTCCTGCACGCGGTTCCATACCGCCTGCGTAATCGCAAGATTGCCGGCTGTCAGCAGCGCCAGCATGCGCTCCCCTGGCTGTTCCACCACATGCATCTTGGAAAAGCTTGAGATGTGATCCAGCCCCGCATTGGTGCGCGTATCGGAAAGCAGAACAAGCCCATCTTTCAGGAACAGGCCGACGCAATAGGTCATGGCAAGCGCTCCGCGCCCTATCAGTTATGCAGGTAAAACTCGGCGATTTGACCGCCAAGATCAATATTGCGCGCCATCATTTCATTCAGGAAGGCCTCAAGCCCTTGGGTGAAGATATCCTCAACCCGGCCAAAGCGCAGCCGCGCATGGATTTCCCCGGCACGCCGATGGCATTCCCCGCGCCGTCCGCCATGGGCGGTGGCTATTTCATCCAACACCCCCTCAATCCGCGCATGGCAGGCAATCATGGAACGTGGCAATTCCCCGCGCAGGATGAGCAATTCGGCAATCCGCCGCGGCTCAATCCGTCCGTGATAAACCCATTGATAGGCACGCAGCGCGGTGAAGTTACGCAAGATCGCCTGCCAATTCAGGTAATCTTCCGCCGTGCCGGCTTCCGCAATGCTGAGTGCCGCGGCATGGGCATGCAGCACACGCGCGGTATTGTCGGCGCGCTCCAGCATGGTGCCAAGGCGCACGAAGCGCCAGGCTTCATCGCGCAGCATGGTGTCATCATAGGCGCCATTGAATAGGATTGTCTGGCGCTTCACCCAATCCAGAAAGCCCGGCAGATCATCCGCACTTGGCATGGTATTATCCATGCGCCGCATCTGGCCCCAGGTGTCATTCACCGCTTCCCACATATCCACGGTTAGCGCTGTCCGTACCTGGCGCGCATTCTGCCGCGAAGCTTCAATGCAGGATTGGATGGAAGAAGGATTGGCGCGATCCATCACCAGATGCTGGATGATCTGCGCTGCATCAGGGGCGGCACCAAAACCCTGCAATAGCCCGATATCGCCACTGGTGAGCAGCAGCGCGCGCCAGCCTTGCCCCTGCGCCGGCCGGCCACCACCCATGCCCGCTTCGCGCAGCGCCACTTGCAGCGCGCGCGCCGTATTGCCGGCGCGTTCCATATAGCGCCCAAGCCAATAGAGGCTATCGGCCGTGCGGCTCAGCATGGCGCATCCGGGGCCAAGACCCAGGTATCCTTGGTGCCGCCACCTTGCGATGAATTCACCACCAGCGATCCTTCGCGTAAGGCCACGCGCGTCAGGCCCCCTGGCACAATGCGTGTCTCCGCACCGGAAAGCACAAAGGGCCGCAAATCCACATGGCGCGGTGCCGTGCCGCTGCCGGTGAAGGTAGGCACGGTGGAAAGTGCAAGGGTTGGTTGCGCGATATAAACGGCTGGATTGGCGCGAATGCGTGCCGCGAATTCAGCGCGGTGTTCGGCAGTGCTATGCGGCCCGACCAGCATGCCATAGCCGCCCGAACCCTTGGTGAGCTTCACCACCAATTCATGCAAATGTTCCAGCACATAGGCGCAATCATCCGGCCTTTCGCATAAATAGGTCGGCACATTGGCCAGGATCGGTTCCTCATTCAAATAGAACCGCACCATTTCCGGCACGTAAGGATAAACCGCCTTGTCATCGGCAATGCCGCCGCCCGGCGCATTGGCAAGTGCTACATTGCCAGCGCGATAGGCTTCCATCAGCCCGCGCACGCCGAGCAGTGAATCGGCGCGAAACACCGCCGGGTCAAGGTAATCATCATCAATACGGCGATAGATCACATCCACGCGCTGCGGGCCTGCGGTGGTGCGCATATACACAACACGATCCTCGACGAATAAATCCTGGCCTTCCACGACTTCCACGCCCATTTCATCGGCCAGGAAGCAATGTTCGTAATAGGCGCTGTTATAGGCACCTGGCGTCAGCAGCACCACGCGCGGCAGGCCACGGCAAGCGGGCGGCGCGACCGACATCAAGGTTTCCAGCAAATCGCTTGGGTAATGGCTGACCGGGGCAATGCGATGTGCCGCGCAAAGCCCAGGGAATAGCCGCAGCATGGCTTCGCGGCCTTCGAGCATATAGGAAACACCCGATGGCGTGCGGCAATTATCTTCCAGCACATGGAATTGCGCCGCATCCGTCCGCACCACATCAATGCCCGCGATATGCACGTAAATCCCACCGGGCGGGGTGATGCCGCGCATTTCCGGCCGATAGGCTTCATTCTGCAAAATCAGCGCTGCCGGAATGCACCCGGCCTTCAGGATTTCCCCCGGCCCATAAACATCCGCCAAAAACATATTGAGCGCACGCACCCGCTGCGTGAGGCCGCGCGAAAGATGTTCCCATTCCTGCCAGGCCAGGATGCGCGGGATGATATCGAAGGGGATCAGCCGTTCCGGATCACCACCTTCGCCATAAACCGCGAAGGTCACGCCGATGCGGCGAAACAAAAGCTCGGCTTCCTGGCGCTTACGCTCCAATTGCGCGGCGGGCGTCGCCGCCAGCCAGCGCGCGATTTCGGCATAGGCCGCGCGCGCCGCTTCGGGTTCACCCATTTCGTCAAAGGCCTTGATGGGTTCCGCCATCGCTGGACCGACCTCCTGTTTGATCGAAGATCGGGTCAAGCGACAGGACAAACAAGCGGGTTATGCCCGAAAAATGGGCCTGGCAGCGCAATATTGCCCTCCTACTGCCCGCCTAGCCCAATTCTTGGGCAGCCCCCTCACAGGCTGGGGTAGCGCTTATGCCAATCCCTCACGCGCTGATAGGCATCGGCCACCGCCAGTACGCGCGCCTCGGCAAAGGGGCGCGCGGCCAGTTGCAGGCCAATCGGCAGGCCGCGATCATCAAAGCCACACGGCACGCTGATGGTCGGCAGTCCCAAATAATTGAAGGGCCGCGTATTGGCCGAAACCGCCATGAAGCGCGACCAATTCGACGCATCGGCATCAATATCCGTCTCGGCGAGCGTCGGCACACGGGTGCGCAGCGCCGGGGTCGCGACAATGTGATGCCCTGTCATCGCCTCGGCACAGAATTGCCGGAGCAGCGGCCCACGGCGCGACAGCGCTTCAATATAAAGATGCGCTGGGATCGGAAAGCCACCATAAAGCCGCGATGACAGATGGATGGAATAATCGCCGGCCCTTTCGCGCATCCATTCGGCATGGATCGCCGCTGCCTCTGACCGGCTGACCAGCGCGGTATAGGCCGCAATGGCACGAAGCGACGGGCAGGACAGCCGGGTGATTTTCGCGCCGCGATCCCGCATGGCATCAAGCGCGACATCAAAGGCCTTCACCACCACCTCATCAGCGCCATCAAAGAAATATTCCTGCGGGACAGCGATGGATATGCCGCGCAAATCGCCGGTCAAAGCTGCCTCATAATCCGGCACGGCTTCGCGTGCGCTGGTGGCATCGCGCGGGTCATGGCCGGAAATCACCCGCATGAAACGCGCCGCATCGCGCGCCGTCTGCACCAAAGGCCCGACATTATCGGCAGAAAATGACAGCGGCATGACACCAGCGCGCGAAACCCGCGTTTGCGTGCCCTTGATCCCCGTCACGCCACAAATCGTCGCCGGCAGCCGGATGGAACCGCCCGTATCCGACCCAAGCGCGCCAAAGAAAAACCGTGCCGCAACACCCGCGCCAGAGCCCGAGGATGATCCGCCCGTGCAATAGCCATGCTGCCAGGGATTATGGCAATGGCCGAAATGCGCATTATGCCCGGTCGGGTTCTGGGCAAATTCCGCCATATTCAGCGTGCCCATATCAATCGCGCCGGCGGCATCCAGCCTTTCCAGCACGGTCGCGGTGACTTTGGGCACAAAATCCCGCCGGATTTTTGACCCGCAAGTCGAAACCTTGCCGGCGCGATAATACATATCCTTATGCATCATCGGCACACCGCCAAGCGGGCCGAGCGCCTTGCCGGTCTTGCGCGCGGCATCCACCGCCGCCGCCTGTTCCAAGGCGCTGTCGCGATCAAGCCTGATCACAGAATTCACCTTGCCATCATGCGCAGCAATGCGCGCGAGGCAGCTTTCGGTCAGCGCGGTTGCCGTCACCTCCCCACGCGCCACCGCATCGGCGGCTTCCGTCATGGAAAGCTCATGCAACGCGCTCATGATTCCTTCTCCTGCTCGGCGCGGAGAGCCGCTTCAAAGCTGGAAGGCTCGTCTTCAAACACCAGCGTGCCGCGCAAGGCCGCCAATTCCTTGAGCAGGCCAATGTGATCGGCCAAGCCAAGCCGTGCGGCCTCATTCGGGCATTCAACGCCACTCCATAGGCGGATGGCTTCCATGCTGGGGGGGATGGGATCGGGTTTCATGCCAGTCTCTCCTGCGATGCGGCATGCTGCGATGGGTGCTCAGGCTTTGCAAATGCCCTGCCACGGTGGCAGGCTTGGGCGCGAAAGATCAGGAGCAACGCCGCATGAAAATCGTGGACATCAAGGCATTCCCAACCTCCTTCCCGCTGCCGCCCAATTCCGGGCCGCGGCTTGGGATTGGCCAGGCGGTGAAGCGCGATGCGGTGATGGTGAAGGTCATTACGGAAGATGGCATTGTCGGCTGGGGCGAAAGCCATCATGGCCGGGCGCATACCGCCATCGCGAAATTGCTGGAAACGACACTCAAGCAATTGGTGCTGGGCATGGATGCCTTTGATACCACCGGCGTCTGGGCGCGCATCTATAAGTATCAATTGGCGAGCCATGGCATGGGCGCCGCCACGGCCATGGCCATGTCGGGGCTCGACATGGCGCTATGGGATGCCAAGGGCAAGGCGCTCAATTTGCCACTGTATAAGCTGCTCGGCGGTTCCGCCCGCCCCGTGCCGGCCTATGCCGGCGGTGTGGCGCTTGGCTATCAGCCACCGGCGCAATTGCTTGATGAAGCCGCGCCGCATATGGAAGCGGGCTATAAGGCCGTGAAGCTTCGCGTTGGCGATACGGTGCGCGATGATATTGCCCGCATGGAAGCCGTGCGTGATGCCTTTGGCCATGATCTGGAAATCCTGACCGATGCCAATATCGGCTACAATATCGCCCAAGTGCGCCAAGTGTTGCCGGAAATGGACCGGCTGAATATCGGCTGGCTAGAAGAACCCTTCCCCGCGCATGATCATCGTTCCTATGCTGAGGCTCATGGTTTTGGCAGCACGCCCTTGGCTGCTGGCGAGAATCACTTCACTCGCTTCGAATTCACCCGCGTTCTGGAAGATGATGTGATCCGCATCTGGCAGCCGGATCTCTCCAAATGCGGTGGCGTGACTGAGACCATGCGCATCGCCGCCATGGCATCGGGCTTCAAGATTCCAATCCACCCGCATTCATCCATGACCGGCGTCAATCAGGCGGCATCCATCCATCTGCTGGCTGCGATTGATAATGGCGGCTATTTCGAAGCCGATGTCTCGCGCGCCAATAAGTTCCGCGATGAATTGGGCAGCGAACCCTGGCGCATCGGCAAGGATGGCTGCGTGCGCCCGCTGGAAGCACCCGGCATTGGCGTTGAAGTAGATGAGGCTTTTCTAAAAGCGCACCCTGCCATCGAAGGCCCAGGTTACGTCTGACCCGGCACGGTTTCCCGCGCCGGGGGAGCATTTTCAAGCCAAACGGAATCGTTTGGCGACTCGGAAAATGCGACCTTAAGCAAGAGCATTTTCAAGCCAAACCGAATCGTTTGGCGACTCGGAAAATGCGACCAAATGAAGGTTGCGATGGCGTGACCCGCGTAAGCGGACCACGCCATAGAAGTCAGATGTAATGTTCCTTCAACGGCGCATAGCCGTTGAAGCCCTGCGACGCATAGGTCGTCACATAAGCCCCGGTGGACAGCAGCTCCACCCGTTCACCACAGGCCAAATTCAGTGGCATGCGGTAATTGGACTTTTCGTAAAGCGTATCCGTACTGTCGCAGGTCGGGCCCGCAATAGTCACCGGCCCATCCTCAGTGCCGTCATGCGGCGTGCGGATATCATAGCGAATGGCCTCGCCTTCGGTTTCCGCCAAGCCACCAAAGCGCCCGATATCCAGATAGACCCAGCGCACCGGATCAGCGGCCCCCTTGCGGGAGACCAGCACCACTTCGCTCGCAACCAGGCCGGCATCGCCCACGATGAAACGCCCAGGCTCCACCACCATCTCTGGCAGGTCATTGCCGAAATGCTTCGTCATGGCGCCCATAATGGCCATGCCGAAATCATCAATGCCCGGCACTTCCGCGCGGTAACGCACCGGATAGCCGCCGCCCAGATTGACCATGCGGAGCTTCACGCCCGCTTCCTTCAAATCGGTGAACAGCATCGCGACCCGCGCGATCGCACCTTCGTAAGCCGCGGTCTTGGTCTGCTGGCTGCCGACATGGAAGGAAATGCCATAGGGGTCTAGCCCCATATCGGCGGCCTTCACCATCAGATCGCGCGCCATATCCAATTCGCAGCCGAATTTGCGCGAAAGCGGCCATTCCGCGCCTTCATTCTGCACCAGGATGCGGCAATAAACCCGCGCGCCGGGCGCATGGCGGGCCAGCTTTTCCAATTCCTCGATGCTGTCGAAGGCGAACATGGCAACACCAGCCTTATGGGCGGCCGCAATCGCCGAGGCCTTCTTGATGGTATTGCCATAGGAAATCGCTTCAGGCCGCGCGCCCGCATCCAGGCAAGCCTGCACTTCTTCAAAAGACGCGGCATCAAAGCTCGATCCCAGCTTCACCAACCGCTCCAGGATCGGTGTGGCGGGATTGGCCTTCACGGCGTAATAGATGCGCGCAAGCGGCAGCGCCGCGTGCATGGCGCGGTACTTTTCTTCGACACGATCCACATCCAGCACAAGGCATGGTGTGGGAGGCGCGTTGTCGCGCAAAAAGCGTGCGATTTTCGGTGTCATCGCAGCACCCTCCAGGCTCCAAGCGGGCCGCCCATGAAGGCGACGGCCCAAGGTTAACGAAACGGTCGAACGAACCAGCGACCAGTAAATTGCCGCCCGAGGGAGACTCAGGCGGGGTTGCCAGAACGCTTGACGTCGTTGCGTAAACCCTTTGGCCGAAGGGCCGGGGGCCAGAGGCACGTGCGTACTGCGTCTGAGGCGCATGTATGCCCTGCGCCCTGGGAATGCAAGCGAAATCCATCCCACGCCCGTTTTTTTTCCTCAAAGACCCCGGGGGCACCCGGAATCATGCCCGAAACCACATCGAAGGCCGGGCTATTCCGCCTGCAAGGCAGCGCTTTGGCCGGAAGCTTACCGGGGCGGCCTAGGCGAATCCGCGCCGCGCCCCAACCAGCGCAGCACGGCAAACCCCGCCAGCATAATGAAGGCGACATGCCCGAAGGCGAGGCCCCAGGCCGCGACACCCTCTCCCCCCGCCAAATCCAAGACCACGCCGGTCAGCAAGGGCCCAACAAAACCGCCCGCATAGCCAAGCATGCTATGCAGCCCCATGGTTGCGCCACGCAAAGCGGGGTCCGCCGCCTGCACCGTCCCCGCGGTCAGCGCCGAACTATCCAGATAAATCGCCGCATTCCAGAGAAAGACGAAAAGCAGCACTACAAAAGGTGAGGCACCAAAGGCGAACCCCGCCACCAGGGAAAGCGCCGCACCTGAGAGCATGGCAATCGCCACAATCCTATCGCGCCCCAAGCTCTCGGCCAGGCGGTTCCCAGCCAGTGAACTCGCAATCCCGACCAACCCCGCCAACGTGAACAGCACCGTCGGGCCGGGCAGCCAATCCGGCGGCGCCTGGATCAGAAAGCTCGCGGTCAGGAAGGCGACCGCCCAGGCACGCAGCACCGCCATTTCCAGCGTATGCACGGTGTAGCCCGCAATCCAGGCCATGGCGCGGCGATTGGCGAAAACCGGGCGGAAATCCAGCAAGCCGCGCCGCGCGGCGCTTTTGGGCGGCGGCGCATCGGGCAGGATCAGCATGGCAATGGCAAAGGCGCCACTGGCAGCAAGCCCCGCCACCAGAAAGGCAAAACTCGGCCCCACCAAAGCATCGCAAAGCCCGGCCAAGGCAAAGGATGACGCCCCCGCAATCCCCACCCCCGCCGCATGCCAAGCAACAGCGCGCGATTGCGCTACACCCGTCAGCGGATCGGCGATGGATTTAAGCCCGGGCATGTAAGCCCCCGCCCAGCCAATCCCGGCAAGCGCGCGAAAGAACAGCCCGCCCCAGAAGCCATCGGCGAAAAAGGCAAAACCCAAATGCGCCACCGCCGTGGCCCCGGTGCCGATCAGATAAATCCGCCTGGCTGGCACGCGGTCTGTCAGTGAAAGCAGCACCGGCACCGCCGGCACATAGGCCGCGAAAAACACGCCAATCAGCCAGCCCGCTTCGGTGGCCGAGAGCGACCAGCGCGCCATCATCTCTGGCAAAAGCGCGGGCAGGGTGAAGGCGCCAATTTGGGTCAGGATTTGCGCCGTGACCATGGCCACCACGAAACCCCGGCTGCCGGGAAGCAGGGTCATGGCGGGATTAGGCCGTAATTTGCCCGTTACGGATAGCCCGGCTTGATCCCCGCGGCGCCGCGCCCGATGTTAAACCGAATTGGTGGGGAGGGATGCAATGCGTATGGTCGAAACGCCGGAAGCGCTGAAGGCGCTGATCGGGCAGGAATTGGGTGTCAGCGATTGGCTGGAAGTGACGCAGGATCTGATTGATCGCTTTGCCGAGGTAACCGGCGATCATCAATGGATCCATGTGGATGTGGAACGCGCCAAACGCGAAATGCCCGGCGGCAAGACCATCGCGCATGGCTATCTGCTGCTATCCCTGCTGCCCAAGCTTGGCGCTGGCATCTACAAGCTTGCCTGGCCGACACGGTCCATCAATTACGGCAGCGACAAGGTGCGCATCGTCAACCCGGTCAAGGCGGGCGCGCGCATCAGGCTCCGCCAAAGCCTGGTTGCGGTGGAAGATGGCGCGCCCGGCGCGCATCGCATCACCGTGCGTCAGACGCTGGAAATCGAAAATGAGGCGAAGCCCGCCATGATCGCGGATACCATCCGCATGTCCTTCACCTGAAACAAAAGGAACACGCAATGAAACTCACCTGGTTCGGCCATTCCGCCTTTCGCCTGGAATTCGGCAAGTCGGTTGTGATGATTGACCCTTTCCTGACCGGCAACCCCGCCTTTGGCGGCGATGCGGAGGCCGCAAGTGCCGGGGCGACCCATGTGCTGCTGACCCATGGCCATGCTGATCACATCGGCGATACGGCGGCCATCTGCAAACGCACCGGCGCCAAGCTTGTCACCAATTACGAACTCGCCCTGTGGCTCAACAAGCAAGGTGTTAGCGCATTTGATCCCATGAATACCGGCGGCACCACGGATCAGGGCGAATTCACTGTCACGCTGACCCAGGCTTTCCATTCTTCGGTTGAGGTTGATGCCAATGGCGTCTTCCATTGCCTGGGTCTGCCCAATGGCATTGTGGTGACGCCGAAGGACAAGCATGAACCGACCGTCTATCACATGGGCGATACGGATATATTTTCCGATATGGCGCTGATTGATGAATTATACGCGCCAACGGTGGCGCTGGTCCCGGTGGGTGATCGCTTCACCATGGGCCCGCGTGCCGCGGCGCTTTCGGTGAAGCGGTATCTGCGCAATGTCACCACCGCCATCCCCTGCCATTACGCGACTTTCGGCCTGCTGCTGCCGGATGCCAAGGGTTTTGAGGCCGAGATGATCGGCGCCAAGGCCAAGGTGCTGATCCCGGAAAAGGGCAAGGCGGTCAGCCTATAGACAGGCGTGTGCGGGCGCCTATCAGCATCAGGCCGCTTCGCGGCTTCTCACCGCCGAAATGCGCCATGATGCTGATCAAGGCGCCCACCCCGCCAAGCGCTTAAGAGGATTGTCGGCGCTTGGCAGGAATCAGTGGAAGGAAATCACGATGCGGTGCGATAGGCGCGTTTTCCTGGCGGGTTTGATTGGTCTCGGCGCATGCTCCGGCACGCCGCCTGAGGTAGCACAATTGCCGGAATTCAGGGGCTTTCTGTCCATTGATCCGGTTCGCTATTCGATCGAACAGGGTGCCGATATCCTGACCAACCCGCGCCGACATACGGGTCAGCCCTGGGAAACCGCACGCCTGATCCAGGCGCTGGAATTCCTGGCGGTGGAATTGCCAAACGGCCCGCGTTGGAATGTGGTGCTACCCATGGGGCAACTCGCGGTACCCGCTGCGCGCCCTGAATGGCGTCAGGCCTTCGGCATCGCCGCTGATGCGCGCGCGCAGGAGGTGATTGATAGCCTGACCGAGCTCCGCCGCGCCTTTGCTGCGCGCAGCCCCGCGGCGGCAGTGGCGGCCTTGCGCTCCCCGCTCTTTACCCCTGGCGGGCAGGACACGCTCAATCGCTTTGGCGAGCCCCCCGCACTGCCACGGACCACCCGCGCCATGCTGGATGCGCGCATGGAATTGGCGGCGAATAACAATGAGAGGCGGTCATGGTGACTTTTTGCCAATTCAGCGATTGGCGCCGCCTTTCGGCGGTAGGGCTCTGCCCTCCCGCACCCACCCGCCAAGGGCCGTGAGGCCCTTGGAACCCAGGACTTTAGGTGAGCACCCGACGCAAGAATATACCCACCGGCACCATGCCGGGGATTACCTCACGCACAAAAACTTCAAGCCGTGCGAGGAATTCCGGCAAGGCCGGCGGCGGCGCGGGGGCTGGGCCAAGGGCTGCGATCAACCCTGGCGCAGCATCGCGCGCGGCTTCTATTGCCGCGTCACGCGACTGCGTCAGACCCGCATCGGCACGCAGGGGCGCCAGCATATCGGGGAGGCCCGCCAGAAATTCCGGCCATAACGCCAGATGCAAATAAAGGCTTGGCACCACCGCCGCATCGGAAAGCCCATGCGCCGCGGTCAGCGCGCGAATTTGTGCCTGCAGCGCGACGGGCAAGGCGGCAAGGCGCGGTAATGCTGGGGGCCTGGGCAACATCGCGCCGCGCGCCGCCACTGTCGGCGTCGCTCCGGGCGCCATGCCTTGCGCGCGCAGGGAAATCGCCGAGAGCAGCGCCAGATTGGTCAGATTGCCGCGGTTATAGATGTCAATAAGGTCCGTAATCGCCGCGCGATGATGCGGTTGCTGAGTGGTGACAGGCATTGGCAGCTTGATGGATGCGGCAATGCGATCCCGCGCCGCAGCCGCCGCGCCCGATAGAAGCGCGGGTGCGGCTTGCGCCCAAAGCCAATCCAGCACGCCGGGCAAGGCCGCCGCATGGCGCCAGATCAGATTCACCTGGCCAATGCCAATCCCCTCATTCAACGCGGCATAGATCGCGGCAATATCGGGTGGGGCTTCAGCCTCGCGAATTTCAGCAAGCGCAGCACCAGACATGGATCAAAACTCCTCAAAAATCCGGCCACAGCCTGCACGCTTTTCCGCAATCCCATTGGCGCGTAGCGCGTGCCAATAGGTCGCGGCATTGATGGCAAGCACCGGCTTGCCCAACCAAAGCTCGGCCGCCGCCGCCACACGGATCATGGAAAGATTGGTGCCCACCTGCACAATGGCATCCACATCATCGCCATCAAGCCGCTTCAGCGCGGCCACACATTCCGCCGGCGTTACCTGCGCAATGCCAGTCCAACTCCGGCATTGCAGCGCAATGTCGCGCACTACGCTGAAACCCATATCAGTGAAATAGCGCGCCACTTCGGCATTCATCACCGGCCAATAGGGCGTCAGCACCGCAATACGCCTGACGCCGCCAAAGGCATTCAAGGCGGCCGTGCAGGAATGGCTGCCAATGCTGATCCCAAGGCCGGAAAAATCTCTGACCTGCGCTACAAAATCATCGGCACCCTTCCGCCCACCAAAGAACGTGATCGCCGACATGCCCATCACCAGATAATCCGGATGGCAGGTCATGACACTGCGTGCCGCATCCATCGTATTGCCGCTGATCACCGCAATGCCGGCCCGAAAACTTTCATTGGAAACCGCATCGGAATCGGGCGTGAAAATGCGGCTATAGTGATTGGTGACACCCGCCGGACGCAGCATGTCATAATCAGGCTGCACCACGGTGTTGGTGGATGGCCCCATCACACCAAAAAGCTTCCGCCAGCCTAGGATATCGCGGGGCATGGGTGCACTCCTTCCATAAAACGACATCATCATAACAGAAGCGTGAGGGCTCTGCCCTCCCACACCCACCCGCCAAGGGCCGCGAGGCCCTTGGAACCCAGGAATTACGGGAGCAAACGCCGTGATTGACAGGCTCGATCAGGAAATGGAAGGCTAGTCAGTGGAGGCAAAAGCCGGGGGATTGAAATGAGGGTTTTGGTCGTCGCGATGGCGCTATGTTTGGCCGGCTGCGCCGCGCAGCAAGCGTCACCAACCGCGACAAATACGCCGAACAATCCCCAAATGGCATCGGTGCTTGCAATGCGTGGCGCGATCCATCGGCACACCAATAATCTTCCAGCCGCCTTGGCCGATTTTGACGCCGCGCTGAGGCTGCGCCCCGAATACCCCGAGGTTCTCGCGGAAAGATGCATCGTCAAGGGCCGCATGAATGCGCCAGAAAGTGCCGCAGCCGATTGTGATGCGGCGTTGCGCCTGAACCCAAGCTTGGTTGGGGGCTACGCCGCCCGCGCAGAACTTCGCATGCGTCAAGGCAATATTGCCGGCACCCATGATGATTTGACTGAAATCATTCGCCTTGCGCCTGATCGCGCGAATGCGCGTTCACTCAGGGCCGCCATCCGGGTCACCCAGCACGATTTTACCGGCGCACTGGATGACGCGAATGCGGCAATCCGCCTTGAGCCCAATAATGCCTCGAACTATGATCTCAGAAGCACGGTCAAGCGACTCCTGAACGACAATGCCGGCGCCATGGCGGATTCGAACCGCGCAATCCAGCTCAAGCCCGATGTGGCGTCCTTCTACGTAAATCGCGGCACCTTACGACTGGCGCAAGGCAATAGCGCAGCGGCGATTGAGGACTTCTCCAAGGCCATTCAGCTTGAGCCGAATAATGTGGATGCCTATCAAAATCGCGGACGCGCCTATGCCTTGCGGGGCGATCAGGCGAATGCCGTCGCTGATTTTGATAAGGTCCTATCCATGGGGCGCCGGACCTGAACCTTACCCTGTCCAAGCCGCGCGTCCCGCGCTAAAGCGCCACCATGCCCTTCGAACCCACCCCCCGCCCCGCCCTTGCTGAAATCCCCGGCTCATTGATCCGCGAAGTCTCGGAAGTCGGGCGCTACATGCAGGATGTGATCCCACTCTGGTTCGGGGAACCGGATACGGTCACGCCGGATTTCGTGCGCGAAGCGGCGAAGCTGGCGTTGGATGAAGGCAAAACCTTCTACGCGCCCAATCCCGGTATTCCGCCGCTGCGCGAAGCCATCGCGGCCTACCTTCAGCGCAATAACCGCCCGGTCGGCACGGCGCGCGTCGCGGTCACCGCATCGGGCGTCAATGCGCTGATGCTGGTGGCGCAAGCACTCCTGTCGCCGGGCGATCGCGTGGTCATCCCCGCCCCCGCCTGGCCCAATATGGATGGCATTGCGCGTGTCATGGGCGCGAAAGTGGCGGATATGCCGCTTCGCCTCATGAACGGTATCTGGCGCGCGGATTTGGATGAATTGCTGGCTTCCATCACGCCCGAAACCAAGCTGCTTTTCCTGAACAGCCCCGGCAATCCGACGGGCTGGACGCTGACTGCCGAAGAACAGCGCACCATCCTTGCCAAATGCCGCCAGACCGGCACCTGGATTCTTGCCGATGATGTCTATGAAAGGCTCTACTTCGCGGGCGATGCCGCGCCGTCCTTTCTGGAAATCGCCGATGAGCAGGACCGTGTGGTCTCAGTCAATTCCTTCTCCAAATCCTGGGCCATGACCGGCTGGCGCTTGGGTTGGATTGTCGCCCCGCCGGCGTTGATGGATGCGATTGGCAAGCTCAATGAATTCAACATGTCCTCTGCGCCCACCTTCATCCAGCATGCCGGCGTGGTGGCGCTGGACAAGGGAGATGCCTTCATTGCGGAAACCCGCGCGCGTTATTTGAAGGCGCGCGATATCGCCCATGCGGCGCTGTCTGCCGTGCCGGGTATCACCGCGCCGCGCCCGGATGGCGCGATGTATCTGTTCCTGAAGGTGGAAGGCTGCACGGATAGCCTGGCACTCGCGAAATCTCTGCTGCATTCGGCGCGGGTTGGCATAGCACCTGGTGCCGCCTTTGGCGCGGGCGGCGAAGGCCATTTGCGGCTTTGCTTCGCGCAAAGTGAGGCGCGCATCCGCGAAGCCAGCGGGCGGCTGGCTGAAGCCTTGTCTAAGCGCTGATCAGCCGGGGCGCCGCGCCTCCCCGGCGAATTCCAGGATTTCGCGGGATCGCGTGACCCGGCTGCCCCAAACGCGGTCAAACTCCTTGATCATGCCGGCAAGTGCGGGTGAACCGGGCAGCGCCTCGGCCGCGGCCAGGCTTGGGAATTCGTAAAAGGCGAAATGGAGCGATGGGTCCGTCTTGCTCCAGCAGCGCCAGGCATGGGCAACGCCAAAGGCCGCCAGCGCATCGGGCAGGTGTTCCTTTTCATACCAGGTGTCGAAAGCGGGCCGATCCGCCGGGTCTGCCACTACGGCGCGTACCATGAAGAATGCCTTGGACATGCGTTATCCCCTGAATTCCGCGCGGCGGCTGCCGGCGTATTGCGGGGCAAGGGTAACGCCTGATCGGCGCCGCTGGAAAGCCGCGGCATTTGTCAGTGGCGCGCGCGCCTACCCCGCGTTAGGCTTCCCGCGTAAGGGCGCATCAAGCACCCGCTACAAAAGGAGGATCCGCCATGGCGATATCGCGTCGCGCCCTGATCGGCGCTGGTGCCGCGGGCTTGCTGGCCGCACCGGCGCTGCGCGCGCAGGAAGCCTTCCCAAGCCGGCCCATTCGCATCGTGGTGCCCTACCCGCCGGGGGCTATCAATGACATGCTGGCGCGCTGGGTCGCGGATAAGATGCCAGAGGTGTTCGGCCAGCCAGGCGTTGTCGAAAATCGCCCAGGGGCGGCGGGGAATATCGGCACGACCAATGTCGCGCGCTCAGCACCCGATGGCTACACGATTGGCATCGGCAATACGCCGATCCTGTCGGTCAATCCCTTTGTCTATCCGAATATGGGCTATGATCCGCGCACGGAAATCAGCCTGATCGGCATTGCCGCGCGGCTGATGAATGTGCTGGTCGTCAACCCGAATAGCGGCCTGACCAGCCTGCAACAAATCCTGGAACGCGCCCGCGCCCAGCCGGGGCGGATGACCTTCGCCAGTTCCGGCAGCGGCAGCAGCCCGCATTTGGCTGGCGAATTGCTGAAGCACATGACCGGCGTTGACATCACCCATGTGCCGTTTCGCGGCGGCGCTGCGTCAGGTACCGAAATCATCGCCGGGCGCATTGATATGCTGATTGATAATGTGCCGAATTCCATCGGCCATATTCGCGGCGGCCAGATGCGCGCGCTTGCGGTGACCGGCAGCGCACGCGACCCAGCTTTGCCTGATGTGCCCACCTTTGCTGAGGCTGGTGTGCCGGGGTTTGAGATGTATTTGTGGTTCGGCTTTATCGCACCGCCCAATCTGCCGCCGGCGGTGATGGAAAGGCTTTCTGCCGGCATTCGCCGCATCGTCACCGAAACCGATGTGGCCGAGCGTATTCGCCGCCAGGGGGCCGAGGTTTGGCATAAGGACCCCGCCGGCATGCGCGCGGCGATGGAAGCCGATATGGCGAAATGGGGCCCCGTTGTGCGCGCCGTGGGGCTGAAGCCTGAATAGGGTTGAACGGGACTTGCAATCGGCGCGCGGTATCGGAAGATGGGTCATCGTCCTTTGCCGGGCGTTCAACATGATGGGGTGGAAATGTTCTCTCATATCTTTGTCGGCGCAGATGATGTCGCCGTTTCCAAGAAATTCTATGATGCGGCACTCGGCGTGCTTGGTGTCGCGGAAGGGAAGATGGACCCGAAAGGGCGCTGCTTTTACCGCACGCCAACCGGCACGCTTGGCATCAGCAAGCCGATTGATGGCAAGGCTGCCTGCGGTGCCAATGGCGGCACGATTGGCTTCGCTTGCGACAGCCCAGAAAAGGTGAAGGCCTTCCATGATGCGGCGGTCGCCAATGGTGGCACCAGCATTGAAGACCCGCCCGGCTGGCGCGAAGGCGGCGCGGTGCGGCTTTATCTGGCTTATGTGCGCGATCCTTACGGCAATAAGCTTTGCGCGCTGCATCGCGGGTGATTATGCGCAGGTGTGATCCGTCTCCGCGGATCACACCATCAAGACCGCCGCAGTCACAGAAAATGCCGCGGCACCAGCCCATGGTCGCGTGCCTCCCGCGAAAGCGCTTCACGATAATCGGGATGGGCAAGGCCGATGATAGCCCGTGCACGTTCAGCGACCGATAGCCCCTTCAGATTGGCGATGCCGTATTCGGTAACGACATACATCTGATCAGACCGCGCGGTGGTCACGACATTGCCCGCCGTTAGATTCAGGACAATGCGGCTTTTCCGTACGCCCTTACGTTCATAGGTTGACGCCAGGCAGATAAAGCTCTTGCCGCCCTTCGATGCATAGGCGCCGCGCACGAACTGCGCCTGCCCGCCCGTGCCGCTGATATGGCGATGACCATCAGATTCGGATGCCGCCTGCCCCTGCAGATCAATCTGCGTGGTGTTGTTGATCGCGACCGCGCGGTCATTGCGGGCGATGATGTCGGGCATATTCGTATGATCAACAGGCCTTGCGATGAAATCATCATTCTCGCGAAGCGTATC
Organism: Roseomonas sp.; assembly: GCA_020249775.1. GTDB lineage: Bacteria > Pseudomonadota > Alphaproteobacteria > Acetobacterales > Acetobacteraceae > Neoroseomonas. Next base: position 118,387 of record JADCFA010000016.1, on the reverse strand, counting down.
GTAAAGCCGGCGGCTGCCGAGGGCAAAACTATAGGTCACCAAACCCTGATCGAAAGCCTTGCGCGCCCCGCTGATCCGCCCGGCAAGGTATAGTTCAACCAGCCCATCATTCAGCATTTCGGTATGGACGCCAAGATCGCGCACGGAAGCCTGCTGCAACAGCGCGGTGACCGCATTGGGCATACCGCCAATGCCCACTTGCAGGCAGGAACCATCTTCGATCTGCTCGGCGATCAAGGCTGCTACGGCGCGGTCCACCTCAGACGCTTCGGCATTGGGCAATTCCGGGGTCGGTACATCATCGCCCTCAATCACGTAATCCACCTGGCTGCGATGCACGCGCACATGCGTGCCAACCACACGCGGCATATCGGGCAGGGTTTCAATGATGAGGGTTTTGGCGGTTTCAACAATGGCGGGATGCCAGACATTGACTGGACCAAGATTGAAATAGCCGTCCGCATCCATTGGCGCCGCGCGCAGCACGGCAATATCAGTGCGTGGGATGAAGCGGCGGTAATAGTCGGGGATTTCACCAAGATGGCAGGGCAGGTAATTGACCAACCCCTGGTCATGCTTACGCCTGTCATAGCCGGAAAAATGCCAGTTGTAGCAGGCGAAATGTGCCCCTTCCGGGTCCTGTTCCAGAAAGGCGCGCGGTTTCATGCTGAGGCAATTGCGAATGCGCACATCACGAAGGGACGCCTTGCGCGCGGCGAGGGCACGATCAAAAACATCAGGCTGATTGAAACAGGCGCCGAAATCGAGCCAATCGCCGGGCTTCACCAGCGCCGCGGCTTCCTCGGCCGAGATCATATGCGCCTTTTTTGCCATCGCGAATGCCCCCAAAACACCATCGAAGCACTTGATGAATGGTAGCGGCGAGCGGACTTGAACCGCTGACCCCGGCATTATGAGTGCCGTGCTCTAACCAGCTGAGCTACGCCGCCTTCGGGTTGGGGGAGTTAGGCCGCTGCCCGGTCAGTGTCAACCGAAAGCCGCGCCCGCAGGAAGCCGCCGCCCAAGACGCGGTCCCCATCATACATCACGCAGGCCTGGCCGGGCGCGATCACGCCGGGCTCATCCAATAAAACGCGCAAAAGGCCCGCCCCCGCATCCCAGGTAACCTCAGCGGCACGCGGCACTTCGCGGGCGCGGAGCTTCACGGCGCAGCGCAGCGGCGCTTCCGGCGGGGCGATCAGCCAATTCACTTCACCGACGATGGCGTCCCGCCGTTCCAGGCCAGAACGTGGCGCCAGCACAATCCGGCGCTTCGGTGCTTCCACCGCGGCCACGTAAAGCTTTTCGTCGCCATCCCAGGAAGCCTGACCAAGGCCGCGCCCCTGGCCCACCGTGAAGCCGGAAATCCCGCCATGCTGGCCAAGCACCCGGCCATCGGCATGCACGAACTCACCCGGTTCGGCGGCATCCGGGCGAAGCTTGCCCACCAACGCGTCATAACGCCCGGCCGGCACGAAGCAGATATCCTGGCTATCCGGCTTTTCCGCGACCGTCAGGCCGAGCCTTGCGGCAGCAGCACGTACCGTGGCTTTGTCCGGCATGTCACCCAAGGGGAAGCGCGCGAATTCAAGCTGTGCGCGGGTGGTGGCAGCCAGGAAATAGCTTTGGTCCCGCTCCGGGTCCACGGCGCGGTGCAATTCGGCGCCACCCGCACCTTCAATCCGCCTTGCATAATGGCCGGTCGCCAGAGCTTCGCAGCCCAAATCCTCGGCCATCGCCACCATGTCGCGGAATTTCACGGTCTGGTTGCAGCGAATGCAGGGCACCGGCGTTTCGCCGCGCGCATAGCTATCGGCGAAATCACGCATCACGTCGCGGCGGAAAATCTCTTCACGGTCCAGAACGTAATGCGCAATGCCAAGCCGATCCGCCACGCGCCGCGCATCCAGAATATCCTGCCCCGCACAGCAGGCGCCCTTTTTCTGCAAGGCCGCGCCGTGATCATAAAGCTGCAAGGTGGCGCCAATCACCTCATGCCCGGCTTCCTGCAATAGCGCGGCAACCACGCTGCTATCCACCCCGCCCGACATGGCCACCAGCACGCGCATGATCAGCCGCGCCCCGCCGCATCAAGCCCCTGCTGCCAGAAGCGCTGCTCAAGCCGCGCCGCTTCGGCGAAATCAGCCGCCAAGCGGGCAAAACGCGCTTCCCCACCATGAGACACGCCCAGCGCATCAATCCGCCGCGCCGCCGCCTGCGCCATTTCCTGATAGGAAGCGGCGCCATAGGCATCAATCCAGGACTGATACGGGTTGCCATCACGCTGCCGCGCGGGGTCTGCCAGAATGCGTAGCGCCACCTGAGCATAACCCACCGTACAGGGCACCAAAGCCACTTCCAGATCCAGGATATCGCCGGCATAGCCACGATCCAGCACCCAGCGCGTATAGGAAACTGTCTCGGCCGTTTCAGGCACGGAAACCACCGCCGCTTCCGAAAGTCCCCATTCGGCGCAGTATTTCAGATGAAGCTTCGTTTCATCCAGAATGGCCAACACAGCAGCCGCCTTGTCGCGCATCGCCGCCAGGCTTTCGCCCTTCAGCACCGCAAGCGCCTTGGCGCGAGCGAAATGAATCAGGAACAGGTAATCCTGAATAAGGTAATGCTGAAACGCCTTGAGCGGCAGAGTGCCAGCCGAAAGCTGCCGCACAAAGGGATGCCAAGTATAATCGCGCCATTCGGATGCCGAAGCAGCGGCCAGCTTGCGAAACAAGCCGCCTTCCGCGCCGAATTCATCCCATGGCGCGGCCACGCCTCAGCCGCCCGCGTTGCGCGACCCGGCGGGCAGCTTCACCACCAGGCCATCCAGCGCATCCGTCATGATCAATTGGCAGCCAAGCCGGCTGGTTTCCTGCAAGTCAAAGGCAAGATCGAGCATATCTTCCTCATCCTCGGTCGGCTTGGCCAGCTTGCCGAACCAGGAAGGGTCCACAATCACATGGCAGGTGGAGCACGCCAGCGAGCCTTCGCAGGCGCCTTCAATGTCAACGCTATTGCGATGCGCGATTTCCAGCACGGAAAGGCCAAGCGGGGCTTCCACTTCCTTTTGCGTTCCGTCGCGTTCGATGAATACCATTTTCGGCATGGCTAATCACTTGCCTTGTCTGTTGCGGAGGCTGCGCGGTGCCAGGAAGCGGCAAGGCTTGCCGCGGCCAGTTCCGCATCGGCGGGCGAGGTAAAGCGTCCCATCCCAATCCGCAAGGTGGCCCGGGCGGCTTCGGGTTCAAGCCCTATGGCTTGCAGCACGTAAGAAGGCTCGATTTCCGCCGAGGAACAGGCCGAACCCGTGGAAACACAGACAAGCGGCGCGCCTTCCATGATGGCCTGGGCGGAGACGCCGCCGGGGAAGGTCAGGTTCAGATTGCCCGAAACCCTGGGCGCGGCTTCGGCATTGACCACCAGGCCCGGGATTTCGGCACGGAGCTTATCCAGGAAAATATCGCGCTGGCCGGCGATGCGCCCGGAATCGAGCAGCCCTTCAATGGCGGCGATCCGGCAGGCTTCCCCAAAACCCACCACCAAGGGCGCGGGCAGCGTGCCGGACCGCAAGCCCCTTTCCTGCCCCCCACCAGAAAACAGGGGGGCGAGGCGCATGCGTGGCCGGCGGCGGACATAAAGCGCGCCAATGCCGCGCGGGCCATAGACCTTATGGCCCGAAAGCGACATCAGATCAGCCTGGATTTCCCCGACATCAAGCGGAATGCGCCCGGCTGCCTGCGCGGCATCGGTATGAAAGGCGGCGCCGGCTTCCTTCACAATGGCGCCCAGCGTGGGTAGGTCTTGAATGACGCCGATTTCATTATTCACCGCCATGATGGACACCAGCAGGGTGCTTTCATCACAGGCGGCGCGCAGCACTTCCGGATCCAGCAGCCCATCCGCGCCGACCGGCAGGATGACGGGCTCAAACCCCTCCTGCGCCAGGTCACGCACGGATTCCAGCACACATTTATGTTCGGTCGCGACCGTGATGATGCGCCGGCGCGGATCGCCCTGGCTGGCGGCAAAGCGCGCGGCACCCTTGATGGCGAGGTTATTCGCTTCCGTCGCGCCGGAGGTCAGAATGATTTCAGCCGCCGAGGCGCCGATCAATTCGGCGATGTAGTCTCGCGCGGCTTCCACCGCTTCGGCGGCGGCGCGGCCCATGACGTGTTCGGCGCTGGCGGGATTGGCGAATTGCGCTTCCCAAAAGGGGCGCATGGCCTGGAGCACGCGCGGGTCCACCGGCGTGGTGGCGTGGTTGTCCAGGTAGATGGGTTGGTTCGGGAACGACATGGGGGGAAGATGGGGCGGAATGGGGTGTGGGGCTAGGGGGATTGGGGCGGTCACCCGCGCTTGGCGCGGGTGATGATGATGGCAAGCGTGGCGAGCGGGGCACAAACGCGCGCCACGGAAACGATCCGCCCTTTGCCGCCCGGTATCACTGCCCATGCGGGGGCTTGCGCCGAAACTCCTCCCGGACGCCGTCTCCTCCGGCGCCACCAGGGCCATGTGGGGGCTTGCGCCGAAACTCATCCCGGGCGCTAAGGGCATGAATCGCGGTGATGACCCCATACGCCGCCGCCTCTGCGAGTGAGCCAATGGCCAGCTTGAAGCCCGCAAGCAGGCCATGACATAGGCAGCACCAGACGTTATGATTCCGAATCACGGTTTCCAGTGGACCGGTCATTTTCGTGGTCCTCCTCGGTTTGTTGCCACGGGGGAAGCTAAGCGTTTCGGCGAGCAGGATTTCAAGCGAAGTCGGCGAGAATGTCTGGTTTGTCTCGAAAGGATTTTTATGTCCAAGACAGATGCGACAAAAAAGACAAATGCGACAAAGTCGGATTTGCAGCTTGTTCTCGAGCAAATTTTGCAGCATTGGGCAGCACATCAGCACACGAGCATGGTCGGTCGGCCGCGCAGCGCATTCGCAAAGAAATTCAATATGAATTTGAAAACTTTCACGCGCTGGCTGAACGGCGAGCATGTGCCTCAAGGAGACCGATGGGCTAGTTTCATTCACGAACTGCGGACCGTAGAGAAGAAGGCAGTAGAGAAGAAGGCAAATGCGCAAGGTGGAACGACTGGTCAGAAGGAGTTGCTCTTTGATGAAAGCTGGGTCGAGAAGGCTGAGAGTGCACGTGTGAGCGCAGCGGAAGCGGAAAGGCCAAAGAAGCAGCCCAGGAGCCAAACAGCGCCGGGCGCTTCTTCGGCCGGCCAGCAACCACCGGCACCGGCACCAGCACCTCCCGCCGGCACCGCGCCAGCGCCGGCGCCTTCAGCGCCGGCGCCTTCAGCGCTGCGCTTCCGTGTAGAACGGCGCGAACCCGTGACACCAAATCCTGATCAATGGTTCCAGCTGATCCTGCACGACGCACCGCAGGATGTGCCGAACCAACTCTGCTTTTCCATTGACTACACGTCGCAGACAATCAGTCTGAGCCGGGAAGGCGGTGCGCCGCTCCGCTTTGAGGTCAGCTTGCCCAAAGTTCGGATCAGGCCCGGCTGGGGAGCGGTAAGCGCCTTAAAGAATAGTATCAATGTAAGTAACGCAAACCCAACCGTGACCTACGCGGGGGGCTGGGAAGTTACCTTACCACAAAAAGCGAATGCCTGGGCGCTTGATCACTTTGAAGCGGCTTTACTGGAAGCGGGTGCGCCGGGGGATAAATTGCTGATTTCGGCTTATGCCAGACGAGAGGATATCGCCGTCACGCGGATCGGTGGCCGCCCTGTCAACAGCAATCGTGATGCCGTCATCGCCCAAGCGCTCCTCATGCTTGGGTTTGAGGGTGAGGGCGATCACGCCGAACTCGCCACGGGTGCAATTGTTGCAGAGCAGGACGACAAAACATGATAAAGGATGCTGCGCGTGAAAGCCTTGCGCGCATTATGGCCGAGCCAAGTGAAAGCTTCGTGGCCTTGGCGCGCGCCAGCGGCCTTGACCCTGCAACTGGCTGGCGCGGTGCCGATCTGCGCAGCGTGGATTTTGGCACTGACGATCTGACAGGTTTCCGCTTCCCGCGCACGCTGCTGCATGGTGCGGATTTGTCGCAGGCGCGCGGGTTGCGGCGCGATATGTTTCAATATGCGGGTTGGGACGAGACCACGCGGTTTCCGCCCGACCTTCACATGCCCCTGTCCCAGTTGCGCCCGCCGCTGGAACCGTTGGCGCGTTGGCGCGAACCCATCCCCGGCCTGCCGGAGCGAGCCTGGCCCGACATGGTCACGCTCCCCGCCGGGACGTTCCTGATGGGCGCCCCGAAGGCCGAGAAGGGCAGCCAAACCAACGAACGTCCGCAACGCCGTGTCACCGTCCCGCGCCCCTTCGCGCTGGGCCGGACGGCGGTGACCTTCGCGATGTGGGATGCGGCGATGGCAGCCGGCTTCGTCCCGCCTTCCGGCACGGAGCCGCCTAAAGATGCAGGCTGGGGGCGCGACGAGCGGCCGGTCATCAATGTCAGCTGGCACGACGCCCAGGCCTATTGCACCTGGCTGAACCAGCGTCTGGGGCTTCCCCCCGGCACCTACCGTCTGCCGAGTGAGGCCGAGTGGGAATATAGTTGCCGGGCCGGAAGGATAACGCCCTTCAGCTTTGGCAAAAAAATCTTGCCCGAGCAGGCGAATTATAATGGCAGTTACTCCTATGAGAAAGCAGCGCAGGGCGAATTCTGTGGCCGCACCGTGCCAGTGGGCAGCTTGCCGGCTAACCCTTGGGGCCTTCACGAGATGCATGGCAATGTTTCGGAATGGGTGGAAGATGCCTACTGCGACTATCCCGCGTATGCGACAGATGCCAGTCCCTTGGTGTATGCTATTCCGTCTCAGCGTGTGCTGCGCGGCGGTTCCTGGACAAAATCTCCGGAGTTCCTGCGCTCGTGGAAGCGCGGCACGCTCCGACCCGTGGGCCGGAGTAGCAGCATCGGTTTCCGTGTTGCCAGAACGCTCGACTGATACCGAGCTTCATTGTGTATCTTTATCTCCTTACCTCCCTGGTCGCCGCCGGCGCGACTATCCCTTGCGCCCATGGATAAGCCAGTGCTGTTTGGTGCCCGTCCTCGAAACCTTTTGGACCGCTTGGCGCGCCGGCTAAAGGCGCCTGAGGCCCCCAAAGCATCGCAATGGCATGCCGCGCTGCGCAGCCCCCAGCGCCAAAAGTCAAAAAAAGGAGTGGGGGGGCTTGGGGGGCGAGTTCTCTCGCCCCCCAATTCAGCGCGCTGCTTTTGAAAGCCTCCCCCGCATCCCGCCCCAAGCGTCCAAGAACTGCGCCACCGTCCCTGTCCCCGCATTCCACGGCAGCGAAACGCGGATGGCGCATGCAGCTTCCGCCCCATACCCCATCGCCGCCAGCACATGGGATTGCCGCACCTTGCCCGATGAACAGGCGGCACCTGCGGATACCGCAACCCCCGCCAGATCAAGCGCAATCACCTGGGTCTCTGCCGCGACACCGGGCAGGATCAGGCTGGTGGTATTGGGCAGGCGCGGTGCGCTGGCGCCTGCGATGATCACCTCCGGCGCCAGGGCCTTCACGCCGGCCTCAATCGCATCGCGCAGCGCGGCCAGGCCTTCGGGCCGTGGGCAGGCAATGGCGGCGGCGAAGCCGGCGATGGCGGGCAGGGCTTCGGTCCCGCCGCGCCTGCCGGATTCCTGCCCGCCGCCGGTCAATAACGGCGTGGGGTCCAAACCGGGGCGCAGCAACAAGGCGCCCACGCCCTTGGGTCCGCCGAGCTTATGGGCGGAAAGCGCCATGGAATCGGCAGGGCCGAGCGTGAAGGGCAGGCGGCCCGGCATTTGCACCGCGTCCAGGTGCAACAGCGCGCCATGCGCCTGGCAAAGCGCCGCAATGGCTTCAACGGGATGCAGCACGCCGGTTTCATTATTGGCCGCCATGACCGCAACCAGGGCCGGGCCGCCCTTGCTCAGCGCCGCTTCCAACGCGCCAAGGTCCAGGGTGCCATCAGCCAGCACCGGGATCATCTCGGCCTCCGGCCCGGTCGCTGCCAGCACGGCGGGGTGTTCGGTCGCCCCCACCAGCACGCGCCGCCCGGCGGCAAGGCCGCGGATGGCCAAGGCATTGGCCTCTGTCCCGCCGGAGGTGAAAACCACATCCCGCCCGCGCGCGCCGAAGCGGGCCGCAATCGCCTCCCGCGCTTCTTCCAGAATGCGCCGCGCCGCCCGCCCCTCGGCATGGACCGAGGATGGATTGCCCGGCAAAGCCATCGCTTCAGCCATGGCGGCGATGGCTTCCGGGCGCATGGGCTCAGTTGCATTGGCGTCCAGGTATAGGCGGGGCATGGCGCCTCAGCCGGGGGGCAAGGGGGCGGCGGCGCGGCCCAAAACGCGCCCGGCCAGCACATCGGCTAGCGTCACGCCGGCCAGGAAAAGCCTGATCTGGCCGCCCAATTCTGCCCAAAGATCATGGGTTTCGCAGCGCTGGCCCGCCAGGCAGCCAGGGTTGCCTTCCTCACACCTGGTGGCCGAAATCGGTTCTTCCACCGCATCTATGATGGCGGCGATGGTGATGCGTTCCGGTGCCGGCAGCAGCCGATACCCGCCCCCTGGCCCACGGGCCGATTCCACCAGCCCCGCTCGGCGGAGCCGGCCAAAAAGCTGTTCCAGATAGGCGGCTGACAGATGCTGGGCGGCGGCAATATCGGCGATGGAGGCTGGCCGCGCCTCCAGCGGGTCAGTCTGCGCTGCCTCTCGCCGGGCCATTTCGGCAAGGGCCATAACGGCATAGCGACCACGGGTTGAGAGCCTCATCTGTCAGCCCATCCTGACACAAGCGGAGGGGGACAAAAAAATCGCGACTCCCGGCATGAAAACATTAGGAATTTCCAGTCTTGGTCATTATATTGCGGTTTCCTCTGAGGGACGGGAAACCCCTCTGAGGCATCGGGGTGGCGGCTTTGGCGCCGCCTCGGCGATAGGATACCGCGGCGCTCCCGTGGCAATGAAAGCTAGGTTTGCCGATCTTGGCGGTCAAGATTTCCGCGGTCGGTAAGTGAGTGATGACGGCGTATCCTGGTCGTGGGCTTTGGTTTCCCGGAAATGCGGCGCCGGTGCCGCTGGGTTCTGCATCGCCCATCCCCCATGGGCGGTGGGTTTCGGGCCCCGTATCGGCCAAGAATGGAATGGACAGAAGAAGACCATGCCAGAAGTGATGTTCGCCGGGCCTGATGGACGGCTTGAAGGACGCTATCACCATTCCAAGCGTCCGAATGCCCCCACAGCGCTTTTATTGCATCCGCACCCCCTTCATGGCGGCACCATGAATAACCGCGTTATTCATGCGCTTTATCAGCGCATGCAGGCGCTCGGCTTTTCTGTGCTGCGCTTCAACATGCGTGGTGTGGGGCGCAGCCAGGGCCGCTATGATGGCGGCATTGGCGAAATCTCTGATGCCTGCGCGGGGCTGGATTTCCTGCAGACCGTCAACCCCAACGCGTCTTCCCAGTGGGTGTTGGGCTATTCCTTCGGCGCTTATGTCGGCATGCAGGTGCTGATGCGCCGGCCGGAAATGGGCGGCTTTGTTTCCATCAGCGCGCCCGCTTCGCATTATGATTTCGGCTTTCTGGCCCCTTGCCCCTGCGGCGGGCTGATCCTGCATGGCGCCGATGATGAATTGGTGCCGGAAGTATCTGTGAAGAAGCTGGTGGAAAAGCTGAATACGCAAAAGGGCGTCAGCATTGACTATCGCGTCATGGCCGGTGCCGGCCATGTCTTCACGCCAGAACAGACCGAAAAAGTTGTGGATGCGGCGGAAGATCATGTGATGGGTATTCTGAACCGCAACCGCATGGCGCTCGCCGCCGATTGAGTTCGCGTGGCACAAGACGCAAAAGGCCGCCTGGGTCACCCTGGGCGGCCTTTTTCATTTGCGCGGCTTGTGCTTTGGTGATGGGAATAACCGGGAGGTCACCATGAAATTATCGCGTCGCGCGCTGATCGCCAGCGCCCTTGCCACCCCTGCCATTGCGAAGGCTCAAGGTGGTTGGCGGCCGGATCGGCAAATCACCATGATCGTTGCCTTTGCCGCGGGTGGTGGCACGGATGTGGCGGCGCGCACCATTGCGCGTTTCATGGAAGCAGATCTTGGCCAGCCCGTTGTCGTGCTAAACCGGCCCGGCGCTGGCGGGGAAATCGGCTTTACTGAATTGGCGCGCGCCAGGCCCGATGGCTATACGATCGGCTTCATCAATACGCCGACCATTGTGACCATCCCGATCGAAAGGCGCGCGCGTTTCTCGCTCGATGATTTTTCGCTGATCGGTAACATCGTGGATGATCCGGGCGCGATGTGGGTGCTGCCCGATAGCCCGTATCGGACACTCGCTGATCTATTGGCGGCGGCGCGGGCCAATCCGGGCACGATTGGCTATGGCACCACGGGCATTGGTTCGGATGATCATTTGGCGATGCTGGCGCTGGAACGCGCTTCCGGCACGAAATTCCTGCATATTCCCTTCGCGGGATCGTCTCAGGTGAAACAGAATGTGCTGTCGCGCACCATTCCGCTCGCGGTGATGAATGTCGCGGAAGGGCTGAATGATTTGCGCCAAGGCACGCTACATCCGCTGGCGCAGATGGGCGAAACCCGGTGGGAACGCGCGCCCAATATCCCAACCCTGCGGGAGATGGGCTTTGATGTGGTGGAGGGTTCCATGCGCGGTATGGCCGCGCCTGGCGGCATGCCGGCGGAAATCATCACGCGCTTTGCGGATTCAGTGAAAAAGACGGTCGAAAATCCGGAATTCCAGCGCCTGGCCGAACAGCAATTCCTGCCTTTGCGCTTTCTGTCCCCCGATGCCTATCGGGCGGAGCTTGTCGCGCTGCGCACGCGCTATCAGGCGCTTTGGAACCAGCATCCCTGGCGGGAGTGATCGGAGCATTTTCAAGCCAAATGGAATCACTTGGCGGCTCGGAAAATGCGACCAACAGGCATTTTCAAGCCAAGTGGAATCACTTGGCGGCTCGGAAAATGCGACCCACTAAAGCAGCGCGCCGATAATCCGCCCGCCGGTCAGCGGGCGCGGCGCACCCGTGGTGCCGGGGAAACTCAGCGGCAGGCCGCGCGCCACTCGGGCCGCCAAAACACCGAAAGCCTGGGCTTCCAGCGCATCGCCATCCCAGCCCGCAACCTCAACCCCGCGCACCGGTTCTTCCAAAGCGCCGCCGAGTGCCTTCATGAGCGCCGGATTGCGCCGCCCGCCACCCGCGACCAGCCATTGCAGAGGCGGTTCCGGAAAATGCCGCGCGGCAGCGGCTACGCATACCGCGCAGAAAGCAACCAGGGTGGCAGCGCCATCAGCAGCGGAAAGGCTGCCCGCACCCGCTTCCCGCAGCGCACGGTCAAAATCCAGCCGATCGAGCGATTTCGGCGGTGGCGCGGCCAAAAAAGGATGCGCCATCAGCCGCCCCAGCACCGCGCCATCCGCCTGCCCCGCCAAAGCGAGCTTGCCCGCAGCGTCATAATCCTTGCCGGTATGCTGGCGCGCCCAATCATCCAAAGGCCCATTGGCCGGGCCGGTATCAAAGGCGAGCATCTCACCCTCCGGCCCCAGCCAGGTCACATTGCCGACACCGCCGAGGTTCAGGATGGCGAGTGGCTTAGGCAAGGGCGCGGCAAGGGCGCGATGGAAAACCGGCACCAGGGGCGCGCCCTGGCCGCCGGCGGCGACATCGGCGCTGCGAAAATCATAAGCCACACTCATGCCCGTGCGGCGCGCCAGCAGCGCGGCATCGCCGATCTGCCAGGTGAAGGGGGTGCCTGTGCGCCCTGGTGCTGCCGGGCGGTGCAGGATGGTCTGGCCGTGAAAGCCGATAAGGTCTGCGGGTAGGCCAATCGCCTCAACCGCATCGGCATGGCGTTCGGTCAGGCGGCGCGTTGCATCCAGCAAGGCGGGGTCATCAGGCGCCAGGGTCTCGGCGCGGTCCAGCAGGGCACGCAGCGCGCGGCGCAAGGCAGGGTCATAGGGCAGGGTCTGGCGCGGGCCGAAGCGCGCAATCACCTCCCCATCCGTTTCCAGATAGGCAGCATCCACGCCATCCAATGACGTGCCACTCATAAGGCCGATGGTTCTCAGCATGATGGGGACGTGCTACCCCCGCCCGCCTGTCGGTGGAAGCCCCCGGCGGGGAACGAGTTTCGACAAACCGGATAGCATCATGAACAGCGCGCGAAGCGATTTCCTGCATGTGGCGCGGGAACGCGGCTATATTCACCAAACCACCGAAGAAGGCGCCTTTCTGGCGCGGCTGCAGGCTGGCCCGCTCTCGGGCTATATCGGCTTTGATGCGACCGCGGATAGCCTGCATGTCGGGTCCTTGGTGCAGATCATGCTGCTGCGCCTGATGCAGCGCACCGGCAATCGCCCTGTGGTGTTGATGGGCGGTGGCACGACGAAAGTAGGCGATCCTTCCTTCCGGGATGAGGCGCGGCCCTTGCTTTCGGATGCGCAGATCGAAACCAATAAGGCCGGCATTCGCAAGGTATTCGATGCCTTCCTGACCTTCGGTGATGGCCCGACGGATGCCATCATGTTGGATAACGCGGAATGGCTGGACCGGCTGCTCTACATTCCCTTTTTGCGCGATGTGGGCAGGCATTTCAGCGTCAATCGCATGCTGACCATGGAAAGCGTGAAGCAAAGGCTGGAACGCGACCAGCCGCTGACCTTCCTGGAATTCAACTACATGTTGCTCCAGGCCTATGACTTTCTGGAATTGCGTCGGCGGCATGGTGTGGTGCTGCAGATGGGCGGGTCTGATCAATGGGGCAATATCGTCATGGGGACCGATCTGATCCGGCGCATGGATCAGGCGGAAGCCTTCGGCCTGACGACACCGCTGATCACCACCGCATCAGGGGCGAAGATGGGCAAGACGGCGAAGGGTGCCGTTTGGCTCAACGCCGATCGCGTTTCGCCTTATGATTACTGGCAATTCTGGCGCAATACGGAAGATGCCGATGTGGCGCGCTTCATGGGATTGTTCACCGAATTGCCCATGACTGAAATCGCCCGCTACGCCGCGCTGCAAGGCGCTGAGGTGAATGAGGCGAAGAAGGTGCTCGCGACCGAAGCCTGCGCCCTGTTGCATGGGCGTCCGGCTGCGGAAGCGGCGGCCGAGACAGCGCGCAAGGCGTTTGAGGAAGGGCTGAATGCGGCGAGCCTGCCGACGATTGTTTCAGCCCTGCCCGCGAATATTGTTGATGTGCTGGTGGAACATAAGCTGGTGCCAAGCAAGGGTGAGGCGCGGCGCCTGATCGCCAATGGTGGCATTTACGCCAATAACGAAGCCGTTGGCGCGGTTGATCGCCTGCTGAGCGCCGCCGATATGCAGGATGGCGTGATCAAGCTTTCCATCGGCAAGAAGCGCCATGTTTTGCTGAAGCCGGCGTGACCTTATCCAGCCTTCGCCCATAATTCCGGCTGCAATTCTTCCTTGCGGTTTGGAAACAGCATGGCGCAGGCAAGTGTTACGCAGGCAACCGCGCCCAGCACCAACATGGAAAGTGCGAGCGATCCTGTCGCCTCATGCAAAAAACCGATCAAGGGTGAGGCAATCGCCGCGCCCAAAAACCCTACCGTAAATCGAATGGAATAAAGCTTCGCGCGCAAGGCAGGGGCGACATAACGCGCGGTCATTGTCTCATTCACTGTGACCTGACCGAAGATGCAGGCCGCGACCAGCCCCGCCACGGGAAGCACCACCCAGCCATCCAGAAAAGCGAGCGCAAACAAACCCGGCACTACCAGCACCGCCAGCGGCATGAAAACGGTTTTGAGCGTGTGCCGATCAATCATGCGCCCCACGCTGAATTGCGCGACACCGCCGCAAATCGTGGCGAGGAAGGAAAGCAGGCCCACAATCGGCAGCAATTCCGGGCTGCCGGCCAGGCGTTCCTGCATCAGCTTTGGGATCAAGAGCGTATAGGCGTTGAACACGAGGCCAGACACCGTGGCGATGGCGAGTAGGATAATCACCGCGCGGCGCACCAAAGCGGCGGGGATCTCAGGAAAGGGCTTGCCGCCGGCCTGGATGCGCGCCGAATCAAAGGGCGGTTCGCGCCAGTAGAAGAACCCCGCAATGATGCAGGCGATACCGGGGATGATGAAAGCCCAGCGCCAGCCGGCATCAGCGGCGATGAAAGCAGTCAGTACGGGTGCGGTTGCGACACCCAGATTGCCGAAAACGCCATTGATGCCCATGGCGCGGCCCACTTTCTCGCCGGCAGCTTCCACCAGAATCGCGGTGCCAATCGGGTGATAGATCGCGACAAATGCCCCCATGGCGCCAAGCGTGATGGCAAGTGTCATCGGTGATGGGGCAAACCCCGCCGCCACCATGAAGGCGCCCGAGCCCATGAAGAAAGCCACCATCAAAAAGCGCCGCCCGAAGCGATCCGCAAGCCAGCCCATGGGGAGCGCACAAAGCCCGTAAATCACGAACATGGTGGTGCCGAGTGCCAGGATGGGTCCGTAATCCGGGCCGAAAATCCCCGCATCCTGCTGCACCATGGCAAGCACGGCGGTTGCCAGAATCAGCAGGCTGTAATGGGTGAAACTATGCGCGGCATTGATCAGAACCACCTGCCGCCGAGCCGCATCCATGCGTTCATCCCCCAAAAGCCAGGGGCATCATGCAGTATCGGCGGGGCTTGCGCCACGGGGGGCGCGGCGGCGCAATTGGCGGAGCACATCGCGCGGATGGAAGGCGCCCAGCGCCATGCCCGCCAGGGTGAAAACCACCGCACCAGAGAGGATCATGAGGCCCGCGCGCAGCACCGCCCCAAGCCCAGGCAGCGCCAGCCCAACGCCAAATACCAGCGCCGCCATGATGGCGCTCGCCAGCACCAGGCGCGGCAGCACGCGCCGGCAGCGCCGGTCCAGCACCATATGGCCTCGGCGGACCAGCAGCCAGGCGAGCAAGCCGCCATTCACCCAGGCCGCGATACTGGTGGCGAGCGCAACCCCGACATGCCCCAGCACATTCATGAAGGCGATATTAAGCGCGAGATTGACCGCAACAGACAAAATCCCAATCCGCACCGGGGCCGAAGTATCGCCGCGCGCAAAAAACGCCGGCGCAAAAACCTTCACCAGCACAAAGGCTGGCAGCCCGATAGCATAGGCCACCAGCGCCGCAGCCGAGGCGCTACTCGCCGCTGCATCAAAAGCGCCGCGCTGGAACAGGGCGGCGATGATCGGCCCCGCCGCGACCGCCAAGCCCGCCGCGCAAGGCAGCGTCAGCAGCACCGCCAATTCTATGCCGCGATTGAGCGCACGATGCGCCGCCAGTTTCTCCCCCAGGCGCAAATGCCGCGCGAGCAGCGGCAACAGCGCGGTGCCAAGTGCGGCGCCAATCACGCCCAGCGGCAATTGCGCCACGCGATCCGCATAATAGAGGTAGGAGACAGAGCCACTCACGAGGAAAGACGCGATGATCACATCCACCGCCAGATTGATCTGCGTGACGCCGGCGCCGAGCACGCCTGGCACCATGCGGCGCAGGACTTGCCGAATGGGCGGTGTCAGCGCCGGGCGGCGGTATGGGCGCAGCGCCATGCCGGCCTGACGCGCCGCAACCCAGACCATGGCAAGCTGCACCACCCCCGCGGCAAAAACCCCCCAGGCCAGGGCATGGCCAGGGGTGGGCAAATAGGGCGTGAGGCCAACCAAGGCCGCCATCAATAACAGGTTGAAAAACACCGGTGCGGCAGCGGCGGCGGCGAAGCGATCCAGGCTATTCAGCACGCCGGAAATCAGCGCCGTCAGGCAGATCAGCGGCATGTAGAAAAACGTGATGCGCGTGAGTTCCACCGCCAGCGCAAATTTCCCCGGATTGGCGGCAAAGCCAGGTGCCAGCACCCCAATCACCTGCGGCATGAAGATGAGCGCGATCAGTGTCAGCAGTGAGAGCCAGAGCATCATCAGCGCGCCCATGCGTTCCGCCATATCGCGCGCCGCCGCACGGCCTTCGGCGGCCAATACACCGGCAAAGGCGGGCACAAAGGCCGCGTTGAAGGCGCCTTCGCCAAATAGCCGCCGGAACAGATTGGGCAGTTTCAGCGCGACGAAAAACGCATCCGCCACCGGCCCCGCCCCAAGGCGGGAGGCGATCAGCATGTCCCTGGCAAAGCCGAGAATGCGGCTTGCCATGGTCCAGCTTCCAACAGTCAGCACGGAACGCAGCATGGCGGTGGTGTAGGCGCGAGCGAGGCGAAGCGGAAGGGCGCTTGTTCTTGGGCCCGAGCGCGCCTAGGTGATAGGTCCTTCCCGGCACGCATGCCGAACCTTTCCGTGAGTAACCACGCGATACCATGATGAACGATACGAACGACCCCAACGCCCCCTCCCCGACGGCGGCGCAAGAACCCGCCCCCGAAACCCCGGCGCTGAGCCCCGAGGAACGGCTTTTCATGCTGGCGCAGGAAATGGAGGCTTTGCGCGACAAATGGCTCCGCTCAGAAGCCGAGATGCAGAATTTGCGCGCCCGCACCCAGCGCGAAGTGGCCGATGCGCGCGCCTATGCCACGCAAAAATTTGCGAGCGATGTGGTGGAAGCGGCGGAAAACCTGCGCCGCGGGATCGAAGCCCTGCCGGCGCCGGCCGAGGATGAGCCCGATCTGCTGACCAAGCTCCGCGCCGGGTTTGAGGGGGTGGAGCGGTCCTTCCTTGGCATTCTTGAACGGCATGGCGTCCAGCGCCACGACCCCAAGGGCCAGCCCTTTGATCCGGAAAAGCATCAGGCGATGGCAGAACAACCCGCGCCTGAAGGTGTGGCGCCAGGCACGGTGATCCATGGTTGGACCTCGGCCTGGACGCTGAATGGTCGGCTGCTGAAGCCTGCGATGGTGGTGGTGGCGAAGGCCGAGGGGTGATGGCGCTGGGGCGCTTTGCCCCAGCCGCTTACAATAGCGACGTCTCGGCCAATTCAATCGCCCGGCCAAGGTCAACGCTCAGCAAGCGCGATACGCCGCGTTCCTGCATGGTTACGCCATAAAGCCGATGCATTCGCCCCATGGTGAGCGGATGGTGTGTGACGATCAGGAAGCGCGTGCCGCTTTCGGCGGCCATGGCATCCAGCAAATCGCAAAGCCGTTCCACATTCGCATCATCCAAGGGCGCATCCACTTCGTCCAATACGCAGACTGGCGCAGGATGGCAGCGGAAGACCGCGAAGATCAGCGAAAGTGCCGTCAGCGCCTGCTCGCCACCCGATAGTAAGGACAGGGTGGATAGCTTCTTGCCCGGCGGTTCGGCGTAAATTTCAAGCCCGGCTTCCAAGGGGTCATCGGAACCGACCAAAGCCAGATGCGCGCGCCCGCCGCCGAAAAGCCGCGTGAATAGGCTGCGGAATTCATTGTCCACACGGTCAAAAACCTCACGCAGACGCTCACGGCCTTCGCGGTTCAAATGGCCGATGGAACCGCGCAGCTTGGCGATCGCGTTCATCACCTCATCACGGTCATGCGTGATCTGGCCGATGCGTTCTTCAATCTCGGTGATCTCGATCTCGGCGCGCAGATTGACCGGGCCCATTTCATCGCGCTCACGCACCAGGCGTTCCACCTTGCGCCGCGCCTTGTCTTCCGCGACATCCGAAAGTTCTTCAGGCGCCGGCGGCAATTCCGCGCCTTCACCAAGTCTTTCGGCAATGCGCGCGGCCACAGCGGCTGAGGCGGTTTCCGCCGCTTCCGTCGCGGCTTGCGCGCGCACCTGATCCTCACGCGCCAGTGCAAAGGCGGTATCGGCACTACGGCGCGCCTGGCTGCCCTCACTCACGCGCCGTTCAGCGGCGGCGAGTGCGGCGGCGGCGGTGGCATGCGCTTCGCTTGCTTGTTCCAGCAAGCGCGCAGCTTCCGCGCGGCGCAGTGCGGCGGCTTCCGGTGCGGCGGCCAGCGCTTCACGTTCGGCATCAGCTTCCGCATCACGGCGGCGCAGATCAGCAACACGGGCCGCGGCATCTTCGGTGCGCGCTGCCCAAAGGCTTGCTTCATTGGCAAGGCTTGCGCGGCGCGCGGCAATGGAACCGGCCTCAGCCGCCAAGGCGCCTTGCGCATCGCGCGCCGCAGCTTCAGCCACGCGCTGTTCCGCAAGCTTGCCGCGCGCGGCTTCAACCGTTTCGCGGAGCTGCGCGAGGTCAGGCGCCGCGTCGCGCGTTTGCGCGGCGTTCGCGCGCGCGGCTTCGGCTTCGGTCAATTCCGCGCCGATGCGTTCCAATTGCGGGGCAAGCGCGGCGAGGCGGTTTTCCACCTCTGACGCGCGGTTCAGCAAAGCTGCCTGACGCTGGCGCGATTCCGCCAAAGCCATTTCAGCGCGACGACGCGCTTCCCGTGCATTGGCCTCAGCACTGCGTGCTTCGGCTTCCGCGCGGGCGGCGGCCTGTTCTGCCTGACGCAGCAAGGCGACATCGGGGCGGGTCGTGTAAAGCGCCTCGGCCTCGGCCCGCGCGGCATCGGCCTCGGCGCGGTCCTCGGCAAGGCGCGCCAATTGCGGCTCAAGCGCTGCGATGCGGCTTTCGGCGCGGGCATCGCGCGCGGCCAATTCACCCTCCGCCCGACGCGCGGCGGATGCAGCAGCTTCGGCGGCGCTGCGGGCATTGCGTGCGGCGGCTTCGGCGCTGGCGGCTTCCGCTTCGGCCGCTTCGGCGGTGATGCGCGCGGCTTCGGTTTCCGCCGCGGTGACTTCCGCCTGATCCAGCCGCGCTTCAGCCGCGCGCAGCGCATTGCGTTGCGCAAGCCGCACGGCGCCCGGCGTTGGTGCGCCGGCGTGATGCGTATGGCCATCCCAGCGCCAGACCGCGCCTTCTTCCGTCACCAAAGCCTGACCGGGGCGCAGCCCCGCTTGCAGCGCAGCCCCATCCATCCCGCGCGCGAGCAAGCCCACTTGGGACAGCGCACGCGCCAAGGCTGCCGGCGCTTCCACCAGGCGCGAAAGCGGCACTGCGCCATCGGGCAAGGGTTGGGTGATGGCCAACGGCGGCAGGTTGCGCCAATGCCGCGCGGCAGAGGCATCGGCGGGGCTTTCCAAAGCCTCACCCAAGGCAGCGCCAAGGGCCGCTTCCAGGCCAGGCGGTACGCGCACCTGATCCAGAATGGGCTGGGCCGAGGCCGTGCCGCGCGCTTCCAAAACTTCCGTGAGCGCCGCCACTTCAGCGGCGATGCGGGCGCGCGCGGCACCTGCTTCGGCAGCCTTGCGGCGTGCCTGCACCAGGGCTTCGGTCGCCGCGGCGCGTGTTGCTTCCGCTTCACGGAGCCGCGCCGCGCTGCCGATCAGGGTCGCTTCCGCAAGCCGCGCGGAAGACAGCGCCGCATCGCGCGCAGTTTCCGGAATACGTTCAGCCAGCGCGGCATCACGTTCGGCGGAAAGTGTCGCATATTGAGCGACAATGCGCCGGTGGCGGTCATCAGCGGCTTGCAGCGCGGTTTCGCGGCGCGCGGCCTCGGCGCTGGCTTCTTCAGCGGCACGGCGCGCTTCAGCGTATTGGGCGACAGCTTCTGTGCGCGCCGCTTCCGCGTTTTCCAAAGCGTCACGCGCGGCGGCGAAGGCTACTTCCGCTTCGCAAACATGCTGCGCGGCGGCTTGTTTTTCTGCATCCGAAACCGCGCGCGCCATAGCGGCATCACGATCCGCACTTAGCGCCGCATGGGCTTCGCGCGCGCGGCGTAGCCGCGTTTCTGCCGCCGCCAATTCGGCTTCGGCCGCTTGCAGTTGTGCGGCACCAGCGGCGGCGGATTCGGTCGCCTGATTGGCGGCGCGTTCGGCTTCGCGCACTGCTTCACTCGCCTCCGCAAGCGCTGCGGCGGCGGCATCGCGCCGCGCGGGCAGGGCGGCTTCGCGTTCAACCAGGTTTGCGTCTTCTTCCGTGATGCGCCTGCGTGCGGCATCCGCATCCTGAGCCAAAGCCTCAGCATGCGACAGATCCTGCCGAAGTTCAGCGAGGCGCGCTTCGGCAGCTTCAAGTGCTGCGCGGGCGCGGCTTTCTTCCGCCTCCATGCCTTCCGCTTCAACGCGGCGGCGTTCAAGTGCGGTGCGCGCGGTGGCTTCATCGGCGCGCGGCGCGGCGAGCCCCTGTTCGGCCTCATGCAGCGCAATCGCCGCCGCTTCGGCTTCCTGTTCCGCCGCGCTGGTGGCAACCCGCGCCGCTTCCAGCGCCGTTGCGGCGGCGGTGAGTGCCGCATTGGCGCGGGCAGCCAGCAACGCCAGCCATTCGCCCTCTGCCTGCCGCACCAGGCCCGAGATATTGCGATAGCGATTGGCCTGGCGCGCCTGGCGTTGTAGCCCCTGGCGCTGCGCGTCCAATTGGCCGAGCAAATCTTCCGCGCGGGACAAATTGGTTTCCGCCTGGCGCAGCTTCAATTCCGCTTCATGGCGGCGCGTGCGCAGCCCGGCAATGCCGGCGGCTTCTTCCAAAACGCCACGACGATCATCGGGCTTGGCCTGGATCAGCGCGGCAACGCGGCCCTGGCTGACCAGGGCGGAGGACCTTGCACCGGAACCGATATCGGCGAACATGGTTTGCACATCACGCGCGCGCAATTCCTTGCCATTGACGCGGAAATTGCTGCCCTCGCCCCGCGAAATCCGGCGTGTCACTTCCAATTCAGGGATATCGTGATTGGGTGCCGGCGCCAGCCCCGCCGCATCTTCCAAAAACAGCATCACTTCGGCGACATTCCGCCCGGGCCTTGTCGCGGTGCCGGCGAAAATCACATCATCCATTTCGCCGCCGCGCATCGCCTTGGGCGAGGTTTCACCCATCGCCCAGCGCAGCGCCTCGACAACATTGGATTTGCCGCAGCCATTGGGCCCGACAATGCCGGTCAGGCCCGGCAGCACTTCAACTGTTGTCGCTTCCGCAAAGGATTTGAAGCCGGCGATGCGAATTCGTGACAGCTTGGCGTTATGTGCGGCGCGCGCCTGTTCTTCGCTACGCGCGGCCTCAGCGCCTTCTGCTTCGGGCGTGCTGATTTCGGCTTCGGTCTCGGCCGGGGCGGGGGGGATCGCTTCTTCCATCACCGCGGCGTTGCCTCCCGCACCGCGGCTTCGAAGCGCTCAAAGGGGATCGCGCCGGGCAGTTTTTGCGCACCAATGATGAAGGTTGGCGTGGCGTTGACCTGATGTTCGGCCTCCCCCTTCTGGCGCGCTTCCAGAATGGCGCGGGCCAAAGCGTCATCCGCCCAGGCAGCGTTGAAGGCATCCGCGCTCATGCCCGCCATGGCGGCGATCTTGGCGATTTCCGCCTTGTGATCCACGCCGCGCGCATAGGCCCAGCGATCCTGCGTGGCAAAAAGCGCGGAGATGAAGGGTTCATAGCGATCCGCCGGGAAGCTGCGCGCCACGGCATGAGCGCGGAGCGCGATCTCATCAAGCGGGAAATCCCGAAACACCATGCGCACGCGCCCTGTTTCCACCAATTCGCGCTTCACGCGCGGCCAAGTATCCCGGTGAAAGGCGCCGCAATGGCTGCAAGTCAGGGAGAAATACTCAATCGCCGTCACGGGCGCATCGGCGCGCCCAAGGCTGCGTTCATCCAAGCCGCCAGCAATGGTCGGGCGGGGGGGCACCGGCGCCTGGGGCTGCGCCGGGGCGGGGGCTGGGGCCGGTGGTTGCGCGGTTGGGATCGGTGCTTTTGGCGCGGCGAGCCAGCGCCAAGCGGCAAAACCACCAGCCACAACCACAACAGCCGCGCCGCCCAACAGCAAACGACGATTAGGCATCAATTTCTCTCCTTCGGACCGGACGCGCCTTTTCGGGGGGAAGCGCTCCGGCCGATTTGGCCTTGGGGGACGACTCGGACCCCCTTCAGCCTTGTTTTCGATAGACGCCGCGCGCCAATCTTTCCAGCGCCTCGCGCAAATCCCCTGTGGGTAAACTGTCCAAAGCGGTGGCGACTCGGGCGGGTAGCGCCACGGGGCGGGGCGGCAGGGCCGGTTTGGCCCCCGTTCGGGCTGGCTGATTGGTCTGCACGAAGCGGAGCCTTTCCACCGCGACGCGCCCAAGCCCGCCATTGATCCGCGCCATCAGCTCCGGCGCCAAATGGCTGAGCTCCAAGGCAATCGGCCCGGAACACGCGATGGTCAGGCTGCCAGAGGTCAGCCGCAGCGGCTGGGTCACGGCGGCGAGCGCCGGGCCGACCAGCGCCGGCCAATCCGCCATGATCTGCGCGGCGGCGGGGCTCTTGCGTTTGAAGGCCGGGCGCGTCAGGGCTGGAATCAGGGCGCCGAGGGGTCTAGGCCCCCCGAAGAACCGCCTTTCATCCTCATTCCGGGACATGCCGTGAAACCCCCTTCCGCCGCCGATCTGCTGCACTGGTATGACAGGCACCGCCGCATCTTGCCATGGCGCGCGGCACCTGGGCAGCGGGCAGAGCCTTATCATGTGTGGCTTTCGGAAATCATGTTGCAGCAGACAACCGTGGCAACGGTGGGGCCGCGCTTTCAGCGGTTTTTGGCGCGCTACCCCGAATTGGCCGCTTTGGCTGAAGCGCCATGGCAAGATGTGGCCGCCGAATGGGCGGGGCTTGGCTATTACGCGCGCGCGCGCAACCTGCACGCGGCGGCGCGGCAAATCCAGGCCTTGGGCGGCTTTCCTGAAACGCGGGAGGGTTTGGCCGCCCTGCCCGGCATTGGCCCCTATACCGCCGCCGCCATCGCCGCCATTGCCTTCAACGCGCCCGTGGTGCCGCTGGATGGCAATGTGGAACGCGTTACCGCGCGGATTTTCGCGGTGGAGGAAGCGCTGCCCGACGCCAAGCCCCGGCTTGATGCTCTGGCGCAGGGTTTTCTGGCCGATAAGGCAGCGCGCGCCCGGCCCGGTGATTTCACCCAGGCCTTGTTTGATCTGGGCGCTGGGATTTGCACGCCGCGCAAACCCGCCTGTGCGCTTTGCCCCTGGCGGAAATCCTGCCAGGCGCAAAAGCTTGGCCTGACAGAAGCCTTGCCGCGCAAGGCGCCAAAGCCAGAGCGCCCAACGCGCCATGGCGTGCATTTTTTGCTGACGGATGCGCAAGGCCAGGTTTGGCTGAGGCGCCGCCCGTCGCGCGGGCTTTTGGGCGGCATGCTGGAAATCCCCGGCACTGCCTGGCGCGAGGCTGGCTGGGCGGAGGCCGAGGCGCTGGCCCAAGCACCCATCGCCATCACTTGGCAGCCCATGGCCGGTGAGGCGCGCCATGTCTTCACCCATTTCGCGCTGACCATGCGGCTTTACCATGCGCAGCTGCCAGCGCGGCGCAAACGCCCGGAAGGCGAATGGCTGCCGCCCAGGGAAGCGGCGCAGGCACTGCCGAGTGTCATGCGGAAATTGCTCATCCTGGCGGGGCTGGCGGCATAAGGTTTCGTGACAGGCGCGCCGCGCGCCTATAATCGGCGCCATTGTGACCGCAGCACCCTTCATCCCCCCTTTTCCGGAACCGCGCGAAAGCCTGCCCGGCGCTTTCGAAATGATCCGACTGCTGCGCGGCAATATCTTGAGCGGCTTTCTCGCCCGCAGCTACCAGGCGGAATGCATCCCTTTGCATCTGCTGGGCCGGCGCATGATTATTGTGAATACGCCTGACTTGGTGCGCGATATCTTCGTGCTGCGCCACGAGGTTTATGGGCGCAAATCACATTATATGGAACGCGCCTTGGCGCCGGTCATTGGTGAGAGCCTGTTCATCAATCATGGCGAGGTCTGGCGCGAAAGGCGTGATGCGCTGTCCCCCGCTCTGCACCCGGCGGGGCTCGCGCAATTCCATGCGCTTTTCATTCAAGTGGCCGGCGAATTGGCGGCGGATTGGGAAGCGGCAGCCGGCGGGCCGGCGCGTGATATCGCGCCTGATCTTGCGATTGCGACCGCGCGCATTGTGATGCTGGCGGTCTTTGGGCCGGAAGTTGCGCTGGCGGCAGCACGCGATTTGGCCGCAGCCTTCGCGATTTATCAGGATGCGGTGGAAAGTATTGATCTTGCCCATTTGCTCGGCCTGCCGGCCTGGGTGCCAACGCCGCAAAGCCGCCGCGCGCGCCGGGCGGCACGCGATATCCGCGCGCTGATCGAAGACCTGCTGCGCCGCCACACCCTGACCGCGCCTTTCGCTCGCTTGGCACATGCGCGGCGCGATGATGGCACGCTCCTGCTTGACCACGCGGCTTTGGTGGATGAGATCGGGATGATGCTGCTCGCGGGCAGTGAGACCTCGGCCAATGCCTTGGCCTGGGCGCTCTATCTTGCCACGAGCCATGCGCCCACGCTCGATCGGTTGCGCGGCGAATGGCAGGCGGTTTTGGGCGATGGGCGCGCGCCGGAAGCCGCCGATCTACCGGCTTTGGTCTTCACCCGCGCCATGGTGCAGGAAACGCTGCGGCTTTATCCGCCGGTCGCAATCCTGTCGCGGCAGGCCATGCGCGCTGATCGCATAAGGCGTTGGGAGGTTCGCAAAGGCAGCACCGTTGCCTGCCTGCCCTGGCTTTTGCAGCGCAATGCGCTGGTCTGGGATGCGCCGCATGAATTCCGCCCGGAACGCTTCCTGCCGGATGCGCCGGAAAAGCCGCCGCGCTTTGCGCATATCCCTTTTGGGCTCGGCCCGCGGGTTTGTGCCGGTGCGGCCTTTGGCATGGCGGAGATGCTGGTGCTTCTACCCGTTCTGCTACGGCGATTGGATTTCACCATCGCGCCTCAGCATCGTGTCATGCCAAAGCTTCGGCTGACGCTGCGCCCGGATGGTGGCTTGCCGATGCTGCTGGCGCGGCGCGGCATGTGCGCATGATTTGGCTTGCTTGGGGTCTGGGTGGCTTTTCGCTGCTGATCACGCTTGGCTTTTTGCTTCTTTCCATCTGGCATTTTCGGAAGCTGCGGCGCGCGGGTGCTGATCGGGCTGGCAAGGTTTCTTTGATTTTGGCGCTGCGGGGTGATCAGCCCGGGCTGGCGGCACTTTTCGCGGCGCTGGCCGCGCAGGAATTTTCCGCGCGACGGCTGATCATTGCGGTGGAAACTGAGGCTGATCCCGCAATGGCGCAGGCCCGCGCGCTGGCTGGCATGCTGCCCTTTCCGCTGCTATGCGTGATCGCCGGTGAGGCTGAGGCGACAGCGCAGAAATGCGCCAATCTTGCCGCGGCCATGGCGCTGATTGATCAGCATGATGATACGGTTGTGGTGATGGATGGCGATATCAGGCCGCAATCCTATTGGCTTGGTTGTCTGGTCGGGCCCGTGCTGGATGGGCGCTATGACATCGTCACTGGCTATCGCTGGCTGCAACCGGGCGGTGCCGGGTGGATGGTGCAGGCGATTGCCTGGCTGGATCATGCCGTGGCGCTTTTGCCGAGGTTGAAAGGGATTGGTGCGATATGGGGCGGTTCCACCGCCTATAGTGCCGCCGCGCTGCGCCAGCTTGATCTGCCGCGGCTTTATGCACGGCAATTGGTGGATGATCTTTCGGCGGGTCTCAAGGCGCGCGCGCTTGGTTTGCGGATATTAACCCGCCGCGCGCTGCTGGTGCCGCTGCCAAGCGCTTCACGCGGGTTTGCTTTCTATCGGCGGCAATTCCAATATGGCTGGCATTATCAGCCATCCGCCCCCACCATTGCGCTGGGCGTCACCACGCTGCACGCGCTGGGGATTCTGGTGTTGCTGGTGGCGAGCATTAGCGGCCATGGCTTGGCGCAGCTTTGTCTTGCGATGATCCTGCTGCTGCGCTTGGCTTGCTTGCGCTGCCATATGGCGGTTGCTGAAAAAATCGCCTCCCCCATGACAGGCGCCGAGATTTGGCGTCAGGTCGTGATGGCGCTTTTGCCGGTGGTCTCGGTGCCCATGCTGCTTGCGATCATTCTATCATCGGTCGCGGCGCGGCGCATGCGTTGGCGCGATATCGCCTATGATATTGCGGGGCCGGAAGAACTGAGTGTCGCCTGGCGGCGGCGCTATGATGATAAAATAGGCTGAGGGCTTCAGCCGCCGGTGATTTCCGCGCGCAATTCATCCAATACGCGCAGGCCGCCACCCTTGTTTTCCACATGCCAGAACAGCCAGCCATTGCAGGAAGGCACTTCCTGCACCGCCGCGCCCACCTGATGGATGGACCCCGCAGCCTTGCCGCAACGAAGCGTGCCATCGGCACCCACTTCCGCCCGCCAACGCCGGCGCGCATCGGTCAGCACACTGCCCGCCGGCACCAGGCCGCGTTCCACCAGCGTGCCAAAGGGGATGCGCGGCTGTTCGCGCCGTGATGGCAGAGCAAGCGCCGCTGATTCCGGCATGGGCTCCACCGCCGCCAGTCTGGCGCGCGCACCCTTGGCGTAGCGTTCTTCCCGTTCAATGCCGATGAAGCGCCGGCCGAGCCGCTTGGCGACCGCCGCCGTGGTGCCGGAACCAAGAAAGGGGTCGAGCACAACCTCTCCGGGTTGGGTGCAGGACAGGATCACGCGATGCAGCAATGCTTCGGGCTTTTGCGTTGGGTGCAGCTTGTCGCCCTTTTCATCGCGCAGCCGCTCGGCACCTGTGCAAAGCGGGATGAACCAGTCGCTGCGCATTTGCACATCATCATTCAGCGCCTTCATGGCGGCGTAGTTGAAGCGGTATTTTGATTCCTGCCCATGCGCGGCCCAGATCAGGGTTTCATGCGCATTGGTAAATCGCCGGCCGCGGAAATTCGGCATGGGATTGGCCTTGCGCCAGATCACATCATTCAGGATCCAAAAGCCAAGATCCTGCAAAGCGACGCCAAGCCGGAAGACATTGTGATAGGCGCCCATCACCCAAATCGTGCCATCCTTGCGCAAGACGCGGCGGCATTCGGTCAGCCAGGCGCGGGTGAAGGCATCATAGGCGGCCAGATCCGGAAAGCGGTCCCAGGCATCATCCACGCCATCAACGATGCTTTCATCGGGCCGGCGCAATTCACCTTTCAGCTGAAGATTATAGGGCGGGTCAGCAAAAATCGCATGCACGCTCGCCGGCGGCAGGCGGCGCAGCATGGCAATCGAATCCCCGACCAGAACCTGGTCCAAGAGCAGCTCCAGCTGCGTTCCCACCGTGAAATCCCTTGAATCCCGCGTAAGAATCGCGCGCCCGAGCAGCCCGGTCAAGTCAGTTTCAGAACGGCTTGGTCCACCGGGCCAAAGCCGCGCCGGTGATGGGGGGATGGGCCGAGCCTTGCCAAGGCATCCCGATGCGCAGCTGTCGGGTAGCCGGCATGGCGCGCAAAACCGTAAGCAGGCCAGCGCGGATCAAGCCGGCGCATGGCCCGATCCCGCAGCACCTTGGCGATGATGGAGGCGCCGGCGATGGAAAAGCTGAGCCCATCGCCGCCCACCACGCAGCGTACCTTGCAGGCTAAAGGTGGCGGCTGATTGCCATCCACAAGCGCATGATCCGGGGGATTGGGCAGCTTGGCCACAGCTCGGCGCATGGCAAGATGCGTGGCACGCAGGATATTGACCTGTCCGATCTCGGTGGCCGAGGCCGCGCCTACGCCGATTTCAACCAGCCCCTGCGCTTGAGCGTCGCGGAGTGCGACAAAAGCAGCATCGCGCGCCGCCTCCTTGAGCTTTTTGGAATCCTGCAACAGTGCCGCAAGGCTTTCGGGTGGCGGGACCAGGAATACCAGCGCCGCCGCCAAAACCGGGCCAGCCAGGGGGCCGCGCCCGGCCTCATCCACCCCGGCAACGCGGCCACCAAGCGCCGCTTCCAGGCTGAAATCGGGGCGCGTCATCATGCTTTGGCGCGCGGCAGCAAGAGCCACCCCGCCAGCCCCAGCAGCAGGCTGCCCGCCAATACAGCGAAACCGGCGCGATAGGCGGCCTCAGGCCGCGTAAATTCATCCATGGGGAAGAAGCCAATCACGAGGCCCACCAGCAAAGGCAGCAGGGAAGACCCCAGAACCTGCGCCATATTTACCGTACTCGCGCCACGCCCGACCAGATGATCAGGAAACAACATGCGCGCTTCTGTCACCAGCAGCACCGGGTAGCTGGAAAACAGCACCAGCCCGACCAGGAGGGCAAGCGCGATTGGCAAGGGTGGCGCTGGCCAGACCGCGAGGATCACCAGCATGGCCGCCGAAAGCGCGGCGCCGGCGCTGATCATGGCGCTGCGGCGGAAAAAGCGCCGCTCCAGGGGGCCAACCAGCAAAAGCCCAATTGGCATTGCGAGCCCCATCGCGGCGAGCGCCAGGCCGCGTTCGTTCGCGTTCAGCCCATGTACATCCGCGAAATAGGGCCCGGCCCAAAGCCCAATCACTGTGGCGGCGGCGGCATAGGCCACAAGATGCAAGGCCAGCACCCGCGAAAGACCCGGCAGGCGCCAGATGGAAAACTGGCCTCGCAACGCTTCCATCAGGCTTTCTGGCTTGCGCGTTGGGGCGGGCTTATCCGGCGGGTCATTCTGCACCAGCCGCCACCAGGCGAGTGCAGCAAGCCCCGTCAGCAGCGCCGAGACCAAAAAGGCCGCCCGCCAGCCAAGCCAGCCCGCCAACCAGGCGAGCGGTGCGCCCGCCAGCAAAATCCCCAGCTGCGAAAAGGCAAACACCCGCGAGAGCGCGAGCGTCATCTGCCCGCCGCCATACCAGCGCGCACAAAGCACCACGGCCGACATGAAGGACGCCGCGCAACCAATGCCAATCAGCGCGCGTGCGAGAAGTAGCGAGGTGCCATCCGTCGCAAAGGCTTGCAGCGTGAGGCCAAGCACGGCGATGCCGCTCAGCCCCGCCACCACCAACCGCGGCCCCAGCCGATCCAGCGCAATACCAACCGGTAGCTGCATCACCAGCAAGGACGCGAAGAACATGCCATTGGCCGCACCCAGCATGGCCGGTGTTAGCGCCAGATCGGCGCTCAATTCCGGCGCAATCACGCCAAGGGCGCTGCGATGGAATTGGCTGAGCCCGGTCAGTAAGGCGAGCGCCAAGACCAGCGCCACGCCTGGAGCAAGCCGGGCCATCAGGCGGGCTTTGGCCTATTCGGCCTTGGCGCCGGATTGGCGCACCGCTTCGCGCCAGCGCTGGCTTTCACCCGCGACAAAGCCGGGCAATTCGGCGCGGGGAATGGGCATGGGGTCAAAGGCGCGTTCGGTGAAAAGCCGCGCCATTTCAGGGCTGGAGAGCGCCTTGGCGGTTTCGGCTTCGATCCGCGCCAAGATGGGTTCGGGGGTGCCGCGCAGCGCAAAAAGCCCCGTCCAATTCACCGAAAGAAAGCCCGGCAATACGCTGGCGATGGGGGGTACGCCGGGCAACGCGGCATTGGGCGCGGCTGAGGCCACGCCAAGCGCGCGAATGGCGCCGCCGCGGATTTGCGGCAGCGCCGTGCCAAGCCCATCGAACATCATGGGCACATTGCCCGCCACGAGGTCCGTCATGGCCGGCGCACTGCCGCGATAGGGGATATGGGTCATCTCCGCGCCAATCGCGGCGCGAAACATCTCGCCGGTCAGATGCAGCTGTGACCCGGTGCCGGAGGAGCCAAAGGCCACCTGGCCGGGTCGGGCGCGGATATGGGCGATGAGCGCCGGCAGGTCGGTCATGGGCAAGGCGCGCGGATTGACCACCAGCACATTGGGCTGCTGCGCCAGCATGGCCATGGGCAGGAAATCCGTATCCGGATCAAAACTGAGGCGCTGATAAAGCGCCCTATTGATGCAAATCAGCGAGGCGGTAGCGACCAGCAGTGCATGGCCATCAGGTTCGGATCGCGCAAAGGCCTCACCGGCCACAGTGCCACCCGCGCCGCCGCGATTGTCAATCACCACGGGCTGACCAAGTGCGGCGGAGAGCCTTTCGCCAAACGCGCGGGCCAGGATATCCGTGGTGCCGCCAGCGGCGAAGGGCACGAAAATCCGGATGGGACGATTGGGGAAGGCGGGCGCCTGGGCAAGGGCTGGGGCGGTGAGGCCGGTGGCGAAAAGGCCAAGGCTCGCGCGGCGGGTGATGATGGGCATGCGGATTGGCTCCTGCTACGGGACTTGAAGCTAAGCCGAAGCGGTTCGGGCGGGAAGCTTGCGGCGGAACAGGGGCGCGGACGAAATATTGCTCCGCAACAGGACGCAAGTGAAACAGGCGTCGCGCGCGGCCCCTGCGCCAAGCAAAGCCCTTATCTTTTTCGGAAAACCCTTTCGCAACCGCCGGTGGCGTGGCAGGTTTCGCCTTGTTGCGGCGAAACCCGCGCCCTGAAGAAATTTTCCCGCGCGCCCCAGGCCAGGCGGGAAGGGAGAATGCCATGTCGGCACCGAATTGGACCAATCCTGAAACCCTGGTGCTGCATGCCGGCTGGCGTGCGGATCCCACAACCGGTTCGGTCGCCGTGCCGATCCATCAGACGACATCCTTCCAATTCCAGGATACCGGCCATGCCGCGCGGCTTTTCGCGCTGGCCGAGCTTGGCAATATCTACACGCGCATCATGAACCCGACCGTGGATGTGCTGGAAAAGCGCGTTGCGGCTTTGGAAGGTGGCGTGGCGGCGTTGGCGTTGGGCTCAGGCCAGGCTGCAACCACCTTCGCGGTGATGAATTTGTGCGAAGCGGGAGATAATATTGTCTCCTCCACCGATCTTTACGGCGGCACCTGGAATCTTTTTGCCAATACGCTGAAGCAATTCGGCATTGAAGTGCGCTTCGTGGACCCGGCCGATCCGGAAGGTTTCGCACGCGCGACCGATGCGCGCACCCGCGCCTATTATGCGGAAACCCTGCCCAACCCGAAGCTGCAAGTCTTCCCGATTGCGGAAGTGGCCGCCATTGGCCGGAAGCTCGGCATTCCGCTGATCATGGACAATACTGCGGCGCCGATCATCTGCCGCCCCTTGGAACATGGTGCGGCGATTGTCATGCATTCCACCACCAAATGGATTGGTGGCCATGGCACCAGCATTGGTGGCGTGGTGGTGGATGGCGGGAATTTCGATTGGGAAGCGCATGGTGATCGTTTCCCGACGCTGAACAAGCCCGATCCTTCCTATCATGGTGCGGTCTGGACCCAAGCGGTGAAGCCACTGGGCCCCATTGCCTACATTATTCGCATGCGCACCTGCCTGCTGCGCGATCTGGGCGCGCCCATGGCGCCGATGAATGCGTTTTTGTTCCTGCAAGGCATGGAAACCCTGCCGCTGCGCATTGAACGCCATTGCGCCAATGCAACACGCGCCGCGGCCTTCCTGGCGCAGCACCCGGCGGTGACGCGGGTGATCCACCCTTCGCTGATGGAAGGCGAAAGCCGCCGCCGCGCTGATGCCTATTTGCGCGGTGGGCATGGCAGCCTGATGGGGATTGAACTCAAGGGCGGCAAGGAAGCCGGGCAAGGTTTTATTGAGGCGCTCAAAATGTTCTACCACGTCGCCAATATCGGCGATGCACGCAGCCTTGCGATCCATCCCGCCACCACAACGCATAGCCAATTGGATGAAAGCGAACAGGCGGCATCCGGTGTAACGCCTGGTTACGTCAGGCTTTCCATCGGCATTGAGCATATTGACGATATTCTGGCGGACCTTGATCAGGCGCTGAAGGCGGCCCAGGCATGAACGCGGATCGTCGCCGTATGGCCGAAGGGCTTGGCTTGACCGAGCCCACCCCCGCGCTTGGCGCCTTCCCCGCCATTCGCATGCGCCGCAACCGCTATGATGCCTGGACGCGCAAGCTTGTCGCGGAAAATGTGCTGAGTGTTGGTGACCTGATCTGGCCGATTTTCATCATGGAAGGCACCAATACCATCATGCCGGTGGCTTCCATGCCCGGCGTGGTGCGCGTGACCATTGATAGGCTGGAAGAACATGTCGCCCCGGCGGTGAAGCTTGGCGTGCCGGCGGTCGCCCTTTTCCCGATGACACCATCCGAGATCAAGGATGCGGAAGGCACGGAATCCACCAATCCGAATAATCTGATGTGCCGCGCTTCGCGCCTGCTGAAAGCAAAGTTTCCGGAGCTTGGCTTGGTCGGAGATGTCGCACTCGATCCCTATACCGATCATGGGCATGACGGCGTGATCCGTGATGGCTATGTCGCGAATGATGACACGCTGGCCGTGCTGACCGCGCAGGCGGTCAATCAGGCGGAAGCGGGCATTGATGTGATTGCGCCATCCGACATGATGGATGGGCGCGTTGCGGCCATTCGCGCCGCGCTGGATGCGCGGGGTTTCATCCATACGCGCATCATGTCCTATGCGGCGAAATATGCTTCTGCCTTTTATGGGCCGTTCCGTGATGCCGTGGGGTCCGGTTCTTCGCTGAAGGGCGACAAGAAGACCTATCAGATGGACCCGGCCAATTCGGATGAGGCGATGCGCGAAGTGGCGATGGACCTGGCCGAAGGTGCCGATATGGTCATGGTCAAGCCTGGCATGCCTTATTTGGATATTGTGCGGCGTGTGCATGAACGCTTTGGCGTGCCGACCTTCGCCTATCAGGTGAGTGGCGAATACGCCATGATTGCGGGGGCGGCGCAGAATGGCTGGATTGATCGCGAACGCGCCATGATGGAAAGCCTTTTGGCCTTCAAGCGCGCCGGCGCAGCGGGCGTTTTGACCTATTTCGCCGTGGATGCGGCGGCGGTGCTGAAGCGCGGGTGAGCGATGCGGGGCCGGATGATTATCCCGGCCTCACTGACTTGGCCTTCGGCTTTGGTGCCCATTTCTTCGCCAAAGCCTTCAATGCGAGCCTGATGAAAGCAATATCAGGCGTTCTGGGATCAAACGCGTCAATATCCATCCACTCTTCGAATTCTTCGCGTCGTTCATGTGACGGGTCTGCCTTGGCGGCGAGCAATTCCTCGTAGCCGGGATAGCCGCCAACATCCTCCGGCGGGCAATTTCCTTCCGCGTCAATCAGGCAGGGATATTCCTGACCAGGCGCAGCTTCCAGAATTTTTTCGATAGAGATTGTGTGTTCCCAACAATCGCCGAAATCATAGATATAGCCGAATTTTTTTCTGCCATACTCTGTCAGAAACAACGAAAGGCGTGCCTTGCGCGCATCCTGTGCTTCATCTGGAAAGTCCGGATTCGGAATACCCCAACCCTCCTCACCAAGCCGAAATTCAAAAAGGTGACTATTGGTCCAGCCCATGGCCACCTGGATGACCAGATGCAGCCGGTCCAGCCGAATATCGAAAGGCACCTCAACCCGGCGCATGACCCGAGGTTCCACATCATCCAAGGTGATCTTGAGGCGCGCTATCTGCATGCTGATGCTTCCTTTCCTTCACTGTTTGCCACTGCACCACGATAACGAAATAAGGGATAGACTGCCTTCACCCGGCTGCACGCATCCTTCGCGCCGCCGCCTCACCGATCATCACGCAGGTGAAATGCAGATTGGCGCGGCAATCATAGGGCATGATGGAAGCATCCGCGACGCGCAGCCCCGCCACGCCGCGCACCTTCAAATCAGGGTCCACCACACCGCGCGGGTCTTCATGCGCGCTCATGCGGCAGGTGCCGGCGGCGTGCTGGATATCGCCCGCCTGATCGAGCATCAGCGCATCCAGCGCGTCATCGGATAAAGCCGCAGGTTCGGCCATGGTCAGCGCGGTTTCGCCAAAGGTGATGGCATCCGCAATATCAGCGATTGGCGGCAGGGCGCATAGGCGCGCAAGGCGCCGCACACCATCGCGCATGCGCAGCCGGTCGGCCGGATGATCCAGCATGTTTTCCTCAACCACCGGCTGCGCATCCGGATCGGCTGAGGTCAAACGCACCTCACCGCGCGACAGCGCATCATAAAGTGCCACGCCAATGCCGCCATTGGGTGCCACGCCGCCTTCAGCGAGGCCACGGTGATTATAGGCGATGATGATCATGTCACGCTCACCGCCACCGGCCAATTTACTGCTGTAAGTCAGGCAGCAATTGGTATGCCGCGCATCGGCGCCTTGCGCGCGAAAACCTGGCTTAAGCGCCAGGCTCGCGCGCAGGATCGGATGATCCATGAAATGCTGCCCAACGGCAGGCGCATCATGCAAAACTTCAATACCCAAGCCGCGCAAAGCCTGTGCAGGGCCGATGCCGCTACGCATCAACATGCACGGGCTATGGATGGCGCCAGCGCAAAGCACTACTTCTTTCGCGCGGATTTCCTCAAAAGCGCCAGCGCCAAAGCGCACACGCACACCGGCAGCACGGCGCCCTTCAAAGATCACGCGATCTACCAGCGCATCGCCGCGAATAACAAGATTCGCCCGCCCGCGCGCCGGTTCCAGGTAGCCATCATTGGTTGTGACGCGCTGGCCGTGCCGCAGATTAATCGGGTTGCAGGAAAGCCCCTCACCTTCCGGCGCATTCAGATCGGGTTTAACGGGATAGCCCGCGATGCGCGCGGCATCGCGCAGCGCGCAATCAACCGCGCCCCAGTTTTCTTCCGGCATGCGCCAAACCGGGATGGGGCCGCCCTGGCGCTTGCCCGGCGTGCCGTAATTCGCATCATCTTCGATGGCATCGAATATCGGCATGACATCGGCGGCCGACCAACCCTCACACCCGGCCTCAGCCCAGGCATCGAAAGCCGCCGGCACACCGCGAATGGCGATCTGTGCATTGACCGTGGAAGAACCGCCAAGCGCCTTGCCGCGCCAATAGAATTTGGGCGTCTGGGCGCGGGTGCGCCGCGTCATCAGCCCTGGCCATTGCCAGGCGGCCTGATGCGCGGGGTCATGCATGAAGGGCACGATATTGGGGCTGCGCAAAGCGGCCGGCGCTTCCGCCGCGCGCCAATCGCGCCCTGCTTCCAGCAGCAAGACGCGCCGATGCGCATCTTCCGAAAGCCGCGCAGCCAAAGTGGCGCCCGATGAACCCGCGCCTACCACGATCACATCATACATGGCTGCAAACTCCTGGCTTTATTGTTCAGCGCGCCATCAGCGCTTCAGCCCGCGCGCGCTGCGGTGGCGGCAAATCTTCACGCGCCAGAAGTGCTGTCAGAGCATCGCGCGCCTCGGCTGTTTTTCCAGTGCTGATCTGCACTTCGGCAAGATCAAGCACGGGTTCAGCCATGGCGGGTGCAAACCGCATGGCCTGTTGAAAGGCATTGATGGCTTCCGCCTGATTGCCGAGCTTCAGCCAAACGCGCCCGAGCAAATGGCGCAGATCGGCGCTATTCGGGTCCTGATCCAGCCCGCGGCGTGTGGCCAACATCGCTTCGCGTGTGCGGTTCATCGCCAGAAGCACCTTGCCTTCATGCAAAAGCGCCCAAGGGTCACGCGGTTGCATTAGCAACGCCTTGCGGATTTCCCCAAGCGCATCATCCAATCGTCCGGCCTGCGTGTAAACCTCGGCCAAGGCGACATGCACCCAGACCGCGCGTGGGTCGAGCTGTTGTGCTCGGCGATAATCCTCAAGCGCCGCTTCCACCCGTCCGAGGCGGAATTGCGCAAGGCCGCGCAGATACCAAGCCGCACCCTGTTCGGGATTGGCATTGATCATGATTTCAGCAACATCAAAGGCATCGCGCGCACGGCCTTCACGCAAATAGCTTCGCCCCATCAGGCCGCGCGCGGTGGTTTCGGTGGCAATATCGCCACCCGCGCTGCGCAACAGGGCACGCAGCCTATCGCGCACAATGGTCTGGTCGGGTTCGTGCTGCGCCACATGCCAGGCGTAAAGCCTTGGCTGGATCACGCGCCAAATCTCCGGCGCCGCGCGCGATAGCAATTGATCAACCGCATCGGCCGGCACGCCATCAATATCGGCAATCAGCCCATGGCCAGCGAGCCTCAGGCGAAGTTTTAGCTGTTCCTTTTCCAGCACAATCTCACCGGTAATGCGTCGGCTGGGTGTGCCAAAAACACTACGCAGCAATGTCGCCAGCGCACGCAGCGAAAGCCCCGCAATCGGCACATTGAAATCCGGCTGATCGCCGGCCAATTCCAGGCGCTGTTGGCCCAGCCTTTCAGCGGTGACGGTGTTTTGCACCAGCACCACCTGATCAAGCAGGCGCAGCGCCACAACATCCGGCGAAAGTCCCGCTTCCGCCAGCCTTACCGGCACCTGGATTGGCGCTATTTCGATATCCTGCCGCCGCATTTCGCGCAGCAACAGCAGCACAAAGGCTGCCGCCAATAACAAAGGCACTACGCGAAAGACAAAGCTGTAAAGCCCATCCCATAGCGCCACCACAAAGCCAATCAGCCCTTCCTTGCGTGGGGGTGTGGCTTCCCCATTCATGGCGTGTTCAGGAAATCCTGTATGGCGGCAATCTGATCCTGCGCCATCAGGGCGGGTGCATGGCCTGCATCGGCAATTTCAAGCAGCCGTGCCTTCGGCTTGCGCGCCATCTCCGCCGCGATTTCGGCGGGCAGGATATCGCTGGTGACGCCGCGCAGGATCAGTACCGGAATGGCAATCGCCGCCCAAAATAGCGAAAGATCAATATCCGCGACATCGCCAACACTAAAGGCATGCGTGATCTTTGGATCATAATGCAATTGCAAGGCGCCTGTGGCAGCCTTGCGGGCGGAGGTTTCCGCCAAATGCCGCCATTCGGTATCCGTCAAAGGCCCAAAGGGCGCATGCACCTTGCGCAAATGCGACTCAAGCGCCGCGATATCGGGAAAGGCCTGCGCCGGCTGATTGATGTAATCACGAATACGCTGAAGCGCCGCGGCGGGGATGATGGCGCCAACATCATTCAGCACCATGCGGCGGATCGCATTGCCCGGTGTTGCGGCAATGCCCATGCCGCAAATGCCACCCAAGGATGTTCCCACCCAATCCACTGGCCCATCAATCCGCGCCAGCAGATGCGCGAGCGCCTGGGAATAGATCGGCGGCTGATACAGCGCGGGATCGGGCAACCAATCGGAAGCACCGCGCCCCGGAAGGTCAGGGCAGAAAACGCGCCGCCCTGAAGCGGCAAGTGCACGGGCCAAAGAATCAAAATCCCGCCCCGATCGCGTCAGCCCATGTACGCAGACCACCGGGGCGCCAGTCACCGGCCCCCATTCCAACCAACGCAACGTGAAGAAACCCGCGGGCGAAAGCCAGCGGAGGGCTCCGGCGCGTGCCTCGGCTGGAAGCGGCGTCACACGATGCCCTTTTCCTTGAGCGTGGCGATATCAGGCGCGCTCATCTTCAGCACGGAAGTCAGCACATCCTGCGTATGCTCACCCAAAACTGGCGGCGCGCTGCGATAGCTTGGAGGGGTTGCGGAAAGCTTCACGGGATTGGCAATCACCTTCACCGTCTCACCACTGCCATGCGCCATTTCCACCACCATCTCGCGCGCCTGCACATGGGGATCGGCGAAAACCTGTTCCAGCGTATTGATCGGGCCACAGCCGATCTTGAGCTCTTCCAAAGCCTCAATCCATTCCGCCGTGGTTTTGGATTTCATCACGGGCGTGAGTGTATCCGTCACCAATTGGCGGTTTTGCACGCGGATCGGGTTGGTGGCGAAACGCGGATCGGCCAGCAGCGCTTCCTGGCCAAACGCCTTGCAGAAGCGTTCAAAAGTCGGGTCATTGCCAACCGCAAGGATGATATAGCCATCCTTGGTCGGGAATTCCTGATAGGGCGCGATATTGGGGTGTTGATTGCCAAGCCGCGGCGGATTTTCGCCCGTCGCCAAATAATTCATGCCCTGATTGGCGAGCCAAGCGACATGCGTGTCCAGCATGCCGATATCAATCTGCTGGCCCTGACCGGTATTATTGCGATGATTCACTGCCGCCAGAATACCAATGCAGCCATAAAGCCCCGCGAAAAGATCAGCGACTGGGACGCCAACCTTTTGCGGTGAGCCATTAGGTTCACCCGTGAGTGACATGACACCACCCATGGCCTGGATGAGCGCATCATAGCCGGGGCGCGGCGCGTAAGGCCCGGTCTGCCCGAAGCCGGTGATCGAGCAATAGATCAGCCGCGGATGGGTCTTCGCCAATTGCTCATAGCCCAGGCCGTATTTTGCCAAGGCGCCGACCTTGAAATTCTCCACCAGGATATCGCAATGTTCCAGCAGTTTATGGATGATCGCCTGACCTTCCGGCTTGGCGATATCAAGCGTCACGGATTTCTTGTTGCGATTGACGCCGACGAAATAGGCACTTTCCTTCGTATTCGGCACGAAGGGGGGCGCGAAGCCGCGCGTATCATCACCGGCTTCGGGCCGTTCAATCTTGATCACATCCGCGCCAAGATCACCCAGCATCTGCGTGCAGGTGGGGCCGGCCAGAACGCGCGTCAGATCAAGCACACGCAAACCGGAAAGGGGACCAATGGGGGAGGTCATCACACTCTTCCTCTCAGTAACTTGGGACGCGCCTTCAGGCGCCTTTCTTAACCTTGCGCACAGCAGCGGACAGTGCCGCAACCTGATCCAGCACCTTCCGCGCCGTGCCAGGCTTGGCGCGGCCTTCGGCATCCAGATCGCCCGCCAGCACATCAATCAATGCTGAAGCCACCACCGCACCATCAGCAATGCGCGCGGCTTCGGCGGCCTGTTCGGGCGTGCGCACGCCAAAGCCAATGGCGATCGGCAGATTGGTGTGCCTGCGGATGCGCGGAATGGCGTCCGCCAATTCAGCGCCGCTGGCGCTGCGCGTCCCCGTAATGCCAGTGATGGAAACGTAATAGACAAAGCCTGATGTCGCGGCCAAAACCTTGGGCAGCCGCGCATCATCCGTGGTTGGCGCAATCAGGCGGATCATATCAAGCCCGGCAGTGCGTGCCTGAGGTTCGATCTCATCCGCTTCTTCGGGCGGCACATCCACGATGATCAGGCCATCCACACCGGCTGCCGCCGCATCGGCGCAGAAATTGGCGCCATAAGACAGGATGGGGTTGTAATAGCCCATCAGAATGATCGGCGTTGCCGCATCACCCGCGCGAAATTCGCGCACCATTTGCAGCGTGCCGGCCAATGTCGCGCCAGCCTTCAAACCGCGCTGCCCAGCGCGTTGAATCGTCGGGCCATCGGCCATGGGGTCCGTGAAGGGGCAGCCGATTTCAATCAAATCAGCGCCCGCGCCTGGAAAGCCGCGCAGGATTTCCATGGCCGTCGCACGGTCTGGATCAAAGGCTTCCAGAAAGGGGATCAAGGCGCCACGCCCTTCGGCGCGAAGGGAAGCGAAGCGCGCGGCGATGCGGGAAGTTCCTGTCATGACACTCACATCGAAACGCCAAGGGCGCGCGCCACGGTGAAAATATCCTTATCGCCACGGCCACACATATTCATGATGATCAGCTTATCCTTGGGCATGCTGGGCGCCACCTTGATCACATGCGCCAGGGCATGTGCGGGTTCCAAGGCCGGGATGATGCCTTCCATTTTGGAGCATAGCTGGAAGGCCGACAGCGCCTCATCATCCGTCGCACTCACATATTCCACGCGCTTGATGTCATGCAGCCAGGCATGTTCCGGGCCAACACCGGGATAATCCAGCCCCGCGCTGATGGAATGCGCTTCCAGGATCTGGCCGAATTCATCCTGCAACAGATAGGTGCGATTGCCATGCAGCACGCCGGGGCGGCCTTTGGTGAGTGATGCCGCGTGTTCTTCCGTATCCACGCCCTTGCCGGCGGCTTCCACGCCATGCATCGCAACGCTGGCATCATCCAGGAAGGGGTAGAACAGCCCCATGGCATTGGAACCGCCACCAATCGCGGCCACCAGCAAATCCGGCAAACGCCCTTCGGCAGCCAGCATCTGTTCGCGCGCTTCCGTGCCGATCACGGATTGGAAATCCCGCACCATCATCGGGAAGGGATGCGGGCCGGCCACCGTGCCGATGCAGTAATAGGTATCGCGCACATTGGCGACCCAATCACGCAGCCCTTCATTCATCGCATCCTTGAGCGTTGCAGCGCCGGAGGTCACGGGCACAACCTCTGCTCCCAGCAGCTTCATGCGAAACACGTTCGGCTGCTGGCGTTCCACATCGGTTGCACCCATAAAGACGGTGCAGGGCAGGTCGAACAAAGCGCAGGCCGTGGCGGTCGCAACACCATGCTGACCCGCCCCGGTTTCCGCGATGATGCGCGTCTTGCCCATGCGCTTGGCCAGCATGATCTGCCCCAGCACGGCATTGATCTTATGCGCGCCGGTATGGTTCAGCTCATCGCGCTTGAAATAGATTTTCGCCCCGCCGAGCTTCTGCGTCAGGCGTTCGGCATACCAAAGCGGGCTGGGCCGGCCGACATAATGGGTCAGCAAGCGGCGCCATTCATTCATGAAGGCCGGGTCGCGCTTTGCTTCCTCATAGGCTTTTTCGACCTCAAGGATCAGCGGCATCAGGGTTTCGGCGACGAAACGCCCGCCATAAGGGCCGAAGCGGCCACGGGCATCGGGCCCCTGGCGGAAGGAATTGGGCAGCGGCTTGTTCAAGGCAGTCTCTCAATTTGCGTGTGTTGCTGCCTGTTTAGTCTAGAACCCGCCAGGGTCAAACCCGGCGGGTGGGGCGCGCCTATTCCAGCCGCGCCGCCTCATCAAAGGAAAGCCGCGGGCTGCGCGGGAACAGGCCAGCGGGGTCGCCATAGCCCAGATTGACCAGGAAATTGGACTTCCAGCCGGTGCCAAAGAGGAACAGCTCATCCACCTTGGCATTGTCAAAGCCGCTCATGGCGCCGACATCAAGCCCGATGGCGCGCGCCGCCAGCATCAGATAGGCGCCCTGCAAGGACCCATTGCGAAACGCGGTCTTTTCCGCGAATTCCGGACTTGAGGTGAACCAGGGCTTGGCATCCGCATGCGGGAAAAGCTGGCCGAGCTTGTCGTAGAAATAGCTGTCGTAGCAGACAATTACCGTGACCGGCGCTGCCATGGTCTTTTCCAGATTGCCGGCGGAAAGCGCTTCCTTGAGCTTCGCCTTGCCTTCCGGCGTGCGCACAAAAACAAAGCGCGCGGGTGAGGAATTGGCCGAAGTCGGGCCCCATTTCAGCAGCTCATAAAGCTCCTGCAATTTGGCATCGGGCACGGGCCGATCCTGCCACTTGTTTTGGGTGCGCGCGGCACGGAAAAGCTGATCAAGCGCCCGATCATCAAGGGGCGCGGCAGTTTCGGACATGGTTTGGCTCCGTCAGGGCAGTGAAAACAGCGGGGGCTCTATAGCGTCAGGCTTCCACCTGCTCCACCGCCACCACTTCCGGCACGTAATGGCGCAGCATGTTTTCCACGCCATGCTTCAGCGTGGCGCGCGAAGATGGGCAGCCGGAACAGGCACCCTGCATGCGCAGCCGCACAATGCCATCGCGGAAGCCGCGGAACACGATATCGCCGCCGTCGCTGGCCACCGCCGGGCGCACGCGCGTGTCTAGCAATTCCT
Source organism: Roseomonas sp. (assembly GCA_020249775.1). Taxonomy (GTDB): domain Bacteria; phylum Pseudomonadota; class Alphaproteobacteria; order Acetobacterales; family Acetobacteraceae; genus Neoroseomonas. The sequence goes on along the minus strand of JADCFA010000016.1, from coordinate 77,162 downwards.
TGATTTGCAGGACGATTTCCTGATCGGCCGGCTCAAAATCCTCGGCATGTTCCTCGGCCGCGGCCCCTTCCAGAATGGGCATGCCGGTCAGGTAATGTTCCATGATGGCGCCCAGCACTTGCGGGCGGAGCATTTGCCAATCGGCATCCAGCGTCTTGGTCACGGTCACGAAATCCGAGCCGAAAAAGACCCGCGCGACTTCGCCGAGGCCAAACAGCCGTTCAGCGAGGGGGGAACGGCCGGCGGCTTCCTCGGCGCTGGTGAAATCTGCCGTGCCCCGATCACCCAAAACATCCCGGCCGGGCAGGAATTTCAGCGTGGCGGGGTTGGGGGTGGCTTCGGTTTCGATGAACATGTCTTGGCCCTTTGGATGGGAGGCGGTTTCCGGACCTATCTGGTCCTTTTTCCCCCGAAAGGCAACAGGCTCAGGTGCCGCAGAAGGTCGCCAGCACGCGTTCTTCGGGCTTGGGTGGGGTGGCGAAAGGCGCGCTCCCTGGCTGATCCTCAAAGGGCCGTGCCAGGACTGCCATCAGCGCCTCAAAGGGGCGGAAATCATCGCGGTCCTCGGCGGCGCGGATAGCAGCTTCGACCAAATGATTGCGCGGGATGAAGGCCGGGTTGGTGGCGCGCATCAGCCCTGCGGGGGCTGCTTCGCGCGTGATCCGCGCGCGCCAGCCTTCAGCCCAGCTATCAAACGCTGCCGGATCGGTGAATTGCGCGCGGGCCGCGCCCGCATCACCCTCCGCCGCCGCGGCCAGGCCGCGGAAGGTCAGGGTGAAATCAGCACCCTGTTCCGCCATGCTGCGCAGCAAATCCTCGATCAGCGCATTGTCTTCCGGGGCGCGTGCCGCAATGCCGATCTTGCGCGCGAAGCCATCATAATAGGCGGCCTCAAAAGCCGGGGCGAAGGTGCCGAGTGCCGCTTGGGCGATCTCAAGCGCCGCTTCTTCCTGTTCTGCCAAAAGCGGCAGCAGCGCCTCCGCCAGCCGCGCCAGATTCCACTGCGCCATGCGCGGCTGATTGGCATAGGCATAGCGCCCGCCGTGATCAATGGAACTCAATACCATCGCGGGATCATAGGCATCCATGAAGGCGCAGGGGCCGTAATCAATCGTCTCACCGCTGATCGTCATATTGTCGGTATTCATGACGCCATGGATGAAGCCGATATGCAGCCAGGCCGCGATCAGCTTTGCTTGCCGCGCAATCACGCCAGTGAGCAACGCGGCGTAGGGGTTTTCCGCTTCAGCCGCCGCAGGGTCATGTCGCGCAATCGCGAAATCCGCGAGCAGCTTTAGCGCCTCCTGATCATCCCGCGCGGCGAAATACTGAAAGCTGCCGACGCGGATATGGCTGGCCGCCACGCGCGCCAGCACGGCGCCCGGTTGCAGTTTTTCGCGCAGCACCGCTTCGCCTGTCATCGCCACCGCCAGCGCGCGCGTGGTCGGCACGCCAAGCGCTGCCATGGCTTCGCTGATGATGGCCTCGCGCAGCATCGGACCCAGCACGGCGCGGCCATCGCCACCACGGGAGAAGGGTGTGCGCCCGCTGCCCTTTAGGTGGATATCGCGGCGCTGCCCGTCACGACCAATCACCTCTCCTAAAAGAAGCGCGCGACCATCACCAAGGCGCGGGCTGAAACCGCCGAATTGATGGCCGGCATAGGCCATCGCCAAGGGGTCAGCACCCTCCGGCACAAGATTGCCGGCGAAAATCGCGGCACCCTCCGCACCCGCAAGCGCTGGCGCATCAAGGCGAAGTTCTTCCGCAAGCGGTGCGTTGAAAAACACCAGCCTGGGTGCCGCGACCGCAAGCGGTTCCTGCCGGATATAGAAGCGCTCCGGCAGGCGGGCATAGCTATTGTCGAAGGAAAACCGCGTGCTCATCCCAAGCGCGGCATGGGGTTGGCGATGGGCATGGCCATTTTCGTCTTGCCGAGCGCATTCCAGCCGCGATCATATTGCGGGGGGGTTGGCACCGCTTCCGTGCGGCCAAGCTCAGCCGCCGCATGCAAGGGCCAATAGGGATCGCGCAGCAGCACGCGGGCCAGATAGATCCAATCCGCATGGCCTTCATCCAGAATGGCCTGCGCCTGCTTCGCTTCCGTGATCAGGCCAACCGCAGCCGTGATGATGCCCGCACCATGTTTCACCGCAGCCGCACCCGGCACCTGATAGCCAGGCCCGAGCGGGATTTGCTGGCGCGGATCATTGCCGCCGGAAGATACATCCATGAAATCCACGCCAAGCGCCTTGAAGCGGCGCGACAATTCCACGGTTTCTTCCGTGGTCCAGCCGCCATCCACCCAATCCGTATGCGAAACGCGCACGCCAAGCACGGCATCGGCGGGCATGGCAGCGCGCATGGCAGCGGCGATCTCAAGCGGCAAGCGCGCGCGGCCTTCAAAATCCCCGCCCCAGCGATCATTGCGCTTATTGGTCAGCGGGCTCAGGAATTGATGCAGCAAATAACCATGCGCGGCATGCAATTCGATCAGCCGGTAACCCGCCTTGATGGAACGCTTGGTGGCCGCGACAAAGGCTTCAATCGTCGCCGCAATATCCGCTTCCGTCATGGCGCGTGGCGGGATGAAATCGCCAAAGGCCTCGGCCGAAGGGCCCAGGGTTTCCCAGGAAGGCTCCGCCGGGCCTGGCAGCCAGGCCTGCTTGCGGGAAGCCTTGCGCCCGGCATGCGCCAATTGAATGGCCGGCACGGTGCCAAGTGCCGCAAGTGCGGAGGCCAATTGCGTGTGGCTTGCCAGATGTGCATCAGACCAAATGCCGACATCGCCGGGGCTGATGCGGCCTTCCGCTACCACGGCGGTGGCTTCCACCATCACCATGCCGGCACCGCCAACCGCGCGTGACCCGAGATGCACCAGATGCCATTCGGTCGGGATGCCATCATCATGGCAGGAATACTGGCACATGGGTGCGACGCCGATGCGGTTGGAAAAGGTAACGCCGCGCAGCGTCAGGGGGGAAAACAGATCGGTCACGGGCGGGAAGCCTCCGGGTTGGGCGAAGTGGTCCAGGGCGGCAGCCGCCCCAAGCGGTTTTCGAATATGGCGAACCATTGCGGCGCGCCAGGGGGGGCGGGGCGCAAAATGCCGCGCCGGTCGGTTGGGAAGCGCGCCAGCGTCACCGCATCGCGGATATTCCCGCCAATCGCTTCCACCATGCCGTGATGGTTGCGGATGACAATATCGCAATGCATGGGCCGAAACCGCCCCTGATCCCCGGCGCGGTCCTGCCAATGGGCCAGGGGCGCGCGTGACCGATCGGCGCAGAGCAAATCCCCCGGCGCCGCAACACGATCCTGCACGCGATGCGGGATGAAGGGCGCCTGATCGGGAAATTCCCGCGCATCGGCGATCATGCCATCAATGCTGGTGCCATGCGCAGCAGAGGGCGGGAATTCCCGCGCATCAATGCCGGCTGTCTGCATCACAAACGAAATGAAGGCGGCGGACCAGGCATCCTGCTGCCATTGCCCTTCATAGCCCGCGCGGAAAAGCGCGCGATTGCGCGTGATGATGCCGCGGCCTTCCGGCACCGCCCGCCAATAGGCTTGCAGGCGCGGAAAGCCGGTGGGGTCCGATTCCTGCGCCGGCCCAGGCTGCCGGTCTGAAACCTGCCGCCCCCATTCTTCCCATTCCGCGATGGCGATGCGGAGCATTCTTTCCCGCGCCAGCGGCGGGTAGGATAGCGGCGGTTCCTTGGGTGCCGGCGGCCCCACGGCGCAGGCCGCAAGCAGCACGGTCAGCAGCAATGCCAGATAAAGCCTTGTCTTCGCCATGCCAGCCTTCACGCCTTGTCCAGTGAGGCAAAGGCTTCCTGCGCGATATTCAGGGCCTTCAGCATGAAGGCAAAGCCATTGTAAGGCCCGCCCTGGATCAGGGTTTCAATGATGTCGTTCCGGCTGGCGCCGATATTCAGCGCCGAGAGAATGAATTTACGGAGCAGAATATCGTGATCCAAGGCGGCGAAGGATGCCACGGCGCAAAGCGCACGCAACCGCCGATCCAGCCCTGGCCGATCCCAGATCTCGCCATAACAATACTGCACCACCAGCGGATAAATGCTGCCGGTCGCGGGATTATCCGGCGCAGCATGGCCTTCATGCCGGCGTTCGGCATGCAGCGCGCCTTGCAAATCCCGCCCGCGTGCCATCAGCACTTCCAGCGAATCAGTGCGTGGTGCGTCGGGTTCAAGCGAGATGCCTGCCTCGGCAAAGACCGCCAACGCCGTTTCCAGTGCGGTTTCCGATGCCGCGAAGCCGCGATAAATGCCGATCTGGATCAAAATCTCCACAATGGCGCGCGGCGCGAGGCCAAGCTTGAGCGCGGCGGCAACGTGGCGGCGAAGCTGCGCCTGGTTTTGCAGGGAACAGAGCACCGCCAGCGTCACCGCCATGCGATCCGGGCGCGAAAGGCCCGGGCGGTTCCAGATATTGCCATAAACGAGTTCCGCCATCAGATCGCCAAAGCCAAGGGCGCCATTGGCGAGCGCCGCTTCACCCGCGCCAAAAATCTCGGCGCGCAAGGCCACGCCGGTTCGGTTCAAATCATTGCGTTGCGTCATGGCCTACCCCCTCTGGCGCGAGGGCAAGCTAACGCCCTGCCCGAATCAGGCAAGCTTCGGGGGCCTTCCCCTTCGTGCTGAGACGGTCCACATGAGGGCCATGTTCCGCCGCGCCCTGCTAGCCGCCCCGCTTTTGCTGCCGTTCCCCGCCCTGGCCCAAAGCCAGGCGGCGGCACTTTCCGAGCGTGATCGGCGCGATATCGCCGCCGTTGAGGCCTATTTGAACCGGCTGACGACGCTGCGCGCGCGGTTTCTGCAAATCGCCCAGAATGGCGCCTCCGCGCAGGGCTGGGCCTATATCTCTCGCCCTGGGCGGATGCGCTTTGACTATGACCCGCCCGAGCCGCTGCTGTTGGTGGCGGATGGCAACCAATTTCTGCTCTATGACCGGGAATTGAAGGCGCCGACCACTTTGCCCACCAGCGCAACGCCGCTTGGGATGCTGCTCCGCCCAGAAATCCGGCTTTCGGGCGATGTGACTATCAGCCGCATCCAGCGCGATGGCGGGTTTCTGCGCATCACCGTGTTCCGCACCAATGACCCGCGAGAGGGGTCCTTGACCCTGGTGTTCCAGCCGGAGCCCCTGGAATTGCGCCAATGGGCGGTGCTGGATGCCCAGGGGCGCGAAACCCGCGTGACGCTGACGCAGATTGAAACCGGGCTGGCGCTGAACGCACGCATGTTCCAGTTCAATCATCCGCAGTTTTTTGAACCCGGCGGGGCTGGGGGAAGGTAATTCAGCCCTTGTTTGCCGCCCCGCCCCCCGGCGTGCTACCGCCCCGCGCACTTAGGCGGCTTTGCCCGCCCCCGCTTCGAAAGGCTTTGTCATGTCCGAACAATCCACTGCCACCCCGGCGACTGGCCCCGCAGCCAGGGCGCCGACGCCGATCACGCTCAATCTGCAATACACCAAGGATCTCTCCTTCGAAGTGCCGGGCGCGCCGCAAATCTTCATCAACCTGCGCGAAGCCCCCAAGGTTGACATTGCCCTTGATGTCCAGGCCCGCCGCCTGCAGGAAGGCCAGGAGAATTTTGAGGTCACGCTGCAAATCCGCTGTGAGGCGAAGTTGGGCGCCGATACCACGGCCTTCATCGCCGAGCTGGTCTATTGCGGCATTTTCACCCTGAATGGCATCGGGCCCGAGATGTTGGAACCCGTGCTACTGGTGGAATGCCCGCGCCTTTTGTTCCCCTTCGCGCGCAATATCCTGGCCGAGGTCACCCGTGATGGCGGCTTCCCGCCCGTGATGCTGGCGCCGATTGATTTCGTGGCACTTTGGCAGAATCGCCGCGCGCAGCAGCAGGCCGCCGCCGCCCCTGCCCAAGGAAATGCCTAAATCCGGTGCCTGGGGGCGAAAAAACGCTCCCCAGACCGCTTTGAACCCTTGACCGCCAGCCCGCGCATGTCATGTCGGGCGCATGGATCAGATGATGCCCGCATCGCCGCGCCGCCAGCGCCTGGCTATTGTGCTGTTCAACCTCGGCGGACCCGATGCGCCTGAAAGCGTGCGGCCATTCCTGGTGAACCTGTTCACCGACCCGGCCATTCTGCGCGTGCCGGGCTTCATCCGCCCCTGGCTTGGCCGGCTGATCGCCTGGCGCCGCACCAAGCCGGCGCAGGAAAACTACGCGGTGCTGGGCGGGCGTTCGCCGCTTTTGGAACTCACGGAAGAACAGGCGCGCAGCCTGGAAGTGGCCTTGGCGGATGAGGCCGGGACGGAAACCCGCTGCTTCGTTGCCATGCGCTATTGGCACCCGATGAGTGATGAATGCGCCCGCGCCGTGAAGGATTGGGCGCCGGATCGCATTTTGCTGGTGCCGCTTTATCCGCAATTCTCCACCACCACCACGGGTTCAAGCCTGGTGGCCTGGCAGGATGCCACACGCAAGATCGGGCTGGATGTGCCGACCACGGCGCTTTGCTGCTGGCATTCGGATCAGGGCTTTGCGGCGGCGACCGCGCGGCTGGTACGTGAAGCCTATGCCAAGGCGCGGGCGGAATTGCCGGCGGAAGTGCCGCTCCGCGTATTATTCTCCGCCCATGGCCTGCCGGAATCGATTGTGAAGGCGGGCGATCCCTATCAATGGCAGGTCGAGCAAACCGTCGCTTCCGTGGTCGCTGAATTGGCGATGCCGGAGCTTGATCATATCGTCTGCTATCAATCGCGCGTCACACCTCAGGTCTGGATCGGGCCTTCCACGGAAGGTGAGATTGAACGCGCGGCGGAAGAAAAAGTGGCGATCCTGATCTGCCCCATCGCCTTCGTGTCCGAACATTCCGAAACCCTGGTGGAATTGGATGTGGAATATCGGGAAGAGGCCGAGCATCTCGGCATTCCCGGCTATTTCCGTGTGCCGGCGCAGAATAGCGATCCGGCCTTTATCGCATCCCTCGCGCATCTGGTACGCGGTGCCTTGCAATCCGGGCGCAGCCTTTGTTCCTTCGCCGGCGGGCGGCAATGCCCGAAGCAGCATCGCGATTGCCCGCATGAGAAGCTCCGCGTGGATAATCTGGCGCGCGCCAAAGCCGAGGCATGAAGCGCCCCGCTGCCATCCTGTTTGATTGCGATGGTGTGCTCGCCGATACTGAATTGGTGGTGAATAGCATTGTCGCGGAGGAAATGACCTTGCGCGGCTGGCCCATGACAGCGGCCGAAGCGCGGGAAACGTTTCTGGGCATGGCGCTGCCCGATATGCTGCCGCGGATTGAAGCGCGCGTTGGGCTGCTGCCACCCGATTGGGCGCAGGAAATCTCGACACTGATTGCGCGGCGCATGGCGGAAGAAACGCTCGCCATTCCGGGCGCGGTGGAAGCGGTGCGTGCCTTGGCGGCGGCGGGCGTGCCGGTGGCGGTCGCTTCCAATTCCTCGCGTTTTGAATTGGCGGCTAAGATGCGGAGCCTAGGCTTGGCGCAGATTTTTGCCGGGCGGGTATTTTCCTTTGAGGATGTGCCGCGCCCAAAACCCTGGCCGGATATCTATCTGGCGGCGGCAGCGGCCTGTGGCGCGGCGCCTGAGGATTGTGTGGTGATTGAGGACAGCGTGCCCGGCGTGCGCGCGGGGCGTGCGGCGGGCTGCCGTGTGCTCGGTTTTTGCCATGAAAGTCCCGCTGCGGTTTTGGCGGCGCATGGGGCGGAGCCTTTTGCGGATATGGCGGCTTTGACAGGGTTGTTGTTGGGGGGGTGAGGCGGTTTCCCCGGGTGTGTTTTTCGGCTTAGACTCTCTTCGTTTCGTGGGGAGAGCCACATGGGTTTTAGAACTTGGTTCAGTCTCAAGGGGCGCATCAGTCGTCTGACGTGGTGTATTTTCTATTTTTTGATTCCTAATGCCATCATCTTTGCGGCCAGCATTTTGGATGCGCGGGTCTTGCCGAAAAACTCAATGCCCACGGCCCTGGGCAAAGGCATGGGTGAATTATCGGTGGTGTCCGCTTTAGCGCTTCTGTTGGGACTTTGGCTAAGCTTGGCAGGGCAGGTGAAGCGCTGGCATGATCAGGATAGAACTGGCTGGTGGGGTTGTTTGACGACGATTCCAAATTTTATTGTCACTTGGTTTCTTTTTTTTATCGAGGGCGATGCGAAAATTTATTTAATCGGACAGATTGTTTTCCCTCTGGCGTTTATGTTTTTCTCCGTTCTTGGATTTAGTGGTCCGAACATCAATCGATTTTTAGTGGAGGGTATGAATCTTGTCTCCTTCTCTCTTCTACTCCTTTGGGTCCTATTCTTCGTCAACGGTAGTTTTCTTCCCGGCACACGCGGCCCCAATCGCTTTGGCCCTGATCCGCTCGCACCGAAGGATGCCGACAAGAACACGGCAACGGCAACCTTCAGGGAGACTGGTCTTCGCAAGAGTTTAGCTCTGATCCCATCTCATCGGCCAGATCAGGAAAAATCTGAGGAGAATCTAATTTCTTTAACGCAATGGTTCAGCTTCAATGGCCGTATCAGCCGCAACACCTGGTGGATTTTCTATTTTCTGATTCCAATCAGCATCAATATCGTCGCCAGCGCGATGGATGCGATGATCTTAAGCCCCAAAAATGCACTGCCCGATAAATCCGGCACAGGCGATGCTAATATGGGTGCGTATTCCATCATCGCGGCCTTGGCCAGCATTTGGATCGCCCTCGCTGGCCAGGCCAAGCGTTGGCATGACCGTGACAAATCCGGCTGGTGGGTGCTGGTGAATTTCATCCCCCTAATCGGCTGGCTTTGGGCCTTCATCGTCGCGGGCTTTCTGCGCGGCACACCCGGCCCCAACCGCTTCGGGCCTGATCCGCTGGCGCGGCCCGACACCACCAATATTGCGCCTCCCCCGCAGCCTCAGTAGCTTTGCTGCAAGGATTGAGGAAAAGCCCATGACCCTGGCGCAATGGTTCAGCTTCAACGGCCGTATCAGCCGCAAGACCTGGTGGGTTTTTTATTTTTTGGTCCCGATTGGCATCAACATTGCGGCCAGCGCGTTGGATGCACAGTTTTTCGGCGCCAGAAACGCCCTGCCGGATAAATCAGGCATGGGCGATGTTGGCATGGGGCCTTTCTCCATGATCGCTGGTCTGGGTGGACTTTGGGTCGCCCTGGCCGGACAGGCCAAGCGTTGGCACGACCGAGACAAATCCGCCTGGTGGGTTTTGGTCTCCTTCATCCCCCTAATTGGCTGGCTCTGGGCCTTCATCGTCGCGGGCTTCCTGCGCGGCACACCTGGCCCCAATCGCTTCGGCCCTGACCCGCTCGCGCCAGACCTGCCGCCGGGTGGCTATGGCGGTGGCTATCAGCCGCCCTATCCACCGCAGGCGCCGGGCGGATGGCAGCCGCAAGGCCCTCCACCGCCGCCTTCCGGGGGTTGGGGCGCACCGCCTCCGCCACCGCAGGGCGGCGGCAGCGTGCCGCCCATCCGCCGGGGCTGAACAACACGATTTCCCTGGCGCGCTTTCCGCGTTAAGCAGCTCGCGTGCCCGATACTTCCCCGCCGTTCGATCGCCTCGTAGCCACAAAGCAGCAGCGCCACCAGCATTCCGGGATGATAGGGCGGCCGCCCCTGTTCAGACTTGTAGGCGCAACTGATCGCCGAAAGGTCCAGCGCCTCGCGCACTGTATCGCGCATAAAATGCGCCAGATGGAAGAAGCCATACCTGATCCATAACCAGGGCTTGGCAGCCCTAATCCATTACAATGGTGAATCAGAAACAAACAAATCCGGATAGCGAATTCTCAGACAGGTTGCCAGCCCAAATCATGGTTTCCAAAGGCCTTTCGGCCTTTGGCGGGTGGTCCGGAGGGCAGAGCCCTCCGGTCTTTTTCTCAAATTGCCGCCGGCGCCTTGAAACCGCCTTCCTTGGCCAAATCTGCCGCACGCCAAAGATACCAGGCGGCTGTGGTGCGATAGGGCGCCCAAGCCTCCCCGATTTCAGCGAGTGCTTTCGGTTTTGGCTGTTCCGTCAGGCCCGCCGCAACGCGGTAGCCTTCGCGCACACCGAAATCATCCACGGGCAGTATATCCGCGCGGCCAAGGGTGAAGATCAGCAGCATCTCCACCGTCCAGCGCCCAACACCGCGCAGTGCGACCAGCCTTTCGATCAGAACCTCATCTGAAAGCCGGCGCGCCGCCGCGCGATCAGGGATAACGCCAAGCACAGCCTTTTCGGCAATGTCACGAATGGCGAGCACCTTATTGGCCGAAAGCCCGGCGCCGCGCATCGCTTCGGGTGACAAGGCCAACACCGCCTCCGGGGTAGGGAAGCCGGGCTCAGGGCAAAGCGCGATGAAACGGCCAAGAATGGCCTCTGCCGCACGACCATGCACCTGTTGATGGGCAATGGCGCGCACCAACGCCTCATAGGGTTGGCGCCGCGCGGGCTTTAGCGTGAAGGGCCCCACCTGGCGAATGACGCGCTTGAGCGCGGCATCACGCCGGAGGTGACGCAAAGCCTCCGGCGTGCCGAGGCTCATCGGAAGACAAGCTTCGGCAAGGTGAGCGTGATCCAGGGCACATAGGTGATCACCATCAGCGCGCCGAAGACAACGGCAATGAAAATCCACAAATAGCGCATCATCTGGTCAACGCCGCAGCGTGCGACTTGCGCGGCGGCGAACAGGTTGACGCCAAAGGGCGGCGTGATCATGCCAAGCGCCAGATTGACCACCATGATGGTGCCGAAATGCACCTGATCAATGCCAAGTTTTTCCGCCGCTTCCGCCAGAATGGGCGCCAGCACGATGATGGAAGCCGAGGTTTCCACGAACATGCCAACCACAAACAGGAACAGATTGACCACCAGCAGATAGAGGCCGGAATCATTGAAGGAAGTCGCGATCCATTCCGCCGCGATATCCGGTACGCCTTGGCGGTTCAGCAGCCAGGAAAACACCGCCGCACAGGCAATGATGAACATGATGACAGCGCTTGAGATTACGGATTTCTTGAAGATCGGGAAAAGATCGCGCCAGGCGATTTCCTTATGCACGAAAAGCCCAATCAGCAGCGCATAGACCACGGCGATCACCGAAGCCTCGGTCGGTGTTGTGACGCCTCCGTAAATGCCCCCCAGCACCACGAAGGGCATCAGCAGCGCGAAGCCCGCCTGGCGTGTTGCGACAGGGAAGGACAAGCGCCCAACCCCATCTTCCTTGCCCCAGCCCTTCACGCGGCACCAGATCAGCACTGTGGCAATCAAGGAACCGCCAATCAGAAAGCCCGGCCCGAAGCCTGCGATGAACAGCTCAGGGATCGAGGTTTGCGTGGTGACGCCATAAAGGATCATCGGAATGGAAGGCGGGATGATGACGCCAAGCTCGGCCGCGGTGGCCTGCAAGGCGGCGGCGAAGGGCACGGGATAGCCCGCGCGCACCAAAGCCGGGATCATGATGGCGCCAATGGCAAAGGTGGTGGCAACACTGCTGCCGCTGATGGCAGCAAAGATCATGCAGGTGATCACGCAAGTCGCCGGCAGCCCGCCTTGAATGCCCCCCACGATGGAGCGCGCGAATTCCACCAGACGGCGCGAAATCCCGCCGACTTCCATAAGATTCCCGGCCAGGATGAAGAAGGGAATGGCAGCCAGCGGAAAGCGATCCAGCGAGACAAAAAGCTGCTGCGCCACCACCACCAGCGGGAAATTCGTGAAGCCATGAATGCCGATGATGGCGGCAAGGCCGATGGCAACGGCAACCGGAATGCTGGCGGCGAAAAGCACCAGCATGACGGTGAGCATGGTGCCGCTCATACTGCAGACTCCAATTCTTCAGAGCGTCTATCGAGGAAATGGGCAATCGCCCCAAGCATGGCAAAGACCGCGCCAATCGGGATGGCGGCATAGCCCCAAGCCATGGAAACCTCCATGCCCGCCATTTCCTGAAATTTCACGCGCTCTGCCATGGTCCAGCCAAACCAGAACATGACGCCGAGCATAAGCAGAATGCTCGCCAGCGAAAGCCCTTCCAGGATATGGCGCAAAAGCCCGCGCGACAGGCGATGGGCAATATCAATCGAAACCAGCGCACCCGCGCGCAGCGCCACCGCAAGCCCGATAAAGGCCATCCAGATCAGCGCGGTGCGCACCAGCGCTTCAGACCAGACAGAGGGCGTTTCGGTCGCAAACCGCGCCACCACCTGCCAGAGCCCGGCAAACACCGCGACCGAAAGCGCAAGACAGGCAATGATGGCGGCGATGGTGGTGCCGATCCTATCGGCAGCCAGCACACCGGCGCGAAGCTGGGCACGCAAGCCATCACCGGATTTCAGCCAAAAGGCGAAAACCAACACCAGCAGCGTGGCCATACCTGTCACCTGCAAGGGCAGGGTATTCATCGCATTCATCGCGCCGTCCTAAAAAAACTGAGGGTGATTGGTGCCTCCCTTCTGACGCCTGATGGGGTCAACCCATCAGGCGCCGATACACGCGCCAGTCAGTTCGGCTTCCATTCGCGAATGCGCCGCAGTGTCGCCGCATCAAGCGTACGTTCCCATTCAGCGAAGGCCGGCGCCAGTGCGGTCTGGAAGGCAGCGGTATCCACCTGTGTCACCACCGTCATGCCACGGCGGCGCAGTTCCTCAACGCCGCTCGCGTCATCCGCTGTGACGCGGTCGCGATTGGCCTTTTGCGCAGCGCGCGCGGCTTCCTGGAACAGGGCGCGATCAGCGGCAGACAGGCGATTGATCATGCCCGGATTGCAGATCATGACCGATGGCGAATAGACATGGTTCGTCAGCGTCATGAACTTCTGAACCTGGTTGATGTTATTCGCCACAATCACGGAAATCGGGTTTTCCTGACCATCCACCGTGCCCTGCTGCAGGGCGGGGATCAATTCGCTGAAGGCCATGGGCGTCGGCAGCGCGCCAAGGGTGGAGAAGGCGCGCATATGCACCTGGTTTTCCATGGTGCGCACCTTAAGGCCGCGCATATCGGCGGGTGCATTCACTTCACGGCGCGAATTGGTCAAATGACGGAAGCCGTTTTCAGTCCAGATGACGCCGACCAAGCCACGCGCCGGGAAGCGCGCCAGCACGGCGGAACCGATATCGCTATCCAGCACGCCGCGCGCATGGGCGGCATCACGGAACAGGAAGGGCACATCAAAAACGCGCACTTCAGGCACGAAATTGCCAACCGGCCCGGTAGAAGTGAAGGTGCAATCCAGCGTGCCGATCTGCACACTTTCAATCATTTCGCGTTCATTGTCATTGCGCTGCACCACAACGCGGAAGCGGTTATTGGTCAGACGCTCAAAATTATCCTTGAAGGTGGAAGCGCCAAGCCCGGTATGGCTATTGGGCGGCAGCCCGTGCTGGATGGTGATCTGCGGCTGCGCCAGGGCGGGCAGCGCAAAAAGCGGCGCGGCCAACCCGGCGGCCAGCGTCATGCGACGAAAAATGGACATGATGTCTCCTTGTGTTTTGGTTGGTTGTTGTTGAACGCGGCCCCCGGCGAAGCCAAGCCTCCGGTTAGTCAATCCTGATGCCGCTGTCACGCGCAACCTGGCCCCAGCGCTGCGCATCGCGATCCAGCCAGGGTTGCAATTCGGCGGTCGGGATCAGCAGGGGTTCCGTGTGATTGGCCTTGAGCCTTTCCAGCATTGCTGCATCCATCGCCTTGTTGAAGGCGTCCTGCAACCGCGCCAGGATCGGCGCTGGCACGCGGGATTGGGTGAAGACGCCGTTCCAGACGCTCAAATGATAGCCGGCGACACCTTCTTCGTGCAGCGTGGGCGTATTGGGCAGGCTGCCGATCCGCCGATCCATGGTGACGGCAAGCCCCTTGATCGAGCCTTGCAGGATATGCGGGGCGGAGGTGGCCGAAGCGTCAAACAACAAATCTAGATCACCGGCCAGCAGCGCCGCGACCGCGGGCGCGGAACCGCGATAAGGCACATGAACGAAGTCAACGCCGGCGAGCTTTTCCAGCATGACAAGCGACAGATGCGCCGAGGACCCATTGCCAACCGTGCCGAAGGTCATTTTGCCCGGTTCGGCCTTGGCGCGCGCAATCGCTTCGCGCGCGCTGGCCGGGTTGTAACGGCGCGGCAGGCAGGACATGACATTGGGCATATCCGCCATCATGCCAACACCCACGAAAGCCTTGCGCGGGTCAAAGCGCGGATCGGGATAAAGGATGGGGTTCACCCCTTGTGTGGCCATGGTGCCAAGGAACAGGGTATAGCCATCGGGCTCCGCCTGGGCGGCCGCCATGGCGCCGATATTGCCACCGGCGCCGGCGCGGTTTTCAACCACAATTGTCTGGCCCAAATGCCGCGCCATGGCTTCGGCAGCCAGGCGGCCCATAATGTCGGTCACGCCGCCCGGCGGATAGGGCACGATGATCCGCAAGGGCTTGTTCGGAAAGGCGCCTTGGGCATGAACGGCCGGCGCGGCCAGAATGCCGGCGGAAAGCGCCAAGGCAGAGCGGCGGGTGAAGTGCGGCATTGTCAGCCTCCCTGAAGTTTCTTGACCCCAAACTGTGCGGCCTTGGCGCCGGATGCAAGCCCTCAGGATAAGAAGGCCATCGCCCCCCAGCCCAGCAGCAGCACCGCCGCCAGCGACGGCCATAACAGCCGCCAAAGCTGGACGGGTTTGGTGCCATCGGCGAGCAAGCCGCAAATCATGCCGGTGACAGCAAAGGACATGCCGGCCCCCGCCGCACCGACAAAATTATGCACGCCCGGGGCCAGCACCGGCGGCAGCCCAGCCGCCAGGCCAAGCTTGTATTGCACCGGCATGACCGCAGCATTGGACCCGACATTGGTCCCTGTGACGATTCCCGCCATCAGCCCAAGCGGGGGCACGGCATATGGTGCGAGCGGACCCAGCGCGGCGGCGGCTTCCCGCGCGAGCGCAGCCGTGGCACCGCTTTCACTCATCCAGCGCGCCAACAGCACATAAAGCAGCATGATCAGCGCCGGCCTGGCAGCGCGCTTGATGGCGCCCTGCGCGAGGGCAATAGCGCCGGCCCGGCGCGCCAGCAGCAATAGCGCCACCGCTCCCAAAACCAATGAGACATGCGTCACGGGAAAGGCGGGCAAATCGGCAAAAGGCTGCCAGGCGGGCGGGTTCGGCACCGCGCGCGCCGCCAAAAGGGAAACCGTCAGCAGCGCGTAAGGTGCCAAGCGCGCCATCGCCTTCCGCCAGGCAGCGCCATCCTGCGGCGGGGCAAGCCGCCAGAGCGCGAAAATGAGCGGCAGGCCGGTGGCGATAACGCCAATCACCTCAAAGGGCAGCAGCCAATGGCAGGCCACCAGCAGCAGCGCCACCGCCATGAGATAGCCCATTTGCGCAAGCTTTTCCGCCCGTGGCACCGCAAGCCCTGCCGCCCTGCAAAGCCGCCACAGCACCGGCCCCAGCGCCACAAGCCAAAGCGCATTGGGCAGCGCGGTGATGCGCAAGATATCCTGCGCGGGCAGGCCGATCAGCGCCGCGCCAAGCAAGGAACCAGGCCCAAGCCCGCCCCATGGGATCAGGCACAAAGCGAGCAGCGCCATGGCGCCCGCCGGCGCGCCGATAACGCCCATGCCGCGCAAAGTTGCCAGTGCGAATACCGCCCCCACCGCAAAGCCGGTGACACTTTCCATGAAGGTGCCAAGCAGCAGCGTTGCGATAAAAACCCGGCGCGCTGTCGCCGGCGCCTGATCCTGTGCGCTCTCTCCGCCCGAAACCGCAGCATAGAACAACAACCCGGCCAGCACCACGCCCATGGGCTGCAACGCCAGATAGGCGCCGCGCAGGATTTGCTCGGCCAGAAAACCAGGGAAGCCGATGCCGCCGGGCAGTGAAACAAAAGCCGCGGGAATCGCCGCGACAAGCGCCGCCAGCACCGCCGGCAAAGGTGCCACGCGGCCGGAAAATAACAACCCGATCAATAGCAGCAGCGGCAGCGCCTGTAGGGCCAGAATCATGCGGCGTCAGGCAGAAAGGGTGAAGGTTTTGCCGACGGCAGCGGGCACCACCATCGCCTCCCCATAGGCGCGTTCCAGCGCATTCACCGCGCGCCAGCCGGTGCAATGCGCGGGGAAAAGATAGGTCAGGCCAAAGCCACCCAAATCGCGCACGGTCTCCGGGATTACGCGTTCATTGATGCCGGACAGGTGAAACCCACCCATCGCGGCATAAAGCGGCAGATCAGGAAAGCGCCGCCGCGCGGCATGCAGCACATTCACGATGCCGGTGTGTGAGCAGGCAGAAAATACGACCAACCCCTTGCCGCGCAGATGTACCGCCATGAAGCGTTCATCCGTCAGCCATTCATCTGGCTGCCAGGGCGTGTTTTCATCATCGCGCGCCACCTGGCCGGGCAGGCCGGTCTCATAGATTGTGGTGCGCGGGATTTCGCCACTGACGTAAAAGCCATCGGCGATGATGTGTTCATCGCGCACCACAACCGGCGTGGCGCCCATTGCTGCCCAGCCTTCGGGTGGCGGCACCCTATCCATCGGGAAAACCCCGCCATCCGCCTGGCGGCTGGCGCGTTCGCGGAACATGCCCGGGTGAAGGTAGAGTGGCACGGCACGCCCACCATTGGCCGCACGAGTCATTTCAATGGCCTTGGGCAAGCCGCCCGCATGATCCCAATGGCCGTGAGACAGCACCATGGCCTCAATCGCCGCGAAATCCACACCAAGCCGCGTGCCATTGCGTTCCACCGCGTAATCCACCGGGCCGCCATCAAACAGCACGGTGCGGGATTTGCCGCCGATCTCGGCGCGCACCACCAAGGAGAGGCCGTGATTGGCGCAGCACAGCGCGCCACCCATGGTGCGCTTCATCCCCTGGCGTTGCAGGCGCAGCCATTCACGCGTGACGAAACTCGGGGTCGAGGAAAGACTATCCGTGACATTATCCACCAGCACCGTGATTTCGATGCGATCAGCCGCGATGGGGTCCGGCATGGTTTCCTCCGCTCAGGTCTTTCGGCGCGTCTCGGCAATGGTGATCACCAGCGCACCGGCCAGGATGATGCCTCCGCCAAGCCAGGTCCAGGGATCAGGCACTTCGCCGAAAAAAATCCACCCAAAGCCAACCACGGGCAAAAGGCGCAGATATTGGAAGGGCGCAACGGCGGAGGCTTCTCCCGCGCGATAGGCCGATGTCAGCAGCCAGATGATGCCGGGCGTGGTGATGGCGAAGGCGAGAAGAAACAGCAGGTCAAAGGCGCTGACGGGCGTGAAGGCGGAAATGGCGAAGGGCAGCATACCAAGGCTGGTCACGACGCCCACCCAAGCCAGCACGGTTTCATTGCGCTCCGTCTGCGCCAGCATGCGGCTGGTGAGCGTGATGCCGCACCAACTGGCCGCAGACGCAAGCGCCATCACCACGCCGATGAAGGAAATCTCTGCCCCCGGCCTGAGCATGAGCACCACGCCCAGAAACCCGGCCATGGTGCCGATCCAGCGCGCCGTGCCGATATGCTCCTTCAGCACCGGCCCTGCGAGCAGCGTGGTGAACATGACATTGGTGAAGGAGAGCACCGTGGCAGTCGCGAGATCGAGAAAGACGAAGGACAGGAAGTAAAAACCCCAGGTCAGCAGGCTGGCCGCGCCACGCATGATATGCAGCCCGCGCCGATTGGTTTTGAAAACGGCAAGCCCGGTCCGCAGTAATAGCGGCATGACCCACAGTAATTGCCCGAAGGACCGCGCGAAAAGCTGCATCGCGGTTGGAATGCCGCGTTCATTCATGTAGCGGATCGCGAGCGCTTCCCCGGCAAAGAGCATTGCCGCGAGGCTCATCAACACCGCGCCACGCAGATTGCCCGGCAGGCTGTTCCAGCGCGGCATCATGGGCGGCGGGGATGGGTCAGGGGCAAGCGCGCGATTCCGCGAAAAATTGCACTCCCACCCTGCTGCCTAGCCCTGGCCTTGGCAAGGGATGGCGCTTTGCGGCAGCCTGAGCGGCTTGAGGAGATTGCCATGACCAGTGCAGCCGAACAGCGCGCCATCCGTGACGCCGTGGATCATGGCCCGATCCTGATCTGGGGCGCGGGTGCGATTGGCGGCACACTCGGTGCCGCTTTGGTGCGTGCGCGCCATGCCGTGGTGTTTGTGGATATTGTGGAAGATCATGTGTCGGCAATCCGCGACCCTGCGGTGGGCCTTACCATTGAAGGCCCGGTTGACGCGCACCGGATTTCCGCCCCCGCCTATACACCCGCGACATTGAAGGGCCAGTTCCGCCGCGTGCTCCTCTGCGTGAAGGCGCAGGATACGGAAGCCGCCTGCCATGCCATCGCGCCGCATCTGGCGCCTGATGGCTATGTCGTGTCGTTGCAGAACGGGCTTTGTGAGGCGTTGATTGCGCCGATCCTGGGCGAGGCGCGCACCATTGGCTGCTTCGTCAATTTCAGCGCGGATTGGCTGGCGCCGGGGCGCATCATCTATGGCGGGCGCGGTGCGCTGGTGCTCGGCGAATTGACCGGGGAGATCACGCCGCGCCTGACCGCGCTACATCGCATGCTGCGCGATCATTTTGAGCCCGATGCGATCATGACCGAGAATATCTGGGGTTATCTGTGGGGCAAGATCGCGTACAGTTCTATGCTCTATACCCAGGCGCTGGGTGAGAAAGGCATTGCCGATGCGCTGGCACGGCCGGAATTGCTGCCGCTCTGGCGGCGGCTTGGTGCAGAGGCGGTGGCGGTGGCGCGCGCCGAAGGTGTTGCAGTGCGCGGCTTCAATGGCTTTGACCCGGCAGCTTTTGCGCCCGGCGCCGATCAGGCCGCAGCAGCGGCTTCGGTCGCCGCGATGGTGGAGTTCAATCGCCCCAATGCGAAAACCCATTCCGGCATCTGGCGTGATTTATGGGTGCGCCGGCGCCTGACGCCGGTGGATGCGCAAATCGCGCCAGTGCTCGCCATCGCTGCGCGCCATGGCGTTGCCTGCCCCACCATCACGCGGCTGGTTGCCATGATCCATGAATGTGAGGCCGGTGCGCGCCCGGCCTCGGATAACAATCTGCTGGAACTGATGGCGAACTAGATTTTTTTGGTCGCATTTTCCGAGGCGCCAAGTGATTCCACTTGGCTTGAAAATGCTCTAATTCAGCGTCGTCAGCAGCCCCGCCATCAGCCTGGCGCGCGGCACCAGGCTATCAATCAGCACATGTTCTTCAAGCGTATGCGCCATGGCACCTTGCACGCCCAGGCCATCCAAAGTGGTGATGCCAAGCGCGCCAGTAAAATTGCCATCCGAACCGCCTCCGCTTGATTGGTGATTGATGTCAAAGCCAATTGCCTGCGCAATCTCCCGCGTATGGCGATAAAGCGCCATCACTTTCGCATCAGGCTCCCAGACTGGGCGCGTGACACCGCGCGTGACTTCCAACTGCACATCATTGGTGGAAGACCTGAGCGCCAGCATTTTGGCGACACCAGCATCAAGGTCTTCCTGGCGCTTGGCCATGGAAAGCGCCTCGGCCTCTGTGGTTGTCGTGACGCAATTAACCCATTGCCCGCCATGCAGAACACCCACCGAAAAGGTGCAATCCTCGGTGGTCATATCCTCAATCGCCAGGATTTGCCGGCACATTTCCTTGATCGAACTCCGCCCCTCCGCAAGCCGCGCGCCGGCATGGGAAGGCCGGCCCGTGGTCTTCAGATTGAAACGCGCAATGGCATAGCGCCCGGTCACCACACCGCCATCCGCCCGCGCCGGTTCCGGCACCAGCACAAACTTATGCCGCGCCGCTTCCGCTTCGATCAGGTCGCGCGTCGAAGGGCTGCCGATTTCCTCATCGCTGGTCAGCAAGATCGTGATCGGCAGCGGGGTTGCGAGCCTCGCCGCGATGATCTGGCGCATGGCTTCCACCGCCAGCACCGTGCCGCCCTTCATGTCCAATATGCCCGGCCCATAGCAGCGATTGCCCTCTCGCCGGATCGGTAATTTGTCGAGCGTGCCGATGGGATGCACGGTATCCAGATGCGCCATCACCAGAATACCCGGCGCACCATCCCCCGCTTCATGCGGAAAGCGCGCGCGCACGCAATCGCCAAGCCCCATGCGCCCGGGGATGCGATCAATCCGCGCCCCCAGCAGCGCCAAATCGCGGGACGCCAAATCCATCATGCGATTGACCGCGCCCGCATCGAAGGTTGGGCTTTCTGAGGCCGCCCAGCGCATCAGGCGGGATAGGATGTCATCAGCGTCAAAAGGCAGCGCAAGGGCAGCGGCGGCGTCAGGCATGGTGTCTCCGGGTCGCGGGAATGATCACGCCCGAAGCCTGCGGCGCCGCGCGGCTCAGGGCAAGGGGGCAACTCGGCAGGGCAGGGGCTTGCTGTTAAGCTGCACCGAAACGGAGACAAAGCGATGCGCCTTTTGGTTGCCAATGCGAATACCACGGAAGCCATCACCGAAACCTGCGCGGCGGTCGCGCGCGCTGCCGCCGCGCCGGGCACCGAGATCATTGGCGCCACGCCACGCTTCGGCCCGGCGGTGATCGCAACCCGCGTGGAAAATGTCATTGCCGGCCACGCCTTGCTGGAAGCCTTGGCCGAGCATGCCGGGAAGGTTGATGCGGTTTTGCTCGCGGTCAGTTTTGATACAGCCTTGGATGCCGCGCGCCAGCTCATGCCCTGCCCGGTGCTTGGCATGACGGAAGCGGCGGCGCTGACCGCCTGCATGATGGGCGGGCGCTTTGGCCTGATCACCTTCGGCAATGTGGAACCCTACCGTGAATTGATCGCCCGCCATGGGCTTGCCGCACGGCTGGCGGCTTTGGCCGGCTTGGATGCGACGCCGCCAGAAGCCCTCGCCAACCCGGAAGGCGTTGCCGAAAAACTTCGCATCGCGGTGGAGGGTCTGGCGGCGCAGGGGGCGGATTCGGTCGTGCTGGCCGGCGCGGCGATGGCGGGGTTTGACCTGCGCCTGGCAGGGCGGGCGGCCCTGCCGCTATTCGATGGCATTCGCTGCGGGGTGAAGCTCGCGGAAGCCCTGGTGGCGCTCAACCCACCCAGGGCGCAGAGCGGTTCCTTTGCGCCAGCAGTTGGCCGCCTCAGCAAGGGTCTGACACCGGCCCTGGCAGCGCGCCTGATCGGAGGGCGGTGACGCCCCCATGACGCAGCCCGCCTTTATGGCCGGGAAGAGCCGCGCTTCACCTGTTCATCCGGGCAGGGTTGTTCATGGTGCTGGTAGCGGTATCTGAAAGGCTCGGACGGCCGATATTGCCAAACAGCGCCTGCAGCATATTCCGTTCCGTCCCGGGGACCGGTGTTTCCCGTGAGACCATGCCGACATCCTGCCCATCTTCGGGCTTCAATTGCCGGATATCCTGCACAACGCCACGCCGGTCGAAGCTGATTGCCACCACTACGCGGTCACGCAATTCTAAATAACGCCCTGGCATCAGTTGCGTATTGCCGCTGATGTAATACCAATTTTCCTCATCGAAGGTGCCGCGCGCTGTGGGTGGGCCGAGCAGCGCCAGCACATCCCCGCGCGTCTGCACCCCCGTGGTGATTTGAGCGAGCCTTTCAGCTTCCACCCGATTGCCGCGCGGCACCGGTGGCGGGGCCAGTTTTTCGCAGGCCCCGGCGATCAGGGTGCCCAACAGCAGCAATGCAATCACGCTGCGCTTGCGGAAAAAACCATCAGCCATGTCGCGGTTCCCAGGCCAAGACGCCCTGTTCAAGATTGACCATTCGCCGTTCCGAACCCATGTCCAAGGTCTTCGATAGACACCCCGGGGCTCTGGGGTCAACCGCTGCCTTTCGGCTTGGGATTGGGATCAATGGGTTTGCTCAGCGCCTTCCGACGCTCACCGCATGAAAGGGCGGGCTTCACGCTTTACGGTGCCGCTGTTGCCAGCGCGCGGTCGCCCTATTTCTATGCCGATCTGTCCGTGCGGGATTCGGTGGAAGGGCGGCTTGACCTGATCCATCTACACGCCGCGCTGCTGGTCCGCCGCTTGAGAAGCGATGCCGATAAGCGTGGCCCCGCTTTGGCCCAGGCGGTTTTTGACGCGATGTTTTCCGATATGGATGTCAATCTGCGCGAAATGGGGGTGAGTGACCTAGTCGTCGGCAAGCGCGTGCGCGGGCTGTGGGAGGCCTTTCATGGCCGCGCCATCGCCTATGAGGCCGCCTTGGATGCCGCCGACCCCGCCGCCATGGCCGCTGCCCTGGCCCGCAATGTCTGGCGGGAAGATGAGGCAGGGCCCGCCGCCCATCGCCTGGCGCGGATTGCCTTCGCCCAGGCTGAACACCTGCAATCCCAGGCTTTTGCCGAGCTTTTGGCCGGGCAGGCCCGCTTTTTGGCGCCGGAAGCCATCCCCGATGCTGCCTGAATTCTCTCGCCGCCAAATCCTGACCGACCCGCCCCAGGCCGGGGTGGAGGATCACCTGGAAGCAAGCCCGGCGGAATGCGCGGCGCTTGCTCAGCGCTTCGGGATCGAGGCGCTTAAGCGTTTCAGCGCCCGTTTCACCCGCAAACCCTATCCGGGCGGGGGGTTGCTGATTACTGGGCGGCTCAAGGCCGAACCCGTGCAGCTTTGCGTCGTCAGCCTTGAGCCGGTGACAGAGCAGTTGGACAAGCCCTTCACACTGGTGGTGCTGCCCGCTGATGGCGCGCTATCGGAAGACCCGGATGGGCCGGATGAAATCCAGGCTGATGCCACCGGCCATTTCGACCTGGGCGAGGCCCTGGCGGAGGAATTGTCGCTCTCGCTCAACCCCTATCCGCGCGCGGCAGGGGCGCATTTGCCCCTGGCGCAGGGGGAAGCGGCTGAGGCCACACCGCGCAACCCCTTTGCTGCATTGGCCGCCTTGCGCGGCGCCAAGGGCTGATCAGGCCCTACCATGCTTGCGCCCCCGCCAAGGGGATGCTATGCGCCCGCCCCTGTTCAAATCCCCATTTTCGCTTGAGTGAAAGAGACCCGGCGCCATGGCCGTTCCGAAAAAGAAGACTTCGCCTTCCCGCCGCGGCATGCGTCGCAGCCATGAAGCGCTGAGCAGTTCCGCGCATCATGAATGCGCCAATTGCGGCGAATTGAAGCGCCCGCATCATGTCTGCTCCCATTGCGGCTATTATGATGGCCGTGAAGTGGTGGCGGCCGATCGCCTGAAGCCGGCCGTCCGGCTCTGATCCCGCAGAACCCAGGGCGCCGAGGCTCCCGCTGTGGCTGATGCAGGGCCCGCCTTCTCTCTGGCGATTGATGCCATGGGTGGGGATGCGGCACCCGAAGTTGTGCTTGATGGCCTTGAAATGGCTGCCGAGCGGCACCCGGGGGCGCGTTTCCTGCTGGTGGGTGATGAAGCGCGGGTTGGTGGTGCCTTGGCGCGGCGCAAGCGCGCCGCACGCGCATGCAGCCTACGCCATGCGCCCGAAGTGATTTCTGGTGATTTGAAGCCAACGGCGGCGCTGCGCATGCGCGGTTCGTCCATGCGCATGGCGATTGATGCCGTGGCGGTCGGCGAAGCGGCTGGCATTGTTTCCGCCGGCAATACAGGGGCGCTGATGGCGCTGGCCAAGATTGTCATCAAGACCATGCCGGAAATTGATCGGCCCGCACTGGCGGCGATTGGCCCCTCCGCACGCGGCGATGTGGTCCTGCTTGATCTTGGCGCCAATGTGCAATGTGATGCGCGCAACCTGGTGGAATTCGCCATCATGGGTGATGCTTTTGCGCGCGTGGCGCTTGGCCTCACCACGCCCAGCATTGGCTTGCTCAATGTGGGCAGTGAGGAATTGAAGGGCGATGACCGCGTGCGCGCCGCGGCTGAGATCCTGCGCGATTCCCATGTGGGCGCGCAGTTCCGCGGCTTCATTGAAGGCCATGACATCACCGCGGGCACGGTGGATGTGGTGGTGACGGATGGCTTTACCGGCAATGTCGCGCTGAAGACTGGCGAAGGGGCGCTGAAGCTGATGCGCGATTTGCTGCGCCAGGTCTTTACCAGCAGCGTGCCCGCGCGGCTTGGCTATTTGCTGGCGCGCCCGGCCCTGGATCGGTTGCGCGAATGGATGGACCCGCGCCGTTATAATGGCGCCATCCTGCTTGGGCTGAATGGCGTGGTGGTGAAATCCCATGGCGGGACGGATGCGCTTGGCTTCGCCCATGCCGTGGATGTGGCCATGGATATGGTGACGCATGGCTATAATGATCGCATTCGGGATGGATTTGATCGGCTTGCCGGCCGCAACAGGCTGGCGCCTTCGCCATCTTGATGTAGCTTAGCGCCATGGTCATGCGTGCGTTGATCGCCGGTTGCGGCGGCTACCTTCCTTCCTTGCGGCTTTCCAATGATGAATTGGCGGCGCGCCACGGGCTTGAAACCTCTGACGCCTGGATCCAGGAACGCACGGGGATCAAATACCGCCATGTCGCGGCACCTGACGAAGCAGCTTCCGATCTTGCCGCCGCTGCCGCGCGCGCTGCGCTGGCGGATGCCGGCATGGAGGCTTCGAAAGTGGATGGCGTCATCGTTGCCACCACCACGCCTGATTCCGGCTTCCCCGCCACTGCCGCGCGCGTGCAGGCCAAGATTGGCGCCGGGCCGGGCTTTGCCTTTGATATTACCGCAGCCTGCACTGGCTTTATCTATGGGCTCTCCATCGCTGAGGCGATGATGCGCGCGGGCCATGCCCGCCACGTGCTGGTGATCGGCGCTGAGGTCTATACCCGCATCCTGGATTGGACCGATCGCGGCACCTGCGTATTGTTTGGCGATGGCGCCGGCGCGGTGCTGCTGAGTGCGGGCGAAGGGGCGGGCACCAACAAGGATCGCGGCCTGCTTTCGACCCATCTGCATGCCGATGGCCGGCATGGGGATATTCTGGCGGTCGAAGGCGGCGCTGGTTCCACCGGCGGCACCGGCCTATTGCGCATGGCCGGCAAGGAGGTTTTTCGCCACGCGGTTTCCAAACTCGCAGCCGTGGTGGATGAGGCGCTGGCGGCCAATGGGCTGACGCAGGCCGATATTGATTGGCTGGTGCCGCATCAGGCGAATCTGCGCATCATTGAAGCCATGGGCAAAAAATTGAACCTGCAACCGGGGCGTGTGGTGGTGACAGTGGACCGCCACGCCAATACCTCGGCCGCTTCCATTCCGCTCGCACTGGCGGAGGCACGGGGAGATGGCCGGATCAAGAATGGCGATCTGGTGGTGATGGAAGCCATTGGCGGGGGGCTGACCTGGGGGTCGGCCATTGCACGATTCTGAGAATTCACGCCCTGAGTGGTTGACGCCGCCGCAGGAAGCCGGTTTGCTTTAGCCAACAGGGACAAACTGGGACTGAACCTATGGAAACCATCACCCGGGCCAATCTGGCCGAGGCGATCTATGCGCAGGTTGGGCTTTCGCGAAACGAAAGCGCCGATCTGCTGGAAAATGTGCTGGAGCGTATTTCTGCCGTGCTGGGATCGGGTGAGTCGGTGAAGATTTCCTCCTTCGGGACGTTCCTGGTGCGCCAGAAGGGCCAGCGCATCGGCCGCAACCCGAAGACCGGCGTTGAAGTGCCGATCCTGCCGCGCAAGGTGCTTTCCTTTCGCCCTTCGCAAGTTCTGAAGGCGCGGATCAACAATGAAGAAGTGGAAGACGAGGCATGAGCGACGCTGATGATGCGGATGACAAGGGGCGCCCGCGCAAGGCGCCAACCGCCTTTCGCACCATCAGTGAAGTCGCCGATGATTTGAATATTCCGCAGCATGTTTTGCGTTTTTGGGAAAGCAAATTCCCGCAATTGAAGCCGCTGAAGCGCGGCGGTGGGCGGCGCTATTACCGGCCAGAGGATATCGCGCTGCTGAAGCGCGTGGGCGATCTGCTCTATAATCAGGGCTATACCATCAAGGGCGTGCAGCGGCTGTTGCGCGATGGCACGGATGAAGGCCCAGGCCCCGTGGCGTTGGAATTGCCCTTGGGCGATCCGCCGCCTGCAACCGAAGCGTCGGAAGCCTTGGCACTGAAGGTCGCGCTGGCCGAGCTTGAGGATATTGCGCGCGCCCTGCATCGGCTGGCGGCTTAGCGTTTTCAAGCCTCCGCTCGGATCATCTCGTAAGGGTTGGCAATCCGGAAACGAGGGTGCTAAGCAACATCAAGTCGGAGCGTAGCGCAGCCTGGTAGCGCATCAGTCTGGGGGACTGGGGGTCGTGGGTTCGAATCCCGCCGCTCCGACCATTTTAAGAAACCTCTGATTTAATCCCTCCCCCTTGGCCTATTACTGAATTTCTGATTCTCTTCCGTATCGTCCAATAAACCCTTGAGCACGCCCCCATGCAGCAAAGAAGCTTCTCGAGCCTCGGCTTTGACCGCGCCCTTGCCACTGATGGCCCGCATGTGATTGGCGCGCGGATTGATAATGAACCCGGCAAGACACAAACGGACCGCGACCCGATCCGCTTCCGTGAGACCTTTATGCGCGGGATGGCGGCGCGCGCCTGATCGGCGGAGGCTGAAGGCCGAAGCCGTGAATCAGCCGCGCAAAAAATGAGTCATGTTGTGGTCCGTTTGGCGGACCACAACATGACTGGGTTAGGATGCAGCGGCTGGGGTAGGGTGAGGTTGGGCCAAGCGGGGACGCTTGGCCCTTATGGTGCGAGTCGAGGTTGAGGTGCTTTATGGCGCGGTGGGCGCGTCAAAGCCCCTGAATTTCATGGATCAGAATCTTGCCACTCTCATTCCAAGCCAAACGTGCGGTGCGCGGGCAAAAGCATGGTGCGCGTATTAGTGTGCTTCCGGAAGCGAAGTGCCGTAACGCCGGTTCGCCGCCGCCCGCAGGGAGAAGTTGCAGTAATGTCCCGCGATCACCAGTACCTTTGGTTGAAGTAGAAACGATGAACCGCCCACTCGGGTGCCAGTCTATGTGTCTGATTGGTTCAATGCCGCTTTCAAACCCGGCGATGCGTTCACCCGACGTCGCATTCCATATTGTAATAGAGTCATACTGCTCTCGGGGTGACGAGGAGTCCGCCATTCCGCTAGCCAGTCGATCTCCCTCCGGCGACCAAGACAGAGATTGCATGAAACCTAGTCGTACGGGAAAGCTTAGGCGCTTCGTCAATGAGGGAAGATCAAGTATTTCGACTTCGTTCGACGCATTCAAACCCTGCGACGCTTCCACAGCGAGACGGTTATCACGGCTTATGGTTGGACGCCGCCGCAATGTTCCTTCTGAGGTCGAAAGATGGCGCCCAGTTTGGCTATCAAAAAGAAAAGTATAGAAAAGCCTAGATGCATTAATCCCCGACCCAATAACATTTTGAATTATGATGACGTAGCGCCCATCAGGAGACACTGTAAGGCTCTGCTGATCTCGCACTTGCCATAGGACCCTTGGTCCAGACTGGCCCAGGGCATCTGGAACGGAAATTGGAAAAGGGTCTGAGTCTCGTACCACTCTGCCTGTATCGGTTTCAAAAACCGAAAAAGGCGTTTCGACGGCGCGTGATGCAACCAATTCCTGTCCGTCCGCCGAAAAACCAAAGATTTTTCCCGAATTAGCTGTCAAAGCGCGGAACCGCGCGCGCAATTTCCAAGTGTCTGTGTCGAATACATTTAGTACGGATGTTGCTGCCACCAGCCTGCTGCCATCCGGGCTCCAGGCCATTGCGTCAACCAAGCGATCATGAGTATCCGGTAAGTCAACGCTGGCAATTTGCTTCAGCCTTACGCCACCAGACCCAGTCATGCCGCGGCCACCCGGCAACAAATTGCCAAGCCAGGAAGCACCCGCCGGGCGCACCGCGCCCGCACCTGCCAGCGCCCCCATGCCAGCCAAACCAAATCCGCGCCGGGTCAGGCTTGCCATATCGCTCCCCCCTGCAAGGCGCTGCCCTGGCAGGAAGGCATCACCTCAACCCCAAGCGCGGGCGGGGACATAAACCTCGCCCGCCATCAGCCGCCGCGCGGTGCGCAGCGTGCCGCCCGAAATCACCTCCCGCGATCCATCCGCCGCACGCCGCGTGGTGATCACCGCTTCCATGCTGCCGGTTGGGTGTTCCAGCACAATCGTCTCCCGATCCGCGCCGGTGATGTGTGCCACGCCTTCCGCCACCGTGCCCGGCAGCACGCAAGCACTCGCGATGCAAATCCCGCCCGTCACCGCCATCGCCTCATGGCAGGCGAGTGGCGTGAAATACCGCGCCGCGACACCGCCCTGTCCACCGGCGGGTTCCGCGATAATGGCGAATTTCGGAATGACGCGCCCTTCCGCATCACCCATGCCCATGGCAAGGCTCGCCTTGCGGCGAATGGCCTCGATCCGCGCCATAAAGTCCTTGTCGGCGTCCAATTCCTTCGCGGTCTCACGCGCGGTTTTGCCAAAATCCCGCGCGCGCGCGATCACCACCGGCATGCAGATATCAAGGCAGGTGACTGCGACGCCATCAATCACATCAATGGCCTTGCCGGTTGGCATCAGCTTGCCAGTCGCTCCGCCCACTGCATCGGCAAAATTCAGCACAATGGGGGCAGCCGTGCCGGGCACGCCGGCAATCGCGGTATCGCCTTCGTAATTCACGCGCTTACCGGGGGTTTGCACCACGGCTTCGATCATCGCGCCCGTATTCACCGCGCGGATCATCACGCGGGTTTCGCCTTCTTCGGCCGGCACCAACCCGCTTTCAATCGCAAAAGGCCCAACACCCGCCAGCATATTCCCGCACGTCGGCCCCCAATCCACAAAGGCGCGATCCACGGAAACCTGCGCGAAAAGATAATCCACCTGCTGCGCCTCACCCGCCGCGGCACGAGAGACAATGCAAACCTTGCTGGTCAGCGTCGTCGCCCCACCCAGCCCATCAATCTGCCGCGCATCGGGCGATCCCATGGCAGCGAGCAGCACGCGGCCCATGGCTTCCCGATCCTCGGGCAGGTCATGGCGCAGGAAATAAGGGCCGCGGCTGGTGCCGCCGCGCATCAGCGTGCAGGGAATGGCTTTCTGCATAGTCTTATCCGTCAGCGTAGGGGCCAGGGGAGATCGAAGAAATACTGCAATAGCCCTTGCGGGAAATCCAGCGTCAGCAATTGCGCCACCACAATCAGGCCAATGGTTGCGATGAAAGTTAAAAATAATGTCATCCGCCAGGTGCAGCCCGCCGCATAACGCAGGAAGGACAGAAAGAAGATGGTATTGGCGAGCAAGAAGCCAACCAGGGCAGAAAGCCCGACCAGCCCGATCACCCAACCAAGATGCGCCCAGAAGCTGCCATCCTCGGGCTTCGCCTTGGCTTCCGCATCATGGAACAGCGAACCGCCGACGCGCCCGAAATTCAGCCGCAACAATACGGGCACGCTGATCAGCAGCATGGCGCCCGCAATCATCATGGGGAAGACCGCGCCCAGGAAGCTATGGCGCATCGCATCAACGAAGACAGCGGCGAAAAGTGCCACCGGAATCACGGCGAAAATCGCCTGAGGCTGGCGCTGGCCCGTATCCGTGCTGCCGCCATCTTCTTCCGTATCGGCCAGGCGGCGCTTGCGGATACCAAGCCCGGCAAACACCACGATCAGCGCGGCAATGATCATCACGCCCGGCCGCGTCAAGAAATCCCAGCCATAGAATTGCACAGCTTGGTACAGGTAAGTTTCCATCGGCTGCGCCAGCACAAAGCCAACCACGAAGGGCGGGCGCGGCCAGCCGAAGCGGCGCATCAGCAGGCCGAGCAGGCCAATACCCAGCAGCAGCAGCAAATCCGCCAATTCGCGATTATTGTTGAAAGCGCCGAAGCACACCACCATCATCATAAAGGGCGCGAGCAACCCAAAGCGCACCGTGGTCAGCCGCGCAATCAGGGGCGATGTCGCGAAGCACAGCAGCGTGCCCATGACATTGGCGATGGCAAGCGACCAGATGATCGCATAGGTCAGATCAAGCCGGGAACCCACCAGCGCCGGCCCGGCTTCAATACCAAGCAGCGTCATGCCGCCCAAAAACACTGCCATGGACCCGGATGAAGGAATACCGAAGAAAAGCGTTGGCACCAGCGCGCCACCTTCGCGCGCATTATTCGATGCCTCCACGGCAATCACGCCGCGCACATCACCCTTGCCGAATTGGCCGTTCTTTTCGGTTTGAATCGCGTGGCCATAGACAATCCAATCGGTCACGCTGCCGCCAAGCCCCGGGATCGCCCCCAACACGGACCCGATGGAAGATGTACGCAGCACCAGCCACCAATGGGTCATGATGTCGCGCATGCCCGTGATCCAACCGCGGCCCAAATCCGCCGAGCGCGAAATCGTCCCACCACCGCGCGCCAGATCAATGATTTCCGGCAGCGCGAAAATCGCCAGCACCAAAACGGGCAAAGGCAGACCATCCGAAAGATAAATCAGCCCAAAATCCAGCCGATATTCCGCCGTGGCGGGTGCGGTGCCGACCGTGCCAAGCGCCAAGCCCATGCCGCAAGCGATCAAACCCTTGGCGAAGCTTTTGCCCGCCAGCACGCCCACCATGGAAAGGCCCAGCAGCGCCAGCATGAATAATTCCGCGGTGCCAAGCGCCAGAATCAAGGGCCGCGCAATCAGCACTGCGCCGGTCAAAATCACCGCGCCAATCAGGCCACCGATCATGGAAGCCAGGAAGGATGCCGATAGAGCGCGCGCGGCCTCTCCTCGTCGGGCCATCGGGAAGCCATCCAGGATCGTCGCTTGGCTCGCCGATGATCCTGGTATGCCCATCAGGATGGAGCTGAAAGTATCCGCTGTCGCCGCCACCGCAACCAGGCCGACAAGCATGGCAAGGGCCGAAACCTGATCCAACCCGTAGATGAACGGCATCACCAGTGAAAGCCCTGCCAGGCCACCAAGTGCGGGCAGCACACCAATCGCGTAACCAATCAAAACACCAAGCGCCATATAGCCAAGGCGTTCAGGGCTCGCGAGCGCGGTAAGCGCCATCAGCAGCGCGTCAAGCATGCAATTTTACTCCCTTTACCGCGCTGCCTTTGGACCGATCAGCCAAGCCGATGGTTGAAGCGGCGCAGCAACCATTCCTTGATCCAGTCGCGCGTCGCTTCACTGATGACGGTGCCGGCGGCATAGGCTTTCTCGGCGGCGTCGCCCACCACCTCATCATATTCGCCAATCACCGCGCCGCGCTTTTCCTTGTATTCCGGATCGGCAAAGATGCGCGTGAAGGCGGTGCGGTAAAGCTCCTGCACGGCGCGCGGGGTTTCCTTCGGCACAACGACGAATTTCTGCGCAGCAAAACCCGCGACGAACAGCGTGCGATAGGCATCCCAGGCCGGGCCTGACGGTTCCTGCCCTGTGGCGGCGCGCAGGAATTCCGGGAAGGTCGGCAGATCGGGGAAATTCGGATCGCGCACGATATCGCCCGCGGCATTCATGATGCCATAGGAAAACAGCGGCACGGCCTTGCCTTCGCGCACCAGCGGCAGAACCTGGCTCGTATAGGCAGAGGATGTCTGATAATCTATCGGCGTTTCACCACGTTCAAAGGCAAGCCGCCCCTGGCCACGGCCCTGCATGCCAAAGACAATCTGCACATTCAGATTCATCAGTTCAAAGGCAAGGGTCGGCACCACATCAAGCGAGGTCGGACCCTGGCTGCCAAAGCGCAAGCCCTGCGCCGCTTGCAGCTTGGCCAAATCCGCCGGGCCGCGGACGCCCAGTTCCGGGCGCACATACAAAACGCCACCGGTCGGGCTTGCCATCAGCACGCTCCAGGCGCGGTAATCATAACGCACGCGCGGATCGCCCATCAGGAAGGGGAATTGCGTCGAGCCACTGGTGCCAAGGATGGTCAGCCCATCAGGCCGTGTGCGTTGCGCGAATTGATTGGCGCCATTGATGCTGCCACCGCCGGTGACATTGCGGATCACCACGGTGGGATTGCCCGGCATATGGCGTTGCAGCAGCGGCAAATGAAACCGCGCCCAGACATCCGAACCGCCACCGACCGCGAAGGGGATGACCCATTCAATGGTCTTGCCGGCCATATCCTGCGCGCGTGCGGCACCTGTCGCAGCCAGGCCCAGGCCAAGCCCGCCAAGGGCGCGGCGCGTGATTGGGAATTGTGAGGCGTTTGTCATGATTTTCTCCCCCGGACGAGTTTTGCCGTTCCATAAAGCAGAAGCAGGGGCGATGGAACCAGTGAAATCATGCGCTGCATTTGCCGCTTTCAGAACCGCGCCCCGCCTGTTACGGATTGCCATGCCTGTCACCCAACGCTCCATTACCGCGGCCGAGGCCGATATCCGGCTTGATCGCTGGTTTCATCGGCACTACCCGAACCTGACCCAGGGCGCTTTGCAGAAAATGCTGCGCACCGGTCAGATCCGGCTGGATGGCGCGCGCGTCGAAGCGAATGCGCGGCTCAAGCCCGGCCAGCAATTGCGCATCCCGCCCATGCCGGCGGAAGCATCCAAACCGCCTTCAGCCCGGCCAGTGTCAGACCGGGACGCGGCGGCGCTTGAACGCATGGTGATTTACCGCGATGCCTCGGTGATTGTGCTCGACAAGCCCCAGGGCCTGCCGGTGCAGGGGGGGCCAGGCATTACGCGGCATGTGGATGGCATGCTGGATGCGCTCCGCTTTGGTTATGAGGAACGCCCGCGCCTGGTGCATCGGCTGGACAAGGACACATCGGGCGTTCTGATCCTGGGGCGCACCGCCGCCGCTGCGTCCCGCTTGGCCGCGGCCTTTCGCGGACGGGATGCGGAGAAAACCTATTGGGCCGTAGTGATTGGCCGCCCGCATCCGCTGGAAGGCCGCATTGACCTGCCGCTTGCCAAGCTTGGCGGGCAGCGCGGCGAACGGGTGGCAGGCGTTGCGGATGGCGAAGGCACGCGCGCCGTCACGCTGTATCGCGTGGTGGATTCCGCGCAGCGCCAGGCGGCGATGCTGGAATTGCGCCCGCTGACGGGCCGCACCCATCAATTACGTGTGCATTGCGCCGAGGCTTTGCGCTGCCCGATCATGGGTGATGGCAAATATGGCGGGCAGGCCGCGCATCTGGAAGGCTTCGGCAATACGCTGCATCTGCACGCACGCGCCTTGCGCCTGCCGCATCCGGAAGGTGGTATGCTGGAACTCGCGGCACCCTTGCCGGCGCATATGAAGGAAACCTTTGGCTTGCTTGGCTTTGATCGCCCGAAGACACCGCCATGTCGGCATCTGCGCTGAACCCCGCCCGGCGCTGGCCGCGCTACGTTGCAGGTGGGTTGGCGCTGCTTTTCCTGCTGCTGATCGGCGTTGTTTTCGCGCTGCGCGCTGCTTTGGAATCCGGCCGCTTCACGCCGCGCATCAAGGCCGAGATCGAAAACGCCACCGGCTACCGCGCCAGCATCGGCGGGATGGGCTTGGCGCTTGGGCTAATCCCCAAGCTGGAATTGCGCGATGTGACGCTCAGCACACCGGGCAGCGCCGCGCCGGGCCTGGTGGCGCCCAGGCTGGCCGCGAGTATTTCGCTACGCTCCCTGATCTCCGGCGGCATCGAAATCCCAAGCGTTGAGGCGGATGGGCTGCGGCTCAATCTGGACCCGGTGCTTTGGGCTTTGCCGGCTGCCGAAAGGCCCACCCGGGACGCCACCGCGGCACCAGCGGCGCCACGGCGAACTGCCAACATGCCGCATATCGGGCTGGTCCGGCTGCATGATGCGCATGTGATCCTGCCGGGCAGTGCGGGGCGGGATATCGAAATCCCTTCGCTCTCCATCCGTAATGTTAGCGCCACCAGCGCGAGCGATCTGGCCGCCGAATGGCGCTTCCAAGGCATTACTTTTATCCTGGCCGGGAAGGCCGGGCCGCTTTTCGGTGCTGCCCCCGGAACGCTGCCGCCTTTGGGGGCCATCACGCTCAGGGCCAGCGCGGGTGATCTTGGCTGGCTGCTACCCGATCTGCGCTTGGAAGCGCTGGAAATCATCGCCCCACCGGAAGGCGAGGCAAGGCTCACCGGCAGCTTCAACCGCAACGGTAACGCGATAGGGCTTGAGGCAAGCCTGGGCGAGATCGGCAAGCTGCTGCAAGGCGCCGAAGCACCGCTGCCGATCGAAGCGCGGCTTGTCGCGGGTGCTGCCAGCCTGACGCTGCAGGGCAGGGTGGCGCGCCCGCGCGAAATGGCTGATGGGCAATTCGACCTGACCTTGGATGCGCCGGATGCCGCCGGGCTGACCGGGTTTACCGCCCTGCCTCCCGGCTTGCGCGGATCGGCGCGGCTGGAATGGCAGGATGCGCAGAATATCAGCCTGCCCCGCCTGCAAGTGACCAGCCCAGCCCTGGCCGGAACCGCAGCGCTGACGCTGGCGCTTGCGGATCGGCCAAGCCTTGCCGGGCGGATTGATGTGACACGGCTTGATCTGGATGCGCTATCGGGGGCGCCAGCACCAAGCGCAGCACGTCCTGCACCTGCGGCCCCGGCGCCTGCGGCGGATGGGCGCGTTATTCCAGATATTGCCGTGCCGGTTGCAGCCCTGAACGCGCTGGATGCGGAATTGGCGCTTGCCTTGCGCGGCGTGACTTCCAGCAGCCTGCCGCAAGTGGCGGTGCAGACGAATCTGCGCCTCCGGAATGGGGCGCTGACGCTGGCGCCTTTCAACCTGACGCTGCCCGCCGGGCGGATTTCCGGGCAGGTCACGGTGAATGCTGCGGCGACCCCGGCGCAATTCGGCCTCAGGCTGCGTTCGGATGGCGCGGGGCTTGATCTTGCAGCACTCAGCGGCGCGCTGGATGGGCTGGGGCTGCGCGGGCGCGGCGATATTGCCGCCGATCTGCGCGGCACCGGCGCCACCACGCGCGCCATTGCCGCCAGCCTGAATGGCGATATGGGCCTGGCCCTGATCAATGCCCGGCTGGAACAGGGCACAGCGATGGAGGCTTTGGGCGCTTTGCTTGCCTTGCTGTCGCCCAACTCTCAACGACTCGGCGCGGTGGAGCTGCGTTGCGTGGCGCTGGCCTTCGCGGCAGAGCAGGGCATGGCGCAAAGCCGCGCCTTGTTCATGGATAGCGCCATTGGCCAGATCGGCGGTCAGGCGGCCATCAATCTGCGCGATGAAAGCCTGAATGGGCGGCTTGAGACCAATCTGCGCGTTTTCGGCTTCGGGCTGCGCGCGCCGGTCAATCTGGGCGGGACGCTGGCGGCGCCCCGCATCGGTGTCGCGGCGGGTGCGGCCCTTGGGCAAACCGCGATTGGCCTGCTGGGCGATACGCTGACGGGGCGCGTTGTGACTGATCCTTTGGGCAATCTGCTCGGCGGTGCGGGCCGCAATGCGGAAGCGGATTGCGGCGAGCCCTTGCGGGTTGCGCGGCTTGGCGCGGATGGCCCGGCGCCCGCGCCGCGCGCCGCTCCGGAAGCCGTGCAGGAAGCGCCTCGGCCAGGCGTGCCTGCCTTGCCATCACCGGTGCAGGATGTGCTGCGCGGCCTTGGGGGTATTCTGGGTGGCGGGCGGCGGTGAACCGTCCATGACATTGATCACAGCGAAGCGAAAACACCCCTGGCTCACCCGCCTGAGTTATGGGGGATGTGGGATGATATTGACCTGCCCTAAGTAGGTGCCAACAGTCCCGGAAACAATGAGTGCCGGTATGTCTACGCTTCCGCCGGGCAGACGGACATGAGTAGTAGGTAAACCTTGGCAATTTCTACCATCTTGCGTACAGATCGTGACCTTCTGCACCCCACTTTGAGCAACAGCTGGTTGGATGGCGTTTTGAATTGCTAGTGTAACCAGGGCTAGAGCGATGACCGTGAGAACCCCTTTGGTATAGGCGTCCAGCTTCATTTTGAATTCCCTCCCTTACCAAAGGCTAATAGAAACGGAACTTAAAAGACAAGAAATTTGTGGGGAGCAAATCAATTCATGAGGTGATGGGGGGGGAATCGGAGAACCTCTCATTTGGGGGAATCCGTTCGCCCCGATCCTCACCCCTCCACATCCTCCAGCGAAAGGCCAAGCGCTTCCAACCCTTCTTCCAGCATATCGCCGAGCATTTCGATACCAAGCAAATACCCCGCCGGGTCACGCATATTGCGTTCCCGTGCCAGGTTGCGCGCTTCTTCCCAATCATCCGCCTCATAATCGCCGCGGCCGATCCAGGCGAGGGCGATCAAGGACGCCTGTTCATCCTCATTCAATTCGCTGATGAAGGCGCGCAAAGCATCCTCATCCATGTTTTCATCATCTTCGGCGTCGAGGCCTTCTTCATCCTCATCCGCGCGAGAGATGGCGCCGCTTTCCTCACCTTCCTGAACGGCGCGCGCCGCATCCACAATGGCGGCCACCGATTCCAGGCTGATGCCCAGATCGAAATCCTCATCTTCATCATCACGTGCAGCCATGGTGCTTCTCCGGTCTCAAGACGGGCGCACTCAAGCACAGGGTCGCGGGGCTTTTCCAGCCCCGGCTTTCAGCGGCGCGAAAGATCCACGAGGCCGGCGAAACCTTCTTCCGTGCCGAAGGCCAGATGCGTGCCCGCATCGCTCCAGGCAAGGGCCGAAACACCGCCGCGCCCCGGTGCAGCCACGGGCACAATGCGCCCGCTGGCAACCTCGGCAATCAGAACCAGCCCGTCATTGAAACCGGCCGCCACCACTTCCTGCTGCGGATGGCAGGCAACCGCCGAACACAGCGCCTGATCACCGCCGGCGAGTTCCGTCGGCGCTTTGCCCATGGGCCCGCCACCAAAGAACGGCCACAACACCACGCAATCCGCGCCGGAGGTCGCGAGCCACCGCCCCTTGGACGTGAAAGACAGCGATTTCGTCTTCGCCGGATAGCCCGCCATGCGCATATGCTGACCATCCGCGAGCCGCCAGCCATGCAGCGTATTCTCCTGCATGGAAGTCACCACATGCGTTCCATCCGGGCTGAAAATAATGCCCGTATGGCTGCCCTTCCATTCCAGTGAACGCGGCTTGTCATCCTTCGCCGCCACAAACCAAAGCGAGACGCCATTGTAATGGCTCGCCGCGATGCGCTTGCCCTTGGTGTCAAAGGCAATGCCCGTGACGGAGGTTGCGTGCGCGAGTGATTTCAGCGCCGCCCCTGCGCCATCCAGCACATGCACGGCCTTGCCGACCACGGCGGCGCGCAGCCCGCTTTCATGCGCGGCGACATGTTCCACCCAACGGCTGCCATAGCGCGCCAATTCGGTGAGCGTGCCATCGGCGCCAAGGCGCATCAGCCGCCCATCATCGCCGCCGGAAATCAGGCCATCCTTGGCATCGGCACAAAGCGACAGCACCGCGCCCTGATGCGCTTCATGCCGCGCCCAAGCATCCTGCGGGGCAGCAAGCCTTGCCTGATGCAAGACGCCATCGCTGGTGCCGAAGCTGCAAGTGCGGCCTTCATGCCCGAAAGCAAGCCCTGCCACCCAGGCGCCGAGGTTTTGCGAAACGCCCCGGCTATCCAGCAAATAATCCGCGCCGCTCATGCGCCGGGGGGGCTCCAGCGCGCGATTTCGGCATTGATTTTCGCCTCATCCTCACCGGCCTGGCAGGCTTCGAAACCGCGGCGCAGCCAGGGACGATTGAGATCGCGACCGATGAAAACCAGTTTGGAACGGCGCGGATCGCCTTCCTTCCAGGGGCCGATGAAATCGCCATCGGCAATCATATGCACCGCCTGGAAAGCGAAGCGGCGATCATCGCCCTCATAAGCCAAAATACCCTTGGTGCGCAGCAAATCCTGCCCCTTGCTGGACAGCACCTGCGTGATCCAGGCGTTGAAACGCTCGGGGTCAATCGGGCGCTCCACTTCGAAGGAGACGCTGTTCACTTCCGAGTCATGTTCGTGATCATCCTCGCCCGAGAGGAATTCCGGCTCACGTTCCAGGATGCGCTCCAGGTTGAAGGCATCACGCCCGATCACGGCATTGATCGGCACATCGGATTTCGTCGCACGGCGAATTTCGGCATAGGGGTTGATGGCGCGGATGCGCTTTTCAACTTCCGCCGCTTCGGCCTCGCTCACCAGATCCATCTTGTTCAGCACAATGATATCGGCAAAGGCGATCTGTTCCTGCGCTTCGGCGGAATCTGCCAGCCGCGCCGGCAAATGCTTGGCATCCACCACGGTCACGATCGCATCCAACTTCGTCGCGCGCTTCACATCATCATCAACAAAAAAGGTCTGCGCCACCGGGGCCGGGTCCGCGAGGCCGGTGGTTTCTACAATGATGCCATCGAACTTGTCGCGCCGCTTCATCAGCCCGCTCAGGATACGGATCAAATCCCCGCGCACCGTGCAGCAGATGCAGCCATTGTTCATTTCGAACACTTCTTCATCGGCATCCACGACCAGGTCGTTATCCACGCCCAATTCGCCGAATTCATTGATCACGACCGCGAATTTCTGGCCGTGATTTTCGGTCAGGATACGGTTCAGCAGCGTGGTTTTGCCGGCACCAAGATAGCCGGTCAGCACGGTCACGGGCACGGGGGCGCGGGCAGTATCGCTCACGTGAGTTTCTCCATCAGCAAGGTTTGAGAGCCTATATGGGGCGAAGCGGGGCAGAGGTCACCCCGCCCGGTGAGAGACTTAGGCCGCTTCCGCCATGATCGCATCGGAAAGTGTATTGATCAGCCTATCCACATGCGGCTTTTCGCAAATCAGCGGCGGCGACATGGCAATGATATCGGCGGTCACGCGGATCAGCACGCCCTCATCAAAGCAGCGGCGGAAGACATCCAAGGCGCGCTGTGTCGGCTTGCCGGGGCGCGGCGCCAATTCCACCGCGCCAATCAACCCGACATCGCGGATATCAATCACATTGGGCAAGCCTTTGAGCGAATGCACCGCATCCTGCCAATAGGGCTCCAAGGCGCGGGCGCGGGCCGGCAAATCCTCGGCGCGATGCAGTTCAAGCGTGGCAATCGCCGCAGCGGCGGCCAAGGGATGCCCGGAATAGGTATAGCCGTGGAAGAATTCGATCCCCGCGCCAGTGCCCTGCACGATGGCATCATAAATCTCGTTCTTGACCGCCACCGCCCCCATGGGCACGGCGGCGTTCGTCAGCCCCTTGGCCATGGTCACGATATCTGGCGTGACGCCCAGGCGTTCCGCGCCGAAATTGGCGCCAAGCCGCCCGAAGCCGGTGATCACCTCATCAAAAATCAGCAGAATGCCGTGCTTAGTGCAGATATCGCGGAGCCGCTTCAGGTAGCCCACCGGCGGCACGAGCACGCCGGTTGACCCCGCCACCGGTTCCACCATGACAGCGGCGATGGTCTCAGCGCCATGCAGCGCCACCAGGTTTTCCAGCACATCGGCCAGTTCCGCCCCATGCGGCGGTTCACCCCGGCAATAGCTGTTTTTCGCCGGCAGATGCGTATGCGGCAGATGGTCCACATAGGGCAGCAGGGCGCCGAATTGCTTGCGATTAGGCCCGATGCCGCCCACCGACATGCCGCCGAAACCCACGCCATGATAGCCGCGTTCGCGCCCAATCAACCGCACGCGAGAGCTTTCGCCACGCGCCTTGTGATAGGCCAGCGCGATTTTCAGCGCCGTATCCGCACTTTCGCTGCCTGAATTGGTGAAGAAAACCCGGTCCAACCCCTCCGGCGTCATGTCGGCCACGCGCGAAGCGGCTTCAAAGGCAATCGGGTGGCCAAGCTGGAAGGCGGGCGCGAAATCCATGATCGCGGCCTGTTTTTGGATGGCCTCCACAATTTCCCGCCGGCCATGCCCGGCATTGCAGCACCAAAGGCCAGAGGTACCGTCCAGAATCTCCCGCCCCTCCGGCGTGTAGTAATGCATGCCCTCGGCGCGGGCGAGCATGCGCGGACGGTCCTTGAAATACTTATTGTCCGAATAGGGCATCCAGAACGCGTCCAGATTATTCGGGCGCGGCACATTGATCTCATTCATCGGGGTATCTCCGGGCTTTGAGACGATACAAACACCCGCTGGCGCGCGGGGGCAAGCGGGCTTGCGTTCAGCCCTGCCTCAATTCCGGGAAATCCTCCTCCCGATACTCGCCGGCTGACCTGGTGCCGGCGGCGAAACGCTTTTCTTCCAATTGGCGGAGCTCCACCCGCCTGATCTTGCCGGAAATCGTCTTGGGCAATTCATGCACTTCAAGGCGCCGCACGCGCTTGAAGGCGGAAAGCCGCCCGCGCAGATGCTGGAAGATGGATAGCATGGTGGCATGGTTCGCTACCGCCCCGGGTGCCAGCGCAATAAAGGCCTTGGGCACCGCCATGCGCATGGCATCAGGTGCCGGCACCACCGCAGCTTCCGCCACCGCCTCATGCTCGATCAGCACGCTTTCCAATTCAAAGGGCGAAATCCGGTAGTCGGAGGCTTTGAAGACATCATCCGCCCGCCCGACATAGGTCAGGTAGCCATCCTGATCCCGATTGGCGACATCACCGGTGCGATAAAACGCCTCGCCCGCCGGCAGGGTGCTGCCATCATCGGCCTGATAGCCCATCATCAGCCCGGTCGGCGCGGGGTTGAGGGCGATGCAGACCTCCCCCTCCTCAGCGGGCTTGTCATCGGGGTCGAGCAGCACAATCCGATAACCCGGCAGCGGCTTGCCCATGGAGCCTTCCTTCAACGCCATCCCCGGCGGATTGCCAATTTGCGCCGTGGTTTCCGTCTGGCCAAAGAAATCGCGGATCGTGAGGCCCCAGGCGTCGCGCACCTGTTCGATGATCTCCGGGTTCAGCGGTTCCCCCGCGCCAGCCACTTCGCGGAGCGACGTGCGGATCGCCTTCATGTCTTCCTGGACAAACATGCGCCAGACAGTGGGCGGGGCACACAGCGTCGTCACGCCATTGGCGGCAATCGCATCCAACATGCCGCGCGCATTGAAGCGCGGCTGATTGGCGATGAACACCGCCGCGCCCGCAATCCAGGGCGCAAAAATGCAGGACCAGGCATGCTTCGCCCAGCCCGGCGAGGAAATATTCAAATGCACATCGCCCGGCTGCAGGCCGAGCACGAACATGGTGGAAAGATGCCCCACCGGATAGGATTGATGGCTATGCAGAACAAGCTTCGGCTTGGCCGTGGTGCCTGAGGTGAAATAAAGCAGCATGGGATCGCTGGCCTTGGTCGGCCCATCCGGTGTGAAGCTGGCCGCACCCTGATGCAGGGTGTCATAGGCAACCCATCCCGCCTGCACCGCGCCCACCGCGATGCGCGTCACACCCGCTGCCAGCCCTTCAAATTTCGGTGCATCGGCGGCATTGGCAACCACGAAACGCGCGCGGCCTCTGGTAAAACGGTCCTTCAAATCATCACCGGCCAGCAGCGTGGTGGCGGGGATCACCACGGCGCCGAGCTTCATCGCCGCCAGCATCACTTCCCAAAGCGGCACAACATTGCCGAGCATGAGCAGAATGCGATCACCGCGCTTGACGCCAAGCGCGCGTAGCCCATTGGCAACACGGTTGGACGCTGCCGAAAGCTCAGCAAAGCTGCGCTCCGCC
The DNA here is from genome assembly GCA_020249775.1 of Roseomonas sp. Taxonomy (GTDB): domain Bacteria; phylum Pseudomonadota; class Alphaproteobacteria; order Acetobacterales; family Acetobacteraceae; genus Neoroseomonas. The sequence goes on along the minus strand of JADCFA010000016.1, from coordinate 35,765 downwards.
GCGCCATCGCCAACAATGCGAAGTGCGGGGCGCGCGCCATGGGCGCCGGCGGCCAATTCCGCGTCAAACCAATCAAGCGCCCAGTTGAAATTTTCCAGTACTGGCCAGCGGAAATCGCGATAGGCCGTGGCGTAATCCCCACGCTGCGCCAACAGAAAATCCCGCGCGGCTTTAAAAGCGCCTTGGCTCATGCCCTGATCCTCCCAAACGCCCCTTTCGGCCGAGTTCCGTGGCCCAACCGAACCGCCAGCCTCAGCAGGCGGCATTTCCGCAGCAGCTTATGGGCAATCCGCCAAACCGCAAAGCGGTTTCAGCCGGTCAAGGCGCGTCAGAACAACAGCCCCTTCTTCAGCATGCCATGCACGCCCTTTTCGCCATTCACTGTCTGCGTCACGCGGAAATCCACCGCCAGCGAGCAGAATTGATAGGCATCAGCATCCGATAGATTGGTACGCGAACAGATGAAGGCGATCATCTCACGCAGCGCCTGCTTCATCGCCAAATCCAGATCCTCATTCATGCCCATGGTGATGAAATGGGTCTTGGTCTCGGCGCGGGGGAATTTCAGCACCGGGTCCTTGGCGCCGCCGCCCTTCACCACGGAAAGCTTGAAATGCCCCGTCAGGCAGATTTCGAGGGCATTGATGCAGACCTCCCCATCGCCCTGCACGCCATGGCCATCTCCGGCGGAAAACAGCGCGCCCTTGTTGAAAATGGGCAGGAACAAAGTGGTGCCTCCGGTCAATTCCTTATTATCCAGATTGCCGCCAATGGCACGCGGTTCCTTGGTGTTCACCATGCCCCATTCGGGCGGCGGCGCCACGCCCATCACGCCAAAGAAGGGCGCGAGTGGCAGATCAAGCCCGCCATCCTGCGGCCCGAAGGGCAGACGGCATGTCATGGCCTGCTTGTTCACCGGAATATGCAATGTGCGCCGATAGGGGAAATCTTCCGGCAGCGTGCCGAAGAGCGGACGAAAGCCGCAAAAACCCCAATCCGCGCCGAGTTCGATTTTCTCGATATCCACGCGGAGCGCATCGCCTGGCTCGGCGCCGCGCACCGCAACGGGGCCGGTGATGATATGCGCGCCAAGCCGCGGCAACTTGGCATGGATTTCCGAAATCGCCGGATGCAGCTTGAGGCCCTTTTCCGGCCCCGGCATCACTTCTGGTCCGCCCGAGACGCATTCCAGAATGACCGTCTCGCCGGAGGCAATGCTCGCGACTGGCGGAAAGGACGCATCAAACCCACCCCAACGGCAGGTGGCGACAGAAGCGGGGATACGCGTTGCTTGCGACATCAGAATTTCCTTGAGGGGTCAGAGCCAGCCTTTGCGGCGGAAATAGAGAATGGGCAGAATGGCTGAGACGATCATCAGCAAAAGCGCCAAGGGATAGCCGAAGGTGAATTTCAGTTCCGGAATGAATTCAAAATTCATCCCGTAAATACTGGCAACCAGTGTGGGCGGCATGAGCGCGACGGAGGCGACCGTGAAAGTCTTGATGATGGCGTTTTGTTCCACATTCAAGACGCCAAGCACCGCATCAAGCAGGAATTGCGCCTTGGAATTGAGGAAGCTTGCGTGTTCCACCAGGGATCGCACATCGCGCACCAGCGTCTTGATCAGCGCCTGGTTTTCCTTGCGCACCGCGGTTGCCTTCTCGGCGCCCACAAAGGTCAGGATGCGTGACAAACCAAGCAAGGTTTCGGAGGCGCGCGTTGTGACTTCGCCCACCTGACCCAGGGTGAAGAGCGCTTCCTTCAGCTTGTCATTGCGCCGATGCATCTTGAAATCGGCCTGGGAGGTGCGGAAAGTGGATTGGCTTGCCTTGTCCATATCCGTGCCGACTTTTTCGAGAATATCAGCCAGGCGATCCACGATCTGTTCGAACAGATGCAGCATGACCGCATCTGGTGAATTCAGCAGGGTTGGGTGGCGCTGCGCCCTTGTGCCGAAAATGGTGAAGGCGCGTGGCGTGGCGTAGCGTACCGTGACCAGCGCGCTATTGGTCAAGACGAAGCTGATGGGGGTGGAACCATATTCGCCTGAATCCACGCCATAGAGAAAATTGGCGGTAAGAAACAGTGCATCATCTTCCCGATAAAGCCGAGAGGAGCTTTCGATTTCCTGCATTTCCTCGCGGGTCGGAATTTCGAGCGAGAGCGCCTGCTGCACCGCGCGTTCTTCCGCCGGCGTGGGGTTCAGCAAATCTATCCAAACAGCTTGGCGAAGATTCTCCGCCTCCGCGACCTCACCGGCAAATTCCCGGGCGGGTTCGGGCAAGGCGGCCGTGATGTCGGAAATAGCGCCTTCGCGCACGCGACAACGGCCATCCTCAACGGTCCAGGTTGTGAGCATGGCGCGGGCCCTCCACGCGGCGAAAGAGGCAGATGTTTTCTAACCCTGGCCCGGCAGCCTGAATAGTCTCATCGGCCCCAGGCCCAGGCTTGCGCGCCGGGGCAAGGGTGTAACGCCGCCCCCGCCAAAACGGCGCGAGGGCGGGTGAGGTAGTCAGGCGCCCGGACGAGGCGGCGTGTTTTGCGCCGGGGCGGCCTGCGCGGTGGAAGACGCCGCGGCGGGCCCCTGGATGCTGCCGGCCGGCTGGGACTGCCCCTGGGCCTGCGCCTCCATGGAGGCATCTGCCTGATCTTCCTTGATATTTTGCTTGAAGGACTTGATGCCCTTGGCCAGATCGCCCATCAGGCCGCTGATCTTGCCGCTGCCGAAAAGCAGCAGAATGACCAGCAGAACAACAAGCCAATGCCAGATGCTGAAGGAACCCATTGCGACGCCTCAATTCCCAGTTGGAAGTCCCGCCGAAGCGGACCTTCGGACCCTATGACATGGCGGCAACCTAATAGCCAAGGGGGCGCCGCGCAAACCCCCAAATGGTTTCTCTCAGGGGCTGCCGCAATGGGGCTTGAAAACCAAACTGGCGTCCACCATTTTCTCGTCATCCGGGCCCCTCTGGCGGGGGCCGCCCTTCTATAGGCGGCCTGCCGTGATGTCGGATCGTGCAACCCTGCGCGGTCTCGGCCCCCTATGGCTGACCCGCGCCGTAGGATGAGGATACTCGGGATGGAATTCCTGGCTGCCGAATGGATGGGCAAGCCCTTCTGGATGTGGAAGGGCTTTCTGCTGATTGTGCTGGTGCTGCTGGCCTTTGACCTTGGCGTGCTGAATCGCAAGGAAAAGGAAATGGGCGTCGCCCAAAGCCTGTGGCTTTCCGCCTTTTATATTGCCTTTGCCATGCTCTATGGCGCCGGCATCTGGTGGGCCTATGAGGTTGGGGAGCTTACCACCTCAGACGGCACCCATGCGGGCATTACCTATTTTACGGGCTTTTTCATTGAAAAGGCGCTGTCCATAGATAATGTCTTCGTGATCAGCCTGATCTTTGGCTATTTCGCCATCCCGCGCCGCTATCAGTATCGCGCGTTGGTCTGGGGCATCATTGGCGTGATTGTGCTGCGCGGCATCATGATTGGCCTGGGCGCGGCGCTGGTGCAGCAATATAGCTGGGTGCTCTATATCTTCGGCGCCTTCCTGATCGCGACCGGCATCAAGATGCTGGTGGTGCCGGAAGGGGAGCAGGATATCTCGAAAAACCCGGTGGTCCGCTTCATGCGCAAGCATATGCGCGTGACGGATGAGCTACATGGCCAGAAATTCTTTGTCCGCCAGATGGATCCGGCCACGGGCAAGAAGCTCGCTTTCGCAACGCCGCTGTTCCTGGCGCTGGTGGTGATCAATATCGCCGATCTGATTTTCGCGGTGGATAGCGTGCCGGCGATCTTTGCCATCACGACTGATACCTTCATTGTCTATACGGCGAATATCATGGCGATCCTTGGGCTGCGCGCGCTTTACTTCGCGCTTGCCGCCATGGTGCATCGCTTCCACTACCTGAAATATGCGCTGGCGCTGGTGCTGGTTTTCATCGGCGGCAAGATCTTCTGGAACCAGATGGTCGGCAAGCTCGACCCAACCATTTCGCTTGGCGTGACGGCGCTGATCATCGCGGGCGGGATTTTCTGGTCGCTCTGGAAAACCCGCAATCAGCAGCCGCAAGGCTGCTGAAGCTCGCTTCAGCCGAGATGCAATTCGAAGGGTGCGACCTCGACAAATTCATCATCGGCTGAAGTGCCGTCCTTCCACATGAAAACCGCGAAGCGGGCTTCGCGGTCAAAGGCAGTGAAAGGGTGGTGCCATACATTGGCGCCATAGGTTACTCCCTGATCAGGGCGCGCCAGAAAGGCGCGCGCCTTTGCCATATCCGGCTTGCCATCCGCCCCGTGCGGCGCCACCAGCGCCAGCCAGCGCCCGGCTTCCATGGGGATGAAGGATTGGGAGGAAAATTCATGCCGTTCCATGGTGGTGGAAGCGAAGGGCGCAGATTTCGGCAGGGCCCGCGTGAAGGAAAGGCTGGGCGCCGCCCCGCTGCGGCGATTTTCCAGCATCTTATCTATGTAAGCGCGCCCTGGGGAGGTCGGGCTTTCCAGCACCTCCCCAAAGGAGGCGAAGGCTTCGGCGGTGAGCGGTTCTGTGATGATGCGGCGCATGAGGTGGCTTCCGGTTTGAACCCCGCCACCAAAGCCGTGCGGCGCGCGCCTGTCCAGAGGATGCGAGTGTTTAAGGCCCAGTCTAGACCCAAAGTTCCAGACTAACGTCTCTTCCCTAAAGTGTCCCTTCTGGCTAGCGAACGCGTTTCTCCGCCCATCGTAAGATAGCGTCTCCTTCGTGCCGGTTATCCTCCTCTTCGAGGGCCAAAACCTCTGGATGACCACTACCGAGTGGATTGATAAAGTAGGGGCGCTCCTCAGGAACTCTTCCGATCGTTTCCGCGAATAAAGCATAGGCTTGGCCGTCCAAGCGGAGAGCCACGGCGGTGATCCAGACCCTCATGGATTGAGGAGCACCTTTCCCGTGCGAAAACCTCCATTCGATGGTGGCATTGATTGGGCTAAGGATCAGTTTTCGGTCCCGTTTTGCCCTGGCAACTTCGCGATATCCTTCGAGGCGCCGATCATCAGGCGTCGCGATGTTGCTTGAGGCGATTAAACGCAAAAAGCCAGCGATAGCATCGGTCTTGTCATATATTTCACCCGTCCGCGGATCGACTATTGTTTCGATCCGCGAGACGACAAATTCGTTCTCTCCTCGACGCAAATGGCACCACCCAATCACCAGAAGCCTGGGCCTTACCGCTCCTTCATAGTGTTTTTCCCTGACTTCCAGCACCTCAATCCGGTAGCCGGAAACCTGGCCATTTGGGTCGGCGTACTGAATATCGAGTGGAATGCCTTTGCTGGGTGGAGCTGAAGACGAGCGAACGCTGGGGGAGGTTGTCTGCACAACACTTCGCCCTTTCCTATCCGACCCCCGCAGAACAACAGCAAGGCCGCAACCCGCGATCACGGTTGCGCCCGCCACCACCATGACTAGTTCCATGATAATATAAATCTACCGAGAGTTGGCATGGGATGTAGCAGCTAGCCTTGCTTATTTCAATAAGATTAAGCTCCGAAACGTCATTGTTTTGGCGTTCGCGTTGTGGACCCCACCCGCCCCATGCGCAGCTCTGGTGCGACAAGGCCCGAAATTCGCTCCAAAGAAGGCTCGTTTGTCTTGAGATTATTGCTGGTTTTTTGGGCAATAATTGCCCTCATTTGCATCATTTGGTTACTTGGATTGGGCGCGGCTAAGCTATTGTTCATGCGCGCCACCGCCCTGCCCCAACCAAGCCATCAGCGATCTCGCGGGCGGTTGGAGTTGGATTACCATCTGTATGAAGGGCGCACGGTGCTCGGCGGGCTTTATCAATCGCCGCCCATGCGCGCCCTATTCCCCGACCCCGAGGCAGATGAGGCGCCGATCTGCGCGCTGGTAAATACCGCGGGCGGCCTGGCCGGCGGCGATAAGGTGGAAATCGCCCTCAGCCTTGGTGCCGGGGCGCGGGCGAGTTTCTCCACCCCGGCGGCCGAGAAAATCTATCGCAGCCTTGGCCCTGTAACCGAAATTTCCGTGACGCTTGAAGCCGGCCCTGGCGCGGTTTTCGAATGGATCCCGCAGGAAACCATCCTGTTCGAAGGGGCGCGGCTTGAACGGCGCCTGAATGCCGATATCGCGGAGGACGCGACGCTGCTGATGGCCGAAGCGCTGGTCTTCGGCCGCGCCGCGCGGGGCGAGACCTGGCGGCGCGGCGCGCTTCAGGATTCCTGGCGCATTCAGCGTGGGGGCAAGCTGCTTTGGGCCGATGGGCTAAGCCTTGGTGAGGATATCGCGGCCGATTTCGCCGACCCCTTTGGTTTCGCGGGTGCCGAAGCGCTGGGCAGCCTGGTGCTAGCTGGCCCGCTGGCTTCGCCCGATTTGCGTGATGCGCTCCGCGAAGATGGCGCACTCGCCAGCCTTGTGCGGCCCGGGCTGTTGCTCACGCGCTGGCTTGGTGGTGCCGTTGCGGTGCGTGAAGGGCTGGGGGCGGCGATTTGCCGGCTGCGCCCGGCGCTTAGCCTGCCGGCGCGGCTGCCGCGCCTATGGACGACCTGAAGCAGAAAATCCCATGATGATGGCACAGCGATTGCGGAACCCAACGCCATGAACCTGACCCCGCGTGAAAAAGACAAGCTGATGATTTCCATGGCTGCGATCGTGGCGCGACGGCGCCTGGAACGCGGCCTGAAAATGAACTTCCCCGAAGCCGTGGCGCTGATCACGGATTTCGTGGTGGAAGGTGCCCGCGATGGCCGCAGCGTCGCGGAACTAATGCGCGATGGCGCCACCGTGCTGACGCGCGATCAGGTGATGGATGGCATCGCCGAGATGCTGCATGAAATCCAGGTGGAAGCGACCTTCCCGGATGGCACCAAGCTGGTGACAGTGCATCAGCCGATCCGTGCGCCAGTGGCGAAGAAGCCGAGCGCGAAGGCAAAGGCGAAAGCCGCACCAAAGGCCAAAGCCAAACCGAAAGCCGCCGCCAAGCCCAAAGCCAAGGCCGCGAAGAAATCCGCGAAGCCCAAGCCCAAGGCCAAACCCGCTCGGAAGAAGGGAGCCCGCAAATGATCCCCGGCGAAATCATCACCGCCCCTGGCGAGATCACGCTGAATGCCTCACGCGACGCCGTGGAAATCACGGTGGCGAATAAGGGCGACCGCCCGGTGCAAGTGGGCAGCCATTACCATTTCGCGGAAACCAATCCGCTGCTCGATTTTGATCGCGCCAAGGCGCGCGGCTGCCGCCTGGATATTCCCGCCGGTACGGCGGTGCGCTTTGAACCGGGGCAGACGCGCAAGGTGCGCCTGATCCCGCTTTCAGGCGCACGCATCATCCATGGCTTTCGCGGCGAAACGGAAGGGGCGGTCTGACCCATGGCAACGAAAATCTCTCGCGCCGCCTATGCCGGCATGTATGGCCCAACGGTCGGAGACCGTGTGCGCCTGGCCGATACGGAAATCTTCATCGAGGTTGAGCGCGACCTGACCACCTATGGTGAGGAAGTGAAGTTCGGCGGCGGCAAGGTGATTCGCGATGGCATGGGCCAATCGCAAGTGACACGCGCCAATGGCGCGGTGGATACCGTGATCACCAATGCGCTGATCCTGGATCATTGGGGCGTGGTGAAGGCGGATATCGGCTTGCGCGGCGGGCGCATTGCCGCGATCGGCAAGGCAGGCAATCCCGATACGCAGCCCAATGTGGACATCATCATCGGCCCGGGGACGGAAATCATCGCCGGTGAAGGGCGCATCCTGACCGCGGGCGGGCTTGATGTGCATATCCATTTCATCTGCCCGCAACAGATCGAAGAAGCTCTGGCGTCCGGCATTACCTCCATGTTCGGCGGTGGCACTGGTCCGGCGCATGGCACACTTGCCACCACCTGCACGCCCGGGCCCTGGCATATGGAGCGTATGTTGCAGGCGGCCGAAGGTTTCCCGATGAACCTTGGCTTCCTCGGCAAGGGCAATGCCGCGCTGCCGGCAGGCTTGGAAGAACAAATCCGTGCGGGCGCCTGCGGGCTGAAACTGCATGAGGATTGGGGCACCACACCCAAAGCGATTGATAACTGCCTTTCAGTTGCGGATGAGATGGATATCCAAATCGCCATCCATACCGATACGCTGAATGAAAGTGGTTTTGTCGAAGAAACCATCAAGGCCATTCGCGGCCGCACCATTCAGGCCTTCCATACCGAAGGTGCCGGCGGCGGCCATGCGCCGGATATTCTGCGCCTGGTGGGTGAAGCGGGCGTGCTGCCTTCTTCCACCAACCCCACCATGCCCTATACGGTGAACACCGTGGATGAGCATTTGGATATGCTCATGGTCTGCCACCATCTCGATCCGCGCATTGCGGAAGATGTGGCCTTTGCCGAAAGCCGCATCCGCAAGGAAACCATCGCCGCCGAAGATATCCTGCATGATATCGGCGCCATCAGCATGATGTCGTCCGACAGCCAGGCGATGGGGCGCGTGGGGGAGGTGATCATCCGCACCTGGCAGACCGCGCATAAGATGAAAGTGCAGCGCGGGCGCCTGCCGGAAGAAAAGGGCGATAATGATAATGTGCGCGCCAAGCGCTATATCGCGAAATACACGGTCAACCCGGCGATTGCGCAGGGCGTGTCCGATCATGTCGGCAGCGTGGAAGTGGGCAAGATCGCCGATCTGGTGATGTGGACGCCGGCCTTTTTCGGCGTGAAGCCCGATATGGTGTTGAAGGGCGGCACCATTGCGATGGCGCTGATGGGGGACCCCAATGCTTCCATCCCCACGCCGCAGCCGGTGCATTACCGGCCGATGTTTGGGAGTTACGGGCGTTCGCGTTTGGTATCGGCTGTCACTTTCGTGAGTGGTGCCGCATTGCAGGCGGATATTGCGGGCCGCTTCGGGCTTGCGCGCGAATTGGTGACGGTGCGTAATTGCCGCAGCGGCATTGGCAAGCGCAGCATGGTGCATAATGCGACGCTTCCCAAGATTGAGGTTGATCCCGAAACCTATGAAGTGCGCGCCGATGGCGTATTGCTGGTGTGTGAACCCGCCAAGGTGCTGCCCATGGCGCAGCGCTATTTCATGTTTTGAGGTGTGCCTGACATGACCGAAACTCTCCCCCGTGCCATTCAGGTGCTGCCCGCCGGCGGCTGGGTGGAACGCACTGCGCGCCATCGTGTTACGCTTGATTTCGATGACCGCTTCCGCCGCCGCAAGCGCTATGTCGCGGAAGATGGTTTTGCGTTCTTGTTGGATTTGGAGGAAGCAACTGTGCTCCGCCAGGGCGATGGGCTGCTGCTGGAAGGCGGCGGCGTCATTCTGGTGCAGGCCGCGCCCGAGCCCTTGATTGAGGTCACGGCGGAAACGCCGGAACGCCTCGCGCGTTTGGCTTGGCACCTGGGTAACCGCCATTTGCCGACGCAGATTGAAGGCACGCGTATCCTGATACGCAAGGATCATGTGATTGAAGCCATGCTGAAAGGGCTTGGCGCGCAATTGCAGCATGTGGAAGTCGCCTTTGATCCCGAAGGCGGCGCTTACGGCGAACATAACCGCCATCCGGGGCATCATCACCATCATGATGATGGCGATCACGACCATCATCACGGCGATGGCGATCATCACCACCATCACTGAAAAACGCGCGGGCGCCGCACAACAGGCGCTGTATCGGCTGCTGACCTGGCTTTCGCCGGCCTATCCGGTCGGCGCCTATACCTATAGCCATGGGCTGGAAGCGGCGGTGGAAGCGGGCAGCGTGGCCAAGCGCGATGGGCTGATTGCCTATGTCAGTTCTGCCTTGCAGCGCGGCGCGGGGCGTGTGGATGGTGCGCTGCTGGTCGCCGCACATCGCGCCATGCTGAAGGGCAATGACAAGGCGCTGCATGAGGTTGCGGAACTGGGTGCCGCCTGGCGCGGCACGGTGGAAACCGCTTTGGAAGCGGAAGCGCAGGGCACAGCCTTTACCAATGTGACGCTCGCCGCCTGGCCCATGCCACGCTTTGCTGCTTTCGCTGCGCGCCACCCGCGCCAGCTTGCCCATGCGGTCGCCTTTGGTGCGGCGGCGGCGGAACAGGGCATTGCCGCGCGTGATGCGGCCTTTGGCTTTCTCTCGGCTTTTGCGGCCAATCTGGTTTCCGCTGGTGTGCGCCTGGTGCCGCTTGGGCAGACTGATGGCCAGCTTGCCATCGCCGCGTTGCAGCCCGCTGTCGCCGCCGCGACCGAGGCCGCCTTGAATGCAGATGTAACAAGGCTTGGCACCGCCGCGCCGATGCTGGATATTTTTTCCCTGCGTCATGAGACGCAATACACAAGGTTGTTCAGATCATGAGCACTTCGCAGAATGGCCCGTTTCGCGTGGGCATTGGTGGCCCGGTTGGTTCCGGCAAAACCGCGCTGGTGGATCGGCTTTGCAAATACATGCGCGACCGCTACGATATCGCGGTCATCACCAATGACATCTATACGCGCGAAGATGCGGAATTTCTGACGCGCTCCGGCGCGCTGGTGCCGGAACGCATTGCGGGGGTAGAGACTGGCGGCTGCCCCCATACGGCGATCCGCGAAGATGCCTCCATCAATCTTGCCGCCGTGCATGACATGGCGGTGAAATTCCCGAAGCTGGAAATCCTGTTCATTGAAAGCGGCGGCGATAATCTGGCCGCGACCTTCAGCCCGGAATTGGCGGATCTGACCATCTATGTGATTGATGTCTCGGCTGGCGACAAAATCCCGCGCAAGGGCGGGCCTGGCATTACGCGCAGCGATTTGCTGGTGATCAATAAGATTGATCTGGCGCCGCTGGTGGGCGCTGATCTTTCCGTGATGGATCGCGATGCGCGCAAGATGCGCGGCACGCGTCCCTTCATCTTCACCAATCTGAAGGCGCTGCAAGGGGTTTCCGATATCGCCGATTTCATCGTGGCACAGGGCGGCATTACGCCAAGGGCTGCGGCATGACCGCGCCGCGCCATGTCATCATCCTCGGCATGGGGTTGATGGGCTGCGATATCGCGGCGATTTTCCTCAACGGCGGCTGGCGCGTGACTGCCGTGGAACCCGCGCGGGATCGTTGGCCCGCCGCCCAAGCGCGTGTGGCGCAATCCATCACCCAATTGGATGGCGATCCTGCCGCGGCTTCCGGCCTCACGCTTATGGATGACATGAAGGCGCCGGATTACGCGCAGGCCGAAGCAGTGATTGAAGCCGTGCCCGAAAAGCTTGAATTGAAGCGCAAGGTCTTTGCGGAACTTGATGCGCTGGTGCCCGCGGGCATCCCCATCGCGTCCAACGCCTCAGGCTATCGCATCACGGATATCGCCGGTGACCTGCCCGGTCGGGCGCGCTGCGCGAACCTTCATTTCTTCCTGCCCGCGCATCTGGTGCCGGGGGTCGAGGTCGTGCGCGGCGAATACACTGACCAAGCAGTGTGCGATAAACTCGCCGAGATCATGGCCGGGCTTGGTCGCAAGGTTATTCGTGTCGCGAAGGATGTGCCGGGGTTTCTCGCCAATCGCATCCAGCATGCGCTGATGCGCGAAGCCTTTTCAGTGATTGATCAGGGCCTTGCCACCGCTGAGGATGTGGATAACGCCGTGCGTTTCGCCTTCGGCTTTCGCTATGTGGCGGCGGGGCCGATTCTGCAAAAGGAATTGGCGGGGCTTGAGACGCAATTGGAAGCCGGGCGCACCATCTATCCCTCGCTCAACAATAGCAAAGACCCGAGCCCGGGCCTTGCGCGGCTGGTTGCGGAAGGCAAGCTTGGCCCCAAGACCGGAGAAGGTTTTCGCCCCTGGCCGGCCGAGAAAACCGCCAAGGAACGCGCGCGTTATGAAAAGGCGCTGCTGGCCGCCGCGCGTATCCTGCGCGATGAGGAAGGGTGAAGCCCGATAGTCCATGCCAAGGCCCCTGCCCCTTTTTGCGGATCGCACCGAAGCAGGGCTGAAACTTCTGCCACTACTTGCAGCGCGCGGTTTTGACCGACCCCTGGTCTATGCCCTGCCGCGCGGCGGCGTGCCCGTCGCGCTGCCCATCGCGCAAGGCCTGCGCGCCCTGCTTGATCTTTTGCTGGTGCGTAAATTGGGCGTGCCCTGGCAGCCGGAATTGGGGTTTGGGGCGATTGCCGAAGGTCTTGCAGAACCGCTGCTCAATCAGGACATCATCGCCCATACCGGCCTGACGGAAGACATGATTGCACCGGTGCTGGCCGCAGAAAATCGGGAACTCGCCCGCCGCGTCGCGCTATACCTGAAGGGCCGACACAGGCAGGACCCCAAAGGGCGCATTGTCATTCTGGTGGATGATGGCCTCGCCACCGGCATCACCGCGCGCGCTGGGATTGCTGCGCTACGCAAACAGGGCGTGGCGCGGCTGGTGCTCGCCGTGCCTATCGCCGCGCCTGAAAGCATCGCGGAATTCCAGGGGCTGGCGGATGAGGTGATCACGGTCGAGACCGCCCCCATCCACTTTGGTATCGGTAGCTTCTACCAGGATTTCCATCAGATCAGCGATGCCGAAATGCTGGAAATCCTGGCCCGCGCCGCGTGATCACGCCGCGCGTTGCGGCCGCACTGCCAGAACTTCACGCAAACGCTGCAAGCGCGCGCGCGCATTCTCACCAAGCTCCTCATCCGGGCCGGCGACGGTTTCCACCGCCTTCAAGGCCTTCCGGCGGGAAGCCGCATCCGGCAGCAGCACTGTCAGCGCCTTGATCGCCTCTTCCGGGAAAAGTGTCGCGATCATGGTCTGATCACGGATCACCGCCATGCGTTCTGCCGCACTCATTTGCGCAAAGGGCGCTTCGGTCGTCAGTAATTGATTGGACCGCGCGAGGCGTGAACGCCGCACCGCACCGCGCGCATCAGCCAGCAGAATCATCATGCGGATGACTGCTTCCGCATAGCCGCCTTGCGCCAGCTTGGCTTCCGCTTCGGCACGCTGCGGCGCATCAGTGGTAACGGAATCCCGCGCAGCCTCAGCTTCTGCCTCATAATCCTCACCGGTGACGCCGGCGGCATGCAGCGTGCCATAGACGCCATGGAAGGCGATCTCCACCCAGGCATCGCGCAAATCGCGCATAGAATTCAACCCATATTCCACTGAATCCGCAAAGGCCTTCTCGAAAGCCAGGAAGGGATTAGTCGCCGAGACAGGGCGACGATTCTGTCGCGCGAGTCCCGCAAGGGATGAGATCGGCCCCATCCAGGGGTTCATATCGCTCAGCGCATAGCGGCGCCAGCGCATCGGGTTCATGCGCCGCCGCGCTTCCGCGCCCATTTCCGTACTGAATTGCCGAATGACTGGTGACACCAGCACATCATACAAATGCTGGTTCAATTCGGAGATTTGCGCGACCGCGGGGAAGGCCTCATTCTCTGCCTCGCCCGAAATCTCCCGCACATGGGCGATGCTGCGTTCCACCAGCTCCACCTGCCATGCGCCATCCCCTTCACCCTCATGCCCAGTGATGACCATTTCATAGAGCCCAGGTGCCACGGATTCGATCATGTCAATCGTGGTGGCGATTTCGCTATGTTCCTTCTTCGCCACCTTGCCGGAAACGAAAATGCCGAGATGCCCGATATCCTCATGCAACAGATACACAATGGTCTGGCCAAGGGATTTGATTTCGCGTTCGTCGCGATAGACATCGGCAATCCAACGCAAAGCCTGGCCGGGCGGGGTGATATTATCGCCGGCAGAGGCAAAAACGATGATCGGTGCCTTCACTTCGCGCATATTGAAGGTCTGGCCATCGCCTGCTGAGATGCGCCCGGCAGCGAAGCGATTACCGATGAACAGGTTTTCCACGATCCAGCGAATCTCATCGCGGTTCATCAGGAAATAGCCGCCCCACCAGCGTTCAAACTCCAGGAAGCGCTCGGCCTCCTGATCCACATTTTCGTAAAGGTCGAAATATTTGCGGAACCAGGTATTGGCGGGCGACAGCGCCTCAAAATTCGCGACCAGATTGGCGCCGTCAAAACGGCCATTGCCCATATCGGCCATAAGTGCCGCCGGCCAACCACCACCGGCCAACCCGCCCAGATAGCGCATCGGGTTCTTGCCCCGCTCGCCGGCCCAATAGGATAGCGGCGCGCCATTCAGCACCAGCGCGCCAAGCTGGTTGGGCATTGAAGCGCCCAGCATCATCACCGCCCAACCGCCCTGGCAATTGCCGATCACGACAGGCTTCGGCGCCTTGGGGTGGGCATCCGTCACATGCTTCAGAAACACCGCCTCAGCGGCGGTAATGTCCAGAATGGTCTGGCCGGGCTCGGGGTCGCGGAAGAAGACCACGAAATAAACCGGATGCCCGCGACGCAAGGCAACACCCACCTGGCTATCTGATTTGAAGCCGCCAATGCCAGCGCCATGGCCCGCGCGCGGATCAATAATCAGGAAGGGACGCAGCACATCATTACTCGGCGGCATGTCATCCGGGGGCGTGATGCGCACCAGGGCGTAATTCACCGGGCGCTTCAGCTTGCGGCCATCCACCACGGTTTCATAATCAAATATCAGCACGGGCGGGCAGCCGGCCTTTTCATGCGCTACGAAGTTATTGCCGGCTTCGCGCATCGTGTCCCAGAACAGGAAGCTTCTTTGCGCCGCATCCAGCATATAGGAAGCCGCATCCATGACCAGGTTCTGCGGCGCCTGCATCAAGCCGCGCCCGGCCTTGGCCAGGCTTTCCAGCGGCGCCTTGGGGTTCAGCGCATCCGGCAGGGTTCGGGCGTGGCGGCCCACCACATCGGCCATGCTGCGGGACTGTTCCAGCACGCGCTGGGCAGTCGCATTGCCCTTGCTCAGCAATTCCCGACCGGGGGGGATGGGGCGCTTGGTGGTCATGGCGTAGGCTCCTTTTTCGGGCATCTTCCTGCGCCTCTAGCACGGGGGTTTCAAGTATTTTTTGCGGTGCAGCAAATTTGTAGGGTGTCGGGCGCCTTGCCTTGGCGGCGGTCTCGGCGGAAACTTGTCTGACAAACCGAAGGGGAAAGAACGCCAAATGTATGTCGAACAGCGCCAATATACCTTCCACCCGGGCAAGATGCCGCATTGGATGGATGCTTATCAAAGCCTCGGCGGCCCGGCCTCCGGCCGCCATATGGGGCCATCGCTCGGCTTCTTTCAGGTCGAGGTTGGCACCATTAACCGCGTGGTCTTCTTCCGCGGCTGGGATGATATTGATACCCGCGAAGCCTGCCTGGCCGCGCGTGAGGCGGACCCCGATTGGCAGGCTTTCCGCAAGCGCTCGGCGGAGGCCGGGGCACTCGCCCAGCAGGAAGTCAAGTTTCTGAAAACAGTGCCTTTTTCGCCAATTACCCAGGCCAAGGGCTTTCAATTCAAGCAAGAGATCGGCGGGACGGGGATGTTCGTGGATCACCGCACCTATGATTTCTACCCCGGCAAGATGGCCGGCTGGTTGGAGGCCTATGAAAAATACGGCCTGCCCGTGCAAAAGCGCCTGCTTGGCCAATTGCTGCTTTTCGCGGTGACCGAGATCGGGCCGATCAACCAGGTGGTCTTCATGTGGGCCTATGAGAGCCTGGGTGACCGCGACCGCCGCCGCACCGCCATGATGAGCGACCCGGGCTGGGCCGAATTCGGCAAGGCGATTGCGCCGCTGGGCGCGCTCAAGCAGCAGACGGTCATGGAAATGAAGCCAACGGCGTTTTCGCCGGTGAAGTAGCGCTTGGGGGATGGTTTTGGGGCTCTAAGCCCCAAAGCCGCGCCCGGGCACGGAAGCCAATAGCGCCTGGGTATAGGCATGGCGCGGCGCTTCAAACACCCGCGCAATCGGGCCGTGTTCCACCACTTCCCCATCCTTCATCACTGCGACCAGATCACAAACCTGCGCCGCCACGCGCAAATCATGCGTGATGAAAACAATCGAAAGCCCAAGCCTTTCGCGCAATTCCGCGAGCAGCTTCAGGACCTGCGCCTGCACCGACACATCAAGCGCCGAGACTGGTTCATCCGCCACCAGCACTTCCGGTGCCATCGCAAGCGCCCGCGCGAGCCCAATACGCTGGCGCTGCCCGCCGGAAAACTCATGCGTGAAGCGTTCAATCGCCGCTGGATCAAGCCCGACCAGGGCGAATAATTCGCGCGCCTTCGCCATGGCCGCATCGCGCGCCATGCCATGGATCATTGGGCCTTGCGCCACCAATTCCCCCGCGCGCCGGCGCGGATTGAGCGAGGCATAGGGGTCCTGAAACACCATCTGGATGCGTCGCGCGGCCTGGCGTGCTTCGCGTTTCGACAGGTGCAAAAGATCAACGCCATCAAGCCGAATGCTGCCGCTATCGGCGCGCACCAGCCGTGTGATGCAACGCGCGAGCGTGGATTTGCCGGAGCCTGATTCGCCCACCACGCCAAGCGTACCGCCTTTGGGGAGCGAGAGTGTGACATCCCGCACCGCATGGGTTTCGCGCCGGCGGCGCCCAAACAAGCCGCCGCTGCGATAGGTTTTTTGTACACTCTCCAGCACCAGGATGGACTCGCTGGAAATTTCCCGCGGTGCCGGGGCTTTCAGCGGTGGCACGGCGGCGATCAGCGCCTTTGTATAGTCGTGCTGGGGTTGGTGCAGCACTTCGCGCGCCGGGCCTTGTTCCACCAAAAGCCCATGCTGCATGACTGCCACGCGATCAGCGATTTCCGCCACCACGCCGAAATCATGCGTGATGAACAGCACCGCCGTGCCCTTGCGTCGCTGCAAATCGCGGATCAGCGCCAGGATTTGCGCCTGGGTCGTGACATCCAAGGCCGTGGTGGGTTCATCGGCAATCAGCACCACAGGATCAAGCGCCAAGGCCATGGCAATCATGGCGCGCTGGCGCTGCCCGCCGGAAAGCTCATGCGGGAAGGCGCGCGCGGCTTCCGCCGGGTGTGGGATACGCACTTCGTCCAGCAATGCCAGCACGCGGGCTTCGATTTCAGTCTTATTCAGGTTGGTATGAATACGAAACATCTCGGCGATCTGATCGCCAATGCTGCGCAAGGGATTGAGCGCGGTCATGGGTTCCTGGAACACCATGGCAATGCGGGCGCCGCGTAGCGCGCGCATGGTTGCCTCATCCGCGCTGGCAAGGTCCTTGCCTTCGAACAGGATGCTGCCGCCGGTGATACGCACATTGCCCGGCAGCAGGCGCATGATGGCACTCGCCATCATGGATTTGCCCGAACCGCTTTCACCAACCACGCACAGAATCTCGCCCGCCTTCAATTCAAGCGAGACCTGCCGCAGCGCCTCTGGCCGATCCGCGCCGCGCGGCAGGGCAACCGTGAGACCATCAAGGGCAAGCACCGCGCTCATCGGCCTTTCAGCCTTGGGTTCAAAGCATCATTCAAGCCCTGCCCAACCAAGGAAACCGCCAGCACCGTCAGCAATATGGCAATGCCTGGAATGGCCGAGACATACCATTGCACGCGCAGCACATCGCGCCCGAGCCCGATCAGATTGCCCCAGGAAGCGACATTGGGATCGGAAAGCCGTAGAAACGCCAAAGCGCTTTCCAGCAGAATGGCAACCGCCATGACAACGCTGGCATAGACAATGACGGGTGGTAGCGCATTGGGCAGGATTTCGCGAAAGATGATCCGCCCATCGCCCATGCCAAGCCCGCGACAGGCTTGCACGAATTCGCGGTTGCGCAGCGTCAGGAATTCCGCGCGCGTCAGCCGTGCCGTGGCAGGCCAGGATACCACGCCAATCGCGACCACCACGGTGGTGAGTTCCGACCCAAAGATCGAAACCAACACCAGCAGCAAAAGGAAATTGGGCAGGGTCTGAAATGCCTCCGTCAGCCGCATCAGCACATCATCCATGACCCCGCCGTAATAACCCGCGAGCGCACCGATCACGATGCCAATGACAACCGCGATGGAGGTCGCCACCAGGCCAATAAGCAACGAAACCCGCGCGCCGTGAAAGATTTGCGCCGCGATATCGCGCCCGGAATTATCGGTGCCCAGCGGGAAGCGCGGATTGGCGCCTGGCCATTGCAATGGCCGGCCTGCCAGCGCCAGCGGATCGCGCGGAAAGAACCAATCCGCCGTCACCGCCATGATGATGATCGCAATCAGCAGCAATAGCCCAATGCCCGCCGCCGGGTTGCGCAAATAGGCCAGGGCAAAACGCTTGAGCGCGGCCATCAGGGCGCGCCCCCGGTGCCGATGCGCGGATCAAGTCGCGCGTAGAGTAAATCCACCAGGAAATTCACGATAATGACCAAAAGGGCAGAGATGAACACAATCCCAAGCAGCGTATTGAGATCGCGCTGCACCACCGCTTCATAGGCAAGCCGCCCCAGCCCCGGCAGGGAAAAGACGCTTTCCACCACCACAGACCCGCCCAGCATGGTGCCGGCTTGCAGGCCAATCAGTGTGACCATAGGCAGCATGGCGTTGCGCAGCACATGGCGCACCATGACGCGCGTTTCATCCAAGCCCTTGGCGCGCGCCGTGCGCACGAAATCAAGCGTCAAAACCTCAAGCATTGAAGCGCGCATGATGCGGAGATAAATCGCGAGAAAAATCAGCCCCAAGGTCAGCGTGGGCAGCACCAGATGCGCCGCGATGTCACGCAGCCGAGCAAAACCCGTGAGGCCCGAGGCGATATCCTCAAACCCGCCAGCGGGCAGCCATTGCAGATGGACGGAAAAGAGCACAATCGCCATCAACCCGAACCAGAAGGAAGGGGTGGCGTAGAAAATCAGCCCGAGCGTGGAAATCACCGTATCGGGCCAGCCATTGACCCGCTTGGCGGCAATCACACCCAACACCAGGCCCACGAAAAAGGCGAAGGAAAGCGCCGCGGTCATCAGCGCCAGGGTCGCGGGCAGGCGTTCAAAAATCACGGTCGCGACGGGCTTGCCGTAGATCGCGGAAAAGCCAAGGTCAAAACGAATCAGCCGCCAGAGGTAATTGCCAAGCTGCGCCGGGATGGAAAGATCAAGCCCGTAGAAGCGGCGCAGTTCTTCCGCCAGCGCGGCGTCTCCACCACCACCCATCTGCGCAATCAGCGCATCCACCGTGTCGCCCGGCGCCAATTGCAGCAGCAGAAACATGCCGGCCAGGATGATCAGCAGCGTCGGCAAGGACGCCGCCAATCTCCGGGCAGCGAGGCTCAATACCCGCATCAGAAATCAGGCGCGCGTCAGGAAGCGAGCCAGAGATCGTGCCAGGATGAAGACGCCCAGCGCGGCGTATTGGAATGATTGCGCATACGCCGATTGATGACCGAAACAAAAATCTGTTCAATCGGCATCCAAAGCGGCAATTCCGTATTCGCCCGCCGGACGAAATCGGCATAAAGCGCCTTGCGCCGCGCGGGATCCAATTCGGTTGCGGCAGCGTCAATCACGCGGTCCGTTTCCTCATCCGTCCAGCCCCATTGATTGGTCCAGGGTGCGCCACGCGGCTGGCCGGAACGATACCAGACGGTGGTGGAAACCGCAGGGTCATTGCGATACTGGTGCCAGCCGGTCGCCAGATCGAAATTCCAGTCATTATAGACGGTGCGCAGGAATCCCGCCGCATCGAGGCGCACGATTTCAACGCGGATGCCGACCTCATTCAATGATTGCTGAATGAAGGTGGACCATAGCGCAATATCCTCGCCCCAAGGTGCTGGCGTCAGGCGCAGGTTGAAGCGCACACCGCCCGCGCCGCGCCGATGCCCGGCCTCATCCAGCAGGCGGTTCGCCTGGGCGCGGTTGAAGGGGTATTGCGGCATATTTGGCGGATAGAAATCGGGCGAGGTGGTGGGGATCGGCCCCGTGCCAACCTTGGCGAAGGGGCCAAGGAAGTTTTCAATGAAGAAGGGGATATCGAGTGCATGCGCAATGGCGCGGCGCACGCGGATATCGGCCAGGATCGGATTGCGGAAATTGAATTCCAGCGTATTCGTCCGCGCATTACCTTCATTGCCGCGCGTGGTCACTTCAAAACGCGGGTCGCGGCCAAGGCGCGTGAAATCAGCGATGGAAAGTGCCGAGAAAGGGCTGAACAGCAATTGCCCGGATTCCATCTGTGCTGCCGCCGCCGAACGGTCCGACACCACACGCCAGACCACGCGGTCCAGATAGGGCAGGTTATTGCGCCAGTAATTCGGATTGCGATCGGCAATGATGAATTGCCCGCGTTCATATTGCACAAAGCGGAAAGGCCCAGTGCCCATGGGCGCCGTATTGGCCGGGTTTTGGCGAATATCCGTCCCTTCATAAATGTGCTTGGCGGACACATAGCCAAGATCAGGCAGCGCGCGCAGCAGCAGGTTCAGCGGCATGGGGCGGCTGTAGCGGAAGATCGCGGTATGCGCGTCTGGTGTGTCCACCGCTTCCAGGAATAATTGCAGCGTCGTGCCGTAATTCAGGATCTTCTTCCACATCTCCATGGCGGTGAATTGCACATCCGCCGAGGTGAAGGGCCGCCCATCATGCCAAGTCACTCCCTGGCGCAGCTTGAAGGTGATGGTCTTGCCATCCGGCGTCGCTTCCCAGGATTCGGCCAGGCAAGGCGCGGGATTGCCGGCGGCATCCAAATCCACCAGCGGTTCCTGGATTTTGCCACCCACGATGTAAACACCGGTGGAAGCCTGCAGGCTTGGGTTCAGGATGCGCTGTTCGGTTGGGAAATGCACCGTCATGATGCCCCCCCGACGCGGTTGTTCCTGCGCAAAGGCGGCTTCCGGCGCGACAACATTGGCGGCCAAAGCGGCGGAGGTCAGCAGCAAGGCCCGGCGATTCATTTCCATTGCAGTCACCCTTTCTTCCAGATTTCGGAAGCAGGATGGCGGCTTGCGGGCAGGTGCGTCAATCGCTGGTGGAGCGACGCGGCTTTTTACCTCCCGATCAGCGCCCCCGCAGATGAATTCATCCCCATCGCTTGCCGCGCAAAGAAATTCTTGAGCCTGGGCAGGCGGTCCACCGCGGCAATGCCAAGCCGGCGCGCGATGCGGATGGGGGCGATGTCATTGGCGAAGAGCCGTTCCAGCGCATGGGTCGCACCCAGCATCAGCAGGCTATCGGGCCGGCGCTTGGCCTGGTAGCGCGCCAGCAGCGCTTCGGCGCCGGGGTCATCACCGCGCGCCACAGCTTCAATCACCAGCGCAGCCAGCGCATCCACATCACGAAAGCCAAGATTGAGCCCCTGGCCCGCAATCGGGTGAATGCCATGCGCGGCATCGCCCACCAGCGCCATGCGTGTGTCCACATAGCGTGCGGCATGCATGGCCGAGAGCGGATAGGACCAGCGCCGGCCAATCGGCTTCACGGCGCCCAAATGCCCGCCAAGGCGCCGCGCGATTTCGCGCCCATAGGCAGCATCATCCATGGCGAGGCAACGCTCCGCAATCGCGGTCTTGTCGGTCCAGACAATGGCGCTCACATGGGGATGGTCTGGCAATGGCGGCATGGGCAATTGGGCGAAGGGGCCATGGGGCAGGAATTGCTCAAGCGCCATATTGCGATGCGGCTTTTCATGCGCGATGGACCCGACAATGCCCATGCAATGGTAATCCAGCCGGGAAACGCGAATCCCGGCAGCGGCGCGCAGCGGGCTATTGCGCCCCTCGGCGCCGACCACCAGCCGGGCGCGGAATTGCGTGCCCGATGAAAGCGTGATGGTCGTACCATCAGCATCCCGCGTGACCTCGGCCTTGGCGGGCGCATGCACCGTAAGATTGGCCAATTGCGGCAAATGGGCATTGAGCGCGATGCGGAGCGACCGTGCCTCTACCATCCAGCCAAAGGGATCATGACCAAGTGCCGCATGATCGAAATGCAGTGAGAGCGAAGATGGCGCATCACCCGGCCGGCCATCGGCCACGCGAATGCCAAGGATGGGGCAGGGTTCCACCGGCAGCCTTTCCCAAACGCCGCTGGCGTCCAGCAGCCGTTTGGAGGTCAATGCAATGGCATAGGCGCGGCCATCAAAGGCGGGCATTTCCATGGGCGGCAGGGGGGCCGCGTCAACCACCGCGGTCCTGACCCCGGCGCCGGCCAACCTGGCGGCCAGGGTGGCGCCGACCGGCCCGGCACCCACCACGCAAACATCTACATCCTGGGAGGTTTTCATGCCGCGCAGTCTACCGGGGCTTAGGGGGGCGACCAAGCCTTAAAACAGCACCCCAAATAATGCACAGAAAATATGCATCTGTGCAGTTTATGGGCGGATAAGGCCCTGCCATCGCCTGATTCCAGCGCATTTGGCGCCCCAAAGGCTGGCACGGGTTTTGGAAACCACTCTTCGGCGCGGGGGTCGGTTCCCGCCCAGAGAGAGGAACGGAAAGCGCGATGAAACTCGTTATGGCTGTCATCAAGCCCTTCAAGCTCGACGAGGTGCGAGAGGCGCTGACCCCGCTTGGCGTGCAGGGTCTGACGGTGACCGAAGTCAAGGGATTTGGCCGGCAGAAGGGCCAGACCGAAATCTACCGCGGCGCGGAATACCATGTGAGCTTCCTGCCCAAGGTGAAAATCGAAGTCGCCGTGCCGGCCGAAATGGTGGATGCGGTGGTGGAAGCCATCGCCAATACGGCGCGCACCGGCAAGATCGGCGACGGCAAGATTTTCGTCATGGATGTGGAACGCGCTTTGCGCATCCGCACCGGCGAGACGGATGAATCCGCGCTGTGAGCCCGAATTCCGAAACTTTGCAAAAGAAGGGACAACCCATGAGGTTCCTCGCTCGCTGCGGTATGGCCGCGGCTTTCCTTGGCCTGGCCGCCGCACCCGCCTTTGCCGGTGATGAGGCAAAGGTTGATACCGGTGATGCTGCCTGGATGCTGGTGAGCACCGCTTTGGTGCTGATGATGACGGTGCCGGGCGTGGCGCTGTTTTATGCCGGCATGGTTCGCAAGAAGAATGTGCTTGCCACCATGATGCAGTCCTTTTCCATTTGCGCGCTGGTTTCCGTGCTGTGGATGATTGCCGGCTATAGCCTTGCCTTTGGTGAGGGCAATGCCTGGATCGGCGATTTCTCCCGCTTCTTCCTGGGCGGCCTGGCTGAGAATTGGGACAAGCCCTTTACGCTGGGATCAGGCGATGCGGCGGTGGCCACCACCATTCCGGAATCCATCTTCCTGACCTTCCAGATGACCTTCGCCATCATTACCGCGGCGCTGATCACGGGCGCGGTTGCGGATCGCATGAAATTCTCGGCGCTGCTGGTGTTCGTCGGGCTTTGGACCTTGCTGGTCTATTCCCCGGTTGCGCATTGGGTCTGGCATCCGAATGGCTGGATTTTCGAGCTCGGCGCGCTGGATTTCGCGGGCGGCACCGTGGTGCATATCAATGCCGGCGTGGCGGGGCTTGTCGCTGCCATCGTGCTTGGCAAGCGCATCGGCTATGGCTCGGAAAACCTCTCACCCTTCAATCTTGGCTTGGCCGTGATTGGTGCGGGCCTGCTCTGGGTGGGTTGGTTCGGTTTCAATGCCGGGTCTGCGGTTGGTTCTTCCGGCGGCCGTGCGGGCATGGCCATGCTGGTCACGCAAATCGGCGCGGCGGCGGCTGTTCTGTCCTGGACGCTGGCGGAATGGATCGGCAAGGGCAAGCCTTCCGTGCTGGGTGCAATTTCCGGCGCGGTGGCGGGATTGGTCGCCATTACGCCTGCTTCGGGCTTCGTGCTGCCGGGCAGCGCGCTGATCATCGGCCTGGTTGCCGGTGTGGCGGGCTATTGGGGTTCCACGGTGCTGAAGCGCGCGCTCAAATATGATGACAGCCTGGATGCCTTTGGTGTGCATGGCATTTGCGGCATTGTCGGCGCCCTGCTGGTGGGCTTCCTGGCCTATGGCCCGCTTTCCGCCACCACCGCGCTGCCGGAGGGGTCTTCAGGTGGGATGGAGCAATTCATCAAGCAGGTGATCGCTGTGGCCGCGACCATGGTCTATACCGCGATTGCCACCTGGATCCTGCTCAAGATCACTGATGTCATCGTCGGCCTGCGCGTGAGCGAAGAAGAAGAGCGCGAAGGCCTTGATGTCGCGCTGCATGGTGAGCGTATCAATTAATCTTTGAGGCGCAATACCCAAACAGAAACCGCGCGGGACCTATCCTGCGCGGTTTTTTATCGCTGATAACACGGAGGAAGCCGTTCTTATGATCCGGCGTTTTGCATTGGCGGTCATGATCTGCCAGCCATTCAAGTGGCCTTTCTGCTTGATGCCGCCATGACCATGGCGAAGCAGCTATGCAAAGTGGCCGGCCTGACGCAGAAGGATGCGAGTCTTTTGCTGACGGGTTCGCCAAACAGCTTCTGCAAAAACGAACATGGTAAGGCGCCGCGGAGCCGCCCGACGCTGCTGCTGATGAAGCTGCTGGCGCGGGAGCCGAAATTGATCGAGGCGATCAGGGCCACCTGACCCGCCCCACCCTGGCCCGCCGGCCCCGCTTTGCTATAAGCGCGGCCCAGATTGAAGGAATAAGCCCATGGAACTCCGCGCCCGTTTCACCGATGCCCTGAAGACCGCGATGCTCGCCAAGGATGCGGCCACAACCTCCACCATGCGCATGATCATGGCCAAGCTGAAGGATACCGATATCGCCGCGCGCAAGACGCCGCAGGACCCGGGCGTGCCGGATGATCAGATCATCGCTATGCTGCGCGGGATGGCGAAATCCCGGCGCGAAAGTGTGGATTTGTACCGCCAGGGCAATCGCCCTGAATTGGCGGCGAAGGAAGAAGCCGAAATCGCCGTGATTGAAGGCTTCCTGCCGCAGCAGATGGATGATGCTGCCATGGCTGCCGCGGTTGATGCGGCGGTGGCGGAAGCGGGGGCGGCTTCCATCAAGGATATGGGCAAGGTGATGGCGGTGCTGAAATCCCGCCACGCCGCAGCCCTGGATATGGCCAAGGCCGGGCCGATGGTGAAGGCGCGGCTGGGGGGCTAACCCCGGCTCGCGCCCGGCGCTACCTAGTCGTTGTCCTGTAAATCTTCCGCCAGCACCACGATCTGCACGGCATAGGAAACATCGCCATCTTCCGCGTCGCGGTGGACGGTGCCGATGAATTCATTGCCGATTTTGAGCTCCACACTGCCCTTGGGGCGGTCCGGCGCGGTCACCTGAATGCGGGGGTTGCTGAAAAGCTTGCGCAGATGCGCCTGCACGGCGGCGCGTTCGGCGGGGGTCATGGTCGCGTTCCTTCAAAAATAGGTGGGCCGGGATAGCCGCCTTGCTGCCTGGGCGCAAACCAGAGCCCCAAGCATGGTAAAAACGACTCTCCTATTTATAGGGGGTGTTTTTTTGGCCCCACGCCTGTGCTCTATTTTTTTCCTGCAAAGGTATATCCTACACCCTCGCCATGGCCCTGCCCCCCGGTTTCCTTGATGAGCTTCGTGCCCGCACGCCCCTGCCCGGTCTGATCGGGCGGAAGGTCCAAAACTCAAGGCAGCGATATAGGGCTTGGCAAAACAGAGAACCACTTTCGCTTTGGCAAAAACTTCGGATAAAGACCATGCAGAATGCCCGTCGGATCGCGCTGATTGCGCTTTGCCTGACCTTCCAGGGAAGCTTTAGCTCGATGTTCGCGCAGTCATGGCATTCCGAAATTGGGACACGCTCTGTTAGCTCTGCCTTCTCCTCGATAGCGGACCCGCTGATGAGTGCAAAAAGCTTTCATTTGACGCAAGATAATTCGGGCCAGCCCCCCGAAGGCCAAGCCGAAGCGTGCTTCAGTTTCTTTCTTTCCCGCCTACGTCTCTTCGAAGTCGTCGGTAGTGTTTGTCGTGTTCCATTGCCAGAAAGACTGGCGGGTTTTGTGAGCCGAGGCGTTTCACTTGGTGAGGGCCGATTTGAAGCGCTCTATGGCGTTGATGCGCGGTCCCGGCTGCGACGACAAATGGATGAGTCCTTAGCACGATTAGGTGCTGAGGAGTTGGGAGTGGCCTGTGCGGATGCAAGCCAAAAATTAGTCGAAACGGACAAACATCTGTTTGATACCGTTGAGGGGCAAAGCGCGGTGGAGGACCTGTTCAGAAAGCTAAGCGCCATGACGGGTCGCCCCACGCCAAACGGCTTTGACTGCCAATGACATGATCCGACGCCCCCGCCCGAGTCCACTTTTCCCATCAAAGGTATATCCTACCCCCTCGCCATGGCCCTGCCCCCCGGTTTCCTTGATGAGCTTCGCGCCCGCACGCCCCTGCCCGGTCTGATCGGGCGGAAGACGCGGCTGCTCAAATCCGGGCGTAACTGGAAGGGCTGCTGCCCCTTTCATGGGGAAAAGACGCCGTCTTTCTACGTTTATGACGACCACTTCCACTGCTTTGGCTGCGGCGCCCATGGGGATGCCGTTACCTTCGTCATGCGGGCCGAAGGCGCGCAATTCATGGAAGCGGTGGAACGCCTGGCCAGCGAAGCAGGGCTCGATGTCCCCAAACTCGCCCCGCGCGATGCCGAACGCGCCCGCCAGGCGCGGGACCTCCACACTGTTATGGAAGCGGCCAGCGCCGCGTTTCAGCGCCGGCTCCGCCTGCCGGAAGGCCGCCCGGCTTTGGAATACCTCCGCCGCCGCGGCCTGACCGAGGATACCATTCAGGGCTTCGGCCTCGGCTGGGCGGGCGCGGGGCGCGGCGCCTTGCAGGCGGATTTGAAGCAGGATGCGTTCGAAACCGCGCAACTCATCGAAGCCGGCCTGCTGAAGGCGCCCGAAGGCGATGAAGCGCCGCGCGATTTTTTCTTCAACCGCGTCATGTTCCCCATCCGGGACCGGCGCGGGCGCGTGATTGCCTTTGGCGGGCGCATTCTGGGCGATGGTCAGCCGAAATACATCAACAGCCCGGAAACGCCGCTGTTTCGCAAACGCTATGCGCTTTACGGGCTGGACCGCGCGCGGGAAGGCGCTTTTCGCGGTGCCTCGGTGGTGGCGGTTGAAGGCTATATGGATGTGATCGCGCTCCATCAGGCGGGCTTCACCGGGGCGGTGGCGCCGCTTGGCACCGCGCTCACGGAAGATCAGTTGCAGGAATTATGGCGCCTATCGCCCGAACCGGTGCTGTGTTTTGATGGCGATGCCGCCGGCGCCCGGGCCGCTGCCCGTGTTGCGGAAGCCGCCCTGCCGCTGATCAGCGCCGAACGCAGCCTGAAGCTGGCGACCCTGCCGGCGGGGGAAGACCCCGATACGCTGATCGCCAAGGGCGGCAAAGCCGCCTTCCAGGCCGTGTTGGATGGCGCGCGGCCCCTCTCAGAAGCGCTTTACGGCCTGCTGTTGGAAGGCCAACCGATGGCGAGCCCGGAACAACGCGCCGCCGCGCGCAACCGCCTGGTCGCCGCCGCCGCCACCATTACGGACCGCGCCTTGGCC
This sequence comes from Roseomonas sp., assembly GCA_020249775.1. Taxonomy (GTDB): domain Bacteria; phylum Pseudomonadota; class Alphaproteobacteria; order Acetobacterales; family Acetobacteraceae; genus Neoroseomonas. The sequence continues at coordinate 8,474 of JADCFA010000016.1, read as the reverse complement.
GGGGAATATCGCCAGGCTTTGCTCGATCGCTTCTTTGCCGCCACGCGCCGTCAGCCCGGCCGCGCCGCGCCAGCGCAGCGCATCACTCGCCCTGCCCTGGTCGCGCCCGCCATCCGCACTGCCCAGGCGCGCATTCTGATCGCCATTCTGCTCCGCCACCCCTGGCTGCTGCCGCAGATTGAAGAAGCCTTTGGCCTGCTTGACCTGCCCGAAGGCCCGGCACGGCGGCTGCAAAGCGCCATTCTGTCCTGGCCTATGGACCCTCAGCGCCTTGACTCTCAGGCCCTGCTATCCCACCTCGCAACTGAAGGTTTGGCGGATGCTGCGGCCTGGGCGCTTGGCGCTGAGGCCCTGCCCCAAGCGGCGCGCCCCGATGCGCTGCCGCGGGAGGTAGAGGAAGGCTTCTGGCATTTCTTCCTGAGGCTGCGCGGAGAGGCGGCTTTGCTTGAAGACCAGAAGGCGGCGGCGGAAAGCTTCGCCGCCACGAATGACCCGGCGGCGCAGCAAAGGCTGATCCGCCTTACCGAAGCCCTTGGCGCCTTGCGCCGGGGTGAAGATGGGGCCGATATGGCCGAAGATACGGCGGCAACGCCATAAGTGTAGAGGGTAGATGCGCGGGCATCCGGGGCGCCGGGTGCCTGTTGCAGTTGGATGGAGTGACACGGCATGGCGACTAAAGCGGCGGCAGGGGCGGAACCGGTCGAAGCCCGCGACGAACAGGTGGAGGGCATGCTGCTCGACATCCAATCGGCGGCGGTGAAGAAGCTGATCGCCCGCGGCAAGGAACGCGGCTATGTGACGGTGGACGAAATCAACGCCGTATTGCCCTCAGAACAAGTGTCTTCGGAAATGATCGAAGACACCATGGCGATGTTGAGCGAAGCCGGCATCACCGTATCCGAAGCGGAAGAAGCCGAAGAAGGCGAAGGCGCGCTGATCAAGCCCGTCACGCGCGCGGATGGCGAAGACGAAGAAGAAGCCGGCGGCAATGTGGATGAGGAAAGCGTCGGGCGCACCGATGATCCTGTCCGCATGTATCTGCGTGAGATGGGCAGTGTTGAATTGCTCTCCCGCGAAGGCGAAATCGCCATCGCCAAGCGGATTGAAGCCGGGCGCGACATGATGATTGGCGGCTTGTGCGAAAGCCCGCTGACCTTCAAGGCCATTCTGCGTTGGCATGAAGCGGTGCGCCAGACACCGCCGCGCATGCTGCTACGCGACATTATTGACCTGGAAGCAACCCAATCCGCCGGCAATCCCGAAGCCGCTGCCTCCGCCGCGGTGGAGGAATTTGAAGAAGGCGAAGAAGGGGAAGGACTCGGTCTTTCGCTTTCCGCGCTTGAAGAAAAGCTGAAGCCGGAAGTGCTGGCGACTTTTGAGCAGATTGAAGGCATTTACGCCAAGCTTTCCAAGCTGAGTTCGAAGCGTATGGAAGCTTTTACCTCGGGCGAGGAATTGGCGACGCGCGGGGAGAAAAACTACGAAAAGCTCCGCAAGGAACTGATCACGCTGGTTGAAAAGGTGCAGCTGCACAATAACCGCATCGAAGAATTGGTTGATCAGCTGAAAACGCTGAACCGCCGCATGACCCAGATGGAAGGCCAGGTGCTGCGCCTGGCCGATAGCCAGAAGGTCAAGCGCGATGAATTCCTGGCGCAATGGCGCGGCAGCGAAATGGACCCTGCCTGGCTGGAACGCGTTGGCAATCTGCCGGGCAAGGGCTGGAAGCCTTTTGTCGCGAAATACGGCGCTGAGGTTGAACAAATCCGCACGCGCATCAGCGAAGTCGCGAATGAAACCGGCCTGCCGGTCGCGGAATTTAAGCGCGTATATGCCACGGTGTCGCGCGGCGAACGCGATATGACCCAGGCGAAGAAGGAAATGATCGAGGCCAATCTGCGCCTTGTTATCTCCATCGCCAAGAAATACACCAATCGCGGCCTGCAATTCCTGGATTTGATCCAGGAAGGCAATATCGGCCTGATGAAGGCGGTGGATAAGTTCGAATATCGCCGCGGCTATAAGTTCAGCACCTATGCCACCTGGTGGATCCGCCAGGCCATTACGCGGTCCATCGCCGATCAGGCGCGCACCATCCGCATTCCGGTGCATATGATTGAAACTATCAATAAGCTGGTGCGCACTTCACGCCAGATGCTGCATGAAATCGGGCGCGAACCTCAGCCGGAAGAACTCGCCGAAAAGCTCGGCATGCCGCTTGAGAAGGTGCGCAAGGTGCTGAAGATCGCGAAGGAACCGATCAGCCTTGAAACTCCGATCGGGGATGAGGAAGACAGCCATCTTGGTGATTTCATCGAAGACAAGAACGCGATCATCCCGATTGATGCGGCGATCCAGTCAAATCTGCGCGAACAGACCACGCGCGTCTTGGCCAGCCTGACACCCCGCGAAGAACGCGTGCTGCGCATGCGCTTTGGCATCGGCATGAATACGGATCACACGCTGGAAGAAGTGGGCCAGCAATTCAACGTCACGCGCGAACGCATCCGCCAGATTGAAGCCAAGGCGCTGCGCAAACTGAAACATCCAAGCCGGAGCCGGAAACTAAGGTCTTTCTTGGATAATTGAGGGAGTGACGGGGGCGCTGCCCACTGACCCCCGCCGGGGTAAGCCGCGGCTGTCCGTCGTCAAATCATTTGAAACTGCTTGGGCGGAATGGCGCCTGCGCGTGGCACGACGAATGTCGCGAACCAGCTTTTCGGCTGGCACCCGCATGGGTGGGGCGGAGGATTTCTGGCTCATCGTAACCCCAAGGAGTGAAGATGAGCCAGAAATCCTCCGTCACTCAAATCGCCAATTTGGTCCCATAGGTGCTGAAGCCGGACACTTCGGAATTCACCATTGCATCCTTGTGCCATTGAGGAGGAAATGTGCCGAGTAAGCCAGATGAAGGGCATTATGGTAGCATTGTCCAGCCTCTTGACGGGGGTTCCGCCGGCTTGTTCGTTGCCAATGCTCCTGTCCCCCTGCTGCTGTGCGCGAGGAAGCAAGATCTTGGCTTGCACTGGATTGTGAAGAAGTCTTTTATGTATCGCGTCATGGGCCTGAAACAAGGACTCGGCCTAGGCACGTATTGGCGGGGGAAATGAGCTCATCAACCACCCGAATCCGCATCTGGGACCGCCCCATACGCCTGTTTCACTGGGGGCTGATCCTGCTGGTTGCGCTTTCCTACGCGAGCGGCAAAAGCGGCGTCTGGACGCTGCATTATGCCTCTGGCTACGCCATCCTGACTTTGGTGCTGTTTCGCATCCTTTGGGGGTTTTTCGGGTCAGAGAATGCGCGCTTTGTGTTTTTTCTGAAGTCACCGCTGGCGGCAGCCCGGCAATTGGGGCGCCTTGCGAAGCGCGATAGGGACACGGAAACCAGCCATAACCCGGCTGGCGGTTGGATGGTGGTCGTGCTTTTGGCGCTGCTGCTGACCCAGGCTTTCAGCGGGCTTTTCGCCAATCATGATCCAGGTTTCAGCTATTCCCAGCATGGGCCTTTGGCGCTGAAAGTGACCGAGGCGACTTCAGAATCGCTTTCCGCGCTCCATCTTGCCGTGCAACGCTATCTGGTGCTGACCATTGCCCTGCATGTGCTGGCCATCATGCTCTACAAGCTGATCAAGGGCCATGAATTGGTCATGCCAATGCTGACCGGCGAAAAGCTGCTGCCCGAAGGCGCCAAGGCGCCGCGCTTGGCACCCGGGCGGCTCGCACTCGGCCTGCTTGTTTTGGCGGGGGCAGCGGTATTCTCGTTTATCCGCTTCTTTTGAAACGCCCCGCCCCAAGCACGCCTTATCGGTAGCGCCGGCTTAGCGGGCAGGGCCGCGATAGGGGCGATGGCAGGCGCCGCAGGTGGCCCCGGTTTGCTGAAAAGCGGCACCAAAGGCCGCTTGATCACCCGAATTTGCGGCGGCCTGAAGGGCGCGCAACTGGGTCAATATATTCGCATTGGCCGTTTCGAACCCGGCCCGATCGGTCCAAATCGCTGGCAGCGCGCGTGTATCACCAGAACCGCTGCCTGCAGGGAAACGTGCGGGGAAGCCTTCAAAAAAACCGATCATTTCGCCGATGCCAGCACCTGTCGCACGCGGGTCGCCACGTTGATCAACGATTGCCTTGATGCCTTCCATTTGGCGGGCAATGCCTTTCAGGCCATCCCGGCGGGCGGCTATAATGTCCCCCTGAGCCCAAGCGGGTATTGCGAGCGCCAGGACCGTGACCAGCGTGGCGGTATATTACCAAAGTTTCATCTGTTTCTCCCAATGCTGCTTGAAGGGGTGCAGCGACGTTGCAAGAAAGAACTTACCATAAGGCATGGCAATGACTGGCACTCCATGAAGCCTGCCGCCTGCCCGCTTGCGGGGTTTTGCCCCGCCCGCTATAGCCGCGGGACGTCACGGTCGGCCTCGGAGTGTAGCTCAGCCTGGTAGAGCACTGTGTTCGGGACGCAGGGGCCGGAGGTTCGAATCCTCTCACTCCGACCAACGCTTTACCGCGCCGCCCAGATGATCAGGGCCTTGGCGGGCCAGACCCAGACAATGCCGGCCAGCGCGAAATAGACGAATTCCACCGTCCAATGCGTGCCAAGTACATGATCGGCCAGCATTATCACCGCCGCCACATAGAACAGAAAGCCAAGGACGCCGATAATTCCGGCAAGCATAGGTTTTGACATGGCCGGTAATTGGGGATGGCCCGGAAATTTTGCCATATGTGTCAACTTCGCTGGACATTTGAATTGTCACATAGTTATGATCGCCCAGGAAGGGCTCAGTCAGGCCTCACCTGTCAAGGCGGCGGGGACTGACCGGCAAAGCAAAGCAGAAACAACGACAGCGCAGACACGTGACAGACACCAACGACCAACTTGATCTCAAGGCCCATATCCGCGGCATCCCGGATTTTCCCAAACCGGGCATCCTTTTCTATGACATTTCCACCCTGCTCCGCCACGGCCCCGCTTGGCGCACTGCCATGGCGCGCATGGCGCGCGCGATCGGGCCGCATAAGCCCGATCTTCTGGCCGGCGTTGAAAGCCGCGGCTTTTTGGTCGCCGCACCGCTGGCGCTGGAATTGGGGCTGGGCTTCATCATGCTCCGCAAGCAGGGCAAGCTGCCCGGCGCGCGCATCGGGCTTGATTACGCTTTGGAATACGGCACGGACCGGATTGAAATGCAGGCCGATGCCGTCAGCCCCGGCCAGCGCGTGGTGATTTTGGATGATCTGTTGGCCACCGGCGGCACCATGGCCGCCGGCATTGCCCTGTTGCGCCAGGCGGGTGCCGTTGTGCCAGCGGCCGCCGCGCTGATTGAGCTCTCATTTCTTGAAGGGAGGAAGAAGCTCGATGTCCCATTCGAAGCGCTCGTCTCCTACAGCGAGTAGCCTCGCGGCCCAATTGCCGACGCCCTTACAGGGCGTGCTGAGCGCTGCCGTGCTCGCGACACCGACGGGCATTGTGATCTGCGATCCGAACCTGCCCGATTGCCCGATCATTTACGCTAACCCGGCCTTTTATCGCATCACCGGCTATGCGGAAGAAGAAGTCATCGGGCGCAATTGCCGCTTCCTGCAAGGGCCCGGCACCAATCCGCGCCACATTAAGGCGCTGCGTGAGGCAATTGAAACCGGCAAGGCGATTGACGTTGAAATCGTCAATCACCGCAAGGATGGCTCGCGCTTCGTCAATGAACTGCATTTGTCGCCGATTTTCGGCGATGATGGTGATGTGCGCTATATTTTTGGCATTCAGCATGATGTCTCCGCGCGCGAGCAATTCGCGCGCGATGCGGAACGCGCCCGCCGCGCCGCAGAACGCGCCAATGCCGAGAAAAGCGATTTCCTGGCCTTCATGAGCCATGAAATCCGCACGCCCATGAATGGCGTGATGGGCACGATTTCGCTGCTGCTGGACACGACGCTGGATGCCGAACAGCACGCCTATGCGGAAACCGCGCGGCGCTGCGGTGAATTGCTGCTCGCGACCGTGAATGAAATGCTTGATCTGTCGCGCATTGAAGCGGGGCATTTGGCGATTGAGGAAGAAGCCTTTGATCTGGCGGCACCGGTGGCCGAAGTGCTTGATCTGCTGGCGCCGGCCGTTGCGGAAAAGGGCATCAGGCTTTCAGCCAGCATTGACCCCCTTTTGCCCGCGCGGGTGATTGGCGATGCGCGGCGCTTGCGGCAAGTGCTGCTGAACCTTGCCGATAATGCGGTGAAATTCACTGCCGTTGGTGGTGTTGGCATTCGCGTGGAACGGGCCGAGGCGACTGGCCAGGTGCGCTTTGCCGTGGCCGATACGGGGATTGGCATGCCGCCCGAAGTGCAGGCGCGGCTATTTGGGCGTTTCGCGCAAGGCGGGCCGGAAACCGCACGGCGCTATGGCGGTTCTGGCCTTGGCCTGATGATCTGCAAGCGCCTGGTGGGGCTGATGGGTGGGCGCATTGTTCTAGCTTCCACGCCTGGCAAGGGTTCCACCTTTTCCTTCGAGATTCCGCTGCGCCCCATTGCAGAATCAGGCCGCCCGCCGAGCACACTTTTGCCCAAACCCGCCCTGGCAAAACCCCTGCCCGGCGCGCGCGGGCGTATCCTGATTGCAGAAGATGGGGAGGCTAATCAGCTTGTTGCCGCGGCCATTCTGCGCAAGGCCGGCTATGCGGTGGATTTGGCGCGCGATGGTGAAGAAGCGCTGGGCGCTGCGCGCACCGCCGCTTATGATCTGGTGCTGATGGATGTGCGCATGCCGCGCATGGATGGCTTTGCCGCAACGGCCGCAATCCGCGCCCTGGAAGGCCCTGCCGGGCGCGTGCCGATCATTGCCATGACCGCCGCTGCCATGCCGAATGAGGTTGCGCGCTGCCTTGCCGCCGGCATGGATGCGCATGTGGCGAAGCCCATGGACCTGACCGCGCTGCTTTCCGCGGTTTCCGATGTGCTGGAAAACCGGCCGCGCCGGCCACGCGTTGCAGCGGATGAGCCTGATCCGGCCGGCCCGACGCTGATTGACCATACCACCTTGCAGGAATTGCGCGCGGCCGTTGGCCCCGGGCGGCTGCCGCGGCTGATTGGTGTTTTTGCCGATGAAACCCGCGCGCGTGTGGCACGCCTGACCGCGACCGATGATGTTTCGGTGATTGAAGAAGAAGCCCATGGGCTGAAATCCGCAGCCGGCACTTTTGGTGCGGCGGCCTTGCGTTCCATTGCGTCTTCCCTGGAGGAGGCGTGCGTGGCGCGCGATATGCCGCGCGTTTCTGAGCTTTGCCAGAGCCTTCCTAATCTGGTGGAAAAAAGCCTTGCTGCCTTTCCTGTGGCGCCGGGTGGCGCGGTGAATGCCAACCGGCGTGATTGAGGGGCGGTATATTGCGGATGTGGTGAGCGGGTTTTTTGACCTATTTAGCGGGAAAGCAGAGGCGGCGGGGAGCTAGTTAAGCTAGCTCCCCGCCCGGTTTTCGCCCTTGGCCTTGGGCGCCTTGAAGCGTGTGACCTGGATCTCATGCGCGCGCTTCCGGGCGCGCGCGATATCGAAGCTGCCCTGCATGCGCATCAGCGTATCCATGGAAACGCCAAAAGCCTTTTCGACCCTGATCGCCATTTCGGGCGATAGCGCCGCCCTTTCATTCAGCAGCGCGGAAAGCGCGGGCCGCGTGACGCCGAGCACCTTGGCCGCTTCCGTCACCGAAAGCCCGTGGGGGTCAATGACTTCGTGCTTGATGAAGCCGCCCGGATGGGCGGGGTTTTTCAGGCGGGTGGGTTGCGCGCTGGTCATTGCTGCGTCCTTCAATGATAATCCTCATAATCCAGGTTGATCATTTCGATTTCCGTCCGATCAATCCTGAATATCAGGCGCGAGTTTTTCGGTGCTGACGGCCCAAACATTCGAAGAGTTTTTGTTGTCTAAAATCCTGCGACTTCGAACATGGATAAGGTGAGAAACGTCTCCGGACGCTGCGAGTCGCGCATGAGTCGCAATCCAACGCTAACAAAGTTTGGGTATCCAATCAATGTGGCATTATAGATTGTTACGTCACTCGACCCTTGCTTTACATCGCCAAGCTTGCGCAACTGAAATTGTCGCTCAAGGCCCGTGCGCAACCTTCCAAAATCAGCGTTGACTGCCGTGACCGAACAGTTACGCGATCGTTTGCCATCAGAGAGGCGCTCGCCAACCTGGACGATTAATGCTTCGTTATCACGTCCGATTAAACCCCATGAAAGACGCGTTCCAGGAGAAATTACCAGAAACTCATTTGGCATTTGGCGTCTTTCAATTACCCACATCGTCGTTTTGAGCCGATATGTATGCCACGGGCGATATCGTGAAGACGCGTCAATCCGCGCCATATGACCATGTTCCCGGGTGGCGGATCGTGGTTGCGGTTGAGGTACCCGCCGAGCCTAGCGATCTGGAGCAAGTAAGCGGCCAAGCTCCGGTCGTGCAGACGCGGGGTAGGCCTGGAAGCGTCAATT
>JADCFA010000015.1 GCA_020249775.1 Roseomonas sp. | reverse complement strand
GGGCCGTGTCGCGCTTGGCATTGATGCGCGCGATGGCATGGTGGCGACCGAAGGTTGGGCTGAGACCAGCGATGTCAGCGCCACCGATCTGGCGCGCCGCTTTGAAGATTCCGGCGCGGCGGCGGTGATTTACACCGATATCGCGCGCGATGGCATGTTGAGCGGCGTGAATGTCGCAGCAACAGCGGCGCTCGCACGCGCGGTGCATTTGCCGGTCATTGCCTCGGGCGGTGTTGCGGGGGTTGAGGATATCGTGGCGCTGCGCGCTGAGGGCGCCGGGATCGAGGGCGCGATTTTGGGGCGCGCGCTGTATGATGGGCGGATTGACGCGAAGATGGCGTTGGCGGCGGCGGCTTAGGGCGCCTTTACGCCTGACGGCTATCATTTTTTGGGCGTGTGCTGCGCCGCGTTTCATAAAGTGTCGGCTTTGTAACTTTATGTTCAGAAAAGCGGCATAAGAGCGCGGCCTTCCTCCCATCCCCCGCAGAAGGAACTTGCCGCGTGCGTATATCCATTCGCAATTTAGGCCTCGGCATTGGTGCCGTGCTGACCATCCTGGTTGCCTATCTCTCGGCAACCGCCATCAACGACAGGTTGAATGAAAAGACTCTGGCCAAAAGGGGCCTCGAAATCACGACCGCGCTTGAACTCGGCTACCGGGCGCTCATGCCGCTGTCTCTGGAACGGTCCATCACGCAAGTCGGCCTGACGCTTGAAACCCCGCTGCCGGCGCAATTCGCCAGTCTGCGCATGGAACAGAGAAGGGTTTCCGAACAGCACCTCAATGCCCTGATGGCGCATTTGGAACAGACGAATGATCTGCCCAATAAGCAAGAAACCCTGAATACGCTGAAGGCAGCGCGTGCGACTCTGGCAAGCTTACGCAGCCGGGCGGATGCGGCGGTATCTGCAGCGCGCCCGAATCGTCCGAGCAATGTGGAAACCTTGCCGCAGGAAATCATCGCTGCCATTCGCGATATGCAGGCCGTGCTGGGCAATCTGATTGATACGGCCGCGATGCGTACCGCGAAATCCGAACAGGCCGTGCTGGCGGCTTATCGCATCTGGCGCGTGCGTGAATATGAAGGCCAGTCACGTACTTACATCGCCGCTGCCCTTTTGAACCAGCAGCCCATGACGCCAACCGCAATGAAGTCTTCCAGCGAATTGACCGGCAAGGCCGAGGCTTCCTTTGAAGCGCTGAAATCCATGCAGCGGCTCTTGCCGGCGGCGCTATTGCCCGCTTTGCAGAAGATTGAGAACGCCTATGACAAGAATTACGGCGCATTGCGTTCATTGGCGCTTTCCGGTGCAGCGACGGGCAACTACCCGGTGGATTTTGCCACCTTCTTCGCCCGTTCCGGTGAGGCTTTGGGCCAGGTTGAAGCCAATACCAATGCCTTCAGCGAATATGCGACGCGGAGCGCGCGTAACGCTGTGGCGGAGGCAAGTTCCGCCCTTTTTCTCACCTTGACTGTCGCGGCTTTTGGCCTCGCAGCAGTGCTTTTCATCGCCTGGCTGCTTTATGTCCGCATTGCCCAGCGCCTTTCCCGGACAAATCTGGCAATGGCCGCGCTGGCGAATGGCGACACTTCCATTGCCATAAACGACCTGAAAAGCGGTGACGAAATTGGCGACATGGCCCGTTCGCTGGTGGTATTCCGCGACAATGCACTTCGCGTCGCCACGCTGGAAGCCGAAAAGCAGGCGGCTGAGGAACGGCGCGCCACGCAGCGCAAGCTTGAAATGGAAAGCCTTGCCGCCGAGTTTGAACGTGAAATCGGCGTGATTGTCCAATCGCTGAATGACAATGCACGGGAAATGACGGGTGCCGCGCAAGTCATGCAGAATTCGGCCAATCATGTCGGCGATCGTTCCCAAACGATGCTGAATTCAGCCGAGGAAACATCGCGTCTTGCCTCGGGTGTTGCCGCGGCGACAGAGGAAATGACAACCTCGGTCGGTGAAATCAGCCGTCAAATCCAGAATTCAGCGGCAAAGACGCAAGAAGCGGTCGAAAGCGCTGCCCGGACCACGGATCAGATCAATTCGCTGGCGGAAACAGTGGGCCGCATCGGCAATGTGGTGGAGCTGATCAATTCCATCGCTGGCCAGACGAATCTTCTGGCGCTCAACGCCACCATTGAAGCAGCCCGCGCTGGTGACGCCGGCAAGGGCTTCGCCGTGGTGGCGAGTGAGGTCAAGGCGCTCGCCGCCCAGACCGCCAAGGCAACGGCGGAAATCAGTGAGCAGATTGCCGGCATCCAAAGCGCGACCGGCGCGGCGGTGGTCAACATCAAGGATATCTCCGGCGCCATCGAGGAATTGGAGCATATCGCATCCACAATCGCCTCCGCCATTGAAGAACAAAATGCGGTCATCGCCGATGTTGCCAGCAATGTCACGCGCACTTCATCCCTGACCGATGCGGTGCGCGGCGATGTATCGCTGGTTGCAAAAACCGCGACCGAAAGCTCGGCCTCTGCCTCACAGGTGCTCAGCACGGCAAAGGGTCTGGCTTCACGTTCCGATGATCTGTCCCGCGCCATGGCGGGCTTCCTTCAAAGGGTGCGGGCGGCTTAAAACGCCCCATCCGATCATTCGGGCTTGCGGCGCGATCCATATCAAAGGGTCGCGCCGCAAGTGTTTTTGTAGCCCATGTGCCGATCTGCCAAATGGCTCACTTGGCCGAAGGCGGTTCTAGAGCAGATCACGTTCAGATGGGATCATCTGAACGTGTGAAGATGCTCGAAAAACAACAATTTAGAGCGGGTTGCGTGAACCCATGTGAACGCAACATGCTCTAAACTGGCTCCCGCAAGGGCTGCGTCAGCAGGCGATCCAATCTTTGTTCCTGATCGGCGCGAAATTCCACAACGCCAATCACCATGCCAAGCTGCCCGGCGGCGGGTTCGGCGCGATAGGTGCCGAACACCCTATCCCAGCAGGAAAGGCAGAAGCCAAAATCGCTGTTGGTTTCCGCCGGCACTTCGGAATGATGCACGCGGTGCATATCAGGCGTCACCAGCGCCAGGCGCAGCGCGCCATCAAGCCAGGTGGGCAGGGCAAGGTTCGCGTGGTTGAACAGGCTTGTCGCATTCAGCAGCACTTCAAACACCAAAACCGCTTCAGCCGGCGCGCCAAGGGCCACCACCGCCGCCATTTTGATTGCCATGGACAAAAGGATTTCCAGCGGATGGAAGCGCAACCCGGAAGAAGCATCCAATTCCGGATCGGCGTGATGCACACGATGCAGCCGCCATAAGATCGGCACGGCGTGAAAGACGCGATGTTGAAAATAGATCAGCAGATCAAGCAGCAGCACCGCCAAAACGCCGCCGAGCCAAGCATTCAGCCCCAACCAGCGCAGCAGCCCAAGCCCCAGGCTTTCCGCGTAAAGCGCCGCGCCAATGGCAGCGGCCGGCGCCAGCAGCCGCACCAGCAGGGAAGCAATCACCACCAGCCCGAAATTCGCCGGCCAGCGCCGCCAGGAAAGCCGCTGCGCCCGGCGCGGAAAGGCGCGTTCCAGCACCAGCATGGCACCCAGCACGCCGAGAAACACAGCCAGCCTGATCAGCGGTTCATGGGCCAGCATGGCCGGGATTCTCCTTCCAATATTCCACCATAGCTTGTGTCGCGCGCCCCGAATTGGAATGCTGCGGCCATGATAGCACGCAAACGCCCAAGCTGATGGCCCTTGGCTTTCTGGAATGGTCCGCCCGCCGCGGCGGGCTGCTGCTGGCGCTTGGCATTTTCGCGGGGCTTTTTATTCCGCCCCTGGCGGCGCTGTTCCGTGATGTGGTCACTTTTTCGGTGGCAACATTGATGACGATTGTGCTGCTGCGCGTGGATTTGGCGCAGGTCGTGGCGTATTTGCGCCGGCCCGTGCTGGTGGCGCTGCTGGTTGCCTGGATGATGCTGGTCTGCCCCATTCTGCTGTTTCTGGTGCTGCGCGGCTTTGGCTTTGAAGGGCCGCTGGTCGCGGGATTGGTGATCAGCGCCATGGGCTGCGCCGCGACATCTTCCCCCGCCTTCGCGCGCATGGTGGGGCTGGATGGCGAAATATCGCTGGTGGTGGCGATCATCACCACGCTGATTGTGCCCTTCACCGCGCCGCCGCTGGCGCTTGGGTTGATGGGCATAGATTTGGCTATTTCACTTTCCGCGCTGATGGGCCGGCTGATGCTGGTGGTCGGGCTGCCCTTGCTGATTGCCGTGGCGCTGCGGCGGCTTTTGGGCCCCGCGCGCTTGCAACGCTACGCGGGCGCTTTGGATGGGTCGGTGGTGTGGTTGGTGGTGATTTTCGGCTTTGGCGTGATGGATGGAATGCTGGCCAAGATCACCTCAGACCCCGCCTGGGTGATGGGCGGCTTGGCCTTGGCTTTCGCGGCGAATTTCGGCCTGAATGCCGCCACTGCCGTGGTCTTTGCGCCCACCGGCAAGAAGCTGGCGCTAACGGCGGGCTTGCTCGGCGGCAACCGCAATATGGCGCTGTTTCTGGCAGTGCTGCCGGCGGCGACCGATGAGCGTATTTTGTTGTTCTTCGCGCTTGGCCAATTCCCGCTTTTCCTGACGCCCTTTCTGCTGCGGCCAATCTATACGCGCTTCAAGCTGAATTAGGCGCGCGCCTTCTCGAGCGCCAGCAACACCCGCTCCGGCGTGGCCGGCAGATCAAGCGCGGTCAGGCCCGTTGCATCGCACAGCGCATTCCACACTGCGGTTGCCAGCATGAGTGGCGGTTCACCGACACCTTTTGATCGGAAAATCGTCTCCGCCCGTGCCGGCGCATTGGCCAGCAAACGCAGCCGGAAATCCGGCGGCGCATCGCGGCTGCCCGGGATTTTGTAGGTGGAAGGCCCAAGGGTGCGTTGCCGCCCTTCCTTGTCCCAAAACAGGCTTTCCGTCGTCAGCCAACCAAGCCCCTGCACAAAGCCGCCTTCAATCTGGCCGCGATCAATCGCAGGATTCAGTGAGCGCCCGCAATCCTGCACCAGATCAGCACGCAGCACGCGATGTTCGCCAGTGAGCCTATCCACTACCACTTCCACCACCGCCGCGCCGTAGGAGAAATAGAAGAAAGGCTCGCCCCGCATGGTTTTCGCATCCCAATGGATGTCGGGGGTGCGGTAAAACCCTGTTGCAGAAAGCGAAATCCGCTGCACCCAGCAGCGATGCGCCAGATCGCCGAACTCCATGGCGCGATTATCGCCGGGTTTTGCGACGAAGACGCGGCCTTCGCCAAAGCCAATCACTTCCACCGGCACTTCCCAAAGCCGCGCCGCTTCGGCGGCCATGCGTTCGCGAATGGCGCTTGCGGCCAGATGCGCCGCCCAGCCATTCAAATCGGAACCCGTGGAAGCGGCGGTGGGTGCGGTATTGGGCACCTCTGCCGTGCTGGTGGGTGTGATGCGAATACGGCCAATCGGCACGCCAAAGGCATCCGCCACCACCTGCGCGATCTTGATATTGAGCCCCTGGCCCATTTCCGTCCCGCCGTGATTGAGCCGGATGGAACCATCCGCATAAACATGCACCAAGGCGCCGGCTTGGTTCAGATGCATGAGGCCGAAGGAAATGCCAAAGGCCAACACAAAACTGCCAAGCCCGCGCCGCAGAAATGGATGTTGCGCATTGAAGGCTGCGATTTCCGCACGCCGCGCCGCCCAGCCGGCATCTTCCATGGCTTCAGCATAAACGCGGCGGATCAAATCGCCTTCCATGGCCTGGCCATAAGGCGCCTTGCTGCCATTCTCGCCGCCCGCGAAATTGCGCGCGCGCACCGCTTCCATATCCTGCCCCGTGGCAGCAGCGACATGGCGCAGCACATCTTCCATCAGCAAAACGCCCTGCGGGCCACCAAAGCCGCGAAAGGCCGTGTGGCTGACCATATTCGTGCGCAGCGACAATGCGCGCAGTTTTACCGCCGGCACCTCATAGCAATTCAGCGCATGGGTCAGGGCGCGAAACACCACGCCGCCGGTCAGATCAAGACTATGCCCACCATCGGCAGCGAACATCGCCTCCAGCCCCGTGATGCGCCCGGTCGCGTCAAAACCAGCGCGCCAGCGATACAGAAAGGGATGGCGCTTGCCGGTCGCCGCCATATCCGCCTTGCGCGAAAGGCGCAGCTTTACCGGCCGCCCCGTGACGCGCGCGGCAAGTGCTGCCGCCGCTGCCACCCAGGATGCATTGCTTTCCTTGCCGCCAAAGCCACCGCCCATGCGCCGGCAGCGCACGGTGATGCGGTTGAAATCGCAACCCAGCACGCGCGCTGCGATATGCTGCACCTCGGTCGGGTGCTGGGTGGAGGAGGTGATGGCGATATCGCCATCCTCGCCTGGCAGGGCAGTCGCGATCTGGCCTTCCAGATAGAAATGCTCCTGCCCGCCGGCGCGAAATTCGCCTGATGCCTGCATGGGCGCCGCAGCAATGGCACCCGCCGCATCGCCCACCGTAATTTCCTGCGGCGGCAGCAAATAGGCTTCCGCTGCCAGCGCATCCTCAATGGAAAGAATGGCGGGCAGCGCTTCGATTTCCGGCTTCAGGGCAGCGAGTGCGGCGAGCGCCGCATCGCGTGTTGCACCGACCACCAGCGCAATCGGTTGGCCGTGATGGCGCAAGACGCCATCGGCGAAAAGCGGTTCAACTTCGCGGCCGGAAGGCGAGATGTCATTCGCCCCCGGCACATCCCGCGCTGTCAGCACCGCAACAATGCCCGGCATGGCGCGCGCCGCCGCAACATCAAAAGCCCCAAGCCGGCCATGCGCGACGGGCGAGAGCAACAGCGCGCCATGCAACAGCCCCGGCGCTTCCGGCACATCATCCGCAAAGGGCACGCGGCCCGTCACATGGCCAAGCGCGGAATCATGCGCGAGCGCTGCACCTTGGGCGAGTGGCGCATTCATGGCGCGATGAACCGCGGCGCATGCGGCGTCGGCAGTGCCATGATTTCTGACGCCGCATCTGGCCTGGCTGCGCGCCAATAAAGCCGAAGCAAAAGATTGCGCGCCGCCACGCGGCGATATTCGGCGCTGCCGCGCAAATCATCCATGGGCGTAATGGTGCGCGCCAAAGCCTCACCGGCCGCGCGCGCTTGCGCTTCGGTGAAGGGCGCGCCTTGCAGCAGGGCTTCGGCTTCCGGAGCGCGCGCTGCCATCGGCCCGCAGCCGCCATGGGCGATGCGCGCGCGGGTAATCACCTCACCATCGCGTTCCAGCAGCACGGCCAGGCCAATGGCGCTGATATCCTGATCGTGCCGACGCGAAAGCTTCTCGGCGGCGAAAATCGCGCCCGGTTTTGGTCTTGGGATGAAGATTCGCGCAATCACCTCCTCCGCCGCCAGCGCATTGCACCGATAGCCGAGCAGGAAATCCTCAACCGCCACATCGCGCGTGCCATCAGGCCGGGCGATTGTCACCCGCGCGCCAAGCGCCAGCAGCGGCGGCAGCGCATCGCCGATGGGGCTTGCGGTGCCCAAATTACCGCCCAGCGTGCCAAGGGCACGTATCTGGCGCGACCCGAGGCGCCGCAGCAGCCCGGCAAAAGCCGCGAAATCCCGATCATCCGCGATCAGATCAAGCAGCGCGGCATAGGGTTCCGCGGCCCCAACCGAAAGCCCCTCTGGCCCCGCGCTGATCCCGCGCAATTCAGCAACATCGCGCAGGCAAATAATGGTGGCAGGATTGTCGCGATGTTCCGAAAACCGCAGGCCCAAATCCGTGCCGCCCGCCAAAATCCACGCCCCTGGGTGTTCGCGCCGGAGCGCAAGCGCCTCATCAAGGCTGCGCGGCAGGAAAAAGCGATGCTCGGGCGGGCCAAGGGCGGTCACGTCGGTCACGGGGCTGGACGGCGCGGCATCCTCCGCCACCGGCAAAACCGCCACCGCATCTAAAATCGGACGATAGCCGGTGCAGCGACAAAGATTTCCGGCCAAAGCCTCATGCGCATCACCGCCCATGCGCGCATGGGCGTAAAGCGACATGACAATCCCCGGCGTACAAAAGCCGCATTGCGTGGCCTCGGCGGCCAGCATCGCGGCCTGGACGGGATGCGGCGCGCCATCGGGGGCGGAAAGCCCCTCCACGCTCCGCAGCGCCAGGCCATGCGCCTGCCCCAGCGTCATCAGGCAGGCATTGACGGCGGCGCGGGCGCCATCGGGCCCCTCAATCACCACGGTGCAGGCGCCGCAATCGCCTTCTGCACAGCCCTCCTTGGTGCCGGTCAGCCCCGCCGCGCGCAGCCAATCAAGCAGGGTCATGGCCGGGGGTGTTTCGGCGGGGAGCGCCCGCACGGCGCCATTCAGGGTGAAGGTGATGGACATGAACTTTTATTTAGGATGGATCGGGGCTGGTTGAAACCGGGTGCATCACAAACCCTCGGGCTTAGGGCTACTCCCCGCCTTCCAGCCTTTCGATATCCTCATCCGAAAAGCCGAAATGATGGCCGATTTCGTGGATCAGCACGTTCCGTACAAGGCGGAACAAATCCTCCCCGGATTCAATCCATTCCAGCAGGATGGGTTCCCGGAAAAGTAGGATACGGTCCGGTTCTTCCGGCGCCATGGCGCTGCTTTTTTCGGTCAGCGGCACGCCAAGATAAAGCCCCGTCAGCTCATAGGGGTTTTCGATGCCGAGTTCGCGGAGCATTTCCTCCTCCGCAATATCATCCACCAGAATAGCGACACCTTGCAAAAGATCGCGGAGGGGCTTCGGGATAGCGCCCAGCGCATCCTCGGCCAATTCGATCAGGTCTTCGGGACTTGGTGGGGTGGTAAAGCGCATGGGGGCTCATGCGCGCCGAAGCGCCCCTTGGTCAAGCGGCGCTTCGGCGTGGGAGGGCTGAGGTTTCAGCCTTCAATCACATTCGCGCGCTGGCCGCCGATAATGGCCAGGAATTCGCGCCGCGTGCTGGCATCATCGCGGAAGGCGCCAAGCATGCGGCTGGTCACCATGGTCACACCGGGCTTGTGGATGCCGCGGGTCGTCATGCATTGATGCGCCGCTTCAATCACCACGGCGACACCTTTCGGCTTCAGCACCTGTTCAATGGTATTCGCGACCTGCGCGGTCAGCTTTTCCTGGATTTGCAGCCGCTTGGCATAGACTTCCAGAACGCGCGCCAGCTTGCTGATGCCAACCACGCGGCCCTGCGGCAGATAGGCGATATGCGCGCGGCCAATGATCGGCACCATATGATGTTCGCAATGGCTTTCCATGCGGATGTCGCGCAGGATCACCATTTCATCATAGCCATCGGTTTCTTCGAAGGACCGCGCGAGCAAATCCACCGGGTCGGTTTCATAGCCGGCGAAGAATTCCTCATAGGCGCGGGCGACGCGCGCGGGGGTATCCACCAGGCCTTCGCGGTCCGGATCATCGCCGGCCCAGCGCAGCAGGGTGCGCACCGCGGCTTCCGCTTCCGCGCGGGAGGGGCGCGGTTCCAGGGTGGCATTGGCCGTGGACAGGCCAGGGGCAGGGGTTTGAATATTCACGGTGATGGTCTTTCCCAAAACGCAGCAAGGCGCCGATGGGCAGGGGGCTTTCGGGCGCTTTCGCATCCCCTATGTGGGCGGCGGGTGCGAAATGACAAGCTTTTCTCCCCGCTTGGCGCCGGGGAAGGTAAGGGTTAGTTTAGAATCCCATCCAGAAAACATGAAGAAATTGCCATGCTTGACGCCGTAAGCCCCCTGGCCGCCACCTCGACCGAGGCGAAGCTGTATGACGCGCTGATCATCGGTGCCGGTTTCGCCGGCATGTATCAGCTCCATACGCTCAGGGATCGCCTCGGGCTTTCCGTCCATGTGCTGGAAGCGGGCGATGGCGTGGGCGGCACCTGGTATTGGAACCGCTACCCGGGCGCGCGGTGTGATTCCGAAAGCCACAGCTATTGCTATCACTTTTCGGATGAGCTGGTGCAAGGCTGGGAATGGTCCGAACGCTATCCGAGCCAGCCCGAGATTCTGCGCTACCTGAATTACGCCGCCGATAAGCTTGACCTGAAGCGCGACATCACCTTCGGCGCGCGGGTGGTGGCAGCGCGCTATGATGAAGCGGAAAACCTTTGGCATGTGCGGACCGAACAGGGCGGGCATTACGCCGCGCGCTATCTGATCACCGCTGTCGGCTGCCTTTCTTCGGCCAATCTGCCGAAGATTGAAGGCATCCCCGATTTTCAGGGCAAATGGTATCACACCGGCGAATGGCCGCATGAGGGTGTGGATTTCTCGGGCAAGCGCGTTGGCGTGATTGGTACCGGTTCCACCGGCATTCAGGCCATTCCGGTGATTGGCGCGGCTGCGAAGCACCTGACCGTGTTTCAGCGCACGGCGAATTATTCGATCCCCGCGCGCAATGCGCCACTGACCGATGATTTCAAGAAATATGTGCGGGAGAATTTCGCCGAGATTCGCGATGTGATGCGCTCCACCGTCAATGGCCATCCCTGGCGCATTGCGGATCGCTCCGTCCTGGATGTGTCCGATGAAGAACGGAACGAGATTTTTGAGAAAGCCTGGGAGAGGGGTGGCCTCAGGCTTCGCGCTGAATTCCGCGATGTGCTGACGAATGAGGAAGCGAATAGGATCGTCTCGGACTTCCTCAAGAAAAAGATCGGCCAGATCGTGAAGGACCCTGCCAAGGCCGCGATCCTTGCCGATATTGATCATGGCTTCGCGACCAAGCGCCCGCCGATTGATACCGGCTATTTCGAAACCTATAACCGCGACAATGTTGATGTGGTGAATTTGCGGGCCGAGCCGATTGAACGCATCACGGCCAATGGCGTGAAGACCAGCAAGGGCGAATATCCGCTGGATATCATTGTCTTTGCCACTGGCTTTGATGCCATGACCGGCCCGCTATTCAACCTGAATATCGCCGGACGTGATGGCTTGGCATTGCGCGATGTCTGGCGTGAAGGCCCGCGTAGCTATCTGGGGCTACAGGTTGTGGGCTTCCCCAATCTTTTCACCATCACCGGACCAGGCAGCCCATCCGTGCTCACCAATATGCCTGTTGCCATCGAGCAGCATGTGGATTGGATCACGCGCTGCATCGCGGATATGCGCGCCGCCGGTCAGACCCGCATTGAAGCCAAGCCCGATGCGGTAGATGATTGGATGGTGCAGGTGCAGGAAGTGGCCAACCGCACGCTTTTCCCGAAGACGCCGCATTCCTGGTATCTGGGCGCTAATGTGCCGGGCAAGCCGCGCGTTTTCATGCCCTATATCGGCGGCATGGCGCGGTATCGGCGGATTTGTGATGAGGTGGCGGAGAAGGGGTATGAGGGGTTTGCTTTGGGCGCCTGAAGCATTTTCAAGCCAAGTGGAAACACTCGGCTCTACGGAAAACGCGACCAGACAGGGTTTTAGTGGGTTGCCCGTGAGCAAATGCGAACGGGAAACGCACTAAACCGGTTCCAACCCCTTGGCGCGGAGCAAGCTCGCATCCGCGCCTTGCACCAGAACCGCCATGAACGCGCGCGCGGCTTCGGGCTGCGGCGCCTCAGTGAAAATGGCGGCGGAAAAGGTCATCACCTCGCCGATTTCAGCGGGCAGCGTGCCGATAATGTCTATGCCAGGCACGGTCGTTAATGCATACGAAGAAATAACATGATTTCAAACTTAGCCATGCCTAGCGCGGATTCTGATCACACGCGTTCACGGGCGTCACTTTAAACTTTTGTCTGATCGCATTTCCCGAGCCGCCAAGTGATTCCACTTGGCTTGAAAATGCGCTAGTGACCAATCCTATGGTGCCTTCCGAACCCGTTGAGCGCTTGAAGGTGCAGGTGACGTTCCTGCGCATGGATACGCCGCCAGCCAGCCCCGCCCCGCCTTTGCCCAGCGATGCGCGGGTGGAAAGGGTGCTGCATTGCTCCGTGCCCTTCTATCGCTACCTATATGATACGGTGGGCGCGCCCTGGCTCTGGTGGATGCGGCGCATTGCGACCGATGCCGAATTGGCGGGCTTGCTCGGCCATCCCTCGGTCAGCGTGCATGTGCTGATGCGTGATGGTGAACCGGCCGGTTTTTATGAGCTGGACTACCGCGCGGGCCAGACCGCGAATCTTTCCTATTTCGGGCTGATGCCCTGGGCCATCGGCACCGGGCTTGGCGCTGCCTTTCTGCGCCATGCGGTGGATGCTGCCTGGCATATCGGGCTGCCGGCGGTGACGGTGAATACCTGCAATGCGGATCACCCGCGCGCGCTGCCTGGCTATCTGGCTGCCGGCTTCAGGAAGCTGCGCGTCATTGAAGAAGCCTGGCCCGTGCCGCTTTCCCTTGGCATGCGCATTCCGCCGCATTTGCCGCGCATCTGATCGCGCCCCCTTATTCCCAAGCGCCAAGCTTCCGCCTTTAATGCCGGTGAAGGATTAACCGCCATGAAGAATGCCTCTCGCCGGTTGCTGCTGGGTTCAGCGCTTGCCCTGCCCTTCATCGCCCGCGCTGCCGCGCAGCCTGCCTGGCCGGATCGGCCAGTGCGGATCATCATTCCCTTTGGCGCGGGTGGGCCGATTGACCTGGTGGGCCGCTTATTAGCCGAGCATTTGAAGGAAAGGCTGGGGCAGCCCTTCATCATCGAAAATCGCCCCGGCGCGGGCGGCAGCATTGGCATTCATACCGTCGTGCAATCGCCACCCGACGGCACGGCCTTTGTACTGACCAGCGCATCACTCGCGAGCGTGCCGGCACTTTACCCCAATCGCGGGCTTGATCCGCGCATAGCCTTGGCGCCCGTGAGCCTGGTTGCCGATATTCCAACTGCCATGGTGGTGCGCGCCGCATCGCCGTATCAAAATGTGCAGGATGTGGTGCATGCCGCCCGCGCCGCGCCTGGGCGGCTCACTTACGGCAGCGGCGGGGTTGGGTCTTCCAACCATCTTTCGGGGGCGCTTTTTGCGCTGGCCGCCAATCTCGATCTCACGCATGTGTCCTATCGCGGCGCGGCGCCGGCCATGACCGCGCTCTATGCCGGCGAAATAGACATGGTTTTTGCAAGTACGGTGGAAACCCTGCCGCATGTGCAGGGCGGCCGCGCGCGGCTTTTGGGTGTGGCGGGGCCAAAGCGCCTGCCCGCGCTGCCCGATACGCCCGCCATCAACGAAACCGTGCCAGGTTATGTCGCGCTGAATTGGTATGCCATCGCCGCCCCGCGCGCGACGCCGCCCACCATCATCGCCCGCATGGCGGAGACCTTGGGCAGCATTCGTGACCTGCCCGATGTGCGCGCGCGCTTTGCGGCCGCCGGCACCACGCCCTTGCTGACCGGTCCCGCTGAATTGGCAGCGTTGTTGGAAACCGATGTGCCGCAATGGCAGCGCGTGGTGGCGGCAACCGGGATCAAGGTGGAATAGGCGCGCCGGCCTTCAGGTCACGATGCTCACCAGCACGTAAAACGCCCATAGCGTCAGCGCCAGGGCGCCGATCCTATCTGCATGCCAGCGGAGCCTATTCGCGAAGGCCGTGCGCATCGCCGTCTGCATGGGCAGCGCATCCGGGGAATGGCGCTCCGCCACCATCAGCCAAATCTCGCTATGGCGCATATCCTGGCTTGGCACATAGACGAGCTTCAGCAGCACAATCAGCCAAAGCAGGGTCACCAGCATGGCACCGGACCGCAGCGCGAGCGCCCATTGGAAGGAAAGCGAAAGGAAAACCAGAACGATAGCCAGGCTCGCAAAGCCGACCGCGCGCCGGATGACCAGATCCGCCATTGCCTCAAGCCGTTCCAAGCCAGCGCCCTCACGCATGGGCACCGAGGAAATTCGGGCCCCATCGGCCAAAGCCTAAACCCAAATGGGCGCACGGGAAAACAGGCCTTTACGGAAAGCGCGTTCAGCCCAAGCCCAGCAGCACCAGCAAAAGCGCCGAACCGAACCAGACCATCATCGCCCTTTCGAGGCTGAGGCCCAGCCGCTCGGAAATCGCCGCCGGCACCGCAGCCAGCAACAGCGTCGCGGTCGAGACAATGAGCGAGGCACCGTAATAGACAACCTCCTTGGTTGGCGGGAAAAGCTCCGGCAGCCAAACGGGGTAAAGGTGCCAGACCACGGGCAAGGTTGGGCTGATCATGCCATTCAGCAGGCAGGTCGCGACGGTCGCCACGAAAAGGTTTTGCGGTGTCATGGCGGCTACCCCGCCCCTGGTGGGCTGATGCGCGGCGCAAAGCCGAAACCCACCATCAATAGGCCGAAGATCATCCGCAGCGCGAAAAGCCAAAAAGCCGCGACCAAAGGCAGGAAAGGCGGCGAGACATAGGAAGGCACCAGGCGTTCCGCGGTCCAGACCGCCCAGCCGGTAAGCATCTGAAAGCCGCGCCAGATGTAATTGCTATTCGCAGGCGTCATGAAAAATTGCATCATGAAACGCCCGATGCAGCCCCAGCCGGTGAGTGCCAGGAAATAGGTCACCACCCAGAAGGGCAGATAGCCAAGGATGAAATTGCTTTCCATGGGGCCTTATAGCGCGATCCGTTTTGACGGATCACGCCATACCATTTTTGAGCGACTGATTCACCGTTCTAGTTCTGGTTTTCCGCGTTTTCCGAGCCGCGAAGGGTTTCCACTTGGCTTGAAAACGCTCTGGCCTGCAGGCTTCGCGGATCAGGCGCTAAATGATGGGGCGGCTGCGTTTCCGCAACCGCCCCGATCCTTTCTCCGCCGAGGCGGAGTTTTGTTACTCCACCGCCTCGCGCTTGTCAGCGAGACGCACGCCACCCTTCGGGATGCGGATATCGTCAATGAAATCCTGCATCGCCTGGCTGGGTGCCTCGGTGAATTTGGACACCAGCCAGATGGTGAGGAAGGATACCGGCACGCCGATGATCCCGCCGGAGATATTGTTGATCCCCCAAAGGCGCCCCACCACGCGGTTGCGCAGCACAACAGTATCCGTCGGGATACCGATGATGCTGCCGAACCAAGCTAATGCCCCATCCTTCACCGCCGCGGTATTAGCGAGGATTGCCGCCGCTTCTGCACGCAATTCAGCCGAGGTAAAGCTCTGGTTGATGGTGCCAACCTGCCGTGCCGCGGCAATAATCGCATCCTTCGATCCGAAAAGCTGGACGAAGTCCAACCCGAACCATTCCGAATGGATCAGATAGCCGAAGGTCAGCACGTAACCCACAGCCATCCCAACGCAGGCCGCGGTATTGGTGGTTTTCTTATACCAAACCCCCATCACCAGAGCCGCGAATAGGCCGGCAGCAGCGATGGAGAAGGCCCAGGCAACCAGGAACAAAATATCCGCCCCGGCATTCCCCGCGACCCAAGCCGCAGCCAGCGCCACAATCAGCAGCAGCACGCGTGAAATGATCAGCCGGCGCGCGGTCGGCGCGTTGCGGTCAATCATCTTGTAATAGACGTCATGCGACAGCGCATTGGCAAGCGCGAGGAGCAGACCATCGGCGGTGGACAGCGCCGCTGCCAGACCACCCGCGGCCACCAGACCCGCGATCACATAAGGCAGGCCTGCGATTTCCGGCGTGGCAAGCACCACCACATCCGCATGGATGCGGAATTCATTCCATTGCAGGATGCCGTCTCGGTTGACGTCCACGATGTTGATCCACGGCACCCCATAGGGCGACATGATCTGCCAGTTCTTGATCCAATCCGGCAGGCTCGCGATCGGCTGGCCGATGATGTTCTGGTAGATTTCCACCTTGGCGAAAGCCGCATAGGCCGGTGCCGTGAAATACAGGAGGAAAATGAAGAACAGCGACCAGGCCACGGATTGACGCGCTTCACGCACCGACGGCGTCGTGAAGTAGCGCATCAGGATATGCGGCAGCGCCGCCGTGCCGACCATAAGGCAGAAAACCAGAGCGAAGAAATTCACCGCAGACTGGATGTTGAACTGCCCATTCGCCCCGATGAAGGGCGCGGTATGCCAGCCGGTCACGCCGGGCGGCGGGGTCATGCCCGCAGCGCGGAAGCCATTTTCCAGGCCCTCGATCCGTTCCAAAGCGAAGCCATACATGATCTGGGGCAGCGGCACGCCGGTGATCTTGGCCGACATCAGGAAGGCCGGGATCAGATAGGCGATGATCAGCACGATATATTGCGCCACCTGAGTCCAGGTCACGGCGCGCATGCCGCCCAGCATCGAGCAGACCAGAATGCCTGCCAGGCCCACAAACACCGCGACGCCGAAGGACACATCCAGGAAGCGCTGCGTGATGATGCCAACGCCCACGATCTGCGCCACGACATAAACGAAGGACGCGGTGATCAGGACAATGACGCCAATCAGGCGGGCCGCATTGCCACCGAAGCGCGCGCCCAGGAAGTCCGGCACGGTGTATTGGCCAAATTTACGCAGATACGGCGCCAGCAGAATGGCCACCAGCATGTAACCGCCGGTCCAGCCCAGGATAAAGGCAAGGCCACCATAGCCAAGGGCGTAAAGGCTGCCCGCCATGCCGATGAAGCTTGCGGCCGACATCCAGTCAGAACCGGTTGCCATACCATTATAAAGCGCAGGCACGCGCCGCCCGGCGACGTAATACTCAGCGACCGCCTGGGTGCGGCTGATAATGCCGATATAAGCATAGACGCCAATGGTCAGGCCGACGAAAAGATAGCCCAGAATACGATCCGGCACGCCCATCTGTTCAAGAATGGCGATCAGGATCACGAAGGCCGCGAAACCGCCCGTATAGCCGGCATAAATCTTGCCGAGCGAGGCGATAAAGGGGTCTTTTTCCTTGGCAGCGCCGCTCATGGGATCAATCCTCCTGCACGCCGTGCTCTTCGTCGATCTCATTCTGGCGCTTGGCGAACCAGAAGAGTGCAACGACGAAGACGATCAGACTGCCCTGCGCGGCCATGTAAAAGCCCATCGGAAAGCCCAGAATATGGATCGGATTAATGGCCCGCGCGATCAGATGGATGCCAAAACCAGCCACGAACCAGATTGCCAGCACAATCCACATGAGATTGGACGTCTTGATCCAATAGGCCTTTGCGGTGGCCGGATCCACCGCAGGGGCTTCCGTATTTGACGGCGCACCCCCAGATTCAACCAATGGCATAAACTTGCCTCCTCCGATGGTCACCCCGTTGGGGGACCTGTTTGACCTGCCCTAGCCACGACTCGACGCAGCCCGATCCGGGCATTTGACAGCCCGTTTCAGCGTCGGCGATAACACGGTGGTAATGTAGCTGCAACAAGGTTTTTGAAGGGAATGCCCCCCGATGCGCTTTCTCCGCCGCCTGCTGGGCAGCCTCCCTTCTCAGGAGCCCCGGGAGTTTGGGGATTTTCTGCACCGCCAGGGCGCCTTTGTGGCGCAAAAGACCGTGCTGGATTACTGCCGGGTCAAGATCGGGCGAAATGAGAAAGCTTTCTTCGGCAATGCCGATTTCCAGGCTGCGCTTAACCATTGCCGCTGGCAGGTCTTCCTTGCGGCGCAAAGCGATGTCGTCGCCCTGGCCGAGGCTTGGTTGCGCCCCTTCTGCCCTGGCCGGGAGGCATTTTTGCTGGAGCAATTGGTCGCACTGCACGCAGATTTCATGGCGCAGGAAGCCCCGCCCGCTGAGGAGCAGGAAGCCTTTGCAGCCAGCCTGACAGCCCTGCCAGGCCATTTGGCCGGGCTGCAATTGGCCGCGCCGCATGATGCCAGAACCCTGCCTTTGCTGGCCGAGGCACCGCTTTTCGCGACCCTGCCGATCCACCCGGACCAGCGCAAAGGCGAAGGCCCGGCGATCCGCGGTGCGCTTCGGTTTCACATGGTCTCCTGCCAGCAGGAGATGGAGCGCGCCTTCGACCCGGCGGGGCTTTCGGCGCGGCTCATCGCGGGAAGCGATACCGCGACCTGACAAAGGCAAAGCATAGGCGGTTTGGCGGGCGCCATGATTGGCGGCCTTGCCGCAGCGCGCCCGCGCATTGGGAAAATTCACTTATCCGTGAGCTGGAATTTCATGACCAAATTTTCATATTTTTTTCTGAAATTCCTGTAATTCACAAGACATTTTCAGTAAAAAATATCTTTTTGCTTAATTTTTTGTTGCGAAACGCTCCGTTCCCCCGCATCACTTCACCGCTTGCCTCGTGGCATGGCGCCAGCACCGTCGCGCGCATCGGCCGCCAAAACCGCGATGGGAGGCGCGTCCTGCCAACCGGCGACCCAGGCCAGGCCTGCGGCACGCCGACAACGAAAGATGAGAAGGAAGGCGTCGGTAATGAGTGCATCAACAGCGGGCAGCGCGGCTGAGCCGCGGCCCATGACCCGTGAGGAAAGGAAGGTCATCCTTGCCTCCTCCCTCGGGACCGTTTTCGAATGGTATGATTTCTATCTTTACGGCTCGCTGGCTGCCGTTATCGGCGCCAACTTCTTCAGCCAATACCCGGAAACCACGCGCAACATCTTTGCGCTGATCGCCTTTGCCGCAGGCTTCCTGGTGCGCCCCTTCGGCGCGCTGGTGTTTGGCCGCCTCGGCGATCTGGTCGGGCGCAAATATACCTTCCTGATCACCATCCTGATCATGGGCGCTTCCACCTTCGTGGTCGGTATCCTGCCCACATCTGATCAGATCGGCATTATCGCACCCGTTGTCCTCATCATTCTACGCCTGCTGCAAGGCCTGGCTCTGGGTGGCGAATATGGCGGTGCAGCGACCTATGTGGCCGAACACGCGCCACATGGCCGACGCGGCTTCTACACCAGCTTCATTCAGATCACCGCGACCGCGGGTCTGTTCCTGTCTTTGCTCGTGATTCTGTTCACGCAGCTTGCGGTAGGCCCGGATGCCTTCAAGGCCTGGGGCTGGCGCGTGCCCTTCCTGCTTTCGATCGTGCTGCTTGGCATTTCCGTCTGGATCCGCTTGCAGATGGAAGAAAGCCCGGCCTTCCAAAAGATGAAGGCGGAAGGCAAGCATTCCAAGGCGCCGATTTCCGAAGCCTTTTTTCAGTGGAAGAATGCCAAGGTAGCGCTGTTTGCGCTGCTCGGCCTCGTCGCCGGTCAGGCAGTGGTTTGGTATACGGGGCAATTCTACGCCCTGTTCTTCCTGGGCCAGGTGCTGAAGGTGGATAGCTTCACCACCAATATGCTGATTGCCTGGTCGCTGGTGCTGGGTTCTGGCGGCTTTGTGCTGTTTGGCTGGCTGTCCGACAGGATCGGCCGCAAGCCGATCATTCTGGGCGGCTGCCTGATCGCCGCAGTTACCTATTTCCCACTGTTCAAGCTGCTGAGTGCGGAAGCCAACCCTGATTTGCACAAGGCGCACCAGACCATTGCGGTGCGGGTTGTGACCGACCCCGCAGGCTGTTCCTTCCAGTTCAACCCGACCGGCACGGCGCGCTTCACCCAGCCTTGTGATATCGCCAAGGCAGCGCTGGCGCGGGCTTCGGTGAATTACACCGTTGAACACGCCCCGGCCGGCACGGTCGCCACCGTGCATATCCAGGGCCAGCAGCCACTCCCAGCCAATAGCGCGACCTTCGCACGGGATTTGGCGGCAGCGCTGACGGCGGCGGGCTATCCGGCGGCGTCCAACCCTTCGGTCGTGAAAATGTCCTCGCCTTTCGACATTTTTCGCGAACAGCCGGCGGTATTGATTGGCGTGCTCACGCTGCTCGTGATTTATGTCACCATGGTTTATGGGCCAATCGCGGCGGCGCTGGTGGAGCTATTCCCAACGCGCATCCGCTATACCTCCATGTCGCTGCCCTATCACATCGGCAATGGCTGGTTCGGCGGGCTGCTGCCGGCAACGAGCTTCGCCATGATCGCACAGACGGGGGATGTCTATTACGGTCTATGGTACCCCATCGTCATTGCGCTGATGACGGTGGTGATCGGCACCTTCTTCGTGCCGGAAACCAAGGACCGCGATATTTACGCGGAAGACGATAAGTAAGCCTTGGCAGGGGCGGCGCAGCCGCCTTGCCCTGCTGATGTGACGAAAGCGGCGCCCGATGACGGCGTCGCTTTTTTCATGCCTTGGCCGGCCCGTTTTGGCATAGATTAAGGCATGCTCACCACTGCACCCGGCCATGCCCCCATCGCCGTCCTGACTGGCCCTGCCAGCGCAGCCATGGCTGCGGCACCACCGGCGCTATCGGCTGAAACGCCCCTTGGTCAGGCCATCGCGGCCATGGCGGCCGCGCGGGCTTCCGCCATCCTGGCGCTGGATGGAGCCGGCTGCGCCATTGGCATTCTGACCGAGCAGGACATCGCGCGGCGCGTGGTGTTTCGCCTTGGCGCGGAAGTGCCGCTTGCCGCCGCCATGACCGCGCCGCTGATCGCCTGCGCCCCGGATGAGGGGCTCTGGCGCGCCATTGCCTTGCTGCGCCAGCATGGCCTCCGGCATTTGCCGGTGCTGGATGCGGCGGGGCGCTGCCTTGGCATGCTGCATCGGGCCGAGGCCCTCGCGGCCGTCTCCGGCGGGTTGTTGACGCATCTTGAGGCGCTGTCAGGCGATGTCACGGCGATCAAAGCCGCCCAGGCCGGCATTGCCCGCGCCCTGCTGGCGGAAGGGCTGACGGCTGACGCCGTGGTGCGCTTGGTCAATGGCATCAACCTTGATCTGCATCGGCGCATTCTGGCGGAAACCATCGCCGATCATGGCACGGCGCCGGTGCCCTTCACGCTGCTGGTGATGGGCAGCCTGGGGCGGGGCGAAAGCTTGCTGACGCCTGATCAGGATAATGGGATGATATTGGAAGACTATCCGGATCGGGACCACGCTACGGTGGATGCCTGGTTCCGCTCCTTTACCGAAGATTTCAATCAGCGCCTTGATCAGGCGGGCTTTCCGCTTTGCCCTGGCGGGATCATGGCGCGCAATCCGCTGTGGCGAAAAACTGCGCGGCAATGGCGCGATCAGATGGGCATTTGGTCCAATCGCCGGGTCGGCGCGGCCTTGCTGTTTGGCGATATCGTATTTGATTTCCGTCCCGCGCAGGCGAATGAAGCTGCGGCTTTCGCGCTCCGCCAACATCTGGCCGGTCTATTGGCGGCGCGCCCCGCCTGGCTTGCCGCCATGGCAGCGCAGAATGCCAGCCTGCATGTTGGGCTGACGCTGTTCGGTGGTTTTGCCGATGATGAGCCCGGGCCTGGCAGCCGAACAGATTTGAAGCTGCATGGGCTTATGCCCTTGGTGGCTGCAACCCGGCTTTTGGCGCTGCGCGATGGCATGAATGAAACAGGGACGGCTCAGCGCATCGCGGCCCTGGCGGCGCGCGGCAGTATCACGGCGCGGGAGGCGAGCGCCTTGCAAGCCGCCTTTTCACTCCTGCTTGATGTGCTGCTACGACAGCAATTGGCTGACATCGCGGCCGGCCGCCGACCGGGCAATCTGGTGGATACGGCGGCCATGCCCAAGGAAGCGCGGCAGGCATTGCGGGAGGCTTTGAAGGCTGTGCGCAGCTTCTCCCGCACCAGCTTTGCTGGTTTTACCGGGCAGGTCTGGTAGGCGGCCTGCTCAAAAATGCTCTGCCGTCGCGGCCATGGCGGCGGTCATGCGGCTGCGCCGCACCAATTCGGCCAGATCATCCACACCCCGCGCCGCAGCGCGCGCCATAAGGCTAACCCAGAGCGCAGCCGTGGCTGCCGCATCCCCCAAGGCCTGGTGCCTGCCCGTGATCACAATCCCCGCCCGCCCGCATAGCCCATCAAGCGAATGATCCGCTTCCTCAGGATCGAGCCAGCGCGAGGTCGCAAGGCTGCACAGGAAGGGATTGCCGATGGCGGGCGCGCCGCGAAATTCTTCGGCATAGATCAGGGTGCGGTCGAAGGCGGCATTATGCGCAACAAGCACATCATCGGCAGCAAAATCCCGAAAACGGGCGAGTGCTTCGGCCGCCGGCAGCGCATCGGCCACCATGGCATCGGTAATGCCGTGATAGCGGATGGAGCCTGGCGGGATGGCGCGGGCGGGATTGATCAGGGTGACGAAGCTTTCGCGGATTTCGCCATTGCGCAGCCGAACGGCGCCGATGGAAATCGCCCGATCTCCGCCGCTGACATCAAGCCCGGTCGATTCCAGGTCAAACACCACATAGTTCTGCGCGATTAGCGGGCCGGCGGGGAGTGCGGCGTGAAAATGCGCCCGGGCGCGCAGGAATTCCCGCAAGGGGGGCCTCAGCCCATGCCCGATCAGCCCAAGGGCGCGGCGGAGCAAGCCGCTCACGGGCGGGCGTTCCGGCCATAGGTGGGGCGAGGCGGTGCCATGGCCTTAGTCTCGCATGCTTCGGTGGCAGGTTTCCAGAAATCTCGGCGGCGGGCTTGCGCCATCGCAAAACCGGGGGCCGTGACGCGCGATTATTCAATCGGGGCTTGCGCTGCGCCCCGCCAAGGCGGCACGCTAAGTCCAATTCGGCGCTGTCGCAAAAAGGGGGAAACCATGTCCGAGGCTTCGCAATATGACGCGACCCATGCGCGCTGGAAGCGCGACCCGGAAGCCTATTGGGCGGAAGCCGCGCGCGGGCTTGATTGGGACCGCGCGCCGCAGCGCATTTTTGATGCCTCGATGGGGGTTTATGGTCGCTGGTTTCCCGATGCGGCGTTGAATACCTGCCACAACGCCGTAGACCGCCATGTTGCTGCCGGGCGCGGGCAGCAGGATGCGATCATTTATGACAGCCCCATGACCGGGCAGGTGCAGCGCATCACCTATGCCGAATTGCAGAACCGCGTGGCGAAGCTGGCCGGCGCCTTGGCCGCGCGTGGCATTACCAAGGGCGACCGCGTGGTGATCTATATGCCCATGGTGCCGGAAGCAGCGATTGCCATGCTGGCGGCCGCGCGGCTTGGCGCGGTGCATTCCGTGGTGTTTGGCGGTTTCGCGGCGGCGGAGCTTGCCAGCCGCATTGCGGACGCCAAACCGAAAGCGATCATCAGCGCATCCTGCGGCCTGGAACCTGGGCGCGTCGTGCACTACAAGCCGCTATTGGATGAAGCGATTGCGCTTTCCCCGCATAAGCCAGCATCCGTGCTGATCCTGCAACGCCCGCAAGCGCCCTGCGACATGACGCCGGGTCGTGATGAGGATTTGCTGGCGGCCGAAGCAGCCGCCGCGCCGCATCCTTGCGTTTCTGTCGCGGCCACTGATCCGCTTTATATACTTTATACCTCAGGCACCACGGGCCAGCCCAAGGGGATCTTGCGCGATAATGGCGGGCATGCGGTAGCGCTGCATCATTCCATGGAACTCGTCTACGGCATGAAGCCCGGCGATGTTTACTGGGCGGCTTCCGATGTCGGTTGGGTGGTCGGGCATTCCTATATTGTTTATGCGCCGCTACTCGCGGGCTGCACCACCGTGTTGTTTGAAGGCAAGCCAGTTGGCACGCCCGATCCCGGCACCTTCTGGCGCGTATGCGCGGATCATGGCGTGAAGCTGTTATTCACCGCCCCCACCGCCATTCGCGCCATCAAGAAGGAAGACCCGGAAGGCGTTTTTCTGAAGAAATATGATCTGTCGAAGCTGGAAGCGCTTTATCTTGCCGGTGAACGCTGCGATCCCGATACCATCACCTGGTCGGAACGCCTGTTGCGAAAGCCCGTAGTGGATCATTGGTGGCAAACCGAAACCGGCTGGACCATCACCGGCAATTTCCGCGGCTTGGGGCTTTTCCCAACCCGCGCCGGTTCCGGCGGCAAACCCGCACCTGGTTATGATGTGGTGGTGTTGGATGAGGCGGGGCGGCCGGTCCCGCGCGGACAAATCGGCAGTCTTGCGGTGAAGCTGCCCTTGCCTCCCTCAGCCTTGCCGACACTCTACAATGCGGATGAACGCTTCAAGGAAGCCTATCTTTCGCATTTTGCCGGCCATTACAGCACCGCCGATGCCGGAATGATTGACGAAGAAGGCTATGTTTCGGTGATGAGCCGGACGGACGACATCATCAATGTCGCGGGCCACAGGCTTTCGACGGGCGCGATGGAAGAAGTGCTGGCGGCGCATCCTGATATCGCCGAATGCGCCGTGGTTGGCGTGCGCGATACGCTGAAGGGGCAAGTGCCACTCGGCCTGGTGGTGGTGAAATCCGGCGTGAACAAGCCCGAAGATGCGCTGGCGCGCGAACTGATCGGACTGGTGCGCGAAAAGATCGGGCCTGTTGCTGCCTTCAAGGATGCGAAGGTGGTGGCACGGCTGCCGAAGACACGCAGCGGCAAGATCCTGCGCGCCACCATGCGCAAGATCGCCGATGCTGAACCCTATACCGTACCCCCCACCATTGATGATCCGGCGATCCTGGATGAGATCACCATCGTGCTGAAGGGCGCAATGCGGTGAGCATTTTCAAGCCAAGTGGAATCACTTGGCTCTCCGGAAAATACGACCAAACACGCCAAATCAAATCAGAGACCCAAAGTCGGTTCGGCGCCGCAGCCTGGCATTGCCGATTGGCAGGATCCCTCGGACAAGGTGGCGCCTCATCGGAAAAGCTCGTCCGCAGCGTTTTCCCGCGAAATGTCTCCTCAATCCCGTTGGCGCGCACTAGACGGGCAACAGTACAGCGCGCGACGCTGAAATCTTTTCGATATAACTGATGCCGGAACTGCTGCGCGCCATAGACCTCGAAATGCGCCTTATACATTCGCTTGATTTCCGCCAGTAGCAACGTATCCCGCTTAGCCCGATCAGACAGAAGCGCAGGATCGGCGCGCTCTGCCAGATGATCGAAATAAGTTGACGGTGCAATCGGCAATACCTTGCAGAGAAGATCAAGCCCCTGCCTACTTGCACCGCGGACTGAGCATGAAAATCCATATTGCGATGCGCGCCTTAGGCACTACGCTACCATTTATTCTTTCCTTCGGCCGGCGTGGAAATTATCGCGAAGCCCATGCGCTGATTGATAGACTTTCTGCAGATTTTTTCATCGCAGATACCACCCAAGATGCCGCCCCCTTTCGCGAAACAATTGCAGAGAAAAATGCCATCGCTGTCATCCCGAAAAATCGGTCCCGTGCAAAAAAGCTTCCTATTGGCAAGCTCCTTTACGCTCATTGTTGCCTGATCGAGTGTAGGTTCAGCAAGCTCA
This sequence comes from Roseomonas sp., assembly GCA_020249775.1. Taxonomy (GTDB): domain Bacteria; phylum Pseudomonadota; class Alphaproteobacteria; order Acetobacterales; family Acetobacteraceae; genus Neoroseomonas. The sequence continues at coordinate 72,390 of JADCFA010000015.1, read as the reverse complement.
AGCAATTCAGGCGCGTCGCGAAAGAGCTGGAATAAACGTCAAGAAATCATTTTAATTTCGTAACACCCGCATCTTCCAGACGTGGCTGAGATTTAGTGTCCAGGCGGCCTGGTGGTCTGATCGCTGCTGTTGGATCCCGACAGCAGTGTCAATCGGCCCACCAAATATGTGGCTAGTGGTTGCGAGTCGACGTCCTGCGATCATGAAAAGTCAGAATGAATCGCGCCACTAGGAGGACGGGGGGCTGCTACCACCAGTAACGCCCCGGATGTTCCAGGCATGCATGTAAGGTGGCCTCGGCTCGTTGCACAAGGTCAGCCTGCCTCCCTCAATCCGCCGCGTTGAGATGGCGCGGCGATCAATGGCACCCTCAAGGGTCATCGCGAGGTCACGGGCAAAAACGCGATCTCCCACGTGCCAGGAATGGGTGAAATTAGCATCTTTGGCGAATATCGCATTCGCAGGATTTAGTGAGGAGAAATATGGACCGCAATCCACATCCGCTACCTTTGGATCAGGGTCTAATGGTGCACCAGCGCGCCCAACACGGGGCGCTGTTCCAAGCCGTTTGGCGTTCGAAATGCCAAGGGCGGAGTCGTAAGGGTTTGTGTAATTGGTGAGTCGCATGATACGTCGGAACATCGGGGCTGCCCAGTCATCCCCACTGGAAAGAGCATGAGCTGCTACATCGGCACCGATGAAGGCCACTTGGCCAATCCGCCATGGGCTTTTGAATAATTCGCCGTCCTTCTCCGCCTGGGCGAAAGCCTCCATGATCACATAGGCACCGGTCGAATGCCCAATCAGATGGATATTGGTTTCGCAGCCGTGATTTTGTGCCTTCATAATGCGTTTCACGCAACTGCGCACCAATTCCAACGCAACAGCGGCAGCATCCTTGCGATCTTCAAGGTAATTCAGTGGCTTCTCTTCGCAGGGCCAGTCAAACCCGATAACAACACCCCGCCAGCCTTCCGCCTTGAGGTCCTCATTAAGTCGTCGCTGGCGCCACAGGATGGTCTCTGGAGAATTGTTATATCCATGGACAAAGACGAGAATATCGCCACGTAGGCTTATTGAATTTGGATTCTCATCCCCATCGGCAAGGCCGATCACCTCATCAATCCAAAGCCCAAGATCGCCAGCACCTGCAGTTGCGTATGCGGGCAGCGCTGCGGAAGCATTATATGGGACGCGTAGGTAACGAACTGGACCTGGTTCGGCAACAAAGTTACCCTTTTCAATCTTTCTGGCGCTGATGACATAATCATGGGGCATTTCCTCATCCTCCTATTGACGCCAAAGCTTCTAAAAAGCCGATCAGAAAATTGATAAGCAGTCGTATAAACCTGTTGCCTATCAAACCTCACGGCGAATTGGCTACATCAACGCGCAAGTCAACGCAATATGTGGCGTATCGTTAACGCTCACCAAGACGTGCATGATCAAGGGCCAAATGAAAAAGTCAAATACCAAATGTTCCGCTGGCGGTTCTAACGAGCTGTTGAAATTCGTAGCCCAAATCTCTCCATTTATGACTCTCTATCGCCGCATTTGGACAGGGTTGCAATGCACGGCAGTGACACGCTGGCCGGTTCCTTGTTGAGCTATGGTGATCTTGAACAGCGGGTGGGCCCTGATCATCCGCTGCGCGCGACATGCGGCCTGGTGAATAGCGCGCCGATGGATCTTTCGGCAGCCTTCGACCCGCTCTATTCGCCATTCGGTCGGGCCTCCATCCCGCCGGAGCGGACTGATCCGTGCCCTGTTGTTGCAAGCTTTCTACTCGATCCATTCGGAACGGCAATTCGTCGAGCGTATCGAGTTTGACCTGCTTTTTCCTCTGGTTTGTCAGGCTTGGCGTTGATGACCTGGTGTGGGATCCCACCACCTTCACCAGGAACCACGAAGGTCTACTTGCAGGCGATGCGGCCTGGAAGTTCATTGCCGCGCTACTGGCGCAGCCAAAGGCGATCCTCGACCAAGCCCTCGCCAATCCCTGCCACGGCGCCACCCTTGTCGAGCAGGAGCGGTGGTTGAGGGGCCTGCAGGTCTCCCTCAGGCCGGGTGCGCGGTGTCTGGATGCGCCATTACCTACTGACCAAACACGAAAGGCCGCTGCGGTTGGAGAACGCAACCGCAGAACGCACGATCACGCTGACTGAGGAACAAACCCGCGTGCTGGAGCGCTTCAGCCCAGAATTCCACGAGCGCCACATCGAAGCGCCGCATACCGGCGCCCTGGTCGCTATTGATGCCTTCCGAGAATTTTTCGGGGGAAAATCGAATTTGTCCAATACTGTATTTCGCTAGACTTCAATCCCAAGGCTTCTTGCAAGCGACTTGCTGCCCCCTACCCCGCCACCCTTACCGCCATCACCATCAGCACCACGCCATTCAGCACAAACAACCCCGCCGCCAGGCCGCGCATAAGCGGCCCGTGGTCTTTGCCGAAGAAGCGCCCGAGCAAAGCAACGCCGATCAGCGCGGGAATCGTGCCGGCAACGAAACTTACCATGGCCAGCGCACCGCCCAAGGCGCTGCCGGTTGCCGCAGCCCCGGCCAGGGCGCCGTAGAGCAAGCCGCAAGGCAGCGCCGATAGCAGCAGGCCAAGCGCCACGCCGCGCAACCTTGTGGGCGCGGCCAACAACGGACCAAGCCGCACTTCCAGCAAGCCCGGCAGGCGGGGCGAGGCCAAGCGCGGCAGCAGCGCGGCGATACGCGCGGAGGCTTGTGCGAACATCAGCACCGCCGCCAGCGCCAACATCCCCGCCAGCACGAAACGCCAGCCGGTGCCGAGGCTGACCGCGCCCACCAGCCCGCCGGCAAAGGCGCCGAGCAGCCCATATCCCAAGGCCCGCCCCGCGTGATAAGGCAGCAGCGCCGCGCCCGAGAGCCGCCGCAGCATCCCGCCCGAAGCCGCATGATCCGCCATCGCCGCTGATTGCGCCAGCACAAAGGGCCCGCACATCGCGGCGCAATGGGTAGCCCCGCCTGCCAGCCCAGCCAAGAACAGCGCCCCCATCACGGCCCAAAGCCCACCCGGGCCAAGCGCTTCCAGCCCATGCAGGCAATTGGCCAAAAACTCCGCCACGGGACCTATCCCGGCGCCTGATCCAGCATGCGGCGCAGCAATAGCAAATCCGCCCAGGCTTCCCGCTTGGAAGCGGGGCTGCGCAGCAGATAGGCCGGATGCAGCGTCGGCAGCGCCGGCAAGCGGCCAAGGCCCGCGATCTCCACCTCATGCCAACGGCCTCGGAGGCGGGTAATGCCTTCCTTCCCCCCAATCAGCCCCTTGGCCGCAACACCGCCCACCAGCACCAGCCGCTTTGGGCGGATCAGCGCCACTTGCCGGCGGAGGAAGGGCAGGAAAAGCGCCACCTCAGCGTCGGTTGGCGTGCGGTTTCCGGGCGGGCGCCAGGGCAGGATATTGGTGATGTAGAAATTGCTCTCCCGCGACAGGCCAACGGATGCGAACATCCGATCAAGCAATTGGCCAGAAGCGCCGACAAAGGGCCGCCCGGCACGGTCTTCATCCGCGCCCGGTGCCTCGCCAATCAGCATCAGGCCCGCCTCCGTAATGCCCTCGCCAAAGACCAGGTTGGTTGCTGTCTCCCGCAAGGGTGAGCCATCAAATGCCGCAATCGCCGCCTTCAACGCCGCAAGATCGGTCGCGGCTTCGGCCAAGGCCTCGGCCCGCGCCAGGGCGGGGGGGGCGGAAGCCGGCGCAACCGGCGCAGCGCGGATGGGGCGCGGGGCCGGTTCCGGCGTGGGGCGCGCGGGCGGGGCGCGCGAAGGCGCCTCCCGCACCGCCAGGCGATCCGCGGGGCTTTCCATCAGCGCCTCATCCGCCCCCCAAGCGCATTGCAGCGCGAGCGCGGCGGCAAAGGCGGATTTCTCCTGCTCCATCACCCCCATATCGGCCCTGAGCGGGGTTCCGCGCAACCCGCGCCTTCGCTACATGGGTAAATTCGTGAAGAGGAAAGGCGTGGCGTGATGTCCGAAGAACGGGAAGCGATGGAATTTGATGTGCTGATCGTGGGGGGAGGACCTTCTGGCCTCGCCGCCGCCATCCGCCTGAAACAGCTCGCACCCGATATGGCGGTCTGCCTGATTGAAAAGGGTAGCGAGATCGGTGCGCATATCCTCTCGGGCGCCGTGCTGGAACCGCGCGCGCTGGATGAGCTTCTTCCCGATTGGCGTGATGATCCGCCGGCACTGGCGACCCCTGCCGGTGATGACCGCTTCATGTTCCTGACGGAAACCAAGGCCTTCAAACTGCCAACACCGCCGGCGATGAATAATCACGGCAATTACATTGTCTCGCTTGGCAATGTCTGCCGTTGGCTCGGCGCCAAGGCGGAAGCGCTCGGCGTTGAGATTTATCCAGGCTTCGCCGCTTCTGAGACGATCATTGAAGATGGCCAGGTGCGCGGCGTGGTGGCCGGCGTGATGGGCATTACGAAGGATGGCGAAAAGGGGCCGAATTACCAGCCGGGGATGGAACTCCGCGCGAGTTATACGCTGTTTGCGGAAGGTTGCCGTGGGTCGCTCACGAAAAAGCTTTTCGAGACCTTCAATCTGCGCGAAGGCGTGGCACCCCAGACCTATGGTTTGGGCATCAAGGAATTATGGGAAATCCCGAAAGAGAAACATCAGCCCGGCCTGATTTGGCATAGTGTGGGCTGGCCGCTGAACACCGATACCTATGGCGGGTCGTGGCTTTATATGTTGGGCGATGATCTGGTCAGCATCGGCTTTGTTGTTGGGCTGGACTATCAAAACCCCTGGCTTTCGCCCTTTGAGGAATTCCAGCGCTTCAAGCAGCACCCGGCGGTGCGCGCCATGCTGGAAGGCGGCAAGCGCATTGCCTATGGCGCGCGCGCGCTGAACGAGGGTGGCTTCCAGGCGATCCCGAAGCTGGTTTTCCCCGGTGGTGCGATCATTGGTGATTCGGCAGGCTTCCTGAATGTGCCGAAGATCAAGGGCACGCATACGGCGATGAAATCCGGCATGATCGCGGCGGAAGCGCTCGCCGCCGCTTGCGCCTCGGAAAATCGCGCGCCGGTGCTGAATGCCTATCCGGAAATGCTGCGCCATTCCTGGATCTGGCCGGAATTGGAGGCGGTGCGGAACATTCGCCCCGGCTTCGCGAAATTCGGCTTCTGGGGCGGCATGATCAATGCCGCGATTGAAACCTATATCACGCGCGGCAAATCGCCCTGGACGCTTTCGCATCATGAAGATCACGCGGTGCTGGAAAAAGGTTCGGAGGCGCCGAAGATCACCTACCCGAAGCCGGATGGCGTTTATTCCTTCGATCGGCTGTCTTCCGTATTCTTGGCGAATACGAATCATGAGGAAGACCAGCCCGCGCATTTGAAACTGCGCGACCCTGGGCTTTGGCAGGGTGTGAATTGGGACATATTCGCAAGCCCCGAAAGCCGCTATTGCCCCGCCGGGGTTTATGAGGCGGTGGGCGTGGAAGAAGGCAAGCCGCGCCTGGTGATCAATGCGCAGAATTGCGTGCATTGCAAAACCTGCGACATCAAGGACCCGACGCAGAATATTGATTGGTGCACGCCAGAAGGCAGCGGCGGGCCGAATTACATTGGCGGCATGTGACAACGCCAGAACAGGACAGGAAAAACCTCATGCTGAAAATCCACGGCATCGCCCGTTCCCGCGCCTTTCGCTGCATCTGGGCCGCCGAAGAAGCCGGGCTTGCTTATGAAGTAATCCCTATTGGCGTCGTACCCGGCTCCAAGCTGGAACGCCCGCTTCCGATCAACCCGAACAACAAGATCCCCGCCTTGGAAGATGGCGATCTGGTGTTGTTTGAAAGCCTTGCGATCAATCTGCATATCGCGGGCAAGGTCGGTGCGCCCTTGATGCCCGTCGGCAATGACGCCTCTCGCGTATTGCAATGGACGCTTTGGGCGGCGACCGAGGTTGAGCCGCATGTGATGCGCTGGGCCTATAATGCCTTTCTTCGCCCGCCCGCGGATCGCATCGCGGCGGAGGCCACGCTCGGCAAGGAAGCGACCGATCAGCGGCTGGCAGTGTTGGAATCGGAACTCGCGACACGGGATTATCTGGTGGGCAATGGCTTCACCATCGCCGATCTCAACCTTGCTTCCGTGCTCTATGGCTCCTTCATGAATGGCTATGATTTCGCGGCCTTTCCAAAGGTGAAGGCATGGCTTGCGCGCTGCCTGGAACGCCCGGCCGCCAAGCGCGCAAGGGCGCAGCGCGAGGGCTGAAGCTGAACGCCAAAACGGGAGAAACGAACATGATCCGACGTCGCGTATTGCTTGCGGCAGCCATGCTTGCCATGCCGGCTTTGGCGCGCGCGCAAGCCTGGCCATCGCGCCCGGTGCGCATTGTGCTGGCCTATCCGCCGGGTGGATCAACCGATGTGCTGGCGCGCACCCTGGCTGCCGCGCTTCAGGAAGCGATGCCCGGCAGTACGTTTGTGGTGGATAACCGGCCTGGTGGCGCGGCAGTGGTTGGAACGCATGCGGTCGCCCAAGCGGCAGCGGATGGCTATACGCTGGCGCTGGGTAATAATCAGACCCATGCAGCGAATGCGGCCATGCTACCTTCCCTGCCCTTTGATCCCATCGCGGATTTCGCGCCCATCGCCAAGCTTGCCACGGTGCATCACGCCTTGGTGGTGCCGGTCAGCGGCGCCAAGACACTCGCCGAACTGGCGGCCAAGGGCCGCAATGGCGGCAAGGTGACTTACGCCTCTTCCGGCGCCGGTTCCGCAAGCCATGTGATTGCCGAAACCTTCGCGCGGCGGGAACGGCTGGACGCAACCCATGTGCCCTATCGCGGCGGCGCCCAGGCGACCACGGATACCATTGCCGGCACGGTGGATTTCTTTGTCTCGACCTGGCCTCAGGTGGTTTCGCTGGTGCGCGAAGGCCGGCTGCGGGCGCTTGGCATTGGCGCCCCGGCGCGCCTGCCCGAAGCGCCCGATGTGCCGACCTTCGCGGAACTGAACGCACCTGATCTTGCGGTGGATGCCTGGTTCGGGCTTTGGGCGCCGGCGCGCACCGCGCCCGAAATCATCACGCGCTTGTCGGATGCCTTGCTTCGGATCCTGGCTGAGCCCGCCATGCGCGAACGACTCCAGTCCCAAGGTTTTGTCGCGGCTCCCATGGGATCGGCACCATTCGGAGAGTTTCAAAAAGCAGAGCTGGCACGCTGGCGGGCGCTGGTGGAGCTGACCGGCATCAAGCTTTCGGGGTGAGCGCTTTGTCAGGGCGTCGCAAACGAAAAGGGGCGCCCTGCGGCGCCCCCTCATTCTCGCGGCGGGGCCGCACCTGATTACCTCAGGATGATTTCCACGCGACGGTTCTGCGGTTCACGCACGCCATCGGCTGTCGGCACCAGATTGTTTTCTTCGCCAAAGCCGCGAGTCACGATTTCATTCCGCGGCACACCACGGCGCACGAGTTCCGCGGCGACTGAATTGGCGCGACGGACCGAAAGCTGCATGTTGTAATCGGCCGGGCCGGAGCGGTCCGAAAAGCCATTGACTTCAATCCGGGTCACGCCCTGCCCACGCGCCGCAGCGGCTTCGCCGATGACTTGACGGGCGCGGTCGGTCAGATCAGCCCTACCCCAATCGAAGGACACGAGGAAGGTACGGGCAGAGGCTACGGGCGCAGAAGCGTGAATGACGGCCGCTGCATTGAAAGAGAAGCGCAAACCAAAAAAGATTGAATGGTTTTTGTTATCCACATCCACATCGGCCGAATAGATCACTCCATTGAAGGTGTTACGCCCAAAGCTATGTCCAGCCGTAGCAAGGTAGCGATATTCACCGGTAAGGCTGAGGCCAGGCACGGAGGTTATCGGTAAAGAAAGGCCGGCAATCAATTGCCCCGCGGCAGCGCCCGACGTTCCCTGGTAGGTATTGTCCAAGCTCCGGTTTACCCGATAGCCGACATCACCATACTGATGCCAAATATAGCCAGCACCAACGCCAAGGTAGGGGGAAATGCCGCCCAGGGCGCCATTCAAATCAAAATCGTAAAGGACATTCGCCATAACCCCGTAGCTATAGGCGGTGCCCGTTGGGTTTGATTTTTCCAGGCGATATATGGTGTGGCCCGAAACCTCATTAAGACGATAACTGCCTTCGATTTCAGCGCGCAGGCCATTTCCATAGCCCCATCCCAAGCTGAAGACCGTGCCAAAACCCCAATCGAATTCGGCGCTTTCACCCTGCAAGGTGGTCCTTTGAGAACGCCAAGTGCCTGTAATATCGGTTTTTTCTAAAAAATTGCCGCCAAAGCCGGCACCCAAATAAAGCCCGGTTACGGGCTGGGCCTGTGCCAATAGCGGGAATGCCAAGAAGGCCGCTGCAGCAAGCGTATATCTCCCTATTGTCATGGATTTCCCTGCGCGCCTTTAACTATTGTTAACAGGAAAAAGACTCAGTCAACGATATTCGTTCAGCGCGGTCAAATCAAGGCCGAAAGGATCGGAACTTTGCTGAATGGGCCATGGGTGGCGGCAAAAGATCCAAATGTAGGGGCCAAATACCCAGCCAATAAAAAAGGGTGCGCCCAAAGGCGCACCCCGTTTCGTCCCATGCGGGATTTACCAGATTACCGCAGGATGATTTCAACGCGACGGTTCTGCGGTTCACGCACACCATCAGCCGTCGGCACCAGGTTATTTTCCTCACCGAAGCCGCGGGTCACGATTTCATTGCGCGGCACACCACGGCGCACCAGCTCGGCGGCCACCGCATTGGCACGGCGGATGGACAGCTGCATGTTGTACTCCGCCGGGCCGGAACGGTCCGTGAAGCCATTCACTTCAATGCGAGTCACGCCAGCGCCACGAGCAGAAGCGGCTTCACCGATGATCTGGCGGGCACGATCCGTCAGGTCAGCCTTGCTCCAGTCAAAGAAGACCAGGAAGGTGCGGGCAGACGCAACCGGAGCCGCGGCGGCAACCGCCGGCGCAGCGTTGAAGGCGTAGCGCAGGCCAACGAGCAGCGAGTGATTGAAGTTATCAACATCCGAGTTGAGGCGAGTCTGTGACACGCCAGAACCCGAGGTGATGTTACCAGTTCCGTTAATGTCATGCCCGAGCGTGCCCATGAAACGATATTCGGCAGTGACTGCAAGGCCAGGGACGCCGCTGATGGGCACGGAGAAACCGAGAATAGCCTGATATCCGAAGGCACCCGTATCGCCATTATACACAGCCCGCTCACCAGTTGAGCGACGCGCGCCAACATCCTGATAGTCGAGCCAAATATAGCCAGCGCCGGCGCCAATATAGGGCGTCAGCCCACCCAGGGCGCCACCAAGATTGAAATCATAAAGGGCGTTCGCCATCACGCCATAGCTGACAGCCGTGCCCTTACCGCTTGCGATACCCTGTACCGACGCGCCACCCACCCTGGTATCGCTCACTTCGTTTGACCGATAGTTGCCTTCTATTTCCGCCCGCAGACCGTTGCCAAAGCCCCAGCCCAAGCTCAAAACACCAACATAACCAAGCTGAAATTCATTTTCGATCTTGGTGCCGGCTGCATTATTCACTGATCCATTCAGCGTTGTATCTTGCAGCAAGTTTCCGCCAATGCCACCGGCGATGTAAAGCCCGCTCACCGGCTGGGCATGTGCCAATACTGGCATTGCTACCACCGCCGCGGCGGCGAACAGAGTTGTTTTGAATTTCATTGCGATTTCCTATCCTGAAAGGTAACACGATGACTGCGGAGCTTAGAGAATCCTAAGGCTCAGTGAAAGAACTTTTAGCCTTCAACGATGCTTCCGCATAGCCCTAAACGAAGTGGGGCGCCCTGCGGCGCCCCATCCACTCCCAAAGCTAACCGACCCGAATTACCGCAGGATGATTTCCACGCGGCGGTTCTGCGGTTCACGCACACCGTCGGCCGTCGGCACCAGGTTGTTTTCTTCACCAAAGCCGCGCGTGACGATTTCGTTGCGCGGCACACCACGGCGTACCAGCTCAGCCGCCACCGCATTGGCGCGGCGGATCGAAAGCTGCATGTTGTAGTCAGCCGGGCCCGAACGGTCCGTGAAGCCATTCACTTCGATGCGCGTCACACCGGAGCCACGCGAAGACGCGGCTTCACCGATGATCTGGCGGGCACGATCCGTCAGGTCAGCCTTGCTCCAATCAAAGAAGACCAGGAAGGTACGGGCAGAAGCAACCGGAGCCGCAGCGGCAACCGCCGGCGCAGCGTTGAAGGCGTAGCGGAGGCCAACGAGCAGCGAGTGGTTCATATTGTCCACGTCAACCTTCGTGCGCGTACCGGCGTTATTTGAGTCAATCTCATGACCAGCAGTCATCATGAAACGATATTCACCAGTCACCGACAGGCCCGGCACAGCCGAGATCGGCAGGGACAAACCCACGATCGCCTGACCACCCCAATTGCCGTTGTCGCCGCTCAACACGGACTTAACGCCACCTACATTCGTGCCAACATCGTCATAGTCATGCCAGATGTAGCCACCGCCAACACCGACATACGGTGTAACTCCGCCCAGCATGCCATTCAGGTTGATATCATACAGCAAATTCAGCATGGCACCGTAGCTGGTGACAGTGCCGGTCGCGCCACTCTGATTGACGTTTGCCCTTTTGAAATCAGAAACTTCATTCGAGCGGTAATTACCTTCGATTTCAGCACGCAGGCCATTGCCGAAGCCCCAACCAAGGCTCAAAACCCCGACATATCCCCAGGAAAACTCCGTCGATACACCGGAGCCGAAATTCTGTTTGTCGGTTGCAGACGAACCTGTGATGTCCGTCTTATCGAGGTAATTGGCACCGAAACCAGCGCCCAAATAGAGCCCTGTCACCGGCTGGGCCTGCGCCAGCACCGGCAGCGCTACCACCGCCGCAGCGGCCAGAAGGGTCTTTTTAAAGCTCATTGTCTTTCCTCATCTCTGTTTCAAAGCCAAGGATCCGATAACCGAATCCGCTCGAAATCCACGATTTTTCTCTAGCATGAAATCCCCCGAATGCGAGCCTTTAAAGGCTACCCTGCACCCGCCCGTGTCGCATCGGTCACCCACTGTGGCAAATTTGCAATGCCCTTCGGAGTTCCCCAGGCTGCAAACATCGCTCAAACGAGGCGCCGTCCCTGCCGCAAAACTTTGTCCGGGGGAGCCGCCCGCCTGCCTAGAGCATTTTCGAGCCAGGAGGCTCCGCTTGGCTCAAAAATGCTCTAACTGGCTCTAAACAATGGCTAAAGTCAGCGACTTCGACATGTTCTGTTGACTGGGTGGTCACCAGGACGCCACGTGACGCCATGGCACCAATGTCACTTTAAAGACACCTGGCCCTGAGCGCTTGAAAGCCGGCCAGGCCCGGACCAATTCCCGACCCGGACGCGTTGGCGGGAGTCAACCTGCCCGCGCCATCAATGTCGGGAGAAGGATTTGACAATGACGGATGAGGAAAAGCAGATCATTACCGCTTTCGTCGAAAGGCTCAGCGGCAATGCGCCGGCGGCGGGCGCACCCGCTGGCCCTTGGGGTGCCAGCACGGCGCAGAAGCCCAACCTGCCGCCGATTGATCCCGATGCGGATCGTCTGATTGGGGAGCTTTTCGCGCGCTATCCGGAAGCGCGCTACCGCATTACGCAATCGGCCTTTGCTCAGGAAGCGGCGCTGGTGGAAGCCAATAACCGCATCCAGCAATTGGAATGGGAAGCAGAGGCCGCGCGCCGTGAAGGCCAGGCGCAGAAGGGCGGCATGCTCGGTGGGCTTTTCGGTGGCAATCGTCCGGCCCCCATGCCGCCGCGCCCGCAGCCCTATTACCCGCCGGGCCATAACCCGCAGGCGCTGCAACAGCGCCCCGGGGGTGGCTTTCTTGGCACTGCACTTGCCACCGCTGCCGGTGTCGCGGGCGGCATTATGCTCGGCAATATGTTAATGAGCGCGCTCGGTGGTGGCGGTGCGGCGCAAGCCGCGTCTTCTGGCGGTTTTGCGCAGGAAGCCGTGCCTTCGGCCTCGCCTTGGGGCGGTGATGCCCAGCCGGACGCCACGGCCGATCACGGCAATGATGCCAGCGCCGATTGGGGCGACGAAGAAATCTGAATAGCAGTAAGGCCCGCGCGCAATCGCGGGCCTTATCCTTTCGCCTCCTCCCGGATGGCGATCAGCGCCGCGATGGTGGCGCGGATATCAGCCTCGGCATGTTCGCTTGAAAGGAAAAAGCGCAACCGCGCCGCCTTTTCAGCGACCGCGGGGTAGAGAATCGGCTGCACATTGATCCCCCGCGCAAGAAGCAATTGTGAATATCGCGCCGCGGCGATGGAAGACCCCAATATCACCGGAATGATGGCATGGGCCGTGGCGCTGCCCGTATCAAAGCCGGCATCGCGCGCAAGTTCAAGGAAAAGCGCGGCATTGGCTTGCAAGCGCGCGACCCGGCCCGGCTCCGCATGCAGTATGGCAAGGCTTTCAAGCGCAGCAGCCGCCAGCGCCGGCGCAAGCCCCACGGAATAGACAAAACCCGGCGCGGAGTGCTTCAGCCATTCGATCAGGCTCGCATTGCCGGCGATATAGCCGCCACAGGCTGACAGCGTTTTTGAAAGCGTGCCCATCCAGATATCAACATCATTTGGGTCAATACCGAAATGCTCATGCAGGCCGTGCCCGCGCGTGCCAACCACGCCCAACGCATGGGCTTCATCCACCATCAGCCAGGCATCATGGCGCCGCGCCACTTCGATGAAGCGCGGCAGATCGGGGATGTCGCCATCCATGGAATAATGGCCTTCAATCACCAGAAGCGCATGCCGCGCACCGCGCCGCGCTTGCGCCAAGGCAGCTTCCGCCGCGCGCCAATCATTATGCGGGAATGAAAGCCGCTTGGCGCCGGAAAGTCTTGCCCCTTCCGTGCAGGAATTATGAATGGCCGCGTCATGCACCATCAGATCGCGCGGGCCGAGCAGATGGCCAATTACCGTGACATTGGTGGCGTGGCCTGAAACAAACACAAGCGCGCCCTGGGCGCGATAATGCGCCGCCAAAGCGGCTTCCAGCGCGCCATGCAATGGCCTTTCGCCAGAAACCATGCGCGACGCTGAAGCCGAAACCCCATGCTGATCTATCGCGGCCTTGGCCGCCGCCTGCACGCGGGGATCACCATTCAGGCCAAGGTAATTGTAGGATCCGAAATTGATCACCTCTCGCCCGGCAATGACGCTATGGGCGGAAGCAATACCTTCATGCGCGCGAAAGAAAGGATTTTCCAATGCAAGACTGGCCGCGGCGTCGCGGATCAGTGCCATTTCGCGTTGCCCTGGCAATTCGCGAAACCCGCGCGGCGCTTCCGGCACTGGCGCATCGTCCCGCCGACGATTGAGCCGCGCGAGCAGCGCCGCGCGTGCCGCGGCGGAAAGGCCAAAGCCGCTATTCATGGCACCGCCGCGGGTTCATGGGTTTCCATCAGTGCCTCGGCGGTCGCGATACCGGCGTCATCCTTGAACAGCACGCCGGCCACACGCTGCACCAAGATCGCCAAGGTCAGATCCTCGGTCACTGCCGTAAGTGGCACGCTGATACCAAGGCGGCGTTCCAAGGCCATGCGCAATTCAATGCCGCCAAGCGAATCGAGCCCAAGCCCGGGCAGAGGTTGATCAACCCGCACCGCTTCGGGCGGCAGGCGCAGGATGCGCGCCATTTCCTCCCGCGCCAGCGCAAGCAATTCACTTCGCGCGGCCTCGGGCGACATGCCAAGCAATCTTGCGCGCAAGGCAGCGCCATCGCCATCGCGCCTCGCCATGCGACCGCCAAGCGCCGCATAAGCAGGCTCTGCCAGAATGGGTAGCGCTGCCTGCATCCCCTCCCAATTCATGCGCGCCAAATGAATCACGGGCGCGCCCGCGGCGATAAGCGCGGCCAGGGTGGCAAGGGCCTCCTGCGCCGCCATGGGTTTGGCGCCGCTCAAGCGTTCAAGCTTTTCTGCCGCGGCGGCTTCGCGTGTCAGCACGCCGGCATTGGCGATTGGCCCCCAGCCGATCGCAAGCGCCCGCTTGCCTTGCGCGTTCCGCCGCCGCGCCAAGCCTTCCAGCGCGGCATTGGCGGCGACGTAATTCGCCTGGCCGGGATTGCCGAAGGCCGTGGTGGCGGAAGAAAACATCAGGAACAAATGCAAGGGATCATCGGCGGTAAGCGCTTCCAAAGCCTCAGCCGCGGCGAGCTTGGGCGCCAGCACGCGGGCGAAGCTCGCGCCATCTTGCCGCGCCGCCGCACCATCAGCAAAAACCGCCGCCGCTTGCACCACGCCGCACAAGGGCGCGCCTTCAGCGCGCAGCGTGGTAAGCACGGCGCCAAGCGCGGCGCGGTCCGTTGCATCACAGGCATGGGCGCTGGCGCGCGCGCCAAGGGCGGCCAAAACGCGCAGGGCCGCATCCATGCCGGGCGTGGCCGCGCCGCGGCGAGAGATCAGGGCGATGCGCCTTGCCCCTGCAGCCGCCAGCCATTTGGCGCATTCCAAGCCGAAGCCTTGCGTGCCGCCCAGCACCACATAGGCTCCGGCTTCATCAGGCTGCCAGGGCGCGGCCTGAGCAGCCGAAGCCAAGGGCGGGCGGATCACCAACTTGCCGATATGGCTGGAAGCCTGAAGCTGTCGGAAAGCGGCTTCCGCTTCCTCCGCCGGGAAAGCGCGATAGGGCAGGGGCGCCAGCGCGCCATCCGCAAGCCGTGCCGCGATGTCCCGCAGCAGCGCCTCTGCCAGTGCAGGGCGGGCGCGCGGCAGGGCATCCGCATCCACCGCGAAATAGCTGATATTGCGCCGGAAGGCGCCAAGCCCTGCGCACCGGCCTTCCGCAAAGTCGCGCTTGCCCAATTCAATGAAGCGCCCGAAGGGTGAAAGCAGCGCAAGGCTTCTTTCCGCCGCCGTGCCGGCCAAGGAATTCAGCACCACATCCACGCCATCCGGCCAGGCAGCGCGCAGCGCATCGGCAAAGCCGGCATCGCGGCTATCCAGCACCAGATCAGCGCCAAGCTGGCGCAAAAAGGCGCGTTTTTCCGGGCTTCCGGCGGTCGCCGCCACCAGGGCGCCAGCCGCCTTGGCGATTTGCAGCGCGGCCAAACCAACACCCCCCGCCCCACCATGGATCACTACCCGTTCCCCTGGGCGCAGCCGGGCAAGGGTTTCCAATGAATAGGCAGCCGTGATGAAGGCCACTGGGATGGTTGCGGCCGCTTCCGGGCTCATGCCCGGCGGGAGGGGTTGCAATGCCTCTGCCCTGGTCAGCGCATGAGTAGCAAAAGCCGCGGGCGCAAAGCCAAAAACCTGCGCGCCCGGGGCAAGCCCAACCCCCGGCCCGGCTTCTTCCACAAAGCCGGCGCATTCCATGCCAAGGCTCGGCCCTGCAAAGCCATCCATCAGCATGTCTTCCGGCAATAACCCCTGCGCCCACATCACATCGCGAAAATTGAGTCCCGTCGCCGTGACGCGAAGTCGCACTTCGCCAAGCCCGGGCTTCGGCAAGGCATCGGCTGATCGCCAGCCAAGGCTGGCCAATTGGCCCGGCTGGCCGATGGCCAATTGTGCCGGAAATCCAAGCGTCGGGACGGGCAAGCCAGGGCGCATCAGCGGCGCAAAACGCCCAGACGCGGTAAGGGTGATTTCCGGCGCCTCCGAAGCCCATTCCGCCAAGATCAATGGCGCGGCATCCTCGGGTCGCAGATCGGGGGCAATGGTCACGCGGCGCGGCCGCAGCCCCGGCATTTCATTTGCCAAAACCCGGCCAAGGCCGATCAGCGCCTCGGCACGCGCTTCCTCAGCCTGGGCGACCAGCATCAATGCGCCCGCGACGCCATCCGCCGCTGCGGCAAGTGCCGTCAGCGCCGCCAGCGCCGTGGCGGGCTCAGCCATGCTGGTCAGCGCCAGGATTTTCGCCCCGCGCAGGCTTTTTGGGGGCGGCACATCGCCCAAAGCCAGGATCGCGGATTGCCGATCCGGCGCCTGCCGCGCCGCCAATGCCTGGGCCAGCTTCATGGCCTCGGCATCGGTGAAAATGAGCAGCGGTTCAGCCTGGACCGTCTCCGGCTCGATACCGGTGACCAGGGGGCTTTGGCCCGTGATTAGCAGCGCCGGCCAGGGTGCGGCTGACAGAGCCTCCACCGCCGCCCCATGCCACCCCGCCATGCCGAGCGCATTGCGCCAGGCGGCGGCATCGGGCAGCGCCCCCGCCAGATCATCCCGCCACCAGGCCGGATCTTGCCCCAGAGCAAAACTCCAAAGCGCCCCGGGGCCGGGTTCGCCGAGCAGCAGAAGCGCTCCCGGCGCCGCCTGACCGGCAAGCCCTTCCAGCACGCCAAGCCCGCGGCCATGCAGCGCCGCTGGCGCCAAGCCAAGGATGACATCGGCCTTCTCCGCCGGGGGCGCCGGGGTAGCCAGCCCTTCCCAGCCATCCCAGGCCATGAGGACTGCCTCAGGCACCGCGCCGATTGCCCCGGCCCGCGCCTCCCCAATCGCGCGGTAATGGATGCGCCGACCGCTGCCACCAAGCAGCGCCAGGGCGCCGCGTGTCAAAGCCCCGCCCGCGCCAAGTTCCAAAATCCTGAGCGGCCTATCTGCGGGCCAAGCTTCGAGTATTGCGCGCAGCCCGGCCAAAAGCCGCTCAGCCAAGGCCCGCATCGCCCCACCGCTGGCGGGCGGCGGCGACGCAATAACCGCCTCACCGCGCAAGGCCGGGACCATTTGTTCGCCCGCGCGGGCAAGCCAGGCCAGATCAAGCGCCAGCCCTGGCTGTTCCGCGAGCACGGCGCGCCAGATCGCTTCGGGCGGCGGCAAGGGCTGATCCTCGATGATGCGCCAGCCCTCTGCCCCCGGTTCCGCGGCGCCGGCCAGCGCCAGAATGCGGCATAGCGCGGCGCGATAGGGGCTTGGCGGGGCGGCATGGTCGCGCAGCGCCGGCAGCGCCAAGGCGGCCAAATAGGCTTCCAGCAGCAGCGCGGCCTCACTCATCGGCGCGACCTTATCCTGTGCCCGGATCGCCGCGGTGATGGGCGCAAGATCAAGCCTTGCGGGGGTATGCAGCAACGGCAGGCTTGGCACCGGGTCCAGCCGGAAGGCTAGGTTTTCCAGCTTTTCCCGACCCGGGCGCGGGACGCGCTGGAACCAGATATCCTCGATCCTCGCCACCATGGCGCCCGTGGCATCGCGCAGCGTCAGGCTGGCAGCGAAAAGCCTGGCGCCGCGCCGACCGGGCGTGATTTCCGCCGAGGCGATGGGCGCCGCATCGCGCCGGGCGCAAAGCCGGCCAATACGCACGGGGATAATCGCCTCCTCAGCGCTGAGGCCCTGGCCCAGCATCAGGGCGAAAAGCCCCTGCAAGGCGCCATCCAGCAGCGCTGGGTGCAGCATAAAGCCGGTATGGGCCGGCGCGCCTTCCGGCAGGCTCAACCGCGCCAGCGCAGCCCCAGCACCACCCGCAACCTCCACCTGCTTCAGGCTTTGAAAGGCTGGGCCGTAGTCAAGCCCGTGACGCGCGGCGAAGGCGAGGACCTCAGCGCCCGGCACCTGCCGTGCATCGGCCAGTGCAAATGCCGGCGCGGCAGGCAGGCGGGGCAGGGCAGCCAGCCGGGCGCGGGCGCAAAGCGCGAAATCATCTTCGGCCAAGCGGGGGCGGGCTTCCAGGGTAAAGCCGCCCTCGCCATCTGCGGCAAAGCGCAATTCGGCCATGCTGTCCTTGGCGAGCGAAACGGGGCGGAGGATGGCAAGATCGCTCACTTCCAGCACTGGCGCATCCGGATGGGCAAGTGCCGCGGCGGCCAGGGCAGCTTCCGCCATGGCCGCCGCGGGCAGCACCGCTTCGCCGAATAGCCGATGATCGCCAAGCCAAGGCATCGCGGTAGTATCCAGCCATTGCGCCCAAAGCGCGGGCGCTGACCCGCGCCGGAAACCAAGCAATGGATGATCCTGCGGCGGATCAGTCAGCCGCGCGCCTTCCACAGTGGGCGAGAACCAGATGGACTGGCGCGCAAAGGGTGTGCGTGGCAGAGCTGCGCGCTCCGCTGTGCCCTGAAAGGCGGCGGCGGCGCGTGGATCGGCGCCTGCTGCAATGGCGCGATCAGCAATGGCGGGAAAGGGATCGCCCGACGGGTCCTGGCGTTTCAGGCTTGCAAGCACCGCCACTTCCACCGCTTCGGCGCGCAGCGTTTCCCGCAGGTAATTCTGCAAAACCGGCGCAGGGCCGATTTCCAGGAAAAGCCGCGCGCCCTGCCGCGCCGCTTCCGCCACCGCGGCCTGAAAGCGCACGGGTTCGCGCAGATTGCGCCACCAATATGCGGCCCCCGCTTCCGGGCCGGGCAAGGGCATGCCGGTGACCGAGGAAATCATTGGGCAAATGCCCGGCTGCGTGATCATCCCCGATAGGTCATGCAAAAGCCCTGCACGCACCGGTTCCATCGCCGCGCTATGGAAGGCGTAGTCCAGATCAAGCGGAATCGCCACCAGCCGCTCCGCTTCCGCTGCCTGACACAGCCGCGCAATCGCCGCAGCAGGACCCGCGATGGTGAGCGCCGCCGGCGCATTGATTGCTGCGATTTCAAGCCCCGGGCCGCATTCTTCCAACAAAGGCGCAATGGCTTCCGGCGTTGCGCCAATCGCCGCCAAGCGCCCAGTGCCGCGCGTGGCGTGCTGATGCCGGCTGCGCGCGACAATCAGCGCCGCCGCCTGATCAAGCGAGAGAATGCCCGCCGCTTGCGCTGCCGCCACTTCGCCAACCGAATGACCGATCACCAGATCAGGCTTGATGCCTTGTTCGGCCAGCGCGGCCAAAACGCCGATCTGCACAGCAAAAAGCAAAGGCTGCGCCAGATCCGTGCCCGCAAGCTGCGCTTCACTGACGCCCGCCTTGAGCAATGCCGCGGGTGAAACGCCAAGCCGCGGCGCCAGCACCGCATCGGCGGCCAGCACCCCGCGACGAAAGGCGGAGGCTGCGCGAAAGGCCTCACGCGCCATGCCAAGATGCTGCGCGCCATTGCCGCTGAAGACAAACACCATGCGACCGCGCAGCGCGATGCCTGGCACCGCGCTTGCCTCACGCTCCCCCGCTTCCCAGGCGGCCAGCCCTTGCGAAAGCGCAGCGCCATCCGCCCCGCGCAGCACAAGGCGATGCGGCGCAAGGTCGCGATACCGCGCCTGACCGCGGGCGAGTGCCGCGGCGCGCGCGCCATCGGCACCCGCCAGCGCATCGCGCCAATTGGCAACGGAAAGCCTGAGCGCTTCAGCAGAGCGCGCCGAGAGAACAAGCGGTGGCGTCCCCTTGGCCGCCACACTACGGGGCGGGCGCGGATGCGGTGCGCGGCCCAAAATTGCCGCGGCATTGGTGCCGCCAAAGCCAAAGGCATTCACACCCATCACCGCATCATCCGCAACGGCAATGCTCTCAGCCGCACGCGGCACCAGCAGGTTCAACGCCGCGAAATCAATCGCGGGGTTGGGGTTTGCGAAGTGCAGCGCCGGCGGCACAAAACCCTGTTCCAGCATCAGCATGGATTTCAGCAAGCCCGCCATGCCCGCGCCGGCTTCCAAATGCCCGATATTCGCCTTGGCGGAACCAATCGGCAGCGGTGATGTGCGGTGCCGCGCGATCGCTTGGCCGATTGCCCAGGCCTCGGCCGGGTCACCCGCCTGTGTGCCGGTGCCATGTGCCTCAAAAGCCAGGAAGCGGTCCGGTTGAATGTTGCTCTGCGCCAGCAGACTGGTCAGCAATGCCGCCTGCGCATCGCGATTGGGCAGCGAAATCCCGACGGTGCGCCCGGCGGTATTGGTGCCGGTGCCGAGCAATAGCGCGCGTATCGGCTCTCCTGCGGCCTTGGCATCGGCAAGGCGGCGCAAAACAACCACCCCCGCCCCTTCCGCGCGCACATAGCCATCCGCCGCCGCATCAAATACCTGGCAGCGGCCGCGTGCGGAAAGCATGCCGGCGCGGGAAAAACCGACGAACGCATAAGGGGAAAGCAACAGATTGACGCCACCCACCACGGCGGCTTCCAGAGCCGGATCATCGGCCAGGGCGCGCGCGGCCAGATGCAGCGCGACCAGCGAAGACGAGCAGGCGGTGTCAATGGTCTGCGCACCGCCGCGCAAATCAAACACATGGCCGATGCGGTTGGACAGGATGGAAAGCGCGTTGCCTGTCATGTGGAAGCGATCGGCAGCAGCGGGATCATCCAGGCGGAGTTCCGCGAAATCGGTGGATGAACCACCAACAAAGACCGCGATATTACGCCCGGCAAGGCTTTCAGGGCGCAGCCCCGCATCCTCAAAGGCATCGCGCGTCACTTCCAGCAGAAGGCGCTGCTGCGGATCGGCTTCCGCGACCTCGCGCGGGGAAAGGCCGAAGGCTTCAGCGTCAAAGCCCTTGATGTCGCCAATTATGCCGGCGGCGAAACTATAGCTGCGCCCTGCCTCGCCCGGGCGGGGATGGTGCCAGCGCGCTTTTGCAAACCGGTCATCCGGCACTTCGGTGACCGCATCCACACCTTGGCGCAAAAGCGCGGCGAAGCGGGCAAGATCAGGCGCGCCAGGCAGCCTGGCCGCAGCGCCGATGATGGCGATGGGTTCTGGCGCCAAGGTCTTGGGGCCGTAAGGGGGGCGCTGGCGCATGGGTTTTCAGCCGCGCGGCAGGCTTTGGGGCGCAAGCGCCGCAGAGGCGGGCGCCATGGGGGAGAAGGCAGGCGATGCTTCCGCCGCCGCGCGCGGGGCCGCCTTGGCGCAATCTTCCAGCCAGGGGTCCACCAGGGCGAAATGCGCATCCCAACTTGGCGCGGACCAGGCGGCAAGCCGCGCGATTTGCGCCTGCCTCAGCCCGTTATCCGGGGCGGCGTAATCCAGGATCAGCCGGCGCCAGCCGGGGCCATCCAGGGGATCGAGATACTCCGGCGCTTCCCCGCCAACCTCACGCAGCGCCGGCAGGTCGGAACAAATGGCCGGCACGCCAAGCGCCAGGGCTTCCGCCAAAGGTAGCCCATAGCCTTCCGCGAAGGATGGGAAAAGCAGCGCCCGGGCCCCTTGCAGCAAGCCCGCCACAGCCGCATCGGGCAGCCCGGCATGTTCAATCACTCTGCCGGAAAGGGCGGGGCAGCGTTCCAGCATGTCCAGGGTATTCTCATTCTCCCAACCGCGACGGCCGATCAGGACCAGCTTCGGCGCGGCATCACCCAAGGTTGCCGCCAAATCACGCCAAAGATTCAATAACAAAAGGTGATTCTTGCGCGGTTCAATGGTGCCAAGGCAAAGGAAATAAGGCCCCGCCGGGCGGGGATAGCCGCTATCGGGTAGCACGGGATCAAGGCCGAGCGGCGCCGGCAGCACGGGGATGGGCCGGCGCGCACCCGCCGCCAAATAGGGCGCCAAAGTCGCGCCGGTTGCGGCGGAATTGACGATAATGCCATCCGCCAGATCGGAAAAGCTTTGCAGCCGACGCTGATGGCGCCTCGTGCTCCGTGGCGGGGCGTATTCCGGATGGGTGATCGGGATCAGATCATGCACAAAAGGAATGAAGCGCGCGCCCTGGCGCTTGAGCGCCAGAATGGGGCCAGGGCGATCCGCCCCGCGATGAGAGACCAGCAAATGCAGCACAGGCTCAGTGCCCTGCAGCGCCTGCCGCAAGGCGCCGCGACCGCGCCCAAGCCAGTACCGGGCCTGGGCTTGCCGCGCCAACCATCGGGCCTCTCCCCAGGCGGTATCGGCTTGCGACGCACCCCGCCACAGCGCCTGAAGCGCTTGGAGCAAGCGCGCCACCAGGGCATGGGGTAGCGCCACCGGGGGCAGGAAAGGCCCGCTCATCAGGAAGGTCACGCGGGCCGGGTCCCGGGCGAGAAAATGGCGCGCATAGGCGTATTCGACGCGATCAATGCCGGTCGGCACGGGGCGAGCTGTGCCAGAAATCAGTCGCGAAATATCGAGCAGAATGCGCAAGCGCCCGCCTTTGGCTTCGCGGGCATGCTTAAGCGCAAAGCGCGCACAATGCCCGGTTGGGATGTTGTAATCTTATGATGAAACAAGAAAGTTTCAAACGCGGAAATGGCGCAGCAGCAAAGAAGGCTTTCCTTTCCGGCAGCAGGCTGCGAGAAACCATGCCGGAAAGGCCCCATGGAACCATCAGGCATGAGCATCTGGAAACGCCCCGCAACCCCTGACGCGATTGAAGCCCGGCTGGCGAATAGCCTGCCCGGGGCCTTTGGCATCCGTATTCTGGACGTCGGCGCCGATTTCATCCGGGCTGAGATGCCGGTGGATCGGCGCCATGTGCAGCCCTATGGCATATTGCATGGCGGGGCTTCCGTGGTGCTTGCCGAAACCTTAGGCAGCATCGCCACCACCCTGACCCTGCCTGAAGGCCAGCATGCGGTGGGGCTTGAGGTGAATGCCAATCACGTTTCCGCCGTGCCGGAGGGCGAAACAGTGACCGCGCTTTGCAGGCCGCTTCATCTCGGCCGCCGCACCCAGGTCTGGCAGACGGAAATCCATCGGCCGAATGGCAAGCTTGCTTGCGTTTCCCGCCTGACCACAGCAGTGCTGGACCGCAAGGCCGATTAGCCGGGCAGTGGGGCGGAGCCCGGTATTGCCACCGGGGTAAAGCGGGCCATGGCGCGATCTGCCGAAACCCGCCACGCTGCGGGTCTGGCTACCGGGGCGCCGTGCTTGGCAGCTTCAGAATATGCTTGGGGAAATGATGATGATTGATCATGTGATTGAAAGACTGAACGCATCAGCACCAGGGGTTTCGCCATGAAGCCGCGCGTTGCCGTGATTGGCACGGGGGGCACCATCTCCTCCATGGGGACTGGCCCGCTCGATATCCTGGATTACCTCGCCAATGGAACCGTACTGGATGTGAATGGGCTGCTTGCGCGCATTCCCGAGGCAGCGCTGGTCGCCGATATTGTCCCGGTGCCCTTCCGCGCCATTCCCTCGACACAATTGGCCTGGCCGGAATGGAAGGAATTGCTGGGGCTTTGTCACAAGCTTGCGGGGGAAGACCCGAAGCTTGCCGGCATTGTCATCACGCATGGCACGGCAAGCCTTGAGGAAACTGCGTATTTCCTCTCGCTCACGCTGAAGATTTCCATTCCCGTGGTGCTGGTCGGCGCGCAGCGGCCAGCATCCGCGCTTTCGGGTGATGGGCCGATGAATATCGTCAATGCCATACGTGTCGCGGCTGATCCCGGCGCGCGGGGGCTTGGCGCGCTGGTGCTGCTGAATGATGAAATTCAAGCGGCGCGCGATGTGACGAAAACTTCCACACTTCGCATGCAAACCTTTCGCACCGTGGATTTCGGTGCGCTTGGTCATGCCGATGGCGACATGATCGCCTGGTATCGCAAGCCCATCCGCAAGATCGCCCCCGATACGGAATTCGATGTGCGGGGCATGGATGCGCTGCCGCGTGTGGATATTGCCTATTGCTATGCCGGGGCGGATGGCGCGGCGATTGATGCCTTTGTTGCCGCCGGCGCCAAGGGCATTGTCACGGCGGGCTTCGCGCCTGGCTATATCACGCCCACCATGGTGAAGGCCGGTGAAGCAGCTGTCGCCGCCGGGGTGAAGCTGGTGCTTTCCAGCCGCGCCGGATCAGGGCGCACTTTCCGCACACAGCGCGGCGATAAATCGGGTTTTATCAGTGCCGATAACCTGACCCCGCAAAAGGCGCGCATCCTGCTTGCCTTGGCGCTGACCAAGGGGCTGGATAATGAAGGCATCCGGCGCGTCTTTGCGACCTATTGAAGATGGCATTGGGCAAAGCCGCTGCCCCCGAACGCGCCTGGGTGCGCTTGCCATCCGGGCGGCGGCTGGATCTGCTTTCGCCCACACCCTTTGATTGGACTGATGAGGATCTGGCGACAGGGCTTGCGCGCACTTTTCGCTGGGGCGGGCATTCCATCTGGCCGGAGCCGCTTTCGGTCGCGCAGCATGCGCTTTTCGTGCTACAACTCCGCCGCCAGCGCACGCGCCATTGGCTGACGCCACCTGAAGAATTGCGCGAATTGCTGCATGATGCCGATGAGGGTTTGATCAATTTCGATTGTATCTCACCGCTCAAGCCGTTTTTGGGGGAGCGTTTCGCGGCCTTGCAGGCAAGTCTTTCTGCCGTGGTGGCGATGCGCTATCGCCTGCCGCCTTGGGGCGTGGAAGACAAGCGCGCGCATAAGGCCGCGGATATCGCTGCCGCAGCGGCAGAGGCCGTGCATGTCGCTGGCTGGACTGAAGCGGAAATGCGCGAAACCCTTGGCATTCGCGCGGCGCTATTGGCGCGTGATCCTTTGGCGGCGCATTATGGTGGGGAGCCTTGGCGCCCCTGGCCACCCGCACTGGCGGCGGAGCGGTTTCTGGTGGAACTCACACAGCTTCAGGCGAAACTGGACTGACTTTATTCGCGCGGAATCTCCGCTTTTTCGCTCACGTCGCACCATCGCGGCACTTCGCGCGCATTTTCACTTCCCTCCTACCGGCAATATGCACGGCCTCAACCGCAGCGGCGCCGATAGCGGCAGCCTTATGGGCGCGTTTTTTGTTATCCCCCAGGGGTGCGAAAGGGGCGATGCCGCCGGTTCTGGAACCGCGCGCCGACCGCGCCATTCCTGTCTGTTACCTCGACCAACCATTCTCCTGGCAAGAACGCACCCCGCTCACCCCTGCCGCAACCCCGCGCGTTCCGCCGCTGCACGCGTCCAGGCCGTCTCGCGCTGCAGAAAGGCAGCAAAGCCAGGGGGCGTTGCCTCCGCCCCGCTTGCCATCAGGCTGCCCATGCCCTCAAGCCGCGAGCGCACGGCGGGGTCGGCAACGGCGGCGGCGACAGCTTCGCCAAGCGCCTTCGCAACAGGCTCAGGCAGGCCCGTCGGCGCCACAATGCCAACGAAGGCAGCGGCCTGATAACCGGCAACACCAGCCTCATTCGCCGTTGGCAATTCGGGCGCTTGCGGCAGGCGATCCGCCGCCGCAACCGCCAATATCCGCACCGCGCCTTCCCGGTGCAAAGGCAGCGCCGTCGAGATTTCCGTAATGGCGCCGGATATGGTGCCGGAGATCAGATCAGGCGTCAGCGCGCCCCCGCTGCCATAGGGGATATGGGTAATGCCTGCCCCGGTCGCGGCATTGAACATCTCAAGCGAAAGATGCGCCGCACTCGCAATGCCGGAAGACCCGAAGCCCAGCTTGCCCGGATTGGCCTTGGAATGCGCGACAAGTTCGGCCACCGTTCGCACCGGCAGGCTGCGATGCACGGCAATCACCATGGGCGTGCGCACAAAAAGCCCAATCGGCATGAAGTCACGCATCGGGTCATAGCCAAGATTGGCCTGCACGGTGGGATTGATCGTGAGCGGCCCATTCGAACCCAGTAAAATAGTGTAACCATCCGCCCGCATCCGCGCGACCTGCTGCGCGGCGACACTGCCGCCCGCGCCGGCGCGATTTTCCACCACCACGGGCTGGCCGAGCTTCGCCGACATGGCCGGCGCGCAGGCGCGCGCTGTCAGATCGGAATTGCCGCCCGGCGCGAAGGGCACAATCAGGCGAATGGGCTTATCGGGGAAGGCGCCCTGCGCGCGCAGCGAAGGCGACAGCATTGGCGTCGCGGCAAGGGCCGCAAGCATCGCGCGGCGCGTTGAAGTGAAGCTCATGTTTTCTGTCCGTTTCCCGATGGCAGCCGCAAGCTTGCGGCGCCCGCAAAGGGCTCGCAAGCCCCCGCGACCGCGCCGGCGATTCAAGCTACGAAGATGTTGAAGCCAAACGCAGTCACAGGCCCTAATCGCGCCGCGCCTCCCGCGCAACCACTGCCAGTGCCAGCGATGAAATCGTGAGCTGACCCAAAATCTGCGTGACGTCGCGAATATAGCCCCAGGTCTCAAATGGCGCCGGGTCCTGCGGCAGCATGACAAGGCTCCCCGGTGCCAGGGGCGGCCCGCCACCTTGGAAGAACCCCTGGCCCGCCGGCGCAGCTTCGCCATTGGGCATCACCACGAAAACACGCGATGCATCGGCAAAGCGCTGCGCCCCGCCAGATGCTTGGATGTATTCCGCCGCGCGCCACCCCTGGCGAAACGGCAGGCTGCCGGGGTTCAGCACCGCGCCTACCACTGTCACATCCTGCGGGCGCTTTGGCATGGCCAGCACATCGCCTGGTTCCAACAAAATATCCAAATCGGGCCGCGCCAGCAGGATCACCGGGTTGGCTTCCACCACCACCCGCCCGGCGGCGCGGGCTTCGCGCAAGGTCGCGGCCAATTCCCGGCCTGCCTTCATGGCGCCGCCAACATCCGCCGTGCCACCCCGAGAACCAGGCAGCGCCTGGCCTGAGGCCAATTGCACCAGGCTGCTTTCCAAATCCCGCGCGGTGCGCGCAAAGCCTTCCTGCTGGCGCAGGCGCACGCTTTCACGCGTGAAGACCGCGCCATAGGGAAACGCCTCGGCCGTCAGCCCGCCGGCGCGTGCGATCGCATCTGAAAGCCGCTCCCCACGGCGCAATTCATAGCTGCCGGGGTTGCGGAATTCACCCAGCAACAGCACCGGGCCGCTATCCAGCGTATCTTCGCGCCGCGGTATCCGCAGCGCCTGGCGCGGTGATACCAGCTTGGCCCCGCCACCCAGGCTCACGCGCGTCACTTGCCCCGCCAGGGCCGGGTTCGCCACCGCCTGCGCGACATCGGGCGCATTCGTGTTGCCAAGCGCCGTCACCCCGCCCGCGATGGCCAGCGCATCGGCCAAAGGCGTATTGTCCATCATGGGGTATAGGCCCGGCGCACGCACCTCGCCCGTCACCAGCGCGGCGTGATCCAGGAGGAAGCCCGCCAATTCAGGCACCTCCTGGAAAATGCGCGGGCAGCGCGCCTCACCCATTTCCGGAAAGCCCGTGGCCCGAGCATGGGCAAAGCGCGCCGGGGATGCCTGCGCGGCCTGGGCAAGCTGCGTCAGCGCCACGCATTCGCCCCCCTGCATCGCGGTTGCCTCGCCGCGCAAGGCGCGCTGCGGCGCGCCGCTTGAAAGCCATTGGATATCGGCGCGGGAGAAGACAATCACCTCATCCCCATCACGGAGCGTCGGCCCGCCACGGCCTTCCAGCGCACGCGCCAGATCAAAGGGCAGCAAATGGCGCTGGCCGCTGCGCTGATCCGGGCGCAGCACCACGGCGAAGCGCGTATAGGGATCGGGTCCGAGCTGGCGATGATCCGCAATCAGCGCGCGCACCGAAAGCCCCTGCCTGCCATTGGCCGCACGGGTGATCGGCATCGCCACATGCCCGGACAGGCGTATGGTATTGGCCGCCACATCCGCCCCCGGCCTGACCAACAGCGCATCGCCGCGCCTGAGGCTGGCAGTCATGGCAAGCTCGGCAAAACTCCGCCGCCCCTGCGCATCGCTTTGCTGCACCAAAAGCCGATTGCCACTGGGCCGCAATGGCCCACCGGCCAGCACCAGCGCATCTTCCAGCGGCATGGCGCCCTGGCGCGCCGGCAATTCGTAAATGCCGGGCCGCGCGACATCGCCGGCAATCGCCACCACCCCACCCAAGGGGGGCACCAGAATGCGTTCCCCCTCCCGCAGCGTCAGGTCAGCCTCGCCGGGCGCATCGGCCAGCAGCGGATAGAGATCAACCTGTCGCGACCCTGCCGGCCCCTCAATCCGGATGGCACGCAAAGACCCGCTCCGCCGCACCCCCTCAGCCGCCGCCAGCGCATCCAAAACGCTGGCGAGCGCCGTCAGGGTTTGAAAGCCAGGGCGCATTACCTCGCCACCCACGAAAACACTGATCTGGCGGATGGCGCCGATGGAAAGGAAGACCTCTGATCCGCCAAGCTCCCGCGCGGCGCGGCCTTCCATATCGGCGCGCAGATCAGCAAGGCTGCGCCCGGCTGCGGGGATGGGCGGCAATTCGGGCAGCAATAGCATGCCATCGCGCCCGATCCTGACCGAGAGCGTCTGCCGCGCCCGGCCGCGCAGCGCCACCACCACTTCGTCCCCTGGACCGAGAATATAGGAACCCGGCAAGGCGCCGAAGCTCGGCGCCGGTGCGGCGCCGCCGCGAAAGGTCTCGTAGCCGAATTGGCGGAGTTCAGCCTGTTCCAGCCTTTCGGCAAAGAAGGCTTCAATGCTGGAAAGCGCCGGGCGTGGCGCGGGGGGCGCGGCGATGGGCGCGGTGGCGGCAGCTGGGAGCGCCGCGGGCGGCGGGGCGGCGGCGGCTTCCAGCACGCGGGCCAGGATATCGCGCTGGGCGCCGGGCGGGAGGCTGGGCAGAGAAGCGCCGCCGGGCAGGCTTGGTGGCAGGCTTGGCGGGGCCAGGAATTGCGCGGCTGATTGGGCGGCCGCGGGCAGGGTGCTCAGGAAAAGGCATAAGTTCAGTATGATAAGACGCTTTATGGCGCCCTGGCCGCATGCATTTCTTGTGGCGAAACTTGGCATGAAATACACCAGAAAATTTTGTTGATTTTTCCTTAACACAACCATAGATTGCTTTTCAACTATTTGAATCACCCAAGGAGGTGTGCCGTGCCCGGGGATACAATTTTTAGCGAAGCCCGTTCCGCCGCCTTTGCCATACCAGGTTGGCGCGGCTGGTGGCTGCGCGCCGATGCCGCTTTCAGGCTTGGCCCGCGCCCGGTGGCGCTTTTCGCCTGGCATCGTCTGCGCCTTGCCTCAGGGCTTGCCCACCGCGCCTTGCCGGACCTGCCCGCGCCGCGCGGCCCCTTCCTGCCAGATGCCGAGGCGCTGCCCTCATCCGACCGAGACTGGCACGGCCCCTTCAATCCCGCAGCTCATGCGCTGGATGTGCTGGCGCGTCCGGGCGCCGATATCCGCGCGCTCTGGGAAGCCCATCGCCTTGGCCCCTTGCTTACTCTGGCGCTGGCCGCGCAACACGACCCCAAAGGCGATCATCTGCACCGGGCGGAGGCGCTTTTGGCGGATTGGGCCGCCGCCAACCCACCCTTTCGCGGCCCTGCCTGGGCCTGCGCCCAGGAAGCGGCTTTGCGCGCCATGGGGATCAGCCTGACACTTGCCTTGCTCGGAGCCGATCGCCGGCTCAGCCCCGGCGCGCGCGCCCTGCTGACGCTGCATGCGCGGCGCATCCGCGCCACGCGTGCCTATGGCGCGGCGCAGGATAATAACCACCCAATCAGCGAAGCGGCCGGGCTATTCGTCTGCGGCCTGCTGCTCGGCAGCCTCTGGGACCAACGCGCGGGCGCGCGGGCGCTATCCCGCGCCATGGCGCGGCTGGTCTCGCCTTGCGGCGCCTTTGCTCAGGCCTCGCCGGCCTATCACCGGCTGATGCTGGATGTGCTGGCGATTGCCGAATGGTTCCGCCGCCGCCATGCCGCACCCGGCTTTGCCGCGCCCTTTGCGGCGCGCGCTGCCGCCGCGACCCATTGGTTCGCGCGTATCATGGCGCCCAATGGAGCCCTGCCGCGCATCGGGCCTTGCGATGATTCGGCCTTTGCCGATCTTTCTGGCGCCGGCGGGCAGGATGCCCGCGCCAGCCTGGAACGCGCGTCACGGCTTTTTCTTGGCCTCAGTGCCGGCTTGCCGGATGATGCGGGCTGTCGCGCCCTTGGCCTTGCCGCGGCGCCTGCCATGCCCGTTGGGGCGGACAGGCTTTGGCGCAGCGCCGGCTGGTTCGGCCGCAGTGGCGCCGGCGGGGCGCGCGGCGTGCTGCGCACCGGCGTGCCGCTCCGCTTCCGCCCAGGGCAGGCGGATTTGCTGCATTTCGACCTTTGGGATGGCAATGAAAACCTGCTCCGCGATGGCGGCAGCGGCGCCTATCTGCCGCCACCCGGTTTTGACTGGTGGCAAAGAATGCTGGCGGGCGGCCTCGGGCATAATCTGATCACCTTTGATGATGCCGAGCCGATGCCACGGCTTGGCCCCTTCCTGTTTGGCCGCTGGCCGCGCTGCCGCGCCATTCCCGATGGCGCCAAAACCCGTGATTGGCGCGGCAATCGCCATGCGCGGCGGATTGAATGTCGCGGGCGCCTGTGGCGTGTGGAGGACCAAGTCCGGGGCGATTTCCGGCGCTTGGCCTTGCGCTGGCGGCTTTGCCCCGGCGATTGGCAACGCATCCCCGATGGCGTCGAAAGTGCCAAGGCGCGCATCATGCTTAGCGCCGATGCGCCCTTCAGCCTGGAATTGATCCGCGGCTGGGAAAGCCCTGCCTATGGGCGGGTGGAGCCATCCCCCGTGCTGGAACTCCGCGCCAATCGCCCAATCGGACGTATTTTTACAGACATCGCCCTCCCCAAAATGAGGCCTGGGTGATGCCGCTGCCACTGCTGCTGATGGGGCTTTGGGCTTGGCGTGCCAGATTGGCGCTGATCCTGATGCTGCTTTGGGCGGGGGGCGCGGCGGTGATCCTGCTCTGGCCGCGCGGCCATGTGGCGCGCGCCCAGGTGGCGCCGGCG
Organism: Roseomonas sp.; assembly: GCA_020249775.1. Taxonomy (GTDB): domain Bacteria; phylum Pseudomonadota; class Alphaproteobacteria; order Acetobacterales; family Acetobacteraceae; genus Neoroseomonas. The sequence continues at coordinate 41,962 of JADCFA010000015.1, read as the reverse complement.
GAAACCACTTCCTTCGCCATTTCGGCCCTGCTCTCCCCCCAGGCGCCCGGCCTGGGGCAGGGGTTGGATACGCGCCCGGGCGGCAATTTCGCCATCTACCTTGCGGCACTGCGTTCACCCGAAGCGGCACGGATGCTGACGACCGAGACCGCCCTGCTACAAACGATGGAGCGCGCGCGCCAGGACTCACCGCTATCGGGGCTGCGCGTCCTGCTTGGCCTCAATCGCGCGCTCGATGCCGATGATGTGCTGGCCTGGATGGAGCGCTATGTATCGGTCACCCAGAACCTTGGCAGCATCACCTGGTCGCTGGAATTGACCCATGCCGATCCGGCGCTCGCGCTGGAAAGCCTGATCAGCCTGCACCGTTTCGCCGAGGCCAAGGTGCGCGCTGATCTTGCCGAGCAGGCGGCAAGGCGGGTTGCCGCGCTCGAAGCCCGGCTTTTCGGTGAAAGTGACGTATTCCTCCGCAATAGCCTTTACGATCTTCTGGCGCAGCAGCAGCGCGCCGGGCTGGTGGTGGCGGCAGATGAGGCGGTGGCGGCGCGCCTGATCGCAGCCCCCATGGTGGAAGCCCGCGCCTCGCGCCCCAATCGGCCCTTGCTGATCGGACTTTGGGTGCTGGTCGTGCCCTTCGCCATCTTCCTGGCGGCGGCGGGCCTGCTGCTGACGCGGATCACGTTTCGCGATGCCGCGCTGGTCACGCGCAGCCCTGCCATGCAGGGGGATTGAGCATGCGCCCTAATGGCATGGAGGCAGCGCCACCCAAGGATGCCCTGGCCTGGCTGGCCGGCGCCGCCGCGTCCTTATTGCATCTGGCGGGGGCCTTGAAATCCATTCCCCTGATCGGCGCCTTGCCTGTAGATTTTACCATCGCCAGCGCTGCTCTGGCGCTGCCCTTGCTGGCGCTTTGCGCCATCACGCGGCGCTGGCGGGTGGCGCCGGAAATCGGTCTGCCGATAGCGGCCATCGGGGCGCTTTGGCTCTGGCTGGTGCTGGCCGGCTGCTGGAGCGCCTCGGGCGCCGTGCTCGGCGCCAAATTGCCCGAAATCGCCCTGCTTGGGCCGATCATGCTTTTCGCCGGCTTGGTGGTGGCTGGGGATGATGCGGCCTTGCGCGGCTTTTGCGCCGGGGTCATAGCAGCCGGCGCGGCGGTTGCGCTCAGCCTCGCCGCCAATCTGGCGGAAGGGAGTGTGGCCCTGGGCGGGCCACCCGGCGCCGATCCCGAAAAATGGCGCATCGCCTATCAAGTAACGGGGCTTGCCATCGCCATGGCGGCGGCGCTCGCAGCTCTGCATTGGGCCGAAGCGCCTGAAGCATTGCCAAGCCTGTTCTGGCTCAGCGCCACCCTCGCCTTGGCGCTTGGCGCTTTGCTGCCCGGCGGGCGGGCGGCGCTGGTGGCGCTTGCGCTTTGTCTGGCATGCGGGCCGGCGCTGATCCTGTTCAGGCATCAAAAGCGCGCGCGCGCCCTTCTTTGGGTAATGGGGCTGCTTTGCCTTGCCACTGCCGCTGCCCTGTTCATGACCAATGAGGCGAAGCAGCACGCCCGCGATATTGAGCGATTATTCTCCCCCACCATGCTGGAAAGCTCCGGTCGCTTGCCGCTTTGGGGTGCTGCCCTGGCCTTGGCGGGTCAGGCCATGCCCTTTGGCCTTGGCACTGGCGGCTTCAGCCTGGCGGCGGGGTTTGGCGAATGGCGCGGGCGGCACCCCCATAACCTGGCGCTGGAAGCGCTGACCGAGGCCGGGCTGCCTGGCTTCGTCCTCTGGCTCATGGTGTTTGGCGGGGCGGCCTGGGTGGTCTGGCGGCTTGGCCGAAGCGCACCCGCCTTGCGGGTGGCGCGCATTCTGATGCTTTGCCTGCCCATGGCGGTGACGCTTCAGGTTTCGACCGATCTTGGCAATCGCATGGCCTGGCTCGCGCTTGGCTTGGCGCTTGGGCTTGGGCTGCGCGCCCAAGCGCCGGGAAAGGAGGCCTTCAATGTACGCGCCATGGGGTAAGGCTTGGCTTGATCGGGTGGTCGCCGCGCTGGTGCTGGTATTGGGCGCGCCAGTCTTTGCCTTGCTGGCGCTTGCGGTTTTGCTCGCCTTGGGTCGCCCCATCCTGTTTCGCCAAAGCCGCGCCGGGCGGCATGGCGCGCCCTTCATGCTGCTGAAATTCCGCTCCATGCGCGAAGGCTCGGGCTCGGATGCGGTGCGGCTTGGCCGCTTCGGGCGCTGGCTCAGGGCCAGCGGGCTCGATGAATTGCCGCAAATGATCAATATCTTGCGCGGTGAGATGAGCCTGGTGGGGCCACGCCCCTTGCCCTGCGACTATACGCCATTGTTCAGCGCAACCGAGGCGCGGCGGCTTTGGGTGACGCCCGGCCTTTTTGGCCTTGCCCAGGCGGAAGGCCGCAATGCCGTTCCCTGGGCGCATCGGCTGGTCTGCGATGTGCAATATGCGCAGCAGGCCCCTGAATTTACGACAGATCTGAAGCTTGCGATGGCCTGCGCTGCACTGCTGCTGCGGGGCCATGGTGCGACCATGCCCGGGTATGCGACCTCGGCGCGCTTTGCCGATAGCCTTGTCCCAGGCGCGGCGCCGACGCTTACAGGGCGCAATTCATGACTGCCATGCTCTCCTCCACCCAAATGAGGCGCCTGCCGCCCAAGCCCCCAAGGTCAGCGCATGATCTGGCCGCGCCCATCCTGCTCTCACCCCCGCATCTGACCGGGCGGGAGAAGGCAGCGGTCGCCGCGAGCCTCGCTTCTGGCTGGCTGGCGCCGGCGGGCCCAACGCCGCGCGCCTTTGAAGCCGCCTTTGCCGAGGCCACCGGCTTTGCCCATGTGCTTGGCGTGGCGTCCGGCACGGCGGCGCTGACCTTGGCCTTTCGGGTGTTGGAAATCGGCCCGGGGGATGAGGTCTGGGTGCCGGGCTTCACCTTCATCGCGTCCATCGCGCCGGCGGTGCAATTGGGCGCCAGGCCGCGCTTTTTGGATGTCTGCCCAGGAAGCTGGACCCTCGACGCTGCGCTTTTGGCCGCGGAACTTCGCGCGGCAGCGCGGCAGGGCCGGCTACCCAAGGCGGTAGTGGCGGTTGATATCTATGGCCAATGCGCCGCGCTGCATGAAATCGCGCCGCTTTGCGCTGGCTATGGCGTGGCGGTGATTTCAGACAGTGCCGAGGGGCTGGGCGCCACCCAGGCCGGGCTGCCCGCCGGGCGGGGGGCCTTGCTCGCGGCTTTCTCTTTCAATGGCAATAAGATCATCACGGCTGGCGGCGGCGGGGCGCTCGCTTCCGATGATGCGCTGCTGATCGCGCGCGCCCGTGCCTTGGCCGATCAGGCGAAAAGCCCGGCGCCGCATTATGAGCATGAAACCACTGGCTATTCCTTTGGCCTGTCTTCCCTGCTGGCGGCGGTGGGGCTCGCGCAATTGTCAAAGCTTGCGGATCGCGTGGCACGGCGCCGCGCGATTTTCGCGCGCTACCAGGAAGCGCTTGAGGATTTGCCCGGGCTTGCCTTCATGCCTGAAGCGGCTTGGGGGCGTTCTTCGCGCTGGCTTTCCGCCCTGCTGATTGACCCAGCCGGCTTCGGCATGGATGCCGATGGCCTGCGCCGCGTCTTGGCCGCCGGGGGCATTGAAACCCGCCCCGCCTTCAAGCCTTTGCATATGCAGCCTGTGTTTCGTGATGCGCCGCGTGTCGGCGGCAAGGTGGCGGAGGCGCTTTTCGCCAAGGGACTTTGCCTGCCCTCTGGCAGTGGCATGGCACCCGCTGCGCAGCACCGCGTCATCCGCGCCATTCGCGCCGCGGCGCGCGGTTGACGCCTATGCATATCCTGTATCTGCACCAGCATTTCAGCACGCCGGACGGCAGCACCGCGACACGGAGCTTTGCCTTCGCCCGCACCCTAGCCACGCGCGGCCATCGTGTGACCCTGGCCACCGGCCGCTATCAGGGCGCCGAGACAGGGCTTAGCGGTGCCTTTCACAAAGGGCAGCGGACAGGGCTTGTGGCGGGCTTTCGGGTGGTGGAGTTCGACATCGCCTACGCCAATGCCATGGGCATCGCGGCCCGGGGCGCGGCGTTTCTGCGCTTCGCGGCAGCGGCGGCGCGGCTTGCCTTGCGCGAAAAGCCGGATCTGATCATCGCGTCCTCAACGCCGCTCACGGTGGCGTTACCTGCGTTATGCGCCAAGGCGCTGCGCGGCATTCCCTTCATATTCGAAATCCGCGACCCCTGGCCCGAATTGCCGCGCGCCATGGGCGTGCTGCCGGCGCCGTTGGCCCCTTTCATGGAAATCCTGGCCAATTTTTCGTGTCGCCACGCGGCGGCGGTGGTCGGCCTATCGGAAGGCATGGCAGAGACCGCGCGCTTGCGCGGCGCCGATCCGGCGCGGGTGCAGGTGATCGGCAATGGTTGTGATCTTGACCTTTTCGGCCCGCATATCGCGCCCTGGCGCCCGGCCGAGGCCGCGCCCTTCGAAGTGCTGGCGCTTTATGCTGGCGCCCATGGCAAGGCGAATGGCCTTTCCGTGGTGATCGAAGCCGCGCGGCTTTTGGCCGAACGGCAGGAAAAGCGGCTGCGCCTTCTTCTGGTGGGTGAAGGCGCGGAGAAAGCCGCCCTGATCCGGCAGGCGGCGGGCCTGCCCAATCTGAGCTTCCTGCCGCCCATGCCCAAGCGCGATGTGGCACGCCTTTTCGCCGGCAGTCAGATCGCGCTGCATATCCTGGCTGATTGCGCTGGCTTCGCCGAATGGACCGCACCGAATAAGCTGATGGATGGGCTGGCGGCAGGACGGCCCGTTATCAGCACCGCCCCTGGCCAGGCCGCCCGGCTGTTATCCGAAGGCGGCTGCGGCATCGCCGTGGCGCCGGGCGATGCGGCGGGCCTGGCCGCTGCCTTGACCAGCCTGGTGGAAGACCCCGCACGCCGCGCGGCCATGGGGGCGGCGGCGCGCAGCCTTGCCATCCGCCAACATGATCGCCGCCTGCTTGCCGCGCGCTTCGCCGCGCTGGTGGAAGCCCTCCCAACCGCTCAGCCCGCGCTGGCCAAGCCAGCGCATTTCGCCATTTCTGGAAGGCGCTGACCATGCTGCCCGAGGTTCATCTTGTTGCCGCTGCACGGCCGAATTTGCCGAAACTTGCAGCACTTTGGCATGCGCTCGCCGCTGGGCCCGAATTCTGCAAACCCGTGCTGCTGCATACCGGCCAGCATGAGGATCAGGCGATGTTCGGCGTGCATTTCGCCGATCTTGGCCTGCCCTCGCCGGATATTGCGCTTGGTGTGTCGGGTGGCAGCCATGCGGTGCTGACGGGGCGTTCCATGATTGCCTGCGAAACCGCCTGGAAAGCGCGTCGCCCCGCCGCCGTGGTGGTGGCGGGCGATGTGGATGGCGCGCTCGCCGCCGCACTCGCCGCGCGCAAGATGGGGGTTACGCTGATCCATCTGGAAGCCGGGCTGCGTTCGGGTGAGCGGAATTTGCCCGAAGAAATCAATCGCCGCGCCATTGATGCGATTTCGGATATTCTCTGGGCGCCGGATGATGTGACCGCATCGCGGCTGCGCCAGGAAGGCCATTCGGCCGCTGCCGTGCGCGCCGTGGGCAATGCCATGGTGGATACGCAGATGCGCCATTTGCCAGCGGCGCGCGCCCGCCGCTTGCCGCGCGGTCTTTCGCGCGGGGGCTATGGGGTGGTGACACTCCATCGCGCCGGCAATGTGGACAAGCCCGAGCGTTACATCGCGCTCCTGGATGCGCTTGCCGCCGCGGCGCGGCATCTGCCATTGGTCTGGCCCATTCATCCGCGCGCGGCGGCGCAGATGAAAGCCTTTGGCTTTGTGCCGCCAATGGGTGTGCGGATTACGCCGCCGCTTGGCTATCTGGAGTTTCTGTCCTTGCTCTGCCGCGCGCGCCTGGTCGCCACCGATAGCGGCGGGGTGCAGGAAGAAGCGACGGCGCTTGGCCTGCCCTGCCTGACGCTGCGCGGCGCCACCGAACGCCCCATCACCATTGCCGCCGGCATGAACAGGCTGACAGCGCCCGAGGAATTGCCGCTGCGTGTCGCGGAAATCCTGAAGACCCGCGCCGACCCGCCCCGTCCCATCCCGCTTTGGGATGGTCGCGCCGGAATCCGCATGCGTGAGCATTTGCAGGCCGTGCTGGAAGGCGAGGAATGCCGCGCGATGGTGGCCTGATTCCGGTTTGGCTGGCGCGCCCGAAAATTCTTTTGCTTTCCGCCGCGCATCCACCGGCCGATATTCGTGTGGTATTGAAGGAAGGCGCTTGCCTCGCCGAAGCGGGTTATGCGGTCAGCCATTTATGCCCCGCGCCAATATCCGGCTCCGCGCCCGTGCTGGTGGCTGGCGTCGCGATCACGACCTTTCCCGCGCGGCGCGGTCGCTTGCGCCGCTTTCTTGGCATTCCTCGCCTTGCCATGCGCGCGGCGGGGCAGCGGGCAGAGGTGATCCATGCCTCGGAACCCGATGCCTGGGCGGCAGCGCTGCTGGCCGGCTGGTGGAGCGGGGCGCGCGTCATTCTGGATGTGCATGAACATTACCCAACGCGGCTGGATGGAAGCGTGCCGGCCTGGCTGCTCCCGGTGCTGCGCGGCCTGCTGCATGGCGCGTGTTGGGCAATGGGGCGCGCTGCCGATGCGGTGGTGGTGGCGAAGGATGGGCTGGAAGCGCCCTTTGGTGGTGAAGCGCGGGTGGTGAAGGTGCGCAATTACGCGCTTGGCGATGTGGCGCCGCGTATTCACACCGCGGGCCCCGTCACGCTGCTCCATTTGGGGGCGCTGACGCGCGCACGCGGTTGGCCGCAAATGCTGGAAGCGCTGGCACTGTGCCCGCCCGAGACACGGCTTTGCCTGATTGGCCGTTTCACCGATGACAGTGAGGCGGAATTCTGGGCGCGGGCGGAAGCCCTTGGCCTGACCGCGCGCATCGAAGCCATGGGCTGGCTGCCCCATGCGGCTGCCCTGGCCGCGGCTTCATGCTGCGATATTGCGCTGATCCTGTTCCAGCCGGGGGCGGAGAATCATCGCCTTGCCCTGCCCCATAAGCTGTTTGACGCCATGCTGGTCGGGCTGCCCGTCATTGCGCCTGCGGAAGCGGAGGAAGTTGCCGCCGTGATCGAAGCCGCCGGCTGCGGCGCCCTGGTGGATAGCGCCGACCCGGAGGCGATTGCCGAAGAAGTGCTGCGCATGGCGAACCCAATGCGGCGCGCGGTGCTGGGGCAGGCCGGGCGCGAAGCCGCTTTGGCGCATTTCTCCTGGCCGGGGGAAGCCGCACGGCTTGTGGCGCTTTACGGGCGCCTTACGGGTTTCATGCCGCGGCCAAATGCCGGCACGCGCTGAAGCGATTCCACCCCGGGCCATTCTGCGGTAGGAAAGGCTTGTGACGCGCCGCCCTTCCCATCGGATTCTGCTGAATCTGGCCCTTGATGGCCTGCTTGCGCTGCTGGCCCTGGTGCTGGCGGTATGGGCCATTGCGCCGCGCCATTGGCCATCTGGCGCCTGGTGGGCGGTGGCGGCGCCCGGCGCGGTGCTGGCCTTGCTGGCCGCTGGCGCGCTGTTGCGCCTGCCGCAGCAATATTGGCGCTTTGTCGGCTTGCGCGATTTGCTCGCGGTGGCCGGCGCGGCCTTGGGGGGCGCGCTGCTATTCTGGCTTGGAGGGCAAATCCTGGGGGGCTGGCAGCCTGCCAATCCGGCCTTTCCGCTGATCCATGCCATGCTGCTCGGCGCGCTGCTGATCGGCGCGCGGGTTCTGGCCCTGGTGCAGGCGACACGCCATGCCGGTGAAGCGGCCGCCGATGCGCAAGCGGTGCTGCTGGTGGGCGCGGCTGAAGGCACTGATCTTTTCATTCGCGCCCTGGAACGGGATCGGCGCGCGCCGTATCGCGTGATTGGTATTCTCTCGCTCCGCGCGCGTCAGGCGGGGCGGCGCATGCAGGGGCATTTGATTCTTGGCACCGTTGAAGAAGCGGATGCCGTTTTGGATCGGCTGCGCGCGGATGGGCGGCTGCCGGGGCTGATTGTGCTCTCAGGCCCCGATATTGAAGGCCCTGCCTTGGAAGCCTTGTTGGATGCCGCTGATCGGCATGGCGTGCCGCTCCGCCGTGCCCCCGCGCCAACCAGGCTTGATCCGGCAGGCAGTGACGCCACGCGGCGCGTCGAATTGCGGCCGATTTCGATTGAGGATTTGCTCGATCGCCCGCAAGTGCCGTTGGATCGCGAAGGCATGGCGCGGCTGGTGCAGGGGCGGCGCGTGCTGGTGACCGGTGCCGGGGGGACGATTGGCGGCGAATTGGCGCGGCAAGTCGCCGCCCTTGGTCCGGCGCTGCTGGTCTTGCTCGATCACGGTGAATTCCTGCTTTACGAGATTGATCTGGAATTGCGCGAAAAACACCCGGATGTGCCGCGCCGCGCCGTGCTTGCTGATGTGCGCGATGAGGCGCGCATTCGCCGCTTGTTTGAGGATATCAAGCCCGAATTGGTGTTCCATGCGGCGGCGCTGAAGCATGTGCCAATGGTGGAAAATGATCCGCTGGAAGGCGTGCTGACGAATGCTTTTGGCACGCGCGTGGTGGCCGAAGCGGCGCGCAGTGTCGGCACCGCGGCGATGGTATTCATTTCGACCGACAAGGCCGTGAACCCGACATCGGTGATGGGTGCATCGAAACGTTTGGCGGAGATGTATTGCCAGGCTTTGGATCGCGAAGCGCGCCATGGCCGCGCGGGGATGCGCTGCATCACAGTGCGCTTTGGCAATGTGCTGGGCTCGACCGGCAGTGTGGTGCCGCTGTTTCGCCGGCAATTGGAACGCGGTGGCCCGCTGACCGTCACGCATCCCGATATGCGGCGCTACTTCATGACAGTGCGTGAGGCCGTGGGCCTGGTCTTGCAGGCGAGTGTTGTTGGCACCACCGATCCCGCAGATCAGCCGCCGGAATTGGCCGAAGGTGGCATCTTTGTTTTGGATATGGGCCAGCCGGTGAAGATTGTTGATCTGGCGCGGCGCATGATCCGGCTGGCGGGGCTCCGCCCTGATGAGGATGTGGAAATCCGCTTTACGGGTCTGCGCCCGGGTGAGCGGCTTTATGAGGAATTATTCCACGGCCAGGAACCACCGCGCCCGACCGCTTTTCCGGGGCTTTTGGTGGCAACACCTCGGACCGCGGATAGCGCTTTGGTCGGGCGCGCCATTGATGAAATGGCGGCAGCGGGGCGGGCGGGGAATCTGCGCCTTTCATTGCAACAATTGGCGCGGCTGGTGCCGGAATTCGCCCATGCGCCAGAAGGCACCGCGGCGGCGGGGCCGCGCTGAGGCGGCACCCGCAGCATTTTTTCAATCCGCCTGACGCAAGCCGCTATCCCTGATCAGCCCGGCATATTTCTCCGCCTCGGCTTTTACATAGGCTGAGAAAGCCTGATGGTTCAGGTATCGGATCGGGTGGCCGGCACGCGTCATGCCCTCAATCACCGATGGGGTGCGCAGGGTGCGCGCGCAGGCCTCATCCATGCGCGCCACCACGGCCTCCGGCGTGCCGGGCGCGGTGAAAATGCCGGTCCAGAGCGGATAGACCAGATCAAGCCCCTGTTCGCGCATGGTAGGCGTGTCAGGGAAATCGGGTGAGCGTTGTTCGGCAAAAACCGCCACCGCATGCAGGCCGTATTGCTTCACGAGATTGGCCTCGGCAGTCAGCATCGGCACGGTGCCGGAAAGCATCGCCTGCACGCTATCGCCCGAACCTCGGAAGGGGATGTGGTTCATCTCAATGCCGAAGGCGCGTGACAGGCCTGTCATGGCCAAATGCCCAAGCCCGCCAACACCGCCCGAGGCATAGGGCAATTGCCCCGGATTGGCCCTGGCGCGCGCGACAATATCGGCGACCGTCCTGATGCCGGTTGTGGTCGGTGTCATCAACGTGGCCGGTGCTTCGGCGACCAGACAGACGGCGGTGAGTTGATCCGCGCGATAAGGCGCGCGCGCCATGAAGCTTGGTTGAATGGCGATGGGTGCCATGGAGGTCAGCAGGATGGTCTGTCCATCCGGCTTGGCGCGCACCACTTCCGATGTGCCGATGGTGCCTGTCGCGCCGCCGACATTGCGAATGACCACTTGCGTGCCCATGGCTTCGGTAAATACCGGCTGGATCAGGCGGCCGATAATGTCCGTGCCGCCGCCCGCCGGCCAGGGGATGATCATTTGCACCTGTGCCGAGGCGGGCGCGCTGCCAGCCCATAGCGCAGCCAGGGCCAGCGCGGCCCGAGACCAGAATTTCATAGCCGTGTTTCCTTCCCATAGCGGCGCTTTGCGCGCCTTGTTGAGAAGCTTGGCCCAGGCGGTCCCGCCGGAGCAAGCGGAATTTGCGGCTGCCCGCGGCGCGGTCTAGCCTTTGGCCTACAAGAACAAGGAGGAAACCCATGTTGCGTTATGCCTTGGCGTTTTGCGCCGCGCTTTTCGCCGGCAATGTGCAGGCGGCGGATCTGCCGGACCGGCCCATTCGCATCATTGTCCCCTTCACCCCGGCCGGCACCAGCGACATCCTGGCGCGTGTTCTCGCTGAAGCTGCGGCCCCCTTTCTCCCGCGCGGTTCGGTCATTGAAAATCGTGGCGGTGCGGGCGGCAATATCGGCATGGCGGAAGCCGCGCGCGGTGCTGCGGATGGCTCCACCCTTATTCAATGTGCCTTCGGCCCATGCGGTGCCAATCCCGCGCTTTACGCCAATCCTGGCTATAGCTTGAATGATTTTGCACCCGTCATCCTGACCGGCGCGGTGCGTAATGTGATGACGGTGCGCAAGGATTTGCCGGCACGCAATATTCAGGAATTCATCGCGCTGGCGAAGACAACACCCTTGAGTTTCGCATCATCGGGCGTTGGCGCTTCAAATCACCTCGGCCCGGAATTGCTGCGCAGCATTACGGGAATTGAGATGACCCATGTGCCCTATCGCGGCAGTGGGCCGGCAGCGACGGATTTGATCGCCGGGCGCGTTGATGTGTTTTTTGATAATCTTCCTTCCATCCTGCCGCATATCCGCGCCGGTACTGTGCGCGCTTTGGCGGCCTTGAGCGCCGAGCGCATTCCGGAATTGCCCGATTTGCCAACCTTTGCCGAACAGGGCGTGCAAGGCATGGTGATTGATAGCTGGTTCGGCTTCATGACACCGGCCAGAACGCCGCCTGGCGCCATTGCCGCTTTGAATGCGGCCTTCAACAAGGCGATGGAAACGCCCGCCGTGCGCCAGCGCATGCAGGAATTGGCGCTTACACCGATTGGCGGTACACCAGAACAGATGGGGGCGCATATCCAAAGCGAAATGGCGCGCTGGTCTGAAGTGGTGCGCCGCCAAGGCATCCGCGCGGAATGACGCCATGATCAGTAAAATCCGCGCGCTGCGGACCATCCGTATCGCCGAACGGCCCAACCTGCTTTGGCTTGAAATCGAAACCGATGATGGGCTGATGGGTTTGGGTGAAGCCTTTCGTGGTGCGGCCGCGGTAGAAGCGGTAATCCATGAAAGCATCGCACCCTTTCTGCTCGGGCGTGATGCGCGCCAGATTGAAGGCATCTCCCGCCATTTGCTGACACCTTACGTTGGTTTTGGTTCATCAAGCGCCGAAATTCGCGCCGCTTCGGCAGTGGATATCGCGCTTTGGGATTTGGCGGGAAAGCGCCTTGGCGTGCCGGTGCATGAGGCGTTGGGCGGTCTCTCCCGCGACAGGGTGCGGAGTTACAACACCTGCGCGGGTTATGATTACAATTCCAAAAGCGTGCAGCGTCGCGATATTGGCACGGCGGATCAGGCACGCGGCCCTTATGATGATCAGGTCGCCTTCATGCGCGACGCCGGAGCGCTGGCGGAAAGTCTGCTTGCGGAAGGCTTTACCGCCATGAAAATCTGGCCCTTCGATATCTATGCGCCGGCGACGCAGGGGCAATCCGTCACACTGGCTGATTTGAAGCGCGGGCTTGAACCTTTCGAGAAAATTCGTCGTGCCGTTGGTGACAGGATCGAGATCATGGCGGAATTGCACAGTCTTTGGTCCTATCCGGCGGCGCTGCGTATATGTCAGGCCTTGGAACCCTTGGCGATCACCTGGGCGGAAGACCCGATTGGCAAGATGGATGATGTGGCGTCCCTCGCGGAATTGCGGCGCGCCACGCGCGTGCCGATTTGCGCGAGTGAGACGCTGGGCGGCAAGGTTGCGTTTCGCGATCTGTTGATTGCTGGCGCAACCGATGTGGTGATGCTTGATCTGACCTGGTGCGGCGGCCTGACTGAAGCGCGCAAGATTGCTGCGCTGGCCGAAGCCTGGGCGCGGCCCGTGGCGCCGCATGATTGCACCGGGCCGGTGACGCTGGTGGCATCGCTTCATCTGGCGCTGCATGCGCCAACCGCGATTTTTCAGGAAGTGGTGCGTGCAACGCTGGCCACCTGGTATCGCGACCTTGTCACCATTCTTCCAAGGCTGGAACAGGGCTGGGTGCTGCCGATGGAAGGGCCGGGGCTTGGCACCGCGCTATTGCCGGAAGTGGCCAAGCGGGAAGATGCAACGGTGCGGGTCAGTCGGATTTAAGCCGCACCCTCATCACGCAACAGTTTCTCCACCATCTCAACCGGCACATCGCTGCTGGTGAAGCATTCGCCAGGCCCGCGCAGCAGCACGAAGCGCATCTTGCCGTCGCGGTTTTTCTTGTCCTTCGCCATGCGCCCCAGCAGCGCATCCACCGTGAAGCGGTGCGGCAGATCGGTGATGCGCGCGGGCAGGCCGCAGGCCGCCAGATGCGCAATCACGCGCGAAGGCCATTCCTGGCTGCAATGGCCAAGCCGCGCGGAAAGCGATGCCGCCAGGCCAAGCCCAACCGCCACCGCTTCGCCGTGCAAAACGCTACCATCAAAGCGCGCTTCCGCTTCCAACGCGTGCCCGAAGGTATGGCCAAGATTGAGCAAGGCGCGCCCACCTTCGGCACTTTCCTCACGCTCATCTGCCGCCACCACAGAGGCTTTCAGCTTGCAGGATTCAACCACGGCCAGCGCAAGTGCGCCCGCATCGCCCGCAACAACAGCGCCGCCATTGGCTTCGCACCAATGCCAGAATTCGCCTTGCAGCAAGCCGTGTTTCGCCACTTCCGCATAGCCTGCGCGCAATTCGCGCGGCGGCAGGGTGCCGAGCGTATCGGTATCGGCCAGCACAATCCTCGGCTGATGAAAGGCACCGGCGAGATTCTTCCCGGCCTTGAGGTTCACCCCGGTCTTGCCGCCAACACTGCTATCAACCTGGGCCAAAAGCGTGGTTGGGATTTGCACAAAGGGCAGGCCGCGCATGGCAATCGCCGCCGCAAAGCCCGCCAAATCCCCAACCACACCACCGCCCAGCGCAATTACCGCCGTGCGCCGATCCACACCGGCCGAGAGCAGATCATCCAATAACCCATGCAGCCGGCCGAAATCCTTGCTGGCTTCGCCGGGGGGCACGGTCAGTTCCGCCGCAATGGCAAAGCCCGCTTCCTGCAAACCGGCGCGCAAAGCCGGCAGATGCAAAGGCGCCACGGTCGCGTCTGAGATGATCGCCACACGCTTGGCGGGCAGCACGGGGGCCAGCAGGCCGCCGGCACGCGCGAGCAAGCCCTGCCCGACCAGCACTTCATAGGCACGCTCCCCAAGGCCGACAGGCACGCGTTCGGGCGGGTGATAGGTCTTCAAAGCTTGCTCCAGGCGGCGGGTGGTATTGTCCAGGCTTTCATCATGGCAGGCGAGCGTGATGTCGGCTTCGGCATAAAGCGGGTGGCGGGCATTCATCAGGCGCTGCAACACCTCGGCCGGATCGGCATTCAGGAACATGGGGCGATGTTCGCGGCCCGCGACACGACGGATCAGCACCGAAAGCGGGCATTTCAGCCAGATGGAAATGGCGCCACTGGCGCGAATCGCAGCGCGCGTGGCGGCATCGGCAAAGGCGCCGCCGCCGGTCGCCAGCACCAAGGGCGGGCCGGCCAGCAGGCGGGAAATCACGCGCCGCTCACCATCGCGGAAATGCGGCTCGCCATAGCGGGCGAAGATTTCCGTAATCGGCATGCCGGCGGCGTTTTCGATTTCCGTGTCGGCGTCTCGAAAAGGCAGGCCCAAAAGCCCGGCCAGCCGCCGCCCAAGCGCGGATTTCCCCGCCCCCGGCAGCCCAACCAGGACAATGCTGGGCCGCGCCGCATCGCGCCTTGCGGCGGGTTCCGGCAGGCTCGGCAGGGCCTCATTAAAGAGAGAGTTGCGCATCTTGGGACTGAGCGTTAGCACGATTTCAGGAAAGCGAGAGGGAGCCCAGTCGCCAGCATGTTCCGTAACCCGATTCTGCTGGTTGCTGCCGTGGTGCTTGGCCTTTTTGCCCTGGGCCTGATCCTGATTGGCGCCTTTCCCCCCAGCGTGACGCCCCAGGCCGTGGAGCGCACCATCCCCAATGATCGCTTCCGCGGGCGCTAGACCCGTCCTTGCCCGGGCGGGGATGTCCCGCCATGCCGAGGCTTTTTTGGAAATGTTGGCGGCTGAACGTGGCGCCGCGCGCAATACACTCGCTGCCTATCAGGCGGATTTGGAGGATTTCGCGGGCTTTGCCGCCGCCAAGGGTGTTGCGCTGCATGGCGCGGATAGCGCCTTGCTGCGCGCCTGGCTGGCGGGCCTCGCGGCGCAGGGCCTGGCCGCGCGCACCCAGGCCAGGCGGCTTTCCGCCATCCGCCAATTCCATCAATTCCTACTGCGCGAGGGGGTGCGCGCCGATGACCCCTCCGAATTACTGGAGGCGCCCCGCCTGCCGCAAAGCCTGCCGAAAGCGCTGCGTGAGGAGGAGGTGGAGGCGCTGATCACGGCAGCCGCAGTGCTCCCCGGCAAGCGCGGCCCCCTGGCGGCAGCGGCGGTGGAGATGCTCTATTGCAGCGGGCTCCGCGTTTCTGAATTGGTCAGCCTGCCAGCAACGGCCCTTCGCCCCGGTGCGCCCCTGATTGCGGTGCGCGGCAAGGGCGGGCGGGAGAGGCTGGTGCCGGTTTCCGAACGCGCCCGGGCCTTGGCGCTGGCCGCCCGGCCCGCGGAAAAGGGCAAGCCCAGCCGATTCCTGTTTCCCTCGCGTGGGGCGGGGGGGCATGTGACGCGCCAGGCCCTGGGCCTGATTTTGAAGGAGGTGGCGCTGGCCGCGGGCCTAGACCCCGCCCGGGTCAGCCCGCATGTGCTGCGCCATTCCTTTGCCTCACACCTTCTGCAACGGGGGGCGGATTTGCGCAGCCTGCAAATGCTGCTGGGACACGCGGATATCGGCACCACACAGATCTACACCAAGGTGCTGGAGGAAAGGCTGCGGACCCTGGTGGCAGAACACCACCCACTTGCAAGACAAGGGGTCGCATCTCGGGCCGATTTGGGCTAACCCCCCGCCATGCGTCACTTCCTGGATTTCGAAAAACCCATCGCCGAGCTTGAAGGCAAGATCGAGGAGCTGCGTCGGACCACCGATGCCGGCGGCATTGACGTGGCCGAGGAGATCGGGCGCCTCGGCGAAAAAGCCCAAGCGCTGCTGAAGACAACCTATGCCAAGCTGTCACCCTGGCAGAAGGCGCAAGTGGCGCGCCATCCTGACCGGCCGCATGCCACCGATTACATCGCCGCCCTGATCCAGGATTTCACGCCGCTCGCCGGTGACCGCGCCTTTGCCGATGATGCGGCGGTGGTGGGGGGCATGGGGCGCTTTCGGGGCCGCGCCGTGATGGTGCTGGGGACCGAACGCGGCCATGATACCGATAGCCGTGTGAAACATAATTTCGGCATGGCGCGGCCTGAGGGTTATCGGAAGGCGCGCCGCCTGATGGAATTGGCCGGGCGGTTCGGCATGCCGATTCTGTCCTTCGTTGATACCTCCGGCGCTTTTCCTGGCATTGATGCGGAAGCGCGCGGCCAGGCGGAAGCGATTGCGCGGTCCATCGAAGCGGGGCTTGATGCGCCGGTGCCCTTCATTGCGACCATCATAGGTGAGGGTGGGTCTGGTGGTGCGATTGCACTGGCGGCGGCGGATCGCATCATCATGCTGGAACATGCGATTTATTCCGTGATCAGCCCGGAAGGCTGCGCTTCCATCCTATGGCGGGATGCCGCGCAGGCAAGCACCGCTGCGGAAGCGCTGAAGCTGACCGCGGATGATTTGCGCAAGCTTGGCCTGGTGGATGTGGTGGTGCCGGAACCACTCGGTGGCGCGCATCGTGATGCGGCGGCGGTGATTGCGGCGCTGGGCGACAAGATTGAGACGCTGCTCGCACCCTTGCTCGCCCTGGATGGCGCCACCTTGCGCGCGCGCCGGCGCGATAAATTCCTGGAAATGGGGCGCAGCGCCTGAAGCGTTTGGGCGGCAGCTGATGATGGCGGTTGATCCGGCGGCAGAACTCCGCGCGCGTTTCCTGCGCGGCTTTCCGGCGATTGCGCTGGTGATTTTTCTATCCGCCGTTGATCAGACCATTGTCGCCACGGCGCTTGCCGATATCGCTGCCGATATGGGCGGGATTGAGCGCGTTTCCTGGATCCTGATTGCCTATCTGGTCGCGGCCACCTGTGCCGCGCCGGTCTTTGGACAATTGGGGGATTTCTTCGGGCGACGGCGCTTATTGTTTGTGGCTTTGGCGATTTTCTTTGCGGGCTGCGCCGGCTGTGCGTTGGCGCCCAGCCTGCCAAGCCTGATCATTGCGCGCATCATCCAAGGCTTTGGCGGCGGCGCGCTGCTGACGCTGACCCAGGCCCTGATTGGTGAGATTGTGCCACCGCGCGAACGCGGCAAATTCCAGGCATGGATTGCGGGGGCTTATGGCTTTGCCTCGGCCTTCGGGCCGGTGGCGGGGGGCTTCATTACGCAGGCTTTTGGCTGGCGCTGGATTTTCTGGTTTCTGCTGCCCCTGCCCTTGATCTGCGCCTATATCGCGCGCCGCCTGCCCGATATTGTGCCCGATCATGCCGGGCGGCGCTGGCGTTTTGATTGGCTGGGCCTTGCGCTATTTGTGCTGACCATGGGGGCCGCTTTGGTGGCACTTGATCGTGCGCGGCGTTTTGATGCGGCCTATCTGCCGTTGATTCTGGGCCTGGTTGCCGTGGCGCTTTTCGCTGGTGTCGCGCTGCTGCGCGTTGAACGCCGCCAACCGGAACCGCTTCTGCCGCTGCCCTTGTTTGCCGAGGCCAGCATTTGGCGCCTGCTGATGCTTTCCATCCTGGTGGTGGCGGCGCAGGTTGGTTTGATATCCTTCCTGCCCTTGTGGCTGCAAGTGGTGCGCGGGCTTGAACCCGCTTCTGCTGGGCTGGTGCTGCTTGCGATTTCGATTGGCTCATCGCTGGGCGCATTCTTCTCCGGCAAGATGGTGGCGCGCACCGGGCATGCGATGCTCTGGCCAAGCATCGGCCTGCCGATCGCGACACTGATCTGGAGCCTGCTTGCCTTCTATGCCGCGGCCATGCCGCTTTGGCTGATGCTGTCACTGCTGGGGGTGGCTACTTTCGGTTCCGGCACATCCTATCCGGTGGTGCAAACCACGGTGCAGGCAGCGGCGGGGCAGGGGCGGCTTGGTATTGCGGCGGCCGGTGTCGCGTTTTCGCGCAATTTCGGTGCTGCCCTTGGCGCGGCTGTGGCGGCGGCGGCGATCTTCGGCGCCATGGCTCTTTTCACCCCGGCGCTGACCGAGGGTTTCGCCGCGCTGGTTACCGATCTCGGCGGCTTGGGCGCGCGGCTTGGTGGCGATGGCGTGGCGCAACTGCGCGCCCGCCTGGCGGAGCCCTTCCGCGGCCTATTCATCATTGCGGCTACGCTGGTGGGCGCGGCTTCCGTCATGGCCTGGCGCGTGCCGTTGCGCCGTTATTGAGCTTGTGTCCAAGGGTCAGGGCGCGGCAAGCTGGCGCTGTTTCCAAGGATTGCAGCCATGGCCGAAACCGTGCGGCCCAAATGCTTATTTGTTTGCCGTGACAGGTAAGGTATTGCGTCCTGGCACGCTAATCCTGACCTTCCCTGAACCAAAGCTGCCCCCACGCACCACTAGCCCTTTATTTGGTAGACCGATTCACGCTGTTGTCAGAAACCGACAGCAGCGATCGGACCACGAGAGGTAGCGGGACCCCAGGCTTCGCTGCTCCAACTCGGCAAAGTATTATCGAAGCTCATGCCATGACCCGGGCGGCTACAAGAAAATCGCCTGACAAGAACCGCGAAAACACTATTCCTGCTATAAATCCACCCTGATATTCGCCCGCTTGATCACATCGCGCCATTTGTCGCGTTCTGCTTCCAGGCGCTTGTCACCATCAGCGGGTGAGGAGCCGACATAATCAAAACCCAATTCCTCAAAGCGCTTCATGATGTCAGGCTGGCGCGCGGCGGCGATGGCCACTTCATGCAGGCGATTGACGGCACGATCGGGCGTGGCTTTTGGCGCGACCAGCATCGCCCAGGTATAGACATCGTAATCCTTCAGGCGCGGATCGCTTTCCGCCATGGTCGGGACATCCGGCAATTGTTTTATCCGTTCGCGCACCATGGTGGCCAGCGGGCGCACAGTGCCCGCCCTGATCTGGCCTGAAGCGCCGGGCACATCGGCAAACACCATATCCACTTCGCCCGCAATCAGCGCGGTAATCGCCGGGCCGCTGCCCCGATAGGCAACATGCGTCAGGTCCACGCCCATCATCAGCTTGTAGAGTTCTCCGCCCAAATGCAGTGGCGTGCCGCTGCCCGAAGATCCGTAATTCAACTTATTGCCGCGCTCCCGCGTCCAGGCATGAAAGCCCGCAATATCGCGGGCCGGGCTATCAGCGCGGACAATCAGCACATAGGGCGACGTGGAAATCAGGCTGATCACGCGCAGCTGCGCCACCGGATCATAGGGCATGGGATCAGCGGTGAGCGCCGCCGTCAGGAAGGAAATTGAGCCCATCAAAATCGTATGCCCATCGGGGCGCGCCTGCACCACGGCGCGCGTGCCGATAGTGGCCCCTGCCCCGGCGCGGTTTTCCACGGTCACAGGCTGGCCAAGCAATTCCCCCATTTTCGGTGCCATCAAACGGGCTGCGATATCGGGCGTGCCGCCAGGGGCAAAAGGCACGATCATATTCACTGCACGATCAGGAAATGCGCCCTGCGCAAAGGCGGCTGTTGCCAAGGCACCGGCACCGGCCAAGCCCAGGGCATGACGGCGGGAAAGGATCGGGTTCATTGGCGCTTCCTTTGGTGTTTCAGACATTCTGCCGAAGTGCTGCGGGCGTGCAAGCCAGTACTTGGCGAAAGCCCGCGGCAGCAAGGCTCGAAATCGGCTTATACCGGACACTACCAAGGGCGGTGATTTCACCCTTGCCGTGCAAGTGCTAACATCATGCCCATCCTATTTTGCCACGGAGGTAACCTCATGCGCCTGTCGCGCCGCACCCTTTTTGCCTCTGGCGCCCTGCTGGCCGCCCCCGCCAGCCTGAAGGCGCAGCCCGCTTTTCCGAACCGGCCCATCACCGTGGTGGTGCCGAACCCACCAGGTGGCGGGACGGATTTCGCCGCGCGCCTGTTTCAGGAAGCGATGAGCCAAGGGCTCGGCCAGCCTGTGGTGGTGGAAAACCGCCCGGGCGCCAATGGCAACCTCGCGATCAATGCCGTGGCGCGGGCAGCCCCGGATGGGCATACCATCCTGCTGCAATACAATGGCTATCACGCCGGCAATCCGGCGATGATGAAGAACCTGACCTGGGACCCGATCAAGGATTTGGCGCTGGTGGGCATGGCAACCATGGCGCCGCATGCGATCATTGTCGCCCCCACCGTGCCGGCAAATAACCTTCAGGAATTCATCGCCCATGCGCGCGCCAATCCGGGCAAGCTGAATTACGCCTCTTCCGGGAATGGCTCGATCCAGCATGTGGGTGGTGTGCTGTTCAGCCGCGCCATCGGGGCCGAGATGGTGCATGTGCCCTATCGCGGTGCGGCGCCTGCTTTGCAGGATGTCGCAGGCGGGCGGGTCGAGTTGTTCATCACCACGCCATCTTCGGCCATTGCGCTGGTGCAGGGCGGTCGGGTGAAGGCGCTTGCGATTGCGAGTGCCCAGCGCGCGGCGGGCCTGCCCGATGTGCCCACCACCGCGGAAGCGGGGCTGCCCGGCTTTACGCTGGATGCCTGGTTTGGCTTTGCCGTACCCGCAGCCACGCCGAGGCCCATTCAGGAAAGGCTGAATGCGGTGATCAATGCCGCGGCCGAACAGGCTTCCCTGCGCGAAAGGGCGCAGGCGGGTGGCGCCACGACCAAGGCGATGAGCCTTGCCGAATTGGATGCGCTGGCGCGGCGCGAGGTGGAGGAATTGGGCGCCGTGATCCGCGCTGCCGGCATTACGCTGGAATAGGCAAGACAGGCCTTGGTTTGGCCGGGATGAGGGTCTAGGTAGAGAGCATGGCTTCCTACTTCCCGCCTCGTCGCTATTGGCTGCTGGCCGCAGCGCTGCTTTCTGCCTGTGCGGCCGGCGATAACCTGGATCGCCCTGCCTTGCGCGGCGCCGCACCGGAAGTGACCGGTGCCTTTGGGTCATATCTGGCCGGGCGTTTCGCCACCAATGAGGCCGATACCAGATACGCCGCCGATAGCCTTTTGCAGGCGTTCAGGCGCGATCCCAATGAGCCAGAGATAGTCCAACGCGCCTTCATTGCGACCCTGCTGGATGGTCGGCCAGAAGCGGCGCGGCTGGCGCGCGTGATCCCGAATGAACCGCTGGCGGCCATGTTGCTGGCCGGGCAGGATGCGCAGGCCGGGCGCTATGACCGCGCCGAACAGCGCTTCCGCAGCCTGCCCAACCAGGGCCTGTCCAGCCTATTGAAACCCTTGCTGGTGGCCTGGGCGCAGCAGGGCCGGGGCCAGACAGATGCGGCGCTGGCCACGCTCCGCCCGCTCACGGAAAGCGGCCGGCAGCGCGGCATATACGCGCTGCATGGCGCCATGATTGCCGATATCGCCGACCGCCCGCGTGAAGCCGAACGCCTGGTGCGGCTGGCCTTGTCCGAAAGCCCGGCGCCTAGCCTGCCGCTGACGCGCAGCATGGCCGGGATTCTGATGCGCGCCGGCCAAACAGCCGAAGCGGAGCGCCTGCTGGACCGTTTGGGCCGTGGCCAGGATGATGCCGGGCTTTTCGCCGAAACCGGTGGTCGGGAAGCCTTGGCGGCGCGGCGCGTGGTGGCCTCAGCCACTGAGGGCATGGCGGAAGCCTATCTTGGCCTGGCCATCGCCTTGCGCGGGCCGCAGGCTGGCGAGTTTTCGCTGGCCCTGGCGCGGCTCGCCCTGCAATTGCGCCCGCGTTTTGGCCCGGCCTTGCTGGCCGGCGCTGAGGCGCTGAGTGACGAAAACCAGCATGAGGCAGCGCTCGCATTGCTGGAACGCGCTGACCCCGCCGACCCCTTTGCCCCGGTGCTGGCGCTGCGCCGCGCGGGCTTGCTCGACCGGCTGGATAGGGTGCCGGAGGCCGAGGCAGAGCTGCGCCGGCTTTCCACCCAATTCCCGCGTGCCTATCAGCCCATGGCGCGGCTTGGGGATTTGTATCGCGGCCGGCAGAATTGGGCGCCGGCGATCACGGCCTATGATGCGGCGATTGCGCGGCTTGGCGTGCCGGCGGTGGCGCATTGGCCGCTGTTCTACGCGCGCGGAATTGCCTTCGAGCGTGCGAAGCGCTGGCCAGAGGCCGAGGCCGATTTCAAGCGTGCCCTGAGCCTGAGCCCCGAACAGCCCTTGGTGCTGAATTACCTCGCCTATAGCTGGGTGGAGCTTGGCCAGAATTTGGTGGAAGCACGGCGCATGCTGGAACGCGCGGTGGAGCTGCGCCCGAATGATGGCAATATCGCCGATAGCCTCGGTTGGGCGCTTTACAAATTGGGCGATATCCCGGGCGCGGTGCGCTGGCTGGAAAAGGCGGTTGAACTTGAATCGCAAAGCAGCGTCATCAATGACCATCTGGGCGATGCCTATTGGGCTGAGGGGCGTCGGCGGGAAGCGCTGTTTCAATGGCGCCGTGCCCTGATGCTGGGGCCTGAGGGTGATGAGGGGCCGAAGATCGAAGCCAAAATCGCGAATGGTCTGGCGCCCCAGCCGGCAGCGGAGACGCGGCGCTGAAAATCTCGGAAGCGGCCCCGGCCAAGGTCAATCTTTTTCTCCATGTCACGGGGCGTCGTGCGGATGGCTATCATCTGCTGGATAGTTTGGTTGTCTTTGCCGGCATGGGCGATACGGTCAGCGCCTGTTCGGGGGAAATCCTGTCCCTTGCCATTGAAGGCGCGGAAGGCGCGGCGCTGGAAGCGGAGCCCGATAACCTGGTGCTGCGCGCGGCTCGGGCCCTGGCGGAGGCTGCCGGGCTGGAAGACCATGCGCTGCTCCATCTGTTAAAGCGCCTGCCGGTGGCAAGCGGGATTGGCGGTGGCAGCGCTGATGCGGCGGCCAGTCTGCGCGCGCTTAATCGCCTTTGGGGCCTGGGCTGGCCGGAAGCGCGCTTGGCCGCGATTGGCGCCAAGCTTGGCGCGGATGTGCCTGTTTGTGTGGGCTCTCGCCCCGCCCGCATGGAAGGGGTGGGAGAGGTGCTGGGCGCGGCCCCAAGCCTGCCGCGCTTTGGGCTGTTGCTCGCGAATCCGCGTAAGGCTTTGGCGACGCCGGCGGTGTTTCGCGCACGCCAGGGCGGGTTTTCGCCGCGCGCCAGCCTGCCGGAAGGCTGGGCGAGTGCCGCTGCCATGGCCGCGGATCTGGCGGCCCTGGAGAATGATTTGCAGGCGCCCGCCATCAGCCTTTGCCCCGCGATTGCCGAGGTTTTGGCGGCAATCTCCGCAAGCCCAGACTGCCTTTTGGCGCGCATGAGCGGTTCTGGCGCGACCTGCTTTGGCATTTTCCCGAACGCGGCGGCGGCGGCGGCAGCAGCAGCAGCGCTACCCCCGGCCTGGTGGTGTTGGGGAGGGGGGCTTCACGGCGCCGCCCTTTGAGGGCTATTAGGCGCGGCGCCTTGGGGCGTCGCCAAGCGGTAAGGCAGCGGTTTTTGGTACCGCCATTCCCAGGTTCGAATCCTGGCGCCCCAACCAACGCTATAAAGTGCGCCCCTATTCCGGCTGCGCGCCAGAAATCCTTACCATCTCTGCCCAAATCGGCTGTTCGCGCTTCAAGCGCGCGGCCAATTCTTCCGGCGTGGAGCCTGTGAGCCGCGCGCCCATGCCGATGGCGCGTTGCTGCAATTCAGGATCGGCGAAGGCCGCGCGGATTTCAGATGAGATTCGGTCCACAATCTCGCGCGGCATGGCACGCGGGCCGGCCCACATATGCCAGGGGCTGACATTGAAATTATCCATCCCAGCTTCCGCCATGGTGGGCACATTGGGCATGGCGGGCCAGCGTTCCGGCAAGGTGACGGCTAACGGACGAATACGCCCTTCCTGAATAACGCCGACATAGCTCGCCAGATTATCCACGGCGAGTTGGATATCGCCCGAAAGCATGGCCGGGATGGTCTGCGCCGCGCCGCGGAAGGCCACATGCGTCGCCTCAATCCCCGCGCGTCCCAGAAGATAAGCGCCGGAAAGGTGAATGGTGGTGCCCACCCCCGAAGACCCGTAGCTGATGCCGCCCCGCCGCGTCTTGGCCCAGGCGATGAATTCCTGCAGCGTTTGCGCCGGCACATGCTGCGCCGGCACGGCGACCACATTGGGCAAATCCCACATGGCGCTGATCCAGGCGAAATCGCGCTCCGGATCATAGGGCAGGGTTTTGAACAGCATGGGGTTGATCACGATATTGTGCATGCTGATCGTGCCGATGGTGTAGCCATCTGGTGTCGCGCGCGCGATGGCTTCCGTGCCGATATTGCCCGAAGCGCCAGACCGCGTTTCCACAATGAAATTCTGCCCGAAGCGGCGCGACAACACCTCGCAGGCCAGACGCGTCATCACATCTAGCGACCCGCCCGGTGGAAAGCCGACAAAGACGCGAACGGGCCGATTTGGCCAGGGCGCCTGACCAAGTGCCGGCAGCGGCAGAGCTGGCGCGGCAAGGGCGGCGGCAATCAAT
Organism: Roseomonas sp.; assembly: GCA_020249775.1. Classification (GTDB taxonomy): domain Bacteria; phylum Pseudomonadota; class Alphaproteobacteria; order Acetobacterales; family Acetobacteraceae; genus Neoroseomonas. Next base: position 17,911 of record JADCFA010000015.1, on the reverse strand, counting down.
GGGCGACGACCCAGCATGGCGTTTACACTCCTTGTCTTTGTTTATGCGCTGTCTTCACCTTGTGCGCGCGGCGCCAGCCAAGTCAATGGCAGAAGCGCAGCGCCGCGGCACGCAATCAGGCTTTGCCCGGCGCTATTCCATCCGCGCGCCCGAGATACGTACCATGTCAGCCCAAAGCCCACGCTCACGCTCAATCCGCGCCCGCGCGGCTTCCGGACCGCCATGCAGCAGCCGCCCGCCCATCAGCAGCGCCCTTTCGGCGATTGCGGGCGTTGTGTTGATGGCGGCGATCTCCTCGGCCAAGCGGCGGACCATCCGTTCCGGTGTCCCGGCAGGGAAAGCCCACATGGTCCAGGACACGGCGGCAAAACCCGCGGCGCCGGCGGCTTCCTGAAGCGTCGGCACATCGGGCATGGTCGGCCAGCGTTCGGCCGAGGTTACGCCCAAGGCGCGCATCCGCCCTTCCTGGATAACGGGAACATAGCTTGCGAGGTTATCTATGGCGAAATGAACATCGCCGGACAGAATCGCCGGGATGGTCTGCGCCGCGCCGCGGAAGGGCACATGCTCCCCGGCGATACCCAGGCGATGCAGGAACAGCGCCGCGGAAAGATGCGGCGATGTGCCAACCCCGGGCGAGCCGTAGCTGATCCCACGCGGCTGCTGGCGCGCCCAGGCAACGAATTCGGCGATGTTGCGCGCCGGCACATGCGCTGCCGGCACCACAGCGACATTGGGCAGCTCCCATACCTCGGAAACCCAGGCGAAGTCCTTCTCCGCATCGAAGGGCAGACGGGTAAACAGCACCGGTGCGGTCAGCGGAACGGTGAACCCGACCGTCCCGATAGTGGTGCCATCCGGCGCCGCCTTGGCTACCGCATCGGCGCCGATATTGCCGGCCGCGCCGGCGCGGTTTTCCACCACCACCGGCTGACCGGTGCGGCGGCTGAGTTCCTCGGCCATCAGCCGCGACAATACATCAAGCGACCCGCCCGGGGGGAAGCCGACAATCACGCGCATCGGCCGATTGGGCCAGGGCGCCTGCGCAATGGCCGGGCTTGCGAGGCCGAGCGCAACAGGAGTGGCGAGAAGGCTGCGGCGTTGGATCATGTTTTCCTCCCGGTTTTTTATGGTTGTAGTTTTTCGGATATTCTCAGCGCGCGTAATCAGGTTCTTCCCGGTCCAAGACGCGACGCCAGGCATTGAGATGCAGCCGCGCATCCAGCTTTTCACCCCAGGGTCCGGTGTGGTTGCGCCTGAGATTATCGGGCAGCTTGTGCAAGGGCAGCCCGGTTTGCATCGCCGTCAATTGATACATGCAGGTGCGTTCCGCCATGTAGCATTCATCAAAAGCGTCATGCACGGTCGGCCCCACCACCGTCACGCCATGGCCGCGCATCAGCATGATGGTCTTATCGCCCATCAGGCGTGCAATGCGGTCCCCTTCCTCATTGCTATGCACGGGCTGATCTCCTTCATCATCATAAACCGTGCGATCATTCAGCAGCAGGTTGTTGTGATGCGAAAGCGCGAATTCCGCACCCTGCACCATGGAAAGCGCGGTCAAATGCCGGGGATGGACATGGATGACGCAAGTCGCCGCCGGATTGGCAAGATGGATGCGCGTATGGATGTGAAACGCGACCTTGCGGAGTTCGCCACTGCCGCGCAGCACGCGCCCTTCCAGATCACACACAATCAGATCGGATGCTTTCAATTCCTGGAATAAATAGCCGCGCGGGTTGATCAGGAAGCGCGGCTCAGCCTCATCTGGCAACATCAGGCTATTATGATTGCCGATATGCTCATTCCAACCAAGCCGCGCGCCAATGCGAAACACCGCCGCCATATCGCAGCGGAGTTCCCATTCGCGCGCCTCTGCCCGGCTATCGCTCAGTTTTTCGATGATCGCGGCCATCTGGACCCTCTTGAAGCATTCCCTGCACCAAGCCTTGCACGGATCAGGCGCGCCTGACCATCGGGCGGGTGTTGACGGCGGCAGGCGGGACGCGGAGCATTGCGGGAAAGGGGAAGGAAACCACCATGGCCGAAGCCAAGCCCGCCGAATTGCCCATTACCGGCTATCTGGACCGGTTTTCCGCGCGCCCCGGCGAAAGCCTGGCGGTGAAGATCAGCGTCCCAGGCGGCGGGCGCTACCGGGCCAGGCTGCGGCGCGTGATTTCGGGCGACCCCAACCCGGCCGGGCCGGGGCTGCGGTTTGAAGACCACTCGGCGCGCTTCGATGCCGAATTTCAGGGGCGCCATCAGCCAATAAGGCTTGGATCCTATGCGCGTATCCCTAAAGCACCCAAGCGCGCGGCGGGACCCACCACCTGGACCGCACTGGTCTGGTTTCAGGCGCAGCCGGCCACTGAGGCCACTGTGATCAGCGAAGAACAGGCGGGGCTGAGCGTAACAATTGCGGTTGGGCCACATGGGCCGATGGCGCGCATCATTTGGCCAGGTGGCGAGCGGCAGCTTGGCCTGGGCGCGCCCTTGGCTTTGCGCCGCTGGTATCGGCTGTGGCTGAGTGCCGATCCTGCGACGGGTCGCATCCTGCTCGGCGCGCAATCTATTGAAGACGCAAGCCCGGCCAGCACGCGTGAGGTCTCGGTTGCGGGTATGGCCCTGCCCGATGGCGCGGGCGTCGTGATGATTGCCGCCGAAAATGCCACCGCGCCGACCGCGCATTTGACCGGCAAGATCGAAGACCCCGCCATCCTCGCCGGCTTCCGCGCCGAATGGCCGCGCCCCGATGAAGCCCTTTCCGCTGCCATGCCGGGGCTTCTGGCGGGTTGGGATTTTGCGCGCGGTATTGGCACTCAACACGTTGAGGATATCGGCCCGCAAGCCTGCCATGGCGATCTGGTGAATGTGCCAACCCGCGCCGTGGTCGGCGCGCGCTGGTCGGGTGCGGAGATGTGCTGGCGGCACGCCCCCGCCGATTACGCCGCCATCCATTTTCACGCTGATGATTTGAGCGATTGCGGCTGGGCGGATGATTTCAGCTTCAAAGTGCCGGCGGATTTGCGTTCCGGCGCCTATGCCTTCCAGATCACTTGCGCCGAAGGTGAGGACCACATTCCCTTTTATGTCCTGCCCCCGCGCGGTACGGCGACAGCGCCGATTGCGTTTCTGGCTTCCACCTTCACCTATCAGGCTTACGCCAATCATTCCCGCGGCAATGCAGATGCGGCCTATCGCGCGCGCGTCGCGACTTGGGGCGCCTATCCGCATAATCCTGATGATTTCCCGATCTATGGGCGCTCAACCTATAACCGCCATCCCGACAATAGCGGTATTGCCTTTTCATCGCGGCTTCGCCCGATCATGACCATGCGGCCGGGTTTCCTCACCTTCAATGACGCCAAGGGATCGGGGCTGCGCCACTACCCCGCCGATACGCATATCCTTGCCTGGCTGGAAGCGCGCGGCCTGCCATTTGATGTGATCACGGATCATGATTTGCATGTGGAAGGCGCGGCGCTGCTGGCGCATTACAAGGTGGTGATGACGGGGTCGCACCCGGAATATCACACGCCGCAAACGCTGGATGCGCTTTACGACTATACGCGCAGCGGCGGGCGCATGATGTATCTGGGCGGCAATGGCTTTTATTGGCGCATCGCGCAGCCTGCCGATATGGCGGGTGTGTTTGAATTGCGCCGCGCCGAGGGCGGCATTCGCGCCTGGGCCGCCGAGCCGGGCGAGTATTATCACCAGACGGATGGCGCCTATGGCGGGCTATGGCGACGCAATCGCCGACCGCCGCAGCAATTGGCGGGGGTCGGCTTTTCCGGCCAGGGCCTGTTTGAAGGCACTTATTATCGGCTGCTGCCGCCGGCGCGCGACCCACGCCACGCCTGGATGTTTGAGGGCGTGGAAGGTGAGACCATTGGCGATTACGGGCTTTCCGGCGGTGGCGCGGCCGGCTTTGAATTGGACCGCGCGGACCCTGCCCTTGGCACGCCGGATGGCACGGCGATCCTGGCCGTCTCCGAAGACCCGCCCGCTTCCTTTGTCGCGGTGCCGGAAGAATTGCTTTCGCATGTGAATACCGTGAATGGCGAAAAGGCGCAGGCGCTGAAGCGCGGCGAGATCATTTATTTCGACACGCCGGGCGGCGGCGGCGTGTTCGCGGTTGGTTCCATCACCTATTGTGGCAGCCTTTGGCGCCAGGGGTTTGAAGGGCCGATCAGTCGCCTCACGGAAAATGTTGTGCGCCGCTTTGCCGGGCTTGCCGATAATGGTTGACGCCGCCGGGCGCGCGCATGAAGCTAAGTCACCACAAATAACGGGAGAGCATGGATGAAACGCCTGAGTTTGAGCACGGGCCTTGTTGCCGCTGCCATGGCCTTGTCGGCGGGGCCGCTGCTGGCCGCCCCTTTCACCTGCCCCACACGCGGCGGCGATCTGGTGTTTGGCCAGGAAGCCAATGTGAATTCGCTGGATCAAATGACGTCCAGCACGATTTCCACGCGCAATATCGCGATGAACATCTATGAAACGCTAATCACGCGTGACGACAATAACCGGCCAATCCCGGAATTGGCCGAATCCATGCAGGAAGCCCCTGATGGCATGAGCTACACTTTCAAGCTCCGCCAGGGCATCACCTTCCACAATGGCAAGGCGCTGACCTCCGCCGATGTCGCGGCTTCCTTTGATCGCTACAATCGGATTGGGCTGCAACGCAGCACGCTCGATAATGTTGCGGGCTGGGAAACACCGGACCCACTCACCTTCATCATCCGCATGAAGCAGGTGCAGCCGACCTTTGTTGAGGCTTTGTCTTCCTTCTCGGTCCCCATTGTCATCATCCCATCAGAACACAAGGATGATGAACGCCAGCAGCTTCGTCCCGTAGGCACCGGGCCGTTCCGCCTATTGGAATTCGTGCCCGGCAGTCATGCGCGACTTGGCCGCTTTGATGCCTATAAGCCCAATACCGCTTATGAACAGCGCATGGGTTTTGGTGGCTATCGTGTCGCCTGCCTGGATACGGTGACCTTCCGCATCGTGACCGAAGCCAGCGCCCGCGTGGCCGGGTTGGAAACCGGCGCGCTGCATGTGGTGGAAGATGTGCCAACACGTTCGGTGGAAGCGCTGCGGCGCAATCCCGCCATCACCATCCTGCCCTTGCAGAATTGGTGGATCCAGATCGCGCTGCCCAATACATCACTGGCGCCGACCGATAACCTGACCTTCCGGCGCGCCGTGCAAGCGGCGCTTGGCATGGAAGACATCATGGATGCGGCTTCCGACAATAACTTCCGGCTGAATGTCGGCTTCCAATACCCGAACCAGCCAAGCTTCACGGATGCCGGCAAGGAAACCTATAATATCAATAATCCACAGCGCGCCCGCGCCTTGCTCCGCGAATCAGGCTATCGTAACGAACCGATTGTGATCCTGACCAACCGGGACCTGACGCCGATGTATAACGCGGCGCTGGTGATGGAACAGCAATTGAAGGCGATTGGCATCAATGCATCGCTGCGCGTCGTGGATTGGCCGACATCGGTGCAGATGTCGCAGCGGCTGAATTCCACCGAATGGCATTTCTTCCATTCCGGCTGGGGCACGCAGCCCGCGCTTGGCGCGCTTGCTACCATGCAATTCCTTGTCTCCCCCAATGCTGCCTATCGCCCGCGCGATGACAAGGATGATCCGGAAGTGCTGGCCGCCTGGAATGACATGAATATTCTGCGCGATCCGGCAGCACGCCAGGAAGCCTTTGCCCGCATGCAGCGTCTGGTGCTGGAACGCGCCTATGCCTATCCCTTTGGCTCACTCACCAAGGTTCAGGCATCGCGCGCCAATGTGAAAGGCTTCGCGCCCTTCCGTATTCCACGCTTTTCCAATGTGTGGATTGAACGTTGAGCTTCATGCTTAGGGAGCGCGATTTACCTTGATTTTGGTCGCGCTCCGCCGGCTGCTCAGCGCCATTCCGGTATTGTTCATTGTCAGCCTGATCAGCTTCGGGCTGATGCGGCTAATCCCTGGCGACCCGGCGGCGTCTATCGCCGGGCCTTCCGCAACCCCAGCACAGATCGAACAATTGCGCCACGATCTTGGGTTGGATGAGCCCTTGTTGCTGCAATTGCTGCATTACTATCAAGGGCTGCTGCAAGGCGATTTCGGCAAATCGCTGCTGCTTGGCAAGGGCGTGCTGGCCGCCACCATGGAACGCTTGCCGGTCACCATTGGGCTTTCACTCTACGCATTAGTGCTGACGCTGCTGATTGGTGTCACAAGTGGCATCATCGCTGCCTTGCGGCAGAATACCTGGGTGGATCAGATAGCGATGATGATCGCCATGCTTGGCATTTCCATCCCGAATTTCTTTCTGGGCCTGTTGATGATCATTTTCTTCGCCGTTCAGCTCGGCTGGTTGCCGAGTGGCGGTTATGTGCCCTTCGCGCAGGACCCGATCGGCTGGCTACGCAGCACCACCATGCCGGCGATATCGCTGGCCTTGCTGCAAGCGGGCTTGCTGGCACGCATCACGCGTTCGGGCATGCTGGAAGTGCTGCGGCAGGATTATGTGCGCACCGCCCGCGCCAAGGGCCTGCCGGAACGGCAAGTGATCCTGAAGCATGCTTTGGCCAATGCGCTGATCCCGATTGTGACGGTGGTGGGCATCATCATCTCGCTTTTGCTGTCGGGCGCGGTGGTGACAGAGGCGCTGTTCTCGCTCCCCGGCATGGGGCAATTGCTGACGCAAGCGGTGCTCAGCCGCGATTATCCCATGGTGCAAGGCGGGCTTTTGCTGGTGACGACATTCCTCGTGGTGGTGAATATTCTGGTTGATATCCTTTATGCCTTGATTGATCCCAGGGTGCGCTATGAGTGAGGCCGCCGCGTTGGATGCCGAAGGCATTGCGCTGAAGCGCGAACACCCGGCGCGCGCGACCATGAAGCGCCTGCTGCGGCATCGGTTGTTCATGACAGGGCTGGTGTTGTTCCTGATCATTGCACTCACCGCCATCCTGGCGCCTTGGATTACCGATGTTGATCCCAACCGGCTTTCCATGCGCAACAAGTTCAAGCCACCTGGTGAGGGCTGGGTATTCGGCACGGATAGTTTCGGGCGCAGCCTTTGGTCCCGCGTGGTCTGGGGCGCGCAGCTTTCGATGCTGATTGGCGCTTCGGTGGTGGCGCTGAATGCAGTCTTCGGCATTTTGATCGGCGCCGCAGCGGGTTATTTTCGTCGGCTTGATAATCTGTTGATGCGCATCAATGACGCGCTGATGGCCTTCCCAGCCATTCTGCTGGCTATCGCGGTTACCTCTGTGCTTGGGCCCTCGACCTTCAATGTCATTCTCGCACTTGGCATTGTCTATATCCCACGCACGGCGCGCATTGTGCGATCTTCCGTGATTGTGCTCAGGGAAATGGAATTCGTCCAAGCCGCGGTTGCCGCCGGGGCGGGGCATTGGCGCATTCTGACACGACATATCCTGCCCAATGCCATGGCGCCGGTGATTGTGCAGCTTTCCTTCCTTTTCGCCTTCGCCGTTTTGTCGGAAGCCACACTATCCTTCTTGGGTGTTGGCGCCGTGCCGCCCACACCTACCTGGGGCAATATCATGGCTGAAGGGCGCGATTTCATGCGTGAAGCGCCCTGGATCATCACCATCCCCGGCATTGCGCTGATGATCACCGTCATGGGCCTGAATTTTCTGGGCGATGGCCTGCGCGATGTCCTCGACCCCCGGCTCAGGATTCAACAGTGACTTTACTTGATGTGCAGGGGCTGACCACGGCCTTCATGACCGGGCGCGGGGAAATTACCGCGATTGAGGATGTTTCCTTCTCCCTGAAAGAAGGGGAGATCCTTGGCATTGTCGGTGAAAGCGGCAGCGGCAAAAGCGTGACAGCGCTGACTATCATGGGGTTGCTGCCGACACCGCCGGCGCGCATCGCCGCCGGGAAGGTGATGTTCCAGGGCCAGGAATTGACCAAGCTATCGTCGCGGGAGATGCAGCGCATCCGCGGCCCTGGGATTGCGATGATTTTTCAGGAACCCATGACATCGCTGAACCCGGTGTTTTCCATTGGTGATCAGATCATGGAAACCATCAGGGCGCATGAGAACCTGCCCGCCGCCGCGCTCCGCAAGCGCGCGATTGATATGCTGGACAAGGTTGGCATTCCATCCGCGGCGCGGCGGCTGGATGATTACCCACACCAAATGTCAGGCGGGCAGCGCCAGCGTGTGATGATTGCCATCGCACTTGCATGCAACCCAAAGCTGCTGATTGCCGATGAACCGACAACGGCGCTGGATGTGACCATTCAGGCGCAAATCCTTGATCTGCTGATGGATTTGCGCGATGAATTCCGCATGGCGATCATGATCATCACCCACAATATGGGCGTGATTGCGGAAACCGCGGATCGCGTGCTGGTCATGTATGCGGGGCGTGTGATTGAAGAAGCGCCGGTGGCGCGCATTTTCGACCACCCCGTCCACCCCTATACGCGCGGCTTGCTGGAATGCGTGCCTTCCATCACCGAAGACCGCGCGCGGCTGATTGCCATTCCCGGCACCCTGCCCGATCCCGCGCGCCGCCCGCCTGGCTGCCGTTACAGTGTGCGCTGCCGCCATGCGCAGCCCGCTTGCAGTGAAAGCCTGCCACCGCTGATCCTGGAGGAGGCGGATCATTGGGCAGCCTGTCTCCGCGCCAAGGAATTGGCCGCGCCATGACAGAGCCCCTGATCAACGCGCAGAACCTGGCCAAGCATTTCGATATTGGCGGAGGCGGTCTGTTTCTCAGAGGTAGAACCAGCAAGCTGCGCGCGGTGGATGATGTTGCGATCAGCATCATGCCCGGTGAAACCTTGGGGCTGGTTGGTGAATCAGGCTGCGGCAAATCCACCCTCGGGCGGCTGCTGATCCGCCTGCTTGACCCAACAGACGGCAGTATTCGCTTTCAGGGACAGGAAATCACCGGGCTTGGCCGCGCGGCGATGCGCGAATTTCGCCGGTCCATGCAGATCATTTTCCAGGACCCCTATGGCGCGCTCAATCCGCGCATGGCTGTGGAAGATATCATCGCCGAACCGCTGGTAATCCATGGCGCCAAATCCGGCCCTGAAACGCGTCAGCAGGTGACTGAAATGCTGGACCGCGTTGGCCTGCCGCGCCGCGCGCTGGATCGTTTTCCGCATGAATTCTCCGGCGGCCAGCGCCAGCGCATTGGGATTGCCCGCGCGCTGATCCTGCGTCCGCGCTTTGTTGTCTGTGATGAGGCGGTCTCCGCGCTTGATGTCTCGGTCCAGGCGCAGATCGTCAATCTGCTGCAGGATTTGCAGCGCGATATGGGGCTCACCTATCTGTTCATCGCGCATGATCTTTCGGTGGTGCGGCATATCTCGGACCGTGTCGCAGTGATGTATCTTGGCAAGATTGTGGAGGTCGCTGAAAAGCGCGTTATTTACGCGACGCCCCAGCATCCCTATACCCGCGCCCTGATCGCAGCTGTGCCGGCGCCGCATCCCTCCCGCCGGTCGCGCGGTAAGCGCGAACATATCGCGGGCGATATTCCAAGCGCGCTTAACCCACCTTCTGGCTGCCGCTTTCACACGCGCTGCCCGCATGTCATGCCCATTTGCCGGGAAGCGGCGCCACCTCTTGTTGAAACCCAACCAGGGCATCAGGTGGCCTGCCATTTGATGACCCAAGCCTGAATAGGGAAAACGCCATGGCTGATGCGTCCCGCAAATCGCGCCTTGTTGCCGAAGTTGATTTCAATAAGGACGGCAAGCAGACAGGCTTCATCCGCCTGTTTCATTCAACCCATGACAGCGCCTATGGCTTCCTGCCGATCCCGATTGTGGTGGTGAAGAATGGCGAAGGGCCGACCGCGCTTTTCACCTCCGGCAATCATGGTGATGAATATGAAGGCCAGGTGGCGCTGACCAATCTGGCAAAGTCGCTTGATCCCGCGCGCATCAAGGGGCGTGTCATCCTTCTGACCATGGCGAATTATCCGGCAGCCCTTGTGGGGCGGCGCGTGTCACCGATTGATGATCTGAACCTGAACCGGATTTTCCCTGGTGATCCGGATGGCACGGTCACGCGGCAGATCGCGCATTACATTGACAGCGAATTGATCCCGCTCGCGGATTTTGTGATGGATTTGCATTCGGGCGGATCGTCGCTGAATTACGTGCCCTGCGCCTTGGCGACACAATCAAACGATCCCGCCCTGTTCCAGAAACAATTGGCGGCACTGCGCGCTTTTGGTGCGCCCTTCACCTATATCCAGGGTGGCGCGCAAGGCCAGGGCGGCAATCAGACGCTCGGCAGCGGTGCGGAACGCCGCGGCAAGATTGCGCTCGGCAGCGAATTGGGTGGCTGTGGCACGGTCAATCCGGCCGGGCTTGCGATTGCTGAACGCGGTGTGCGCAATGTGTTGGTGCATCTTGGCATTCTGCCGGCATCAGATTGGGTGGAACCGCCCTCCCCCACGCGATTCTTGGATGTGCGCGGGCAGGATTATTATGTCTATGCGCCGGAAAACGGTGTGTTTGAGCCATTGGTCCAACTGGGTGATACGGTTGCCATCGGCACGCCCGCGGCACGCATCCATTTTACGGAAACGCCTTGGCTGCCGCCGGTGGAAATCGCCTTCAAGGCGGCTGGCATTGTCATGTGCCAACGCATCCCCGCGCGCACCAAGCGCGGCGATTGCCTGTTCCATCTGGCGAGCGACCTGAAGATTACGTAAGCCGCACCCACCATAAAAAAGCCGCAAGCTCCTTGTTTCTGGTATATCATTCCTACCAGAATCCCCTTGGCGGAGATTGACCCATGCTTCTGCGTCTTTCTGCAATCCTGCTGCTCTGCGGCATGGCGGCCTGCGCGCCGCAGACGAACTCAACGGTTGACCGCAACGCGCTCGGCATCCAGGGCACCGTGGAACGCGGCACCATCATTGCCATGCGCCCTGTTGCTGTCAGCGGCACGCGTAGCGGCCTTGGCCCCGCTGCCGGTGCGGTTGGGGGTGGCTTCCTGGGCAGCACCATCGGGGGTGATTGGCGCGCACGCACCGTGGGGGGCGTGGTGGGCGCGCTCGCCGGCGGCGTTGCCGGCGCGGCAATTGAAGAAAGCGCCACACGTGGGGAGGCAATGGAATTCATCATCCGCCGTGATGTGGGCGGTGAACGTGTTGTCACCCAAACCAATGAGCTTGGCCTGCAAGTGGGCGAACGTGTGATGGTGACTGAAACCGATCGTGCACGCCTTTCGCGCGAAGTGCCAGGCACTGCGCCCTCGCCCCGCTGAAGCCATTATTGGCCTAGTCCATCAATTTGGGTTTAGGCTTCACCCCGAAGGCGCAACCATGCGCCAATCGGGGGTATTGCCATGGATTTGGTGATCAAGGGCAATTGCATCGTAACACCTTACGCCATCGGCCCAGCCGAGATCGGCATCGCGGGGGAAAAGATCGTCGCCATTGCAGCGCCAGGCAGCCTGCCAATACCAGGCCGCGCGCGCGTGGTGGAAGCGGGCGATAGCATCGTGATGCCGGGCGGGATTGATCCGCACACCCATTGCCTTTGGCCGATCCCTGGGCCGGATGGGAAGTTGGATCAAACCCAGGGCGCTTCCGTGGTGGGCAAAGCAGCACTTTATGGTGGTACCACCAGCATTCTGGATTTCGTGCGCTGGACCCATGGCAAAACCATCGAAGGCGCCATCGCGGAACGGCATGCCGCCTGGAAGGCCGATGGCTGCCCCTGCGATTACGCGTTTCACATCATGGTGGAAGGCGATTTGCCGCCCGATATCCCCGCACAATTAGGGGAGGCGATTGAAGCCGGCCACGCCACCACGAAAATCTTCACGACCGACATTACCCCTTCCCGCAAGGGCCGCATGGTGGATTTCGGTGATATCTGGGAAGTGTTCCAGGTGCTGTCCGCCAAGGGCGGGCTTGGCGTGATCCATGCCGAAGACAATGACATCGTCATGCATATGTATGCCAAGCTCTTCCGCGAGAACCGCGCAGGATTCGAGAATATGGCGGAGGTCCATAATACGCTATCCGAAGACCTTTCCTTCCGTCGCGTGATGCGCTTGGCAGAACATGTGCCGGGCACGGCGCTTTACATGATGCATGTCTCCGCCGGGAATGGCGTGCGCGCAATTCGTGATGCACGCGCCAAGGGCCTGCCGATCTATGGTGAATCGCTGCATCAATACATGCTCTACACCAGTGAGGATTATAAGCGCCCGAATGGGCAGATCTATCACACTTATCCATCGCTTAAGTCCCAGGCGGATCAGGATGAGCTTTGGGCCGGGGCGCGGGATGGCTCCATTTCCTGCGTTGCCACTGATGAACTTTGCTGTTCCTTGGCAGTGAAAACCCAAGGCAAGCGCGTGGATGACACCACCGGCGGCAATTCCGGCGTGGAACCCCGCGTGGCGGTGATGTATACGGAAATGATCGGTAAGCGTGGCTTTACGCTCCGGCAATTTGTGGATGCGGTTTCGACCAATGCGGCGAAAATCATGGGCATGTATCCGCGCAAAGGGGCGATTGCCGCCGGCGCGGATGCGGATATCTGCATTCTTGATCCCAAGCTGAAACGCATGGTGCGCGCCGAAGCCTTGCATGAAAGTGATTATACGCCCTGGGAAGGCCGCCAGGTGGATGCCTGGCCCGCCATGACCATTTTGCGCGGCAAGATCATGGTAGAAAATGATCATTGGGTGGGTGATGCCGCCGGTGGCAAATGGCTGCCGCGTCGTATCCCACAGGAAATCCGCACCGCGCCTGCCGTATGAACCCACCCGCGCTGCGCGCCCTGATCGCTGATAGCCTGACGCTTTGGGGCGTTGCCGGGCGCGTGGATATTGCTGATCTGGGCGTGAGAATCACGATCAATGATCTGGTGCTGCATGTCACGCAAGCCGCGCCTGAAGAAGCGCCCATGCGCTGGTGGCTGATCAGCGAAACACGGCGCCGTCCCGCGGCTTCCATGCTGGGGCTCTTGCGCAGCCTGCGTTACGCGCTGGGCGCAACTAGCGCCGAGCCTGCCCGCGCGCGGGTCGCGGCGCCGCCATGATCCCCGTTTCGGTCATCACCGGCTTTCTTGGCAGCGGCAAGACCACGCTACTCAGCGCCGTCTTGCGTGATCCCGCCTATGCCGGCAGTGCGGTGATCGTGAATGAATGGGGCGATCTCGGTCTTGATCATGAATTGCTCGAAACCTCGGAAGAAAATCTGCTCGGCCTCGCCAATGGCTGCCTTTGCTGCGCCACACGCGGCGATTTGGCGCGCACGCTGATAGATTTGGTAGCACGGCGGAAATCAGGCGCGGTCACCTATCATCGCGTGCTGATCGAAACCTCTGGCCTGGCTGATCCGGCGCCTATTCTGCACACGCTGCTGATGGACCCGACCATTGCGGAGAGCCATCGCGTCGAGGCGGTGGTGACTGTGGTTGATGCGCTTCTTGGCGCCGAGACCATCGCTCGCCATCCGGAAGCCGCGCAGCAAGCCATGCTCGCTGATCGGCTGCTGCTCAGCAAAACTGATCTTGCGCCTGATGTAGCGGCACTGGAAGCGCAGCTTGCCGAACTAAACCCTGGCGCGCCAATCCTGCGCGCGGTGCAGGGTGCCATTCCGCCCGATATGCTCTTTGCCGCCGCTGCTCGACCGGAAGCCTTGCAGCATTGGCTTGATGTAACCGCCACGCAGAGCGCACGCCACAGCTCGGGCGTGGAGACGATTTCCATTCTGCGCGAGGACCCTATCCCCGGCGTAGTGCTACCACTTTTTCTGGAAGCCTTGGCCGAACATGCGGGCGAGAAATTGCTGCGCATAAAAGGCATCATCCGCGTGGCAGAAGCACCAGAAAAACCCGCCGTGCTGCATGGCGTGCGCCATGTGCTGCATCCCATTCAATGGCTGGAAGATTGGCCATCGGCGGATCGGCGATCACGGCTCGTGCTGATCGGCCAGGGCATTCCGCAATGGTGGCCGGCGCGGCTTTTGGAAGCCTTGGAGGAAGAAGCGCGGGCCTAACCGGCGTTTCGAATAGCGGCCCAGATGCGCTCAGGCGTTGCTGGCATTTCAATGTGGGTGATACCAAGCGGGCGCAGCGCATCCACAACAGCATTGATCAGCACTGGCAAAGCGCCAACTGTGCCGGCCTCACCGGCGCCTTTCACGCCAAGTGGATTGGTCTTGGTTGGCACAGGATTGCTTTTCACCACCATATCCGGGAAATCCGCAGCGCGCGGCATCAAATAATCCATGAAGCTTGCGGTCAAAAGCTGGCCATTCGCGTCATAGCGAATATCCTCGCCAAACACTTGCCCAAGCCCCTGCGCAATGCCGCCATGAATCTGGCCCTTCAGCAGTAGCGGGTTGATCACTGTGCCGACATCATCCACCACCACATAAGCAACGGTCTGTGCTTCCCCCGTCTCAGGGTCTATTTCCACCTCCGCGATGTGGCAGCCATTGGGGAAGGTCGCATCGCCGGGGCGCGTGATGAGCAAAGCGGAAAGCCCGAGTTCTTCGCCCATCGGCAATTGGCCAGGGATATAGCTGCGCCGCGCAAGTGCTTCTATGCCAATGCCGCGATCCGTGCCGGCGATGCGGAATTGCCCTTCGCTGAATTCAATATCGGCTTCCGCCGCTTCCAGAAAATGCGCGGCTATTTTCTTGCCGCGCGTAATGATGCGCTCCGCCGCGCCCACCAAGGCGCCGCCCGCCGCCATCATGGAACGCGACCCGATCGTGCCGCGCCCATGCGTCACGATATCGGTATCACCATTGATGAAGCGGATGCGCTCGGCCGGAATCCCCAAGCGTTCAGCGGCGATCTGGCGAAATACCGTCTCATGCCCCTGGCCGTGATTATGGCTGCCCATGAGCAAGGTCACGCTGCCGCCGGAATCGAAGCGGATTTCAGCGGATTCTTCCAAAGGCCCACGATGCGGCCCGCCCGCACTTTCAATGGCGTTCGCAATACCAATGCCGCGCAGCCTGCCGCGCGCCTTGGCCTCTGCCCGACGCGCCTCAAACCCCGCCCAATCAGCGGCTTTCAGCGCGAGTGCCATATTCTTTGGGAAATCGCCGCTGTCATAGGTGTAATCAAGCCCGGTGCGAAACGGCATCGCTTCAGGCGGGATCAGGTTTTTTTCGCGCAGCGCAATCCGGTCCATGCCCATTTCATCCGCGGCCAAATCAATGATGCGCTCAATCGCGTATATCGCCTCTGGCCGACCAGCACCGCGATAGGGCGCGGTTGGCTGCGTATGCGTGAAAATGCAGCGCACTTCGGTGAAGATATGCGGCGTGCGATAGACCCCTGCGAGCCCACCGACATTATTGGTGGCGGAAACTGGCCCCTGCCAGGCGAGATAGGCACCAACATTACACAGCGTATGCACGCGAAAGCCAAGAAAGGTACCATCTGCCGCCAGCGCCAATTCCGCCGTGGAGACATTGTCCCGCGCATGAGTATCCGCCAAAAAGCTTTCCGTACGCGTCGCTGTCCAGCGTACCGGCCGGCCAAGCCGCTTCGCACCGTGCAAAGCCAGCACATATTCCTGAAACGGGCTTTCCTTCATGCCAAACCCGCCGCCGACATCGGGCGAAATAATGCGAAGCTTATTCGTTGGGATCTTCAGCGCGAATTCAGCAATTTCATTGCGCATGACATGCGGCAATTGCGTACCGGTCGTAAGCGTATAACGATCTTCCACTGGATCATAGCTTGCCAGCGCATTGCGCGGTTCCATGGGGTTGGCGGAAACGCGCGTAATCCGAAAATCGAAGCGCGTAACATGTGCCGCACGCGCGAAGGCCGCCTCCACCGCTGCCGCATCGCCCAGGCGGAACAGGACGCTTTCATTTTCTTTCGCCAGACCCGGCCAAACCTGCGGCGCCTCAGGTTTGATCGCCTCCGCCACATCCGTCACCATCGGCAGGGGTTCGTATTCAACAATAATCGCCTCTGCCGCATCCTGCGCCGCTGTGCGTGATGTCGCAATCACCGCTGCCACCGCATCGCCCACATAGCGCACCTGCCCCATCGCCAGGATGCACCAGGGCGTTTGCGCAAGCGGCGCGCCATTCCTTTGCAGCCGAGGCGTGATGCAGCGCAGCACGCCAAGCTCTTCAATATCTTCGGGCGTCAAGACCAGCAGCACACCAGGCATGCCGCGCGCCTTGCTGGCATCCAGCCTTGTGACGCGCGCGGAAGCATAAGGCGAACGCAGCATCACAAGCTGCACGGCGTCACTGCCGCCCAGATCATCCACATAGCGCCCCTGCCCGCGCAGAAAACGCAGATCCTCAACGCGGCGCACAGGTGCGCCGATGCCGGTTCCTCTCATGGTGGCGGGGATATGGTTCATGGTCCGGACTCTCCTTGAAGTGTAAGCTCATAGGCGCGAGGGCGCTTCGTCAATCCCAAGGATTTCTTGACGCGCGGGCAAGCATTCTCCCTAATAACCCACACACTCAAACAACCGGGGGTCATCATGCAGCGGCGCCATATATTGCTTGGCTTCACCAGCGCAGCTTTGGCGAGCCCCGCCATTGCGCAAGGCGCCTGGCCCAATCGGCCCTTGCGCATGATCGTGCCCTTCACGCCAGGTGCAGCGACCGATGCCATGGCGAGGCTTGCCGCCACCAAGCTTGCCGATGCGCTGGGCGTGACCGTAGTGGTGGAAAATCGAGCCGGCGCAAATGGCGCGGTCGGCAGCCAAGCCGTGCTGCAATCAGCCGCCGATGGCTATACGCTGCTTGGTTCCGCTTCCATTCACCCCATGGCCCGGTATGTGATGAAAAACGCGCCTTATGATCCCGTGCAGGATTTCGTGGCAGTCGCACGCACGGCACGCGGGCCCTTGGTGCTGGTGATGAACCCGCGCTTGCCGCAAACCACTATCCCTGCCGTGGTGGAAGCCGCGAAGCGCGAACCCGCCAAATGGTCCTTCGCCACTTCATCGCTTGGGGCGGCGGGGCATTTGGGCAGCATTGAATTCAATCGGTTGACAGGCGCGAATATCGAAATTGTTGGCTATCGCGGTTCCGCCCCGGCGCTGACGGATGTCGCAGCAGGCAATGCGCAGCTCATGTTCGATCCTGTATTGGCGACACTGCCCATGGTGCGCGCGGGGCAATTGCGCGGCCTTGGCGTTGCCACCTCCGCGCGCACACCCTTGGCGCCGGATTTGCCCACACTGGCGGAAGCGGGCCTGCCAGGCTTTGAATTCTATTCCTGGTATGGCGTTTGGGCGCCGCGCGGTGTGCCGGCGGAAATCCTACAGCGGCTCAATCGCATTCTGGTGGATGGCATGCGCGAAGCCGCCACGGTGCAACGCCTGGGTGGGCTTGGCTTTGAACCCGTCGCGGAAACAGTTGAGGAAGCCGAGGCCTTCATCCGCGCCGATGTCGCGCGCAATGCGGAATTGCTGCGGCTCGCGAATTTCCAGCCGGAGTAGGGGGCGCTCCCGTCTTCAACATGACCGAAGGTTCAGCCACTGGATGATATTGCCCCAATGCGCCGCCAATGCTCCAGCGGCCTATCTGAGAATGGTAGTTAGCTCCTGCTATTCTGTTAGGGAACCTCTGATTTAATCCCTCCCTCTTGGCCTATCACTGATTTTCTGATTCTCTTCCGTATCGTCCAATAAACCCTTGAGCACGCCCCCCATGCCGCAAAGAAGCTTCTCGAGCCTCGGCTTTGACCGCGCTCGCAAGCAAACGCGGCGCGAGCGCTTCCTGGCCGAGATGGAGATTGTCGTTCCCTGGGCCGCGCTTTCAGCCTTGATTGAGCCTCATTACCCCTCAGGCGAACGCGGCCGCCCGCCGATCGGCATTGAACGGATGCTGCGCATCTACTTCATGCAGCAATGGTTCAACATGTC
>JADCFA010000014.1 GCA_020249775.1 Roseomonas sp. | reverse complement strand
CCATCGGTGTCGTCAGGGTTTTCCCAAAAGATCCTTCAAAACCGTATTATCCAGCATCGCTTCCGCAAGCAGCCGCTTCAGCTTCAGGTTCTCATCTTCAAGCTGTCGCAAACGGCGCGGATCAGATACTTCAAGCCCACCAAACTTGGCCTTCAGCTTGTAGAGCGTCGCAGGGCTCAGGCCGTACTTGCGACAGACATCCGCCGTCGCCAGCCCAGCCCCCTGCTCCTTCAGCATCCCAATGATCTGCGCCTCAGAAAATCAACTTCTTCTCAGAGCATCTGCTCCTTCAAAAAATCGGGCAGACTCTACGTCAGAATGAGGGAGTTTTCGGGGGGCAGGTCACTTGGCAGACACCGGGCTGTTGAGTGCCGAGGCGCAGGATGAGAGCCAGGGGAATGTCGTGCTGGTGCTGCCGGCCCCGGTCACCGCGCGGTACCTCCGCGTTGATCTCACCGATGGCGCGGCGCCCTACATGGACATCGGCCTGTTTGTCGCGGGGCAGCTCTGGCCGTTGCAGCGCTGCACGGCCTACGGCATTCGCGAAGGCCGCGTGATGCTCGATCGGCGCGAACGCAATCCCTATACTGGCGCTGAGTTTCCTGTGCCGGCCATCGTGAACCCGCGCATGGCGGCATTCATCCTGTCGGCGCTTTCCAACGCCGAGGCGCGTAACCAGCACCGCGATATGCTGCGCCGCCTTGGTGCGGCACGGGATACGCTATGGATTTCGGAGCTTGGGGATAGCATGGCGGAGCGAAACCGCCGCGTGATCTGGGTTGCGATGAACGTCTCCGGCGAAGACGCTGCCATCAGCCGGTACAGCCTGCCGCTAGCGTCACCCGGATTCCGTGTGGTGGAAAGGGTGTAGTGGGCGGGCCAAGGCATAAAAATTGAGCATAACTGCCAATCTTAGCTCTCATTGGGGGTTACGATGAGCCAGAAATCCTCCGTCACTCAAATCGCCAATTTGGTCCCATAGGCGCTTATGCCGGACACCTTGGGAAAGCTTCGGATTTTTCAACCGCGGCGCAAGAAAATAATGGAATCTCCGTTTTCTGTATCTGCGACGCTTAAGACCCCATGGCCCTGCTCTTGCGCAGTCAGGGGAATATTTCGGCGCGGTTCGGCTCCACGCAGCCTGACCTCCAGAATTTGGCCAAGTTTCATTTGGTCCAGCGCCAGGCGCACAAGAACAAAGGTCATCGGACAGGTTTCTGCGGTAACGTCAATACAGTAATCCGGGTTATGGACAGGCGGGCGCATAGCGATGGCTGCAACTCCAACGCAAGGTTCTCTTTTTCGGATATGCCTACTATTCGAAAAAAGACTACAATTCGTTCAAAAACGCAATACTTGCTTTTCTCCCAAGAAAAAATTAAAAAGAGACAAATTTAATTTGGAGAGAATACTGATGATCGAGGGAAAAACAGCGTCGAACATTCTGGCCCTGACGGCTCAAATTGTCTCAGCTCATATCGCGCATAACGCTGTCGCCGCTTCAGCCCTGCCGTCATTGATCCAAGAAGTCCATCGAACTTTGACTTCCATTGAAACCGCACCAGTATCAATGCCGATTCGTCCTGAGCCCGCGGTGGCAATCTCGAAGTCCGTCACTCAGGACTTTATCATTTGTCTTGAAGACGGAAAGAAGATGAAGATGCTCAAACGGCATTTGAAGACCGCCTTCAACATGACGCCGGATCAGTATAGGGAACGCTGGGGCCTGCCGGTGGATTATCCCATGGTTGCGCCGCGCTACGCAAAGCAACGCTCCACCTTGGCCAAGAAAATCGGCTTGGGCACCAAGCCCCGCAAACGTCGGGGCGGGGCCGGCTGAGCCCCCAGCTTTGGCGTTTGATCAATTTAATCTATAAGTAAATTTGCGGTTTGTAACCCTGGGGCTGTCCCGGAATCCGGCCGCCCGTGGACGGGGTTGCTGATGCCAGTTATTCAAGACAAAGCTACGCCGCCCGGAGCGGGCTTTGAAGAACTGCGCGCCGGTAATTTGGGCGTACGACTTGCTAGCAGCGCTGATGAATTAGATGCGGTACAGGCGCTTCGTTATCGTGTATTTTACCAGGAAATGGGTGCCCGGCCCGACGCTGCCACTGCCACAAGCTATCGTGACCGCGATGATTTTGACGCGGTGGCCGATCATTTGCTGGTAGTGGACCATGATCGGGGCAAAGGGCCCGAATCCGTAGTCGGCACCTATCGCCTGATCCGGCGGCACGCCGCGGAAAAGCTTGGGCGCTGGTATTCCGAGAGTGAGTATGACATCTCCCGCTTGGTCGCCTACCCTGCGCCAGTGCTGGAATTAGGCCGGTCCTGTGTGGACGCTGCCTATCGCAGCCGAGGCACCCTGCAGTTACTGTGGGATGGCATAGCGGCTTATGTTTTCCGCCATGATATTGCGCTGATGTTCGGCTGCGCTTCCCTGCCTGGCACGGATCTGGATGCGCTAGCCGATCAATTGACCTATTTGCACGCCTTCCACTTGGCGCCACCAGAACTTCGCCCGTGCGCGCTGCCGGAACTGTATGTTGAAATGCGTCGCAAGGACCCGGCCAGCATTGACAGGCGCGCCACACTTGCGGCGCTGCCACCACTCGTGAAGGGCTATCTGCGTCTCGGTGGTTTTGTTGGCGATGGCGCCGTACTGGATCGGCCATTCAACACTACGGATGTTTCAGTGGTGGTGAAGACTGATCTGGTGACTCAAAAATACCGCAAACACTACGAACGAAAACACGCTGAACGGTAAAACCATGGCGGGGAAAACAGTCTGATGGTCTAATCGTTGCTTTATATTCTCGTCAGTGGTTTGTTTGAGCTTAGCAGAGCATGTCACGTTCAGATGGAATCATCCGAAAGTGTGAAGATTATCGAAAAGCAAAGATATAGAGCAGGTTGCGTGAACCCAAGTTAACGCAACACGCTCTAACACAAACGCTTTTGATTTGACGAACGACGAAGGCTCGAGATGCGTCTGCATGAACCGCGCCACTGGAGTGATGAAGCAGTGCGGTTCATGCCTTCAGATCATCAGAATGGCAGGATTATATCCAGCAATTCCTGTCCGTAGCGCGGGCGCTGGACATCGCTGATTGTGCCCCGCCCGCCATAGGCGATGCGCGCTTCCGCCAGGCGGTCATGCTTTACGGTGTTGTCGGAACCGATATCCTGCGGACGAATAATGCCACCGACCTGCAAGTCCCGCAATTCTTGATTGACTCGCACTTGCTGGCGGCCAACCACCACCAAGTTGCCATTGGGCAGCACCTGCGAAACCGTCGCGGCGACGCGCAGATTGATCTGTTCTGAGCGCTTCAACGTGCCCGTACCATTCACATCGCTGGCGGAACTGGCTGATACCGCTTTCGAAGGATCAAAGCCGCTCGGGAAAAGCCTGCCGAAAGATGATTCAAGCCCCAACAGATTTGGAATCCCCATGCTTTCGCTATTGTCGCGATTACGCTTGGTGGAGTTTTCCATATCCGCCTCATCCTGGATGGACACCAGAATGGTTACAAGGTCACCCACCGATGCGGCGCGTTGATCGCGCAAAAAGGTGCGGCTTCCCTGGCGCCACAGGCTATTGTTCTGCACGGGCGGATCGCTCGGGTTCGGCATCGGCATGGTCACTGGGCGCCAGCGCGGATCAGAGGTCGGATTTTCTATTCCCGCCATCTCTGGGCCTTGGCCAAGACGCGAAAGCCTTTCGGCGGCGCTGCATGCAGAAAGGCTAACTGCGGCCAGCAATATTACGGGAAGACGCATCATCAACTCCTATCAGCCGTACGCAGTGGACTGGCGCCAAGGCGTACTCGCACACGGCCAGGCCCAATCGCCTCCGCCTCCACCACATTGCGGGAGGAAAGGTTCATCACGCTAAGCCGCCCACCGCGTGACGCGGGTTCAAGCGCGCGGCCTTGCGTCGTCAGTGATAAAGCAGGGCCTTCCACAACCATCAACACGACCTCGTTCTTGGCAATAATATGGGGCGTCATGAGGTCTGCGCCCATGAAGGGCAAATCGGTGCTGATGGGGCGGCGCAACTGCATGCCAACCACGTCTTCCAGGCGCTGCGCCGTGCCTGGGCGGACTCGCTCGGCGCGCAACTGTACGAGCCGAACATCATCAGGCCCAACAACGTCGCCCACCGAAAGCCGGCGTGTGGCGACAACGGCCGGAGCCGTGGCAATGGCCCGGCCCGCCAGCCGCATACGAATGGTTGGCATACCATCGGCCATGACAACCAGCGTTGCGGCGAAGCGATTGGATGCCATTTCATAATTCCCGCCCTCGGCGGAGACTCGCGGCAGCGCATTGAGTGGCAAAATCGGTGGCGAAAAAACAGCAAGCTCAAGTTCGGAATCCGCCGGTAAGCCAAGCCCGAGCAGTTCGCTACGCAACGCTTCGAGCGCCGCTTCGCGCGAAAGGGCGCGGCCTGGGCGTTCGATCACGCTGCGCTCGGCGCCCGATGTTGGGCGCCATTCCACCGCGAAGCGTCTTGCAATGGCGGCAAGCTGGCCGGCTTCTAGGACAAAGCGCTGGCCTGGGGCGGGGGCAGCGCCCACCACCACATCGCCGCGCGGCGTTCCTTCGAAGATATCGCCAATACGAATGACCTGATCTTCGACCAGCGTGTGGGACCGCAGCACCGCCACTTGAGCGCGTACGGATACCGGCAGCCCCAACAGCCCAACCGGCAGCAGCAGAAGAAGCCGTCGGCGCATCAGCGGAGCCTCGTCAGGGTGGAAAGCATTTCATCACTTGCGGAAATGACGCGTGAATTCATCTCATAGGCACGCTGGGCGGTGATCAGCGCCGTAATTTCCTGCACGACATTGACGTTGGAGGTTTCAATGAAACCCTGGAGTACCTGCCCATAACCGGCTGCGCCAGGCGAGCCCACCTGCGCGTCTCCGGAACCCGGGGTGACCAGGAACAGGTTTTCACCAATGGCTTCCAGACCGCCTTCATTGGCGAAGATAGCGAGCTGGATCTGACCAACATTCTGCGGCTGAACCTGACCATCAATCTTGGCGAGCACTTCACCTGTTGCGTTGATCGTGACATCACGCGCCGCTTGCGGGATGGTGATGGCGGGCTGCACCGTGAAGCCTTCGGCCGTCACAATCGTGCCTTCCGCCGAAAGCCCGAAAGTGCCGTCGCGCGTGTAGGCGGTTTCACCGGAAGGCAGCAGTACCTGGAAATAGCCATTGCCGCGAATCGCGATGTCGAAGCGGTTTTCGGTCTGCTGCAGATTGCCCTGTTCGCTGATGCGGTAAACTGCCGCCGTGCGCACACCAAGGCCAAGCTGCGCGCCGGATGGCAGCAAGGTGCCGGTATCGGCGCTTTGCGATCCGGTCCGACGCAGGTTCTGATAGATCAGGTCCTGGAATTCCGCCCGCCGCCGCTTGAAGCCGGTGGTCGAGATATTGGCGATATTGTTCGAGATGACTTCGATGTTGGTCTGCTGGGCTTGCATGCCGGTGGCGGCAATTTGCAAAGAACGCATGGCGGCTATTTCCTAATCTGTCTTAAGACCGGCGGCGCAAAATGCGCTCTACCGCGTTAGTGATGCGTTCACCCTCGCGTTCAGTGAACATGCTGGCGTATTGGAATTCGCGCATTTCAGCAGTCAGCCGGGTGATTTCCAGCACAGGGGAGATGTTACTGCCTTCGAGCATCCCTTGCAGCATCCGCGACTCTTCGACCGGCAAAGGGACCTCATTCTTGGCGTCGAAAAGGCGGTTGCCCTCGGCCATCAGGTTCTGCGGCCTTTCGAACCGCACTACCCGCAACTTGGCTATTTCGCCATTTTCACTCTGGATCGTGCCGGATTTGGTGATTTCGATCTGGGTGTCCTGGGCGGAAAACGAGATGGGCCGACCACGCGAATCCAGCACCGCATTGCCTTCCTGGTCTACCAGCCGGCCATTAGCGCCGATGGAAAACCGCCCGGCGCGCGTGTAGCGCTCCCCTTGCGGGGTTTCGACAACAAAGAAGCCATCCCCGTCAATCGCCACATCCAACGGGTTGCCGGTATTCTGAAGGCTTCCCTGGCTCATGTCCCGCCAGGTTGCACGGTCCTGTGGGAAGGACATGGAAGAATCGCCCGGCATGCTGCCGGCGCCGCGCAGGCTTACCATCACTTGGCCAAAGATCGGCCGCATGGCCCGGAAACCCGGCGTATCCGCATTGGCGATATTATGCGCCAGCGCCTGGGTGGAACGCTCCTGAAGCGACAGGCGAGAGAGCAGGATGTAGCCGGGCGAGTCCATAATTGCTCCATACGGAGGTCCGAAACCACGAACCTCCTTTCGACGATGAAGATGCCGCCGGCCCGTCCAGCCGGCCCGAAAAGTCCGTGAGGCCTCTCCGTAAAAACGGTGGTGCAACTGGCGTGCCATCCTTTATAGTGGTCAACCAAGGCAGTTCTTGCCGGTCCAAACCTTTTTGGCCCGGCAAGGCCTGCCGCAAGGCTTCTTTAAGGGGAGCCTGTCAAAATGAACCACGAAGGAGAGTTTTATGTCAGGGCAAATTGAGGCCAGCGAGGAAGCGCAAGCGGGGAAGAAGGGCGGGGGGCGCAAGAAGCTCCTGATCCTTTTGGGCGCGCCCATATTGCTGGTCGCGATCGGGGCAGGGTTGTGGTTTGGCGGTATTTTGCCGCCTTTGCTCGGCATGGGCCAACCCCCTGCTTCGGCCGGTGCTCGGGAGCCGGGTCCGAGAACGGTCACTTTCCTGGACATGCCGGAGATTATCACCAACCTAAACGCTCCCGGACGCCGGGCCGTATATGTGAAGCTGCGGAGCAAGCTGGAATTGGCGCGGCCAGAGGATGGCGCGCTGGTGCAGGCTTCCATGCCCCGCCTGCTGGACCTGTTTCAGACCTATCTGAGGGAGGTCCGGCCTGAGGAGTTGCGTGGTTCGGCAGGAACCCAGCGTTTGCGTGAAGAATTGGTGGCCCGCGCCAATATCGCGGTCGCCCAGGCTGGCCGCCCGGAGGCGCAGCAGGTCAGGGTGAATGATGTGCTGTTCGTGGAGATCCTCGTCCAATGAGCGGCACGAACGAAGAAGAAGACCTCGCTGCCGCCTGGGGTGCCTCTCTTGAGGAGGAGGCAGCGACTGACGCGGCGGGCGATTCCGGGATGGCTGGGGACTCGGCACGGGTCCTGAACCAAGCCGAAATTGACAGCCTGCTTGGCTTTGGCGTCGGCCCAACGCGTGAGGCGGAGGAAAGCGGGATCCAGCGGATCATTTCCTCTGGCCTTATATCCTATGAACGCTTGCCGATGCTGGAGATCGTCTTTGACCGGCTGGTCAGGTTGATGTCCACAACCTTGCGAAATTTCACCTCGGACAATGTTGATGTCTCGATTGACGGCATTGTGTCACTCCGCTTTGGGGATTACCTGAATTCAGTGCCCTTGCCCGCCATGCTGGGAGTGACGCGGGCCGATGAATGGGACAATTACGGCCTCGCCGTCGTTGATTCGGCGCTGATCTATTCGGTGGTGGACGTACTGCTGGGTGGTCGGCGTGGCACGGCGGCCATGCGAATCGAAGGTCGCCCCTACACCACCATTGAGCGCACCCTGGTCGAGCGTTTGGTCAGTGTGGTGCTGGATGACCTGACGGCGGCCTTTGAACCATTATGCCCGGTCCATTTCCGTTTTGAACGGCTTGAGGTGAACCCCCGCTTTGCGGTGATCAGCCGCCCTTCCAATGCCTGCGTCCTGGTACGCCTCCGGGTGGATATGGAAGACCGTGGCGGCAAATTGGAAATTCTACTGCCCTACGCAACGCTGGAACCAGTGCGCGAATTGCTGCTGCAGCAATTCATGGGGGAGAAGTTTGGCCGCGACAGTATCTGGGAAACTCACCTTGCCGAGGAACTGCGCCACACGGACATTGGCCTTGATGTGGTGCTTGATGAACAGGTCATGCCACTGTCTTCGGTGCTCAATCTGAGGATCGGGGACCGAATCGCGCTTGGGGTTCCCCCGGGGGCGCCGGTCAGGCTGCGCTGTGGCGATGTGCCGCTTTTCGAAGGAGAAATGGGTCGGAAGGGCCAAAGGTTGGCGGTTCGAATCGAGCGTGAGGTTGAACGGCGAAAAGGGGCTTCGCCATGATGTCCTTTTCCTGGCTCGAATGGGGTCTGCAACTGCTCCTGCTCGTCCTTCTGGGGGCGGCAATCCCCTTTGCGGTGCGCCTGGAACGTGGTTTGCGCGAACTTCGCAAGGACCGCGGCGCCCTGGAAACCAGCGCCAAAGGGCTGTCAGACGCGGCGGCGGCAGCAGAATCGGCCATGGTCCGCCTGCGCGCCACGGCTGAATTGGCCGCGCGACAGGTCCAGGAGCGTGTGAGCGCGGCCGAGCCGCTTCGCGATGATCTGCGGTTTCTGATTGAGCGAGCGGAGAATCTTGCGGATCGGCTCGAATCCACGGTGCGCGCCGGTCGCCCCTTCGCGGGCCAAGAACCGCCAGCCCCTACCCCGGCAAGGCCGGCTCCCCAAACAGCGGGCGAGACTGACGCGCTGCGTAGCCAAGCGGAACGGGATTTGCTCCGCGCCCTCTCCGTCGGACTCGGAAAGGGGGCTCGCTGATGTTCAAACCGCGTCTTCTGCCCTTGGCGATCATCGCTATGGGTGGTTTATTTCTTGTAAAATCAGAGAATTTTGTGCGACCGCTCCTGCGTGGGGAACCCGCCCCCGCGCCTACAGTGGCGCCGGTGCGGGCGGCAGAAATTGCCCCTCCCCTGGCCGTCAGGCCAGAGCCCGAACGCCCACCAGGCGGCTTCGAGCGGCTGGGCGGGAGGCCTGAAGGCGGGCTTTCAGACGCCCCTAATCCGATTTCCCAGGCTGAGCGAGCCCTGCTCGAACAGCTGCGCGCCCGGCGTGCGGAATTGGAAGCGCGTGAGCAATCCATCGTGTCCCGTGAATTGGTCCTGGCAGCGGCGGAACGCCGTCTGGGCCAGCGCATTGAGGAGCTGACTCAACTGCAGCAGCGCCTTGAGACCATGGAGCGCACCCGCGGCGAGCGTGAGGAGGCGGGCTGGCGCGGCCTGGTACGCACTTATGAATCGATGCGCCCACGCGAAGCCGCGGCGATTTTCGAGGAATTGGAATTGCCTGTCGCTATCCAGATCATGGATCGCATGGGCGATAGGAAAATGGCACCGGTGATCGGTGCGATGCGGCCGGATAAGGCTCGGATTCTCACCGCTGAACTGGCGAGACATCGGGCCAACCGGCCGGGAAGCGAGTAGGCCGAATGATCCGGTCGGCAAACGGTGGAGAACCATGGATAAGAACATCAATGTCCTGATTGTGGACGACTATCGGACGATGCTGCGCATCATCCGCAACCTTCTGAAGCAGCTTGAATTCAACAATGTTGATGAAGCTGTGGATGGGCAGGAAGCCTTGGCCAAGCTGCGTGCGGGCAATTTTGGGCTCGTGATCAGCGATTGGAACATGGCGCCCATGACCGGGCTTGACCTGCTCAAGGAGGTTCGGGCTGATCAGCGTCTGAAGAATATGCCCTTCATCATGATCACCGCCGAAAGCAAGACCGAAAACGTGGTTGCCGCCAAGCAGGCCGGCGTTTCGAATTATATCGTGAAGCCCTTCAATGCGGAGACGCTGCGCGAAAAGATCGAAAAGGTGCTGGTCCATGCCTGACGGAACCCCCCAAGGGCAGGAAGGCGACAAGATCGAGACCACGGTGCGCGCTGTGCTGGCGTCCATGGCGGGTGACCTGACCGCCAAGGAATCCGCCTTGCTCGCCGAACTGGAAGGGCTCGGGCGGACCATTGCCCGCGCCAAGGCTGAGATCGCCGCCCTCAAGGTCGAGGATATCCGCGATGCGCATATCCCTTCAGCTACCGATGAATTGGACGCCATCGTGGACCATACGGCCCACGCCACGAATGAAATTCTTGATTGTTGTGAGACGCTGGAGCAGCTACAGTCAGGAATATCGGGCGAATCGGCGGAGAAGTTGCAAGGTGCTGTCACTCGTATATACGAAGCGTGCTCCTTCCAGGACATCACTGGGCAGCGAATCGGTAAGGTCGTGACAGCTTTGAAAGCCATTGAATCCCGAATCTCCGCGGTGGTTTCCGCGGCCAGCGGCATGGTCAGCGCGAATTCAGCGCCAGAGGCCGCTGCCGCTGGCGCTGCGAATCCCCAGAACGATAAGCGTACTGAGGGTGAAAAACTGGCCAACGGCCCGCAGCTTCCGGGTTCGGGCGTTTCGCAAAGCGAAATAGACCGCCTACTAGCGAGCTTTGATTGATGCGGCCTGCGGGTGCCCTGCTGCTTATATGGATGGCCTTTGGCTTTTCCGCCTATGCGCAGCAGGCACCCGAAATTGCGGTTCGGGTAGGTAGCCACCCAACTTATGGGCGCGTGGTGGTAGGTTGGCCGGAACCGGTGGATTACCGGGCAGAGGTATCAGGGAATCGACTCGTATTGCGGTTCGACTCGCCAGCACAGTTTGACCTTTCAGCTGCACTGCGTCTTCCGAAGAATGTCGAAAGCCTGTCGGCCACGCAAGGCGGTATCGTGCTGCAAGCCTTGCCTGGTACGCGCTTTCGCCACTTTAGGCTAGGCAACCGAATCGTCGCTGATGTGCTGGATGCGGAAGAGAACGCATCCGATGTAGCGCCCGTTACAGTTTCCAACCAAGCCCCGTCAACGCCGCCGCGCGCCAGTGCTGCACCAGCGCCCCCTGCGCCTACGCCGCCTGCAACCCCCGCCGCGCGAGCCGCTCCGCCGCCATCACCTCCCCAGACAACGCCTGCCGCACGGTCGGGGGCAGCACCTGCTGAGGTGGCCACGGCGCGAGCACCGCCTCCGCGTAACGGCGCACCCACTGCAAGCCCCGCAGCTACCGCATCCGCCCCGGCATCCCCCGCGGCGGATGCGTCCCGTCCTGGGGGTAGCCAAGCAACGGCTTCGGCTGCAACGGCAGCGCAAGTAAACCCGGCGCCGGCAATCCGGCCGACCGGACAAGCGCCTGCAGCAGCGGCTGCGCCTGCTTCCACGCCCAGCCCTGTCCCTGGTCCAGCCCCCGCCCCGGCGGTGGTGCCGGCAACCGTACCTCCGACAGCGCCACCCCAGACGCAACCAACTGAATCGTCGCGCCCTCTGGTGGTTATTCCCCCTCGCCGCTCCACACCGGTTGGCTTGGTGATGGAAGGCCGGGCGATTTCAATCGATCTTGGGGCGGATGTTGCCGCAGCGGTCTTCCGGAATGGTGATTGGGTCATAGCCGTCCTGGACCGCGCTGAAGCACTTGATCTGACCTCACTGCAAGGCAACAACATCTTTGGAAGCATGGAAACACGCCAGACGGGTGACGCCACCATATTGCAAATGCGTCTGGCCCAACCCGGCACGCTGCGCCCACGGCGCGAAGGCAATGCCTGGGTATTTGAAGCTTTTCGTGACGCAGTCGAGGCGAATAGGGCTCTGACAGCCATCTTGCCGGAAGTGGATCGAGGCCCGCCTGCTCGGCTGGTGCTGCGCGCCGCCCGGCCCGGGCGTAGCGTGACTGTTTTGGATCCCGAAACCGGTAGCCCATTATTTGTGGGTACCCTGAGAGAAGCGGGCCAAGCGGTTGCCATTGGTCGCCGTCAGCCCGAGTTTCATCTATTGCCGGCTATGCTTGGCGTCGCGGTGCAACCAAAAGGTGACAATATCCAACTGCGCGCCCTGAATGATCGCTTCATTCTTCAAGCGTCTGGCATGGATTCGCTTAGAGTTGGCCAAGATGCCGGACGGGAACCCTTAGGCGAAGCAGCGACGCTTAGCCGCATCATGGAGCTTCCTTCTGCCGATACCGCTACTCTCCAGGAACGGCTGCGCACGGCTTCGGCCAATATCGCCGCGGCCGGTCCGCTTGGTCGTTCGGAGGCGCGGCGCCATGCTGCCGAAACCCTACTGGCGCTGGGTATGCCGCAGGAAGCCCAGGCCATGGCGAATCTGGCCCTGCAAGAAGACCCACGCGCGGGCGCGGATGCGCGGTTGGTGATGGTCCAGGCAGCGGCAGCCCTGCTTGCCGGGCGCGACGCCGAGGCTCGGCAACTTGAGAACCCGCAAATGCCGGCGACTGACGAAACCACGCTCTGGCGGGGCTTTCTGGCTGCAGCACGGGGTGACCATGCCGTGGCCGGTCCCGCCATTGCTGCCAGCCTGCCGCTGCTGCTCTCCTATCCCAAGCCACTGACCCAGCGCCTGCTGCCGATTGCGATGGAATCCCTCGCAGCCGCAGGTGAATTGACCGCAGCTTCTCGGCTCGGGGAAACCGACCCAGATAACCCCACGCTCAACTTAGCCCGCGCTATGCTCGCCGAAGGGGATGGGCGGATCGAGGATGCTCTAGCTGCGTATAACCAAGCCATCCAGGGCCGGGATCGGCTGCGTCGGGCGCGCGCCATACGACGCAGCGTGGAATTGCGCCTTGCCATTGGCCGCCTTGATGCCGCCGGCGCCATAGCCGAATTGGACGCGGCGCTTTTCGCTTGGCGCGGCGATGCTGAGGAAGTAAGCGCGCGTACCCGCCTTGCGGAGTTGCAGCGCACAGCCGGCAATGGCCGCGCCGCCTTTGAATTGCTGCAGGAAACGCAACGCCTATTCCCTGAACGCGAGAATGATTTACGGCCCCATTTGCGGGCTGCATTTGCGGCTGCTCTGCAAAGCGCGCCACCATTGAACGCCGCCGCGTTCTATGACGCGCATCCTGAATTCCTGCCGGAAGATGAGGCTGGTGTTCGTTCGGTGTTGGTATTGGCGGACCGCCTAGCCGCTCTTGATTTGACGGAGCGGGCGTCAAACGTCCTACGCGATGCGCTTGCGCGGGTTCCTAACCCCGCGGCGCGCCAGCCAATCAGCACCAAGCTTGCCACGCTGCGCTTATCAGAAGGTGACGCTGCCGGCGCCCTGGCTGCTTTGGACATCGCCCCGGAAGATGATCATGACGCGATTGAAAGAACCGTTCTGCGTGGCCGGGCCATGGCGCGGATGGGGAATCGCCGTTTGGCCGAGGGCCTGCTCGCGGAAGTCGGCGATGCTGGCACCCTAGCTCTGGCGGAAATCCGGGCCGAAGCGCAAGATTGGGCGGGGGCCACCGCCGCCATGCTGCGGCATATCCGGGCGAGGATTCCCCCGGCGCCTGAACCACTCACTCCCGAAATTAGGCGAGACTTGGCCCGCGCGGCTGCCTTCGCCGCCATGGGCAATGATACAGCGACGCTTGCCCTTTTGCGTGATACTTACGGTGCGCGAATGCAGGGCGGGCTTCTGGCGGAAGCCTTCACCCTACTGACTGGCGAATCGCTCCGCGGCATTCAGGACCTGCCTCGCCTACAGCGAGAAATCGGGCAATTGCGCCTGCTGCCGGAAAGACTGAGCGCGCTGAACACGTCGGCACCCGTCAGGCGGTAAAGATTTTTGCGCTTGCCGGAAGAGGCAGGAAAATTCTTATGCACCCCTGCAGTTTTCCCTTGCGCCTGCGCCCTGCTTGCCCCATATGCCGCAATTGTTGACCCCCGATCAGAATTCTCTGATCACCCTGGTCATCTGCTGGCTGGAAGGAGCCCTGCTATGGAAGCTCTCGTCCAACCGGGGATGGTCTCGGATTTGCCGAGCGACACCCGGAATACCGACGAAGACGTCTCGGCCCATGCCGAGAAGGATTATTTCGTTCAGCGTAACGGTGTGCGCTACGCCGGGACGCATCTGATCGTGGATTTGTGGGGGGCGACCAATCTGGACGACCCGAACCATATTGACGCGGTGCTGCGTGAAGGGGCGCTCGCCACCGGGGCGACGATCCTGCATGGGCATTTCCATCACTTCTCGCCCAATGGTGGGGTGTCGGGCGTACTGGTGCTCGCGGAAAGCCATGTGTCCATCCACACCTGGCCGGAACGCGATTACGCCGCGCTGGATATCTTCGTTTGCGGCGACTGCGATCCCTATAAGGCGATCCCGGCGCTCAAGCGCGGCTTTCTGCCGGAACGCGTGCAGTTGGCTGAACATAAGCGCGGCCTGATCGGCTGAAGCCTTTTCCATCATGTTTGGATGGGCCGGGCGGTAGCGTCCGGCCCTTCTTATGAAGGGGTGCCGCCATGGCGACCGATAGCTGGATCAATGAAACCCTTTATGCCGCCTGGGGCCAGCGCTTTCGTGTGAAACGCGAATTGGCCCGCGTGCAATCGGATTTTCAGGATATTGTCGTCTTCGAAAGCGAAACCCATGGCCGGGTGATGCTGCTGGATGGCGTGGTGCAGATCACCGAAGGCGATGAATTCGTCTATCAGGAAATGATCACCCATGTGCCGATCCTGGCCCATGGCGCGGCCAGGCGCGTGCTGATCATCGGCGCCGGCGATGGCGGCGTGTTGAAGCGCGTGTTGCAGCATCGCGGTGTGGAAAAGGCCGTGATGGTCGAAATTGATGGGGAAGTGGTGCGGCTTTCCAAGGAATTCCTGCCCGGCATTGGCGGCGATGCCTGGGGCGACCCGCGTGCCGAGGTGATTATCGGCGATGGCATTGATTATGTGCGCGTCGCGCCATCTGAAAGTTTTGATGTCATTATCGTGGACAGCACTGACCCGATCGGGGTGGGTGAGGTGCTGTTCACCGATGAATTCTACGCCAATGCGGCGCGCATCCTCTCGCCGCGCGGCCTGATCGTCAATCAATGCGGCGTGCCCTTTATGCAGGCCGATGAATTGCACG
The DNA here is from genome assembly GCA_020249775.1 of Roseomonas sp. Lineage (GTDB taxonomy): Bacteria > Pseudomonadota > Alphaproteobacteria > Acetobacterales > Acetobacteraceae > Neoroseomonas. The sequence goes on along the minus strand of JADCFA010000014.1, from coordinate 25,865 downwards.
AAACATCACGGCGGCGCGCCAAATCCTTCCCGGATAATTGGGCCTATCTGGCGGCGGTGCCGACCTATGTCGGCGGCTTCATGACGCTCGGCTGGGCGGCGAAGGATGCATCGTGCCGCACGGTTGCCACCGATGAAATCCGCCGCCGCGCGGAGGCTTCCGGGATTTTGGGCACAACGCGCTATTGGACGCCGGAAATCCATATCGGTGCCTTCAACCTGCCGCCTTATATCGCAGAAAATCTTCCGGGGGCTTGAAACAGCGCCTCAGCCATCGGGCATTTCCCTGGGAGCGTCTCTGGAAGTTGTCTGGCCGCCTTGTTGTACTGCGTCAGCGCCATTGTGACCAAGCTGACGATTTGAGTAACGGAGAATTTCTAGTTCATCGTAACCCCAAGAAGAGTGAAGATAAGCCAGAAATTCTTCGCTCCACCCACGCGGGCAGCAGCCGAAAAACTGGTCCGCGATATTCGCCGCGCCGCAGGCAAGCGCCATTCCGACAGGGACAAGATGGACTTGACGCAGTTTTGTGCTGCTCCTTTGAACGCATATTGTAAAGCCGTGAGCTTCAGGTTCGTCGAAGAGCAGAAGGCAAAACCAGGCGCGAGATCGTCCGCTGCATCAAAAGATACATCGTGCGCGAAGTCTACACCGCACTCTGCGCAACAAACTCAACTCAATTTCCTACTTGACGAACATAGGAGCATCAACGCTATTGACGAAACGTTCTTAAAGACCATCAAGGTCGGGCTGCTCTGGCGCAGGACGTGGGAAACCCGTCGCCAAGCCGAAACCAACATTTTCCCATACATCACCGGCTTCCATAGCCCGTGCTGCAGGCATTCAGCGTTTGGAGGAAAAAGCCCTCTGGCTTTCGAACGCCAAGCGGCCTAACGGGCAATGGGAGCGGCATAACCACGAGACAGGCCCACCGTTGTCGGGAACCGACAGCAGCGACCGGACCACTAGAGCATGTTGCGTTCACATGGGTTCACGCAACACGCTCTACGCCGTTGTTTTTCGACCATCTTCGCACGTTCAGATGATTCCATCTGAACGTGATCTGCTCTTTTGCGGAACAAAGGCTATCGCCGCAGAAAATCCTTGAGCCAATCGAGTACTTCTTCCGGCGCTTCTTCCGCCAAATAATGGCCGGATGAAACCGCGCCACCCGTTACCTCGCCTTCAGCATAATCGTGCCAAATGGCCAGCGCGTCATACCATTTCGGAATGCTGCCCTTGGCCCCACAAAGCGCCAGCAAGGGACAGGTGATCTTCTGGCCTGCCGCGCGGGACGCGCGGTCATGGTCCAGATCTATCGTCGTCGCGGCGCGGTAATCCTCGCAAATCGCGGCGACCGTGCCGGGCAGATGCAGCGCGGCCAGGTAATCCGCGCGCGCGTCAGGGTGAAAGAAGGATTTGTCCTTGGGTTCGCGGGAAGTGTGCAGATCAAACCAATCTTCGATATCACGCAGGATCATGCGTTCCGGCCGATCATGCGGCTGCGCCAGCCAGAACCAATGATAATAGCCAAGGCCGAAAGCCATGTCGGCGCGTTCGAAATGTTCAAGCGTTGGGATGATATCCAGCACGCAAAGGCGTTCCACCGCTTCGGGCGTATCCAGCGCCAACCGATGCGCCACACGCGCGCCGCGGTCATGCGCAACAATCTGAAAATGCGGAAAGCCGAGCCCCGCCATCAGCGCCACCATATCGGCCGCCATTTCGCGCTTGGCATAAGGCGCATGATCGACGCTGACCGATGGCTTGGATGAAAAACCATAGCCGCGCAGATCGGGCGCAATCACGGTGAAGTCGCGCGCCAGTATGGGCGCCACTCGATGCCACATGGCATGCGTCTGTGGATTGCCATGCAGCAGCAAAAGCGGCGGGCCGGAACCAGCCTTGCGCAGCCGCACGCACTGGCCATTGGCTTCCCGCGTTTCTAGCGTGAAGCCTTCAAAGAAGGCCATATCAGCCGCCGCGGCGGGTATTGCCTGGGCGCCCGGCGTCAAAGCCAAGGAAGCCCGCTTCAAGCTGCGGCGCGCCGCCATCATTGGCGAAAAGCCGCGGTTTCAGGGAAATGCTCGGCGCCCGCGCGCCCTGGGCCGAAGCCTGGCGCGCAAGGCGCAGCGCTTCCTCTTGCGCCGCGCGATCGGCGCGTTCTTGTGCGGCGCGGGCGGCGGCGGCGCTGCGCGCATTGGTCGGGCCGGATGGATTGCCCGCCATACCGCGCGCGGACAGCAGAAAAAACAGGATATCATTGCGCCCCTGATCCACGGCCCAATCCGTCGGCGTCAGGCCAAGCGCATTGCGGCCATTGAGATCAGCGCCGCGATTGACCGCGTCGCGCGCCGCCGCGAGATCACCGCGCGTAATAGCATCAAACAGCGCCGGCGTTGGGGAAAGATTGGCGTTTTCATCCGCCGCAATAGGTTCCGGCGCGCGGCGCGCCGCCAAACCAGGTAGGGCCGGCGGCGGCGGTGCCTTGGCGCCAGGCTGCCCCGGGGGTGCCGCGAATTGCGCGGCGGCGGGCGCGATATCGGTGATCAGCAGGGCGATCACGGCCAGGGGAAGCAGGCGCAGCATGACTTTCATGAGGCCCTTATAGCCCTGCCTGGCTGGCCCCGCCAGCTTTACCCCCAAGGGCCGCGCCGAGCCGGCGGCTTTGCCACAGGCGGGACGGAACCACCCCCCCAGGGGCCTGCAATTGGCCGCGCGCCCATGCTGCCCGCCAATTGTTCCAGCGCCGCCACGCGGTTTTCCGTACGCGGATGGGTCGAGAAAAGATTATCCATCCGCGCGCCCGAAAGCGGATTGATGATGAACAGATGCGCGGTCGCCGGATTGGCCTCGGCCGTCTGATTCACGCGTTGATGCGCGTAGTATTCCAGCTTGCGCAAAGCCCCCGCGAGCGCGAGGGGCTGGCCGCAAATCTCCGCCCCTGCGCGATCCGCCTCATATTCGCGGGATCGGCTGATGGCCATTTGCACAATGGCCGCGGCGATTGGCGCCAGCACAACCATAAGAATCAGGCCAATCGGCCCAAAGGGGTTTTGCCGATCGCGCCCGCGCCCAAACATCATGCCGAATTGCGCAAGCGCGGAAATGGCGCCGGCGATGCTGGCCGTGACTGTCATCACCAGCGTGTCGCGATTCTTGATATGCGCCAATTCATGCGCGATCACGCCAGCGGCTTCCTCTTCCGAAAGCAGATCAAGCAGGCCGGTATTCACCGCGACGGCGGCATTTTGCGGGTTGCGCCCCGTGGCGAAGGCATTGGGCTGTTCTTCGTGAATGACATAAAGTGCCGGCATGGGCAGGCCAGCATTGGCGGCAAGCCGCGCTGTCGTTTCATAAAGCCGGGGCGCTTCCCCAGGGCTGATGGGCTGCGCGTTGTGCATGCGCAGCACCATCTTGTCGCTGTTCCACCAGGAGAATAGGTTCATGCCCCCGGCGAAAAGCAGCGCCATGATCATGCCCTGTTCGCCACCGATCATAAGGCCGATGACGCCGAACAATGCGGTCAGCGCCGCAAGCAGGATGACGGTGCGGGTATAGCCGGCCATGAAACGCCTCTCCTTTCCCCTCGAAGCAATAGGTTAGAGATGCTAGGTCCTTTTGTCATGACCGAGAAAGCAATACCCGAAACCCCGCAAGCTCCAGCACCGCCACCCGCCAAGGCGCCACCCACCAAGCCGAAGGAAATTGGTGGCCCCAAAGGCCCGGAGCCGACACGCTTTGGCGATTGGGAACAGAAGGGACGCGCCAGCGACTTCTGAGGGCTTGTGCCCGGGACGGGAAGCGAACGCACTTGTGGCTGGCCGCGGGGCATGCCCCCTATATATTGGGTAGTGATCGTGCGAAGCTCCTACGAGTCGCGCGTTTTGGTTTCGTTCTTTTTTCTGGTTTTATACCATTGAAAAATAGAGTTAAAATATTCAATCCAGTCCCGTAATGGTTGCCGCTATGTTCACTCATTTCGGAAGGAGTGGATTCTGTGGCCGCGAATCGGGCGCGGAAAAGCGCCTCACCGCCGCGCCAGAAGCAGCGCCAGCACCATGATCCCACCCGCCGCCAGCCCCAGCGTGGCGGGCAGGCCGAAGATCATATCCCCAAGCCCGTAGAAGATCGGGCCAAGCGATTGGCCCCCGAAAAAGGCAAAGGCATGCAAGGACATCGCACTCGCCCGCGCCTGGGGCGCGAGTTCGGTCGCGCGGGTCTGGATGGCGTTGTGGATCATGTAGAACCCAAGCCCGAGCCCAAGCCCGGCCAAGGTCGCGATCATCAGGGATGGCGCCAGGGCGAAGCCCGCCAGCGCCAGGGCGGCGGTGGCGCCGCCAATGCGGATCACGCCAGCCTGGCCGAAGCGGGCCAGCAGCGGCGCGACCAGGGCGGCAAAGACCAGCCCGCCAATGCCAAAGGCGCCAATCGCGAAGCCGGCTTCCATGGTGCTGCCGATGCCGCGTTCGATTAGCAGGGGGGCGATGAAGGGAAAGGTGCCGAAGACCAGGCCGCCTTCAATGGCAACGGCGGCGAATAGCGGCAGCGCGGCAGGATTGGCGATGATGCCGCGATAGCGTTGCAGCGCCACGACTGGATCATAACGCGTCATCACTTCGCGCGCGGCGCCTCGGGCAGCCAGAATCAGGGCGACCAGACCCAAAAACGCGGCGATGGCGCAAACCACCAGCACGCCCCGCCAGCCGGCAAGGGCGGCGATCGGGCCCGCCACCACCCCGCCCGCAATCTGCCCGCCAATGCCAAAGATCAGAATGCGCGACAGCGCCACCTGGCGGTATTTCAGCGATACCGCATCCCCCATGATGGCGAGTGTCAGCGGCATCATGCCCCCCGCCGCCATGCCGGACGCGGCACGAAACGCCATCAGCCAGCCAAAGCTTGCCGAGACCGCGGCGGCGAGCAGCATCACGCCCAGTAGCGCAACGCAGATCATGACAATCCGCCGCTTGCCGACGGAATCCGCGACCGGCCCCAGGATGGGCTGCACCAGGGCGAAGGGCAGGGTATAGGCGGTGCCGAGCAAGGCAGCCTCGGCGGCTGTAACACTGAATTCGCTGGCGATTTCGGCGACGGTCGGGTCGGTCACGCGTGTGGCAAAGGCGCCGGCAAAGACCGCCGGGCCGAAAATCGCCAGCACGCGGCGCATCTTGGCCTGTTCGGCGGCGGCGCTTTCCTCTGGCGCGGTCACGCGCGCACAGATCTGGCGGCAGCGACAAAGGCAGCGATGGCGGCGGGATCCTTGACGCCCCGCGCTCGCTCAACGCCCGAAGACACATCCACGCCCGGCGCGCCGGAGGCCGCGATAGCCTCGGCCACATTGGCGGGCGTGAGACCACCCGCGAGCAGCCAGGGGCGCGGCGGTTTCTCGCCCTTCATCAGTGCCCAGTCGAAAGCCAGTGCATTGCCCCCGGGCAGGGCGCTGCCAGGCGGGGGGCGGGCATCCAGCAGGAAGTAATCCACCTGATCAGCGTAATCCGGCAGCCGCGCCAGATCCGCCTTGCTGCCAATACCGAGCGCCTTCATCACGGGCCTGCCGAAACGGGCGCGGATTTCGCCCGCCCGCGCCGGGGTTTCCTCCCCATGCAATTGCAGGATATCGAGCGGCACCTCGGCCAGCGTTGCGGCCAGCATGGCATCATCCGGGTCCACAAACAGCCCGACGCGCTTTGGCCCATCCTGGTAGGATCGCGCGAGCAAACCAACCTGATTGGCCGTCACGGCACGCGGAGAGGGAGGGAAGAAGACAAAACCCACCATATCCGCCCCGGCCTGCCTGGCGGCTTCAAGCGCGGGCAGGTCCTTGATGCCGCAAATCTTGACCAGCACGCCTAAAGCCCTGCCGCGATGGCTGCTGCTGCTGCTGACGGGTCCCCAGCGCCGGTGATGGGGCGGCCCACCACGATCCAATCCGCGCCCGCTGCCACGGCCTCAGCCGGGGTCGCGGTGCGGGCCTGATCGCCGGCAGCGCTACCAGCCGGGCGCACACCCGGCACGACCAGAAAGGGCGCGGGGCCAAGCGCCGCGCGGAGCACCCCGGCTTCCTTCGGGCTACATACCAGCCCATCCGCCCCGGCATTGAGGGCAAGGCGCGCCAAGCGCAGCACCTGATTGGCGGGGCTTTCGGCGACACCGGTGCTCACCAGGGTTTCGGCGTCAATGCTGGTCAGTACCGTCACCGCTAGCAGCATGGGGCGCTCGGCACCGGCTTTCTCGGCCTCGGCCCTTGCGGCGGCGATCATGGCGGCACCGCCTGCGGCATGCAGCGTCATCATGGCGGGCTTCAGCGGCAGCAGGGAACGCACGGCGCCCGCGACGGTATTCGGGATGTCATGCAGCTTCAAATCGAGAAATACCGGGCGATGCCGCGCCATAGCGCTGACAATTCCGGGACCGGCTGCGGTGAAAAGCTCCAGCCCCACCTTCAGCACGCCGCAATGGGGCGCGAGGCTTTCAGCCAGGGTCTGTGCGCGCGCCGCATCGCCTGAATCAAGGGCAGGGATGATGCGGGCGGCGCCGCTTCTGGGGCGCGGGATCATGATTGGGTCAGGGCCTTTTGGTCGGCGGCTTCCTTGGCGGCGCTGGCGTTGAGTGCGGTGATCTGCGCTTCAAGCTCCGCCACGCGGCGTTCAGCGATACGCCCGCGCCGCCGCGCAGGCAGTGCCGCAGCCCAGGCAATGAAAGCGCCCAGCAGAAAAGCCATGGCGGCGATGGACAGCACCGCAATCGCGGCCGAGGCAGTCCAGGCTACGTCAAAGGGCCAGAGGCGCAATTCGATGCTCTGCGGGTTGGAGAGCATGAACAGCACCACCAGCAGGGCGAGGGGCAAAAAGATGAACCAGCGCATGGCGGGGCCTTCGGGTTTACGCGACGCACACAATCCCCGACAGCGTCTTGGCGTCAAGGCATAATCGCGCTGCCCTTGCCATGCGTGAATATCGTGGCGCGTAAAGATAAGTTTTGTGGCTGATCAGGAAGTATGAGGCAAAATCAGCGCGTCATGTCCGGCGCGCCGCCGCGCCCTTCGCCGGTGCGGCGGCTTTCTTTGCGTTGATGCGTTCGCGCAATTCCTTGCCCGGCTTGAAATAGGGCACGGATTTCGCCTCGACCGGCACTGATTCCCCGGTGCGTGGATTGCGCCCGGTGCGGCCATCGCGCGACTTGGTTGAAAAGGCGCCAAAACCGCGCAATTCCACGCGGTCCCCGCGCGCAAGGGCTGCGGTGATTTCGTTGAAAATCGTCGCCACAATCGCTTCCGCATCGCTTTGGCGCAAATGCGGATTGCTGGCGGCCAATTGCGCGATCAGTTCCGATCTCGTCATGCCGGGTTTTCTCCCTCAGCGTTCTTTATCCGGCACCCGTGGCTATTGGAGCGCCCCTGAGCCTCACCTAACGGGACAAATCCGCAAAGCCGCATGCGCTGCCTGGACTGAACGAAACCTGCCCTATTGGGGGGAAAGCTGCCAGACCGCCCGCGGGGCGTCAACGCCAAACCATTCTGTCATCAGCGTTTTAACGAGCCCCCCCACAAACCGGTTGAGGAATTTCTCCACCCGGTCACGCGGTTCCAGGTCCCGCACCGGGAGGGCCTCGGCCACACCCTTCTGGGCAGCAAGCCAGGCGCGGGCCTCGGCCTCACCGCCAATGGCGTCAATCAAGCCCAGGGGCAGCGCTTGGCGCCCGGTAAAGACCCTGCCATCGGCGAGGGGACGCACGCGCGCTTCATCCATGCGCCGACCAGTGGCGACGATCGCGATGAACTGCCCGTGCAAATCTTCCAGAACGCGCATCATCTCCGCCCGGCCCTGGTCGGTCAGCGGCTGGAAGGGGTTGGGCTGCGCCTTGAAGGGGCCGGTCGCCAGGATATCGGGGCGGACACCAAGCCTTGCCATCAATTCCGACACATCAAAACTTTGTAGCAGGACGCCGATGGAGCCCGTGACCGTCGCCTCCCGCGCCAATACATGCTGCGCGGGCATGGCGATCATATAGCCGGCTGAGGCTGCAGTGCCGCCCATCAGTGCCACAATAGGCTTTTTCTCGGCAAAGCGCTTGAGCGCGCCGTGCAAAGCCTCGCCCCCCGCCATGCTGCCGCCGGGGCTGTCTATGACCAGCAGCATGGCGCGGGCGGAGGCATCGCGGCTGGCTTCTTCGATCACTTCCAGCAAGCGGCGATCTTCGGTGATGACGCCTTCGATGCGCAGCCGCAACACGTGATCATTGGAAGCAAGGCCGCCCAGGCTGCCTTTGCCGAACATGACCGCAAGCGCGGCGATGACGCCAATCACGGCAAGCGCACGCCAAAAGCTGACGCGCCTGGATAGGCGGCGCCGTTCAGCGAGGAGATCGGCTTCAAGGGACATGGGCTGTTTGTGGCGCGCGGCGGGGATTGGGGCAAGGGGTGGACTTAGGCTGTAACCCTGCTTCACGCACATCACCCAATCCTATTTTGACGGTTTGGAGCAAAAAGTCCGCTTTCCCCAGGCGGACCAGGCGCCGATGCCAGCGAAATGGGTCTCCTGGCCGCCGCGGACTGGCAAACCTTGGGCGCCGGATAGTTCGGCTCTTACCACATCAAGTCCGGAGCTATTTTTTACTATCGGTTCCAAATCCAGAAGGCGTAACATATCCGCCCGGGCGGCAGGCGCATTTGGTTTAGGGAACCTCTGATCAATCGCATAACTGCGTCGTTGTTTTGTGGTGACGGCGATCTTGGTCGGATTCCTGGCGGTGTTGATCGCTTCTGCTACTATTTTTGGGGAATAAACGCTCGCCCTCCCCCTTTCAGGCGCAATTCACCCGTCACGCGTGACAGTATCGCATCAAAACACGCCGCTTCATGTAAAAATTGGCTAGCGCACAGAGAACCTCAAAGCGCGTCCCGTTCTTCGCCAAACCCGATAGCGGACATGGTGGTCTGCATGAGCCGCCGCATCTGCGTGGCGCTCGACAACCAGATCATCGCGCTTCGGCCTGATTGGCACAGCGATGACGACGCCGCGGGTGTGGTCAAGGTTGTGATGACCGGCTCGGCTGCTGATCCGCAGGGTTGGCAACCGCACATCGGCACCAAGGCTAGGCGCGATCTCTTGGCGAAGCGCGCCAAAGACCCGAAGGATGCGCTGAAGCTCGTGTTCGTCCGGGATATGTGGCTTTCCCAGGCGAACCAGGAAGGCAGCCTCGCAGGCTTCCTGCAACCCGATCTGGCACCGCAGGAAAAGGTCATCGCGCAGGTGGAAGGCTGGATTTTGGGTGTTGGCGGTTCTTCCACCCAATTGGGGCAACCTAGCCTCGGCCGAAGTTAAGGGCCACGCCTGAAGCGCTGGGCAGCGCTTGATCGGATACGCCACCGTCGATAGCCTTTCCGCAAAACCATTCAAGGTCGGGGGAAATGGGCATGGCAATACCTGAAGCATCCAACAGCGCGGCCGTCGGCCGCCGCGCAGTTGTGGCCGGTGGTATCGCCTCGGCCTTTGTCGTGGGCGCTGCGCACGCGGAAACCTGGCCCAGCCGTCCCGTTCGCATCATGGTGCCCTTTGTCGCCGGCAGCCCGCTGGACCTGCCCGCACGCTCCATCGCTGAACAGCTTATCTGCGCCAAGCACTAGCGAAGCGGCCCGAATAGGATAATCAATTGCTCAAATTGAAACTTGGCTCAGGATCAGCACCGAACCCTTTTAGCCGCCGATCAACTTTTCCGTCTCAAGCCCCACCGCCCCAGCAGGGGGGCAGCAAGCGAAACTCCCCCAGGGAAAGGGGCTTCCGACACGTCGCCCTGGGGCACGGCTACCAGCGTGGTTCTGGCTCATAGGCAAGCTTTTGTAGAGCTTTGTTTGCGTCCCCACGCCCCAGATAGGTCCCTAAATGCACTCCTTTGTCCTCAAGCGAGGCGATCCGATAGAGCCGCCAACGCTTGTCCTTATCCTGCTCGATCCGGAAAGCCCGCCCATTATGTCGGCTATAAAGGGCATGCGAGCGGTCGATTGGCGTCCAGCCGCAATCGGCCCCACTGAGGAAGCGCTGCTCCCGCCTCAGCCGATCTTCTTCACGGAGCTGCCGATATCGCTCGTCACGCTCGCGTCTGAGCCTCGCTTCCTCCTGTTCAATGTGCTCCTGCAAAGCCCCGATGATGGCAGACATTTCGGTTCCAGCGGCCTTCTCGGTCTCATAGAGGGCCAGACAGCCCGCTTGCAGATCGTCATTTGGGGTATGCGGAGTATGGCTCTTCCCACAAAGCACGCAGGCGTTGTTTGACGTCGGTGAGCGTCAGGGGTGGGCCGGGCAGGGTATTGAGGAAGGCAAGCAAGTCCTCGATAGGGATCCAGCATGGGGCAGCAGCCTTAGCCACATCGTCTCTACGACCATCCCATTTCGTCCAAACTGAGCCTGCTCTATCAAATACTGTAACGAGTTCTTTTGCCAATTTTTGCAAATTATGCGGATCACGCAGGTGCCGGAGCGAAGGGCTGCGCACGTACTCAGTTAGGGCGGATATTGCGGCGTAGATCCGATCATTGCTCATGCGCGAGGCCTCGCTTCCGGTAAAGAATCAAGCTTCAAATATTCCGCGAAGATCCAGAACGTTCCAGTTCATCCCGGGGGATACGAGATAATAAAGGTCAGGATTGCCGCTGAAAAATTGGGGCCCTAAGAATTTTTTGCAGTCAACCAAACTGCGTCTGCGCCAAGCTCGGGCCAGCCAATGGCGCGGCCAGCCCGGGCTGCGGCTTCCGCGCCCGTAAGGCTGTTGTCCCAACGTGCCGCGATGATGCGCTGGCCCGTGAAATCCCCTGCTGCGTCGGAGACAAGCCAAGCCAAGGGTGGGCCCATGACGCTTGGCCTTAGCATCGCATCCCTGGCCCAGCCTGACTCGGCACCAATGAAAGGCGTATCAGTGGGGCCACCAGGGATCAGCACATTCACCGTGATGCCGCTGCCAGCCAACTCCGCTGCCCACACTGCCGAGCTGGCCTCCAGCGCCGCTTTGGTGGCGCCATAGGGCAATACGCGCAGCATTGTGCGGAAGGAGGTGGTGTTATTGATGATCCTTCCCCAGCCAGCCTCACGCATCATTGGCACGGCAGCACGCGTCAACAGCATTGGGGCCGTGACATTAATCGCAAAAAAGCGATTCCAGACAGGTGCGCTGAGCTCCTCAAGGCTAGGCAGGCGGGTTTCGGCATCGGGGCGCAGGATGGATACGCCTGTCCGGCGTCAGCGTCTATGGGACCAAATTGGCGATTTGAATAACGGAGGAGTTTGGCTCATCGCGACATGAGTGTTATGAGTGTTGATTGAGAAAGAATCCCCGTTCATCGAGAATTTTGTGCTTCTTTCTTGAAGGTGCTCGCCTGCACTGCCAATTCCATCAGCATACATAACGCTGCGGAATTATGCATTTTCGTACAGACGGCATCATAACTGATATCCACCTGACGTGGATTTGTCGGGACAATGCGCAGCCGCCCCTTACCCGGTGCTGTGTTCAATGTATTCAGCGGCATGAGGCTAACCCCAAGGCCAGCCGAAATTAGAGAGACTCGGGCGGCAAGGCTATTGCATGAAGTGCCACTACGACGGCTGGAGCCTTCAGGGTGAAGCATTGAACTCATGAATTGGTTCATGAATGAGTCAGCGCTCTGATAGATGATCGGCAGTCGCTTGAGGTCGTCGATTGCTAATTTGCCCTTTGGCAGCTTGAAGCCTACGCCAGCCATCCAGGCAAATGGTACGGAACCCAGATTCTGCGCCACAAGATCCGGCGCTGATCCAGTATGGATCATCAGTGCCAAATCCAAACTCCCAGACCGTAGACCATCCAGCATGGTAGGGTTCATCGTGACCTCAAATTGAAGCGTCACTGCTGGGTAGTGTTCACGCACAGAGGCCACGAATTGTGGAAGCCATGTTACGGCGATTAGTTCCGCGACACCGACACGGAAAACGCCGGAAATGGCTTCCGCAGAACCAATCTGCTGCTTGATTTCACGCTGCAGCGCGACGGCTTGTACCGCATAATCCAGCAACTCTCTTCCCTTAGGCGTGAGTTGAATTTGCCGCCGTGAGCGATCAAAGAGCAGTACTCCCAAATCCTGCTCCAGCTCCTTGATACGTGCTGACACGGTAGATTGTGTGAGATTCAGCCGCTCTGCTGCTTCAATGAATCCCCCATGGCGGGAAATCGCCAGAAACGCCTCAAGCTGCTTTAAATTCATGCGCTCTCCAACACTCAGGCCGGTTCGAATAAGGCCGTGCGGAGCATAACATCGAAAAAATCGATTAGATAAGCCCAAAAATATTCGTTTGTTTCTGCGTTTGGCGCAGTCAAAGATTGATGCGGATCAAGGAAAGGTCGGGCTGCCACGCAGCTTAGGGAAGGAAACCACATGCCTGCTTGGATTATTGGAATGATCGGTGTGGAGCCACCAAAAGGCACCACGCTCCATGTCATCGCCGGTGGCGTGTCCGCACCCTTTTTGCGTGAGTTTGCCCAGAAGCATGAAGCGGCGGGCTTTGATCAGGTCTTGGTTGGCTATTACTCATCCTCAGCAGAGGGCTTTAACGTCGCCTCGCACGCTGCGGCGCATACCAAGACGCTTTCCTATCTTGTGGCGCATCGCCCGGGCATCGTGTCGCCATCCCTGGCAGCACGCGCTGCCGCCACCTTTGACCATCTGTCTGATGGACGATTGTCAGTACACATCATCGCGGGCGTTACCGACCAGGAGCAGGAAAGTGAAGGTGATTTCCTGGGTAAGGAAGCCCGATATGAACGCGGCGCCGAATATTTGAGTGTAATCAGGCGGATTTGGACCTCGCCAGAGCCATTCGATCATACCGGACAGTATTATCGCTTCAAAGGCGCCTGGTCTGCCGTGAAGCCGCTGCAAAAGCCTTACCCAAAGCTGTTTTTCGGTGGCTCGTCTGAGGGAGCACTTCAGATGGGCGCTGAGCACTGTGACGTCTATGCGATTTATGGCGAGCCATTGAAGGAAACATCGGAGCGTATCGCTGATTTTCGCCAGCGTGCTGTAAAATTTGGCCGAACACCAAGTTTCAATGTTTCCTTTCGACCGATTATTGCCCCAACAGAAGGGCAGGCCTGGGACAAGGCGCGTCGCGTACTCTACGACATCGAAAATGCAGGTTTGCCAAAGCGCGCTCAGGATAAATCGGCAGAACGCATGCTGAAAATCGCCGAAAGGGGCGATGTGCATGACGAAAGGCTTTGGTTGCCCATCGCTAAGGCAACCGGCGCTAAGGGTAACACCACATGCCTAGTGGGAACCCCACGCCAAGTCGCTGATGCGATGCTGCGGTATTACCGGCTGGGTGTCTCCTCCTTTCTCATCCGCGGCTTCGATCCTTTGGAAGATACCACCGAGTTTGGTCGTGAGCTCATTCCTATGGTCAAGCAAGGGGCGCTTGAGATCGACCGAGAACTTGCAGCGGCAGAATGATCAAAGAAACAAATGAGCTGGGAGGATAGCTAGAACATGATTCGCTTCAGGAAACCGATATACACAATTATTTTATTGAGTCTGGCGGCGCTAAGCTTTCCGGCAAAAGCCCAATATCCGGATCGTCCGCTGCGGGTGGTGGTCCCGTTCCCGCCTGGGGCAACGAACGATATTCTGGGGCGAGCCTTTGCTCAGGAGCTGTCTCGGGAATTCGGCCAGCCAGTAATCGTTGAAAATCGAGGGGGCGCAGGCACGGCAATTGGTGCCCAGGCCGTGGCAACGGCGCGGCCCGATGGCTACACGATGCTTTTAGGCACTGGCACGACCTATGTGCTCAATCCAGCGCTACGACCGAATAATCTTTCATATGATCCCGTTCGAGACTTCACTATGGTTTCAATCATGGCTGAGGTACCTATTGTCTTTATTGTGAACCTACAACTCCCGGTACGTACCCTGTCGGATCTGGTTGCTTACGCTCGTGCCAATCCTGGCAAGATAAATTTTTCCTCGGCAGGCGTCGCTACTTCGCTGCATTTGGCAGGTGAAATGTTCGCCAGAGCGGCCAATATCCAACTGGTCCATGTTCCATACCCTGGTAGTGCCCAGGCGATGCTCGCGGTGGTGGGCGGTGATGTGCAGATGATGGCTGAAGTCGTCTCCGGCGCGATGACCAGCATCCAGTCAGGTCGCGTAATACCCTTGGCGATGACCTCCGCCGAAAGACTTTCTATCCTCCCTGGTGTGCCGACCGTAGCCGAGAGTGGATACGCAGGGTTTCAGGCCTTAGGCTGGTATGGCCTTGCGCTTCCACGCGCAACGCCAACACCGATCGTTGAGCGCTTGCGCGAAGCGACAAATCGCATCCTGGCGCGCGGCGACCTGCGGACGCACTTCGAACCCTCTGGCCTCGTCATTTTGCGGCCGCATGATGCGGCGACCGGCCAGCGTTATCTTGAAGAAGACCGCAATCGCTGGGTGCCTTTGATCCGCTCACTCGACCTGAAGGCTGAATGATCATGACAACCCGTCGGACGATCCTGTTGGCGGGCTTAAGTCCCCTATGCGCCCCTTTTGTCTGGGCCCAAGGCACCTGGCCGAATAAACCCCTTCGCTTCGTCATTGGCGGGGCTTCAGGGGGTGACTCCGATATTCTGCTTCGTATGCTTGAGAACCGTCTGCGAGAACGGTTGGGGCAGCCTATCATCATCGATCCGCGTCCAGGGGCTGGAGGAATGCTTGGCGCGGAGGTGGCTGCGCGATCAGCGCCGGACGGCTACACTTATTACATCAATCAAATCGCCTCTCATGGCATCGGGCCGTCGCTTTACCGCCGTTTGTCCTTTGACCCGTTGAAGGACCTGCCTGGTGTGGCGCGTATCGCGGGCATGCCTAATGTTCTGATCATCAAGGGCGATAGCCCAATCAGTTCAGTTCAGGAATTGGCGAATTACTGTAGGCAGAATCCCGCACGCGCAAATTTTTCTTCTGCCGGGTCCGGCACATCATCTCATCTTGCTGGCGTTTTGTTCGGCATGCGCATGGGGATCGAGGTGCAGCATGTACCCTATCGCGGAACTGCTCCGTCAATGGCTGCCGTGTTGAATGGGGAGACTCTATTCGCTATTGGCGCTGCCCCATCCTCTCGTCTGCAGGTATTGGGAGGGCTCCTAAAGGCGCTGGGCGTCTCCACTGCGCAACGTTCGAGCACGATGCCAGAGGTGCCAACGCTCCAAGAGCAGGGCGTTCCGGATTTTGATGTCTCGTCATGGTATGGCGTCACTGCGCCTGCGGGGGTTCCGATGGCCATTCGTGAGAGACTGGGCGCAGAAGTCGTTACGGCGCTGCAGGATGCTACCATCGCCCAGCGTGTACGCGATTTTGGCGCGGAACCTTGGCCACTGGGTCCTGCTGATTATGACAGCTTCATGCGGCGCGAGGTGGCAGTCTGGGCACCAATTGTACAGGCTTCTGGCGCCCAGATTGACTGAAGGCCGCTTCTGTAGATCCACAAGCAGGATCTGATGACGCATGTAACCTCTGCCGACACGCTGCCAGGGAGTGATGAGCGCTTCAGGAGCTCGGTCTTGAACATTTACGAGCGCGGCTTGGCGCCGTCGCGTTCTCGATAGCGGACAAGCTCAGCGAGCAAATTGGGAATCATCAGCAGCATCCTGCTGCAGTGGCAAACCGGAACTCCTGCCGATAATAGCATTTCAATCTTCCGCAGCAGATGCGGCGGATATGCCTGGGCCAGAAGGGCGCGGACGCAGCAGGGCAGGGGAGGGACTTGGGTCTGACGGTACAAGCCGTTCGAGGACGGGACTGCTACTCGCCCGCTGGCAACTCTGAGAGGGCGGCCAAGTCGCGGCCTCCGTAATAGATGCCGAGGATCTCAACGGCCTCGGGTGTAACGCGATAGATGATCACTGCACGCCGTTCGAAAGGATGCAGGCGAAAACCGAGGCCAAGGTCTTCTGCCTTGCGGCCCATTTCTGGGAAGCTGCCTAGGCTAAGGCAACTGGCCTCAATGCGGTCGATGAATCTGCCCGCACGGTCGCGGCCGGCCTCGGCAGCGATGTAATCGTAAAGTTTGAAAAGCTATGTGCGTGCCGCAGGGTGGAAGCAGACGCTAAGCGCCATGCGTTTCGGCCTTCACCTGCCTTTGGTGATGGGCGCGAAGGTCTTCGAAGACACGGGCGGCGGGCTGGGATGGGCGGCCATCATTAGCGCGTTCCGCAAGCTCGGCGCGTATGACGGCGCGGCGCTCGAGATTGGTTGCTTCGGCATCCTCAAGCAAGCGCAGGCCTGCGCGGATAACTTCGCTGGCATTTTGGTAGCGGCCCTCCGCCAGTTTTTCCTGCACAAAGCGGTCGAAGTGGGGACCAAGGTTTACATTGGGCATAGGCGCTCTCCGTTCATGACTATTATTGGGCCTGCAGCCCATATGTCAATAGATGTCGTAAACAGACATTTTTTGAGCCGTGTGTTGATTTGAGAGCGATGCGTCGTGCTGGGAGCCAGCGCCTAAACGCCAAAATCTGCTTCGTCCCGAATGGCTTTGCAGGAGGCTGCGCATTGCCGCGTGATGCCGCGCTACACCCTGGCAGCGCCCAGCAACATTTCGCTGCTGACGCAGCGGTGCGCGGTATCAGATTGATCTCGGCGTTCGACCGTAGCCCAACCTAGGTCATGAACTCGCAACTACTGAAGGATGGATTCCCCCTGAGGGAAGGTGTCACTAAATCCGGAAATAGCGTCACCGAGGCCCCCCCCAATTCGACCGGACAATTGATCCAGCCGCGACGTCTGAAGCGCACGAAGGGCCGGATGCGCCTTTGGCCAAACTGTCAACGGGACTCAAATGATCTGGTCGCCGACACGTAAGCGCCTCGGCTTGTCTCGCGGCACGCCGTACTGCCATGCCAGCAACTCGTTCGCCTCGGCGGCCACCTGTTCGAGGCGCGTACCATCGCCACCAAACAAGCTATCGGCGCCATCGCCGCCAGCAAGAGCATCATTGTCCAGCTCACCGGTCAGCGTGTTATTTCCGTCGCCAGCAAGCAAGCTATCAGCGCCGCTGCCGCCAGCAAGATCATCATTTTCAAGCCCACCGACCAGAGTGTGATCGCCTTCATCGCCAGCAAGGGTGTCATTCCCGGTATCACCAAACAGGCTGTCGCCGCCATTATCCCCGCCAAGCATGTCGCTGTCATTGCCACCACTCAGCGTGTCATTGCCCTCGCCACCCAGCAGGCATTCGATACCGTTGCCACCCGAAGCAGCATCAGCGCCATCGCCGCCAATCAGCGTGTCGGCGCCCTCATCGCCAGCAAGAGTGTCATTCCCGCCTTCGCCAAATAGGCTGTCGCTGCCGCTTTCGCCGCCAAGGGTATCACTATCATTACCGCCGCTCAGCGTGTGATCACCAGCACCACCAACTAGAACATCGGCTCCATTGCTACCAAAGACCACAAAGAAGATCGCCAAGAAGGCTATCATTGCCAGCACCAGTTAGCACATTTTCTAGACCGGCCAGGGTATCATTGCCGCTGGTGCCGGAAGCGCGCATCGCAGCAAGATCAATGGTCACCGCTTGGTTCGACAACACAAGGTCCGCGTAGCTGAGCCAGTCAAGGCCAACACCACCATCGATAGAGTGGCGCCCGAAACCGGCTACGATTGTATCGTCTCCACCGGCGCCCTGAATTGTATCATCACCATTTCCGGATGAGAGTTCATTGCCAAACCCATCACCGAGCAAGCTATCATCACCAGCCCCAGTCAAGACATTCTCGATGCCGGCGAGCACATCATTGCCTGCAGCGCCGTTAGTCCTAAGTAAGGCCAGATCCACCGTCACCGCTTGTCCCGGCACTGAGAGACTTGCGTAGCTCAGCAAATCCACACCAGAGCCACCATCAAGCGTGTCATTACCCTCGCCGCCAGAGATTGTGTCGTTTCCAGCGCCAGACAAAAGCATGTTCGCAAGGCTATCACCCACCAGACTATCGTTACCGGCGCCAGTCAGGATATTCTCAATGCCGATCAACGTATCATTGCCAGCAACGCCCATGGTGCGCAGCGCTACAAGATCAACCGTCACCGCTTGGCCTGGCGCGGTAAGGTCTGCGTAGCCCAACACATCCAAACCGGCGCCACCATCAATGCGATCCTCTCCAAACCCGCCATTGATCGTGTCATCGCCGCCATTGGCCATGATGGTGTCATTGCCGGCGCCAGTGACCACATTTTCGATGCTTAACGGCGTGTCATTACCCGCGGCACCCGTCGCCCTGAGCGCGACTAAGTCCACCGTCACCGCCTGACTGGGCGACCATAGACCCGCGTAGCTCAATGAATCTACGCCAGCACCACCGTTAATGCTGTCTTCGCCAAATCCGCCATTGACAATGTCATTACCACCGCTGGCCACTATGGTGTCATTACCGCTACCAGAAGCGAGCATATTCGCCAAGGCGTCACCAAGCACGCTGTCATTGCCGGCACCTGTCAGAGCACCTTCAACACTAACCAGCGTATCGTTGCCGCCCGCTCCAAAAGCCCTCTGGATTACGAGATCAACTGTGACGGCTTGGTTAGATGACATAAGATCCGCATAGCTCACCAAATCCGATCCAGCGCCACCATCAAGGCGATCTTCGCCTTTGATAAGCGACAGCCATACAGCACGCGCTGCTCGCGCAAGCGCCCGGACCAACACAAGGAACCACGCTTCAGACTGGCGACCACCAGGGCGATCAGCCGAACAGACCAAAATGGCGCAAGCGATGAGGAGGCCAGACGCCGCTCTGCCTCCACCAAAGTCACTCCATTATTTGAAGAGCCACCTTTTGGGTTGCTTCTGTGCTGATTTTTCGGACTCACTGCACGATCTCTAGCGTTCTATCATTCTCCAACGCCTCAAACGGCAGATCAATCCAGGCCAGCGCGCCCCCCTTGCCCGCGCCGGTATCGAGGAAAATCGCCCGCCCACCCAGCGCGCCGCGCATTTCATGCGGCCGCCCATTGGTGGAGCGATTGTCATGCCCGACATAGGCCGTCATGCCATGGGGTATGCGCCCAACCCAGCGCGTGGCGCGTATTGGGTAGCCCTCCGGCCCGCGCTGGCCGGTCACTTCTCCGTACAATGCGCGCGAAAGCGGGCCGTCGGGGCGACGCACCCCGGCATCCTCGGGCGGCGCGCGGAAAAGCATCGCGTCATGATAGGCGGCATGGATGAACATGGCCTGCCCCATCCGCAGCCAGGCCGGCGCGCGGGCAATCTCGGCCACGGCGCGCTCTGCCAAGGCCCCCCCGTCGGGTGCCGCGTTCAATTGCTCAAGCGTTTTGCCGAGACCCTCGGGCGTCACGAAAAGCTTGGCGCTGGCATGGCCGATCAGCGCGCGCCTGAGTTTATGTTCGTGATTGCCCAGCAGAAAAATGCCGCGCCGCGCATCCAGCATGGCGAAGGCGCGGCGCAGCACGCCCGGGCTATCCGGCCCGTAATCCACCAAATCGCCAAGCTGGATGATGAACAGGCCAAGCGATTCAGCCCCGGCAATGGCGGCCTCAAACGCCTCTGCTTCGCCATGCACATCGCCCACAACGCGCAGCCCGGAAAAGCCGGCATCACGCAGCCTCCGCGCCGTGATCATGCGCCACGCAGCCCCGCAAAGGCTGCCAAGGCGCGCGCCCGGCCGGTGGCAAGGTCAATGACCGGCTTCGGGTAAGTCTGGCCAAGCGCCACCCCCGCACCGCGCAGGATCATCTCCGGCGCCTCAAAGGGCTTATGGATGAAGCGCGCGGGCAGCTTGGCCAATTCCGGGCACCAGCTGCGGATATAGGCACCCTGCGGGTCGAATTTCTCGCCCTGCAAGACCGGGTTGAAGATGCGGAAATAGGGCGCGGCATCCGCCCCGCAGCCCGCAACCCATTGCCAGGAAGCGCTATTGGCCGCGAGGTCCGCATCCACCAGCGTGTCCCAGAACCAGGCCTCGCCTTCCTGCCAGGGTTGCAGCAAATGTTTCACGAGAAACGAAGCCGTGATCATGCGCACCCGGTTATGCATCCAGCCGGTCTGCCAAAGCTGGCGCATGCCGGCGTCCACAATGGGATAGCCCGTCTGCCCACGCTGCCAGGCCCGCAGCAGCGCCGCATCCGGCGCCCAAGGGAAGGCGGCGAATTCGGCGCGCAGCGGTGCTTCCGGCATTTCCGGCCGGTGCCAAAGCAGATGATGCGAAAACTCCCGCCACAGCACTTCCTTGAGGAAGGTTTCCAGCCCCGCCCCACCCTTGGGGGCCGCCGCCCGCGCCGCGACCCAGACCTGGCGTGGGGAGATTTCGCCAAAATGCAAATGCGGCGAAAGTCCTGAAGTTCCCCCCTTTACCGCCGGTTCATTGCGCCGATCCGCATAGGCATTGACGCCTGAGGTCAGAAAATCGGCCAATCGCCGTGCAGCCCCCGCTTCCCCTGGTTGCCAGACCGCGCCAAAGCCCGCCGCCCAATCGGGTTCAGGCGGGCGGGGCAGCAGGCCAAGGGCAGCGATGTCCAGCCCTGCCGGGGCGCCACTCGCCAACCGCAAGCGCTTCGGCGCCGGAATGGGCGCGGCGGGGTCGCCAAAGCCAAAGAGCGTTCGGGCGAAGGGCGTATAAACCGCATAGGGCTTGCCCGCCCCGGTACGCACCAGATGCGGTTCATGCAGCAGGGCAGACCGATGGAGCACCAGCTTCCGCCCCGCCCCTTGCAGCGCTTCGGCCAGCTTGGCGTCGCGCGCGCGCGCCCAGGGCTCGGTCAGGCGTCCGGCATGGATTTCATCGGCGCCGATCTCGGCCGCCAGCTTGGGCAGCAGGTCTAGCGCTGCGCCGCGCAGCACCAGAAGCGGCGCACCCAGCGCCTTCAGGTCACGCGACAACGCGATAAGGCTGTGATGCAGCCACCAGCGGGAAGCGCCGCCTTCTGCCCAGGTGCCGGCGGCTTCCGGGTCCAGGACAAAGACAGGCAGGATGGGCCGATCAGCCGCGGCATGCAGTGCCGGGTTATCGGCAAGGCGCAGATCCTGGCGAAACCAGATAAGGGCGGGCTTGGGCATGACCCGCATGTAATGCCTGCCCGGCCTTGCTGAAAGCACCTGTTTCAGGTCTAGGGAAAAACCTGGCGATCCGGGGCGCGAAACACCTTGCGGCCGGATGCCTTGATCGCCTCATGATTTTGATACATCCACCAGACCGCATCCACCACATCGCGCTTCAGTGGTGTGGTGGCATCGCCTGAAATCACGCTTTCCACATCAAGCTCCAGGATTTTGCGGCTCAGCGCCACCCGTTCCTTGTCATTGTCAATCAGGCGCAGCGCTGCAGCGATATACTCTTCCTCATTCCTTGCGATCAGCCATTCCGGCATGCCAAGCCGGCGCAGCATCATGGAATCAAGACGCGCGGGCAAATCAGGCCCTTCCAGCGTGATCAGCGGTATGCCCTGACGAAAGGAATCAACAACGCCATTCAGACCACCAAACGGGAAGGGGCTAAGGTTGACATCACATGCATTAACATCGGCCAGGTAATCATTATAGCGCTTGATCGGATAGATGATGCTGCCAGGCAAGTTCAAATCAAAGAGTCGCTTTGTGGCTGTCATCTCCAATCCGCTGACATTCGGAAAGACATGAAATTCCAACGGCCGGCGCGCCCTATCCCTGATCTTGCGCAAGACACCAATGAAGTACGGATTGAGCTTCAGCAGATTGGAGGGTAGCGCGACGCGCAAGGGTTCTGCGGTTTCACGAATGATGGGCGTCAGCGGCGTGTAATGCGGTGATCTTTCGAAAATCAGGTTTTCATCAGGCAATAGCACCAATTGTTCGGACAGCAGCTCTGGGTCGCCGACAAAGCCTTGTTCGGTGAAATAATAGTCCATGGTGCCGCAGAAGGTGGAGGCGCAATGGCCGAGCCCCACGAATTGAATGGGCGCCAGGCGGAAATTGGCCAGCACTGGCCCCCAGTGCCGCATGCCGACACTCAGATAAAAAATCATGTCAGGGGCGATGGATTTGATGTCATCCACGATCTTGTTGAAATACGCGGTTCCACCTTCACGCTTGAAGATGCGTATCTCATCAAACAGCGCCTGCACATGGGGATCAGCAGGGGCGCCTTCAGTGACCAGCACCAGCCGAAAGCGCTGGCGCAACTGACGCAGATATTGGCCGAAATAGCGGTATTGCACGTGGTTGGAATGCATGATCTCGGCCGCGACCAGTAAGGTTGGGCGCGCCTTGAGCGCCCGTGTTGCGGGCAATGCAGCATCACTGAGGCCAATCCCCTCAGCCCAATGGCGTAGCACGCGGTTCAGCACGGGCTTGATGCCATGCTTGTCACGCACCCCTGCATAGGAACACAGCATCCAAGCCGATGAGAGCAGCACCAAATGATCCAAGGAAAGCGGCAAAGACACCGGTTTCAACTGCCCTGCCAGGCTGACCAGCGCTTCGCGGCGCTGATGGCCGATTTCGGTCAGGATGGGTTTTTGCGAAATCAGGCACATGGCCACCAGCAGCGCGAGCGGCGCCGGCGCTTCAAGCAGCGCCCTGACGTCAATGGGTAGCGCCGAATCAACCGAGAATAGCAGCCACGCCTTAGCGAGCGCCCGCCGGTCTTCGCGTGCCAGACGCCTCATCCCTTCGGTATCGGTCGCGCCCAGGATGCGCAGAATGTAATCCGCATTGCCGAAACCGCTGATGGCGTGCACGTGATCAGAAACGCGCCCAATGGCGGCCAAGCGCAGCGCCGCCCCATCATCGAAGCGGATGGCAGGGTTGGTCATGATGCGTGCCAGGGCGGCGGCGAGGCGCGTGGCGAGAACCTTCTCATCCAGGGCTTCTTCCGGGGCTGCAAGCTCGTTTAGAGTGGTGCCGCTGGCAAGCCGCCTAAGCGCAGAAAGCATTAGATCCATCGCCCCATCCGCATTCCGGGCGGCTGCGATTTCCAAGCTCGCAAGTGCACTTTTAGGCATGGTCTGGATCACGAGTGTCAATGATAGACAATTCTTATGGCTGGGCGGGCTCGGCACGACAAGCCTGTCTCGGGCAGACTCTGTGCCACAGTGTTCAGGAATGAATGACGCTTCATCTCAGAAGCCCGCCAATCGGTCTCGCATCAATTGGCGAAGGACGGTCAGATAAAGGTGACAGACTAGGGAAGATGTAGTAGATTTTTCTTCCGCCATAGGCTTGACACTAGATGTCGAAAAATTTGTAAGCAAGGGCCAAATTCTGCAAGAAACGGTCGAATCGTGAGAAATTTCAAGGAGAGCCGGCTTATCCGTGATCCGTCATGAGTAATGCGGAATAGTTCTTGCTTCAATAAATCTCATATCGGAGGAAACGTTTATATGCGTCAGAATTCAGCGTTTTGGGAGTTCTTCAACTTGGAGGCCGCACCAAAACTTGGGATTAGAGAACAAACCTTTCGGAAAATTTTTGAGATGCTAGATGAAAAATCGGGTCCGCTGACTATGGTTGAAACGGGTTGTGCGCGAGCGCCCGACAATTGGGCGGGTGACGGTCAAAGTACGGTAATGTTTGATAGATATATCAACTTACGCGATGGCGATTCCAGCTTTCACTCAGTTGATTTGAGCCCAGCGGCTGTTTCTTACGCTGAAAATTCGGTTAGTAAGAGGTCCCGTATACATTTGGGAGATAGTGTGGAGTTTCTGCAAGGTTTTGGCACGAAGCTTCGGCAGGAAAACAGGATCATTGATTTTCTGTACCTCGACTCTTTCGATTTGGAATGGAATTATTGGTTTCCTTCGGCGGCGCATCATCTGAAGGAGCTGTGTGCCGTGATGCGTGTGATTAACAAAAATTTTCTTGTGGTAGTTGATGACTGCCCTTTAGCGGCAAACCTGGTTCCCAATTCGACAAACTCGTTCAGTTTCATCCAGAAACCCAAAGTTGGTGGCAAAGGAAGGCTTGTTGCCGAATATGCCGAATCGGTCGGCGCAAAGCTTGAGTTTGCAGGTTATCAGGCAGGCTGGACAGGCTTCTGATGGCGCGAGGACTGTACAAATACTGTACAAAGTCGATAGTCCCCCAACAGAAGAGCCGGCTCGGATACTCTGCACATCTGGTATAAGTGTATTTTCTGCCTGAGAGCGGCATGAAGCCGTGAACAGGAGACAGCATGACGAGACGACCCCGCCGGAACCACAGCCCTGCCTTCAAGGCGAAAGTGGCGCTTGCTGCTGTGAAGGGCGAGAAGACGCTGGCAGAGCTTGCCGCGCAATTCGATGTCCACACGAATGTGATCAAGACATGGCGAGATCAGCTTCTTGAAGGGGCTGCCGGGATTTTCGGCGAAGGCAAGCCGGAAGCGCCGCCACCGGTTGATGTGAAAGAACTCCATGCGAAGATAGGGGAGTTGACGCTCACGAATGATTTTTTAGCAGGCGCGCTCACCAAGGCGGGATTGCTGAGCGCAAAGCGATGATTGACCGTGAGCACACCCTGCCTCTGGCGAAACAGGCCAAGGCGCTCAGCATCAGCCGGGGGACGTTACCCTTCTGCCGGCTCACGTGAAGTGCCCGACGCAACTGATGTTACCGCGGCAGGACTAGGTTTCGCGGGGGCAACCCGTATGCGTCGCCACCATTTCACGAAGGGGTAAATGAGTGCGAGCCGAACTGTGCGGATGCGCTCACCGCCGTGCAATCCGGTGGGCGGGTATTCATTCGGTCGGGGAGCGAAATAAGTACCGAACAGGATGTCCCAAATGGGGGTGTACGCGGCGAAGTTTCGGTCGGTGTGTTCCGGGAGACACGAGTGATGGATGCGGTGCAGTTGCGGGCCACTTATCACTCGTCCGAGAGGTCCAAGATGCAGGCGAATATTCATATGAATGAACCAGCTCCAGCCCGCTATCCCGAGCGTGACCGCCCACACAGTAACCGGCGGCAACGCGAAAAAGACACTCACAGGAACAGTAATAAACAGGCCTTGGAACAGAAACTCTGTCCAATGGTGTCGTGCGCTCGTGCTTACGTTCAAGGCGGTATCACTATGGTGTACCGCGTGCTGCTCCCAGAGCCAGGGCACCGTGTGCTGAAGTCTGTGCCACCAATAGTAGAAAAAATCTATCACCAACAAGGTCATAAATCCAGCTGCAATCTGCCAGTGTAGGCCGGTGGTAGGCAGGATGGCGAGGCTGAACCAACCAGGGCCAGCGAGGCCGATCAGCCAAGCGCAACCCGCGTTCAGAACCGGCGATAAACCAAAGATTGCGACCAAATAGAAGAAAGCGTATCGAATGTTGAAGGCATAGTCGCGCCAAGTGTGACCCCGTTCAGCGCGCAAGGCGGTTTCCAGCGTAAGGCCTACGGCCAGAAAAAGTAGCCATTTTCCAGCAAAGGCCATCTGCCAAGACTCGAGAATGCGGACCCAATATATGTCCAACAACGCCACATCTCCTGCGACACTGGAACCGTCTTTCGCGATCGCACGACCGGTAGAATATTCCTTCAATCTAGCCACAATTGTAGACAGTTTTTAGCCTTAGACCGTGATGACATTACGCCGCACCATAGCCTGAGTTTTTGAGGTAGTTGGCGCATTCGTGTGGTGGGAATGCACTTAGCAAGGTACCGATGCGGCGCCATGTTGTTTCGACGGATCGTTCTGCAGCCTTTCGCATGAGATGTTTGAGCTTGGCAAAGACTTGCTCAATCGGATTTAGGTCGGGGCTGTAGGGCGGCAGGAACAGCAGCCTGGCACCTCTGGCCCTGATCGCGGCGCGAACGGCTGGTTTCTTGTGGCTGGAAAGATTGTTCATGACGACGATGTCTCCGGGCACGAGCGTTGGGCAGAGCTGTTCTTCGACCCATGCGGT
>JADCFA010000013.1 GCA_020249775.1 Roseomonas sp. | reverse complement strand
GACCATCTGACTGTCATGCACATTGGCCGCGGTCACCTCAGTGGAATGGATGACCTTCTCCTTGCTGTCCACACCAATGTGACCCTTCATCCCGAAATACCATTGATTGCCCTTCCGGGTCTGGTGCATTTCGGGATCGCGCTCACCCTTCGCGTTCTTGGTCGATGACGGCGCCGAGATCAGCGTCGCATCCATGATCGTCCCCGTGCCAATCTTGATGCCCTTGGATTTCAGGTGATCATTGACCGCTGCCAGCGTCATCTTGATCAGCCCATTATTCTCAATCAAATGGCGGAACTTGCAGATCGTCGTCTCGTCTGGCGCAGCCTCATTGCCAAGATCAATGCCTGCGAAGTTACGCATCGCGGCACTGTCATAAAGGCTGTCTTCGGCCTGAGGATCAGACATATTGAACCATTGCTGCAGGAAGTAGATACGCAGCATCTTTTCAATCCCGATCGGCGGGCGACCTCGTTCGCCCGAGGGGTAATGAGGCTCAATCAGGGCTGAAAGCGCGGCCCAGGGAACCACCATCTCCATCTCGGCCAGGAAGCGCTCGCGCCGCGTTTGCTTGCGAGCGCGGTCAAAGCCGAGGCTGGAAAAGCTTGGCTGTCGCATGGCGGGCGTGCTCAAGGGTTTATTGGACGATACGGAAGAGAATCAGAAATTCAGTGACAGGCCAAGAGGGAAGGATTAAATCAGAGGTTCCTTAAATCCAGCCAATCCTGCCCCGTGCGCGCGGCTTCCGCTATCCGCTCCTCCGCAATGCGTTCGCCATTGGTCATGTCAGCCATGCACCAATCTTGCCATATGCCGAACCACGCGCAAACCAAAATCCCCGCAAGCCAATCGTTTCGCTGGCAGCTTGTGGCGCAGCATCACACCCGCCCCCGCCACCCCGCCCAAATCACCGCGATGCGATCCACCACCCCGCGCGGCATGGGCACCGGCTTCCCGTCTGCCAGCCGCCGCAAGTCACGCCCCGCCAGCACAACAGGCAGCGCGGCGGCCATCAGCGCCTTCGGCACATCACGCGGCGCGGTTCGCAAGGCTTCCAACCCCTCGGCTGCCATCTCAGCGCAAAGTGCGGCAAGTACAGGCGCCGTGGGCGCGCTGATCACGGCTTCGGCATTCAGCCCAGCCGCCGCCAGCCGATCCCCCGGCAGCAGGCAGCGCCCTTGCGCGGCATGGGCCGTCACGGATCGCAACACCCCCGCCAGGCCATAAGCCGCGCCAAGGGCGCGGAGCTTCTCGGCATCCTCCACACTCACGCCCAAAGCCAACCCCGCCGCATAGGCAAAGCCGCCCGCGGTGCCGCGCAGCCAGGCAACGAAATCCGCCTCGGTCGGGATGCCGGCTTCCTCGGCCTCCGCCTCACGCGCGTCAATCATGGCGCCAAGCGCGGCAGGGTCCAGGCTGCCGGCGGTGATCGCGGCATGCAGTGGCTCGGCCACCTCATGCCGGCGGGCGGGTTTGCCGGCCTGCGCTTCCTCCAACGCATCGCGCCACCATTGCAGGCGGATCAGCGCGGCCATGGGGTGGCTCGCGGCTTCGCGGGCGCGGGCCAATTCATGGTTGAAGGCAATCAGGGTGAAAATGGCCTCGCGCCTTTCCGGCGGCGCGAAAAGCGCGGCCAGGAAACGGTCCGGGTCATGGGCGCGGGCAAAGGCCGCTATCGGGGAAAGGCTCACGCGGCCTGATATGCCTGGGCGCGCGCCGCGCGGGAAGGGTGCGGTTGACGCCTGTGCTGGCCCCGCTTACCTCAGACTTAGAGTTAATCACTCACATCTGAGGAACGGAGAAACCCCATGGCCTTCAGCCTGCCCGCGCTGCCCTATTCCACCAATGCGCTTGCCGCCAATGGCATGTGCCAGGAAACCCTGGAACTGCATCATGGCAAGCATCACAATGCCTATGTCACGGCGCTGAATGGGCTGATCGAAGCCAAGGGCCTGGTCGGCAAGTCGCTTGAGGCAATCTGCGCTGAAGCGGGCAAGGCGGGCGCTGATGGCCTGCCGGTGCTGAACCAGGCGGGGCAGCATTACAACCATATTTTGTTTTGGCAGGTGATGCAGCCGGGCGGCGGTGGCGATAGGCTGCCGGGCGCTTTGGCCGCGAAGATTGATAGCGATTTGGGTGGTCTTGCCGCCTTCAAGGAAGCCTTCAAGCAGGCGGGCGTGACGCAGTTTGGCTCTGGCTGGGCCTGGCTGATCATTGGCGCCGACGGCAAGCTGAAGGTGACCAAGACGCCGAATGGCGCCAACCCGATTTCCACCGGCGAAGGCAAGCCCATTCTGGGCGTGGATGTGTGGGAACACGCCTATTACCTGGATTTCCGCAATGTGCGCCCGAATTACCTGGATAACTTCCTGAACAAGCTGGTGAATTGGGAAGTGGTTGCCGATCTGATGGGCAAGGGTGGTCTCGCTTCCGGCCAGTCTGCGTAATCGGCCGCAGGGCCATGAAAAAAGGCGCCGGGGAGTGATCCTCGGCGCCTTTTTTGTGGCCTGTCGGAAGGCTTAGCTTTTCGCCTCATCATTCGCGGCTTCGGGGCGCAGCACGCTGCCGATGGTGCCGCGCACCACGGTGACCTTCACATTGGGGGCGATTTCGGCCTCGATCTCGTCAGAGCCGTCCTTGACCTTGGTGATGGTGGCGACAATGCCGCCCGCGGTCACCACGCGATCCCCGCGCTTCAATTGGCCGAGCATTTCGCGGTGATCCTTCATCTTCTTCTGCTGGGGGCGAATCAGCAGGAAGTAGAAGACGACGAAAATCAAAACCAGCGGCAGCAATTGCATGACAACAGCGGCGGTGCCGCCTGCATCCTGGGCATAGGCGGGCGCGATGCCAAAAAGTCTTTCCATGGTCCGGCATTCCTTTTGCGATGATGGGGGCGGAAACTAGCGGCCGCCCCCTTTCCGTCAATAGCGTCCCGGCCTATTCCGCGCGGCCATGGAACATTCTTCGCTTCTCCCCGCCCTGACCCGCATTGCCGAGGCGCTTGAACGCCTGGCCCCACCGCCTGCGGCCGCGCCTGATCTGACCGGCGCGGATGCCTTCATCTGGCACCCCGAACCCGTGGCGCGGCTTTCCCCGGTGCCCAAGGTGGCGGCAGTGCCGATTGACCTGCTGCAAGGGGTGGATCGGCAGAAGGAGATCCTGATGGAAAACACGCTGCGCTTTGCGCGCGGCTTCAGCGCCAATAATGCCATGCTCTGGGGCGCGCGGGGGACGGGCAAATCATCGCTGGTCAAGGCCGCGCATACGGCGGCCAATAAGGAAGTGCCGGGCAGCCTTGCTTTGATTGAAATCCATCGGGAGGACATCAAGACGCTGCCGGAATTGCTGCGCTTCCTGCGCGCGGGGGCGCGGCGCTGCCTGGTATTCTGTGATGATCTGTCCTTTGAGCGTGAGGATGCGGATTACAAGGCGCTGAAATCCGTGCTGGATGGCGGCATTGAAGGCCGGCCCGCCAATGTCTTGTTCTATGCAACTTCCAATCGCCGGCATCTGATGTCGCGCGACATGATCGAGAATGAGCGCAGCACCGCCATTCATGGTTCTGAGGCGATTGAGGAGAAGGTGTCGCTTTCAGACCGCTTCGGGCTGTGGATTGGTTTTCATAACGCCAATCAGGATACTTTCTTCGCCATGATTGAAGGCTATGCCAAGCATTTCGGCCTGGCGGTTCCGGTTGAAGATTTGCACGCGCAGGCAGTGGAATGGTCTGTCACACGCGGGTCCCGTTCTGGCCGTGTCGCCTGGCAATTCATCCAGGATCTGGCCGGGCGTATGGGCGTAAAGATCGAGAGCTGAGTGGCGGGATCAGCGCGGCCGCCCGGGCAAAGGCGGCGCGCCGCCCAGCATGGCCACAACTTCCTGTGGCGACATGAAGCGCGGGAATTCGCCCTGCACCAATTGATCAAGGCTTGGCGCCGGCAGCCCAAGCCGAGAAGCATAAATCCAGGAATAGGCCAAAACGCGCTGCACATGGGCGCGGGTTTCATCAAAGGGGATCGCTTCGATGAAGAGCAGCGCGTCGCCACGGTGCCGCGCGGCCGGCAGCCATTTGGCCAGATTGCCCGGCCCGGCATTATAGGCGGCAAGCAAGCGGATCAGGTCATTCCCCACGGCCTCACTACGCGCGAGGTAATGCAAATAGCGCTGGCCCAATTCCAGCGATAGGCCAGGGTTATGCAGCCGTTCCGCGCCTTCGCCGGCAAAGCTTGGGTCATTGGCCAGATAAGCTGCGGTCGTCGGCATTACCTGTAAAATGCCGCGCGCCCCGGCGGGTGACACCGCCGCCGGGTCGAAATTCGATTCCTGGCGCGCCAGCGCGTAAAGCAGGGCGGGTTCCACCCGAAAACCCTGGGGCGGGTTCAGCCGCGGCAGGGGGAAGCGCGCCAGATCGCGCGGCCGGCCATCGGCCGTTTGCGCGAGCTCCGCCAACTGCGCCGAGAGATGCGTGAGCCCGCCCTGCGACGCCAGTGCCAGCATGGCGCGCAATAGCGGCAGGTTGCCGCGTGCCAGCGGCCATAATGCGCGCAATTCGGCTTCCGCCCTTGCCGTCTGGCCAATTTGCAGCAGGGCCAGGGCACGCCAGCCGCCGGCGGTTTCCAAAAGCGCTGCCATGCCTTCTTCCCCGCCCGCTTCGGCATGCCAGGCGAAGCCAGGCGTCAGACCAAGCGCCCGGCGCGCCATCAGGCCATAAAAGGTGCGCGGTTCCTGCGCGGCCTGCAGCAGCCAGGGCACATGCATCCCGGGGTGTCGGGCGCGAATGGCCGTGCGGCTTGCCCAATAGGCGGCAGCGGCGCGATTGGCGGCAGAAGCGCCGGAAGCGCGCGCTGCCACTTCGAAGTAGGGAAAGGCAACATCGAAATGCCCAAGCCCCCAGGCGGCAAGACCGGCAGCGAAGGCGGCGCGACCACTCGGATCGGCTCTGCTGCGGGCGGCCTCCGCTGCCAGATCAAAGGCGCGTTCATCCTCCCCACGGCGGAACAGGATCAGGGCGAAATCCGCCTTGAGCGCGGTGGCATAGGGCGGCGTCATGCCGCGCGTGGCGTCTATCTGGCGCAAGGCCGCGTCCAGATTGCCATCACGCACCAGGTCCCTCAGCGCGCGATCCAGGGCGGGGTTGCGCACAAAACCCTGGTCTGGGGCTTCGCGTTCTTCCGGGGCGGCGCCGGCATCCTCGGCTAGGCTTTCCTGGGTGGGCGCGGCCGGCAGACTTGCCCCGCGTGGCGCCGCTCGGCGAAGCAGGGCATGGATCGCCGACGCATCCGGATGATCCGCAAAGCGCGCCAGCCAATCGCGCAAGGCTTCCTGATCTGGCCTGGGCGCAGAGGGGTTGAGCCAGCGATCCGCCAGGATATGGCCTTCAAGCCGGCGATCCGTGAGCAGCGCCATTGCCTGTTCCGCCATTGCCCAATCCCTGGCGGCATGCAAAGCGAAGACTTGCTTGATCTGCTCAGCATCCATTGCCGCAAGCGGCAGGCTTGCGTTGGCAGGACCGCGCAGCGCGGGCAGGGGCAAGGCGGCGGTTTGAACGGCCCCCTGCGCTGCGGCTGGAACGGGGGTTCCAAACCACAAGGGCGCCAGGACCAGGGCCCAAAAAGGCAAGGTCCGGCAGGGGGCCATGGGGGGATTCGCGCTCATGGCTCGGCCTTGTTAGACGCGGATCGGTTAAAACTTCAACCTTTTGGCGAGCAGGCCCCCTTCGGCGCTGCGCCAAGGTGGCGAAGCTGTCTTGCTTCGCCCAGGTGACAGGCGCGGAGCTCAAGGCTATTTTTGCCGTCGCGTCACAAGGAGAAGACCATGACCATCAAGACTGGCGACAGCATTCCCGCGATGAAGATCATGCAAGGCACCTCGGAAGGTCCGAAGGAGCTGGATACGGCGGAGTTCTTCAAGGGCCGTACCGTGGTGCTGTTTGGCGTGCCGGGCGCCTTTACCCCCACCTGTTCAGCCAAGCACCTGCCGGGCTTTGTGGAACATGCCGCGGCGCTGAAAGCCAAGGGTGTGCATGCCATTGCCTGCATGGCCGTGAACGATGCCTTTGTGATGGGCGCCTGGGCCAAGGATCAGGGGATAACCGACCAGGTGACGATGATGGCCGATGGCGCCGCCGCCTTCACCAAGGCGATGGGGCTGGAATTTGACCTGACAGCGCGCGGCCTTGGCGTGCGCTGCCAGCGCTTTGCGCTGGTGGCAAAGGACGGCAAGGTGACCCATGTGGCCGTGGAAGCCCCGGGCGCCTTCGAAGTGAGCAAGGCCGAAGCGGTTCTGGCCGCGCTTTGAGATAAGTGTCTGGCTGTCATTACCAAGGACATTGTCCCGTGAAAGGCTGCTAAGAGGCAGTTTTTGCTTGAGCGCCCGGTCTGGTCTGGGCGCGTTGTAGTAATGCAGCCAGCATCGCGTGGCGCATCTTCGAGCGGCGGAGGCTTGGAATAGGGCGGTACAGGTCCTTCAAAGGAACAGGCGTGTATGAAGCGCCCAGCCTCGCCTTTGGTTTTTGGCTATGAGGCGGGTAGGTACGCGCTGCGGGCCATCGGCTGCGATGGCTTCAGCTAAGGCGGTGCTGCCATGAATAAACCGTTGCCGGTTACAACGCGTTTCGTGATGACGCCATGCGCATTAAGAGGCCCTAACCGTAATTTTGTGCGCGGGGTCATATAGATGGAATGGAAGGACCCATCGATATGGCAAGCCTGACCCGGCGCGCATTTGGTTTGGCTGGCATGGGGGCGTTGGCAAGTGCGGGCGCGGTTCGTCCGGCGGGCGCTTCGAATTTGCTTAATCCGCTGACCAGCCCGCGCGGCACGACATATCCCGGCAGGATAAGGCTGAAGCAAATCGCCAGCATTGATTTTCGTAAGGAAGAAAATGCATTTGCTTGGCATGTTTCCTCAATGGCCTGGAGCCCAGATGGTAGTCGGCTAGTCGCAGAGTCTGGCGATGGAAGTTTCTTGAACGTGATTGATACCGCCTCTTGGCCGTTGCTCACGCGTTTCCGTGTTATGCAGGCAAGAGGCGCGAGACTTTTTGGATTTGCAGCAGGCGGTCGGGAATTGATCGCGTCCAGGCATATTTCATCAGGCAGTACAGAAAATCCGCCGGCTTTCTCAGTTTTTGAAACCGATACAGGAAAGCTACTGCGTGAGTCCGACTTATTGCCCGTGTTCCTACCCGAGCTATTAGGTAGGCCCCAAGATTTATTCTTGCAGCAGCGAAGGAGCGACCAGTCTCTCACGGTTTCCCCCGCTGGTAACTATGTGTTTCTATCGTTTCAGGCAATTGGTGTCCGGGGCAATACAACGCATCGTTTTTTTGGTTTAGTGTTTGATAGCAGTAACGGAAGGCTACTCGGCCAAGTTGAAGGACGAAACTGGTTGCTGCCCAGTATAAGTCGGGACAATCGTCTTGCTGTAGCAACAAGTGCAACAAGACTTGGCTTCAGTGACGAAATAGCGATTTTTGATCTTCCGTCGCTCACTGAGCGGATTAGCTTTCGAGCTCATGTTCCCGGCGTCAGGTCTCTTGGCTGGTCACACGCTGGTGACCGTTTAGCAACCGGCGCGGCGGGCTTGACCCATCCGCGTGAGAGTGAATCCATCCGTGTTTGGGACGCAGGCACAGGTACTCGGCTAGCGGGATTTATTGGTGAATTCGAGCCAGTTAGCTTTGTGGAATGGCATCCTGAAGGAAGATTTTTTCTAACTAAATCTGCCAAGGGACAAGAAGATCAGCGAGGCTCTCTCCTTCAGCTTTTGCCATCGAACGGCGGCGCGCCACTTTTGCAGCATTTTGCGCCAGATCGCGTTGTCATCAATGGACCTTGCTTTTGCCCACGCACCGGTCGGCTTGCATGGTTTCAGCAAGGACAAATTCTGATTCACGAAATCCAGGGGCTTTGACGCACCACCGCGCGACAAACCACCCCAAGCCCAACAAGCACCGCAAGGGCCAAGCGTCCCCGCTTGGCCCACACACCCCCTACCCCGGCCGCTTCCACCAGCCCTGCCGCTTGGGCCGCGCCACCTCAGCGCCATCGCCCAGCACCACCGGCTGGATCGCCGGCCCAATCACCGGCTCCGCCTTTTCCGACTGCGGCGCCGGGGTAGGTTCTGCGGCCACCGGCGCGGGTGAGGGTTCCGGCGCTGGCGGTTCAACGGGCGCCGGCGCTTCCGCAACCGGTGCTGCTTCCGTCACCACAGGTGCCGCCTCAGCCACCGGGGCCGCTTCCGCCACAGGCTCCGGCGCTGCGGGCGCAATGCGCCGCGCGGTCGCGGCAGCGCGCTCTGCCGCTTCCTCGGCTGCGGCCATGGCGGCAAACACATCATCAATCTGCCCGGCGAAGGGGTCAGCCGGCGTCGGGCCGACATAGCGCGGCGCGGGCGCTTCTTCGGCCATTTCCGGCGCGGCTTCCTCAGCACGGCGCTCACGCGGGCCATCCTCACGGCGCCGACGCCCACCACGGCGGCCACGCCGACGCGGACGATCCTCACCCTCGGCGGCGCCTTCAGCGGCCTGGCCTTCATCCTCGGCGGGCTGAGCCTCGCCTTCCGGCGCTTCGCCCGCTTCTGCTGCGGCTTCAGCGCCTTCTTCGCCATCGCCATCGCCCTCGGTGCCGGCTTCACCACCCTGCGGCCCACCCTCACGCCGACCGCCACGGCGGCGGCGACGGCGGCGGCGGCGACGCTCACCTTCCTCGGCGGTTTCCTCACGCGCTTCAGCGCGCGGGCTATCGGCTTCCTCGTCCTCAGCCTCGGGCGCGATGTCTTCCACTTCCGGCGCGTAATCCATGCGCAGCGCGGAAGGTGCGGCGCTAACGGCCATGGGTTCCGCCGCGCGCAGGCGTTCAATACGCAGCGCCGGCCCCATCAGCTTTTCATCCGGCTGGAAGAAAACGCTCATGCCGAAACGCGCCTCAATCTCAGAAAGCCGGTCGCGCTTGCGGTTCAGCAGCCAAAGCGCGACATCGGTCGCGACATGCACATTGATTTCGGCGGCGCGGCGCTTCGCCCCTTCTTCTTCAATCGCGCGCAGCACCTGCAGCGCACTGCTTTCCACGCCACGGATCGTGCCACGGCCCATGCAATGCGGGCAGGTGATGAAGGTTTGTTCCGCGATGGAAGGGCGCAGGCGCTGGCGGCTCATTTCCAGCAGGCCGAAATGGCTGATGCGGCCAACCTGAATGCGCGCCCGGTCGTGGCGGAGCGATTCCTTGAGCCGCCTTTCCACCATGGCATTGTGCTTGTTTGATTCCATATCAATGAAATCAATCACAATCAGCCCGGCCAGATCGCGCAGGCGCAGCTGGCGCGCGATTTCCTCGGCGGCTTCCATATTGGTGCGCAAGGCCGTGTCTTCGATATGGCGGTCGCGCGTGGCGCGGCCTGAATTCACGTCAATCGCAACCAAGGCTTCGGTCTGGTTGATCACCACATAACCGCCGGAACGCAGCTGCACCACCGGCGAATGCATCG
This sequence comes from Roseomonas sp., assembly GCA_020249775.1. Classification (GTDB taxonomy): domain Bacteria; phylum Pseudomonadota; class Alphaproteobacteria; order Acetobacterales; family Acetobacteraceae; genus Neoroseomonas. Next base: position 102,459 of record JADCFA010000013.1, on the reverse strand, counting down.
CATCCAATTGCTGGTCCACGTGATGGCGCGCAAAAAGCGGCGTGGCATCCCGGTGCAGCCGCACCTTATTGGCGTGCGATGGCATCAGCATGCGCATGAATTCGCGCGCCTGCTGGAAGGCACCATCGCCTTCAACCATCACCTCATCAATATCGCGGCCATAGACATCGCGGATGGATCGCTTGATCAGGTCAGCTTCCTCATAAATCAGGGCGGGCGCGGTGGAAGCCAGCGTCCTTTCGCGGATATTGTCCCAAAGCCGCAGCAGATATTCGCAATCGCGCTGGATTTCGGGCTTTGGCCGTTGCGCGCCGGCGGTGCGCACAATCAAGGACATGCCCTGGGGCAATTGCAGCTCATCCATCACTTCACGCAGCCGCTTGCGATCGGCCGCTGAGGTGATCTTGCGCGAAACCCCGCCCCCACGCGGGGAATTCGGCATCAAAACGCTAAAGCGCCCGGCAAGCGACATATAGGTGGTGAGTGCCGCGCCCTTGCCGCCGCGTTCTTCCTTCACAACCTGCACCAGAATGATCTGGCGGCGGCGAATCACTTCCTGGATCTTGTAATGGCGCATGAAGCGCGGCGGGATGCGGCGCTCACGGCGTTCTTCTTCGGTCTCTGCCGGGCCTTCGCCGCCAATGGTCTCGGGCGGGGCCTGGTCTTCTTCGGCGGGCAATTCCTCAACGCGGCCAAGATCAGCCTCGGCCGCTTCATCGCTCGGCGCTTCCGGCGCGGCGCTCAGGCTTTCGCTTTCAATCGCAAGCGGCTGCGGTGCCTCAGGGGCTTCCGGCGCGCGCGCATCTTCCGCTACAGCTTCAACGGCAGGGGCTGCTTCGCCAGCCGCGTCTTCCGCCGGCTGCCAGGCTTCATTGCTTTCGCCATTCCAGGCGGCGCGGTCCATCGCACTTTCGGGGGGCAGATCGGCCTCATCCTCGGCGCGGGCCTCGGCTTCCTGCATTTCCAATAGGCGCTGCCGATCCGCCACGGGGATTTGGTAGTAATCCGGGTGGATTTCGCCAAAGGCCAGGAAGCCATGGCGATTGCCGCCATATTCCACAAAGGCCGCTTGCAGGCTGGGTTCCACCCGCACCACTTTGGCGAGGTAGATATTGCCCTTCAGGGCGCGGCGTTGCGCCGTTTCAAGATCAAATTCGTCGAGGCGATTGCCATCCATCACCACAACCCGGGTTTCCTCGGGGTGGGATGCATCTATCAGCATGCGCTTGGTCATGGGGTGAAGTCTCCGCGCCGGGGCGAAGCCGCCGGCGCAAATGCGTGGCATGGCCCGAAAAAGGATCAGATAGCGGCGTGGCGTGCTTTGGCATGCGACGGCGAAGACCTTCTTCGGTGGGACCGGCGCCGGGGTGGCGCAGCGGCCCCAAGGTGGTCGCACCTGGATCCTGCCCCGGGAACCCTTGGACCGTTATGGTCACAGGCGCAGGCGGGACGGCGGGCGCGACGGGGGCCATGGCCATAAGGGCAGGGGCTTTCGCGCGCCTCGGGCCGCGCTGGCGAGAAGGAAGGGCCGTCCCCCGGCGAAACCGCAAGTCCTACGCCAGAAGCGCGGACCCGGAGGCCGGGGGGCTGAACATCGCGGGCCGCGCTGCCCCGGGGGGCTTCATGCGCCAGGCGATGCCGCCGGAATTCTCGCCCGCAGCGGATGCCGCCGGGACGGCTCACTTTAGTCCCTGCCGGGAGGCACCACAAGGGGAAGATGCGGTGTTGCGGATGACAGCGGAGGCTTGTCCCAGTAAGAACGCCAGCATGGGCATAGGGCGGCGGCATTTCCTGGGCTTGGGCGGGGCGGTTCTGGGCGGCGCCCAACCGGCCTTGGCCGCTTCCGTCAATACAGCCAGCCTCGCCACCGAAGGCCGCGCGGCGCGGCTTGCCTTGATATTGGAAGGCCCGCTTTCCTGGGAATGGCGCGCCCTGGCTGAGCCGCCGCGCCTTGTGCTTTCCCTGCCCGGCGTGGCCTGGCAAGGCCCGGCGCGGCTTGGGTCGGCAGGGCCCATTGCCAGCGCCGTATTTGATGCTGAAGCCAAGGAATTGCGCCTGGATCTGGCGCGCCCTGCCTTGCCGCGCCGCCTTCCCGGGCCGGCTGGGCGGCTGCTGGTCGAAATCGCCCCCGCCAGCACTGAGGCCTTTGCCGCTGCTTCAAGCCGGGACATGCCGCTCGCGCAAGGCAGCGCCCCCGCCTTGCCTCTGGTGGTAATTGACGCCGGCCATGGCGGCTATGACCCCGGCGCCATTGGCCGGCGCGGCACAGAAGAAAAGCGCCTGACCCTGGCCGCCGCGCAGGCCCTTCGCCGCAAATTGCAGGAAGGCGGCCAATGCCGTGTCGCCATGACGCGGGAGCGTGATGAATTCATCTCCCTCGCGGATCGTGTTGCCTTCGCCCGCACACGCGATGCCGCGTTGCTGATCTCGCTCCATGCCGATTCCGCGCCCGGCGCCAAGGGGGCCAGTGTCTATACCCTGGCCGAGACCGCGAGCGATTCTTTCGCCGAAGCCCTGGCGCAGCGCGAAAACAATGCCGATCTGGCGGGCGGGCTTAGCCTGCCCTCGGTCCCGCCCGAGGTGCAGGCGATATTGCTGAGCCTGATGCGCCAGGAAACCCTTGGCGATTCCACCCGCTTCGCCCGGGTCGCGGTGCGGGAATTGACCCGCAGCGTGCCCGTTCTGCACAAGCCAAGGCGGGAAGCGGGTTTTATCGTGCTGAAGGCGCCGGAAGTGCCCTCCGTCCTTGTCGAAATGGGCTTCCTTTCCGATCCGGAAGATGAAGCCGCCTTGCGCAAGCCCGAACACCGCGCCCTGATCGCGGCCAGCCTGGCGCGGGCGGTGGAAGCCTGGCTTGCTGCGGCTCCACGCCCCGCGCCAGGGTGAAAAAACACCGGGGTAAGCTGTCGCGCTTTCCCGCGGGAAAGTGTATCAAGCGCCATCATGGCCTCCCCCGAATTGCGCGCCGATTCACCGCTTGATCCAGAGCGCGCCTCGCCCGGGGCGGAACCACCGCGCGCGGAAGCAAAGCCCAAGCGGAAGCGGGAAAAGCGCCCAAAACGGCGCCGACGCTTTGGCCTGTTCCGCTGGTTCTTGAGCCTGGGCGCGGCGGTGCTGCTGGCGGGCGGCATCGCGGCTTATGGCGCCTATCATCACTTCGCGCAGGATTTGCCGGATTACGGTTGGCTCGCGGAATATGAACCCCCGCAAATGAGCCGCATTTACGCAGCCGATAGCCGGCTGATGGCCGAATTGGCACAGGAACGACGCATCTTTGTCCCGATCGAGGCGATTCCGCAGCGCGTGCAGCAGGCCTTCATCTCAGCCGAGGATCAGCGCTTTCGCGACCATACCGGCGTTGATCCCTTGGGCATTCTGCGCGCCGTGATCCAGGCCGCAGAGCATTATGGCAGCGGGCGGCGCATGAGTGGCGCTTCCACCATCACTCAGCAAGTCGCGAAGAATATGCTTGTGGGTGCGGATCGGTCCTTTGCGCGCAAGGCGCGGGAAGCCATTCTGGCGTTGCGCATGGAAAAGGCGCTCAGCAAGGATCGCATTCTTGAACTTTATTTGAATGAAATATTCCTGGGCCAGCAGGCCTATGGCGTGGCCGCCGCCGCGCAGGTTTATTTCAACAAAAGCCTGGATGAATTGACGGTGGCGGAGGTTGCCTATCTTGCCGCGTTGCCCAAGGCGCCGAATAATTATCACCCCATCCGTCGTGCGGAAGCAGCCAAGGCCAGACGCGATTGGGTGATTGAACGCATGCTGGAAGACCGCGCGATAACGGCGGAAGAAGCCCGCGCGGCCCGTGCCGAACCGCTGATGGCGCGGCCCACACGCCGACCGGATCAATTGCAGGTGGGGCAGCATTTCACCGAAGAAGTGCGGCGCGAATTGATCCAGCGCTTTGGTGTGGAACAAACCACCATGGGCGGCTTGGTGGTGCGCACCAGCCTTGATCCCACCATTCAAGCGGCTGCCGAAAGTTCCTTGCGCGAAGGTCTGATGAGCTATGACCGCCGGCGTGGCGGCTGGCGCGGCCCGGTGGCACGCATTTCGGCCAATACCACGGAATGGATGCCCGCCCTGGCCGATACGCCGCGCCCGCCTGGTGCGCTTCCCGAATGGCGCTTGGCCGTAGTGCTGGAAGTCAGGCCACAGGAAGCGCGGCTTGGCTGGCTGGAACGGCGCGACCCGCGCCGCCCGGCGGAACCGCAACAGGGCACGCTTTTCCTCGAAGATTTGCGCCCCTGGGCGCGCCCCGTTTTGCCCGATGGCCGCCGGGGTGCTGAACCACGCCGCGTTCAGGATGTGGTGAACCCCGGCGATGTGGTGCTGGTGGAAGTCCTGCCGGCGGAAGCCGCGCAGCGCAATCGCCCAGCGCGGCCGGAACGCTTGACGCTTAAGCAGATTCCCGTGGTTGAAGGGGCAGTTGTCGCGCTTGATCCGCAAAGCGGGCGCGTCATGGCCATGGTCGGCGGATGGGCGCTCGAAAAATCCTGGTTCAATCGCGCAACCCAGGCGCAGCGCCAGCCGGGGTCTTCCTTCAAGCCTTTTGTCTATATCGCGGCGCTTGAAAAAGGCATTCCGCCCAATCAGGAAATCCCTGATGAGCCGGTGGAAATCATGACGCCGCAGGGGCTTTGGAAGCCGCAGAACTACAATGTGAATACATATAATGGCTGGGTGACCATGCGCAGCGCGATGGAACGCAGCCTTAACCTGGTGACAGTGCGCCTTGCGGATCATATCGGCATGGCTTCGGTTTCCGATGCCGCGCGGCGCTTTGGCGTGATTGACAATATGCCGCGCTACTTGGCCATGTCGCTTGGCGCCGGGGAGACAACCGTGCTCCGCATGGCCACCGCCTATGGCGCCTTTGCCAATGGCGGCTTTCGCGTGACACCCAGCCTGATTGATTCGGTGCAAGACAGGCGCGGGCGCGTGATCTGGCGCGCTGATCAGCGCCTTTGCGCCGCTTGCGCTTCCGGTGCCGAAGCCGGTCCGCCACGCCTTGAAGCAGGCGAAAGGCCGCGCGCAACCGACCCGATTTCTGCCTATCAGATGGTGAGCATTCTGGAAGGTGTGGTGCAACGCGGCACGGCAGCCAATGCCATTGGTTCGCGCCTTGGCCGGCCGGTGGCGGGCAAGACGGGCACCACGGATGATTTCAAGGATAATTGGTTCGTCGGTTTCACGCCCGATATCGTTGTCGCAGTTTGGATCGGTTTTGATGATCCGCGCAGCCTTGGCAATAACGAAACCGGCGGCAGCAATGCCGCGCCGATTTTCCGCGAAGTGGTTGGCGCAGCACTCACCGGCAGCCCACCCGTGCCCTTCCGCCGCCCGCCTGGCATTACGTTGATGCGCGTAGCGGTGGGCAATGGCAGCATCATGGAACCCTTCCGCCCCGGCACGGAAAACAGCGCGCAACGCTGGCGCGATGAATTCATCACCGAACGCGGCGAAGGGCCAGGCGCGCCTGGCGGCCCGGGGGCCAACCGCCTCGACAGGGACCTCGGCGGGCTCTATTAGCCCCGCATCATGCGCGCTGACGCCCAATCCCTGCACGAGCAGATCACCGCATCGGTGGCCCTGCTGAGGAGGCATCTTTGACTGGGATGCCTCTGTCCGTCGTCTCGAAGAATTGAACGCGCGGGTCGAAGACCCGACGCTCTGGAATAATGCCGATGAAGCGGGGCGCGTCATGCGCGAACGTGGCCGGCTTTCCGAACAGATTGATGGCGTGAAACGCCTGGAACGCGATGTGGAAGATGCACTCGGCCTGATTGAATTGGCCGAGGCGGAAGGCGATGCCGATACCGCCAATGCCGCCACCGCCGATCTTGAACGCCTGGCGGCAGAAGCAAAGAAGCGCGAGATTGAAAGCCTGCTCTCCGGCGAAGCGGATGCCAATGACGCGTTTCTGGAAGTGAATTCCGGCAGCGGCGGGACCGAGGCGCAGGATTGGGCGGAAATGCTGCTGCGCATGTATTCGCGCTGGGCGGAACAGCATGGATATAAGGTGGTGCTGACCGAAGAAAGCGCGGGCGAACAGGCAGGGCTGAAATCCGCCACCATTCAGATCAGCGGCCCCAACGCCTATGGCTGGCTCAAGACCGAAAGCGGCGTGCATCGGCTGGTGCGCATCAGCCCCTTTGACTCGGCGGCGCGCCGGCACACCAGCTTTGCGTCCGTTTATGTCTATCCGGTGATTGACGACAAGATTGAGATTGAGGTCAATCCGGCGGACCTTAAGACCGATACCTTCCGCGCGTCCGGCGCCGGTGGGCAGCATGTGAACAAGACCGAATCCGGCGTGCGCTTCACCCATATCCCGACCGGGATTGTGGTGGCGTCCACCCAGGATCGCAGCCAGCATCGCAACCGCGCCATTGCCATGGGCATGTTGAAGGCGCGGCTTTATGAATTGGAATTGTCCAAGCGCGAAGCGGTGAATGCCGCGACCGAGGCCGGCAAGACCGATATCGGCTGGGGCCACCAGATCCGGAGTTATGTGCTGCAGCCCTATCAGATGGTGAAGGATCTGCGCACCGGCGTTGAAAAGGGCAATCCCGCCGCCGTATTGGACGGCGAATTGGATGATTTCCTGGCGGCGTCGCTGGCATCGCGCGTCGGCGCAACGCGCAGCGAAGCCAGCGCCAAGGCGCAATAGCCGCATGTTTCGCGGCGCGGCTGATCCGGGTTAGGTTCCCCAGCCGTGCTTGCCTTCCTTGCCCTTTGCCTGCCGATTTTCGCGGTGGTGGCCTTTGGCTTCACCGCGGCGAAGCGCAAATGGATGCCACCCACGGCGATGGAAGCGATTGGACTTTTCAGCTTCAACGTCGCGCTGCCGGCCATGTTGTTCAAGCTGATGGCAGCGCAGCCTTTGCGCGAAAGTTTTGATGCCATTTATTTTGCCGGGTATCTGGGCGCCTGCCTTGCCATCTTCGCTGTGGTGATGCTGATCGGGCGGGCCGCGCGCGGCAATATCCGCATCGGTTCCGCCTTTGGCGCGGCAGCCGCCATGGGCAATGTCGGTTATCTGGCGCCGCCGCTGATGCTGCCCATGCTCGGGCCACGCATTGCGGGACCCGTTGCCATGGCGATTGTCGCCGAAGTGGCGGTGATCATCGCACTTGGCACCATGCTGATGGCGCCCTCGGCGAAGGGCGAGGGGCTCAAGGCCGTGATGGCGGGCCTGCGTGGCTTGATGCGCAATCCGGTGATCCTTTCGATTGCGCTGGGCGCGCTTTCCGCTGGGTTGGAGCTGCCCATCCCCGCACCAATCGAACGCTTCCTGTCCTTCCTGGGCAACGCCGCCGGACCAACGGCGCTGTTTGCGCTGGGCGGGACGCTCGCGCGGCTGAAAATTGGCGGGCAGCTTTTCGCGGTGGCTTTCGGCATTACGGCGGCAAAGCTGTTCATCTACCCCGCGCTGGTGTGGTTTGTACTCGGAAGTTGGCTGGCGCTTGACCCGTTTTGGGTGATTTGCGGCGTGCTGCTGGCCGCCATGCCAACCGCGACCAATGCCTATCTGCTCGCGCAGCGCCAGGGCGTGGGGGCTGAGGAAGCCTCGGCCGCCGTGCTGTTCACCACCACCATCGCGTCCATCGCTTTCCCGGCCACGGCCTGGCTTTTGGATGTGCCGGTGCCGTGACCTGGGTCACGCTTGGCGCGCGCGCAGCTTGGTCATAGACTCACCGCTTCTTACAGCAACGGAGTAAACGCCCATCATGTCGAGTGCCGCCGAAAGCGCGCCAAGCTGGCATGGCATTATTCGCCAAGCCTTGAAGGACCATGATGTCCGGCTGGTCACCTATGTGCCGGACAATGTGCTCCGCCCCCTGATTGAGGGCTGCCACGCCGATCCCTTCTTCACCACCTTCGCCGCTGCGCGTGAAGAAGAAGCCATTGGCATTGTCGCCGGCGCCACCATGGCCGGCATGCGCGGCATTGTGCTGATGCAGACATCGGGCTTCGCGACACTGCCGAATGTTCTCGCTTCCCTTGTTGTTGCCAGCCAAATCCCGGTGCTGATGATGGTGAGCGAACGCGGCACGCTCGGTGAATTCAATCCCGGCCAGGCGATTGTCTGCCGCACCATGCGCCCGATTCTGGACAGCATGGGCATTGAACACCACACGCTGTCGCGCATGGATGAAGCCCCCTTCATCGCGGATCGCACCATGCGCCAGGCCTTTGCCACACGTTGGCCGGCCTGCCTGATCCTCTCACCGCTGCTGACCGGGGGGCGCAAATAATGGAAGACCGTCGCAATACGCAGGTGATGAACCGCGCGGCGCTGACCAGGCGCGTGGTGGGCAAGCTGACGAAGCAGGAAGCCGTGATTGGCGGCATCGGCAATTCGAATTGGGATTTATGGGCCACTGGCCACCGTGCCGAGAATTTCTACATGCTGGGTAGCATGGGTTTGGCTGCACCGATTGCCATGGGGGTGGCCATTGCCCAGCCGGAACGGCACGTTTTCGCTTTGGAAGGCGATGGGTCGCTGCTGATGCAGCTTGGCTGCCTTTCCACCATTGCCGCGCAGGCGCCAAAGAATCTGATTGTGATCATCTGGGACAATGGGATTTATCAGATCACCGGCGGCCAGGGCACACCGGCCGCGAAAGCGGGCACGGATCTGGTGGCGATTGCGCGCGCTTCCGGTATTGCTTCCGCCCATTGGGCGGCGGATGAGGCGGAGTTTGACGCGCTGATTGACCGCGCCCTTGCCACGGATGGCCCGCATGTGATCGGCGCGCGGATTGATAACGAACCCGGCAAGACACAAACGGACCGCGACCCGATCCGTTTCCGTGAGACGTTTATGCGCGGGATGGCGGCACGCGTCTGATCGGCGGAGGCTGAAGGCCGAAGCCGTGAATCAGCCGCGCAAACTACCACGCGTCTGATCGGCGGAGGCTGAAGGCCGAAGCCGTGAATCAGCCGCGCAAAAAATGAGTCATGTTGTGGTCCGTTTGGCGGACCCCAACATGAACGGGTTAGGATGAACCGGCAGGCGTAGGGTGCGTTGGGCCAAGCGGCGACGCTTGGCCCTTCTAGTGCGTGTTGGGGTTGAGGTGGTTTGCCGCGCAGTGGGCGCGTCAGAGGCCCTGGATTTCGTGAATCAGAATCTTACCAAGCTCACTCCACGCCAATCGGCCGGTACGCGGGCAAAAGCATGGTGCGCGTATTAGTGTTCTTCCGGAAGCGAAGTGCCGTAACGCCGGTTCTCCGCCGCCCGCAGGGAGACGTTGCAGTAATGTCCCGCGATCACCAGTACCTTTGGCTGAAGTAGAAACGATGAACCGCCCACTCGGATGCCATTCTAAGTCGGTGATTGGCTCAATCCCACCAGCAAACCCGGCGATGCGTTCAGCCGAATCTATGTGCTGGCGATCGGCGGCGCCCTGCTGGTCAAGCGCATTCAGCTCCGCCTGGATGGGTCCGTGGTCGTGAAGTCTGACAACGCAGTCTATGAGACCGAGGTGATGCCCGCAGACCAAACCAGCACCCTGAAAGTGCTTGGCGAAGTCATCTGGCAGGCCGGCCCGGTACGCTCTCAAGAACCTTCTAAGAGGCTAACAACCATGCCCCTCTTTGTCCGGAATCCAATGTCAAAATCGCCGAAAACCAATTTTTTGTCCGGAACCTACGATCAGCCCGTTTTCGCGGTCATATTCCGAAAAACCCGATTTTTCTCGACAATTATCCCGCGATGTCCCCGATCATCCCGGATCGTCCCGGATGTTCAGAATGATGTGTCAAGGAACAGCGAAGAACGCCACCAAATCGCGCGTGCGTGCGAAGGGCGAGCATCCCCTGCTGATCATCAAGCGGATTTTTGGTTTCACCAAAGTCCGCTATCGGGGCCTGGCGAAGAACGGGACGCGCTTTGAGGTTCTCTGTGCGCTTGCCAATTTTTACATGAAGCGGCGTGTCTTGATGCGATACTGTCACGCGTGACGGGTGAATTGCGCCTGAAAGGAGGGAAGGCGAGCGTTTATTCCCCAAAAACAGTAGCAGAAGCGATCAACGCCGCCAGGACTCCTACCAAGATCGCCGTCACCACAAAACAACGACGCAGTTATGCGATTGATCGGGGGTTCCCTGGGGCGTTTCCCGTGAACCAACCTGAACGAGGAATGCTCTGGACAAAGCGGCAAACTGCGTTTCATGATGCAACCAGACCAATTCAATGTGGCCATTCAACACATCATATGAAGCCGAAGTCTCAATCTACTCGACAACAACTGGCGGAGGCGGTGAGCCTTCTGCAAGAGGGGCAATTGGCCGCAGCCGAGGTCGCTTTTCGGGCAATTCTAAAACACGACGCGCGCAATTTTGACGCGCTGCATTTTGCGGGCGTGGCTGCGGCGCAAGCGGGGCGCCCGGAAGAGGGGATATCCTTCATCCGCCGTGCCCTTGCAATCAATCCTCGCCATACAAGCGCCCTTGGCAATCTTGGTAGCGCATTGATCCGGCTGGGCCGATATGAGGAAGCTCTGAGCAGCCTGGACCGCGCCTTGGCGATAGACCCGAAGGCCGCCAACGTTCATCACAATCGGGGCTTCGCCTTGATGAAGCTGAAACGAGTGGATGATTCAATTGCAGCCTTTGATCGCGCCATTGCTCTCAAGCCCGATTTTGTAGAAGCGCATAACGATCGTGCTAGCGTATTGATGGATAAGTTCAAGCTGGAAGAAGCGCTCGCTGCTTATGAAAAGGCGCTCAGCTTACGCCCGAACTCCCCAGCGTTTATGGTGAATGTTGCCTTAGTATTATACGCGCTGAAACGGCATGCCGAAGCTTTGGCGGTGGCTGACAAGGCACTCCAGATCGAACCCAACAACAGCAATGCACTGATCGCGCGCGCCCAGGCGCTGCTTCGGCTTGGCCGAGTAGCGGAAGGCCTGGAGGTCATAGAAAGTGTCATAAAGATCAACCCCAACCTCGTGCAAGCGCATTTATGGCGTTGTCAGGCGCTCCATCTACTCGCGCAGCCGGAGGCCGCCCTAATCGCGGCCACAAAGGCACGAGCACTTGCCCCCCAGGAGGTGCGGGTGCATACCACCTACGGCTTCATCCTCGGTAGTTTAAATCGCCTGGAAGAAGCACTGGTTTCCTACGAAAAAGGGCTGATGCTCGAACCCGGTAACACTGAGACCGTGTGGAACAAGGCTCTTGCCTTGTTGGTACTTGGGCGCTTCGAAGAAGGTTGGCTTGCCTACGAGTATCGCAATCTCCGCTACGAGACTGTTGCGGCACGCAAGTATCCAAAGCCGCTTTGGTGGGGCAAGGAATCACTCAGAGATCAGCGGATTTATGTCTATTGGGAACAGGGGCTTGGCGACACGATTCATTTTGCGCGCTATGCCCTGCTCGCCGTTGCTGCTGGCGCACGGGTTACTTTTTCGGTTCAAGATCCGCTTCGGCGGCTATTTGAGGGCTTCGATCCTGCAGTCACGATAATCGGCCAGAATGAAGAGCCGGATGAATTCGATTTGCATTGCCCGCTGCTCAGCCTGCCCCTTGCCTTCGGCACAAGACTTGAGACCATTCCCGCCTGGGAGAATGGTTACCTCCGGGCCCCGGTAGAGGATGTGGCGCGCTGGGATCGGCGCCTGCCCACTGGCCGTCGGCGCATCGGCTTGGTCTGGAGCGGCAGCCAGATCCACGGCAATGACGCCAATCGTTCCGTGCGGCTCGCAAAGGTTTTGCCGTTGCTTCAGCCCGACGATGTCTGGATTTCGCTGCAAAAGGAAGTGCGGGAAGTGGACCGAATTGCGCTTGAAGCCTCAGGCATTATTGATGTCAGTGCCGAGCTGAGTGATTTCGCTGATACGGCTGCACTCATTTCCTCGCTTGATCTGGTGATCGCGGTTGATACGTCGGTCGCGCATTTGGCCGGTGCGCTTGGCAAGCCAACATGGTTGATGTTGCCCTTTTCGCCGGATTTCCGGTGGCTTTTGAATCGCGAGGACTCACCATGGTACCCAAAAATGCGTCTGTTCCGCCAAAGTCGCGCGGGGGACTGGGATGGCGTGCTTGCACGCATGAGCGCGGCTTTGCGTCATGAACTAGAAACCTGACATGAAAGATCACGCTGCCGATTGACAGCTTCTTGATGGGCAGATCTTGGCCGCATGATGGGAAATGGCTAATCTCCATCCTCAGACGCTTTGGCCTGAGGCCATTCGGTTACAAATTTCTAGTGACGAGGCGACAGGATGCGATTCATGATCCATTTGGCATCGTCCCAAGCCGGGGTCCAACGTCAACAATGAAGCCGCCACCCCTTACCCTACGACAACAATTCGCTGAGGCTATGGCCTTTTTCCAGGGGGGGCACTTTACCGAGGCCGCAACCGGCTTTCGGGCGATATTGAAGCGCGACCCGCGTAATTTTGAAGCGTTGCATTTTGCAGGTTTGGCATCTTCAGAATTGGGATATCTTGAAGAAGGCGTGACCCTGATACGTCGCGCCCTTGCAATCAATCCCCGCCATGTGAGCGCCCGGAACAACCTTGGCACGGCGCTGATCCGGCTCGGCCGTTATGAGGAAGCGCTTAGCAGCTTGGACCGCGCGGTAGCGATGGACCCAAAGGCAGCGAATGCGCACCACAATCGCGGTCTTGCGTTGATGAGGTTGAAGCGCCTGGATCAGGCGATTGCCGCCTATGACCGAGCCATAGAATTGCGGCCTGACAATGCAGGCATCCATAATGACCGTGCTTGTGCCCTCATTGAAAAAAGCAGACCCAAGGATGCACTTGTCAGCTGTGAGACAGCGTTACGCCTCCACCCAGACTGGCCTCCTTATCTGGTGAATATGTCCGTGATCTTGGGCGAACTGGAACGTCCTGCCGAGGCCCTAGTCGTGGCGGAGAAGGCTCTGAGGATCAAGCCCGATGAAGCGGTCGCACTCATCATGCGCGCCAAGGCATTGCTGGCGCTCGGCCGACCTGCGGAAGGTCTCGCGGCTGCGGATGCAGCCCTGAAGATTGATCCTGGATATGTCCAAGGACATTTATGGCGATCCGCCTCGCTCATTAAGCTCAGCCAACCAGAGGCAGCCCTGATGGCGGCCGAGACCGCCCGGAAATTGGCGCCGTACTACCCAGCGGCACATACAGACTATGGTTTGGCGCTCAGCAGCCTTAACCGTCTGGAAGAAGCACTGGACTGTTACGATCAAGCGCTGAAGCTCCAGCCCGACGAAAAGGAGACTTTGTGGAGCCGTGCTTTGGCCTTGCTGGCGCTTGGGCGCTTTGAAGAAGGCTGGCTGGCTTATGAATATCGCAATCTCCGTCACAAGACTTTGGCAGCGCGCAAATATCCGAAGCCACTTTGGGGTGGCAAGGAACCGCTCCAAGACCAGCGGCTCTACATATATTGGGAACAGGGACTAGGCGATACGATCCAATTCGCGCGCTATGCTCGGCTTGCTGCCGCTGCCGGTGCCAGGGTGTCTCTTTCGATCCAAGGCCCGCTTCTTCGCCTCTTCAAGGATTTCGACCCAACCATCAAGATAATCGGCCAGAATGAAGAACCGGATGAATTTGATCTGCACTGCCCGCTTCTCACCCTGCCGCTTGCCTTCGGTACAAGGCTTGACACTATACCTGCTTGGGAGAATGGCTACCTCAGGGCGCCGGCGGAGGAGGCTGCCCGCTGGGCTCAGCGCCTGCCCGCTGGGCGTCGGCGCATCGGCCTGGTCTGGAGCGGTAGTCAAGGCCACGCCAATGACAGCAATCGGTCCATCCGGCTCGCGAAGCTTTTGTCCCTTTTGCAGGGGGGCGATGTTTGGGTTTCGTTACAGAAGGAAGTGCGGGAGGCAGATCGCGCCGCACTTGAAGCCTCCGGCCTTTTGGACTTCAGCGCAGACCTTGCTGATTTTGCCGATACGGCGGCGCTGATCTCGGCGCTTGATCTCGTGATCACGGTTGATACCTCGGTTGCGCATCTGGCCGGGGCACTTGGCAAACCCACTTGGCTGATGTTGCCTTTTGCGCCCGATTTCCGCTGGCTTTTGGAGCGTGAGGATTCGCCCTGGTATCCCAAGATGCGCCTGTTCCGCCAACAACGCGCTGGCGATTGGGAAGGTGTGATCGAGCGTATTGGTGCGGCGCTTAAGGCCGGTTCACCGGGTTAGCTCATAGCGAACCCGCCTCGCCGGGTGGGGCGGAAGACAAGCGCGCTCAGACGTTGCAGGATGCGCGAAACGCTATGCCAAGGGGAACCGCCATGTCATCGGGCAGCTATGATCGCGCCAGCTTCAAGGGTCTGACGTTTCATGATGCGCGGGCGCGTTTCCTGGCCGGGCAGGACAACCCCCGCGCCTATCTGGAACGCTGCCTTGAAGTGATTGCGGCAAAGGATGGCGCGGTGCGCGCCTTTGTCGTGCTGAATGAAACAGGCGCGCGCGCCGCCGCCGATGCCTCCGCCGCGCGCTACAAGGCGGGCCACGCGCTTTCGGCGATTGATGGCCTGCCGATCGGGATCAAGGATTTGATTGAAACCATAGACATGCCAACGCAGATGGGCTGCGGCGCATTCGCCGGCAATTTCCCGAAGCGGGACAGCATCATGGTGCGTGCTTTGCGCGATGCCGGCGCGGTGATCATCGGCAAGACGGTCACGGCGGAACTGGGCATGGCGCATCCGGGGCCTACCACCAACCCCTTTGATCCGCGCCGCACGCCAGGCGGTTCATCCTCAGGCTCCGCAGCCGCCGTTGCGGCCAATATGATCCCGGCGGCGATTGGCACGCAGGTCGGCGGGTCCATCATTCGCCCGGCTTCCTATTGCGGCAACATCGCACTTAAGCCCACGCAAGGCGCCATCAATCGCGGGGAGAGGCAATCGCTCAGCCAATCCACCGCAGGGGTGCATGCCAATAGCCTTGCCGATATGTGGGCAGTTGCAATCGAAATCGCGCGCCGTGCCGGGGGCGATCCTGGCGCGCCAGGGCTATTCGGCCCGGCAAGTGTGCCGGCGCCCATGAAGCCCGCGCGGTTGATTGTGATGGAAACCGAAGGCTGGGCGGATTTGGATGCGGCTTCCATCGCCGCCTTTGAAGGCTTGCTCACAAAACTCCGCGCTGCGGGGGTGGAGATCTGGCGGCGTGCCGATCATCCGCTGATCGAAGGTTTTGAACGTGCCTTGGCCGAGGCGAAGGCGATCACCGCCGATATCTGCGCTTTTGAACAACGCGCGGGCTTGCAGCATTTGGCGGAAACCGCAGCGGATCGCGTGAGCCCCCGGCTGTTCACGCGCTTGCAGCATGGCACCAAGGTTGATTTCGTTGGTTGGTCGTCCCGAAGGACGCGAACGAAAGGCCGGTTGGCCAAAAGGCGGGATGTCCTGACCAACACGGGTCCCGCCCTGGCGGGACTGGCGCGGGCCGGTCATGGACAGACGGCCGCCGACCGGCAGCCTCGCGGACGATCCTTCCCCACGACCAACCTACAGTAACGGCGGATGGAGCTGAAAATAGTCAGAGCAATCGCCGATCATGGCGCACGCGGCGCCGTCATGGCCTTCTGCAAGTCAGCGAGGTACAGGTCGGTATGTGACCCAGGCGGGGCGATGATCCGGCCAACGAGCCGGACGAGCGGATTCGGGATGGTCACACGTTCGGTGACATCGAGACGGGTGCCTTCGCTTGAGGCGGTGAATCGGCCGACCCACTCGCCGCTGAAGCCACGCGCGGCGACATAGGAGATCGCAAAGAGCTCGTTAGGGCGGTTGCCCTCAAGCTGAAAAGCGATGCGGTCGCCGGCCTTGGTGTGTTCGACCCAGCTTCGTCCGTCTTCGGCAAGCTCGACTTTGCCAATGTCAGTGCGCCACTCGGACTGCCGTCCAACATCAGCCACTGCGCTGAAAACGCGATCAACCGGTTGATGGATCATGACCGTTCGCTTTGCCTCGGTCGTCTTGGGCAGAAGCAAGCCTGCAATCAAGGCGAGCCCAGCAACGGCGAGTACGGCTCCACAAATCACGATGAGCGTTTTCATCGGTCACGCCTCCTCAATGTGCCGATCGGGACGACGGGTCTCGTAGTCGTAGACGGCCAGCTGCTTGCGCAAGGGCGAGACCCTGACGCCCTCGTTCTGCAACAACGCCGCTTGTCGCTCGACCCCGCCCGGGAGCTTCGGATTGAGAAAGCCGCCCTTGCGCAGAACCCGCCACCACGGCGTCAACTCGGCCTGAGGAACGCCGCGCTGTCGACGCTCTTCGGCGGCTCTCGCCGCCATGTTCGCGAAAATCGCGGTCGAGACGGGACAAGCGACAGCCACTTTGTGGCGTCTTGCCAAAGCGGCGCGAAGATCATCGAGGGTGACGACTTCACCCGGCTCAATCCGTCGGATCAGCGCATCGACCTCCGCCGGACTGGAGACGACCATGGCCCCGCCTTTGGCCTCGGCGTAACCCGGTGCTCCAGGCGGAATGAGATGGATGATGTGCGGCTCCCGGCCGTTGTTCAGATGATCAATTGCGGACTTCTTCTTGGGCATTGCGTCTCCGATGGTCGCTGTTCAAGTTTCTATTCAGCTAGCGCCAGAGCAGCGCCTCGGGAATAAGACTATTTTGTTCATGTTTTGTTTGTTCGATCAAGTGATGCGGTACACCACCGAGTCGCCATTTCTGGAGCCGCGGAAAAAGGCCCCGCCGTCGCCGGCGGAGCCTTTCCGAGGACCGCGCGCCTCAGCCGATGACAATCTCGGTCGGTGCGCTGGCCTCCCGCTCGACGGCGCAGACGAAATGCCCGAGCCGGTCGCAGTGGCGGAAGCCGGGCACGAGGGCGAGGACATCGTCCTCGCTGATCAGAGTCCAGACGAGGCCTTCAGGCTGCGCCCAGACATGGGCGGTCGCCTCATCGGAAGTGTCGAACAGAAGCCCGCCGAAGGGCGCGTCGGGGCGCGGGTTGGCTTGCACGGGCCGGTAGGTCGCGGCCCAGGTGGCGAAGGCTTCCGAGTGGCGGTTGCCGACGACTGGAAACCTATCGCGCCCGGCTATTGCAAAGGGACGAGCTGCGCCGGCGGCTGGCCTCACTCGCACCCTTGGCGGATGGCTTGATTGCGCTGTCATCGCCCGGCCCCGCGCCGGTGTGGCTCGGCGATCAACCAGGCCAGCCGATCGCCCCGCGCCCAACCGGGGATATCAGCTTCAATGCAGGGACATCCGCGCTTGGCTGTCCCGCGGTGAATGTGCCGCTACTGGCGGTGGAGGGCATGCCGCTTGGCGTGCAGATCATCGGTCAATGGCATGAGGATGCGCGGGCGACTGCGATGGCCGCTTGGGTGGCGGGCGTCGCCTAATCCAGCAGCACTTCAACGCCAAGCGCAGCGGTTGCGTTGCGCAAGGCGCGGTCCATGGAAGCCAATGGCAGGCGCCGGCGTTGCGCCAATTCCAGATAGGTTGCGTCATAGACTGAAAGCGTGAAGCGTTCGGCAAGGCGCAGCGTATCTTCCCAGGATTTATCGGCGGTTTCATCATCAAGCGTAATCGGCAGGGCGCGCAGCAAGCCCGCAAGCTCCGCGCGTTTTTGCGCATCAAGCCGGCGCCGCCGTTCCGCCACCAGCAAGCCATTCAGTGCTTCCAGCGGCCAAAGCAGCGGCGCTATCGCGCCCGTTTCCACCAGGCGGTCCAGCAGCGCCATGATGGGGGGTGTCTGTTCATCCTCAAAGCACCAGGCAAGTGCGACGGAATTATCGAGTACGAAGCTCACTTGCGGCCTTCTTCGACCAATTCCTTGATGGAGAGGCCGGCAAGCTTCGCCCCGCGGCTCGCGGCGCGCAGCGCCTCGGCGGTTTGGCGCGCCTTTTCCTGATCGAAGCTCGGCAGCACCGGGACCAGTTTCGCCACCGGGACCCCCCGGCGGGTGATGGTCACTTCCTGGCCGCGGACCACTTGATCAACCAGGGCGCTGAACCGGTTTTTGGCATCGAAAAGGGGAATACTCATATTGTCGATCCATATGTCCAGATAGCTATCTAGCCAGATGGTGCGTCATTTGTCCAGCACATAAGCGCGCGCCTAATCCAACAAAACGCCCCTAAACGCCGCCAGCCGCGCCGGCGTCAGCCCAAGCCCATCTTCAATTAAGCCGCCCTCAGACCCGAAGGGTTCCACCGCCGCTTCCAAGGCAGCGGTGAGCAGCGCCGGGTGCGTGTCCAATATCGCATCCTTGGCTTCCTGGGGTGCCTCATCCGGCAAGGGGTGATCGCGCCGCCAGAAGCGGTCGGTCGCCACGTAATCGGCCAGGATCTGCTCCCACGAAACACCAAGCGCAGTCAGGATCAGCGCGGCACCAAGCCCCGTCCGGTCCTTCCCCGCCGAGCAGTGAAACAGCAGCGGCCGGCGTTCATCTTCCAGGATCAGGTCACAAAGCTGGCGATAGACCGGCAATTGCTCGGTCGCGTAATTCAGATAGGCAACGCCGAGCAGCCGCGTCGTCTCCGCCCGCGTTGCCGCGCCATTGGCCAAAAGATCGCGGAGCGAGGCACCGATGCGCGGTTCAATCGGCAGCGGCACGGCCCGAGCGCCAGGTGGCAGGCGGGAAGGGGCGGCGGCGGCTTCGCGCGTACCGCGCAAATCGCACACGGTGCTGAGGCCCGTCGCTTCCAGCGCAACCAAATCCTGATCGGTCAGCCGGTGCAGCGCATCGGACCGGAACAGCACGCCATGGCGCAAGGCCCGGCCCTGATGGCCGCGCCAGCCCCCCAAATCACGGAGGTTGGAGGCACCTTCAAGCGGCAGAAGCCGGGGCAAAATCTGGTTCATGGGCGATTTATGCCAGAAAGCGCCGCCCCAGCCCATGCGGCGGGATTGTTTCATGCGGGGCAAAACTGTTTTAGAAGGCGCGCGGCATTTGCCGCCTTTGGGAATGTAAAATGGGCACGGCCCTGGAAATTCTGATCATCCTGCTGCTCGTTTTGCTGAATGGCGCCTTCGCCATGTCGGAACTCGCCATCGTGTCCTCTCGCCGGTCCCGGCTGATGGCCATGCAAAAGCGTGGCGTGCGGGGCGCGGATACGGCGCTGGCGCTGGCCGAGGACCCGCAGCGCTTCCTGCCAACCGTGCAGGTGGGCATTACCATGGTGGGCATCATCGCGGGTGCTTTCGGTGGCGCGCGGCTCGCCGGCACCATTGCCGATGCGCTTGGGTTGCTGCCCTTTCCGGTGCCCTTCGCGCAGGAAGTCGCTTTCGCGCTGGTGGTGCTTGCGATTACCTACCTCAGCCTGATCCTCGGCGAATTGGTGCCCAAGCAATTGGCGCTGCGGGAGCCCGAGAAGATCGCCATTCTGGTTGCGCGCCCGCTCGCGCTATTGGCGCGCTTCACCGCCCCCATGGTCTGGCTTTTGGGTGCATCTTCCGCCCTGGTGCTGCGGTTTTTCGGCCCCGTCAGCGCTTCCGACCAAGCAGTGACGGAAGAAGAAGTGAAGGCCGTGGTGGCGGAAGGTGCCCAGGCGGGCGCGCTGGAAACCGAAGAACGCCACATGATTGAACGTGTGCTGCGCCTCGGCGACAAGCCTGTGCGCGCGCTTATGACGCCCCGCAATGACATCGCCTGGCTTGACCGTAATGAGGCGCCGGAGAATCTGCCCGAACGGCTACGCGCCGCCCATGTCACGCGCTTCATTGTAGCGGATGGGCGCGTGGATAATGTGGTTGGCGTGGTGGCGGCCAAGGATCTGCTTGATCAACTTCTGGCCGGTGGGCCGATGTCGCTTGATGCCGCGTTGCGTCAACCCATGGTCCTGCCCGATACGCTGACCGCGCTTGATGCGCTGGAACGCCTGCGCGGCGACCCGCTTGGCATGGCACTGGTGTTGGATGAATACGGGTCCTTCGAAGGCATGGTGACCGCGTCTGATTTGCTTGAAGCGATCATCGGCGAATTGGGGCCGAGCGAGCCCATGCCATCCGAAGCGGCTGTGCTGCGCTTTGATGGGTCACTGCTTCTGGATGGCAGCATGCCATCCGATGAATTGCGTGCCCGGCTTGATTTGCCTGAAATGCCAGGGGCTGGGACCTATCACACCGTTGCCGGGCTGATGCTGGCCCTGCTGCGCCGCGTCCCGCGTGAAGGGGACCGTATCGTTTGGGCCGGCTGGCGCTTTGAAATTGTGGACATGGACGGCAGGCGCGTGGATAAGGTGCTGGCGAGCCGGGAGGAAGCCGGTGGCGATGGCGGGGGGTGAGGGATTTTCCCCTCGGCGCGCCTGCCTTTGCCTACGCAGATTTTTGAAAGCTCCCCCAGGTCTTCCTCGTAGCCGAGAAAGGGAGAGCTTTGGACCTTACTTTCGACTTTCTTTGGCCGTGATTGGCAAGGTCACGCATGGATCCTGCCGCTTTGTCTTTCAACCAGAGCATTGTCACGCATTCCCGCTCAAATAATCCATCGCCACCTGCACACCGCCAGATTGATGCGGCACGCCCGCGGCGCGCAGCCCCATTTCAACCCCGCCCAAGGTGCCCACCAGTTGCAGATCACCGAAATCACCCAAATGGCCAATGCGGAAAACGCGGTCATTCAATTGGCCCAAGCCGTTACCCAGGCTCATGTTGAAGCGTTCCAGAATGGTGGCGCGCAGTGCATTGGCGCTATGGCCTTCGGGCAGGCGCACCGCTGTCAGCACTGATGAGTAATGGCGCGGGTCGGCGCATTGAATCTCAAAACCCCAATGGCGCACGGCGCGGCGGGCGGCTTCCGCGTGGCGATCATGCCGGGCGAAGACATTCTCCAAGCCTTCTTCGAGCAGCATATCCACCGCCGTATCCAGCCCATACAAAAGATTGGTCGCGGGCGTATAGGGAAAATAGCCCGTCGCATTGGAAGCAAGCATTGGCTTCCAATCCCAGAAGCTACGCGGCAGTTTGGCGGTATCACTCGCTTTCAGCGCCTTGGCGCTGATCGCGTTGAAGGAAAGCCCCGGCGGCAGCATCATGCCTTTTTGAGAGCCGGAAATGGTGACATCCACGCCCCACTCATCATGGCGGAAATCCATGGATCCGAGTGAGGAGATGGTATCAACCAGCAAAAGCGCCGGGTGGCCGGCGGCATCCATGGCGCGGCGCACTTCGGCGATGCGTGAAGTGGCGCCCGTGCTGGTTTCGTTATGCACTACCGCGACAGCCTTGATGGTATGCGCCTTGTCTTCGCGAAGCCGCGCTTCAATCGCCTCCACATCCGCGCCGCGGCGCCAATCGGTGGTCACGTAATCCGTGACAAGCCCAAGGCGAGAGGCGATTTCATGCCAAAGATGCGCGAACCAGCCGGTTTCGCACATCAAGACCCGGTCACCCGGCGAAAGCGTATTGGTCAGCGCCGCTTCCCAGGCCCCGGTGCCGCTGGCGGGGTAGATCACAACCGGGCCCTGGGTTTTGAAGACATGGCGGATTTTCTCAAGGACCCCCTTGCCAAAGACGCCAAAATCCGGGCCGCGATGGTCCATGGTGGGGTTGTCTATCGCGCGCAGCACCCGGTCCGGCACATTGCTCGGCCCTGGGATTTGCAGGAAATGGCGCCCGGCAACGGGCTTGGATTGAAAATAAGCCATGATGGAATCCTTGTTTGCTGCCCCTACATGGGCGAAACCCCCCATCCGTGCCAAGACCACCCCTGCAGAAGATGTTTTTGGACCCTGACGAATGAATGCCCTGCCCCCTGGTCGCATTGCCCTCGGAGACCCTCGCCTGGCCGCCCGCCTGCGGCGTGAGACTGAGGCCGAGGTGTTATTCCGCCCAGCGGATCGCGGCCGCTATGCCACGGATGCCTCAATCTATCAGCAGGAACCGGTTGGGGTGGTGGTGCCCCGCTCACTCGCCGATGTAGAAGCGGCCTTGGCGATTTGCCGAGAAGAAGGTGTGCCTATTTTGCCGCGGGGCGGCGGCACCAGCCAATGCGGGCAGACCGTCAATCGCGCCCTGGTGCTGGATTGCACGAAATACTTGAGGCGCGTGCTGGAAGTGGATGCGAAGGCGGGCGTGGCGCGGGTGGAACCCGGCATTACCCTCGGTGCGCTGAACGATGCGCTGAAGGCCCAGGGGCTGTTTTATCCGGTTGACCCTTCCACCTGGCAGCGCTGCACCATTGGCGGGATGGCGGGTAATAATTCCTGTGGATCGAAATCCATCCGCTACGGGCTGATGGCCGATAATGTGCTGGCGATTGATGCACTGCTGGCCGATGGCACGCGCTTTCGCTTTGGCGACCTGCCCGACAATTTGGGCGCCGAGGTGCCGGGCGGCATCGCTGATCTGATCCAGCGCCTGCGGGCACTTGGCGCGCGGGAGGCTGAGGAGATTGCCGCCCGCTTCCCCGAACAGCTCCGCCGTGTGGGCGGCTATAATATCGAAGCGCTGACGCCGGCGGCGCGCGCCGCAGGGCGCGGCAATCTGGCGCGGCTGCTGGTGGGATCGGAAGGGACCTTGGCCTTTTCTGCTGCGCTCGATCTCAAGCTTTGGCCGATCAAGCCGCGCAAGGTTTTGGGCATTTGCCAATTCCCGAGCTTCCGAAAGGCGATGGAAGCGTCGAAGCATCTTGTCACCTTGATGCCGGAAGCGGTGGAGCTGGTGGATCGCACCATGATTGATCTGGGGCGTTCCATCCCGATCTATCGCGCGACGATTGACAAGATGCTGATCGGCGAACCGGATAGCCTGCTGATTGTTGAATTCCACGGCCAGGAAGATGGCCCGCTGCTGCGCGATTTGGCGCGGCTGGATGAAATGATGGCGGATCTTGGCCATCCCGGCCAGGTGGTGCGCGCGACCGATGCCGGCTTTCAGGCCGCGATTGCTGAGGTGCGTGAAGCCGGCCTGAATATCATGATGTCCATGAAGGGAGACGGGAAGCCGGTTTCCTTCATTGAAGATTGTGCTGTCGGTTTGGATGATCTGGCTGATTACACCGAAAAGCTGAATGAGGTTTTCGCCAAGCACGGCACCAAGGGCACCTGGTATGCGCATGCTTCTGTTGGCTGCCTGCATGTGCGCCCCGTCTTGAACATGAAGGATGGCGCGGAAGTGGCGAAAATGCGCGCCATTGCCGAGGAATGCTTCGCCCTGGTACGCGCATACAAGGGCAGCCATTCGGGCGAACATGGTGATGGCATTGTACGGTCTGAATTCCATCGCCCGATGTTTGGGGATCGGATTGTTACTGCCTTTGAGGAAGTGAAGGACGCGTTTGATCCACGTGGTTTGCTGAACCCCAACCGTGTAACGCGCCCGCCACGCATGGATGACCGCAGCCTGTTCCGCTACGGGCCCGACTATGCGACAGATGCGGCCATCACGCCGGTGCTGGATTGGTCCGATTATCCCGGCCCGCTTGGCGGCCTGCTGAGCGCGGTTGAGATGTGCAACAATAACGGCACCTGCCGGAAGTTCGATGCCAATGTCATGTGCCCATCCTATCGCGCGACGCGCGATGAACAGCATCTGACGCGCGGGCGCGCGAATACGCTGCGTTTGGCGCTGACGGGCCAGTTGGGGCCAGATGCGCTGGCGGGTGATGAAGTCGCCGCTGCCATGGCGCTGTGCGTTTCCTGCAAGGGTTGCAAGCGCGAATGCCCAACCGGCGTGGATATGGCGCGCATGAAGATCGAGGCCTTGGCCGCGCGCGCCAAGCGCCATGGCGTGCCCTTGCGTGAACGCCTGATCGCGCGCCTGCCGCGCATTGCGCGCTTTGCTTCCATGGCGCCCATTCTGTTCAATTTGCGCGATATGATCCCGGGCCTGCCGGCACTGACGCAAAGCATGCTGGGCCTGGCGGCCGACAGGCCCCTGCCGCGTTTTCGCGGTGATGTTTTTCATGATTGGGAATTGCGTGCGCCGGATGGCAGGGCCGATGAGGTGATCCTGCTGCCCGATGCCTTCAATCGTTATTTCGAGGCAGAGAATCTCCGCGCCGCCATCCGCGTGCTGCGCGTAGCCGGCTATGATCCCGCCGTGGCGCGGCCGCCACGTGGCATGCGCCCCTTGGATGAAGGCCGCACGCTGCTCGCCGCCGGGATGGTGGAGGAAGCGCGGGTTGAAGCGCGCCGCGTGATCGCGGCCTTGGCGCCCTTCTCATCGCCGGTGGTGGGCATTGAACCTTCATCACTCACAACCTTGCGCGATGAATTCCTGGTGCTGCTGCCCGGTGAGGAAAGCCGCGCCCTTTCCCAGCGTGCCCTGCTGCTGAGCGAATTGCTGGAACGCGACAAGCCAGCGCTCGCCTTCAAGCCAGTGGAAGCCACCGTGCATATCCATGGCCATTGCCACCAAAAGGCATTCGGCGCCTTCCCGGCGGCGGTCGCGCTGTTGAAGCGCATCCCAGGGGTGGCGGTGAAGCCCATCACCTCTTCCTGCTGCGGCATGGCGGGGGCCTTTGGCTATCAGGCCGAAAGCCTGGCAGCATCCAAGGCCATGGCGGAATTGTCGTTGCTGCCGGCGGTGCGTGCTGCTGCCGCCAATGATTTCATCATCGCTGACGGTACATCCTGCCGGCATCAGATTGGTGATCTGGGTGGCCGAGAAGCCCTCCATTCCGTGCGGCTTTTGGACCGCGCCCTAGCATGAACGACGCCGAAGCCATCCTCGCCTTTTGGTATGCCGAAGGGCGCGACACCTATCGTCCGATCTGGTTTCAGAAGAACGATGCTTTCGATGCGGAAATCCGCGCGCGTTTTGGCGCACTGATCCGCCCGGCACGCGAAGGCGCTTTCGATTCCTGGGCTGAAACGCCAACAGGTGCGCTGGCGCTGCTGATCCTGCTTGATCAATTCCCGCGCAATCTGTTCCGCGGCAGCGCGGAGGCTTTCGCGAGTGACACGCATGCCCGCGCCATCGCACGCCTGGTGGCGCTGGAAAAGCGCTTTGATCTGCGACTTGGCCCTTTCGAAAAGCCCTTCCTCTATCTGCCCTTTGAACATAGTGAGGCGATGGCGGATCAGGATCTATCTGTCGCCTTGTTTGAAGGCTTGCGCGATATTCCGCATCATGCGCGGGAAAAAGGTGCCATTGACTATGCCTGGCGGCATCGCGTGGTGATCCAGGAATTTGGGCGCTTCCCGCATCGCAATGCCGCACTCGGGCGGGTGTCAACGCCCACGGAAGAGGCTTGGCTTGCTGCCGGGGGAGGCTTCTGATGGCGCTACCAATTGCCATCATTGGCGCTGGGCTGGCTGGCATTTCGGCGGCTCGTGCGCTGATTGCGCGCGGCCATGCGGTGACGATCTTCGACAAGGGCCGCGGCCCGGGCGGGCGCCTCGCGACACGGCGAATTGAAGCGGAAGGGCGCAAGCTGCAATTCGACCATGGTGCGCAATATTTGCGTGCCGAGAGTGCTGATTTCACGGCAGCCTTGACCGAGGCCAGAACCGCGCCCTGGCCAGATGCAGCGCGGCGCGTTGGCGTGCCTTCCATGTCAGCGGTGCCGCGCAGTTTGCTCGGTGACATTCCATGTGTTGCCTCACGCCATGTCGGGCAAATCACCGGACAGCCGGGCGCCTGGATGCTGCGCCATTGGGATGCGCGGCAGGTCCGCCCAGGCAAGCCTTTGCCCGAGACCACGCCCGAAGAAACCGGGCCTTTTGCCGCGGTGCTGCTGACCATGCCGGCGACGCAAGCGCGCGATGTTCTGGGGCAGAACGCGCCAAGGCTGCATGAAGCGCTTGCTGCCATTCGCTACGCGCCCTGCTGGACAGTGATGGCGTCCTTCAACGCACCGCTTGCCTTGCCGGAAACGCTCCGCCCCGAAGCACATGCCATTGGCTGGGCGGCGCGGGATTCCGCCAAGCCTGGGCGCGATGCGCGTCAGGAAAATTGGGTCATCCAGGCTGGCCCCGCCTGGACGCGTGCGCATCTGGAATTGCCCGCGGAAGATGTCGCAGCGCCGTTGCTCGCCGCGCTGGTAAGTTTCGGCGCCGCGCCCTTGCCCGCGCCCTTCATGGCGATGGCGCATCGCTGGCGCTATTCGCTGCTGGAAGCGCCTTTGGGCGAGCCATGTCTTTGGGATGCAACAACGCGCATTGGCTATGCCAGTGATGGCTGCATCGGCGAGCGCGCAGAAGCGGCCTGGCAAAGCGGTGCGGCGCTTGCAGCCCGGGTGCTGGCATGAAGCCCGCGCGACCCACTTTCGCTGGTGACATCACGGCAAGCTTGCAGGAAGCCTTTCGCCTGCTGGCGGATGCGGTGCCGAACCGGCGTAGCCCCTTTCACACACCAACCATCGCAAGCCTGGATGATGCGGGCGCGCCGAGCCTGCGCACCGTTGTGCTGCGCGGCTTTGATGCCGAAGCCCGCCGCCTGCGCTTTCACACCGATCGGCGCAGTGACAAGGCGCGCGGCATGGCGCGCGATCCGCGCGTGATGATGCATTTCTATGATGCTGCCTTGCATATCCAAATGCGTGTGGCGGGCCACGCGGCGCTTCATTTGGATGATGCTGTGGCGGATGCTGCCTGGGCAGGCAGCCAGCGCAGCAGCCGCATGTGCTATGCCGCGCCCGATGCGTCTGGCGCTATTGTAACCGCGCCGCCAGCCGCGCCGACGGATAGCGAAATTGGCCGCCCCCATTTCGCCGCCGTGGTGATAGGCTTTCACCGCCTGGAATGGCTCTGGCTTGCTGCCGCCGGGCATCAACGTGCGCGCTTCATCTGGGATGAAGCGGGCAATCTTACCGCCGACTGGATCGCGCCATGAATATCGAAGCCATTACCGCCGCCATGCTCCGCCTCGCCGCCGAACGCGGCCCGGAGAAAAGCCTGTGTCCCACCGATGTGGCGCGCGCTGTTTCCACTGAGAATTGGCGGCCCTTGCTGGGCGCAGTGCGGCAGGTGGCGGCCGAGCTCGCGCGGCAGGGCAAGATTGAAATTCTCCGCAAGGGCAAACCGGTCAGCCCCGATGAAATGCGGGGCGTCATTCGCTTGAGGGCCACATCATGATCTCTGCCCTATTCTCCCGCGGCGCTGAGGGTATTCCCGCACCTGCACCGCTCGATTTTGCCACGTTGCAATTGCCAACATCGCCCAATACCTGCCTGCTGACGCCAAGCATCGCGCCAGGGCAGGGGCATTTGCAGCGGGATCCTCTGCCTGCTTCACCGGAAGCGGTGATGGCGGCCTTGGATCGTGTTGCGGCCAGCATGCCGCGCAGCTTTCCGCTCGCGCGCTTCCCGGCGCGCAACCAGGCGCAATGGGTGGTGCGTAGCGCGCTGATGAATTACCCGGACATCGTCGTGGCGGAAGCGACTGCGGTTGAAGGCGGCACCGGGCTTTGGATGTATTCGCGCAGCCTGATTGGTTATTCTGATCTTGGCGTCAATCGCGCGCGCGTGATGGCTTGGCTTGAAGCGCTGGAAGCGGCGCTGCGCGCGGGCTAGCCCATGCGCTGGATTGTCACCTTCATCGCCGAAGCCTGGGCGCTGATTGTCCCCTTTTGGCGGAGCGAGGAACGCTGGCGTGCGCGCCTGCTGCTGGCGGTGGTGATCGCGCTCAATCTTTCGCTGGTCGGCATGACTGTGCTGCTCACTTATTGGCAGCGCGCCTTCTACAATACGCTGGAGAATAAGGATTGGGATGGCTTCATCGCGCTGCTTTTCACCTGGCATCGCACGGAAGCCGAAGGGCTGCTGCCGGGCTTTGTGATGGTAGCCGCGCTTTATATCCTGATTGCGGTTTATCAGCTTTATCTGCGCCAGGCCTTGCAAATGCGCTGGCGGCGTTGGCTGACAGATGTTTATCTGGCGCAATGGCTGTCTGATCGCGCCTATTACCATATGGCCTTGACGGATCCCTACACGGATAATCCTGACCAACGCATCGCTGATGATGCGCGGCTGTTTGTGGAAGACACACTTGCGCTTGGTATTGGCTTGCTCAATTCCATTGTCACGCTGGGGTCTTTCATTCTGGTGCTTTGGTCACTCTCTGGGCCGGTAACGGTGCTGGGCGTTGAGATTCCTGGCTATATGGTCTGGGTGGCGTTGATCTATGCGCTGCTTGGCACTTGGCTTGCGCATCTGATCGGACGGCCGTTGATCGCGCTCAATTTCTCGCAGCAACGGCTGGAAGCGGATTTTCGTTATGCGCTGGTGCGCCTCAGGGAAAATACCGAAGGCATTGCGCTTTATGGTGGGGAAGCCGATGAAAAGCGCGGGCTCACGCAGCGCTTTACCAAGCTGATGGTGAATTGGTGGGACATCATGCGCGCCACCAAGCGCCTGACCTTCTTCACCGCGGGTTATGGGCAGGTGGCGTCCATCTTCCCGATTGTTGTCGCTGCCCCTGCCTATTTTGCGGGGCGCCTGCCACTTGGCGGCCTTATCCAGACGAGCAGCGCCTTTGGTCAGGTACAGGGCGCGCTTTCCTGGTTTGTGGATAATTACGGCAAGCTGACGGAATGGCGCGCGACCGTTCAGCGCCTGACAGGCTTTACCCAGGCCATCGCGAAAGCACGTGATGCTGGTGCAGGCCCGAAAGCCGGCAAGGGAAGTGCTGAAGGTCTTGCCATGCGCGATGTCACGCTCAAGCTTCCCGATGGGCGTGTGTTGCTGAGCGGCGCGCATATGGATATTGCCCCTGGCGAGGCAGTGCTGATCAATGGCCCTTCGGGTTCAGGCAAATCCACCCTGTTTCGCGCCATTGCCGGCATTTGGCCCTTTGGCAGCGGGGCTATTTCGCTCCCGCAGGATGCGCGCGCATTATTCCTGCCGCAGCGCCCCTATCTGCCGCTTGGCACCTTGAAGCGCGCCGTGTGCTATCCGGAAGATGAAGCGCACTTCACCGATGCTGATGTTGTTGCTGCGCTTGCGGAGGCGGGGCTTGGTCACCTGGCTCCCCGGCTTGCCGATAGCGATAGCTGGGGCCAAAGGCTTTCCGGTGGTGAACAGCAAAGGCTTTCCTTCGCGCGCGCTTTTCTGCTGCGCCCTGATTGGTTGTTCCTGGATGAGGCAACAGCAAGCCTTGATCCGGAAGCCGAGGACGCTTTGCATGAAAGCCTTGAGCGCATCCTGCCTGGCGTGACCATGCTTTCGATTGCGCATCGCCCAGCGGTGGCGCGCTTTCATGACAGGGTGCTGCGTATGGAAGATGGGCGGCTGGTTGACGTTGCGCGACATTGAAGCCCGCGCCTTGTTATTTTTGATGCGCGGCTGCGCCGATAATGCGCAAGATATCTGTGCCATAGCGTTCCACGCGCGAACGGCCCATGCCGGGAACTTCCAGCAATTCTTCCGTATTGGCTGGAAGGCGCGCCGCAAGGCCGGCCAGGGTGCGATCATCCGCCACCACATAGGCGGGCACGCCCTGCGCTTGCGCGATGCCGCGGCGCCAGGCGCGCAAGGCTTCAAACACCGGATCGTCAGACCCAATGCCCGCCGCTTCAGGGGTCTTGCGCGCTGGGGCGGCTTTCTTGCCGGCTTGCACCACATCTTCGCGCAACATCACCACATTCTCACCGCGCAGAATGGGGCGCGCGGCTTCGGTTGCCACAAGCTCTCCGTGGTTTTCCACTGCCACATCCAGCGCGCCGCGGCCCACCAATTGCCGCGCCACACCACGCCAGGCGGTATCGGGCAAATCCTTGCCCACACCAAAAGTCGGCAGCTTGTCATGGGAAAACTGCGCGACCTTATCAGTTAAACGTCCCCGCAACACATCCACCACATGCATCACGCCAAAGCGCTGACCCGTGCGCAGCACGGCGGAAATCATTTTCTGCGCGGCGATAGTGCCATCGAAAAGCCGAGGTGGCCGCAGGCAAATATCGCAATGCCCGCAGGCTTCGCGTTCCGGTTCTTCGCCAAAGCAGCGGAGCAGCAGCGCGCGGCGACACGTGGCCGCTTCCGCAATCCCCACCATGGCTTCAAGGCGGGCGCGTTCCACGCGCTTTTGTTCCTCACCAGCGGGGCTTTCGGTAATGCGATGGCGGGCGAGTGCGATATCCCCCGCGCCATAGAGCAACAAGGCGCGCGCCGGCAGCCCATCACGCCCCGCGCGACCAATTTCCTGATACCAGCTTTCCGGTGAGCGCGGCAGATCGAGATGCGCGACCCAGCGCAGATCCGGCCGATCTATGCCCATGCCGAAGGCGATGGTCGCGGTCATTACCATTTCCTCACCCCGCGAAAAGCGCCGATGCGCTTCACGCTTGGCGCTGGCTTCCATGCCGGCGTGAAAGGAAATCGCTTCAATGCCGTCATCGCGCAGCCAGGCAGCGGTGCTTTCGGTCTTCGCACGGCTACCGCAATAGATGATGCCTGTGCCGCCTGCTTCGCGAATCAAGGCGCGGATTTGGCCGCGTTCATTCTCACGCGGCGCGGCTTCGATCAGGATATTGGGCCGGTCAAAGGAAGCGCGAAAAACGGGCGCATCCTGCAAGCCCAATTGCAGGCGGATATCTTCCACTGTGCGCGGATCGGCGGTCGCGGTCAGTGCCAGGCGCGGCACATGTGGAAAGCGCGCACCCAGGACGCCAAGGCCGCGATATTCCGGGCGAAAATGATGGCCCCATTGGCTGACGCAATGCGCCTCATCCACCGCAAACAGGGCAATATCCAGGCCCTCAAGCCGCGCCTGCATCGTCTCCAGCGTCAGTCTCTCGGGCGAGACATAAAGCAGCTTCAGTGTCCCATTGTGCATATCGCGCAAGACAGCGCGGGCTTCATCCGGCGGCAGATCGGAATGCAGCGCGCTTGCGGCCACCCCCTGTTGGCGGAGCGCGGCCACCTGGTCTTCCATCAGCGCAATGAGCGGTGAGACAACAATGCCTATCCCCGGGCGACACAGCGCGGGCACCTGAAAACAGAGGCTCTTGCCGCCACCCGTCGGCATCAGCACCAGCCCCGAGCCACCGGCCGCGACATGGCGGATCACTTCTTCCTGCCGGCCGCGGAAGGCGCTGTAGCCGAAGATGCGCCGCAAGGTCTCGCGCGGGGAGTCGTGCATGGCGTTCATGCAGGCGCGGCATTCGGTTGGCGGCGGCGCATCGCGAAGGGCTCCGATTCGGGACTTTCCTTAGGTCGCGCGCCCGGCGCGCGGCGTCAATTGTCAGCGCCTCATCGGGAGCACGCCGCCCCGCCCAGGACACAAAACTTGGCGCAATGCGGGTGGTTCAGCGCAACGGGACGGGACGCTTCGGCAAGCGTGGCACCCAATTCGAATTGTGGGTCATAGGCCAAAAGCGTGCAGGCCAGCACCGCCGGGCGCGCCGCCCCCTTGCGCTTCACCACCATGCGGGCGGAGGCGCACATCAGGCTATCGGGGGATTTGTCCAAGATGCCCCAACAGGCGGTGGTGATTTCCGGCACATCGGCTGTCGCATCCATTTCGGGAAACAGCATCAGCGCGACGGGGTCGGTGGCATCCACTGCGATACCATGCGCGGCGAAAAGCGCGGCGAAATCCGCGCGGAGCTTCGCTTCATCGCCAGCGCCAAAAGCGGCACGCCCGGCAATGTGCAACCGAAACCCATGCCCAGCCAGAAAGCGCAGCCCTTCCAGTGTGCGATCAAAACTGCCAGCGCCGCGTTCCGCATCATGGATCGCGGGATCAGGATGGTCGAGGGAGACACGCATAGTCAGACCAGCACCATACCGCGCCTGCAAGTCCAGCAACTTCGCTGCCTGGTTCATCATGGGCTTCATCGCATTGGTCAGCACCAGCGCGCGCAAGCCACGCCGAAGTGTATCTTCCAGCATCACTAGAAATTCAGGGTTCATGAAAGGCTCGCCGCCCGTGAAGCCTACGTCGCTAAGCGGCAGGTGCGATTCCGCGGCCTCATTCAAAAAAGCCGCCACTTCGGCTGCGCTGATATAGGAAAGCGCATCATTGCGCGGGCTGCTTTCGATATAGCAATTGGCGCAGGTGATATTGCAGAGCGTGCCGGTATTGATCCAGAGCGTCTCAAGCGCGCGCAGCGCCACTTGCGCGCGCGCTTCGCCTTTCGCGGTCACGTGAGGGTCGCGGAATTTCAGGGGGCTAAGCGGCTTCAGGTGCGGCTGATGGTTCATGAAGCGTTGGTCCCGCAAGCATGGGGTTCACGGCCGTGATGGCCCGTTTCAGCCTGTCGCTGCAATGGCTTTCCCTCCGACCAGGCGCAGGATGCGGCTTGGCCTTTCCACGCCGGTCAGCCGATGCAGTATCAGGATCACGCTGCGCCCTGCTGTGGCTTCATCCAGCGTTTCCATGAAGGCGCGTTCTGTCGCGGCATCCAGCCCCGCAGCCGGTTCATCCAGGATCAGCACTGGCGCGGGCGAAAGCAGCGCGCGCGCCAAGGCGATGCGCCGCGCCTGGCCACCCGAAAACCGCGCGCCCGCTTCGCCGCATTGCGTTTCAAGGCCGTCCGGCAAAGCGCGCACCACATCGCCGATTCTTGCGCGGTCTAGCGCGCGCCAAAGCAAGGCGTCATCTGCATCCGGTGCGGCAAGGCGCAGATTGGCGGCGATGCTGTCATCAAACAAACGCGCATCCTGCGTGAGCCAGGCAATGCGATCGCGCAGAACAGCCGCGGGAAGTGTCGCGATATCAACGCCGCCAAGCGTGATGCTGCCCTGCTGGGGTGCCGCGAATTTCAGCAACAAGGCCGCCAAGGTTGATTTGCCCGTGCCCGAAGGCCCGAGCAGCGCAATGCGCGCCCCTTCCGGCACATCAAGATCAAGCCCATCAAACACCAGCGGGCGATCCGGCGCCCAGGAAAACACGACATTGCGGAGCGAAAGCGCATGGCCTGAAGGTGCAGCACTTGGCGCAGCGGGATCGGGCACCGGTTCCGCCGCATCAGCCGCTTCAAACAGGCGCCGCGCGCCCGCCGCGGCCGCCGCCACTGCGGCGCCCGCGCGCGGCATCAGCCCCAAAGCCTCAGCCGCCGCAATGGCGAGGAATACCGCGAGAACCCCCGCCGCCATGGCGGGCTGCCCGGCCAGCATGGTCCAAGCAAGTGCAGCAAGCAGCGCGATTTGCGTGAGCAAGGCGCCCGCTGCCCCGCCCCAGGCGGCGCGTCGTGCCAAGGCGCGCTGCGCGCCCGATAGCGCCTTGTCTTCTTGCATAACCCGCGCCAGCGCGCGTTTTTCACCATTTGCCGCCAGCGTATCTTCAATGCCCGTCAGCGGATCCACTGTTGCATTGCGGAGCGCGCCTTGGGCGCGGGAGGTAGCTTCCGCTGTTCGTGCCGCATCCGGGGCCAGCAATAGCGGCAGCACCAAAGCCGCCGTCAGTGGCAGCGCCACCAGCACGGCCAGCCAAGGCTCTGCCGCGCCCAGGATCAGCGCAATCGCCAGCACCACGGCAATGGAAGCCGCTGCCGGCACCAGCGCGCGCAGATAAAGCCCATCAAGCGCTTCCACATCCGCAACCAGCCGCCCGAGCAAATCCCCCGCGCGCCGCAAGCCAAGCCCGGTCGGCAAACGCTCAGCAAGCCGCCCAAAAAACCACACACGCATATCAGCGAGCGCGCGGAAGGTCGCTTCATGTGTCGCGAGCCGTTCCAGATAACGCATGATGGGCCTGAGCAGAATCAAAGGCCGCAACCACAGCAGCGCCAGCACTCCCGCCGCCGCCAGCGCCGCACTTCCCGCGCCCCCCACCGATGCCGCGACCAGCTTGCCCGCAAAAGCCAGCAAGGCAACGCCGGCCAGCGCCGAGATCACGGTCACGATGATCCCCACCACCAACCAGCCGGAGCGTTCCAGCCAAAGTTTTAGCACGCGGAAAAGATCAGCGGTCATGGCCTAATCATTCCCCGCAAGCCGGCTGCCCTGCACCCGCCCATCGGCGATTTCCAGCCTTTGGCCGAAATAGGAACGCGCAGCCTTGGCATGGGTTGCAATAATCGCCGTGCGGCCAACGCAAAGCCGGCGCAAAGCATCCAGCACGGATGCTTCGGTGCCGGGATCAAGATGCGCGGTGGGCTCATCCAAAAGCACCAGGGGCGTGTCGCGCAAAAACGCGCGCGCCAACGCCACGCGCTGAGCCTGGCCCCCGGAAAGCCCGAAGCCGCCTTCGCCGATCAGCGTATCCAGCCCCTGCGGTAGGTCATGCACAAAATCCATCACCTGCGCGGCTTCAGCGGCAGCGAGCACCGCTGCATCATCCGCCTCAGGGCGCGCCAAGCGAATATTCTCCCGCAGGCTGGCGCGGAACAAATGCGCGCGCTGCCCGACATAGGATGAAAGGCGACGCAATTCGGAAGGTTTCAGCAGCATGGCGTCGCGGCCATTGATGGCAACGCGCCCGGCATCGGGCCGCGCGAAACCCATCAGGATACGTAGCGCGCTTGTCTTGCCCGCACCTGATGCGCCGGTCAGCAACAGCGTCTCGCCAGCCAATACGCGAAAGGAAAGCCCATCCAAGGCCGGCGGGCGGGATGGATCATAGGAAAGATGTACATCCTGAAAGGTGATGGTGAGTTTAGGCGGCACTTCTTCCAGCAACAGTCCGGTTTCTTCCGGCTGTTCCAGCAACGGCGCCAAATCCGCCGCAGCGCCGCGTGCGCCAAGCTGTTCATGATAGGCGGCGGCGAAAGACCGCAGCGGCAGGAAAAACACCGGCACCAGCAGCACAACGAAAAACGCCGTCACCGGATCAGGATGCGCGCCGGTCAGCACCGCACCATGACGAATGGCAAGACAGGCGAGCGCGGCAGCGGCGATCAATTCCATGGCACCCGAGGAAATGAAGGCAACCCGCAGCACGCGCATGGTGCGCTGGCGCAATTCCTCGGCTGCCGCCGCAAGCCTTTGGGTTTCCGCGTGCTGTTGATTGAACAGCACCAGCACCGGCAGGCCACGCATACGATCCAGAAAGCGCCCGGAAAGCCGTTGCAAGGCTGCGAATTGCCGGCGGCTTGCTTGCGCGGCGCCAATGCCGGACACTGCCTGCGCCACAGGCACCATCAGGCCCGCGACCAGCAGGATAAGGCCACTCACGGGATCAAATAGCGCGGCGCAGCCGGCGATCAGCAAGGGCGCCAGCACGGCAATGATCGCGGCCGGCATCCAACGCGCGAAATAGCCTTCCATGGCCTCCACACGTTCCACCACCAGCGCGCTTTTCTCCCCAACCGGGCGCTGATCCGCGGGGCCTTGGGCTAGCAAGCGCGCAAAGATGCGGGCGCGCAGACTCGCTTTCGCTTCTTCCCCCGCGGCGGTCTGGGCACGTTCCTGGGCAATGCCAAGTGCTGCCATAATGAGCGCGAGCGCCCCTGCGCCGATAAAATCCACCCAGGAAGCCGGAGTGCCGGCCAATAGTGCCGCGAGCAGACGGGCGATCAGCAACGCCTGCGCCACAGCAGCGAGCGCAAGCGCAAGACCAAGCAGGATCGGCCCGTAAAGCCGCCCCCTCAGTGCCTTTGCTTCCCGCGCCAGAAGCGCGGCGGCGGCAGCCCCCTCCCGTTTATGCTCCGAAGCCATGACAGTCAGACTAGACCGGTTTGGCTGACAGATACAGCCGAAAGACGGCCCATTGCGGTGGAAAAGTAGGGGTGCAGAATCGGACCACAATCGGTAAACTCGAACTAGGGGGCGCGATCATGGATTTCCTTTCTGATCAAATCGTTCCGGCAATTATAGTGCTTATCGGTAACCTTTTCGGAGGATCGCATGGTTCACGCCGCTGGGAGATTGTAACTGCCGCTTTTGGTTGGACAGCATTGGTCACGGTTCTCCTGTGGGCTTTTCTCGAGATCGCCGTCTATCTCTCTGCGGTCATAGGCACAGGCATTGACCTTGGAGAATCGGGTCAAGGAAAAGTAAGAAAATATCTCCTCCAAACCTTTGGTTTTGCACTCCTCTCGGCAATAACTCGCGATTATGAAAAAATACTTTTTCCTTTCTTCAACAGGAAGAAGTAGCAGAATTAGCGCCTGCTCTTACTAAACCACCACAAATCGCATAACGACGCAGATCAACGCCAGGGCTCCACCAAAATCTTCGCATGGGATTCGGGGTTGGCGAGGTCCTTGAAGGCCTGCCCGACCTCGGCCAGGCCGATCCGCCCGGTGATCAGTGGGCGCACATCCAGCCGCCCAGCGCCGATATGGCCAAGGGTGGCGGCGAATTCCTGCGCGCTATAGCCCAGGACAAATTGCATGGATAACTGCTTCACAATGCCGAAAAAGGGCTCGATCCCATCAGGTTCCATGCAGACACCAACCACGATGATGCGCGCACCGGTCGGCGCGCCTTCCATCATGGCGGCCAGCACGCCCGGGATGCCCACACATTCGAATAGCAGGGCGGGCCGGCGCTTCGGGCCAAGGCCGAAAAGTGCTGCGTAGCGGCTGGCATCATGGCCATCCGGCGTGATGGCGCGTTCCAGGGCCTGGTAGGGAGATTCAACGGCCGGATCTATCACGATATCCGCGCCCATTTTCTTCGCGAGCGCCCGGCGCCCTGCCGAGAAATCCGCCGCTATGATCGGCGCATGGCCATGCAGCTTGAGCGCGGCGATGGTCGCCAGCCCGATCGGGCCGCAGCCAATCACCAGCGGCACTTCCGCATTATTCACGCCGAAATATTCCACCGCATGAAGGCCAATCGCCATGGGTTCCGTCAGCGCGGCGTGGTCGGGTTCCATCGTTTTGGGCAGCGGCAGCAGCATCCGTTCCGCGAGCGGCATGTATTCGGCAAAGCCGCCGGCCACATCCGGGTTATAGCCAAGGCCAAGCACGGTATTGTCGGCGATGGTGAGCGGCATGGAGGTGACCAAATCCCCCGGCTTGAACTTGCCTTCCGTGCCAGGGCCATTCGCCACCACCTCGCCCATGAATTCATGGCCGAAGACCACGTCGCGTTCGGTATCCATCGTCCAGCGCCCGCCGCTGCGCTGCGAGAGGGAGACGAATTCACGCGTGAAGCGCGCGGCATGCAAATCCGTACCGCAAATGCCGCAAGCCTTGGTGCGCACCAGCACCTGGCCGGGCTGAAGCTGCGGGTCCGGCACATCGCCGAGTACAAAACTGCCCTTGCGGAAAATCGCGGCGCGCATGGTGGTTCCTTCCCTTGGTTTTGGTGGGGGTTTTACCCTGTCTTGGCCGCAGCATGGCGCAGCCGTGCGGCGAAAGGCAACGCCTATTCCGCCGCCGCCTTAGGCCGCCAATCGCCAATGGAGGATTTCGCCAGACCCAAATGATCCCGCAGCGTCGCCCCCGCATATTCCTTGCGGAACAGCCCGCGGCGTTGGAGTTCCGGCACCACATGCGTCACGAAATCGCGGTAGCCATCGGGCACATAGGTCGCCGCCACCACAAAGCCATCGCAAGCGGGCTTGGTGAACCATTCTTCCATCTTATCGGCAATTTCCTTGGGACCGCCCACCATATTCATATTGGGTCGGCCCCTGCCACTGCCGGTGATGAATTCGCGCACGGTTGGGTTCTTCTTGCCGGTATTGCGGACAACGCGGTCACGAATGGCCTGCAGCCCTTGCATGCTGGCCATTTCCTCATCACTGAAGGGCTCGTCCATGCCCTTGGTCGCGAAATCGAAATTCAGCGCTTCCGACAGCAGGGACAGCGCATCAATTTCGAGCGGCAGGCTTGCGATCAGCGCGGCCTTGTCTTCGGCTTCGGCCTTGGTCGCGGCGCAGATGGGGGAGATCAGCGTTGCCACCTTCACATGGTCCGGATTGCGCCCGGCATCCGCGATCATGTGCTTGAATTCGGCGTATTCCTTCGCGCCGGAAGCGACATCATGATAGGCGACAAAGACAAGCTCTGCCCAGCGCGCGGAAAAGCGCTTGCCGCGCCCGCTGCTGCCGGCCTGGATCACAACCGGCCGGCCCTGCGGGCTGCGCGGCACGGTGAAGGGCCCGCGCGATTTCAGGAACTGCCCGCGATAATCCAAGCGCCGCACCTTATTGCCATCGGCAAAGCGGCCAGAGGCCTTGTCCACAATCAGCGCATCCGGGTCCCAGGCATCCCAATGGCCCAGCACGATTTCCACGAATTCATCAGCGCGGTCATAGCGCTGGTCGTGCTCCATCATCTCATCATGGCCCATATTGGCCGCTTCGCCGTCATTCAGCGATGTCACCACATTCCAGGCCGCGCGCCCGTTGCTCATCAGATCGAGCGTTTGCATGGTGCGCGCGACATGGAAGGGTTCGTAATAAGTGGTTGAAGCGGTGGAACCGAGACCGAGGCGCGAGGTGACGGCAGCCATCATCGTCAGCGTCACAATGGGATCAAGCTTCACGCAGCGAATGCCGTGTTCCACGGTGTGGTGATGATCATTGCCGTAGCGATCCGGCATGGAAAGCCGGTCATCGAAAAAGCCAAGATCGAATTTGCCCGCTTCCAGAATGCGGGCGATTTCCTGATAGAAATCGGCGGTCAGAAAATCCGTGCGCGATAGCGGGTGCCGCCAGGAACTGGCGTAATTGGTGCAGTTCTGCGCCTGCATGAAGCCGACAAGATGCATTTGCCGCATGGCCTGTTCCCACCCTTTGAGTGAGAATAGTTTTGCACCTTGGCGGGCAGCGTCAACCTGCCCTTACGTTGTATTCAACCCAGCGCGGCAACCCCCGGCAATTCCTTGCCTTCCAGCCATTCCAGGAAGGCGCCGCCGGCGGTCGAGACATAGCTCATCCGCTCCAACACGCCGGCATGGCGGAGTGCTGCCACCGTATCGCCGCCACCCGCGATGGATTTCAGCGCGCCGGATTGCGTGAGCGCCGCAACGGTTTGCGCTGCCGCAACCGTCGCCGCATCAAAGGGCGTGGTTTCAAACGCGCCGAGCGGACCGTTCCAGACCAGGGTGGAAGCGGTGCGCAGCCGCGCTTCCAACATGGCCTCGGTTTCCGGCCCAACATCCAGCGCCATCATATTTTCAGGCACATCATCCACGCCGACGGTGCGGGTAGGCGGATTGGGGCGGAATTCCTCAGCCACCACCAGGTCAACCGGGAGCAGGATTTCGCAATTCGCGGCCTTGGCCTGCTCCAGAATCTGGCGCGCCGTTTCGTGCATTTCGGCTTCTTGCAGGGATTTGCCCATGCCATGGCCTTGCGCGGCGAGGAAGGTATTGGCCATGGCACCGCCAATCACCAGCACATCCACCTTGCTGCAAAGATTGCCGAGCAATTCAAGCTTGGTCGAAACCTTGGCACCCCCCACAATCGCCACCACCGGCCGCGCGGGATTGCCGAGCGCCGCATCCAGCGCCTTCAATTCCGCTTCCATCAGCCGCCCGGCATAGGCGGGCAGCAGGCGCGCGACACCTTCCGTGCTGGCATGGGCGCGGTGTGCTGCCGAAAACGCGTCATTCACAAAGGCATCGCCAAGCTTGGCAAGGGCCGCCGCCATGGCCGGGTCATTCTTTTCCTCACCGGCATGAAAGCGCGTGTTTTCCAGAAGGAGAACGCCACCTTCGGGCAAAGCCGCGACCGCCGCTTCCGCGGCATCCCCCACGCAATCATCGCACCAGGCAACCGGGCGATGTAGCGCGGCGGCCAGCGCTTCCTGCATCGGCTTCAGGGACATTTCCGGCACGCGCTTGCCCTTGGGCCGATCAAAATGGCTCAGCACCACAACGCGCGCCCCCTTATGCGCCAATTCGGCGATGGTCGGGCAAAGCCTTTCGATGCGCGTGCGATCCGTGATGCGGCCATCCTTGACCGGCACATTCAAATCGGCACGCAGCAATACGCGCTGACCCTTGGCAGGCAGCGCATCAATCGTCTTGAAAGCCATGATGGAACCTCGGGCAGGTGGGGCAGCACTTCTCCGCGCTGCCCCGCAAAGCTAAATCAAAGGGAACCGAACAGCGCGGCGGTATCGCTCATGCGGTTCGAAAAACCCCATTCATTGTCATACCAGGACAGGACGCGCACCAGCCCGCCATCCACCACTTGCGTCTGCGTCGCATCAAAGGTGGAAGACGCCGGGTTGTGGTTGAAATCAATGCTGACCAGCGGTTCGGTATTGTAGCCGAGGATGCCCTTGAGTTCCCCTTCAGCCGCTGCCTTCATCGCCGCATTCACAGCCTCCTTCGTCACACCTTCCTTGGCGGGGACGAAATCCAGCGACACGAGCGAGACATTGGGCGTTGGG
The DNA here is from genome assembly GCA_020249775.1 of Roseomonas sp. Lineage (GTDB taxonomy): Bacteria > Pseudomonadota > Alphaproteobacteria > Acetobacterales > Acetobacteraceae > Neoroseomonas. Next base: position 62,406 of record JADCFA010000013.1, on the reverse strand, counting down.
ATACGAATGGCCGTGCCATCCAGCTTGCCCTTCAATTCCGGCATCACCAGGCCCACTGCCTTGGCCGCGCCGGTCGAGGTCGGGATCGCGGAAACCGCCGCGGCGCGGGCGCGGTGCAGATCCTTGTGCAGCGTATCAACGGTGTTCTGATCACCCGTATAGGCATGGATCGTCACCATATAGCCGCGCAGAATGCCGAAATTCTCATGCAGCACCTTGGCCACGGGTGCGAGGCAATTGGTCGTGCAGGACGCGTTGGAAATCACCGTCATGTCTTTCGTCAGCGTCTTGTGATTGACACCATAGACAATGGTCGCATCCGCATTGTCGCCAGGGGCGGAGATCACCACCTTGCGGGCACCTGCCGTGATCAGCGCGGAAGCCTTTTCCTTGCTGGTGAAAATCCCGGTGCATTCCATGGCGACATCAACACCCTGGAAGGGCACCTTGGTCGGGTCACGTTCGGCGCTGACAATAATCGGCGCATAAATGCGGCCATTGGCGGTGATGATGATCTTGTTGCCATCCACCGCAACCTCACCGGGGAAGCGGCCATGCACACTGTCATAACGGAACAGATGCGCATTGGCTTCAACGCTGCCAAGATCATTGATCGCGACGCATTCCACATCGCGGCGATTGCTTTCAATCATCGCGCGCAGCACCAGGCGCCCGATGCGCCCAAACCCATTGATGGCAACCTTCACGGCCATGATATTTTCCTTCCCCGAAAAACCTGAACTCAATCGCCAAGCCGCTTGCGCACGGCTTCCATCACCGCTTCCGGCGTAATGCCGAAATGCCTGAAGAGATCATCGGCGGGCGCCGAGGCACCGAAGCCCGCCATGCCAATGAAAACCCCATCCGCGCCCAGCCAGCGTTCCCAGCCAAAGCCAACCGCGGCTTCAATGCCAAAACGCGGCGCGCTGCCCAGCACGCTGGCGCGATAGGCGTCATCCTGCGCGGCAAACAATTCCCAGCACGGCAAGGATACCACAGCGGTCGGGATGCCCGCCGCTTGCAGGCTATCCCGCGCGGTCATCGCCAGTGATACTTCGCTGCCGGTCGCAATCAGCGTCGCCTGCCGCGCGCCATCGGCTTCCGCCAGCACATAGCCACCGCGGGCCGAGCGATTTTCCGCCGCATCGGTGCGCAGCGTCGGCAGGTTCTGGCGCGACAAAGCGAGCAAGGATGGCCCATCGGCGCGGCGCAAAGCCAATTCCCAACATTCGGCGGTTTCCATCGCATCCGCCGGGCGGAACACATGCACATTCGGCATGGCGCGGAAGGAAGCGATATGCTCTACCGGCTGGTGCGTCGGCCCATCTTCGCCAAGGCCGATTGAATCATGCGTCAGCACATGAATGACGCGCTGGCGCATCAGCGCGGCCAAGCGCACGGCAGGGCGCAGATAATCGCTGAAGACCAGGAAGGTGCCGCTATAGGGAATGATCCCACCATGCAGCGCCATGCCATTCATGGCCGCCGCCATGCCATGTTCCCGCACACCCCAATGCACGAAACGGCCGCTGAAATTACCCGGCGCAATCGCCGGCACGCCCTTCACATTGGTATTGTTGGAACCGGTCAAATCCGCCGAACCGCCGACCATTTCCGGCACGGATGGCACCAGCGCTTCCAGCGCCTTCTGGCTGGACACGCGGGTTGCGAGCTTCGGTTTGTCAGCGGCGATTTGGACGCGGAGTGCCGACAGCGCCTCATTCCAGGCTTCCGGCAGGCGCCCGGCCATGGCGCGTTCAAATTCGGCGCGCTGCGGGTGTTTCGCGATGCGCTTCAGCCAGGAACGCCGCGCGCCCGCGCCGCGCCGCCCGGCAGCCTCCCACAGCGCCTTGATATCCGCCGGCACTTCAAAGGGCGCGGCTGTCCAGCCCAAAGCCTGCTTCGCGGCGGCGGCTTCAGCGGCGCCCAAAGGCGAGCCATGGCTGCCCGCCGTGCCCGCCTTGGTCGGCGCACCAAGGCCAATAATGGTCCGACAGGCGATCAGGGTCGGCTTGCGGTTGCGCATGGCCCAGGACATTGCGGCGGCCAATTCGCCCGCATCATGCCCATCCACGCGCCTGACGGCCCAGCCATAGGCCTGGAAGCGCTTCAGCACATCTTCCGAGAATGACAGCGCCGTGTCGCCATCAATCGAAATGTGATTGTCATCCCAAAGCACCGTCAGCTTGGCCAGCCCGTAATGTCCGGCCAGGGCAGCGGCTTCATGCGCCACCCCTTCCTGCAAATCACCATCTGATGCGATGACCCAGGTGCGGTGATCCACCAAGGAGGCACCAAATCGCGCCGCCATCATGCGTTCCGCCATGGCCATGCCAACGGCGGTCGAAATCCCCTGACCGAGCGGGCCGGTGGTCGTCTCAATCCCCGGATGCTCGCCAAATTCGGGGTGGCCGGCGGCCGGCGAATGGAGCTGGCGGAAGCGGCGAAGCTCATGCGCCCCCATGCCCTCATGCCCCGTCAGATGGAGCAGGGCGTAAAGCAGCATGGACCCATGGCCGGCAGACAGCACAAAGCGGTCCCGATCCGGCCAGCGCGGGTCGGCGGCGTCGTATTTCAGGAAACCGGTAAAGAGCGTAGTCGCCACATCGGCCATGCCCATGGGCATGCCGGGATGGCCGGATTTGGCTTGTTCCACCGCGTCAATCGCCAAGGCCCGGATGGCATTGGCCATGCGGCGAGGATCATCGAGGGGGCGTGCAAGAATGGCCGCCTGGGCGGCGAGCGCGGGGTTTGGCGCGTCGGGGGCGGCGATGGTGGCCACGTGTGGGGGAACCTTGATGGCTGTGACTGGACCCTGGGCGCTATAGGGCGCGAGGCGGCCTCAGGCAACCGGCGGGCTGGGGACGGGGTAGGCTGCGTAGCCGCTTCACGGCGCGAAAATCGTGAAAACGAAGGTTGCTGCCAGGATCAGATGTACAATGCCGGAAAGAATATTGGTTCGCCCCGTGCCATAGGTCAGCATGGCGACAGCAAAGCCAAGGGCCAATAAAACGGAATGCCCCGGCGAAATGCCAAGGGCAAGGGGTTGGCCATGCCACGCCGTCACGGCTGCAACGGTTGGAACAGTCAGGCCAATCGAGGCAACGCCACTGCCAAGCGCCAGATTGATGGCCGATTGCATCCGGTTATGCGCCGCGGCCCGCAGCGCCGCGCCCGATTCGGGCATCAGCACAATCGCCGCCACAATCACGCCGACAATCGCCGCCGGCGCACCGGCCGCCACCACCGCATCTTCCAGCGCCGGCGCCAGACATTTGGCAAGCATCACCACCGAAAGCAGGCACAGACACAGCAAGGCGAAGGATAGCAGCGCCAAGCGCCCGCTTGGCCGGGTATGGCCTTCACCAACCGCGCTGTCTTCCGGCAGGAAATATTCCCGGTGGCGATTGGTCTGCACAAACAGGAAGGCGCCATAAAGCCCAAGGCAAACAAGCGAAACAAAGGCCAATTGCGCCGCGCTGTAATAGGGGCCGGGCGCCGAGACCACATGATTGGGCACGATCAGCACCAGCACCGCCATTGGCATCAATACCGCCAGTAGCGCATTGGCGCCTGCGACTCGGAATTGGTTTTCCCGATGCACAATACCGCCCACCAGGATCGCCAGCCCGGCAATCCCATGCAGTACGAGCATGACGGTGGCGAGCAAAGTATCGCGCATCAGATTCGGGTTCTCATCACCGCTCAACATCAGGGAAATAATCAGACCGGCTTCGATCACCGTGACGGAAAGCGCCAATATCAAGCCGCCAAAGGGTTCGCCGACGCGCAGCGCGACGATTTCGGCGTGATGCACCGCCGCCACCACATTGCAGAGCAGAGCCACCAGCGTGAGCAGGGCCAGCAGCTCGAGCTCTACCTTGCCAATGCCAAGCCAGGCCGCGATTCCTGCCAAGGGTGCCAGGATGAACAGCAGAGGGGTTCGGTTCGTTGAGGGTTGGGTCACGAGCGCACCCTAGTGGGCAATCACCCTTGCCTCAAGCTGGTCGGATTTTGACCGATGGCGGCCGACAACAGATATTGCCTGTGGCGTGAACAGTAGGCTTGCCTGCGTGCCAGCCAAGGGAAAGCGATCCACTCTCAAAGGACAGAAGCGGGGCTGATAGCGTTGCGATGTTTAGACAAAGCTGGCGGTACGACTGACCCTAAGCGAGGCCATCTCCGAGCCACGTGGAATGACTTGGCGAAGCGGGACATGCGACCAGGTGGTTGTCTAGTGACTGCGCGCTGAACCAACCTGAACCGGGCACGCCCTAGACCACCGTTTTGTCGCATTTCCCGAGCCGCCAAAGTCACTCCACGTGGCTCGAAAATCCTTGAGCATCAGCGCATCTTCAACGAAGATGACGACGCAAAGAAGGTAGGGGCTGCTTTTCAAAACACATTCTTGGTGTGATTCGCCAAATCTTCCCTACCGGAATTCACCAGCGAGCAACACGGAAGCCGGTATCGTCTCGTCGGTTCGTGGCAGGAATTCCGTAGCGCATAGCCGAACGTAGAAATGAACTGGCATTGCTCCAGGATCCGCCCCGCGTCGCGCGCCATGCGCAGCCCTGCGTGACCACCGGTTCAGAGGCATCGCCGGGCGCATTTACGTAATTGCGTTCAAGGCAATCCTGCACCCATTCCCAGACATTGCCATGCATATCGTGGAGCCCGAAGCGATTTGGCGCATAACTGCCGGTGGGGCGCGGCCGATTGGCCAGATAATTATGATTGGCATGCGCTTCGCTGATTGCATGGCCAGTCACAAAGGCGCTCGTAGTGCCTGCCCTGGCCGCATATTCCCATTCCGCTTCCGTCAGCAGTCTATATTGCTTACCGGTACGCTGTTTGAGCCAGAGAATGTATTGCTGCGTGTCTTCCCAGCTCACGTCAATCACCGGCTGGAACCCCCTGCCCCAGCCCCGGTCATTGGGGCGATGACTGCAGCCGCCGGCTGCCACGCAGGCATCCCATTCGGCGAAGGTTACTTCAAACTTGCCTACCGCTAGGGGCGCGCGGAGCACGACATCCCGTTGGGGGCCTTCATTGGAGTAGCGCCCCTTTTCGGTCGCGGGGCTGCCCATCAGGAATCGGCCGGGCGGGATCACCACCAATTCCGGGCAGTCAGAACAGTCGCGGAAACTGTCCCCCAACCGCACGGGGAAGCCGATCCCCGTAGGCATGCTCGCGTTACGCGCCTGCGGGGACGAAGGGGGCGACTGAGCCTGGGCATCTCTGACCTGACCGCATAATACTGCGAGCACCAGCAGGAAGGCGGCAGGGTTCAGGATTATTCGAAGCGTCATGGCCTTGGTCATATAAATCCCAATAATATTAGTATTCGACGCGTGTGTTTTTGGTAAACATTTCAGGTTAAACTGTGTGTTCCGCCGCAATCCCGCCATGCCCGCCATGGCGCCGCCGCAAAAGTCCTGAAAATACCTTGCGAAAGACGCAGAGCCGCCTTGCCGATGGGGTCATATCTCCCTGCGCACAGTTCAACCATAGGAGGACAAGATGCGCTACATGACCAAGACCTCTCTTCTCGCTACCGGCCTTGCTTTCGCGCTGACAGGCGCGGCGCTCGCCCAGGGGACGGCAAGCACCGCCCCCGCCCAGGGCAGCCGCCCCGCCGCCCAGGCGCCGGCAGGGGCCAAGCCCGGTGAAGCCACCTCGGGCCAGGTGCGCGGCCATCAGGGGAATGGCCAGGCCCGCACGGTGACGCCGGCGGCCCCCTCGGCCGGCGCAACCCGCTGAGCTGACAGCAAAACCGGCGGGCGGTTACGCCCTGCCCGCCGGCCAAGCGCGAGGCCCGCCCCTAAAGGGGGCGGGCTTTGTTGTTTGGGGCGGCCTCAGCCCACCGCAAAGATTGACGTTTCGCAAATCCCGGACGCACATTCCCCCCGATAGAAAGGCTCAATTAAGGGGAAGGACCCAGGCATGGCTGATGAATTGATCGCGCTGAAACCCGAAATCGTCGCCAAGGCGCGTGTGACGGAAACGCAGCGTGCGACCATGTATGACGCCGCGGCGAAAGACCCGGATGCCTTCTGGCGCGCAGAAGCCGGCCGCATCGCCTGGATGAAGGCGCCCACGAAAATCAAGAATACCGATTTCAACGGCAATGTCTCAATCAAATGGTTCGAGGATGGGGTGCTGAATGCCTCGGTTTCCTGCCTTGACCGGCATCTTGCCACGCGCGGCGATCAGGTGGCGATCCTGTGGGAAGGCGATGACCCGGCCGCGGATGCCAAGGTGACCTACCGCGAATTACATGCGCGCGTCTGCAAATTGGCCAATGCCATGCGCAAGCTTGGCGTGAAAAAAGGCGATCGTGTTTGCATCTATCTGCCGATGATTGTGGAAGCGGCGGTCGCCATGCTGGCCTGCGCGCGGGTTGGCGCCATTCACTCCATTGTCTTCGGCGGGTTTTCACCAGATAGCCTCGCATCACGCATTCAGGATGCCGAATGTGTCATGCTGATCACCGCCGATGAAGGAAGGCGCGGCGGGCGGCGCGTGCCGCTCAAGGTAAATGCGGATGAAGCGCTGCTGACCTGCCCTTCGATCAAGAACGTCATTGTGGCGCGCAATACCGGCGGCACTGTGGAAATGATGTCCGGCCGGGATCATTGGTGGGATGCGATCACCGCCGGCCAGCCCGAAACATGTGAGCCCGAGCCGATGGGCGCGGAAGACCCGCTTTTCATCCTTTATACCTCAGGCAGCACAGGCAAGCCGAAGGGCGTTTTGCACACGACCGGCGGCTATATGGTCTGGGCATCCTATACGCATGAAAAAGTCTTCGATTACCGCGATGGCGAAATCTATTGGTGCACGGCTGATGTCGGCTGGGTGACCGGGCATACCTATATTGTTTATGGACCGCTCGCGAATGGTGCCACCACCTTGATGTTTGAAGGCGTGCCAAGCTGGCCAGATTCCGGGCGCTTCTGGCAGGTGGTGGCAAAGCACAAGGTGAATATCTTCTACACCGCACCCACCGCGATTCGCGCTTTGATGCGCGATGGTGAGGCACCGGTGAAGAAGCATGATCGCTCAAGCATTCGCATCCTGGGCAGCGTGGGTGAACCGATCAATCCCGAAGCCTGGCTTTGGTATTATCGCGTGGTGGGCGATACCCGCTGCCCGATTGTGGATACCTGGTGGCAGACGGAAACCGGCGGCATTTTGATCTCGCCGCTGCCGGGCGCGGTCGCGCAAAAGCCAGGTTCCGCCACGCTGCCGCTGCCGGGTGTGCGGCCCGCGCTGGTGGATGGTGAGGGCAAGCTTTTGGAAGGCGCGACCGAGGGTAACCTTGTGATTCTGGATAGCTGGCCTGGCCAGATGCGCACGGTTTATGGCGATCATGAACGCTTCGTGCAGACCTATTTTTCCACCTTCAAGGGCATGTATTTCACCGGCGATGGCGCACGGCGTGATGCCGATGGCTATTACTGGATCACGGGGCGCGTGGATGATGTGATCAATGTCGCCGGCCACCGCATGGGCACGGCTGAGATTGAAAGCGCGTTGGTCGCGAACCCCGCTGTTGCCGAAGCCGCGGTGGTTGGCATGCCGCATGACATCAAGGGCCAGGGCATTTACGCCTATGTGACCTTGAAGGCGGGCATTGAGCCCACTGATGTGCTGCGCAAGGAATTGGTTGCCTGGGTGCGCAAGGAAATCGGCCCCATCGCGACACCGGATGCCATTCAATGGGCGCCCGGCCTGCCGAAAACCCGTTCCGGTAAAATCATGCGCCGAATCCTGCGCAAGATCGCAGCGAATGAGGTGGATGGGTTGGGCGATACCAGCACCCTCGCTGATCCGGCTGTGGTGGATGAGCTGGTAGCGAATAGGGTGCGGTAACGCCAGCACTTTGCCCAATGGCATGAAGGGTTACCAATGCAAGACAATACGCGCCTGACCGGCAAGGTCGCGATCGTCACTGGCGCTGGTTCGCGCAATCCTGGGGCGGGTGCCACCACTATCGGCAATGGCCGCGCCATTGCCGTGCTCATGGCCGCGCGCGGTGCCAAGGTACTGCTGTTGGATGTGGACCGCGCCGCCTTGGAAGAAACCGCGCAGATGATCGCCGCTGAAGGTGATATTTGCGCCCTGGCGGAAGCCGATGTTTCAAAGGCCGATGATTGCGCGGCGGCGGTCGCGGAAGCCATGCGGCTTTGGGGGCGCGTGGATATTCTGGTCAATAATGTCGGTATCAGCGGCCCGCCTGGCAATGCGGAGGGCGTGGACCCGGATGCCTGGGATTACGCCATGCAGGTCAATGTGAAATCCGTGATGCTGATGGCGAAATATGCCGTGCCGGAAATGCGCAAATCGGGCGGCGGCGCGATTGTGAACCTTTCATCGGTTGCCGGGCTGCGCGCGGGGCATCCCGGTTTGCTCTACGCCACCACCAAGGGTGCGATTGTGCAAATGACACGCGCCATGGCCGGACATCACGGGGCTGATAATATCCGCGTCAATGCTGTGGCGCCTGGTTATGTCTATACGCCCATGGTGGCATCACGCGGCATGACGGAAGAATTGCGCCAGCAGCGTGCGCAATCTGGCATGTTGAAAATCGAAGGCAGCGCCTGGGATGTAGCGGAAGCCGCGTGCTTTTTGGCCTCACCCGCAGCACGCTGGATCACGGGTCAGACCCTACCGGTGGATGCTGGGCGTTCAGCGGGCAATGCCGCGGGGGCCTCACCAAAACCGGCAGGGGCGCTTCGTTAGGGAGAGGGGATAACGAGCGCAGGCACGGCGAGCCCACCAGCGCGGCCCAAAATTCCCTTGCTTTGCACACCAATGATGGCAAAGGCGCCATCAGCGCCGCGCAGCAATAATGGCCCGCCGGAAGACCCGGTGGTGCCGGCGCAATCATGCGCGAGCATCACGCCTTCCCCTTCAACCCGGCGCAGGCCCAAATAGCGGCAAGCGGGGTCCACCAGCAGAGCGCCGCGTTCATCCTGCTGAAAGCCGGGCAGCGCCAGGATGCTGCCTGCCGGCGGTGTTTCCCGCAGCAGGGCCAAGACGCGGCCCGCGCCAATCGGCGCGTTCAGCGAAACCATTGCCCAATCCGAAGCCCAGGGCGCTTCCCGCACCGGATCAAAACCAGCACCGACACGCAGTGCAACGCCGCGCGCCTCCGCGCCTCCGATGGAAACACGAATCTGTGGTGGCGGTAGCAGCGCGGTGCCTGGTTTATCCTTCACGCAATGCGCTGCGGTCAGCACGATTGCGGGCGCCACCATGGCACCGGTGCAAAGCCCCGCCCCTTCCGCTTCAATCAAGGCCACCGCATGCCAGGGCGGATGCGCCGCCGGCACGGGCAGGCGCGGATCAGGCCCTGGGTTCATCCCCGGCATCTGCGCCGAAGCTGGCCATGTCAAACACAGCACTACCGCCAGGATCAGCCGCATGAAGCCAGCATGTGCTCCACAAAGGCTGGCACAGTGACGGTTGCCGGGCCGTGCTGCGCTTCATGGAACAAGGCGGTGCCTTCCGTTTCTTCCAGATTCAATTCCACGCAGCGCGCCCGCGCGCGCACCGCTCGCACAAAACCGGCGGCGGGATAGACCTGGCCGGATGTGCCGATGGAAACAAATATACCGCAATCATCCAGCGCGGCCTCTATCCTTTCCATCTCCAGCGGGATTTCGCCAAACCAGACGACATGAGGCCTCAGCCGTCCCGTTGTGCCGCAAGCCGGGCAGGCGGCATGGGCGGTGATGTCCTGCGCCCATTCGCTGACACCACCACAAGCAAGGCAGCGCGCCTTCAGCAATTCGCCATGCATGGCGATCACATTGCGCGATCCCGCGCGCCGATGCAGGCCATCTATGTTCTGTGTCACCAGCGTCACTGGCGCGGGCCAGGCGGCTTCCAGCCGCGCCAAGGCAAGATGTGCTGCGTTTGGCTGAATGGCGGGATCACGCAACTGTGCGCGACGCGCATTGTAAAAACCCTGCACCAATTCCGGATTGCGCGCGAAGGCCTGCGGCGTTGCCACATCCTCAATCCTGTGGCGCGCCCAAATGCCATCGGCATCACGAAACGTGGCAAGGCCGGATTCGCGGGAAATCCCCGCGCCGGTGAGGATCACAACAGGCGGCACCATCAGCTTGTGGGCGGCGCTGGCGGCGTGCAGCTACGTGGCGGGCGTGGAAAGGGTTGGTCCGGGCGCGGTGGCGCTGGATTTTCGCTTTGCTGCGGCGCCGAGATCACGGGCGCTTCAAGGCAGGGACCAAGGGCAAGCAGGGCGAGCATGATCAGCATGGCAGCCTCCTGGCACAAATTCAGCACAAAGCCTGGCCCTTGCGCAATGCGGGAATTGCAGAGCGGCGCTATGCAGCGGTTGGCAGCGTCATGGTTATTGTTTTCATGATGCGGTCCGTCTCCGACAGGATTTTCAGGATGCGCTGATAATGTTTGACGTCATCAAAGCTGAGCGCCCGGCCCTTGCGGTCTTTCAACCATTTCTGGGCGGGCTGATAGCCACCGATATAAAAGCCCCATGAGATTTTCGGTGCGGCATCAAAATACTGCGTCTTGTTGATCCAGACCTTGCCATCGCGGAAATCGGGCTTGTCCACCAGATTGTCGCCTTCCCCAATGAAGGGATAGGGGGTGGGGCCGATGGTGGCAGGGTCCATCAAATGGAGTTTGCGGAGTTGCGTGCCTTTGGCTGAGACATCCCAGAATTCATCCGGGCTGGCGGGCCAGGGGATGCGGGGGAAGTCAATTTTCAGAAATTCCGCATAGGTTGCGCGATAGGCGGGGCAATGCAGCACGCCATAGATATAGTCGAAGACCTGGACTTCATCAGGGGTGCCGTGGCTGGGGTGTGCCGCTCGTTTCTTCAGTTCGTCCCATAGCTTGCGGTCCAGGTTAATGCGACGATTTTTCTCGAGATCCTGCTCCTCAGGATAGAGGTAGAGAGGAATATGCATCGAGTTGGAAGCTGTTTTTGGCGACAACCCAATTACCTCGGAGAGACCAGAGCAAACCAAAGCGTGCGCAAATTCTGAGTCTCTATTTGCCTTAGTGGTGAGCAACGCAATATTCTCATCGAGCATATGGCGTGATGCTCGTTCGCGACGATGAACAGCAACGTTAGGATCATAGACCGTATAGCGAATGTCGAATGGCCGGTAACTTATCGGTTTGACTAGTTCGCGCCATGCACCATTCGCCAATCCCTTCATGGCACGGTTGTAATTCCACTGCTCTTGGGAGCACAACTTCCAGATAGAACGCGCCTCTTGCTCAGTCTGCGTCTTGAGAAATTGCTCAACTTTGGCGCAAGCCTCGCCTTCCGACCAAGAGATCGCAAATTGATCATGGGTCGTGACAATGCCAGGAGCAGGCGGCCCGCTCGGTGAAAACCAATGAGGGATACTGGGAAATCCATAGTAGGTTTCATGCAGATTCCAGTTGCTTGGCTTAAACGGCCAGGGGCTCTTCAAAGGCGTAACATCGCTAAAACCTGCGCTGGCTATTGTCGCCGTTCCAAGGGCTGTATACTTCGCCGCTCGGCTGCCCCATAGGTCGGCATGATATACTTTCGCGAGTTTCTTAGCCTTACTCGTCGGTATTTTCTTAATCGCGATAATTATGGCTACGCCCTGTTGAATGTCGAAGACATTCTTGTCGGGCAATCCGTCCGGAGCGACTTCCTCTTTCTTGGCATTTCCGTGCAAATCCATGACATAGATGCGGTCGAAAGTCCGCATCAGGTGCTCGCGCATGTCCAGAAAGGTTGGGTTGTCGAGATAGGAGTGATTCGTGATGAACCCGAGAACGCCTTCGCCATTACGGTCGATCAGGTGTTCGGAGAGACGGATGAATTTCACATAGTCATCGGAAAGCCACTTCGCCTGCGCCGGCCGCTTCAACTCGGGGCTTTGCTTGTAGGCCTCCATCAGGCCGCTGATCCACTTGCCCTTATTGGACGAATGGCCCGAATAAGGCGGATTTCCAATCACGCACATGATGGGCGTATCGCGCTTGATGCTATTGGCCCCCTTCGCCTCCCGCGAAAGCCATTGGGAGAAGGGCAGGGTCTGGTTCACCGGTTCCCCCTCTTCCAGGCTATTCGTCAGATAAACCGAAAGGCGCGGGGGATTGCCGGTGGGCTTATAGCCCAATTCAGTCAGGATCATATCCAGCTTCATGTGGCACATGGCGTAGGACGCCATGAGCAGTTCAAACCCATGCAGCCTTGGGATCAAATCCGCTTCAATATAGCGGGACCACATGCCGGGGGCGACGCCCTTCACCTTGGGCGCAATTTGCTTGATGACTTCGGCAAGAAAGGTGCCGGTGCCGGTGGCGGGATCAAGGATTTGAACGCGATGCACTTCCTTCCGGTTGATAATCGGCTTGCCCTTCTTGTCGGTCTGGCCGCTATCCCAGTCAATCGTGACCTTGGATGTATCGGCCAGGCCATCGGGCAGGCCGAATTCGGTTTGCAGCACTTCATCTACTGCGCGGACGATAAAATTCACCACGGGTTCGGGGGTATACCAAACGCCACGCGCCTTGCGCTTAGCAGGGTTATAGGCGGCAAGGAAGGTTTCATAGAAATGCAAGAATGGGTCATTCTGGCCGGTCAATTTGCCAAAGCCCCGCATGATGCTGGCAATGTCAGAGGCTTGAAAAACACGCGCGAGATCATCAATGATCCAGGCGATCCGGTCATCAAGGTCATGGCCGGCAACATAGCCGAATAATGCGCGCAGGAAGGGGTTTGATTTCGGCAGAAGCTCCAGCGCTTCTTGGCGGCTGAAGGTGTCAAGCGTCGTATCATGCAACCGCGCCGCAAACATGCCATAGGCGATGGTTTCGGCGTAGATATCGGCGAAATCCTCCGGCGTAATGTCGTGGATCAGGTGTTCCTTGAAAGCGTGATACTGCGCGGCAAGTTCAGTCTGGAAATCCGCGTCTTCGCGAAGTGTCCTGCGCAGCACGTCCTTGATAAGGTTGGCCTTGCCGGCCATCCTTGCGGCAAGTTCCTTGGGCGAAGTGATGGATTGAGGTCTCTGCGCTATGAAGTCTCGCAGTAGATTTTCAAGCGCTGCATATTGAACAGGGCGCGGCTGGATGCCCATCAAAAAATCGGCGATGGTCACGGATGCCAGAAGCGCGCCGTCACGGTAGAAATCCCAATCAAGCCCGTTCGAATAGATCAGGTTTGGCAGCGCGGCGCGATAGCGTTCCTGTTGTTCCTTGTTATTGTCCTTCATGCCGCGGATGGAAACGGGTACGTCTTTGGCTTCCAGATGCCCAATTACGATCTCACCGTGGGAGACAATGAAGTCGGGCGCACCGCAGCGGATGCGCCTTGGCTCGTTCAATGCCGTGACGCCAAGGTCGGCAAATAGACGCTCGAAGGCCGATCTGTAGGAATGTTCCGTTGCGTTGCCCGTTGCGTGAATAGCCTTGATCCGGGCAACAAATTCTGAGACGATATTCATCCGGTCAGGTCCCCACAATGGTTTATCTTGATTGATTGTTACCCGGCGAAGTCAGACCACAGGGTGTTTCCGACTCAAATAGCGGCGCCGCGCGTTACTGACAACGGTTTCGAAGCTACCCTTATACGGCAAAATGGGCTTGCAATACTGCGCTTCCTCAGGGAGTGTAACCCCAGAAGCAGCGGGGAAACAGCGCGTGGCCGGAACGCATCAGGGCAGTATCGATTCGCGCTATTCCTGGATTGTCGCCATGACGGCGGTGACCATGCTCTCGCTTGCTGCCGGCGGCCCTATCAATGTGGTGGTTGGTCTGGTGCAGATCGCCGAGGATTTTGGCGGCGGGCGTTCCCTGCCATCGCTCGCGAATTCACTTGCCTATTTTGGCACCGCCATTGGCGGCATGGTCTGCGGCGTGATGGTGGCGCGCTTTGGCCAAAGGCTGGTCGCGATGATTGGCGGCATCGCCGTCGCGCTTGGGCTGATGCTCGCGTCCTTCGGCGAAAGCTGGGCGCTGCTGGTTGGGCTTGGGCTTGGCGTCGGGTTGTTTGGTAATGGTGCGCTGTTTCCGCCGATGCTTGCTTATGTCTCGCTTTGGTTTGATCGGCGCCGCGGCACGGCACTCGCGCTGGTTGCTTCCGGGCAATATGTCGCGGGTTTTTTGTGGCCGCCGATTTTTGAGCGTGCCATTGCCAATTATGGCTGGCAGCGCACCATGTTCGGCTATGGGCTTTTGGTGGCGGCCATTGCGGTGCCGCTTGCTGCACTCGTGCTGCGCCCGCCGCCGGCGCAACCCACCACCGGCAATTTTGCCGAGAAAATGAAGCCAGGTGCGCGCGTGCTTGGCATGAATGGGCATCTGGCCTTCTTCCTATTGGCTTTCTGTTCGTTCCTGTGCTGCATTCCAATGGCCATGCCGGCGGCGCATCTTGTCGCCTTTTGTGGTGATTTGGGTATCACGGCATCCCGCGGCGCGCTGATGCTTTCCGTACTGACCTTCGCCGCCTTCATGGCGCGGCAATTCTGGGGCTGGCTTTCGGATAAGATCGGCGGGTTATGGACGATTGTCTTCGGATCGCTCGCGCAAATCTTGGGCATGCTTGGCTTTCTGGCAACGCAAGATGAGGCCGGGTTGTTCTTCGTCGCTGCTGCCTACGGGCTTGGCTTTAGCGGCATCATCCCCGCTTATGTGCTGACCTTGCGCGCGCTATTTCCGGCGTCTGAGGCGCATTGGCGCGTGCCAACGCTGTTGTTCCTGAGCCTTTCAGGCATGGCCGCCGGTGCCTGGCTTGCTGGATATATTTATGACTGGCTTGGCTTCTACGCTGCCGCCTGGTGGGCCGGCATTGGCTTCAACCTGCTGCAATTCGTGCTGATTGTCTTTCTGCTGCTGCGCTGGCGGCGGGGCATGGCGGCAGCGTAACCAGGCTTGGTTTACGCGGCCATCGCCCGCGTCTAGCATCTTCGTGGATTTGATCGGGAACGGAGGGCTTCCATGCTGAAACGCCAACACCTTCTTGCCGCCGCGGCTGTTTTCGGCCTGGCCTTGCCGGGCCTTGCACAGGCCCAGGCGCCGCAATTTTTCCGCATCGGCACAGGCAGCGCCGGCGGCACCTATTATCCCGTGGGTGGTGTGCTGGCGAACGCCATTTCCTGCCCGCCCGGCGCGCCTTGCGGCGAAGGCGGCGGCACGGCCGGCGTGCCAGGGCTGGTGGCAGTGGCGCAGGCCACCCAGGGCAGTCTGCAAAACATCAATATGGTCCAGTCAGGCAATGCTGAAAGCGGCTTTGTGCAATCAGATATTTCGCATTGGGGCTTCACTGGCACGGGCCTGTTTGAAGGGCGCCCCAAGACAGATCGCGTGCGCTTCCTGGCTCATCTTTTCCCGGAACATATCCACGCCACGGTGCGCCGCGATAGCGGCATTCGCAGCTTTGAAGATTTGCGCGGCAAGCGTATTGCCATCGGCTTGCAAGCTTCCGGCGCACGCATCGGTTCAGAATTGATTCTTGAGGCGCATGGCCTGCGCGCGGGCCGCGAATATACCGCGGAATACCTTAGTCAGCAGCAGGGCGTGGAACGGATGCAGGACCGCAACTTGGATGCGGCGCTGACCGTCACTGGCTACCCGGCTTCCTCCATTACCGAATTCTGCAGCCGCACCGGTTGCCGCATGCTGCCCATCCCGCGGGAGCAGGGCCTGCGCGTGATCGAACGCGCTCCTTTCTATAGCTTTGGTGTTATTCCAGCCAATGCCTATGAAGGGCTGGAAGGCGATACACCAACGCTTACCGTCGGCGCGCTATGGCTGGTGCGCGATAGCGTGCCTGAACCGCTTGTCTATGCCATTACCAAATCGCTTTGGTCCGATGTCAGCCGCGGGCTGATGGATCGCGGCCATGCCAAGGGCAAGGAAATCGTCTTGCGTGAGGCCATCAACGGGCGCGGCGTGGTTCCCCTTCATCCCGGGGCGGAGCGCTTTTATCGCGAAGCCGGCCTGATCCGCTGAGCCGACATAAGTGACCGAGAAAACCGAAGCCGCCCGCCAGGTTGATCTGGCCCGCGCGGCGGAGCTTGAACGCACCTATGATGCGGAAATGCGCTTTCGCACGCTGTCGGGCTTCGCGGCCCGGCTGGTGCCGGCGCTGCTCGTGGCGCTTTCCGTTTTTCATTACTATACGGCTGGCTTCGGCATTCTGACTGAGCATTGGCATAAGGCGATCCATCTTTCCGCTGTGCTAGGGCTGATTTTTTTGATGTTTCCTGCTGGCCCCCGTATTCCGGGGCCAGCCTTTGGCGGCGTGCCCTGGTATGATTGGCTGCTTGCCGCCTTGATGGTTTCGGCCTGTCTTTACCTGCCGCTGGTGTTTGATGATCTGACCTTTCGTATCGGCAGCCCCAATACGAATGATGTGATCATGGGCACGCTGATGCTGGTGCTGACGCTGGAAACGGCGCGGCGCAGCATGGGCTGGGCCCTGCCCATCATTGTGCTGATCTGTGTCGCCTATGGGCTATGGGGCAATCACCTTTCGGGCGTATTGGCGCATCCTGGTGCTGATTGGGCCGGCTTCATCAGCCATATCTACCTGACGCAGGAAGGCATATTCGGCATTCCGGTCATGGTTGTTGCGACCTATGTTTTTCACTTCGTACTGTTCGGCGTGCTGGCTACACGCATGGGGCTTGGGCAGTTTTTCATTGACATGGCATCCATCGCCGCGGGGCGATTTGCGGGTGGGCCGGCGAAGGTTTCGGTGTTTGGCTCGGCGCTTTTCGGCATGATCAGCGGTTCAGCCATTGCCAATACCGTCACCGTCGGCACGCTGACCATTCCCGCCATGAAGCGCGTTGGCTATCGCCCACAATTCGCTGGCGCCGTGGAAGCGGCGGCCAGTGCCGGCGGGCAGATAACACCGCCCATCATGGGGGCCGCTGCCTTTGTGATGATTGAATTCCTGAATATCCCACTCACAACCCTGCTGATTGCGGCCGCCGTGCCGGCCTTCATGCATTTCTGGGGTGTCTTTGTTCAGGTGCATTTTGAAGCGAAGAAATTCGGCCTGAAGGGCTTGCCGCCTGAGGAAATTCCAAGCTTTGGCAAGACGCTCCGCGAAGGTTGGCCTACCATGATCCCGCTGGTGCTGCTGCTAGGCGCGATCATTCAGGGCAATACCCCATATCTGGCCGCATTCTACGGCATCACTGCCTGCATCGTGGTTGGCTTTCTCAATCCGCGCCATCGGCTGACGCTGCGTGATTTGTGGGATTCCTTCGATATCGGCGCACGCTACGCGATTGCCGTCGGCGCTGCGGCTGCGGCAGTTGGTGTTGTGGTCGGAGTGATTACGCTGACTGGCGCTGGCTTTCGCGTAAGCTTCATGGTGACACAAGCCGCAGCATCCTTGGCCGCCTGGCTGTCGCCGATCCTATCCATCCTGCCCGAGAGCGTGGTGGATATGAAATCTCTTACGCTGTTTCTGACGCTGCTTTTCGTGGCGCTGGTGTGCATTGCGATGGGCACGGGCATTCCGACAACCGCGCTTTACATCGTGCTTGCCGCCATTGCGGCACCCGCCGTGATTCAGCTTGGTGTACCGCCGCTGGCTGCACATTTGTTCATTCTCTATTACGGCGTGCTTGCTGACCTAACGCCACCGGTTTGTATCGCTGCCTATGCCGCCGCCGGCATTGCGGGCGCTGATCCTTTCAAGACCGGCAATACGGCCTTTCGGCTTGGTCTGGCGAAGGCAACAGTGCCTTTTGTGTTCGCCTATTCGCCAGCCATGCTGATCATGGTGGATGGTTTCACCTGGGCTGATTTCTTCATCACCACTGGCACCTGCGCGCTGGGTGTTCTGCTATTGGGGATCGGCACTACTGGTTACGCCTTCACCCATATGGGGCTTGGCGCGAAGGCATTGCTTGTTGCATCCGCATTATTGATGATTTCACCCAATCTCCAGATGACCCTGGCGGGTGCCGCCTTGGCGCTGCCGGTCATTCTATGGAATTGGCGTAAATCCATCCGAACGGCGTCAGTAACCTAGAATACACTACTTCCAAGGATTCAACGCGCTTCCAACACAGCGCGCAGTTTATGCATCAAGGCTTCGCGCGCTGCGTCATCCCGCGCGTTTTCCGTGGCACTTTCGATCGCAAGCATCAATGCGGCGCGCTGATTATGCCAATCTGGCCTTACGCTGCGCACCGGATCGGCGCGGCGCGCCTTGCTTTCAAGGCGCTTCGGGCGCGCAGCCTTGGGCAAGGCCCAGCCTTCATCCAGAACCGGCATGATGACCTGATCCGCAGTAGCAATCCCGCCTTCGGTCAGGCGTTTGGCGAGCGCTTCCATCGCGGGTGCTTCGCCATGTACCAGGAAGACGCCGCCCATGACTTTCCCGCGCGCTGCAAGCCAGCGCGCCAATTCCGCCGCATCGGCATGGCCGGAGAAATCGCGAATTTCCGTGATTGTTGCCTCCACACGGATCGTCTCACCCTGGATGCGCACTTCGCGCTTGCCTTCCTGCAATAGCCGCCCAAGCGTGCCTTCCGCCTGATAGCCCGTCAGCATCACCGTAGCGGCGGGGCTCCAGAGCCAGCGCTTCAAATGATGCCGGATGCGCCCGGCATCACACATGCCCGAACCCGCGATGATGATGTGAAAGCCTTCGGCTTCTGCGATACGGCGGCTCGCTTCCCCGCTTTCCGTTGGGCGGATCAGTGGCGAACGTAAGGCACGGCTGACGGAAGAACCATTTTCCAGCGCCGACGCATGTTCCAAAAACACTTCCGTCGCGTGGATCGCAAGCGGGCTATCCATGAAAATCGGTACTTCAGGAATGGTGCCGGCCTGCATCAGCGTCACCAAATCCCAACAGATTTCCTGGGTGCGTTCCACGGCAAACGCTGGAATCAACAATACGCCATCCGGCTTCGCCGCCGCTTGCACAATAGACGCCAGTTTTTCCCGCCGCGCCACATGATCCACGCAGGGCTTGTCCTCATCGCCATAGGTGCTTTCCATGAACACATGATCAAGCGCCGCTGGCGCTTCGGATTCATGATGAAACACCGAACAATCCGGCCCCAAATCACCCGAGACGAGCACGCGCACCGGCGCATCCGTGCCATCCGCACATTCAATTTCGATCGAGGCCGAGCCCAACATATGCCCCGCATTCCACCAGCGCGCCCGCACCCCCGGCACAGGTTCCACCCAGCGCCCGAAGGGAACCGCATGGAAGGCCGAAAGCACCGCCGCCGCATCCGCGACGGTGTAGATTGGATGCACTGGCGCGCGCCCCCGATGGCGGTTGCGGCGATTAAGCTGCGCTACCTCCATTTCCTGGACATGGCCGGAATCCGGCAACATGACAGCACAAAGGTCCGCCGTCGCGGCGGTGGCGTGGATCACCCCCTTGAAGCCGGCCGCCTTCAGCTTGGGCAGCAGGCCAGAATGGTCAATATGCGCATGGGTCAGCAGCACCGCGTCAACCTCACGCGGGTTGAAGGGGAACTCCTCCCAATTCAGGGATTTCAGTGTCTTAGGTCCCTGGAACATGCCGCAATCCACCAGGAAGCGGCTTTGCCCAGTGTCAAACACCAGGCAATAGCCGGTCACCGTGCGCGCCGCGCCGCACACCCTGACGGATAAGGCCATTTTTCACTCTCCAGCGTCTGGCTAGGGCCGATTCGAAGGAAGCCTTGTCCCTTGGCGGGGCTTTGTCCAGCGCCGCCACAGCACTGGAAATTTCTATTGATAAAAAGCAAAAAGAGGCGGACAATGGTTAAAAGGCGAGGATCCAAGACGGGATCGCCGCCCAGAAGGCAAAGCGAAAAGGCAGGCGAGCATGAACCCGCTTGATGTCACCCGTTCGATGATGGATGGCCTTGGGGCCGAGGGCGATGTCTGCATGAAATGCGGATCACGCTCCCTTGGCTTATGCGCGCCGCTGGACGCCGCCGCGCTGGATGATGTAGCCGCCGATAGCGAAAGAGTATCGCTTGAAGCGCGCGCGCCCATTTTTCACCAGGGCGATGATGCACGCTATGTCTATACGCTGACGGAAGGCATGGCCCGGCTGATGCGCGTGCTGCCGGATGGCAGGCAGGCCGCGATTGGCTTTCGTTTCGCTGGCGATATTCTGGGCTTCACGCCAGCCGAAGAGCACGCCTTTGGCGCTGAAATGCTGACTGGCGGCAAGGTCTGCCGGATGGAACGGCGCAAGCTTGAACAATTATTCCGTCGCTACCCGTTGCTGGAACGCCGCTTTCTTGACCTTTGCGCGCGGGAATTGGCGCAAAGCCAGGAACATATCATGGCGCTGGGCCGCTTTACTGCGGAAGAACGCGTCGCCGCCTTTCTACTTTCGCTCGTGGATGCGCAGCGCCGGCGCGGCCATAAGGGACCCGTCTTCGACCTACCGGCGACCCGCGCCGATATTGGCGAATTCCTGGGCCTGACGCTTGAAACCGTCAGCCGCGCCATTTCCAGCTTCCGCCGCCGCAATTTCATCCGCCTGCATGGCCAGAGCGGCATTGAAATCCTGAATGAAGACGCGCTGACCGCCCTTGGCACTGGCGAAGGTGAAGACGCGGCCTGAACTACGCTACATTCACGGCCGCGTGATGCTGCGATAGCTTATGGGCGAAAAAGGGGTTTGCCCATGTCTGATTTGCCACGCCAGGTGGATATCGCCGAAGAAGGCCCGCGTGAGGGTTTTCAGATCGAAAAAAAGCCCATCCCAAGCGCGGACAAGATCGCGCTGATTGATGCGCTTTCGGCAACCGGCCTCAAGCATATTCAGGTAGCGTCCTTTGTCTCGCCTAGGCTGGTGCCAGGCTGGACCGATGCGGAAGCCGTGGTCGCGGGCTTCATGCCTAAGCCTGATATTCACTACACTGCGCTTTGGTTCAACGCGGCGGGGCTGGATCGCGCGCTTGCCTTCAAGGACCGGCTCCATCTTTTCGGTTCCATCAGCCTTGCGGCGTCTGAGGCGTTTTCGCTGAAGAACCTGAACCGTGATCGCGCCGGGCAAATTGAGGCTATGCGCAAGCAAACCGCCGCACATATCGCCGCTGGCGTGCCGGTGACGCGGATTGGACTGCAAGCGGCCTTTGGCTGCAATTACGCCGGCGATGTCGCCCCCGCGCGGGTGATGGCAGCGATTGCGGATGGCTTGGAAATTGCCGCTGAAGCGGGAGTCGCGATCCGTGACTTGACCCTGGCGGACACCATGGGCTGGGCCAATCCGCACCAGATCGAAACCGTGGTGGGTGGGGTGCGCAATCGCTGGCCGGAATTGCGGCTTGCGCTGCATTTGCACGATACGCGCGGCCTTGGCATTGCCAATGCCATGGCGGGGCTGCGCATGGGTGTGGCGCGTTTTGATGCCGCGGTGGGTGGCCTTGGCGGTTGCCCCTTTGCTGGCCAACCAGGCGCGCCGGGCAATATCGCAACCGAGGAATTGGCACTACTCTGCGCGGAACTTGGCATTGCAACCGGCATTGATCTTGAAGCCTTGGTGGAAGCGGGCAGGCTTGCAGAACGCATCCTGGACCGGCGCCTGCCAAGCGCTGTCTTGCGCGGCGGAACGCTGGCGCGGTTTCGCGCAAGTGCGGCCTGATATGTCGTTTCGCGCACAAGATGCCGCATGTTTCGCCTAGCCCTGGTCCTGGAAGATGCGGGAATGCCGCGCACTGTCTTCTGGGAAAAGCTGTTGGCTGTACTGCAAACGGTGGGCGCTACGGGTGCGCGCACCATCTTCCTACCGCAGGAAGATATGGCCATGGAGACAAATTGGCCGCGCTATCGGGATAGGGCTTCCAGCTATACTCGCGGTATGGGACATGATGTTTCCGCGAATGGAACCGTAAAACGATATTTCGATCGTATCATCGCCTGGGCGCAATCCCATCCGCAGGAAAAACTGCTTGTCATCAACATGAATCCATTTGTTCGGGTTTCGAGCATGCTGCGCGCATATCGAAATATTTTTGTCGCGGATGGCTGCCTTTCTGAACTTGATCGCTCGCTTAATCCACGCAGCATATCCATGCCGGCGCTCCCGATTCAGGTTTCCGACCGGGATTATTGGGGTGAAGGTCGCCGGCGGCATCTTGCCGGTTTCCAGGGCGTGCTCTCCCATCCCGTGCGAGCTGCCCCGCAGAAATGCCATGA
The DNA here is from genome assembly GCA_020249775.1 of Roseomonas sp. GTDB lineage: Bacteria > Pseudomonadota > Alphaproteobacteria > Acetobacterales > Acetobacteraceae > Neoroseomonas. Next base: position 40,233 of record JADCFA010000013.1, on the reverse strand, counting down.
TGGAGAGAAATTCCTGATCCAGATCATCCAGGCATCCCAGCATGACAAACTGAAACTTGATGCTACGATGGGCCGTGCCGATCAGAACTATCGCGACGTCATGGAAAATGCCGATTTCGCCTTCATCCCAAGGGGTGATGCCTTGTTTTCCTATCGGTTATTGGAAGCCATGTCCTTTGGCTGCATTCCCATCATTCTTTCTGATAATTGGATACTTCCCTTTGATCGCTTGATTGATTGGCGCTCCTGCAGTCTTAGGCCACGGGAAGACGACATCATGCCCTTCACAACACTGTTGAAACGCCTGACAGATCGGGAAGTGCTGGAACGTAAACAGAAGGTGCTGGATATTTATCAGCGGTATTTCAGCTCTCTGGAAAAAATCACTTCCAATGGGCTATTTGCGGAATTGGATAAATGCATGGCCTGACCGATGTCTTATGACGATGCCCGGCGCTTCGCACCCGCGGTCGCGCGCAATAAGGCCGTGATCACGGAAGTCTTGGCGCGTCATTTGCCCGTATCAGGTCTGGTGCTGGAAATCGCGAGCGGTTCCGGCGAGCATGCATTGCATTTCGCGGCACATTTCCCGGGACTAACTTTCCAGCCGACTGATTCTGATGCCTCTGCCCGTGCCAGCATCACGGCGTGGCAGCGTGACGCGCAGCTTTCCAATCTGCTGCGGCCCCTGGCGCTGGATGTCATGGCTGATGCCTGGCCGCTGAACCATGCCGATGCTGTCATTTGCATCAACATGATCCATATCGCGCCCTGGGAAGCAACCGGCGCGCTGATGCGCGGTGCGGCGCGGCTTCTGCCGCGCGATGGGGTGCTGTTTCTCTACGGTCCCTTCGCACGCGATGGGCAGCATACGGCACCCAGCAACGCGGAATTCGATAGCAGCTTGCGCGCCCAGGATGCGCGTTGGGGTGTGCGTAACCTAGAAGCGGTTACTGATGCCGCGAACGCGGCAGGTTTCGCCACGCCGATAGTAGAAGCGATGCCGGCGAATAATCTATCGTTGATTTTCCGCCGGTTGGCTGAATGATCATCGCATTTTCGAGCCAAGCGGAATCACTTGACGCCTCAGAAAATGCGAAAAAACCATGGCTGAGAGCGATTCCAGTGAATGCTTGTGGACGCCAACCGCCCCAGAGCAGATCACGTTCAGATGGAATCATCTGAACGTGTGAAGATGCTCGAAAAACAACAATTTAGAGTAGGTTGCGTGAACCCATGTGAACGCAACATGCTCTAGTGCGAAAGCAACACCGGTATCGTCATTTCGCGAAGCAGGCTGCGCGTCACTCCACCTAGAATGAATTCACGCAGGCGCGAATGGCCATAAGCGCCCATCACCAGCAAATCCGCGCCCATATCGCTGGCGTGATTGAGCAATAGCGCCGAATCTGAAACATCATCCGCAACCGCCTTGGCTACCTCAACTTTCAGCCCATGGCGCGCCAAATGCCGCGCGATATCGGCACCCGGTTCTTCACCATGCCCATCCAGGCCGCGCTTGGGATTGGCCAGGAAGATCGTGGCTGTTTCCGCCTTGGCAATCAGTGGCAAGGCATCATGCAGCGCGCGAGAGGCTTCGCGGCTTGCATTCCAGCCAACCAGCACGCGCTTGCCGATGGATTTGAAATTGCCGGCGAAGGGAATGGCCAAAACGGGCCGCCCGGAATCGAACACCACCGCCTCCAGAAGCCCCACATTATCACTTTCCGGATCATCCTGGCCAAGCACGATCAGATCGGCGTAACGGCCATGCAGCGCCAGGATTTCCGGCGTGGTGCCTTCCACCTGCCGCCATTCACCCATGATACCTTCACGCGCCAGCGCGGCTTCGAAACCCGCTTTCAGCTTCACGCCGGCAGCCAAGGCAGATTGGCGCATCTGTTCCATCAATTCCGCAATCACAGCGCCACCACCACCGCCATCACCCATAGCCATGACGGGAATCGCAACATCAATGACCTGCAGCGCGGTCAAATGCGCGCCATGCTGCCGCGCGAGCGACGCCGCGATATCAAGCCGCACCTGTGCGCGCGGCGATTGATCCAAATGAACGAGAATTTCACAGAGCTTCATCTCAGCTTCCTCCCGAGGAATGGCGTCTGAATAGGTGGGATCGTTCGGTGCTGACTTGATCAATGTCAAGTCAAGCGCGCTTCAATCCTCCTCCGGACGCTTCCAGGTGATGAACCAACCGACATCCCCGGGCATTCCGCCGGGCCAATCAAGGATTTGCACCTTGATCTGAAAGCCACGCGGCGCCAATTCGCGTTCGAAGAAATCATAGGCGCGCTTCGGAAAGCCGCCCAGCCTTTCACGCCAGGCAGGATCGTGGCTGGTGATGGACCGCCCCTGATCAGGCAGCCACTCCGATGGAAAGCGCATAACCAGCGCTTCCTTTTCGCCGGCATCCACGGCGCGGCGCACCAGGGTTGCGATGCGGTCTAAGGCATCAGGTGCGACATCCCGTGCCTCAAACGCCTCACGCAGCTTTTCCTGTTCCGCACGGCGCGTGGCGGCCTCAGCCCGCTCAGCGGCCTCAGCGGCGCGCTTCTTGCCATCCACATAATCCCAAATGGATTGGGCACTGAAACTCTGAGCAGATAAGGTCATGATCGCGTCCTTGTTCCTGTTGTGCCTTATTGCACCAGGGCCCGAGACGCGTTCTTGATCTACATCACAATCTTATCTGCCCTCAAAACTTGGCGCGCGTTTTTCGAGCATGGCATCCACTGCTTCGCGATGATCCCGCGTGCCATGCGCAAGCGCCTGATAGGCTGCCGACATTTCAAGTAGCGTGGACAACCGTGTATGCTGACTTTCGCGCAACAGGCGCTTGGTCAGCCGCACCGCTTGCGGCGGATTGGCGGCAATTTTCGCAGCTATGGCGCGCGCCGCATCCAACAGCGCTTCCGGCGCCACCACTTTCGAAACCATGCCGCAGGCCAACGCTTCGGCGGGACCGATAGTTTCTCCCGTCAGCGACAATTCCAGAGCCTTCGACATGCCAACGACCTTCGGCAGCAAATAGGCGCCTCCATCACCCGGCACAATGCCAACCTTGACGAAGCTTTCAGCAAACAGCGCCTTTTCACTGGCAACACGAATATCGCACATCAACGCAAGATCAAGCCCCGCGCCAATCGCCGGCCCATTCACCGCCGCGATGGTTGGAATATCCAATTCATAAAGTGCCAGCGGAATCAATTGAATACCACGGCGATAGGATTCGCGAATTTCTGCCCCCGTGCCGCCACCTGTGATGCCGGTTTTGTCACGCATGCCCTTCAAATCACCGCCGGCGCAAAAAGCGGAACCCGCACCGGTCACAATCACGCAGCGCACGCTGTCATCACGCGACAGGCGGCGGCAGGCGGCTTCCACTTCCTCACATTCTGCGCGCGTGGAAATCGCATTGCGCTTGTCCGGGCGGTTCAGCGTAAGGGTGACGATGCCGCCATCATGTTCGATATTCAGGAAAGGGGTCATGGGGCGATTTCCTCCTCGCGCGCAGTGATAAAGGGCCAAAGGGCACCCGGCAGCGCTTGCGCTTCCTGCCCGATTCGCTTGGCCCAAAAGGCTTCGCTGCCACCTTCCTCGCGCCAAGACCAAAGCCGGCGGGTGAAATGATGCAGTTGATGTTCTTCCGTAATGCCCATGGCGGCGAAAACCTGATGCGCGATGGCGGCGCCACGCGTGGCGGCTTCACCGGCTGTGATCTTGGCGCAACCGATCTCAAACGCCGCTGCCGCAAGGCCACGCCGATCCACCGCGCGCGCGGCCGCAGCAGCGGCAACGGACGCGGCCGAAGTCTCTGCCGCGAAAACCGCGAGTTGCTGTTGAATAGCCTGAAAGCGCCCAATCGGCCGGCCAAATTGCTTGCGCGTATTGGCGTGATCCACCGCCAGCGCCAGCGCCGCCTGCATCGCACCCGCGGTCTGCGCCGCGCGCATCAGTGCTGTGCACAGCAAACCCGCTTCCGCGCCCCAGCCATTTGGCAACACCGCTTCCGTGATCGGCACGCCGATGATGCGCGCACGATCCCGCGCTTCATGGCCGATATTGCCGCCTTGTTCCCAGGCGAGCGCCGCTGCCGGGTAAACCGCAATGCGTGCGCCATCCAAAAGCGCGACATGGCCAGTGTGTCGCCCCCAGGGAATGGCGCCATTGCGCGCACCAAAACTCAGCGCACCATCGGGCGGCGTGATGCCCGCCGCCGCCAGCAAGGCACTGCCAAAAATACTCTCCGCCAGCGGCACCGGCGCGGCATGGCGGCCCAACACTTCCAACAAGGGCGCGACATCCGCAAAGCCAAGCCCGACGCCGCCCGCTTCTTCCGGCACCAGCGCGCCATTCAGGCCGAGTGAAGCCATGGCATCCCAGGTGGTAGCCGGCCAATCGCCCGCTTCCAGGCTGCGCAGCACCGCCACATCCGCCGCAGCCGTCAGCGCGCGATCGGCCTGTTCGGCGAGTTCGATTGCGATTTCGCTTGCCATGTCAGCGCAGCCCCAATTCGCGCGCGATAATGCCACGCATGATTTCCCGCGTGCCGCCGCGCAAGGAGAAGGTCGGCACAATCTGCGTCAGATAGGCATGCATGCGGCGCATATCCTCTGGCATGTCTTCAGTCGCGATCAGATCACGCACCACATTGGGCAAGGCCTGTTCGAAATCATTGCCCAAATCCTTGACCAGCGCCGCTTGCCGCACAGGGTCCTGCCCATCTTCCAACATACCAGCCACTGCGACTGACATATTGCGCAAAGCCCAAAGCCGCGCGACTTGGCGCCCCAATGCGGGTGCCGCCGCGCCATCCTGCTTCAACGTCGTCATCGCCGCTTCCAGCAAGGGATGCGATGACAAATACCGATCCGGCCCGCTGCGTTCAAAGGCCAATTCACTCGTGGCCTGCGCCCAGCCCGCACCTTCCTGACCGACCAGCGCATCTTCCGGCAGCATCACATCATCGAAGGTGATTTCATTGAAACCCTTCTCACCCACCAAGTCGCGGATTGGGCGAATATGCACACCCGGCGCGCGCAAATTGACCAGCACTTGCGAAAGCCCAATATGCCGCGCGCCCCCTTCCGGCGCCGGAGAGGTACGCACCAGCGCAATCATCCAATCGCAAAGATGCCCGAAGGTGGTCCAAATCTTGCGCCCATTCAGCTTCCAGCCGCCATCTACCTTTTCCGCCTTGGTACGGAGCGACGCCAGATCGCTTCCCGAATCAGGTTCCGACAAGCCGATGCAAAAAGCGTATTCGCCACTCGCGATCCGCGGCAGGAAATGGCGCTTCTGTTCCTCCGTCCCAAGTCTCAGGATCAACGGGCCGGATTGCCGATCCCCGATCCAATGCGCGCCCACCGGCGCGCCGGCGGCGAGCATTTCTTCCAGCACGATATTGCGTTCCAGAAAGCTTTTTTCGCCCCCGCCATATTCGCGCGGCCAGCACATGCCAATCCAACTCTTGGCGCCGACAGCGCGGGTGAAATCACGGTCAAACCCCATCCAGGATCGGGCGCGAATTTCCGGCGTAAAATTCGGCGCATGTTCCGCGAGAAATCCGCGCAGTTCCGTGCGCAGCGCCGCCGCGCCTTCAGGCGCATCGCGCAAATCAAAACGAAGCCCAGCCATGGCGCAGCCCCCTTACAAGACGCCAGCGGCACGCGCCGCGGCGATTTCTTCTGTTGTCATCTCGGCAAATTCGCGCAGCACCGCATCCGTATGCTCACCAGGCGCCGGAATGCCGTAGCGATAGGTCACCGGCGTCGCTGCAAGATGCAGCGGTGATGCTGGCACGCGCACGCGCCCACCCGCATGATGCGGCACTTCCACAATCAAGCCTCGCGCCTTGGTATGCGGATCAGCTTCCACATCGGCGGCCGTATTGATGGGGCCAGAGGTGATTTTGGCATCCTCCAACACTGCCAACCATTCAGCCCTTGGCCTTTGGCGCAGCACATCATTCATCATGCCAAGCAGCAGATCGCGATTGGCCGCACGGTCGCGCGCGCGGCGAAAACGTTCATCCTCCGACCATTCAGGATGGCCCAGCGCCGCCGCAAGCCTGACGAACTCACGGTCATTCAAAACACCAATGACGAATTTCGCGTCCGAGCCCTGGAACACGCCATAAGGCACCGCCACAACCGCATCATTGCCGGTGCGCTGCATCAGCTTGCCCGCATTCAGCCAGGAGGCCATTGGCGCCTGCATCAATGACACCATCGTCTCATAGAGCGAGACTTCGCAATATTGCCCCTCACCCGTCTGGTCACGGTGGCGCAGCGCCGCCAGGATGGAAACCGCTGCCGCGAAGCCTGTGAACATATCCGCTACCGGCACGCCAACACGCTGCGGGCCGCCGCCTGGCTTGCCATCAGCCTCACCGGTCACTTCCATCAGCCCGGCCATGGCCTGCGCCACAAAATCATAGCCCGAGCGATGCGCGTAAGGCCCATCCTGACCAAAGCCGGTCACGGAACAATAGATCAGCCGTGGATTGATGGCGCGCAAATCCTCATAGCCCAGGCCATAGCGCGCCAGCGTGCCGGTGCGGAAATTCTCGATCAGCACATCCGCCTTCGCCACCATGCGTTTCAGAATCGCGGCACCTTCCGCTTGCGTGAAATCCAGGCTGAGTGAGCGCTTGTTCCGATTGAGCGAGACAAAATAGGTGCTGTCATCACTGCCAGCAACAAAGGGCGGGCCGAGTGCGCGCAGATCATCCCCATTGCCTTGGCGTTCCAGCTTAACAATTTCCGCCCCAAGATCGCCCAGCATTTGCGCGCAAAGCGGGCCGGCTACGACGCGAGTCAGGTCAATCACGCGAAGCCCGGTCAGCGCGCCAGGCTTTAGGGGTTCTGTCATCATGCCTCAGCCACCGCGCACCCGGGCGCGCAATTCAAATTTCTGGATCTTGCCCGTGGCAGTTTTGGGCAGCGGCCCGAAGGTAATGTGCCGTGGCACCTTATACCCCGCCAGATTGGCGCGGCAGAAGGCAATAATGCCATCACGGTTTTCCGCTGCCCCCGGCTTCAGCGTGATGAAGGCATGCGGCACCTCGCCCCATTTTTCATCCGGGTGTGCCACCACGGCGGCTTCCATGACATCCGGATGGCGATAGAGCGCTTCTTCCACTTCCAGGCTGCTGATATTCTCCCCGCCCGAGATCACAATATCCTTGGCGCGGTCCTTCACCTCAATATAGCCATCCGGATGCAGCACGCCCAAATCACCGGTGCGGAACCAGCCATCCACAAAGACCGCAGCATTGGCCTTGGGATTGCGCAAATAGCCCTTCATCACGGTATTGCCGCGAATGGCAATCTCACCAATTGTTGCGCCATCGGCGGGTACAGGCGCGCCGGTTTCCGTATCGATCACGCTCGCTTCTTCCAGCGTGGGTAACGCCACACCCTGCCGCGCCATGAAGGCGGCTTTTTCCGCAAGCGGCAAATCATGCAGGCCCGGCTGCCAGGCACATAGCAACGAAGGGCCATAGCATTCCGTCAGCCCATAAAGATGCGTGACATCAAAGCCGAGCTTCTCCATCGCCGCGATGACGGGTGAAGGCGGCGCCGCACCACCAGTCGCAATCCCAACACGATGCGCGAAGCGGCGGCGCTGATCTTCCGGCGCATGGATCAGCATGGTCAGGACCACCGGCGCGGCGCAGAGATGCGTGACGCCATGTTCGGCAATCAGCGCGAAAATCCGCGCAGGTTCCACACGGCGCAAGCAGACATGGGTACCGCCTTGCAGCGTGACCGCCCAGGTATAAGTCCAGCCATTGCAGTGAAACATCGGTAGCGTCCAGAGATAGACGCTTTGTGCCGTCAAGCCAAAGGAAAGCGCATTGCCGCAGGCATTCAGATAAGCGCCGCGATGATGCGCGACCACGCCCTTGGGATCGCCCGTGGTGCCAGAAGTGTAGGAAAGCGAAATCGCCGCCCATTCATCTGTCGGTTGCGTCACCGGAAAAGCCACGTCACCGCCCGCGATGAAATCCTCATAGGGGGTCGCTTCAATCGCGGCACCACCCGGGCCTTCGGGATCATCAATGATGATGATACGCGGCGGGTTTTCCATCCCGTCCAAGGCTGAATTCACCAACGCGGCGAATTCGCGGTCCAGCAGCAGGATTTTCGCGCCCGAATGGGCAAGGATGAAGCGCACAGTGGCCGCATCCAGCCGCGTATTGATGGGGCAGAGCACGGCATGCGCCATAGGCACGGCATTATGCGCTTCCAGCATTTCCGGGATATTCGGCAGCAGTGCCGCCACCACATCGCCCGGCGCAATGCCAGCATCGCGCAAGGCCGAAGCCAGGCGGCGGCTGCGCTCCAGAAACTGCGCATAGGTAATGCGCCGCGCGCCATGAATAATGGCGATACGCTTGCCCCAGATATGTGCCGCACGCGGCAGGAAGGAAACCGGGGAAAGCGGCACATGATTGGCCGCGGTTTTCGGCAGATCATCCTGCATGCTTCAACCCTTTCCCAAAACCCGAGGCGCGCTGATGGCGCAGCGCATTCGTGTTGCCTCCCGCAGCAGCGCCACCACTTCGGCGTGATGCGCGCTGCCTGGATCATAGGCGCCCGCGCGAATTGCGGCAGCCAAGGCACGGTCCGATGCGTCAGCAGCACCCGTCAGGCGCTGCATCGTGGCGCGTGTTTCTTCGACCCATGCATCACCCTGCACAGCCTCACGCGCGGCGATCGCCATGGCATTGGCGATCATGCGCGCAGTGAAGGCATCCGTACCGGAAAGTTTCGGCAGGATTTCCTGCAACAACGCGTCTCGGGCGGTTGCCAGAAGATTGGGTCCTTCCGGGGCTTCACGCCACATCGGGCACCCCCGTCATATTCAGGATTTCCCATTCAAGCTCCGGCACGATGTGCCCGGTAAGTGCCAGTTCCAGGCTGGTTTCCTTGCCAGAGAGATGCCGCGCTGCCTGGTCAATCGCAATCACCGCCCAGCGAATATGTGCGGCCAATTCCCACCAGGTCACGCGCGCGGCATCCACCGCATGGCCGGCTTCCGCCGCATAGCCGGCATAGAAGGCATGACGCCCGCCAATGCCACCCGCTTCATGGGCGCTGCCGAAGCGCCAGCATTTGGCACAGAACCAGCCGAGGTCCGCATGCGGTTCGCCCCAGGCAGCGAATTCCCAATCCAGCACGGCGGTTACTCCCGCCTCCGCCAGCATCAGATTGCCGGTGCGGAAATCATTATGGTTGAGCACGGGCGGTAGCGGCGGCGGCGCGGTGCGTTCCAAATGGCGCAAGCCCCACTCCAGCACAGGGCGCGGCAACGCTTGCCGGTCCAGTGCGCGGCGTTGTTCACCCACAAAGGCCAGGCAGGCATCATCGGGCGGCACGCCCAAAAACGCCAAATCCGCGCGCGGCGGCGTGATGCGATGAATGCGCGCCAATTCGCGCCCAAGCGCCTGCACCGCCGCATCCCGCCCAGCGCAGAGCGTTTCACTTTTCACGACGCGATGCCCCGCCGCAATGCCCAGCACGCGACGCATGATGAAAAATGGCGCGCCCAAAATGCCGGCATCGTCACACAAATAAAGCGGCTCAGGCACTGTCACGCCTGCGCCAAAGGCCGCTTTCAATAACGCGAATTCTGCCGATCGCGGCAGGGAAACGGCCAAGGTCGCGGCATTATCGGTGCGCAGCACCCAGGCCTCATCCCGCCCGGCGCGCTTAACATCCAAAGCCCAATTCTGCTGAATGGCGCCGCCAGAAAGCAGCGCCATGGCACCAAGTTCAAGATCAGCCGCGCCGGTCGCCCCGCGCAGCCAATCCTTCAGTTTTGCGCGCCGCGCCTCATCCATGCTTGGGCGGACCCCAGGCGAAGAAGGAAGAACCCTCCGCCCGCAAGGTATTGGCCAGCACCATGCGATGCACTTCGGATGCGCCATCCACCAGCCGCGCCTGGCGGGCATAGCGATACATCCATTCAATGACGGTATCCTTGGAATAGCCGCGCGCGCCGAGCAATTGCAGCGCCGTATCCACGGATTTATGCAAGGCATCCGCGACCACGATCTTCGCCATGGAAACTTCCTTCCGCGCAAAGCCGCCCTGGTCCAGCACCCAAGCCGCCTTCATGGTCAGCAGCCGGCCGATCTCAATCTCCATCGCCGCCTGGCCGACCAGCCCTTGCACGCTTTCGCGATCAATCAGCTTCATGCCGAAGGAATCACGCTGCCCGATGCGTTCCATGGCGATTTCCAAGGCACGCCGAGACAAGCCCAGCCAGCGCATGCAATGCGTCAGCCGCGCTACGCCAAGCCGCATTTGCGTGAGCTTCAGCCCATCGCCTTCGCTCATCAGCAAATGCTCATTGGGGATTTCGAGGCCATCGAATACCAATTCGCAATGCCCGCCATGTTCTTCCGGCCCCATGATCGGGATGCGGCGCACAATCTTCCAGCCCGGCTGATCGGCGCTGAACAGAAAAGCGGAAAGTCCCTTGCGCGAATCATCCGATGTGCGCGCGATGATGATGAAAATCTTGGCATTGCCGGCGCCGGTGATGAACCATTTGCGCCCGGTGATGCGCCAGCGATCATTCCCAACGCGTTCGGCCTTGGTATAGGTCAGATTGGGGTCTGAACCGCAGCCATCCGGTTCCGTCATGGCGAAGGCGGATTGCACATCGCCATCCACAATCGGCTGCAACCAGCGCGGCTTCATTGCTTCCGGCAAAACGCGATCCAGAATCATCATATTGCCGTCATCCGGCGCGGCGCTATTGAACACCACCGGCCCGAAGATGGACCTGTTCATTTCCTCATAACAGGCGGCCATGCCAATGCGCGGCAATTCCTGCCCGCCCAAGCGCTTTGGCATTTGCAACGCCCAAAGCCCTTCTGCCTTGGCGGCCTTGCGCATTTCCTCCAGCACATGCGGCGCGATATTTTCATGCTCATCGAAATTCGCGCGGTCGGATTCCAGCGGGATCAGCTTTTCATCCACAAAGCGGCGAATGCGCCGGCGCATATCATCTATTTCGGGGGGCAGAGAAAATTCCATGACAGCAAACCTAAAGCGGGTTGATCGAATGGCCGCCATCCACCGTCACCACCGCGCCGGTCATATGTGCCCCGGCATCGGAAGCGAGCAGCAAAAGCGGCCCGGTAAGGTCCTCGGCAGCGCCAAGCCGGCGCTGCGGTATGCGCTTGACCATCGCCTGCCCAGCATCGGAGGCGAAGAACTCACGATTGATATCGGTGGCGATATAGCCAGGCGCAATCGCATTCACCCGAATGCCATACCGCGCCCATTCCACCGCCAAATGGCGCGTCACGTGCAATAGCCCGGCCTTGGCGGCGGTATAGCCAACCACACCAGGAATGATCCGAACGCCAAGCGCCGAGGCGATATTCACAACCACACCCGGACGCTTCGCGGCCACCAGGCGCTTGGCGGCTTCCTGCGCCACCAGAAAGCAGCCGCGCAGATTGACATCCTGCACCGCATCCCAATCCTCGGCGCTTTGCTGCAAGGCGGGCTTGGTCACCGCGATGCCGGCGTTATTGACCAGAATATCGCAAGGCGCACCGAAAGCGGCTTCCGCGGCGGCAAAGGCGGGCGCGATACTCGCCGGCGCCGTCACATCCAAGGGCACGGACACGGCGCGGGACCCCAATTCCGCCGCCAGCGCGGCGGTTGCGGCCTCGCGCCGCGCGGCCAGCGCCACCGAAGCCCCCGCACCATGGAGCACACGCGCGAAATGCGCGCCCAAAACGCCGGACGCACCAGTCACCAGCGCCACGCGACCCTGCAACGAGAACATCCCAGCAATATCCACAGCGCCGCCTCCCTCTCTGCCAAGGGGTGCCACCGGGCGCGCCCCGGGGCAAGCCCTCAAGACAAGCGGGGTTTTTGCGCCTAGCCTCCCCCTGAAAATGAGGGGTTCGGACCATGGCGGGCGAAACAAGGGTGGCGCTGGTAACCGGCGCGCAGCAGGGCATCGGGGCAGCGGTGGCGCGCGCCCTGGCGGCGGCGGGACATGATGTCGCGATCAATTGGCTGGATGATCAGGCCCAGGCCGAGGCCGTGGCGGCAGATATCCGCGCTTCTGGCCGCCGCGCCGCGCTGATCCGGGGCGATGTCGGCACCGCCGCAGGTGCTGCCGCCCTGGTGGAACAGACCATCGCGGCACTCGGGCGGATTGATGTGCTGGTGAACAACGCCGGCATTTTCCCGCGCGTTGACTTCCTTGAAATGACGGAAGCCGAATGGGACCGGGTGATTGCCGTCAATCTGAAGGGCAGCGCCTTTTGCGCCCAGGCAGCGGCGCGGGCCATGGTGACGGCGGGGATCAAGGGGGTGATCATCAATCTCTCCTCCTCCTCCGTCAGGGGAGCGCCGCTTGGCGTGCATTACACCGCGACCAAGGCCGGCATTATCGGCATGACACGGTCCATGGCGCTATCCCTGGCCGCCAAGGGCATTCGCGTGAACGCTATTGCGCCCGGCCTGACCGATACCGCGCAGCCGCGCTACGGCAATACGGAAGCCGAGCTTGCGGCAATGGCGCAGCAAATCCCGCTGGGCCGGATGGGGCGGCCAGAAGAAATCGCCGGCCTCATGGTTTATCTTGCGTCTGATCAAGCCGGCTGGATCACGGGTCAGGTTTATCACATCAACGGCGGCAATTACCTGGCCTGAGGCAGGGCGGGGCCAGCCAAAAGCAGGAGGATCAAAATGCGCCATTGGCTGATCGCATGCATATTGGCGGCTTTGCCGGGTGCGGCACTGGCGCAGATGGAACCCGGGGACCCCATCGCCGGCCAGCGCCTGGCGGCCAGCTGGTGCGCCAATTGCCATCGCATCGCGCCTGGCGGCCCAGGGCCAGCCACGGATATTGCGCCAAGCTTTGCCGCCATTGCCGCGCTGCCTTCCACAACTTCCATGTCCTTGCGCGCCTATTTACGCACGCCGCATGCGAATATGCCGGATTACCGCCTAAGCCGAGAGGAATTGGACGACATCGTGGCGTATCTGCTGACGGTCAGGCGTTAAGCCCCGGCTTGGCGTCTGCGCAAAACCGGGTCTAGCATCCCTTGTCTTGAGCAAGGGGGAAGCGCACTTGTCCGCAGTCAATAAACCATTCCGCGTCGCCTATCTGGAACGCGTGCCGCATCCAAGCTTTCTGGAAACCGCCACCGCCGATCCCGCCTTGGAAGTGGTGCGGCTTTCGCTGGAAAGTGGGGAAGAAGCCGCGCTTGCGGAACTTGCCAGCTGTGATGGCTATTATGTGCGCGCGTCGCGCGATGAATTGCCAAAGGCGTTTCATGTGAATGATGCGCTGCTGGCGCGCCTGCCCAATCTGCTGATGGTGGCATCCCAGGGAGCGGGGTATGACACGATCAATCCGGATTCCTGCACCAAGGCCGGCGTGCTGCTGGTGAACCAGGCGGGCGGCAATGCTGAAGCCGTGGCGGAACACGCGGTTGGCATGATGCTGGCGCTGATCAAGAAAATGCCACAGACCCATGCCGCCATGCGCGCAGGCGAAGCCAAGCGCCGCGAGGTCTTCATGGGCAATAATCTGCTCGATAAGACGGTTGGCGTGATTGGCATTGGCAATGTGGGGTCGCGCACCACCGCCATTGTTAAGGCCGCCTTTAATTGCCGCGTGCTGGCCTATGATCCCTATGTGGATGCCGCAACCATCGCCAAGCGCGGTGCGGAAAAGGTGGAATTGGCCGAATTGCTGGCGCAATCCGATATCGTTAGTGTGCATTGCCCCTTAACGCCCGAAAGCCGCGCCATTATTGATGCCAAGGCGCTTGCCGGCATGAAGAAGGGCGCCATTCTGGTGACGACGGCGCGCGGTTCCATCCATGATGAGAACGCCGTGTTGGCGGCGCTGGAATCCGGGCAATTGGCCTCGGCCGGTTTGGATGTTTGGGAACAGGAACCGCCGCCCAAGGATCACCCGCTTTTGTGGCACCCGGCAGTGATCTGCACGCAGCACACGGCGGGGGTCACGCATGAAAGCCGGTCCATGATCACGCGCATTGCGGCAGAGGCCTTTTCCGCCTGCGCTGCCGGCAAGATGCCGCCGCGTATCATCAATCCGGAAGTGAAGGGCCGGTTTGCGGAGCGCTACGCCGCAGCGCGTGGCCGCGCCATTACGGATTGATCGCGCGCTTGGGCCTTTTTTCGTGAGCGCGACCGCTTCCAAGGCCAGGGTGGTGACGGTGCTTGGCACCACCCAGACCCTGGCCTGGGGGTCTTCCTATTATTTACCGGCAATTCTGGCTGCACCGATTGCAGAAGATCTGGGCCTGTCACGCGCCATGGTGTTTGGCGTGTTTTCGGGCTCCCTGCTGCTGACCGCGCTACTTGGCCCCGCAGCGGGCCGCGCGATTGACCAGCGCGGCGGTCGCGATGTGCTGGCGATTTCCAATCTGATTTTCATCCTCGGCCTGCTGATCATGGCCTTCGCCAATGGTCTGCCTTTGCTGATCCTGAGTTGGTTCATCATCGGCATCGCCATGGCGATGGGGCTTTATGATGCTGCCTTTGCGACGCTTGCCGGGCTTTACGGCAAGGATGCGCGCAACAGTATCACAGGCATTACACTGATTGCGGGTTTTGCCAGTACGGTTGGCTGGCCGCTTTCTGCGCTGATGGAAGCCGAATGGGGCTGGCGCGGCGCCTGCCTTGGCTGGGTGGCCTTGCATCTTTTCATCTGCCTGCCACTCAATCGCTTGCTGATCCCGAAGGCGCCGCCGCCACCACCGAAGGTAGCCGTGCCGCCCTTATCCGCCGAGGAAACGCGCGAACAGAAGCGCGATATGATCCTGCTCGCTTTCGTTTTAGCGACAGCAAGTTTCAGCTCCACCGCGCTTGGCGCGCATCTACCGGGCTTGTTGCAATCCGCCGGCACATCGTTGGCCGCAGCGATTGCCGCCGGTGCTTTGATGGGCCCGGCGCAGGTGGCGGCGCGGGTGGTGGAATTCACCATCATGCGCAAGATGAACCCGCTTTTCTCCGCGCGCTTTGCCGCGGGCGCGCATCCGCTGGCGGTGGTGGTGCTGATGGCACTGGGCGCGCCCTTTGCGGCGCTGTTTGTGATTATCCATGGCGCCGGGAATGGCTTGCTGACCATTACGCGTGGCACGCTGCCATTGGCGCTATTTGGTCCCATTGGCTATGGCCAGCGCCAGGGCTTCATCACGGCGCCGGCGCGGGCTTCACAGGCTTTCGCGCCCTTGTTGTTCGGGCTGCTCTTGGATGATTTCGGCGCGGCTTCCTTGTGGTTCACGGCCTTGCTGGGTGTGGCGGCGGTTGGCGCGCTTATGCTTATGCGGGTGCGTCAGTAGAAAGAAACTTATCATGACTCAGGATTGGCTTGCTCGCGCGGGTTCGCGCTTCACCACGGAAAAGCGCCCTGCCATTGGCACGCGCGGCATGGTGGTGACGAACCATCCGCTTGCCTCGGCTGCGGGGGCGGAAATGCTGGCAGCCGGCGGCAATGCGGTGGATGGCGCCATTGCCGCGTTGTTTGCACTGACGGTGGTGGAACCCATGATGGTCGGCATATTGGGCGGCGGCATGGCGCATCTGCGCCTGCCAGACGGACGGCACACCGTGATTGATGGGCTTTCCACCGCGCCGGCCGCAGCGCGCGCCGATATGTTCGCGCCCGCCGAACCTGCCAATGCGATGAATTTCGAAGCGACAGGCCGCGCCAATATCGTCGGGCCACTTTCTATTGCGGTGCCGGGCAATTTGCGCGCCTGGTGCGAAACCCTCGCGCGCTTCGGCAGCATGCCCTTGGCGGATGTGATGGCGCCGGCCATACGCCATGCGGCACGGGGTTTTGCCGTGACGCCATACCTCGCCGAATGCATCAAGGAAGCCGCGCATGATCTGGCGCGCGATCCCGCCATTGCCGCACTGCTGCTGCCTGATGGCGCGCCGATCAAGCCAGGGGCGCGACTGATCCAGGCCGAATATGCCGAAACCCTCACGCTGATCGCGCGCGAAGGGCCGGGTGTATTGAACGGCGCCTTGGGCAGCACGATTACCGATGGTATCCGGAAGGCCGGCGGCATTGTCTCGGCGGCCGATATCGCGGATTTCGCAACGATTGAACGGGCACCCCTGCGCGGCCCCTATCGTGGCTATGAGGTTTTGCTGCCACCGCCCCCAGCATCGTCCGGCGTTCATGTGCTGCAAATGCTGAATATCCTGGAAGGCTTCGATCTGCGCGGGATGGGTTTTGGTAGCGCCGATACGCTGCATGTGCTGGCCGAGGCGTTGAAAATTGCCTTCGCTGATCGCGCCGCCGCCACCGCCGACCCGGCCTTTGTGGATGTGCCGGTGGCACGGCTGATTTCGCGTGCCTATAGCGATGAACGCCGCGCCGCCTTGGACATGGCGCGCGCGCAAGCCTGGGGGCCAGGCGTCAGCCCGGGCGAGAGCGCCAATACCACCCATGTCACGGTGGCGGATGATCAGGGGAATATTGTTTGCTCGACGCAGACCATCAATTCGCTTTTTGGTGCGCGCTTCCTGGTACCGGGCACGGGGCTGATCCCGAATAATTACATGGCGCTGTTTGATCCGCGCCCCGGCAAGGCTTTGTCAGTGGCCCCCAGCAAGCGCATCACCACATCCCAGGCGCCGCTGATTGCGCTGCACGATGGCAAGCCAGCCTATGCGCTGGGCATGCCGGGAGGTTTGCGGATTTTTGGTTCGGTCATGCAGGGTTTCCTCAATCTGGTGGATCACGGCATGTCGCTGCAGGAAGCCGTGGAAGCGCCGCGGCTTTGGACACAGGGCGCGGCGGTGGAAGTGGAACCAGCCTTTGATGCATCTGTGTTGGAAGCTTTGGCCAAGCGCGGCCATCAGGTTTCGTCCATGCCGCATGTCGGTGGCGGGATGAATGCCATCGCCTTCCACGCCAATGGCAGCATGCAAGGCGCGGCCTGCTGGCGCGCTGATGGCACGGCGATTGGCCTTGGCGGCGGCCTTGCGCGCTCTGGTGTGCGTTTCTGGCCAGATCGGGCGCGCGCATGAATACCGCGGCGTATGTGCTGGCAGCGCTGGCGCGGCGTGGCACGAAGCGCATCTATGGCGTGCCGGGGGGTGGTTCTTCGCTGGACATTATCGCAGCCGCTGAGCGTTTTGGCATTCGCTTCATCCTCGCCCGTCACGAAGGCAATGCGGCGATGATGGCGGTGGCGGATGCGGAAGTAACCGGCGCGCCTGGCGTGGTACTGACCACCAAAGGCCCGGGGCTGATGAATGCGCTGAATGGCATTGCCTGCGCCGCGCTGGAACGCGCGCCGGTACTGCTGCTGACCGATGGCTTCACCGAAAAGCAACTCAGCTACATCACACATCAGGTGTTTGATCAGCGCGCCGCCAGCGCGGAGTTGGTGAAGGGCTATACGCAAGCGCGCGGCGACAACCCGGCCGCTGAGATCGAAGCGCTGCTTGATCTTGCGATGCAAGCGCCCATCGGCCCGGTGCATCTGGATTTGACCAGCGAAGCCGCGCGCCGCTCGGCGGGCGAATTGCTACCTTTGCCGACAAACACAGCCAAACCGCTTGATGCTGAAGCGCTGGCGACGGCACGCACCATGCTGGCAGCTTCGCGCAAACCCGTGATCCTGGCGGGCGTCGAGGCCGTGGCAGCAGCCGAACCACTGCGCGCTTTGGTCGCAGCCCTCGGTTGCCCCGCATTGGTGACTTACAAGGCCAAGGGCGTGATTGCGGATGCCGATCCGCATTTTGTGGGCATTTTCACCGGCGGTTCCTTGGAAGCGCCCTGCGTGCAGGATGCGGATTTGATCATCCTGGCGGGCCTCGATCCCGTAGAACTGATCCTGCAACCTTGGCGCTACAAGGCGCCGGTTTTGGATATCGGCCTACGCGCACATCCGGTGCATTACGTTACACCCAGCGCCGCCTTGCATGGCGCGTTGGCGCCGGCCTTCACCGCGCTGGCACAAGACGCCCCGCGTAATTCTTGGAAGACTGAGGAAATCGCTACGCATCGGGATACGATGCGCGCGGCTTTGACTTGGCAAGGCTCGGGCGGTGTTGCGCCGCCGCGTATCGTGACCCTGGCGCAGGAGGCCGCCCGCCGCGCTGGGCGCCGCCCGCGTATCAGCGTGGATGCGGGCGCGCATATGTTTTCAGCGACCGCCTTTTGGGAATGCGCGGCACCGCGCGATGTGCTGATCTCGAACGGCCTTGCTTCCATGGGTTTTGCGCTACCCGCCGCGCTGGCTGCGGCGTTGGAAAACCCTGCTGATGGTGCCATTGCCTTTACCGGTGATGGCGGGCTGATGATGTGCGTGGCCGAACTCGCCACCGCAGCTGAAGCGGGCGCGCCCTGCATCACCATTGTCTTCAATGATGGCGCGCTATCGCTGATTGATATCAAGCAGCAGCAACGGCAATTGCCGCCCGAAGGCGTGCGCTGGGCGCGGCCGGATTTCGCCGCCATTGCTGAAGGGTTTGGCGCCAAGGGTTTCGCTGCGGCGACTGAGGCTGACTATATCGCCGCACTCGATACCGCCTTCGCCCATAAAGGCCCAAGCCTGATTGATGTGATGGTGAACCCCGCCGGGTATCCCGCGCAACTGCAAGCCATGCGCGGCTGAAGGAGAATACGCGATGGCCAGCTTTTCCGCCCTTCGGCTTGGCACCGCCTGGCAGCGCATTGCTGGGCTGATGGATGAAACGGCGCAGAGTTTTGTCCGTACCTCCTTCTCCTCCGTTGTCCGCGATAACTGGGATATGGCGATTGGGCTGATGGACAGCGCCGGGCGGCAATTCGCGCAATCCTCTCGTTCCGTGCCATCCTTCGTCGGCACCATGCCGCGCACACTCGCGGTCATGCTGCAACGCTACCCGGTGGCGCGGCTTTCGCCTGGCGATGTACTGATTTCCAATGATGGCTATTACGGCACCGGCCATTTGAATGACATCACCATGATCAAGCCCATCTTCGCCAAGGGCCGCGTGATTTCCTGGCTGGGCAGCACCTTCCATTCCACCGATATCGGCGGCGCACCTTCCGTTGAAGCGCGCGATTCCTGGGAAGAGGGCCTGACCATCCCCATCACCCGTATCCTGAAGGGTGGTGAGGAAAATGAGGATGTGATCGCCTTTCTGGAAGCGAATTTGCGCCAACCCGATGAAACACTCGGCGATATCCGCGCGCAATTCGCGGCCTATGAACAGGCAGAAAAGCGCCTGGCGCGCATCATGGCGGAAGAAGGCATTGATGATCTGGATGCCCTGGCCAGCGAAATCTTCACCCGTTCCGAACGCGCCATGCGTGATGCAATTGCCGCCGCGCCTGATGGCGTGGTGGAGGATGAAGTCACCGCTGATGGCTTTGAACACCCCGTCACCATTCGCCTGAAACTGACCATCAAGGGCAGTGACCTCACGCTCGATTTCAGCGGCACGGATGGGCAGATTGCGCGGCCGGTGAATGCGCCGCTCAATTTCACGCGCGCCTATTCCAATTACGCGGTGAAATGCGCGTTTGATCCCGCGACACCAAATAATGATGGTTCCTTCCGGCCGATCACCTTCATTGCGCCGGAAGGCTCCATCGTGAATCCGCGCCGCCCCGCGCCGGTTTGGGGCCGGCATCTGACGGGCCATTATTTGCCGATGCTGGTGCTGGCAGCACTCGCGAAACTTATCCCGGATCGTGTGATCGCGGAAAGTGGCAGCCCGTTGTGGAATGTGTATTTCACGGGCGAGAATGCCGAGGGCCGGCGCTATGTGCGTATGTTCTTCATGAATGGTGGTCATGGCGCCGCACCCGCCCATGATGGCCCCGCCTGCCTTTCCTTCCCATCCAATGTCGCGACTCAATCCGTGGAGCAGTTTGAAAACGCTGTCCCCATGCTGATAACGGAAAAAGAACTCATTCCCAATTCCGGCGGCGCGGGGCGTAAGCGCGGTGGGCTTTCGCAACGGCTTTCCTTCGAAGTGGTCGGCGAAAAACCCGTAACCGCCACCTATCGCCATGAACGCGTGCAGCACCCGCCGCGCGGCGTTTTAGGTGGCGCGCCTGGGCGCGGCGGGCGTGGCCTAGTGAATGGCAAGCCCGTTCCTGCCAAGGCGCGTATCGTGCTGCAACCAGGCGATGTCATTACCTATGAAACGCCCGGCGGTGGCGGCATGGGACCGTCAGCCGAACGCGACCCTGCTGCCATCGCCTGCGATATCAAGGAAGGCTACGTCACGCCATGAATACGGCCCCCTGGCGCATTGGTGTTGATATTGGCGGCACCTTCACTGATCTGGTGATGCTCGATTCGCGTGACGGGCGCATCTTCAATGGCAAGGTGCTCACCACGCCGCACGCGCCGGAAGAAGCCGTGCTGGAAGGTGTGCGCGATTTGCTGGCGCGCACTGGCGCGCAGGCCGATCAGGTGCGGCACGTGATTCACGGCACCACGCTGGTCGCCAATGCGCTGATCGAACGGCGCGGCGTGCCCACGGGCCTGATCACCACCAAGGGCTTTCGCGATATCCTGGAAATCGGCACCGAACTCCGCCACGATACCTATGATCTGTTCATGCGCGTGCCGGAACCGCTGGTGCCGCGCCATCGCCGGCTTGGCGTCGCGGAACGGTTGCTGCCGGATGGCTCGGTCCGCGAAGTATTGGATGAAGCCGGCGCGCGCGAAGCGGTGCAGGCCTTGCACGCAGCTGGGGCCAAGGCTGTCGCTGTGTGTTTCCTGCACGCCTTCCGCAACCCAGCGCATGAACTCCGCATGCGCGATATTCTGGCGGAAGAAGCGCCCGAGCTCACCATCTGTCTGTCATCCGAAGTGGTGCCGGAGATTGGCGAATATGAACGCGCCTCCACCACCGTCTGCAACGCCTATGTGCAGCCGGTTTTCGAACGCTATCTTCGCCGGCTGAGTGATGGCTTGCGCGGCTTTGGCCTGACCGGCCCGCTTTTCCTGATGCTGTCTGATGGCGGCACCGTCGCGGAAGAAACCGCCGCGCGTCACCCGATCCGCCTGGTGCAATCCGGCCCCGCAGGTGGTGTGGAGGCCACCGGCATTTATGGCGCGGCGGCCGGCGCGCGCGATATCCTGTGCTTTGACATGGGCGGCACCACCGCCAAGGCCGCGCTGATTGATGATGGCGAAGCGCAGCGCAGCCTTGATTTCGAAGTCGCGCGTGTGGATCGCTTCCGCAAGGGCAGCGGCTTGCCGCTCAAGGTGCCGGTCATTGACATGATCGAAATCGGCGCCGGTGGTGGTTCCATTGCGCGCGTGGATCGCCTCGGCCTCGTGCGGGTGGGGCCTGAGAGTGCAAGTTCCGATCCCGGCCCCGCCTGCTACGGGCTGGGTGGCGCGCGGCCCACGGTGACGGATGCGGATTTAGTGCTGGGTTATCTTGGTGCTGAAAGCTTCCTGGGTGGCGCGATGAAGCTGAATATTGCGGCGGCGGAAGCGGCGCTGGCGGAGCATATCGGCAAGCCGCTTGGCCTTTCCGTGCCGGAAGCAGCCTGGGCTATTCATGAAACCGTCAATGGCAATATGGCACAGGCCGCGGCGATCCATGCTTTGGAAAAGGCGAAGCGCATTGATGCCTATGCCATGGTCCCGATTGGTGGTGCGGGCCCTGTACATGCCTGCCATATCGGCATGAAGCTTGGCCTTCGTCGCATCATTGTGCCGTTGGGGGCGGGCGTTGCCTCGGCTTTTGGTTTTCTGGCCGCGCCGATTTCTTTCGCCTTTGTGCAGGGCTGGGTGGCGCCGCTTGCCGGGCTTGATTTCGCCAAGCTGCGTGAGATTACTGGCGCCATGACCACCCAAGGCAAAGCCATGGCAGCGGCGGCGGGTGTCGCGCCGGAAGCGGCCTCAGCGCGCATCCTGGGCGCCATGCGCTATGCCGGGCAGGGTTTTCAGGTGGAAGCGGAAATCCCGGCGGAAGCGATCACGCATGGCGATGCGGCAGTGCTGCGCGCGAAATTCGAAGCCGCCTATCTGGCGCTATACGGCCGCACCGAACCCGCGCTTCCGGTGGAATGCGTTTCCTGGCAGGTGATTGTCGCGGGGCCGCGCCCGGTGGTGGACCTCACGCAGCAAGGCGCAACTGGGGCAGGCGCGCTACATCGCGGCACGCGCCGCGCCTGGTTTGGCGGCGCCTATGTCGAGGCGCCCGTGGTCAATCGCTTAGCGCTGCGTCCCGGAGAAAGCGTGCAAGGCCCCGCACTGATCGAAGAACGCGAATGCACGCTGGTGCTGCCGCCCGGCGCCACAGCGCGCTGCGACACCGCGCTTAATCTGGATGTCAGCCTGCCTGGATGAACCCTGCCGCGCCTATTGGCGCTGCAAGGGCAGGATCAGATTGGTGACATCGCAGAGATTCTCACCACGGCGTTCATCCGCCTGACCATTTTCATAGACAAAGCGCACATCGTGCAGGCAAGGGCCTTCCGGCAGGCGAATGGCGAAATTGCGCCCAGGCGGCACGACTTCATTGCCCAGCCGATCGGGGCCCCATTCCTGCTCGGTCGAAAGCGATACATAGGCTTCCATCACCGCCACGCGCGATTGATTGACCAGGTTGAAAGACGGATTGCCGGTAGGGCCAGAGCCGCGCTGCGCCTGTCCAATTTGGCGGCCATCAAACACCACCTCCGTCACCGCGCAGAGATTGATGTTGCGCTTATCTTCAGTTGGCCCGCCCGAGCGTTCATAGACCACACGCAAATCCCAACGGCAGGGCCCTTGCGGCAGGCGCACCGTAAAGCTCCGCCCATTGGGCAGCGCGTTATCACCCAACCGATCACGGCCCCAATCCTGATCTGTAGCGAGTGAGGCATAAACCTCAAAAATCAAGCGTCCGGAACGATTGACCAGGTTGAAGGATGGATCGCCCTGCTGCGCCAGGGCTGGCGCGGCCGAAAGACCAAAAAGGCAGAGCGCCATGGCACCCAGAAACCGGCGAAAAATCATGGTATCCTCCTGAACCGGCGCGGTGATCCCGCGTCGCTCATCGGTTAGAATTCGCGAATGGATTTGGCGAAGCGGTCCGCCAATGGCCGCGCCAGATAGGACGCAAAGGATCTTTCCCCGCGCCGGATCAGCACTTCCGCATGCATGCCCGGCTGCAGGCGCAAATGCTCATACCGCGTAAGTTCATCAGCCGCGAAGGAAATCCGGGCCACGAAATAAGGCATGCCGGTGCGCTGATCCGTCATGCGGTCCGGCGAAATACGCTCCACCATCCCCTCCAATACGGGCGTGGTGCGCGCCGCGGCATGGGAAAGCCGAATGGAAGCCGGCATACCCGCGCGCACCGTATCCACATCAATCGGCGTGATCTGCGCTTCCACCACCAGCCTTTCTTCCTGCGGCACAATGGAAGCAACCTGGGAACCGGGCGCGATCACGCCGCCACGGGTGCTAAAGCGCAAATCCATCACCATCCCGGCTTCGGGCGCATCTATGGAAAGACGCATCAACTGATCATTGGCGCTGATTTCACGCTCGCGCAATTCCAATAACTTACCCTGCAATTCACGTAATTCCTTGGCATTGTCTTCCTGGCGGCTGCGCAGCAATTGGGCGCGCTGCATTTCCGCCTCACCTACCGCCTGCTGGGTACGTGCGACATTCTCGATCGCCTCACCCCTTTCGCCAATAAGGCGGGCTTCTTCGCGTTGCAGGGAAAGCAGTCGCGGCAGGCGTTCCAGCCCCATCCGCACCAGCCCTTCCACACCAATGATTTCCTGGCGCACCAGGGCAAGCTGCCGATCATTCGATTCGATCCGCACATTCAAACCGTCAATCTGCTTTTGCAACTGCATGGCGCGCTGGGTCAGGATTTCCGTCTGGCCTTGCAGTGAAATCCGGCGGGCAATGAATTCCTCATTCTGAACGGCAAGAATCTCCGCGATCTTCGCTTCAGCCCGCCGCGCCATCAGCTCAGGCGGAAAATTCGGCGCCGGCGCATCCTCACGTTCGGCGATCAGGACTGCAATGCGCGCGCGCGTGCGGTCCGTTTCATCCTGCACCACATTCAGCCCAGCGCGCACGCGCGTATCATCCAGCCGGATCAGCGGCTGGCCCGCCGCCACAATGGCACCTTCGCGCACCAATACGTCACCGACAATGCCGCCTTCCAGATGCTGCACATTGCGACGATTAAGCTCCACCATCAGCGTCCCGGGGGCAACCACGGCACTGTCAATCATGGCGAATGCGCCCCAGCCGAAAACACCGCCAACACCGAACAAAATGGTGAAAAGCGCGAGCCTGAGCGGCCGCCAGATCGGCGCCTTGGTGCTTCCCGCCCCAAGCGCGGGTTTGTTCTGATCCATGGCGCTCATCCTCAATTACTTGCAATCGCGCTGACTGGGCGCGGCGGCTGGGCGGGGCGGGTCAACCGAGGCAGGATTTCATCACGCCGACCAAAGGCTTCCACCGCACCCGCGCGCAGCAGCAGGATCTTGTCCACCGCCGCCAGGATATTGGCGCGATGCGTGATGATAACCGTGGTCACCCCCGCCTGGCGCAGCCGGCCAAGCGCCGCGGCCAAGGCGGCTTCGCCATCGCTATCCAGGTTTGAATTGGGCTCATCAAGCACCACCAACTTCGGTGCGCCGTAAAGCGCGCGCGCAAGACCGATGCGCTGGCGCTGCCCGGGCGAAAGCCCGCGCCCCCCGGGCCCAAGCGGCGTATCATAGCCTTCTGGCAGATGCAGGATAAGATCATGCAGCCCGGCATCCTTGGCGGCGGCCACCACTTTTTCGGCATCCACCACGCCAAGCCGCGCGATATTCTCCGCCACGGTTCCTTCAAACAATTCCACATCCTGCGGCAAATAGCCCAGACGCTGCCCCACCTGGTCGCGTGGCATGCGCGCCATATCCGCGCCATCCAACCGCACCGCGCCGGCACGCGGCGGCCAAATACCCAGAAGTGCCCGCGCCAGGCTGCTTTTCCCCGCTGCACTCGGCCCAATCACCGCGAGGGATTCGCCAGGCTGTAATGCGAAGCCGACGCCGCGCAGCACCACCGTATCGGTGCCAGGCACAGCCAGCAGCAGGTTTTCAACCGTGAGT
Source organism: Roseomonas sp. (assembly GCA_020249775.1). Taxonomy (GTDB): domain Bacteria; phylum Pseudomonadota; class Alphaproteobacteria; order Acetobacterales; family Acetobacteraceae; genus Neoroseomonas. The sequence goes on along the minus strand of JADCFA010000013.1, from coordinate 15,105 downwards.
GCACCCAACGGTTCAGGTAGCGCCATGCCCTGCTTTTCCCGCGGCGCATTGGCCAGAAACTCACAAAGCCGCCGATGCGCGGCACGGGCATTCATCGCCTGTTGCCAAAGCGCAACTATCTGCATGCTGGGCGCCAAGGCGCGCGCCAGGATGAAGGTCGCAACAATCATCGCACCGGCCGTGATGGATTGTTCAATCACCAACAAGGCGCCAAGCCCAAGCGTCAGCACCCCTGTCAGCGCCAATTGCAGGAACCGGATTACTGCCGAAAAACTGCCGGCAATCTGGCTCGCGGTTTGTTGCTGGTTCAACATGGCCAAATGCCGCTGCTCCCAACGCCGCCAAACACCGGGGCGCATGCCCATGGCTTCCGCTGTTTCGGCATTGCGGATGCTGGCTTCCACAAAGGCATAGGCCTGCACATTTGTATTGGAAGCTTCCGCCAGCTTTTTTGTTGAGAGAAAAGCCTGCAAGACCGCACTGCCGATCACCATCAGCACCGCTATCGTGCCAAAGGCGGCAAACCAGGGATGAATGACGTAGAGAATGAGTAGAAACACGGGAATCCATGGTGCATCGAGTGATGTTGTCAGCCCCGTCGTTGAAATGAAGGATCGCACCTGTTCCAGATCGCGCAGCGGCTGTGCGCCCACACGATCACTGCCGCGCAAGCTGCCTTGCACAAACAGCGCCTCAAACACGCGGGACGAGAGGCGTCGGTCAATCAGCCGCCCAAGGCCGATCAGCGCAAAGCTGCGGCATCCTTCCAGCACACCGTAAATTGCAATCAGGAAAAGCGAAATCAGCGTCAGCGCCAGCAGGGTGGCTTCGCTCTGGCTGGCCAGCACACGGTCATAGACCTGCATCATATAGACCGAACCGGTCAGTTGCAGCAGGTTGACGATGAACCCAACGGCGAACAGCAGGGCCAAGGCGCCCTTCATTTCAACCAAAATATCGTAAACGGGCGAAGCGGATCGCTTGGGCGGCAATCCTGCCTTCATTTCTCGCTGACGCGCATTTTACGCCCCCTTCAATTTGGCGCCCTTCTTGCCTCATTGGCAAGCCTGCCGCTACCAAGTCATGCGCCTATGACGCGGTTTCGCAAGGTCGAAAACCACACCCGCGCTCAACCATCGGGTAAGAACAAGCCCTTAAAATACAACTCTTAATTTATAGTGATTTTGAGACAGCTTGTCGAGAAACCGCACGAATTTCCTGTGTTTCGGAAAACGGGCAGCATAGGCTACTCGGTTATCTGGCTGCGCGACCCCTTGGGAAGGGACCACGCTACCTGGTTTGCCTCGCCCGGGTGGTGGCGCAATGGCTGGGCGCAGCGCCGCCGCTACAGGATGAAATCCACCGCCAAAAGCGTGGAAACGCCCTGAATGGTAATTTCCAGATCGGCCTGCGCATCGCCATTCACATCGGCTTGCAGTACACCACCAGCAAAGCGTAGCTGGCCGGCAATCCGGCCAAAGGCCGCGCCGCCGATAAACGCAAAGGCCTGGTCACCCGAAAGCCGCGTATTCGCATCAATCGCCGCCAGATCTATCCGATCCCCCTCGGCCTGGCTGAAAGCAGTGATCAGGTCGCGATTGGTCCCGGGCGCGCTATCGCTATGCGCCGCGAAACGAAACAAATCCTCCCCCAGGCCACCGGTCAATACGTCCCTCCCGGCGCCGCCGAACAGCAAATCATTCCCAGCGCCGCCATCAAGCGTATCATTGCCGGTCAGGCCGGAGAGTGAGTCATTGCCCGCGAAGCCCAGCAGCCGGTCATTGCCGGCCTGGCCGTTCAGGTTGTCATTGCCACCAGCGCCATTCAACGTGTCATTGGCCGAAGTGCCATTCAGCACCCGGTCCGCCTCAACGGCGGTCATCGTCAGGCTATAGCTGCCCGTGGTGGCGGCAAAGCCCTGCGCGCTCAAGTAATAAGTACCGCTGGTGATGGCCTGAAAGGAAAGCCGGGAATCATTGCCCACGGCGTCATCATTGAAGGCCAGTTGCTGGCCAGTTGTCGCCAATAGTCGCAGATAGGCGTCAAGCGATGACCCTGTTGTGGCATCCATGGCGAAACTATAACGCCAGCCAGCAGTCAGGGTCAGGCGGAACCAATCCTGGTCCCCTGCAAAATCAACACTCGAAACCTGCGCCGCGCCGGCGGAAAGTGTCGCCGTGGTTGCGGTATTCCCCGCAATCAAGTCCATGGGTGTCGGCAGGTCGGGCGCCGTATCCAAGAATGCGCCAATATCAAGCCGGCCCCCGGTCACCATAACATCGCCCAGGGATGGGGTAGCTGCAGCACTGTTCAGCAGGGCTGCGCGGATTTCCGCCGCTGTCGCATCAGGATGCTCCGCCGCATAAAGCGCCACCGCGCCTGTGACATGCGGTGTCGCCATGGAAGTGCCGCTATAGGTGCCATAACGCCCACCTGGCAGGGTGGAATAAATGGCCGACCCCGGCGCGGCGATATCCACCGTCGTCGCGCCATAATTGGAAAAAGAAGACAAACTGCCGGTATTGGTGAGTGACGCGACAGATATTACCGCGTCATATCCAGCTATCGCGTTTGTCGTGTAATTGGCGGGATAAGTCGCCTGCACATCATTGTTGCGGGACGAATTTCCCGCTGCGGCAATGAAAAGAATATCCTGTTGAGCGCCACGCCCGATCGCTTCATTCAATAACGTGGAATAGCCACCCCCGCCCCAGGAATTATTGGTTGCGATGAAATCCTCGGCATCACGTGCGCGAATGGCGGCATCGGTGAAGTAATTCACCGCATTGATCGCCCCATTGAAAGAACCGGAACCTCTGGCAGAGAGGAACTTCAGCGCCACCATTTGGACGGTCCAATTCACACCGGCAACGCCAATATCATTGCCGCCCATGCCGCCAATTGTGCCGCCAACATGCGTGCCATGGCCATTATCGTCAAAGGGATCATTATCATTATTGGCAAAATCCCAGCCGATCAAATCGTCACGATAGCCATTGCCATCCTCATCCGTGCCATTTTCCCACCGCGCATCATTCAGCAAATCACCAGCATCAATGAAGCCATTGCGGTTGTAGTCCATGACATAAGAAGCATTCGCCGTACCATTCAGGTCGCGGAAAGTGATCAGATCATCGGCATCAATATCGGAAAGCCCGGCGCGCAAATTCACCGGGATTTCGCGCTGATTAAGCCAGATATTCAGGTAAAGATCAGGGTGGGTGTAATCAATTCCCGTATCAATCACGCCTACGACATTGGATGTTGAACCCGTGACCCCTTCCGCCCAGGCTTCATTGGCCTGACTGCCAAAGGCATTTCGCACGGCGCCGGTATCACCCAGCATCCCCCAGAGCATACCGCTGGTATAGCCTGCGTCATTGCTGACAACCGCGATGCTGATCTCGCCCACACTGGCCGCAATAGCCGGGACGCTCGTCAAAACCGGCGGAGCGGCGATTTCCGCAATGGCGATCGGTGCCAGCCAAATACCATCCTGCGCGGCATCCTCATCCGCCTGGGACAGGCCCTGATCCTGCAATCCCGTTGGAAAGCGACGAAGCATCATGCCATTGGTCAAGCTCATAACCTCAAACTCCAAGAAAAGAGGCGAGAGGCTAAGGGCACGCCTGTGAAGAAAATGCTAAACCACGCATCGCCAAAAATGACAGCGGCGGTAATTCTTTCGCAGCCTACTCCTGGTAGAATGCCGGGATGAAATTTCGCCCTCTCTGCACGGTTCGGGCTTGGCCCTTCATCGCCCAGTCAGGCCGCCTGGCCGCGCCGGCGCGGTTTTTGTCGCAATCCCGCCGCGAAGCACTTATATGAAGAGGCATCGATTCGCAGCTAAGGACCCGATGACCCGCTTCATCCGCCAAACACCCGAAGGCGACGACCGAGAGCGTCTGATGTGCCCCGATTGTGGGCATGTCGCCTATGAAAACCCGAAACTGGTGGTGGGCAGCGTGATTGCGGAAGGGGAGAACATCCTGCTCTGCCGCCGCGCGATTGAACCGCGCGCCGGCTTCTGGACCATTCCCGCCGGCTACATGGAAATGGGGGAGACGGTGGAAGAAGGTGCCGCGCGCGAGGCCTGGGAAGAAGCCCGGGTCCGCATTGCGCTTGATGGGGTGCTCGCGGTTTATTCCATCGCAAGGATCGGGCAGGTGCAGGTTATCTTCCGTGCCCGCTTTGCCGAACCTGGCTTTGCGGCGGGGCCGGAAAGCCTGGAAGTCGCTTCTTTCCATTGGTCGGACATCCCCTGGGATGAGCTTGCCTTCCCTTCCGTCCATTGGGCGCTGAAGGCGTGGCGGGAAACGGCTCATGGCGCGCTGCCCGCCGCCGTCCTGAACCCCGCGGAAGATCGGCGCGGCGTCCATCCCTTGCCGGTGGCGGGCTGATGATAAAGCGCCGCGCCCTATTTGCCGGTCTGCTGACATGCCTTGGGGTTGGTAACGCCACGGCGCAGAATGCCGTACCAGCGGCACCCCGCCCCACCGCGCCGCCGCGCCGCCCTACCCCGGAAGAACGCCGGCGCCAGCGCCAGGCAGAAAAGACTGTGACTGCGCCAGAACCGCCCGGTAAACCGGCCCCGGTTCCCAATCGCGATATCGAAGCCCCGCGCGGACTGGCTGAAGCGCCGCGAGCCCGGCTTAGCCCAGCCGTCATAGACCCCGCGCCGACCCAACCCCATCTTGGACGCTCCGGCTTCGCCATGCAGGCGCAGGAAGACCGTCTGATCCGCCAACCCGCGCCGGGCGCAAGGTTGAACGTGCCCTTTTAGGCCTGATTGACCTCCTCTGCGCTTTGCAGCCTGAGCGCCAGCGCGTGCAGCCCAGTCGCGAATTCCCCCGCCAAAGCCTCATGCACCGCGCGGGACCGCGCTACGCGAGACATCCCAGCAAAAGCCGCCGAGACGATATGCACCGAATAATGCGTCTCACCCCCGGGGCTTGCGCCGGCATGGCCGGCATGGCGGGCGCTATCGTCAGTGATTTCAAGCAAGGCTGGCTGGAAGCGCGCTTCCAGGGTTTGCCGCATACGGTCGGCGCGTTGGGTCATGGCGTGTTTTTCCGTGTTTGTGACTTTTTTGCCAAGCCCTTATCCGCCTTGCGGCTTGGCGCGACCACCCCCATAAAGCCCTGATGTTCGCGCGCAAACGACGCAAGGCCTATGCCCCTGATGACGCAGCGCCCCCTGGGCGGCTTTGCGATGCGCCCGATTGCGCCGAACCGGGGCAGTATCGCGCCCCCCGGGACCGGTCCTTGCGCGATTTCCACTGGTTCTGCCTGGATCATGTGCGCGCCTACAACGCCAGTTGGGATTTCTATAAGGGCATGGGCCCGGATGAGATCGAAGCCTGTCTGCGCGCCGACACCTCCTGGCAGCGCCCCACCTGGCCGCTTGGGCGGGTGGGCGGGTCCGGCCGCTTTGACCCCGAAATCCTGCGCGACCCCTTGGGCGTATTGGGCGCGGAAGCCCCAACGCCGCGCCGCCAGCCGCCCGAAAGCGTCGTGCCCCCGGAACTGCGCGCCGCGCTCGACCTTTTGGGGCTCAAATGGCCGCTTGGTTCGGCGGAATTGCGTGCCCGCTACAAGGATCTAGCGAAGCAGCACCACCCCGATGCCACCGGCGGCGACAAGCAGGCAGAGGAGCGTTTGAAGGATATCAACCGCGCCTATAGCCTGTTGCGTCATCGCCTGGCGAAACAACCTGCCGCCGCCGGGTAGCCGGATTGGCATTACCGGCCTAAACTCCCCTCTTCCCAATGCATGGAACCTGAGCCGCGATGAACAAAATCGCCCCTATTGCCGATATCAAGCCGACCTCGGCGATTTCTGCCCCGGATACCACCGTCAAGGCGCGTGAGGCCTTTGGCGTGGATGTGGATATGGATGTGCCCGCCTTTTCGGTGCGCACGGAACATGTGCCTGAAATTGACACCAGCTATCGCTTCGACAAGGAAACGACGCTGGCGATCATCGCGGGCTTTGCCTTCAATCGCCGCGTCATGATCCAGGGCTATCATGGCACCGGGAAATCCACCCATATCGAACAGGTGGCGGCGCGGCTGAATTGGCCTTGCATTCGCGTGAACCTTGATAGCCACATCAGCCGTATTGACCTGATCGGCAAGGACGCCATCGTGCTGAAGGATGGCCAGCAGGTCACGGAATTCCGCGAAGGCATTCTGCCCTGGGCGCTGCAACACCCCTGCGCCCTGGTGTTTGACGAATATGATGCCGGCCGCCCGGATGTGATGTTCGTCATCCAGCGCGTGCTGGAAGTGGAAGGCAAGCTGACCCTGCTCGATCAAAGCCGCGTCATTCGCCCCAACCCGTATTTCCGGCTTTTCGCCACCGCGAATACCGTCGGGCTTGGCGATACCACCGGGCTTTACCACGGCACGCAGCAGATCAATCAGGGCCAGATGGACCGTTGGAACATCGTCGCCACCCTGAACTACCTGCCGCATAAGCAGGAAACGGAAATCGTGCTGGCCAAGCTTGGCGCCGAGGGTGACGCCAAGATGAAGAAGCAGGTGGAAGCCATGGTGGCGCTGGCGGATCTGACGCGCGCCGGCTTCATCGCAGGCGATATCAGCACTGTTATGTCGCCACGCACCGTCATCACCTGGGCCGATAACGCCAAGATTTTCGGTGATGTCGGCTTCGCCTTCCGCCTTTCCTTCCTGAATAAATGCGATGAGGCGGAACGCAGCACGGTCGCTGAATACTACCAGCGCTGCTTCAATGAGGAATTGCCCTCGGGCTCCATGCTCCGCAAGGCGGGCTGAACCCAGTAACGGCGGCGTCAGCCCCTGACGCCGCCATTGCATGCCAGAGAGAGTAATCATGAGCGGCAAGCAGGATCTGACCCGGCAGGAAGAATTCAAGCGCGCCACCGCGGGCGTGTTGCGCGCCATGGCGCATGCCGATGCGGAAGTGCAGGTGGCTTTCCAGCCGGGGCCTTCCGGCGTTGCCGGCAAGCGCGTGCGCCTGCCGCTGCCAACCCGCGCGCTGCCCGCCAATGAAATGGCGAAGCTCCGCGGTGCGGCGGATGCCGCCGCGCTCAAGCTCCGCCACCATGATGAAGCGCTGCATGCCAGCCGCATCCCGACGCGGCGTGAAGCCAAGGAAGTGTTTGACGCGCTGGAACAGGTGCGCGTGGAAGCAGTGGGATCGCGCCACATGGCCGGTGTTGCGGCCAATTTGCGCGCCAAGCTGATCGAAGAATGCGAAGCGGAAGGCTATGACCGCATGACGCGCAAGGACCAGATGCCGCTGCCGGCGGCGCTGGGCCTGATTGCGCGTGAACGCCTGACTGGCGAAGCGGCACCGGAAGCCGCGCATCGCGTGCTGGATTTATGGCGCGACACGATTGGTGAGGATGCGGAAAAGGCCCTCATGGAAATGGCCGATACGGCCGAAGACCAGGGTTCTTTCGCCCGCGCCGCGCGCAAGCTGCTGACCGCGCTCGACCTCGCGGAGGCCGAGATGGAAGCGGAAAGCGAACAGCAGGACGAAGAAGGCGAAGAAGGCGGCGAAAGCACACCCCAGCAGGATCAATCCGGCGAAGGCCAAAGCCAATCCGAACAGGAAGATGAAATGCTCGGCGCCCAGCCCGAGCAGATGCAGGGCGAAGCATCCGAAGAAGAAGCCGAAGAATCTGAAGAAGATGGCGCGGCAGCCGATGGCGATGACAAGCCAGGCGGCCCGCAGCAGCGCCGCGAAGTGCCGCAGGTGGATGACACCACCCGCTACCACGCCTTCACCACGCAATTCGATGAGGTGGTGGCCGCCGATGATCTTTGCGATCCGGATGAACTGACGCGCCTTCGCCAACAGCTTGACCAGCAGCTTTCCCATTTGCAGGGTGTGGTTTCCAAACTCGCCAATCGGCTGCAACGGCGTTTGCTCGCGCAACAGCAGCGCGCCTGGGATTTCGATCTGGAAGAAGGCATTCTGGATGTCGCGCGGCTGGCGCGCATTGTCGCCAACCCAACCCATTCGCTGTCCTATAAGCGTGAGCGGGAGACGGATTTCCGCGACACGGTGGTGACGCTGCTGATAGACAATTCCGGGTCCATGCGCGGGCGCCCGATCACGGTTGCCGCCATGTGCAGCGATATCCTGGCGCGCACCTTGGAACGCTGCGCGGTCAAAACAGAAATCCTTGGCTTCACCACACGCGCCTGGAAGGGCGGGCAAAGCCGTGAACGCTGGGTGGCGGAAGGCAAATCACGCAATCCGGGCCGGCTGAATGATCTGCGCCATGTCATCTACAAGCCCGCCGATGCGCCCTGGCGGCGCGCGCGCAAGAATCTCGGCCTCATGCTGCGCGAGGGCTTGCTCAAGGAAAACATTGATGGTGAGGCTTTGGAATGGGCCTATAAGCGCCTGCTCGCGCGGCCTGAACATCGCCGCATCCTGATGGTGATTTCCGATGGCGCGCCGGTGGATGACAGCACGCTTTCGGTCAATCCCGGCAATTACCTGGAACGGCATTTGCGCAAGGTGATTGGTGAGATTGAAGGCCGCGGCGCGGTGGAATTGGTCGCGATTGGCATCGGCCATGATGTGACGCGCTATTACCGCCGCGCGGTGACGATTGTGGACGCCGAGGAATTGGGCGGCACCATGATGAAGAAGCTGGCCGAGCTTTTCGATGAGGATGCGGCGGAAGCCTGGCAGCGCAGCGCCGCCGAGCGTTCCGCCATGGTGGCGTGACGCGCTGAACACACCAATGGGGCCGGCGCCTTTGCTGTCGCGCCGCGCCCTGCTTGCGGCGTTACTTGCTTCCAGCGCTGCCCCGGTGGCGGCGCAGAATGCCGCACAGCCTTTCGCGCTGCCCGATCTCCCCGGTCCTTTGCGCCCGCTTGGCGGGCTGGTGATTGATGCCAAGGCTTTGGGCGGTGGCGGTTTTTCCGGGGCGCATCTGGCGCCGGATTTGACGCTGACGCTGATCAGTGATCGCGGCCATTGGGCCGAAGCGCGGCTTGTGTTGGATGGACTGACGCCGATTGGCCTGTACCCGCTCCACCACGGGCCCTTGCGCGATGAGGCCGGGCGGGCTTTGCTGCGCGGTTTCAATGCCGATGCCGAAGCGCTCGCGCGGCTGCCCGATGGCACCTGGCTGGTGGCCTTTGAACGGCGGCACCGCATCCGCGCCTTCCGCCGGCTGGATGGGCCGGGCGCCTATGTCGCGCCGCCACCGGGCTTGGAAAACGCGCCAGCCAATGGCGGGTTGGAGAGCCTGGCCGTGCTGCAAGATGGCCGGCTTTTCGCCATTGCCGAGACTTTCGCGCCGCCCGAGCGGCCTGAATTGCGCCATGCCTGGCTTGGGGTGCCGGGGCGTTGGGTGCCACTTTATTGGCAGCCCGCGCCTGGCTTTCACCCAACCGATGCAGCGATCCTTCCCGATGGCAGCGCGCTGGTCTTGGAACGGCGCTTCAGCCTTTTGGGCGGTTTCAGCGCCCGGCTGGTGCTGACCGCGCCCGCTGCGTTGCGCTCAGCCCGCGAAGGCACGGTGCTGCGTGGCGAGCCAATCCTGATGCTTGATGACGCGCCCTTGCCTGCCGAGAATTGGGAAGCCGTGGCGGTGACGCGCTTTGGCGATCAGACGCTGGTGGCGCTGATATCCGATGACAATGAAAGCATCTTGCAGCGGAGCCTTTTGCTGCTGTTTGCATGGCGCGGGTGAGGCGTATGGTCGGCACAGTCGGAAAACTCTGGCGCTTTAGGCTGGAATAGTAGGGCCTATCCGTCATTTTGTGCGCGAGGTCGGTGTTATTCATCAGCCCAGGAACCTATCGCCGAACAGGATGGCGAATTGAGTTTTGGCCTCGCACCACTCGCGCGGCGGCCGCTTCCATTCTTCGACCGCTCGATTAAGAGCAAGGTATAGCAGCTTCATCGCCGCCTCGTCACCCGGGAAATGGCCACGCACGCGCACCGCCCGGCGGAGCCTTGAATTCAAGGCCTCGATCGCATTCGTTGTGTAAATGATCCGGCGTATCGGCGGGCTGAACGCATAGAACGGTATCACCTGGTCCCAATGTCGGCGCCAGCTTTGCGTGATGGCCGGGTATTTTCGGCCCCATGGACCCGCCTCAAAGGCCTCCAGGGCGGCCAGGCCGGCTTCGGCATTGTCAGCCCGGTAGACGCCGCGCAGCGCCCCTGCAATCGCCTTCCTGTCCTTCCAGGACGCAAAGCTCATGGAATTGCGGATCAGATGTACAATGCAGGTCTGCACCACGGTTTGTGGAAACACCGCATTGATCGCCTCCGGAAAGCCCTTGAGGCCATCAACAATGGCAATCAGGATATCGGCGACACCTCGGTTCCTGAGCTCGTTCATGACGCGCAGCCAGAACTTGGCCCCTTCGGTCTGTTCGATCCAGAGGCCGAGGATTTCCTTGGTCCCATCTGGCAAGATACCAAGCGCGATATAGATCGCCTTATTGCGAACAAAGCCCTCATCGCGGATCTTTGCCCGGATCGCGTCGAAAAAGACCAGCGGATAACAAGTATCAAGCGGGCGGCCCTGCCATTCGGTAACCGCCTCAGGCTGCTAGCTCGCGATGTCACGCACAAATGATGCGAAACTTGCCGCGCGTTCCAGGGCACGCGCCCCGCGCAGTGCCAGATCATCGCGGTAGAGTGCGGCCACCATCTGCACCGCGCGTGGCATGCCCTCAGCGTCCAGCGCCACCGGCACGGAAATCGCCGGTTGGCGCGTCAGGTTGAAGGCGAAGGTCCAGGGCGCCCAATCGCGCCAGAGCGCTTCCGCCGGGCGGATGGTCGGTTGATCCGCGGCGAAGGCCGCCGTTGGCGTGCAGGCGGTCAGCACCAGATCATAGCGCTGATGGAACCGCGCCATGGCATGGGCCGCTTCCAGGCGCATCGCCTCGGCGACCAAATAATCCACGGCGAGCATTTCACCTTCCCGTGCCGCAACCTCGGCAATGCCGGCATCGAGCAGATCGCGCTTGTCTTCCGGCGTAGTGGCGATGATGCGCGCCAAAGCCACGCCCCAGACGCGGCCGAAAATGGCGCGGGTGTCGGGCAGGCCGGGATCAGCTTCTTCCACAATCGCGCCCTGTTCCTCCAAAAGCCGCGCTGCGGCGGCCAGCACATCCTCGCCTTCCGCATCCAGGGGAGGCGCGAAGCCCATCCGCCGCACCACAGCCACACGCAGCCCCGCGACTCCATCTTCGATGCCAGCAAGCCAATCGCGCGGATCATCCGGCAACGCATAGGGGTCGCGCAGGTCGTGCCGCGCCATGGCGCCAAACATCAGCGCGGCATCGCGCACCGTGCGCGTCATGGGGCCGGCCACCGCGACATGGCCAAAGGCGCCAAGCGGCCATTGCGGAATGCGCCCGAAGGAAGGCTTCATGCCGACCAGCCCGCAATAGGCCGCCGGGATGCGAATGGAACCCCCCGCATCCGTGCCGATATTGAGCGGCCCAAAACAGGCCGCCCCCGCCGCCCCGGCGCCGGAAGATGACCCGCCCGGCGTGCGCTTGGGGTTCCAGGGATTGCGCGTAATGCCATGCAGCGGGCAATCGCCCGGCGATTTCCAGCCGAATTCCGTGGTGGTGGTCTTGCCAATAATCACCGCGCCAGACTGCTTAAGCCCCAGCACAGCGGGGGCGTCCTCGGTCGCCGGCGTCGCATCTGTGGTGCGGCTGCCGCGCCTGGTGGGGAAACCCGATAGGTTCAGCAAATCCTTCACCGTTGCCGGCACGCCATCCAAGGCGCCCATTGGCCTGCCCGCCTGCCAGCGCGCCTCCGCCTCGCCCGCTGCCTGCAAGGCACGCGGGTTCATCGCTGCAAAGGCATTCACCCAAGGATTATAGCGCGCGACGCGCTCCAAAACGGCCTTCAGCGCCTCCACCGGCGAAAGGCGCCGGCGCGCGTAAAGCCCAAGCAGGGTTTCGGCGGACATCAAGGCGGGATCGGTATCGCTCATGGCACATATCCATCGGGGCAGATGGCGAAGGTGCGCTTCTCCCTTCGGCGCGGCAAGATGCTGACCATGCCCGTTGGTCATTCTATGCTCCCCATATGACCAAGCCGAATCGGTTCTGGCATGTCGCGCTTTCCGGCCTGGTGTTGTTGCTCTGCAGCGAGGACGCCTGGGCGAAATCGCGTGCGCGGAGTTCCCCGCGTTTGCGCCTGCCTTCTGTCGAGCAGCAGATTCTCGATCAGGAACGTGAAAGGGCCGAGGCCGCACCAGTCGCGCCGCAGGAAGCGCCACCAGCGCCCCCGGCCGTCACCTATTTGTTTGAAAGCCTATTCGCCTATGAAAATCGAGGCGCCGATCCGGGCGGGAAATCCGCTGAATCGCTCTACAACGCCTCCGCGCTGACCGGCTTTGCGCGGCTGGATGAGGCCTTCAGCGTGACCGGGCGCTTGCGCTTTGAACCTGTTGCAGCGCTGGAGGCCGGGCAGGGGCTTCTGCCGCCATCAACGCTCTATCTTGAAGTGCTGCAGCTTCGCTGGCGGCATGGGGCTGTGGATGTCTTCGGTGGCAAGATCCATCCCCGCTTTGGCTGGGCCTTGGACAATCTTCCCGGAATTTATGCGGGAACCGCCGCCGCTGATTATGAAATGCGCGAAAGGCTTGGCGCGGGCACGCGCTTGCGGCTGCATCAGATCCTTGGCCTGCCGGAAGCGCTTGGCCGGCTGAGTGTTCAGCTTGAAGCCTTTGGCGCGGATAACTCCCCACTATCCTATGGCGCTTTTCACCCGCGTTGGCTGCAAAGCAAAGCCGTGACAGACCCAACAAGCGGCGAGACAAGCTACAATAACATCCAGCGTTGGACTTCCTCGGTGGAGGTTGGCGGCGCAGGCAATAACGGATCGCTTGGGAGTATGGTGGCCTCGCTTGGCGCGGATCGGATCGTGATACCGGGCGGCCAGCTTGGCTATACTGGCGCGCTGGCATGGCAGAAGCCAGGCGATGATGCCGCTTCCCTCGGCCGGCCCGCCACTGAATTCGGCGCTGTCGGGACAGTCTTCGCGAAATTTCCTCTGCCCTGGGATGTTACCTTGGAACCGGTGCTGGAATTGGCCAAGCGCGACCAGGCTGGCGGCCTTGAAGGGCTCACTGTCACATGGAGCACCGCCGCCGCCACGCTCTCCCGCGGAGGGATTGGCATTACCTACGCCGCATTATCGCGCCGGGAAAATGATACGCGATCCGTATCGGAAGCGACCATCCGGCAAAATGTGCTCAATCTTTCAGTGGATTTTGAGGAATTGACCGGGGTCAAGGCGCTGAAACCCATCAGCGCCTTCATTGACGCCCGGCAAATCCGCCAATCAGGCAATACGGTAAATGGGATGGCCGTGGGCCTGCAAGTCAGCCTTTCTTTTTAGCGTTTCGCCCGTGCGGCGGCGATCTTCGCAGCTATGTAAGACGCGGTCTTGAGGGGCTGGCGTGATGCGTCCCATGGGCGCACGATGAGCATCAGATCACCATAACGCCGCCGCCCTGAATGGCGCAGTTGCAGGAGCAAAGCATGACAAATGACACCAAGCGCCCAGCCCCCTGGGAATGGCCCGAAGCACAATGGCGCGAAATTGTGGGCCGCGCCCGCGCCGGGCGATCCTTGGCGCCCGCTTCCTGGCCCAATGGGGCGCGCTGCTGTGTTTCGCTTTCCTTCGATGCGGATCATGAGACCATTCCGCTGCGCGATGCCGATGAAAGCCCGATGCGCATCAGCCAGGGGCAATATGGCGCGCGCCAGGGCGTGCCGCGCATCCGCGCCTTGCTCGCGCGCCACGACATCAAGGCAAGCTTCTTCTACCCTGGTGTCTCGGCCCTATTGCACCCGGATGAGGTGCGCGGTGTGGCGGATGAGGGCCATGAAATCGGCATCCATTCCTGGATCCATGAGGCCAATACGCAATTGCCGCCAGGCGTGGAACGTGACCTGACCTTCCGCGCTGCCGATACGCTGGAAAAACTGACAGGTCGGCGGCCCGTGGGCATCCGCACGGCTTCTTGGGATTTTTCGGTGGATACGCTTTCGATCATCCGCGAATTGGGTTTGCTTTATGACTCATCGCTGATGGCGGATGATGATGCCTATGAATTGCTCGATCAGGGCGAGGCGACCGGCATTGTGGAATTGCCACCGGAATGGATCCGTGATGATGCGGTTTATTTCAACATGCTGCGCTTTTCTGCACTCCGCCCCTATACGCCCCCTTCAAGCGTGGAGGAGGTGTTCACCGCCGAATTTGAAGGCGCCTATCGCGAAGGTGGCTTGTTCCTGCTGACCATGCACCCGCATGTTATCGGCCATCGCAGCCGCATCGCGCTGCTCGATCGGTTGGTGCAGCATATGAAAAGTTTTGGCGATGTCTGGTTCGCGACACATGAGGAAGTGGCGCGCTGGTGCAAGGTGCAGGCGGGGATGTGACCTGCACCGAAATGGGGACATTTACCGAGAGAATTTGTTACCGTAATGTTCTTTAGAGTATGGAAATCAGGCAATGCGTAGATTACGTTTCATGGAAGACCAGATTTTCTGGAATTTGCAGCTCGGGCGAAGGTATCTCAACTCTGCTGCAAGCACGGCGTGCCGGATGTGAGCTTGCTCCATAAAAAAAAAGCCGCCGCGGCAGTGAGCTGGTATGCGATGTGACGGTCCATCGAACCGACCAGCACTGGCAGCAATGGACGCGGCTACTCGCCGGAGACATGGTCGGACGCCTTTCATGGCACATCTAGCACCCCCCGTACCGCCGCATGCCCGAACACGGCTCCGCCCCACGGCCACACTGTTTGATATTCTAACCAAACGCCAGTTGGATTAGCACGCTGCTGAAATTCGTAGCCTGATCCCTGCATTTATGATTCACTGCCCTCGCATTTGATCGAGGTTGCAATACGTGGCAATGACGCGGTGCCTGGTTCCCTGTTCAGCTATGTTGATCTTGAAAAGCGGGTCCGTCCTGACCATCCGCTGCGCGTTATTCGCGGCCTAGTGAATAGTGCATTAGCTGATCTTTCTTCAGCCTTTGACGCGCTCCATTCGCCATTCGGTCGTGAATCCATCCCGCCGGAGCGGCTGATCCGCGCCCTGTT
>JADCFA010000012.1 GCA_020249775.1 Roseomonas sp. | reverse complement strand
TGTTCTTCACATAGTCAGCGTGGCCGGGGCAATCCACATGCGCGTAGTGACGGTTGGCGGTTTCATATTCCACATGCGCTGTGGAAATCGTGATGCCGCGCGCGCGTTCTTCAGGCGCCTTGTCAATCTGATCATAGGCCGTGAAGGTGGCCCCACCCGCCTTCGCCAGAACCTTGGTGATCGCCGCGGTCAGCGACGTCTTGCCATGGTCCACATGCCCGATCGTCCCGATGTTGCAATGCGGCTTGTTCCGCTCAAATTTCGCCTTGGCCATGTTCGTGTTTCCAGATCGGGGGTTGCTTACCAGCGGTAATGGCTGAAGGCCTTGTTGGCTTCAGCCATCCGGTGCGTGTCTTCGCGCTTCTTCACGGCGGAGCCACGATTATTCGCCGCATCCATCAGCTCAGCCGACAGACGCTCTTCCATGGTGTTCTCGCCACGCTTGCGCGCGCTTTCGATCAACCAACGGATCGCCAAAGCCTGGCGGCGTTCCGCACGGACTTCAACGGGAACCTGATAGGTGGCGCCACCAACGCGGCGGCTGCGCACTTCCACGGCGGGCTTCACATTATCCATCGCCTCATGGAACAGGCGCAGCGGGTCGCTATTCGGCCCGCCCTTCTTCTTCAACGTATCCATCGCCGCATAGACAATGGATTCGGCAACGCTCTTCTTGCCGTCATACATGAGAACATTCATGAAGCGGCTGAGAACGACATCGCCGAATTTCGGATCCGGCAGAACCTCACGCTTTTCAGCGCGGTGACGACGCGACATGGTTCAGCCCCTCACTTCGGACGCTTCGCGCCGTAGAGCGAACGGCGCTTGCGGCGCTTGGCGATGCCCTGAGTATCAAGCACGCCGCGCAGAATATGGTAGCGAACACCCGGAAGGTCCTTCACGCGACCACCGCGGATCAGCACCACCGAGTGTTCCTGCAGGTTGTGACCTTCGCCGGGAATATAGCTCACGACTTCAAAGCCGTTGGTCAGACGCACCTTCGCAACCTTGCGCAGCGCTGAGTTCGGCTTCTTCGGCGTGGTCGTGTAGACGCGCGTGCAGACGCCGCGCTTCTGCGGGCTGCCTTTCAGGGCCGGAACCTTGTTCCGGTCTGGCTTCGTCTCACGCCCTTGGGCGATGAGTTGGTTGATCGTCGGCATGACGCCCCTTCGTAACCATCCAAATGACCTTGAGCCCCGCCAAAAGGCATTGCCCGGCACGGCGCGTTAAAACGCACCCTCCGGGCTACCAATCGGCTGCCGGCCTCAGCCCCCTAAGGGGCGGCGCCGGCGGCGCAGCTTTTGGTCCAAAAACGTCGAGCCCCGAACGGGGACTCGCTTAAGGAGCGGCCTTTTACGTCCCGCCCCGATTCAAGTCAAGCGCCGTTCACCTGTTGGAAGGGGATAATTCGTCCTGTTTGCACAGGGAATTTGCCCCCCAAAAGGGATCGGCCAAGCCCGCCTTATTCGGCGGCCTTCGGTTCCGGCAAAGCGGGCGAAGCTGCCGCCAAACGGCCCCGGTCGCGCTGCGCCGCCAAGGCCCGCAGGCGGTTCATCACAGAACCCGTCCCCGCCGGGATCAAGCGCCCAACGATCACGTTTTCCTTGAGGCCCGCCAGGTAATCCACCTTGCCCGCCGTGGCCGCTTCCGTCAGCACCCTGGTCGTTTCCTGGAAGGAGGCCGCGGAGATGAAGGACCCCGTCTGCAGAGACGCCTTGGTGATGCCCTGGAGCACCGGCTCAGCCACCGCCGGGCGTTCCTTGGCAGCGATCCGCTTCTCATTCTCGATTTCGAATTCGATGCGGTCCACCTGTTCGCCGATCAAATAGGTAGTGTCGCCCGGATCGGTGACCTCAACCTTCTGCAGCATCTGGCGCACAATCACTTCAATATGCTTGTCGTTGATCTTAACGCCCTGAAGCCGATAGACTTCCTGAATTTGATCCACTAGGTAATCGGCGAGCTTCTCAACGCCAAGCACGCGCAGAATGTCATGCGGCACGCGGGGGCCATCCACCAGCGGGTCACCACGCTTCACATAGTCGCCTTCCTGCACGGAGACGTGCTTGCCCTTCGGCACCAAGTATTCGCGCGGCACGGGCGGTTCATCCCCCACCTGTTCCGGCACCACCAGGATGCGGCGCTTCGCCTTATAGTCCTTGCCGAATTCCACGCGGCCATCAATTTCGCTGATGATCGCATGATCCTTCGGCCGGCGCGCTTCGAACAATTCAGCCACGCGCGGCAGACCGCCCGTAATGTCACGCGTCTTGGAGCTTTCACGCGGCAGGCGCGCCAGCACGTCGCCGGCGGCAACAGTGGCGTTATTTTCCACCGAGAGAATCGTACCCGGCGTCAGGAAGTAGATCGCTTCCGTGCCGTTTTCACGCTTCACTACATTACCGGCCTCATCCCGCAGGATCAGCCGGGGGCGGAGATCAGCGGCCTTGCCGGGCGCCTTATATTCCACCACTTCGCGGAAGGACAGGCCCGTGACTTCGTCGACGCGATCAACCTGAGTCACATTCTCGATCAGGTCGGCGCATTCAACGCGGCCATTGCGTTCGGTGATGATCGGCAGGGTGAAGGGGTCCCATTCCGCGAGCTTCTGCCCGCGCGTGACCTGCACACCATCTTCCGCAATCAGGCGCGCGCCGTAAGGCACGCGCTGGCGCGAACGTTCACGGCCTTGCGCGTCATACAACGCGATTTCGCAATTGCGGCTCATCACAATCGGTTGGTTTTGGCTATTGGCCACCACCACGCGATTGAGGATCTTGATGGTGCCTTCAGAAGCGGCTTCAACCGCACTCTGTTCCGCACCACGCTGCGCCGCGCCACCGATATGGAAGGTGCGCATGGTCAACTGCGTGCCGGGCTCACCGATGGATTGCGCGGCGATAACGCCAACCGCCTCACCGATGTTCACCGGCGTACCGCGGGCAAGGTCACGGCCATAGCATAGGCCGCACACGCCCTGACGCGCATCGCAGGTCAGCACGGAGCGGATCTTCACTTGCTCCACGCCTGATTTTTCGATGCGCTCCGCCTGCACTTCATCAATCAAATCGTTACGCTCGACGATGATCTCACCCGTATCAGGATCAGCCACATCTTCCTGCGCGGTACGGCCCAGGATACGTTCGGAAAGCGAGGAAACGACTTCCGCGCCATCCATCGCCGCCCGCACGGAAAGCCCACGATCCGTGCCGCAATCGGGTTCCACAATGATGCAATCCTGCGCCACATCCACCAGGCGCCGCGTCAGATAACCTGAATTGGCGGTCTTGAGCGCGGTATCGGCCAAGCCTTTGCGGGCGCCATGGGTGGAGTTGAAATACTCCAGCACCGAAAGCCCTTCCTTGAAGTTGGCGATGATCGGCTGTTCGATGATTTCGCCCGAAGGCTTCGCCATCAGGCCGCGCATGCCGGCAAGCTGACGCATCTGCGCGGGCGAACCGCGCGCACCGGAATGGCTCATCATCCAGACGCTATTGGTCGGCTTACCGACTTCCTGACGTTGAATTTCCTTCATCATCGCGCCGGCCACTTCATCCGTGCAGCGCGACCAGGCATCAACCACCTTGTTGTAGCGCTCACCAGCGGTGATCAGCCCATCGAGGTATTGCTGTTCAAACTCCTTCACCTCGGCCTTGGTGCGTTCAATCATGCTCTTCTTGTCGTCAGGCACCACCATGTCGTTCTTGCCGAAGGAAATCCCCGCGCGCGCCGCGTGACGGAAGCCAAGCCCCATCAGACGGTCAGCGAAGATCACGCTCTCCTTCTGGCCGCAATGGCGATAGACCGCGTCAATCACATCGGAGATATTCTTCTTGGTAAGCTGACGGTTCACCAGCGCATAGGGCAATTGCGGGTGCGAAGGCAGCAGATCCGCAATCATCATCCGCCCCGGCGTGGTCAGCACGGTGGCCGGGCCGCCATTCTCGGTTGCGATATCCACGCGCGCATGCACGGCCGAATGCGGCACGATAAGCCCATTCGCCAGCGCCTGTTCAATTTCACGCAGGCCGCGGAAGATTTGCGGGCGGAATTTCAGCGCCTGGGTTTCTTCCGCTGTCAGGTTCTTGCCGCCCTTGGCGCCGGCGCTTTCGATCAGCGCGCGCACTTCCTCCACGCGCTTTTGCGCCGCGCGGAATTCGGGCGTTTCAAGGCTCAGGTAATAAAGCCCCAAGACAATATCCTGGCTCGGCACGATGATGGGCTTGCCATTCGCCGGGCTCAGGATGTTGTTGGTGGACATCATCAAGACGCGCGCTTCCAACTGCGCTTCCAGGCTGAGCGGCACATGCACCGCCATCTGGTCGCCGTCGAAATCCGCGTTGAAGGCGGTGCAGACCAGCGGGTGAAGCTGAATCGCCTTGCCTTCAATCAATACCGGCTCAAACGCCTGAATGCCCAAACGGTGCAGCGTCGGCGCGCGGTTCAGCAGCACCGGATGTTCGCGGATCACCTCTTCCAGAATATCCCAAACTTCAGGGCGCTCCTTTTCCACCATCCGCTTGGCAGCCTTGATGGTGGTGGCGTGACCATACTTCTCCAGTTTTGAGTAGATGAAAGGCTTGAAGAGCTCCAGCGCCATCTTCTTCGGCAGGCCGCATTGATGGAGCTTCAATTCCGGCCCCACCACAATTACCGAACGGCCCGAATAATCCACGCGCTTGCCGAGCAGGTTCTGGCGGAAGCGGCCCTGCTTGCCCTTCAGCATATCGGAAAGCGATTTCAGCGGGCGCTTATTCGCCCCCGTAATGGCGCGACCGCGCCGACCATTGTCAAACAACGCATCCACCGATTCCTGCAGCATGCGCTTTTCATTGCGCACGATGATATCCGGCGCGCGCAATTCGATCAGCCGCTTCAGGCGGTTATTGCGGTTGATCACGCGGCGATAAAGATCATTCAGATCAGACGTCGCAAAGCGCCCACCATCCAAAGGCACCAGCGGACGCAGTTCCGGCGGGATGACCGGCACCACATCCAGAATCATCCATTGCGGATGCGCCCCCGATTCGGCGAAGGCTTCAATCAGCTTCAACCGCTTCACAAGCTTCTTGCGCTTGGCTTCCGATGTCGCTTCCTTCAACTCGGCGCGCAGTGTCACGCCTTCCTTCTGAAGCTCGATCCCGCCCAGCATCTGCTTCACGGCTTCCGCGCCGATGCCGACACTGAAGGAATCCTCACCGAATTCATCCAGCTTCGCCTGATACTGATCCTCGTTCAAAAGCTGATGCAGCTTAAGGTCAGTGAGCCCCGGTTCCAGCACCACATAGCTTTCGAAGTACAAAACCTTCTCAAGCTCCTTCAGCGACATATCCACCATCAAGCCCACGCGCGATGGCAGGGATTTCAGGAACCAGATATGCGCAACTGGGCTCGCCAATTCGATATGGCCCATGCGTTCGCGGCGCACCTTGGCCAATGTCACTTCCACGCCGCATTTTTCGCAAATAATGCCACGGAACTTCATCCGCTTATACTTGCCGCAAAGGCACTCATAATCCTTGATCGGGCCAAAGATGCGCGCACAGAAAAGCCCATCCCGCTCCGGCTTGAAGGTGCGGTAATTGATGGTTTCCGGCTTCTTGATCTCCCCATAGGACCAGGAGCGGATCTGCTCCGGGCTCGCCATGGTGATCTTGATCTGGTCAAAGGTGACGGCCTGACCCGTCTGACCCAGGATTTTCATAAGCTCGTTCATGCGGCCAACCTCTTGAGCGGGGCCGCCGCCACGAAAGCCTCGTGGCGGCAGAGCGGTGAGAGAATAAGACTAAGCTGATCCATCAGACCGGGCGGTTTTCCAGGTCAACATTGAGACCGAGCGATTTCAGTTCCTTCACCAGCACGTTGAAGGATTCCGGAATACCAGCCTCAAAACTGTCCTGATCACGCACAATCGCTTCATAGACCTTGGTGCGGCCCGAAACATCGTCCGATTTCACGGTCAGCATTTCCTGCAGCGTATAGGCAGCGCCATAGGCTTCCAGCGCCCAGACTTCCATTTCGCCGAAGCGCTGGCCACCAAATTGCGCCTTGCCGCCCAAGGGCTGCTGCGTCACCAGACTATAGGGCCCGATGGAACGCGCGTGGATCTTGTCATCCACCAGGTGATGCAGCTTCAGCATATAGATGTAGCCAACCGTCACCTTGCGTTCGAAACGCTCACCCGAACGGCCATCATGCAGCCAAACCTGGCCCGAGGTATCAAGCCCGGCCTTGTCCAGCATGCCTTCAATATCCGCCATGCGCGCGCCATCAAACACCGGCGTGGCAATCGGGATGCCCTTTTTCAGGTTTTCGCAAAGCTCCACCAGCTGATCATCAGCGAGCGGCGCGATATCGCGGGCGAAAACATCCTCGCCATAGATATCCTTGAGCTTCGCTTCCAATTCGCTGCGGCGGGCGCTGCGATGGCGATATTCATCCACCAATTCGCCGACCTGACGGCCGAGATTGGCGCAGGCCCAGCCCAAATGGGTTTCCAGGATCTGACCCACATTCATGCGCGAAGGCACGCCAAGCGGGTTCAGCACCAGATCAACCGAGGTGCCATCTTCCAGGAAGGGCATGTCTTCCACCGGCACAACACGGCTGACCACACCCTTATTCCCATGGCGGCCGGCCATCTTGTCACCCGGCTGAAGCTTGCGCTTCACCGCGATGAAGACTTTCACCATCTTCATCACACCCGGCGGCAATTCATCGCCGCGCTGGAGCTTTTCAACCTTGCTCTCAAACCGTTTTTGCAGCTTTTCGATGGCGGCATCGAATTCGCGCTTCATGGCTTCAATTTCGGCCATGGCGGCATCATCCGCCACCGAAATCTGGCGCCATGTCGCCTTGGCGAATTCATCCAGCACTTCATCCGTGATCACCGTGCCGGCCTTGATCGGCTTGAAGCCGCCAGTCGCCTTGCGGTTCAGCAACCGCTCACGCAGACGCGAATAGAAGGAACGCTCCTGAATCGCCTTTTCATCATCGCGGTCCTTGGCAAGGTGTTCAATCTCCGAACGCTCAATCGCCATCGCGCGCTCATCCTTGTCAATGCCGCGGCGGGAGAAGACGCGCACATCAACAACAGTGCCAGCAACACCCGGCGGCAGCTTCAGCGACGTATCACGCACATCGGAAGCCTTTTCACCGAAGATCGCGCGCAGCAGCTTTTCTTCCGGCGTCATCGGGCTTTCGCCCTTGGGCGTCACCTTGCCCACCAGAATATCGCCCGGATTCACCTCGGCACCGATATAGACAATGCCGGCTTCATCCAGATTGCGCAGCGCCTCTTCGCCCACATTCGGAATGTCGCGGGTGATTTCTTCCTGGCCGAGCTTCGTGTCGCGCGCCATTACCTCAAATTCCTCGATATGGATTGAGGTGAAAACATCATCGCGCGCGATGCGTTCGCTGATCAGGATCGAATCTTCGAAGTTATAGCCATTCCAGGGCATGAAGGCGCAAAGCACATTGCGCCCCAGCGCCAATTCGCCAAGCTCGGTCGAAGGGCCATCGGCGATGATGTCGCCAACCTTCACCGCATCACCCACCTTCACCAGCGGGCGCTGGTTGATGCAGGTGGATTGGTTGGAACGCATGTATTTGCGCAGCCGATAGATATCAACGCCGCTGGTGGAACCATCTGCCGAGGTGGCACGCACCACAATGCGCGCGCCGTCAATCGAATCCACCACGCCATCACGCCGCGCGACAATCGTCGCGCCTGAGTCACGCGCCACCGCGGCTTCCATGCCGGTGCCGACCAACGGCGCATCGGCGCGGATCAGCGGCACCGCCTGACGCTGCATGTTGGAACCCATCAAAGCGCGGTTCGCGTCATCATTTTCCAGGAAGGGGATCAGCGCCGCCGCTACCGAGACAAGCTGCTTCGGGGAGACGTCAATCGCCGTCACTTCCTCTGGCTTCACCAGACGGAAATCGCCACCCTGACGCACGGAGACCAATTCATCCCTGAAGCGGCCATCCGTATCCACATTGGCGTCCGCTTGCGCGACGATCAGGCGTTCTTCTTCCATCGCTGACAGATAACGGGAATCGCCCACAATCTGCCCATCCTTCACCAGGCGATACGGCGTTTCGATGAAGCCGTATTTGTTCACCTTGGCGAAGGTCGCGAGTGAATTGATCAGGCCGATATTCGGGCCTTCCGGCGTTTCAATCGGGCAGATGCGCCCGTAATGCGTCGGATGCACATCGCGCACTTCAAAGCCGGCACGCTCACGCGTCAGACCACCCGGACCAAGTGCCGAAAGACGACGCTTATGCGTCACTTCCGAAAGCGGATTGGTCTGGTCCATGAACTGCGATAGCTGCGAGGAGCCAAAGAATTCCCGCACCGCCGCCGCTGCCGGCTTCGCATTGATCAGGTCATGGGGCATGACGGTATCAATATCCACCGACCCCATGCGTTCCTTGATCGCGCGTTCCATGCGCAGCAAGCCGACGCGATATTGATTTTCCATCAATTCGCCCACTGAACGCACGCGGCGATTGCCGAGATTGTCAATATCGTCAATCTGCCCGCGCCCATCCTTGAGGTCGAGCAGAACGCGCAGTGTCGCCACAATATCCTGCTTGCGCAGGATGCGCACATAATCGGGCACTTCTTCCAGCGAAAAGCCAAGGCGCATATTCATCTTCACGCGCCCGACCGTGGAGAGGTCATAGCGTTCCATGTCGAAGAACAGGCCACGGAACAGCGCTTCCGCCGTCTCTGGCGTCGGCGGTTCACCCGGACGCATCACGCGATAGATATCCATCAGCGCTTCGTCACGGTTGGAATTCTTGTCCACGGCGAGCGTATTGCGCATCCAGGGACCGACCGTTTGATCAATCGCCAGCGTCGGCAGGCGATTGAGCCCAATTTCCTCGATCAGGTTCAGCTTCGGCTCGGTCAGTTCCTCACCGGCTTCGGCCCAGATTTCCCCGGTTTCCATATTCACCAGGTCTTCGGCCACAAAGCGGCCAAGCAATTCAGCGCGGCTCACCAGCACTTCGGTTGTGCCCGCTTCGGCGATCTTGCGCGCAAGCCGCGGCGTCAGCTTCGCGTCCTTTTCCGCGACCACCTCACCAGTGCGGGCATCCACCAGCGCTTCGGCCAGTTTCACGCCGCGGAAGGCATCGGGGTCAAAGGTGCGCGACCAGCCCTTGGGGCCGCGCGCAAATACCACCTGACCATAGAAGGAATTCAGGATTTCTTCGGCATCCATGCCGCGCACTTCATGCGGTTCAAGCTGATCATTCCGATCAGCGCGCAGCATTTCAGTGGCAGCACTATCCAGCGCGTAAAGCAGCGTGGTGACCGGCAGCTTGCGCTTGCGGTCAATGCGGACATAGCAGATGTCCTTGGCATCGAATTCGAAATCGAGCCAGGAACCGCGATACGGGATCACCCGCGCGGCGAACAGATACTTGCCGCTGGAATGCGTCTTGCCGCGGTCATGATCAAAGAACACACCGGGGCTGCGATGCATTTGGGAGACAATGACGCGTTCCGTGCCATTGATGATGAAGGTGCCGTTATCGGTCATGAGCGGCATATCGCCCATATAGACATCCTGTTCCTTGATGTCGCGCACCGAACGGCTGCCGGTTTCCTCATCCACATCCCAAACAATCAGGCGCAGCCGCACCTTGAGCGGCGCGGCATAGGTCAGCCCGCGCTGGATGCATTCCTCAACGTCGTATTTCGGCTCTTCGAGTTCGTATTGCACGAACTCCAGGCGGCCACGCCCGGCGAAATCATCAATCGGAAAGACCGAACGGAACACTTCCTGCAAACCAGTGACGGTGCGCGAATCCGGGCTCACTTCCATTTGCAGGAAGCTTTCATAGGATGCGCGCTGCACATCAATAAGGTTCGGCATCGGCGCCACTTCCGGCAAACGCCCGAAGCTCTTGCGGATCCGCTTACGCCCGGTGAAAGACTGGGTGATCGCGTTCATGCCTGTCCTGCTCTTCTCTATATGTCCTGCCGGCCTACCCTGCCGGCGCGGGTTATCCGCTGAACGCCCCCCCGGTCCCGGACCGGAGAAACGCGGGCACGGGCGGAACCTGACCCCTTTTCAGGAAGGTTCCACCCGCGCCCAATTTTTGTTCGCCCGGCCCCGGCAGCGGATGCCCAGGGCCGGCCCGAAGTCTTACTTCACTTCGACCGTGGCGCCGTTTTCTTCCAGCACCTTCTTGATCTTGTCAGCTTCTTCCTTCGAGACGCCTTCCTTCACAGTCTTCGGCGCGCCTTCCACCAGGTCCTTCGCTTCCTTCAGGCCAAGGCCCGTAATGGTGCGAATTTCCTTGATGACATTGATCTTCTTGTCGCCACCATTGGCCAGGATGACCGTGAATTCCGTCTGCGCTTCGGCAGCCGGGGCAGCAGCAGCGCCACCAGCGGCCGGCGCGGCGGCCACGGCCACCGGCGCGGCGGCGGAAACGCCCCACTTTTCCTCGAGCATCTTGGAAAGCTCGGCAGCTTCCAGAACGGTCAGGGCGGACAGTTCGTCCACCAACTTCGCGAGATCAGCCATGTCTTTGTACTCCTTGATCTAGTAGCTTGGTTTGGTTCTTGCAACTCCCCCAGGGCGGCATGCCATGGGGGACAAAACATCCGGGCCTCAGGCCGCGTCCTTCTTGGCGTATGCCGCCAACACCCGCGCCACCTGCCCACCAGGGGCCTGAAGCACGCCCGCGATCCGCGTCGCCGGGGTCTGGATAAGACCCAGCAACTGCGCGCGCAGCGTCTCCAGGGACGGCAACTCGGCCAGCGCCTTCACGCCATCGGCGTTCAGCGTCTGAGTTCCAAGAGCGCCGCCCAGGACAACAAACTTATCGTTTGTCTTGGCGAACTCCACGGCTGTCTTTGCCACGGCCACCGGGTCTGTTGACCACGCAAGCGCGGTCGGACCCTTCAGCAGCGGCGAGATGCCTTGGAAGCGGGTGCCTTCGAGGGCGCGGGTGGCCAAGCGGTTCTTCGCGACCTTATACGAAGCCCCAGCCGCGCGCATCTTACGCCTGAGTTCGCTCACATCCGCGACAGTCAACCCGCTATTGCGGGCAACCAGCACGAAGGAGGTCTCGGCGAAGATCGTGGCGAGGGATTCGACGAATTCGCGCTTCTCCGATCTTTCCACTCTACGTCTCCGTCGGTGACTGGGGCCTTTTGGAAGGGCTCCAGCCGGGTTCACTCGGGGGTGGGCGCCGGCATGGCACCAACCCCGGTTCGCCTGTCAGTCCGGAACGCCAAACCAAGCCATTCCAGGGGCTTAGCCCCCCTGATGGCCTCTGCTTGGGCACACCGTCTATCCCCTGCGGGCCCAAAGGCCCTTCACTGTCCCGAAGGACTACAGGAGGTCTCCGACAGGTTCGGAAATGGCAATTGCCATCCCCTGCCCGCTTGGCCCTGGGGCCAAGCGAATTCGATGCACGGCCCAGGGCCGCGCCAAAACCTCAATTGGCCGAGGCCGAAAGGCTGGTCACATCCACCTTCACGCCGGGGCCCATGGTGGAGGAAACCGCCACCTTCTTCACATAGGTCCCCTTGGCGCCGGTCGGGCGCGCGCGCTGGATCGCTTCCACAAAAGCGCGGGCATTTTCAACCAGCTGCGCCTCAGCGAAAGACGCCTTGCCGATGCCGGCATGCACAATCCCGGCCTTCTCGGCGCGGAATTCCACCTGACCAGCCTTGGCGGCCGTCACGGCACCCTTCACATCCATCGTCACGGTGCCAAGCTTCGGGTTCGGCATCAGGCCACGGGGGCCGAGCACCTTACCAAGCCGACCCACCAGCCCCATCATGTCAGGCGTTGCGATGCAACGATCGAATTCGATCTTGCCTTCCTGCACCAGCGCCGCCAGGTCGTCGGCACCTACCACATCAGCGCCGGCGGCCTTGGCTTCATCAGCCTTGGCGCCACGGGCAAAGACGCCGATGCGCACGGTGTTGCCGGTGCCGTGCGGCAGACCCACAACGCCGCGCACCATCTGGTCCGCATGGCGGGGGTCAATGCCAAGGTTCATCGAAATTTCAATGGTTTCGTCAAACTTCGCCTTGGCCGCACCGCGGGCGAGCTTTACCGCCTCATCCAAAGCATAGGTTTTTTCACGGTCAAAACCCGTATAGGCCGCCTTCAGGCGCTTACCGATCTTTGCCATGATCCTAGCCCTCCACCACGGTAAGGCCCATGGCGCGGGCGGAACCCGCAAGCATGCGCACGGCAGCGTCAACGTCATTGGCGTTCATGTGCTGCATCTTCACCTTGGCGATTTCCACCAGCTGAGACTTGGTCACGCGGCCAATCGGCGCGGCCTTGCCCGGCGCGGTTGAGCCCTTATCGAGCTTCGCAGCCTTCAGCAGGAAATAGGTATTGGGCGGCGTCTTGGTGATGAAGGAAAAGGTGCGGTCCGAATAAGCCGTGATGACCACGGGCGTCGGGGTGCCCGGTTCCATCTGCTGCGTCGCCGCGTTGAATTCCTTCACGAATTGCATGATATTCAGGCCACGCTGACCAAGCGCGGGACCGACGGGCGGCGAAGGGTTCGCCTTGCCGGCCGGGATCTGCAGCTTGATATAGCCTGCGATCTTCTTAGCCACTGTCTAATCCTCTCTCATAAAACCGAGAGGCCCGCGGTGCATGCGACCCGAAAGGATCTCCCGCGTTCCCCAAAACGCCCAACAGCCCCGGGATGGCTCCCAGGGCGGTGCAGCGAAAAAGGGCGTTTAGGGGGTGAGTACGGGCGCGTCAAGCCGGTTTTCTTCTGGCCAAGGGCGGTTGGCTTCGCCATATAAGGCGTATGCCCGCACAAGCCTGGATTGTCGTCATTGCCGCCGCAGCTTCGGTCTCCTTGGCGCTTGGCGCGCGGCAGACCTTTGGGTTGTTCCTGCTGCCCTTGGGGGCAGAGCACGCTATTCCAGCCTTCGCCTATGGCGCGGCGGTTGCCTTGCACAATTTGCTCTGGGGCGTAGGCCAGCCCTTGGCCGGCGCCATGGCGGATAAATTCGGTGCGGGGCGTGTCGCGCTCGGGGGCGGGGTGATCTTCGCCATTGGCCTGATCCTGCCCGCGCTTTGGCCGAGCACGCCAAGCCTGATCATCGGCATTGGCGTTTGCACCGCGCTTGGCGTGGCGGCGGCGGGGTCTGGCACGGTGCTGGGTGCAGTCGCGCGGGCCGTGCCGGAAAACCGCCGGGGCGATGCGCTGGGGCTTGCTTCCGCCGGCGGGTCCATCGGCCAGGCGGCGATGATCCCCTTCGTGCAATGGGGCATTACCGATTACGGCACCTCTGGCGCCTTTCTGATGCTCGCCGCCACCATGGGACTGATGCTTTTTGTCGCACCCCGGCTGGAATGGGCGCCGCCCGGGCCGGGCACCGGGCGCCCGACGGGGCTTGCTGGTCTACCCGCGCTGGCAAAGCGTGCCTTGGCCGAGCGTGATTTCGCGCTGCTGACGCTGGGCTTCTTCGCCTGCGGCTTTCAATTGGCCTTTTTGACCACGCATCTGCCCGCGCATCTTTCGCTCTGCGGCCTGCCCGCCGGGCTTGGCGTGACGGCACTGATGCTGGTGGGACTGTTCAACATTCCGGGATCATGGGTTTGCGGGCGGATTGGCAATAGCATCCGCCCGGAAGTGGCCTTGGGCGGGATTTACATGGTCCGCACACTGGCGATTGCGGTTTTCGCGAACGTGACGCCGACCGAATGGGGCACGCTGATCTTTGCCGCCGTGATGGGCTTCATCTGGCTTGGCACCATCCCGCTGACCTCGGCCGCGATTGCGCGGCGCTTTGGCGTGGCGGATCTCGGCGCGCTTTATGGGATTTGCTTCTTTTCGCACCAGCTTGGCGGGTTTCTGGGCGCGGGTGCCGGCGCCTGGGTGGTGGATGCCACGGGCAGCTACGCCGCCTTCTGGCCGGTAATGCTGGTGGTGGGTGTGATTGCGGCGCTGGCAAATTGGGTGACACGGCCGCCGAGGTTGGCGGCGGCGTGAGGGATCGCTGGGCGCCGGTTGTCCCCCTGCCCGCGCTGGGCTAAGCCACGCCTCCCAGGCGCCGCGCCGCGCCAATTCTTGAGCCAGGCCAAACCACCATGCCCATCATGCCCGATAGCTGGATCCGCAAAATGGCGGCGGAACACGGCATGATCGAACCCTTTGTCGAAGCCCAGCGCCGCGAAGGGGTGATTTCCTATGGCCTGTCATCCTATGGCTATGACGCGCGGGCAGCGGATGAATTCAAGATTTTCACCAATGTGGACAATGCCATTGTGGACCCGAAGGGCTTCTCCGAAGATGGGTTTGTCACGCGCAAGGGCCCGGTTTGCATCATCCCGCCCAATTCCTTTGTGCTGACCCATACGGTCGAATATTTCCGCATCCCGCGCGATATCCTGGTGATCTGCCTTGGCAAATCCACCTATGCGCGCTGCGGGCTGATTGTGAATGTGACGCCGCTGGAACCCGAATGGGAAGGCCAGGTCACGATTGAAATCAGCAATACCACGCCGCTTCCCGCCAAGGTCTATGCCAATGAAGGCATTTGCCAATTCCTGTTTCTAAAGGGCGAAGCGCCGCCCGAGGTCAGCTATGCCGACCGCCGCGGCAAATATATGGGCCAGCGCGGCGTTGCGCTGCCAAAGCTCTGATGGATCGCATTCGGATTCGGGGCGGGCGCGTGCTTTCGGGCAGCGTCCCGATCTCGGGCGCCAAGAACGCTGCCCTGCCGCTGATGGCGGCGGGCTTGCTTTCTGATGGGCCGCTGACGCTCACCAATGCGCCGGACCTTGCCGATGTTGCCACCATGGCGGGGTTGCTGGCGCATCATGGGCTGGCCGTGGAGCAAGACAAGGCCCAGCGCAGCATCACCATCAGTGGCGCTGCCACTGATTTGGAAGCGCCCTATGATCTCGTGCGGAAGATGCGTGCCTCCGTCCTGGTGCTTGGCCCCCTGCTCGCCCGCCATGGTCGCGCACGCGTGAGCCTGCCCGGCGGCTGCGCCATCGGCACGCGCCCGGTTGATCTGCACCTGAAGGCGCTTGAGCAAATGGGCGCCGAGATCGAAATCACAGCCGGCTATATCGAAGCCCGCGCGCCCCAGGGCCTCAAGGGTGCGCGCATCATCTTCCCGCAGGTCTCGGTCGGTGCCACCGAAAACATCCTGATGGCCGCCGCCCTGGCGCGCGGGCAGAGCGAAATCATGAATGCGGCGCGAGAGCCCGAAATCACCGACCTTGCCGCCTGCCTGATGCGCATGGGGGCCAGGATTGAAGGCATCGGCACGGATCGGCTGGTGGTGGAAGGTGTGGCAAGCCTTGGCGCCGCGACGCACCCCATCATTGCGGATAGGATCGAAGCCGGCACCTTTGCCTGTGCCGCGGCCATCACCGGCGGTTCCTTGCTGCTGCAAGGCGCGCGCTTGGATCATTTGGGCGCGGTGACACGCACGCTCCGCGAAGCCGGCGTTGATGTTGCAGAAGAAGAAGGCGGCTTGCGGGTGACGCGAAGCAATGGCTTGCGCGGGGCCGATGTAATGACCGAACCCTTCCCCGGCTTCGCCACCGATATGCAGGCGCAATTCATGGCGCTGATGTGCGTGGCCGATGGCGCTTCCATGATCACCGAGACGATTTTCGAAAACCGCTTCATGCATGTGCCGGAACTGTCACGCATGGGCGCGCGCATCAATTTCCACGGCGCTTCGGCCATTGTGCGTGGCGTGAAGCATCTGTCAGGTGCGCCGGTGATGGCGACTGATTTGCGTGCCTCGGTCTCCCTTATTCTCGCGGGCTTGGCCGCGGAAGGTGAGACGATTGTGAACCGCGTCTATCACCTGGATCGCGGTTATGAACGGGTAGAAGCGAAACTCGCGGCGGTGGGCGCCGATATTGAAAGACTGGCGGGCAGGTAGTCATGGATATCCCGATCCCCAATGCGCTGAATGGCGCGCCGGCTGAAACCGATGCACCCTTGGTGATCGCTTTGCCTAAGGGGCGCATCCTGAAGGAACTACATCCCGTTCTTGCCCGCGCCGGCCTGATCCCGGCCGAGGATTACGCGGATGAAGACAGCCGGCGCCTGCGTTTCCCGACCAATGATCCGGCGGTGGATGTCATTCGCGTGCGCCCCTTTGATGTTGCGACTTTTGTGGCGCATGGAGCGGCGGCGATTGGGGTTTGTGGTTCCGATGTGCTGATGGAATTCGATTACCCGGAAATCTATGCACCGCTTGATCTTGGTATTGGTCGCTGCCGCGTTTCCGTCGCCGAGCCCGTGGATGCCACGCCCGATGACCCGCGCCGCTGGTCGCGCGTCACGGTGGCCACCAAATACCCGAATATCGCGCAGCGCCATTACGCCGCCCGCGGTGTGCAGGCAGAGATTGTG
The DNA here is from genome assembly GCA_020249775.1 of Roseomonas sp. Classification (GTDB taxonomy): domain Bacteria; phylum Pseudomonadota; class Alphaproteobacteria; order Acetobacterales; family Acetobacteraceae; genus Neoroseomonas. The sequence continues at coordinate 160,015 of JADCFA010000012.1, read as the reverse complement.
CATTTGAATGGCGCGATGGAATTGGCGCCTTCAATGGGGCTTGCGCGCCTCATCGTGGATTTGGTGCAAACCGGGTCCACGCTGAAGGCCAATGGTCTAAAGGAGACTGAGGTGATCGCCCATGTCACCTCCAAACTCATTGTCAATCGCACCGCGCTGAAAACGCGGCCAGAGGCGATTGGCGCCTGGATCGCGCGCTTCCGCGCCGCGCTGGAAGCTACCGCATGAAGCGGTTGGATACGCGCGAAGCGGGCTTTGAACCTGCCTTCACCGCGCTATTGGATGATGCGCGCGAAACCACGCAAAAAGTGGATGGCGTTGTTGCCGGTATCATCGCCGATATCCGCGCGCGCGGTGATGCGGCGCTGGTGGAATTGACCGCGCGGTTTGATCGCTGGCAGCCCGCCAATGCGGCGGCGCTGCGCGTCACGCAGGCCGAAATTGATGCGGCGGACGCAACCATCGCGCCCGAACTCCGCGCCGCGCTCAATCTGGCAGCGGAACGGATCGAGACCTTCCACCGCGCGCAATTGCCGCAGGATTTGGTAATGCGCGATGCGGCGGGGCTGACGCTTGGGCTCCGCTGGGGACCGGTGGATGCGGTGGGCATTTACGTCCCCGGCGGCAAGGCGGCCTATCCATCCTCCGTTCTGATGAATGCGCTGCCAGCGCGCGCGGCTGGCGTGCCGCGCATCGCCATGGCGGTGCCAACACCCGATGGCGTGCTCAATCCGCTGGTGCTGGCCGCGGCCAAGCGTGCTGGTGTGACGGAGATTTACCGTATTGGCGGCGCGCAAGCCGTGGCAGCGCTGGCTTGGGGCACAGGCAGCATCGCGCCGGTGGATCGCATTGTTGGGCCAGGCAATGCCTATGTCGCGGAAGCCAAGCGCCAGGTCTTTGGCCGTGTTGGCATTGATTCCATCGCCGGCCCTTCGGAAGTGGTGGTGATTGCCGATAGCGCCAATGACTCCGCCCATGTCGCGATGGATTTGCTGGCCCAGGCCGAACATGATGAAAGCGCGCAATCCATCCTGATCACGCCCGATGCGGTGCTGGCGGATGCGGTGGCGCGGGCCGTGGAACACACGCTGACAACCCTGCCTCGCGCTGCGATTGCCGGCGAAAGCTGGGCGCGGCATGGCGCGGTGATAGTGGTGCGCGACTTGGCCGAAGCCGCAGCCTTGACCAACCGCTTGGCGCCCGAGCATCTGCAATTGATGGTGGATGATCCGCGCGCATTGCTCGGCCGAATCCGCCATGCGGGCGCAGCGTTTCTGGGCCGCTTCTGCCCGGAGGCTGTGGGCGATTACATCGCGGGCCCGAACCATGTGCTGCCCACCGGGCGCACCGCGCGCTTCGCCTCCGGACTTTCGAGTTTTGATTTCCTCAAGCGCACAAGCTGGGTCGAAGCCAATGGCGTGGCGCTCGCGCAAATCGGGCCAGCGGCGGTGGCTTTGGCAGAGGCCGAAGGGCTGCACGCCCATGGGCGGAGCATCAGCATCCGAATGAATTGATTGTCCGATCATGGGCGCAGTAGCTCAGCCGGTCATATTAAGCCCGATGGTTCAGTGGGGCGGTCCGATGCGCGCAAGCCCAATTCACGTGAAGTGCCATGATTGGCCGGCGCGCCTTTTCTTGCACAATTGAAACGAGATATCACATTTACGGCGCGACATTCAGCGCGGGGACCATTGCCTCAAACGGGGCCATCCGTGACCTATCAATGGATCAACCTGCCCTAACGTCGCCGCAGCACCGCTTCGCGCGCCAGCGCCATCACCGCAGCACGCGCAATCGCCTCATCGGGCATGCCGGTGGTTTTGGTTTGGCGCTCGGCTTCCAACAGCGCCTCACCGGCTGCGGCCAAGGCTGGCGCGGGCCAAAGCCGGAGTGCTCTTTCAAAAGCGGGACGGCTTTTGAAGAATACCGGCGGGCGCAACCCGGAAAGCGCATCGCCGGGCGATGAGCCCTTCGCCACGGCAAGCGCCGCCAGATGCAAACGCTGCACATGCCGCAGCGCGGCGCGCACCACCTGCACCGCCGCGGCCCCTTCGGCAAAGGCTTGATCCAGCGCACGATCTGCCAGCGCCGCATCGCCAGCGGTCGCCGCCAGCAGCGCCTGGTCCAGATCAAGCGTTGAACCCTCAGCGATGCAGGCCATCGCGTCTTCTTCCGTCACGCGCTTGGTGGGGCCAACATAAAGCGCTAGTTTTTCCACTTCCTGGCGGATTTGCAGGCGGTTCTCGCCGAGCCGCGCAGCCATGAAGGCAAGCGCGCCGCTATCGGCCGCAACACCGCGTTCCTTCAGCATGCGCCCAAGGCTTGCTTCCAATTCGGCGCCGGTTTCGGGGTAGCAGGCAATAACCACCGCCGCATCATTGGCACGTTCAAGCGCGGGGCGCAGGCCCTTATTCCCCGCAAGCGCACCTGCTTCCAGCAAGACAAGCCCAGGGCCCGGGCCAGCCAGCGCTGCCTTGGCGGCATTGGCCAAGCCATCGGTCGCATCGCGCACGCGCACCAGGCGCCGCCCGCCGGTCAAGGCAGATTGTGCTGCCTCACCGGCCAGGAGGCCGATATCGCGGCTCGCGGCATCACGCGGCACATCCACCAAGCCAAAAGGATCATCGCCCACGACGGCGCGGATCACTTGGTCCGCCCTTTCGCGCACCAGCCCCAAATCATCGCCGTAAATCAGCACAACCCGCGCCGTTGGCGGCGGATCGGTAAGGAAGCCAGCAATACGCCGCGCATCAAGTTTGGCCATGGTCAGGCCGGCGCCGTGCCTTGCGCTGCCCGGCGGAAATGCATGGCGAGCCTTTCCAGAATGTGTCGGGCCAATTCATCAATCAATTGGCGCTCCATCGTCTCGCGCGCGACATCGGCGGCGAAGAACTGGTTTTCGGGAATGTCATAGGCATCAGAGGCGCGTTCAGTGCCCCGGGTGATTTCGCGCGGTGGCGCGCCAAGATCAAAAAGCGACCACTGCGCGGTGGCGGTGAAGCGCACGCGGCTTGGGAAACCATCACGGCGAAAACCCTGAATCTCCGCGCCATAGCCAAGCCCGACGCGCAGATCGTATTTTACCGTGACGGTGCCACGACCCATTGGGGCCAAGCCTTCTTCCAACCGCCGCCGCAGCAATTGCCCCTGGCGTTCAGTGATCAGCCCCACCTTCACGGCTGCAAGCGCGTCTGACACTTGCGCATCTTCGCGCACGCCGCTTCGACCATGCATGGGCCGAAAGCCGCAGCCTGCCGCCAGAAATGGCAAGCCAAGCGCGATCATGGCGCGTCTAGATGACAAAATTGACCACCCTTCCCGGCACATGGATGCGCTTTTTGATCGGCTTGCCACCCAAGGCGCGCTGCACATTTTCCTCCGCCTCAGCGGCGGCGAAGATTGCGTCCTCACTGGCGCCGACCGGCACTTCAATAGTGGCACGGAGCTTACCCAAAACCTGCACGGCAAGGGTCACGCTTTCCGCAACCAACAAGGCTGCATCAGCTTCCGGCCAGGGGAGTTCGGCGACCAGCGCTGCATCATTGGGCCGCAGCAGGGACCAAATTTCTTCTGCAAGATGCGGCATCATGGGGGCGGAAAGTCGCGCGAGCATCTCAAGCGCTTCGCGCCGCGCGCCACCCGGTGCGTCCTTCGCAGCTTCGATGGCATTGGCGAATTCATAAAGCCGCGCCACCGCGACATTGAAGGCAAAGGTCTCCAAGGCTTCGGTCACGGTTGCAATGGCGCGATGGGTCGCGCGCCGCAGCGCCTTGCCGGCTTCCTCCGGCGCGCTGCCGGCAGGTGGCAGGCCGGGGAGTGCCGCTTCCACAATGCGAAACACGCGTTGCGTGAAGCGATAGGCGCCAGCCACACCTGATTCCGTCCATTCCATATCGCGTTCGGGCGGATTATCGGAAAGGATGAACCAGCGCGCGGTATCGGCGCCGTATTTCGCGATGATCGCACCTGGGTCCACCGTATTGCGCTTGGATTTGGACATGGCCTCAACCCGGCCAATCGTCACTGCTTCGGTGCTGCCCTTTACGGTGGCGCTGCGCGCGCCATCTGGGCTGACCGCGAATTCAACCTCCTCCGGGTAGAGCCAACGGCCATCGGCGCCCTTATAGCTTTCATGCTGGACCATGCCTTGCGTGAAAAGCCCGGCAAAGGGTTCATCCACGGAAAGATGTCCGGTTTCCTTCATGGCGCGGGAAAAGAAACGCGAATAGAGCAAATGCAAAATCGCGTGTTCAATGCCGCCGATATATTGATCAACCGGCAACCAGCCATCCACGGCCCCCTTGGTCACCGGCTCCGCCGCGCGCGGGGAGCAGAAGCGCGCGTAATACCAGGAAGAATCAACGAAAGTATCGCAAGTATCCGTCTCCCGCCGCGCGGGCTTGCTGCATTTCGGGCAGGCCACATGCTTCCAGCTTGGGTGATTATCCAAAGGATTGCCGGGCTTGGCGAAATCCACATCATCGGGCAGGCGCACCGGCAATTGATCATCCGGCACCGGCACCACGCCGCAATCATCGCAATGGATGAAGGGAATGGGGCAGCCCCAATAGCGCTGGCGTGAAACACCCCAATCGCGCAGACGCCAATTCACAAGGCCCTGACCAGCGCCAAGCTTTTCCAGCTCATCAATCACCCGCCGTTTTGCCGCCGCCACACCAAGCCCATCCAGGAAACCAGAATTATACGCGACCCCATCTTCGGTATGCGCAACATCGCCAACGTTGAAGGTCACGGCATCAGCACCAGGCGGCAGCACAACGGGGGTCACGGAAAGCCCGTATTTGCGCGCGAAATCCAGATCGCGCTGGTCATGCGCGGGGCAGCCGAAAATCGCACCCGTGCCATATTCCATCAGCACGAAATTCGCGATCCAGACCGGGTATTCACGCCCGTTGAAGGGATGCTTGACCCTAAAGCCGGTGTCATAACCGCGCTTTTCCGCCTGTTCGATGGCAGCTTCCGAGGTGCCCATGCGGCGGCATTCGGCGATGAATTCAGCCGCCTTGGCATCACGCGCCCCGGCAGCGGCGGCCAAGGGATGCTCTGCCGCAACCGCGAGGAAGGACATGCCAAACAATGTGTCGGGCCGGGTCGTGAATACTTCAACTTCGTTGATATGCGCCTGCGGCGCGCCGGCCTGATTCAGACCCTCGGGCAAAGCCCTCGGATCATCAGGACGGCTGCCCATAACCGCTTCCGTCAGCTTGAAGCGCACCCGCGCGCCTTCGCTCCGCCCGATCCAATTGGATTGCATCAGCTTCACGCGTTCCGGCCAGCGATCCAGCCCACCAAGCGCCTCCAGCAAATCAGGCGCAAACTTCGTAATGCTCAAGAACCATTGGCTGAGCTGCTTTTTCTCAACCAAAGCGCCGGAACGCCAACCGCGCCCATCAATCACCTGTTCATTGGCAAGCACGGTGCCATCCACCGGGTCCCAATTCACCCAAGATTCCTTGCGCTCCACCAGCCCTGCGCGCCAGAAATCCAGCAGTAATTTCTGCTGCCGCCCGTAATACTCCACATCGCAGGTCGCGAATTCACGTGCCCAATCAAGCGATAGCCCCATGCGCTGCAATTCCGCGCGCATATTGGCGATATTGTCATAGGTCCATTTGGCGGGGTGGATGCCGCGCTCCCGCGCTGCGTTTTCCGCGGGCAGGCCAAACGCGTCCCAGCCCATGGGGTGCATCACCAAATGCCCGCGCGCGCGCTTATAGCGCGCGACCACATCGCCCAGCGTATAATTGCGCACATGGCCCATATGGATCTTGCCGCTGGGGTAGGGGAACATCTCCAGCACATAATATTTCCGCGCATCCGCCGGCGGCACATCGGGCACCACAAAACAGGCGCGGTCCTGCCAAGCTTGCTGCCAGCGCGGCTCGGCACGGTTGAAATCATAACGCGGCGCGGCTTTTTCGGCCGCTACGGGGGTAGAGTTCATGTCAAGCGAAGGCCAATGCGGAAATGGAAACCAAGCCCTGCTTAGAACATAAACCGCCCCGGGGAAATCAGCCCCGATCTTCCCGCTTGGGGACGACCATGGCATTAAAGCCCCATGCCTTATCTTGTCATGTTCCTGGTCCTCAGCTTTCTGACGCTGCTTGCCACCTGCGTCATGCTATGAAGCGCCGCGCCTTTGGCTGGCTGGCCCTGCTGCCCTTGCTTCTGGCGGCCTGCGGGGACCTTCCCCAACCCTTCCGCGGCAATCCGGGTGGCCTGGCGGGCCGGCTGGTGACGCCGCCGCCCTATCGCGTGGCAGTGCCCTCGCCCGAAGCCGCGCTGCTGAGCGGCACCGAATCGGAGGCCTTCGCCCGCGCCATTGCCCAAGCCCTGCTTCGCCGAGAGGTGCCCGCGGTAGCGGAAGACCCTCTGCCACTGGATTGGCGCCTGACTGTCGAAATGCGGCTTGAGGGAAATCGCGTGCTACCCCGCTACGCCCTATTTGACCCGGATGGCGCCCCGCAGGGTGTTACCGAGGGCAGCGCCATCCCAGCGCGCGATTGGGCGCGCCCGACTGCCGCGTTGCTGACCGATGTCGCGAATGATGCTTCGCGCCGCGCGGCGGATTTGCTGTTGCGGGCAGAGGCAGCGCGGAAATCCACTGTCCCCTCGGCACTGACCTCTGCCGGCCCGCCCCGGGTGTATCTGCTGCCGGTACGCGGCGCGCCAGGCGATGGGAATGACAGCCTGACCGCGCGCATGCGCGAAGCCCTCGGCGATCAGGGCATCCTGGCCCAGGATGTGGCGGATGGCGCAGGCTTTGCCGCCGAAGGGCGCGTTAATGTTGTCCCCGCGGGTCGGGGCATGCAGAGGGTGGAGATCCTTTGGATCGTCTCTCGCCGCGATGGGCAGGATTTGGGGCGTGTGCTGCAAATGAATGAAATCCCGGCCGGGCTTTTGGACCGGCATTGGGGCGATATTGCCTTTGCCGCGGCGGCCGAGGCGGCGGGCGGGGTGCAGCGCGTGATCGAAAATGCCGGCGGCATGCCCGCGCGCGAAGCGGGCGGCCAGCGTAACCAGCCCAATGCCGCACCGGGCGGCCTTGCCCTGCCGCCCCGCGCGGCGGCGCTTCCCAGGCCCGAGCCGACGCAATGACCCGCAAACGCATCCTGCTGCTGGGCGCGGGGGGGCATGGCAAGGCGATTGCCGATTTGCTGCTTTCGGCAGGCGGCTTCGAGCTTGTTGGGTTCCTGGATGCTGTGCCCAAGGCAAGCCAGGTGCTGGGCCTGCCCGTGCTGGGCGATGAAAGCCTGCTTGCCGCCTTGGCACAGCAGGGGATTACGCTGGCCCATCCTTCGCTTGGCGATAATGCCCAGCGCCTTGCGGCGGGGCTGCGGCTGAAGGAAGCGGGCTTTGCCCTGCCGAACCTGACCCACCCATCAGCCCTGATCGGCCATGGCGCGCGGCTTGGGGATGGCGCTGCTGTCCTTGCCCGCGCCGTGATTGGGCCGGAGGCGGAGATCGGCCCGCTCGCGCTGATCAATACCGGCGCGATTGTGGAACATGACTGCGTGGTGGGAGAAGCCGCGCATATCGGCCCCGGCGTCGTGTTGGCTGGTGGTGTGCGCATCGGCACGGGTGCGCTGATCGGCGCGGGGGCGGTAGTGCGCCCCGGGCTTGTCATTGGCGAAGGCGCGGTAATTGGCGCTGGTGCCGCCGTGGTGGAGAATATCGCCCCCGATGCACGCGTCGGCGGCGTGCCGGCCAGGCCTATGTAGCCACGCCTCGCGCGCCGGCTGGCCCAAAACGGCTATGGCGCGATGTACCGAAATGCAGCAGGTTAGCCAACCCAAACAACGAAGGCCGGAGGAAGCCCGCATGACCAATTACCCCAATGTCCAATTGCACGTGAATGGCAAATGGCGCGCCGCGCGCAGTGGCAAGTCCATCAATGTGCTGAACCCGGCCAATGAGGAAGTGATCGGCACCGTCGCCCATGCCGAAAAGACTGATCTGGATGAAGCCCTTGCCGCCGCCGAGAAAGGTTTTGCCGTCTGGAAGAAGGTCTCGGCCTATGACCGTTCCAAGCTGATGCGCAAGGCCGCTGATCTGGTGCGCGCGCGCGCGGACGACATTGCGCGGCTGATGACCTTGGAACAGGGCAAGCCGCTTGGCGAATCCAAGATGGAAATCATGGCAGCCGCCGATATTATTGACTGGTTCGCCGAAGAAGCCCGCCGCGCCTATGGCCGTGTGGTGCCCGCGCGCGCCGAGGGGATTTATCAGCTTGTGGTAAAGGAACCGGTGGGTCCCGTTGCCGCCTTCACGCCGTGGAATTTCCCGATCAATCAGGTGGTGCGCAAGCTCTCTGCCGCCGTGGCCACGGGCTGTTCCATTATTGTAAAGGCGCCGGAAGAAACCCCCGCGTCGCCCGCGGAATTGATCCGCGCCTTCATTGATGCCGGGCTGCCGCCCGGTGTCGCCAATCTGGTTTATGGCGTGCCGGCGGAGATTTCATCCTATCTGATCGCGCATCCGATCATCCGCAAAGTGACCTTCACGGGGTCCACCCCTGTCGGCAAGCAGCTTGCCGCCCTTGCCGGCCAGCATATGAAGCGCGTGACGATGGAATTGGGCGGCCATGCGCCGGCCATTGTCTTCAATGATGCCGATCTTGATCTGGCGGCAAAGACCCTCGCCTTCGCCAAATTCCGCAATGCCGGGCAAGTCTGCGTGAGCCCAACGCGCTTCCTGGTGCAGGAAGACCTTTATGATGGCTTCGTCGAAAAATTCGTGGCGCACGCCAAGACGCTGAAGGTAGGCGATGGAATGGCCGCCGATACCAATATGGGACCGCTTGCGCATGATCGCCGCGTGCCTTGGGTTGAGATGATGGTGCAGGATGCGCAATCCAAGGGCGGCAAGGTGCATACGGGGGGCAAGCGGATCGGCAATAAAGGCTATTTCTATGAGCCCACGGTAATGACGGATGTGCCCAAGGATGCGCGGGCGATGAATGAGGAACCCTTCGGCCCCATGGCGATGATCTCCCGCTTCAAGGATTTGGATGAGGTGGTGGAAGAAGCCAATCGCCTGCCCTATGGCCTAGCTTCTTATGCCTTCACCCGTTCGGCCAAAACCGCGAATGCGGTCGCGGCGCGTGTGGAAAGCGGCATGATGACGATCAATCACCTTGGTCTTGCGCTTCCCGAAGTGCCCTTCGGCGGCATCAAGGATTCCGGCTATGGATCGGAAGGTGGGCTTGAGGCGATTGAGGCCTATCTCAATACCAAATTCGTCTCTCAGGCCGGCTTGTGACATGCAAGGCCGGTCGGGTTTTTCCTGACCGGCCTATTGAGGTGCTTGAGGCGCCGTGGCGCTGACCGAAACCCATTGGCGAAGCCTGTTTCAGGAGCGTGACTTTCGTCGGCTCTGGATGGTGGGGTTTTCGATTTTTGTCGTGCGCTGGCTGGAAATGCTGGCGGTGGGTGTCTTTGCCTATAACGCCACCGGTTCGGCCTTCATTGTCGCCATGCTGACCATGCTGCGCCTTCTGCCTATGGGGCTATTCGGCGCCTTTCTGGGCGCGGCGGCGGAGCGGATGGATCTGCGCCGCGCGCAAATCCTGATCCTGGTGATGCAAATCCTGGCGTCATCGGTGGTTGCGCTGCTTGCCTTGCTTGGCGTGATTGCGGTTTGGCATTTGGCGGTGGCGGCCTTCATCAATGGTGTGGGCTGGGCTGCCGATAATCCCGTGCGCCGCGCCATGATTGGCGCCGTGGTGGGACCGGCGCGCATGGGTGCGGCCATGTCCATTGATGTTGGCACCAGCAATGCCAGCCGCATGCTGGGGCCAACGCTGGGTGGCGTGTTGCTGGCGCTGCTGGGGTTGGATGGTACTTTTGTGCTGGCAACCTTGCTGTATCTGCCGGCGCTGATCGCCGCCCTACTGCTGCCGCCAACGCCGCGCACAACGGCAAGCCGCCCCGCGCCTGTGCTGGCGCGCATTGCGGAAGGGCTGGCCGCCGTGCGCGCCGATCCGCGCCTCAGTGGCACGCTGATGGTCACGCTGATCTACAACCTGTTCGGCTGGCCCTTCACCAGCATGATCCCGGTAATCGGCAAGGATCAACTGGCGCTGGGACCCGAAGGTGTCGGCGTTTTGGCCAGCATGGATGGCGTGGGGTCGCTCTTGGGCGCGGTGCTGATCACCCTCCTCATCGGCCCCGCGCTTTATCGCCGCTGCTATCTTGGCGGAGTCATCCTTTACATGAGCATGGTGATCGTCTTCGCGCTGATCCCCAATCCATGGTTTGCGGGGCTGGCGCTGATCCTGGTGGGTATTGGCGGCGCGGGCTTTGGCATCATGCAGCCCACGCTGATTTATCTGGCGACACCGGTGGAATTGCGCAGCCGCGTCTTGGGCCTGCTTTCCGTTTGCATCGGCATGGGGCCGATTGGCTTTATCGGCCTTGGCATCGCCGCCGAATTCCTGGGCGCGCCGATCGCGACAGCACTGATGGCGGGCTGCGGGCTGGTGGCGCTGGCCGTGACGCATCGCTATTGGAAACATATCTCCAGCGGATAAGGGACAATCAGCATGGACGCCTTGCATGTTTCAGCTTCTGCCCTGGCCGCCTGCCTGAAGGCAAAACGCCAGCGCATCGCTGTGGCGGAATCCTCAACCGGCGGGCTCATTGCCGCTGCCTTGCTCGCTGAACCAGGTGCCTCGGCCTATTTCCTTGGCGGCGGCGTGATCTACACCGCGCAAGCGCGCGAAGCCCTGCTTGGCATCACGCCTGCCGATATGGAAGGCATGCGTTCGGCAAGTGAGCCCTATGCCCTGCTGCTCGCACGGCGCGTGCGCGAAAAGCATGGTGCGGAGTGGGGCTTGGCCGAGACCGGCGCGGCGGGCCCCACCGGCAATCGCTATGGCGATGCGGCCGGGCATAGCTGCATTGCCGTGGTGGGGCCAGGCATTGAGCGCGTGATGACGCTTGAAACCGGCAGCACTGACCGCCGCGCCAATATGCGCCGCTTTGCGCAAGGCGCCTTTGGCCTTGCGATCAAGACCATGGGCTGACGCAAAGGATTATTGGCTCGCCCAGACAATCCGATGCACCCAGGCGATTTCCGGCAATTCGAAACTATAGCTTGGATGCGCGGGATTGAGGCTCGCCACATCAATCCGCTTCGCCGAATGGCGGCGTAATTCCTTGGCCATTACCTCACCACGCCGCGTGCGCACCACCACTCGATCACCGCGCCGTACCGGCGCGGCGGGGGAGACGATCACCACATCCCCATCGCGAAACACCGGTTCCATGGAATCGCCCGAAATCTCCAGCGCATAGGCATTGGGATCGCCAATTTCGGGCAGTGAGATTTCATCCCAACTACCGCCCACCGGATAGCCGCCATCGTCAAAATACCCCTCACCACCCGCCTGGGCCAGGCCAATCAGGGGAATGCGCCGATTGACCACGCCGCGCCCGCCGCGGGAAATCGCGGCGGCGCCGGTGACAAGCGCCGCGAAATCATCCATCCGCGCGCCAAGCGCATCGAGAACTTTCGCGATGCTTTCGGTGGAAGGCCAACGCGCGCGGCCATCCGCGCCCACGCGCTTTGATGGGTTGAAGGCGGTCGGATCAAGCCCGGCCTTTTTTGCGAGCCCCGAAGCCGAGAGCCCGTATTCCGCCGCGAGCGCATCCAGCGCGCGCCAAATATCCTCATGCCGCATGGGCCTAGTTCCTCATTATCCCGCAGGGTTGCGGGGTGCCGACTCCAGATATGGTTCTGGTTTCTGTGCAATATATCCTAGGTCTTGCGTCAAAATTCAATAGGTCGTTTTTCCTTTTTTCTCTTGCAGATAGCAATTTTTACGGTTAGCTTGCCTGCGTTCCACAACCATAAGGAGAGATTCCCCCCATGATCGCAGCACAAAAGACCCATTACAGCCCCCGCTTCGCCTCGCTCACCCAGGCCGAGCCCTTCCATTCAGCCGAGGAAGCCTGGTTCTGGACCATGGCCGCGCTGATTGCGCGCCGCGATGGCGCGCGCATTGTCGCAGGCAAGGGCGACAAGCTTCGCCCCTGCGAACCTGATGATGTGGTGAAAAGCCTCGATAGGCTTTATCGCCACCGCCGCATTGACCTGACCCATGCGCGCATTCTGCGCATCTGGGGCGAAAGGGGCGCCGCGCCCGACCCGCGCTACCCTTCCGAAAAGCATGATTGGCGCTTGTGGCGTGAAGCGCTCGATCGGCTGGAATGGCCGCTGCGCGTCAAGGGCATCGTCGCATGAAACCGCGTCCTTCCCATAAAAGACTTGAAGAATCGCAACAGGCCATCTGGATCATCTTCGGCGGGCGCGCCGATCAGGCATGGCTTTACCCGCTCAAGCGCGGCTTTCGCCATTGCTTCGCCGCGATCAAGGATGCCGATGGCTGGACCGTGCTGGACCCGCTTTCCGGCCGCCTGCTGGTTGCGCGTTTGCCGCTTGATGCCGCCTTCGATCTGCCAGGCTTTTACCGCCGCGCCGGGCTTCGCGTAAGCGGCCCCTTCACCCCCGGCCCTGCCGCGCCGCGCCGGCTGCCGCCGATCTTCGGGTTGAGCTGTGTGGCGCTTTGCCGGGCCCTGCTGGGCGCTGATGCGCCGCGCGCGGTGACGCCTTATGGGCTCTATCGTAGGTTGCAAAAACGCAATCGCAAAAATTTTAGGAAAAATATCTTGACGCGCGCCCGGCATTAGGCTATCAAGCTCACGCCAACGGGCGAATTGCGCCTGAAGGTCTTCCTCTCTCGCTCCTCCCGAAACTTCCATGGGCCCGGCCTCTTCCACCAGAAGGCGCCGGGCTCATGGCTTTTTGGCGGGGCGCCAACCCTTTCCCGGAGAAGCGCGCGCATGGGTGGCCTGTTCGAAGCACCGAAGCCGAAAATCAGCGTTCAGCCCGTGGCGCCGCCGCCTGCACCCTCGCCAGAGGCCGTGGCCTCGGAAACGCGTGTTGAAAGCCGCAGCCGCGCCGCGCGCGGCCTGCCCGGCACCATCGCCACCTCCGCACGCGGTCTGCTCGGCAGCATGCCGGATTTCGCCGCCACGCGCCGTTCCTTGCTTGGGGAATGAAGCAGATGAACCCGCATGAGATCCTGGCGCGCTACGAAGCCGCCCTTGCCGCACGGCAGCGCCATGAAGGCATTTGGCGCGATTGCTACAATCATGTCCTGCCGCCAATTGGCAGTGGCGCTACGCTGTTTGATGCCACGGCCGCCGATGCGGCAGAACAGCTTTCCGCATCCTTGCTTGCGGAACTGACCCCGCCCTGGTCGCGCTGGTTCGGCCTGGCACCTGGCCGCCCAACGCAAGACGCTGATGAACAGCAGGCCGCCGCGGTTTTGGAAGAAGCGGCAGAAGTGCTGCAAACCCATTTCGATCGCTCAAACTTCGCGCTTGAAATGCATCAGGCCTTTCTTGACCTGGTGATCACCGGCACCGGTTTGATGCTGGTGGAAGAGGCCGCCCCTGGCGAGGCCTCCGCACTCCGCTTCACCGCCATCCCGATGCAGGATGCGGTGCTGGAAGAAGGCCCGTCCGGGCGGTTGGATACGGTCTTTCGCGCACTCAGCATGAGCGAAGCCGCGCTGCGCGCCCGCTTTCCGGGCAGCCTGCCGCCGCGCCGCAAGGGCGATACGGCGGATGAAACCACCCATCGCGTGATTGAAGCGATCTGGCCTGATCGCGCGGGCTATCGCTTCGCCGCCATCAACGCGGACGGTGATGCGCCTTCCGTGCTGGCCGAGGGCAGCTTTGCCGAAAACCCCTTCATCGGCTTTCGTTGGCTGAAGGCGCCAGGTGAAAGCTATGGCCGCGGCCCGGTGGCGAAAGCGCTGCCCGATATCCGCACCGCGAATAAGGTGGTGGAATTGGTTCTTGCGAATGCCTCCATCGCGGTCACCGGCATTTGGCAGGCAGAAGATGATGGCGTGCTGAACCCGGCCACGGTGCGGCTTGTGCCGGGTGCGATCATCCCGAAAGCGCCGGGATCTTCCGGCCTGACACCGCTTGCCGCGCCCGGCAGCTTCGATGTTTCTCAGCTTGTGCTGAATGATTTGCGCATGCGCATCCGCACTGCCTTGCTCGCGGATCGGCTGGGCCCGCAGCGCGACCAACGCATGACTGCGACCGAAGTGCTGGAACGCGCCGCCGAAACATCACGTCTTTTGGGCGCGACCTATGGGCGCCTGCAGGCCGAATTACTGACGCCGTTGATCGCGCGCTGCCTTTCCATTCTGCGTCGGCGTGGCGATGTCGCCCCGCTGCTGCTGGATGGCCGCGAAGCGGTGCTGCGCTATCGCAGCCCGCTGGCACAGGTGCAGGGCCGCGCCGATGCGGCGAATGCGCTTTTGTTCCTTGAAGCCTTGCGCGGCCTTGGCCCGCAAGCGGTCGCTGAAATCAATATCCCCGCCACGACACGTTGGCTTTCCCGCACCCTCGGCACGCCCGCCGAAATGCTCTCATCCCCCCATCAGGAGTAAGACCCATGCCCGAGGATCTGCTGGCCAATGCGCTTGCCGACCAGCCCACCCCATCAACGCGCCCCGAAGATGTGCCGGAGAAATTCTGGGATTCCGAAGCGGGCCAATTGCGTGTGGATGCGCTGTTGAAATCATACCGCGAATTGGAACGCCGCCTGTCGCAGCGTATCGCGCCACCTGGCGCCGATGCGCCGCCAGAAGAAGTGCAGCGCTTTCGTCGCAGCCTTGGCATTCCCGACAGCCCCGCAGAATATCAGATCACGCCCAAGCATGACCTTTGCTGCGCGGATGAGGATGTGAACCAGCGCCTGCATGACGCAGGCTTCACGTCGGCCCAGGCACAGCTTGTCTATGATCTGGCCGCCGAACGCCTGCTGCCGATGATTGCGGAAGCGGCGGCACAATTCGAAGCGGATCGCCAGGTGGAGAAGCTGCGCGAGGAATTTGGCGGCGAGGAACGCTTCCGCCGCATCGCGCAACAGCTTTCCGCCTGGGGCCGCGCCAATTTGCCGGATGCTGTTTTTGAAGCGCTGTCCACAACATCTGAAGGCGTGATGGCGCTTTATCGCATGATGGAAAAGGGCGAACCCGCCGTCACGCGCAAGGCCGATGCGGCACCGGCGACAGATGAGGTAGCCTTGCGCGAAATGATGCGCGACCCGCGCTATTGGCGTTCACGCGAACCGGAATTCGTGAAACGCGTCACCGATGGCTTCCGCCGCATGGTTGGTGGCTAACCCAGCTACCGGAGGGGCTTGAGCACCAGAAAGCTCGCCCTGACCGAAGGGGGCGGGTGCGCGTAACCCCTGAACGCGCGCCCGCCCCACCCTTTTGCCGCCACACAACCCAAAGGGCGTGGCGTGCCTTCGCCCCAGACCGGCCCTTGGCGTCAACCGGCTCGGCGATTTCCCTCAACCCCCAATGAAAGACAGGTAACCGCATGTCCGGAACCATTGAAGCCGCTTTCGTCAAGCAATTCGAAGCGGAAGTCGCCGAAGCCTATCAGCGCCAGGGCAGCAAGCTGCGCCCAACCGTGCGCAGCAAAACCGATGTGAAGGGTGCTTCCACCATCTTCCCGCGTGTCGGCAAGGGCACCGCTGCCGCCAAGGCGCGCAACGGCGCCGTGCCGGTGATGAACCTTACCTACAGTAATGCCGAATGCTTCCTGCAGGATTATTATGCCGGCGAATGGATTGATAAGCTGGATGAGATCAAAACCAATATTGATGAACGCAGCGTGATTGCCAATGCCGGCGCCTATGCGCTTGGCCGCAAGACCGATGAGTTGATTGTCGCAGCGCTCGATACCGGGACGCAGGAAGCGATCGGCACCGGCATTGGCCTGACCGATGCCGATGGCCTGACCAAGCAGAAAGTGCTGATGGCGTTTGAAATGCTGGGTGCGGCTGATGTGCCGGATGATGGCCAGCGCTTTGCCGTGGTGGGCTGGAAGCAGTGGTCAGACCTGCTGCAAATTCCGGAATTCGCCAATACCCAATATGTTGGCGATGAGGCGCTGCCCTGGAAGGGCACGCAGGCGAAGCGCTGGCTTGGTGCGCTTTGGATGCCGCATTCGGGCCTCACCAAATCCGGCACACTGCGCTACTGCTACTTCTATCACAAGACCGCGATTGGCCATGCGGTGGCGAGTGAAGTCATGACCGATATCACCTGGCATGGCGATCGTGCCGCGCATTTCGTCAATAACATGATGTCCCAGGGTGCGGTCATGATTGACCCGACGGGCGTCGTTCGGATGCGCGCCAAGGAATAAGCGCGATCCCTGGCGCGGGCGGGCTTTCTGCCCGCGCCCCCTTCTTTCACAAACATCGGAGAGCCCCCATGGCGCTGACCGCCATCACGCTATGCGCAAGCGCATTGATCAAGATCGGCGCACAGCCCATCGCCTCATTCACGGATGGCACAGCCGAAGGGGAAGTGGCGAATAGCCTTTACGCCGGTGTGCGCGATGCGCTGCTTTCTTCGCACCCATGGTCCTTCGCTACCACCCAGGCGGCACTGCCGCGCCTGGCGCAAAGCCCAAGCGCAGAATTTCGTTATGCCTTCCAATTACCGCCGGATTTCCTGCGAGCGATTTCTGCCGGCACTGCGGGGCGTGCCACGGGCCTGCTTTATCGCATTCAAGGCAGCAAGCTGCTGACGGATGTGGAGACAGTCGCCCTCACGCATATCTTCCGCCCGGATGAAAGCAGCTTCCCGCCCTTCTTCGCCGCGGCGCTCATTGCGCGTCTTGCCGCGGAGTTCTGCCTGCCGCTGACGGAAAACACGACGCGGGCGGATTTGCTCTCTCGCCTGGCAGAAGCCGAACTCCGTGGCGCGCGGCGCGCCGATAGTCAGCAAGCCAGCGCCACCGCGCTTGGCGAATTTCCGCTGATCTCGGTCAGGGGTTGATCCATGCCCGCCATCAAGCGCACCAAAACAAGCTTCGCCGCCGGCGAATTGGCGCCCGAATTACTGGGGCGTGCCGATCTGCGTGCCTATGAAAATGGCGCAAGGCGTCTGCGCAATGTGGTGATCCAGCCAACAGGCGGCGTCACGCGCCGGCCCGGTTTGCGCCATGTTACGATGCTGCCAGGTATCGCACGGTTACTGCCCTTCGAATTCAATACCGAACAGACTTATCTGATGGTGCTGACGGCCGGTAAGCTTGCCGTCTATGCCGCTGATTTGAAAATCATTGAGCTGATCGCGCCCTGGACCGAAACCATGCTGCCGCAAATCGGCTTCACGCAGAATGCTGATACGCTGTTGCTGACGCATCCTGATATGCGCCCGCAAAGGGTTCAGCGCAGCAATACGGGCTGGTCCATAACACCCTGGAGCTTCACGCAGGATGCCTATTTCCGTTTTGCTGCCCCAGAAATCACGCTGACCCCAAGCGCGCTGAATGGCACCATCACCATCAGCGCCAGCGCGCCGGTCTTTGCGGTTGAACATATTGGTGTAAGGCTGCGTATCGGCGGCAAGCGCGTCCTGGTTTCCGCAGTGAATTCGCCAAGCACTATTGTCGCGAGTGTCGAACAGCCCCTAACCAGCACAACCGCCACCAAGGATTGGGATGAAGCCGCCTTCAGCACGGCGCGCGGCTGGCCTGTCACTTGCTGCTTTCATCAGGACAGGCTGGTGATTGGCGGTTCGCGCGATCTGCCCAATCGGCTTTGGCTGTCGCGCACTGGGGATTTGTTCAATTTTGATCCCGGCACAGGCCTGGATGATGAGGCGATTGCCTTCAGCCTGCTTTCCGATCAGGTGAATGCCATTCGTGGCGTATTCTCCGGCCAGCATTTGCAGCTTTTCACCTCTGGCGCCGAATGGATGGTGACGGGCGATCCACTAACGCCAGCCAATATCCAGATCAATCGCCAAACCCGCGTGGGATCGCCGGTGGATCGGCTGGTGCCGCCGGTTGATGTGGATGGTTCGACCATTTTTGTCTCCCGCGGGGGGCAGGGCGTTTATGAATTCGCCTATACCCAAGTGCAGCAGGCCTATCAGGCAAATGATCTTGCCATATTGGGCCGACATTTGATCAAGGCGCCCCGCGCCATGGCTTATGATCAACGCGCGCGGCTTTTGCATCTGGTAATGGAAGATGGTGCGCTTGCCACGCTCACGCTTTATCGCGCGGAACAAGTGACCGCCTGGACGCGCCAGGAAACCAGCGGTGCCTTTCTTGCCATCACCGAAGTTGAGGGCACGCTTTGGTGCGTGGTTGAACGATCCGGCGGCATTTCGCTGGAACGTTTCGAAGATGGCCTGATGCAGGATGCCGGGCTTACTGGCACCTCCATCACGCCGAAATCCACCTGGACCGGCCTTGCCCATTTGAATGGGCGACAGGTTGCCATTCTTGCCGATGGTGCGGTGCGCCCAAGCGCCATTGTTGCAAGCGGGGCGATTACGCTCAGTGCTCCCGCCACGCAGGTTGCCATAGGTCTTGCCTTCACGCATGAAATCGAACCCTTGCCCGCCGACCTGATTACGCCGAATGGCAGCGCCACCGGCCCATCACGCCTCGTTGCGATTACTTTCCGTCTTTTGGAAACGCCGGCGGTGGATGTGGATCTTGGCTCGGGTCCGCAAGCCTTGGCTTTGCGCCGCTTCGATATTGACCATTTTGATGCGCCACCCGCCCCTTTCACCGGCGATGCCACACTGCGCGGCCTTGGCTGGCGGCGGGATCGCATCGCTCCCCTCTGGCGCATCACCGGCGCAGCACCACTGCCGCTGACGCTGCTTTCCGTCACAACAGAAATCAGGATGAATGACTGATGGCTCAAATCGCGTCCATCGCCAGCCTCGCCCTTGCCGGCGCTGCCATGCAAAGCCAGGTGAAGAACCGCAAGCTGGAAGCCCGCGCCCGCGAAGCGCAGCAGCAATATCTGGCCAGCCAGCAAGCCGCGCAGCAACGCGCCCGGCAGGATATTCTGGCACGCAGCATCGCTGCCACGCGTGCGCGCTTTGCCGCGGGCGGCGTCTCCCCGGATGAGGGCTCGGCAGCCGCGTTAGTCTCCGGCATGCGCGCCGATGCCGCACAGACTGATTCGGAAAGCGCAGACCTTTTGCGCCTGCGCCTGGCCGCGGGCCGCCCCTCCCTGCTGAATGCCAATGGAGAATTCCAAGGTTTTGTGCGTGCCACGCAATCCTTCGGTGCCATTGCGCGCAATCTGCTTGACTGATCACGGCCATCCACGCCACCCCAGTTGCAAGGATACCCCATGTCCGAACACATCACCATCGGCGATGTGTCGCCACGCGCGCAATTCATCGCCAATGGCACGCAGCGCGATTTTACCTTTGCCTTCCCGATTTTTGCCGATGACGACCTCGAAGTCCGGCTTGATGGTCTGATTCAAGGCACCGGCTATACCATCGCAGGTGCGGGGGAATCGGATGGCGGCATTGTTACCTTCATCGAAGCACCCCCCAATGGCACCCGCATTACCTTGAGCCGCCGTGTCGTCCTCGCGCGTGTCACTGATTTCCAGGAAAACAGCCTGCTCCGCGCGAGTGCGCTGAATGATGAGCTGGATTTCCAAATGGCCGCGCTGCAACAGGTGGCGAGCGATCTAAAGCAAGCCATCCGGACTGATCCCGCCGATGATGGCAATATGCTGCTGCCCCTGCGCGCCGCGCGCGGCAATCGGCTGCTCGGCTTTGATTCGCTTGGTGATATCGCAATTTTTGATCGTGACGGGCCGGAAATCACGCTGCCCTATCCAGGCGCGGTGCCGCGCGCCGTTGAGGACAAGTTGAATGAACGCCTTTCCGTGCGCGATTTTGGCGCGCTTGGCGATGGTGTCGCTGATGATGGCCCCGCGCTGCAAGCCGCGATGAATGCCGCCGTCGTTTCTGGCCGCTTTCTGGAAATTGGAGAAGGCAGCTACCGCAGCGGCCAACCATTGCTGCTGGGGGGCGGTGCCGCAGGGCTGATCATGCGTGGAAGCCTGCTCTATGCCGGGCCATCCGGGCAAACCGCATTGACCATTGGTGATGGTGGCACAACGCGCAATGCCACCAAGCTCTATATGGGCATTCGCATCATCCGCGCCAGCATTTCGGATTGGGAGAATGAGGCCGATATCGGCCTGGTGCTACGTAATTTCGATTCATGCCAGGTGGAAATCCGCCAGGTGGAAGGCTTCACTATCGGCATCCGCACGCTTGGCGAAGAACGCGGTTTTGAAGACACCACACTGACGCTTGGGCGCATTGTCAATAACCGCATCGGGCTTGATGTCCGCACCGCCAGCGCCGGCGCCTGGAATACCTCAATCCGCTATTACGGAGGGCATTTCGCCATTGCCTCCAGCCTGCATACCACGAAGGACCGGTTTGGTGTCCGTTTTTCTGCCGCCCCAGGCGCCTATGTCGCGCATAATCGCCACATCTTCGATGCGCCAGGTTTCGAATTGCAAGCGAGGGATCGCCCCATCAGCGGCATTCCCTTTGTGTCAGAGGTTGATAGCCGCAGTATCTGGGCGCGCGCCATGCGCATGGAAGGCTGCAGCCCCTATGTCGCGCGCCATACCGCAGGCGCGCAGGACCACCTTTATGAAATCGCCTGGGCCAGCCAAGGCTATCAGGTGGATGTTGACTATACACCAAGCGCGACCCGTATCGGCGCCACGGTGCGCCGCTTTCACCAGGCGGCGGCCTTTCGCGATGCGTCCCGCGAAATCGCCGCGGTACCGAGCCTGCGCGCTGCGCGCTTCCGCTGGTCCATCTCGGAATGGGGTTTTGAAAAGCTGGCATGTCTTTCCACCAATGTTTCCTTTTCACCAACAAGATTGGAAGATTTCGCTTTTCCCGGCCTGGACGATTTCATCTTCACTGATCGCGGCGTGCTACTGACTGGCGGGCGCGGGCTTGGCTTTGTGGTGGATAGCCGCAATTGTCGCGAATTCGCGCTCGCAACCGATGCCGATGGCCCGCGCCTTGTCGTGATGTGCTTCGATCAGGACCGCTATGTGATCAGCGAAGGCACCACCCCCATGGTCCGCGCCTCTGGCCAGTCCTTGATGTGGAATGCAACGGCGCGCTGGTGGCAGAGCTCAGCCGATATGGATGACGCAACACTCACACGCCCGCAGGTGATCCGGCTCGCTGATCAGGTCGCCTATGCTGTGATTGGTGTTGCGCGCATTGCACGGGATTATGAAGTGCGCGCGCTGCGCCTTGCTTGTGATCCGCTTTTCGCCCCGCCCTTGCTCTATGGCTTGCCGGATCTGCCGCATGGCGCGCGCGAATTGGCCGCAGAATTGCCTTGGGATCCGGGCTCCATCGCGGCTGGTGCCTCAGCGCAAATCAATGTGCCGCTGCAAGGCGCACGCCCTGGTGATTTCGCAACCGCCGCTTTCAGCTTGGCCACTTCCGGCATCGTCATGCTGGCGCAGGTAGGTGCTACCAATATCGTCACCGTCACGGCCTGGAATCGCAGCAGCATCGCGATCAACCTTGCCGCAGGTACCGTGCGCGCCCGGGTCACCAAGGCATGAGGCGCCGTAAAAACACCATTGATCTTGGGCTTGATCTGCGGGATGCCATCAAGCGCGTGAGCGCCAGCTATGAAGCGGTGCTCAGCCTTGATCCGCTGGCGGAGGATGAGGCGCTGATGCGCGCCCATCGCAATCATATCCAACTCTGCCGTGCCGCGCTTGGCCATTTGGAAGCATTGCTGCGTCTTGCGCGCGCCACGCATCAGGCCGATCAACGCGAAGTGACCGAAGCGGAACGCCTATTGGCCGAGGCACGCCAAGCCTTGGCCGCCGCACCCCTGCCCGATGATTTCCCGCATGAGGAATGATCCGGATTTCCTGGAATTTCTCTGGCTTTGGAATCAGCGCAACACGCAGGAAACCCCCGCCATTCATCGGCGCATCGCGCGCTGGCTGATGGCGCGGCGCGAAGCCGGTGATCGGCGCCTGCTGCTGATGGCCTTTCGTGGCTGCGGCAAATCAACGCTGATCGGGCTGTGGTGCGCCTGGCTTTTGCTGCGCAACCCATCCACGCGCATCCTGGTGGTGGCGGCTGATGCGCCGCTTGCCACGCGCATGGTCGCAACCGTTCGACGCATTCTGGAAACCCATCCGCTTTGCGCCGAATTGCTGCCCGATGTGCCAGAAAATTGGGCCGCGGACCGCTTCACTGTCGCCCGCCCCGGCGCCTTGCGTGACCCCTCCATGCTCGCGCAGGGCATATCGGGCAATATCACCGGTGCCCGTGCCGATGTCATCATTTGCGATGATGTTGAAGTTGCGGGCAATTGCGACACACCCGGCAAGCGCGAAGCCTTGCGTGAACGCCTGGCCGAGCTTGAATTCATCCTGACGCCGGGCGGTACCATTCTGTTTGTCGGCACGCCGCATTGTGAGGAAAGCCTCTATCGCGATCCAAAGCATGAGGACGCTTTTCTCCGCACCTATCGCCGCCTTATTCTGCCCATCATGAATGCCGCCGGCGCCAGCGCCTGGCCGGAACGCTTCCCGAAGGAAGCGCTGGCCGCACTAAGGCAACGCGTCGGCGCGCTGCATTTCGAACGGCAGATGATGCTGAAGGCGCTACCGGCGGAAGCCGCGCGGCTCGATCCCGCAGCGCTTATTCGTTATGCGGAAGAACCGGAATATCGCGAAGCGGGTGGGCGGGCGGAACTCTCACTCCTCGGGCGGCGCCTGGTTTCAGGTGGCGGCTATTGGGACCCGGCCTATGGTCGGCCAGGCAGCGGTGATTCTTCCGTATTGGCCGCCTGTTATGCGGATCAGGAAGGCAATCACTTCCTGCATCGGCTGCGCTATCTGACGCATGATCCGGATGCGGCGGAAGACCCCGCCACGCAGCAATGCCGCCAGGTCGCGCTTATTGCGCGGGATTTGCTGCTGCCGGTCATTCGCGTGGAAACCAATGGCATTGGGCGCTTTCTGCCCGCGCTGCTTAGGCGCGAATTGGCCAAGGCCGGTGCCGCTTGCGCCGTGGTGGAACAGAACAACCATCGTGCCAAGGCCGATCGTATTCTGGGTTCCTTGGAACCCGCGCTTGCCGCGCGGCGATTGCATGCGCATGAAAGCGTCTTCCGCACCCGTTTCCCATCCGAAATGGCGGAATGGGCGCCGGGCGTTTCTGGCGCGCGTGATGACGCGCTGGATGCGCTGGCAGGTTGCTTGCTTGCGGAACCGGTGCGCCTTGCGCGTGCGGGTCCACCACCCCGCGCGGCCTATTGGCGTGGAAGTTAGACGGCAGCCTTTCTCAAAATTTCCGAGGCATGCCGCGCGCGGCCCGCATCGGTAATCTCAAAGCGTCCATCAGGGCGTTGCTGCGCCAGGGCCATGCCGGTCAGGCGCAGCAGGCAGGGGCCATCCTTCAGCCCCTCGGGCCGCCCATGCGGGCCCACCAGTGTCAGCCGATGCAGCGCCGAACGGCAGCAGGTTTCCAGATAAGGCTCATTCCACATGGGCCCGGCTTTCTCCTCAGGCGTCTCGCCACCCCTGTTCTGGGGAGGCAGCGCCCCTTCTTCAAGCTTTCAGCACAAGGCCAAGCAGCATGTCCATGCAGATTGACCCCCAATGGTGGTTCACCGCCATAGAGGCGCCGGTGGTTGGCGCGCTTTTTTGGATGATCCACGGGCTCAGGCGCGAATTGCACGCGCGCATTGAACGCGGCGATGAACGCGATTCGGATGCGCTGACGCGCACGCGCGAAGATTTGGCGCAATTCAAGCTGGAAGTGGCGCGCACCTATGTGCCGCTCTCGCTCATTCGCGATCTGGACCGACGAATTTCCGATCATCTCGTAAGGATCGAGGAAAAACTGGAAGACGTCTCGCGCGCAGGCATGGCCGCGGCACAAGCCGTGCGCCGGATGGAGGAACGGGAATGAACAGTCTGCCCCCGCCGCGCGCGATTGATGTTGAAATTCTGGCCATGACGCTTTGGGCCGAAGCGGGCGAAAAGCCCGTGCGCGCCATTGAAGCCTTGGCCGCCTTGGTCATGAATCGCCTGCAAGCCGGGCGTGATCCCAATGCGCGCCATATCGCGGCCATTTGCCGTGCGCCCTTCCTGTTTTCCTGCTGGAATAGGCGGGACCCGCGCCATGCCGCGCTGCGCGCCATTCCGCCCGGTGATGCGGCCATCACCATCTGTCGGCGCATCGCGCAACGCGCGGCATCCGGCCTGCTGCCGGACCCGACCGGTGGTGCCACGCTTTGGCATGATGCGGCGCATCTGCCCGCCTGGGCGGTTGGGCAAGCGAGCATCAAGGAAATCGGTGGTCTTTGTTTTTACCGTGCCGAGGAAATCACCACGCCGCCGCCACGCGCCGCACGCCCGGTGCTGGTTTTGGCAGAGGCAGTCTAAGAATTATCCAACCCGCACCATCTCACGCTGCGTCACAACCGATGCGCCATCATCCAGCCGATGCCAGGCGCCGCTCATGAGAATCTCACTTGGCCGGAAGCGTGCCTTATAGGCCATCTTCCGGCTTTCCGGCACCCAATAGCCCAAATAGACATAAGGCAGGCCAAGCGATCGTGCGCGCCCGATCAGCCACAGCACCGCGAAAGTGCCGAGTGATCGTTTATCCTCCTCCGTATCGAAAAAGGAATAAACAGCCGAAAGCCCATCAGCCAGCCAATCCGTCAGACACGCGCCCAAAAGCCGGTCACGCGCATCGCGGAATTCAAGAATGCCGGTGCTGATCGGTGTATCCTCGATCATGGCGCGGTAATCGTAATAGCCCATGGCCGCCATATCGCCATCGGCATGGCGATTTTTCTGATAGCGCTGAAACAGGGTGAATTGTTCCGCCGTGGCGCGGGCCGGCATTTCGGAAATGGTCAAATCCGCATTGGCGCGCAGGATGCGGCGCTGCGTGCGGTCTGGCGTGAAATCCTCGCTCACCACACGGATCGGCACACAAGCCTGGCAGCCGGGGCAAACCGGCGCATAGGCGATATTATGGCTGCGACGAAACCCAGCGCGGGAAAGGCGTTCATGCAAAGCCTCCGCTTCCGTGCCGGATAGCTCGGTCACGATCTTGCGCTCCGTCCGGCCCGGCAGATAGGGGCAGGGCAGCGGCGCGGTCGTGTAGAAGAATTGCGGACGGCGGGGCGGGCGATGCAGCATGCAATGGTATTTTCGCCTCAGAGCGCTTGGGAATCAACCACCTTGCACAAACCCCCTATGGCGCGGGGGTCAGGCGGATGCGCCCGGCCACCTCGCGCGGGGCGGCCAGCGGCAAAAGCGCGCCATCGCGCCAAAGCGGCAGCATATCGCCCCAATGCCGGCTGAAGGGGTGACCAGATTGGCCGGTGGCGATCATGGCAAAGGCCCCATCCGCTTCTGCCAAATCCATCACGCCGCGAAACCCCGCACCATGCACGGCGGCAAAGCCCGAGCCCCGAAAGGCTGCGCGCGCCACGGTTTCACCATCCCCGCCCGGCGCGGCGCGCAAGCCCAACCAATCCCGCAGATAAGGGATGAAGCGCAGCATGGCGTGATCAAAGCGCGCGATATGCGCCGCGCCCCAACGCCATTGCCGGGGGTCGGCGCCGTGATCCAAGGCAAGCTTTGCCACCGCCTCCGTCAAGGCTGCGGCCAAAATGGGCGTGCAGCCTTCTCCCCCGCACCAGCGCGCCGCCGCATCGCCGCCTTGCAGCAAGGGCCGCAGGAATTCCGGGGATGGCGCAAAGCCATCAGCCGGCAACTTGGCGCGCGCCAATAGCGCTTGGCCAAAGCCGCGCAGGGTCGCGTGGAAGATCAGCGGCTCAGGCCGTGCCGCCGCCATTTCGCCATCCCAGGCTTGCAGCAGCGAAAGCGCCGCCCCCGCCCCGCCTTCCATGGGCGGCAGGGCGCGAAAGGCGAGCAGCGCCTCGGCGGCGAAAAGGCTGAAGCGGTCCATCTGCAAGGCGGCGAAATCCACCGGCGTATGTTGCGGCTGCGCGGCCAAGCCGGCACCAATGCGCCGGAAGCGCCAATCGCCATACCAATCGCGGCTGAGAAAGGCCGGATGATCCGCCGGCGCGACGCGGTTATTCGCATTCACAATCACGCCGCTTATTGGGTTTTCCACATGCGGCTTGGCTTCAAAAGGCAGAAACCCATCCCATGCAGCCGCACCATCCCAGCCGGGCCGAGGCATCGCGCCATCCCCGGCGCGGCGCTGCGGCACGCGGCCCACAATGAACATCGCAATGCCGCCGGCGCGATCCGCGAGCATCAGATTCTGCACCGGGCTGGTGATATCCTCTGCTGCCATGCGCGCTTCCGCGATGCTCCCGGCGCGATTGAGCCGCAATAATCCGCGCGCGGAGGTTTCGCCCGCCGCAAGGCTTGCCATGGCCAGTGCCAGCACCGTGCCCGCCTTGCCCGCGAAACTTGGATCAAGATCGGAAAGCACCGGCCCATGGCGCGTTTCGCGAAAGCGAAAGGTCACCGGCGCCGCGCCACGCACGGCGATGTCCGCCTGATGCCACATGAAATCGCGCGGCCCTTCGGGCGTTTCATAGCGCCCATCCTCGGTCAGTTTTTCGATGAAGATATCCTGCGTATCCGCATGCGTGGTGGTGAAGCCCCAGGCGAGGCTTTCATTCCGCCCAATCACAATCCCCGGCACGCCAGGCGCGGTTGCCCCCATCAGCCTGCGCCCATCCGGCAGGCTGATGCGCGCCAGATACCAAAGAATGGGCGCGCTATGCGAAAGATGCGGATCGGCAGCGAGCAAAGGCGCGCCGGAGGCGCTGCGCCCCGCCCCAATAGCCCAGGCGTTGGAGGCAATCTCCGGCAAAGGCGCATCTTCCGGAAAGCGCGGGAAGTGCTGGGCAAGCGCGACCAATGCCGCGCGATTCAGGCTTTCGCCGCGCAGCGCACCGCTTGCCTTCGCTTCAATGGGCAACAAGGGTTCATCGGGCCGCCCGGGTGAGGCATCCTCCGGCCATAAATCGCCGAGCTGTTCTGGCGAAAGAAGCTCGGCCAAGCGCGCACGTTCCAATTCCATGCGCCAATTGCCGCCAAGCCAAAGCCCCATGATCTTGCCCCAAAGCAGGCTATCCACCGGCTGCCAGGGTGCGGGCGCGCCAAGGGCGATGAATTCCGGCGCGGCAAAACGCCCGCGTGATGCGATCCAGGCATTCACACCACGCGCATAGGCATCAAGCGCGCCGCGCGTTTCCGCATCAAGCGCCGCCAAATCCGCCGCCGCACGTTCTTCCAGCCGCAAGAGCCGCATGAAGCGATCAAGCCTGAGCGCCGCCGTGCCAGCCAGCGCTGCCGTTTGGCCACGCGCGCCACGGCGCATCATGTCCATCTGAAACATGCGGTCGCGCGCATGCACAAAACCAAGCGCGGCCCAGGCATCTTCTTCCGATTGTGCTGCAATATGCGGAATGCCGCGCCCATCAAGCGTAATCGCCACCGGCGCGGCAAGCCCCGCCAGCGCCAATTCGGCATGGCGTGCGGGTAGGCTCCACCACAGCGCGCCGGCAATGCCGCACAGCAGCAGCAGGATCATCGCTGTCAGAAAAAACCCAAGCCGCTTCACCCAAAAACCAAAACCGCGGCGGCGCGGGCGGCGGCGCTTCATGCGGCAGGTGGAATATTGCCGGTGCGGATCAGAAAGGCCGCGCGCGCCACGGCACCGCGCCAATCCGCATTGCCATCCGGGCAGCGGACCAGGCGGAGGGAGGGATACCAGAGCGTATCCTCCCGCCCCTGTTGCCAGCGCCAATCGGAATTGCGCCCATGGGTCAGCATCAGCGCAGGCCGCCCGAGTGCGCCGGCCAGATGCACAACGGCCGTGTCCACCGTTACCACCAGGTCAAGCGCCATGATGGCCGCGGCGGTGTCCAGAAACCAATCCGGGCTGTTATCCATCTCGGGCCCCAGGCGATCAAGCGCGAAGGGCGCTTCCGCATCCTCACCAGGTCCTTTTTGCAGGGCGAAAAGCCGCGCGCCGCGCAAGGCCGCGATGGGCGCGAAGATGGCAAGCGGCACGGACCGGTTGCGATCCACCGGTGCCTTGGGATTGCCCTGCCAGACAATGCCGATGCGAAAGCCCTGGGTGCCGATACGCTGACGCCAACGGGCCACGCGTTCCGGTTCCGCCGCCAAATAAGGAATGCTTCCCTGATATTGCTGCGGTCGCAGCCCAAGCGCGCGCGGCAGATTGAGCAAGGGCAACCAGGTTTTGACACCCTGCACCCGCCCTGAACTGCCACCCGGGCGCGCTTCAACCCCTTCCAGCACAGGCGCCAATAGCTTCATCACGCGCGGATCAAGCACCGCATGCACGCGCACGCCACGCGCGCGCAGCATGGGCAGGAAGCGCGCAAATTGGATGGTATCGCCAAGCCCCTGTTCACCCATGACCAGGACCGATTCAGGCAAAGCACCACCCTGCCACATTGGCATAGGCTCGGGGCCATTCGGGCCAGGGCGCGTTACCTTGGTGAAGACCTCCGGCATCAGATCGAAGCGCACTTCATAGGCATCCCAGGCTTCCTGCCAAAGCCCAGCGCCGAACAATGCGCGCGCCAAGGCGGCCTTGACCTGAAGATTATCCGGACAGAGTTGCGACAAGGCACGCAGCGCGGCAGCGGCTTCGGCACAGCGCCCGGCATCGCGCGCATCTTCAAGCAGCGCCAGGATAGGGATGATGTCGGGGGCTTGCGCCATGGCCTAAGGTCTAACGCCGGCCGGAGGCGAAGCGCACTGCCTCTTCCGCCGCACGAAACAATGCGCGCGCCTTTTGGCGCGTTTCCTCATATTCCGCCTTGGGATCGCTATCGGCCACCACGCCCGCGCCGGCCTGCACATACATCACACCATCCTTGACCAGCGCAGTACGCAGCGCGATGCAGGTATCCATGCCGCCATCGGCGCCGAAATAGCCAACGCCGCCCGCGTAAAGCCCGCGGCGGGAGGGTTCCAATTCCTCAATGATTTCCATGGCGCGAATTTTCGGCGCGCCGGTCAGCGTGCCTGCCGGGAAGCCCGCGCAATAGGCATCCAAGGCATCCAGCCCCGCGCGCAAACGCCCCTGCACTTCCGAGCCGATATGCATCACCTGCGAATAACGCTCCACCTGGAATTGCGCGGTGACTTTCACGGAGCCGATTTCCGAAACGCGCCCGACATCATTGCGCCCAAGATCAAGCAGCATGAGGTGTTCGGCACGTTCCTTCGGATCGGCCAGCAATTCGGCTTCCAGCGCGCGATCTTCTTCCGGCGTTGCACCGCGCCGGCGCGTGCCAGCCAAGGGCCGCACCGTCACCACGCCATCGCGTGCGCGCACCAGGATTTCCGGGCTTGCGCCCACCGCGGCAAAGCCGCCGAAATCACAAAAGAACAAGAAGGGGGCGGGGTTGATCCGCCGGAGTGCGCGATACAGAGCAAAAGGAGGCAAGGCGAAGGGTGCCGAAAAACGCTGCGCCGGCACGATCTGAAAGCAATCGCCCGCGCGGATGTAGTCCTTCGCGCGTTCAACGGCCGCGATATAGCCCGCTTCGGTGAAATTGCTGTCGGGCTGCGGCAAGGCGGGCAGATCAGCGGGCGGTGCGGGGCGCGGCACGGGCCGATCCAGCGCGGCCTCAGCCTCATCCAACCTGGCATTCGCCGCTTCCCAGGCGGTTTGTGGGTCAGCGCCCGGCCAGACCGGCGCACAGAGCAGCAGCGTATCGCGCACATGGTCAAATACCGCCATCAGCGTCGGGCGTGTCATCACCGCATCCGGGATGCCAAGCACATCGGGCTTGAGTGCGGGAAGTTTTTCGATCAGCCGCACCAGATCATAGCCAAGATAGCCGAAAAGCCCCGCCGCAATCGGCGGTAAATTCGCAGGCACCACCATGCGGCATTCATTGATCAGGGCGCGCAGACTATCGAGCGCAGGTGCCGTTTCTGGCACGAAACCATGCGGCGCGGAAAGCGCGTGGCGATTAAGCTCTGCCTTGCCATTGCGGCAGCGCCAGATCAAATCCGGCGCCATGCCAATCGCGGAATAGCGCCCGCGCGCGGCACCGCCTTCAATGCTTTCCAGCAGAAAGGCATTGGCCTGCGCGCCGCCGGTCAGTTTCAGGAAGGCGCCAACGGGCGTATCCAGATCAGCGACGCGTTCGCGAACAAGGATCTGTCCCCGCCCCGCTTCCAACGCCGCGCGAAACGCTGCGAAACCGCCGCCACTCATCTGCCTGTCACCTGTTCCAGCAAGCGTTCATTGATGCGCACATTGGCGCGCGTGCGCAATGCTGCCTGGAATTGCTGTTCCAGATCATCCCCCACTGCCTGTTCGATTTCCACGCGCACGCGGCCCATTCCGAGTGGATCGCTGGTGGGATCAAGCCTCAGGATTTCCGCAACCGAGGCCACAGCAAAGCCACCTCGGATTTCCGCCATGGTCGCCTCTCCGCGCTTGGCTTCAAACAAGGGCGGCAGCAATTCCGGCGGCACCGGGCTGCCCTGCGCGGGATCACGCCCAAAAGGTGCGGTGCGTGTGCTGATCAGGCCCAATTCCTGCGCTGCCTCAGCCAAAGTCTTGCCGCCGCGCTGCGCCGCCAAAAGCCCCGCCGCGCGGGTTTCAGTGAAGCGCCGGCGCGCATCGGCAATCACGGCGCGGCGGAGTTCCTGCTCAACCTCGGCAAAGGGGCGAAGCTGAGATGGCGTGATGCCGGTCACTTCAATAGCTGCAAAAGCATCGCCGAATTCCCGCAAGCGCGGTGCCGCGCCCTGATCCTGCGTGAAAATCGCGCGCAGCACGGCATTGCGCTGATCGGCTGCCACGGGCAGCGCCACCGCTTCATTGGCGGGGCTGCGCCCACCGGGATCGAGCGTCGCATTCACCAACACGAGCCCAAAACGCGGCGCAGCTTCGGCCAATGTCATCCCACCGGCCAGCGCATCTTCCACCTTATTGCCACGTTCATATGCAAGATCGAGTGCGCGGTCCTTCGCGACATCGCGGCGCAATTGATCGCGCAATTGATCCAGCGTGAAAATTTGCGCGGGTTCCACCGCCTCAATGGCAATCACATGCCAGCCAAAGGGGCTTTGCACCGGGTCCGTAACACTTTGCGGCGCTGCGGCGAAGGCAGCTTCCGCCAAGGCAGGAATGGGCAGGCTTGCCTTGTCACCCATGGGCAGCGCCATGGCCTGCCCGCCCGCAGCGGTGGCGGCGGCTTCCACCGTTTCCCATTCGGCACCAGCTTGCCAAAGCTGCGCGACTTCCCGCGCGCGGGCTTCATCGGCCAGCACCAATTGGCGGATTTGCCGACGCTCTGGCCGGTCATACTGGCCATGGCGCGCGTCAAAAGCCTGTTTGATGTCTTCTTCCGAAACGGCGATTTCATGCGCCAGGGTTTCAGCCGATAGCACCGCGATGCTGATCTGCCGAAACTCCGGCGTCGAAAAACGCTGCGGGTTGTTTTCCAGGAAGCGCTGCATTTGCGCTTCGCTTGGTGGTTCCGGTTCTGGCGCGGCCGAGAAAGGCAGCAGCACCACATCCGCGATGCGCCGTTCCGTCTGCCATACCAGTTGCGGCGCGGTCATGGTATCGGGCGCCGCAGCACCCGCGCGCACCGCGCCCAGCAATTGCTGGCGCAGCAAATCGCCCCGGATCAGCGACAGGAATTGCGCTTCGGTCAGTTCATTGCTGCGCAGCACCTGTGCCAGAATCTCACGCGAGAAACGCCCATCCGGGGTGCGCAGGCCGGGAATGGCAAAGACCGTGTCGCGCACCAATTCCTCCGGCGCCACCACGCCCATGCGCTGCGCCTCAGCCGCCATGGCGCGTTCGCCGATCAGGTTTTCCAAAGCCCCCATGGCCACGGCGCGGCGGATCGCCTCATTCGGTTCAAAGCGATTGCCCATCTGGCGTGCGATTCGCGACATTTCACGCCGCGCGGCCATCTGCGCCTCATCCGCTTCGATGGACATGCCGCCCACCCGCGCCACCGCCGTATCGCGGCCGATCTTGCGCACGACATCCTCAATCCCCCAGACGGCGAAGGACAGGACAAGCAGAATGAATAGCGCCTTGGCAACCCAGGTGGAGGCAAGGCGTCGCATAAAGGTGATCATGGAAAAGGTGATTACCGCCGCGCGGCGCGGCGCGAAAGGCCCGATGCTTGCCAAGCCCCCAAGCGGCGGCTAGCCACGCGGGGCAAAACAACGCCAGAAGCTCAGGAGGAACCCCAGCATGACCCCCGGTGTGCGCCCGCTGATCGCCGGCAATTGGAAAATGCATGGGCTGGCCGCGGATGGCCTGGCTTTGGCCCGGGCGGTGGCGACCGGGGCGGCGGGGCTGAAGGCGGAAATGCTGATCTGCCCCCCGGCCACGCTGATTGCCCCCTTGGCCCAAACCTGCGCCGGGGTGGTGGCGCTCGGCGGGCAGGATTGCCATGAGGCCGCCAAGGGCGCCCATACCGGGGATATCGCCGCCGCCATGCTGAAGGATGCCGGGGCGCGTTACGTGATTTTGGGCCATTCCGAACGCCGCATGGCGTATCGGGAGACCAGCCACCGTGTCCGTGCCAAGGCCGAAGCCGCGCTGGCCGCCGGCCTGATCCCTGTGGTCTGCGTGGGCGAGCCCGAGGATGACCGGCTTTTGGGCCGGGCCGAGGAAGTGGTCGCCGAACAAATGGCGGAAAGCCTGCCCGAGGGCTTTGGCGCCGCCGGCGGCGTGGTGGCTTATGAACCCGTCTGGGCGATTGGCACCGGCCGCACGCCGACAGAGGCCGATATTTCCGCCATGCATGTCATGATGCGCGCCAAGCTGACCGAGACTTTCCCGGCTGAGGGGGCGGGGCTGCGCTTGCTCTATGGCGGTTCGGTCAAGCCCGGCAATGCGGCGGCGATCCTGGCGCTGCCCCATGTGGATGGGGCGCTGGTGGGGGGTGCCAGCCTGGTGGCCGAGGATTTCCTGGCGATTGCCCGCGCGGCGGGTTAGGCCCACTTCCCGCCTTGTCGCGGCGCCCCGCGGCGCCTAACTTCCGATTTCTCAATTCCAGGAGGATGCCAGCATGTTCAAGGGTTCCATGGTTGCGCTGATTACGCCCATGCGCGCGGATGGGTCCGTGGACGAAAAAGCCTTTGTGGAATTGGTGCATTGGCAGATTGCCGAGGGCACGGAAGGGCTGATCCCCGTTGGCACCACCGGCGAAAGCCCGACCCTTTCGCATGAGGAACACAAGCGCGTGGTGGAGCTTTGCGTGGAAGCCGCTGCCGGGCGCGTGCCCGTGATTGCGGGTACCGGCAGCAACAGCACCGCCGAGGCGATTGATTTCACTCGCCACGCCAAGAAGGCCGGCGCCGATGCCTGCCTTGTTGTGACACCCTATTACAACAAGCCGACGCAAGAAGGGCTGTTCCTGCATTTCAAGGCGATTGCCGATGCGGTGGACCTGCCCATGGTGATGTACAATATCCCCGGGCGCAGCGTGATTGACATGAGTGTGGAGACGATGGCGCGGCTGGCCAAGCACCCGAATATTGTTGGCGTGAAGGATGCCACTGCGAACCTTGCGCGACCGCTGCACACGCGCCGCGCCTGCGGGGAAGATTTCGCGCAGCTTTCCGGTGAGGATCACACGGCCGTATCCTTCCTGGCCGCTGGCGGGCATGGCTGCATCAGCGTCACCGCCAATGTCGCGCCGCGGCTTTGCGCGGAAATGCACAAGGCCTGGCGCCTGGGCCGGGTGGATGAGGCGATTGAAATCCAGGACCGCCTGGTGCCGCTGCATGATGCGCTGTTTTCCGAGACCTCTCCCGGCCCCGTGAAATATGCGGCGAGCTTGCTGGCAAAGAGCACCGATCTCTGCCGCCTGCCGCTGGCGCCGTGTGGTGAGGCCACGCGCGCGCGCGTGCGTGAGGCTATGGTATCCGCCGGTTTGTTGAACTGAAGGGATGCGCCCGCGCGGTGGGCGCTTGAGATATGGCTGAACCGCGCAAAAAGGGGATGATTTCCCACGGCATCGCCGCACAAAACCGCAAGGCGCGGTTTGACTATAAAATCCTGGAGACCATCGAGGCGGGGCTTGCGCTGGTGGGGCCTGAGGTGAAGTCCTTGCGCGCCGGGCGGGCCACGCTGACCGAAGCCTGGGCCGGCGAACGCGATGGGGAGATGTGGCTGTTCAATGCCCATATCCCGGAATGGCAGGCGGGTTCCTTCATGGCGCGGTTTGAACCGCGCCGCCCGCGAAAATTGCTGCTGCATCGGAAGCAGGCCCGCGAATTGATCGGCGCCATCACGCGCGACGGGGCGACGCTTGTGCCGCTGGATATTCATTTCAATGAACGCGGGCGGGCGAAGGTGTTGCTGGGGTTGGCTGAAGGCAAGAAGAAGCATGACAAGCGGGCCGCGATTGCGGCGCGGGATTGGCAGCGGGATAAGGCGCGGTTGATGCGGGATAGGGGGTAGGGGGGGGTCTTTGTATAACTTTGTTCTATTCTTAAGACGTTCTACAGCGTGCCATCCTACGAGCACTCCCGTATCGAACGGCGCATCATTAACGAGCCGGCGCTGATCGGTGGCATCTCCGAGAGCCAGGCAAGACTAGGCCCCATTGAGGTGACCAGCGAGACCAAAATTGCCAACCCTACAGTCGCCCGCAACCTGCTCGACAAGCGGTCACTGTCAGACGAACAGCGTAGTTTCACACACTTAGGGCAATCTCACAAATGCGTCTTAATGGCTTCGATCCATTCCATGATTTCATGTTTCTCCCCAGCACCGTCATAATACAATGCTCTTTGCCTTATTTCCTCAGCAGTCATGTGACGCATAATGTGCGAGCAAATAATTCTCTTGCATGCCGCCACATCGGTCTTGCTAATTGGCCTTCCATTGTGGTCATCGGGTCGATAGTTGAAGCCTGTTTGACCTGCGTTCTGTCGAGCTGCAGTTAGATGCGAAGAAAATTCGTCCGCCATCTTTACGTAATCGAGGTCTATCCCGGCCGGCAGAGTGAGTAGGTTTCCTGTGAGCCGCGCGATTGCATCCGGGTGCAGGTAATTCTCCATACTACGTTTCCTTGTAAGGAAGGCTGTTGTATTTGGCCTCGCCCGCATGTCGTGAAGCCAAGCCGTTTTGTCGGTTCTAATCGGCAGAGAAGCACTGGTCCGATCTGAGTCTTGCAACATTACCTGCGGAACGTTGAGTTTATCGAGATATCGACGTTCAACCCAGTCCTTGAGTGTGTTGTCACCACCGCCAATCGTCCAAAATATAGAATTCTCATCTATGGGAGTAATCTCTCCGGCGGCAGCTAAAACCTGAATCATCGACGATAGAGCGTCGATGTCGGTCTTTCCTTCAACAAGAACCGCGACCTTGATTCCCTGTTTGGCAAGGGGATCGGGAAGCACTCCGAGAGCATCAGCGATATCGGCATACACCCCGGCATCTTGTTCTCCGCTGCGTATGCGAACCGTATTGGTCGTTGGATCCCGGTCAATAAAGCGCAAACTCTCAAGCGGAATGAGCGCAGCCAGTCCCTGCACATGAGTCGTGAGTACAACTTGATCGCCTGATTCCGCCAGCGTCTTCAGGGAACTGATAATCTGCTCTTGGCTGTCTGGATGCTGGGACGTCTCTGGCTCCTCGATGGCATAGACCACTCGCCTGCGCGGAGCATTGCCCGCCTGCGCCTCCGCGCGCCGCTTTTCGGCTTCGGCTTGAAAGAAGCTTAGAAGAATAAGACGACGAACTCCAGAGCCTCGCTTGTTCAGCGGAATGCCATCATCAGCCTCCAGATCGAGCTTGAAAATACTCTTCCATGATGGTTTCTTGAATCTTGGTTCAAGCGTTGAGGCGATCTCGGGATACGTTACCTGCAGTTTCTCAAGTGTCCTTCGCGCTGTTTCTTGAGCTCTCTTGTGCACTTCGACCGTAATTCGTTCAAGCTCCGGCTCAAGATTCTCAAGTGCTCGCTCAATGGCGATTTTCATTGGGTTCTGCACTTCTGGATCTTGATCACTGCTCGGGCGATCGGACTGGAAGAGTGCGAATATCGGCATGTAAGATTGAAGTGAGGACCATATCGCTTTGCCGTTTTCCTCGTTTAATGGCACATCACGCAATCGTAAATCTAGCTCTCCAATTGATTGATATATCGCTTGTCGCATAGACGGATTTTCTGCAAGATTACAATTGTTCTCTAGCCCTTTTTCCCGGACTATTCTACGGAGCTCTTGCTGGCTCTTTTGCAGAATTGTGGCGGCCTCTGGGGATGTAGAATGTATTGCTTGGGCTGAAATCACGGCTTTCGGAATTTGATTAGCGCAATTAAATATCTTGTGTATTTCAAGATCTCCGCCTGCATTTAGTAGATGCTCAGCTTGCAGGGTCGTCGGTGCATTTGAGTCTAGAATTAACTGCTCCGGTAGGTCATCAAACACAACACCAATACGTACACCTCGTGGATTGCCGCCTTTGCTTGCGTCAGACTGCTCAATTTTTACTACTGCGCCCTCGAAAAAAATATCGAGAGCTTCTAATATTGTTGATTTTCCAGCATCATTGCGTCCAATGAAGCCCGTCAATTGAGCTAAAGGGATTAAGGTCCGGTCTTTGTAAGACCGAAAATTTTCAAGAATGAGAGCTTTGATTTTCATAATCACTTCCTAACAGGCAACCTATGCCGGCATGATGTTTACCTTCAAGGAATCGATACAGAAGCAAGCGTCGGTCAATGGCAAACTTGGTAGTACTTGCCTAGCTTGTCACTTCCCCTGGTTCGGTTTTGGACTACGCTCTTAAAGGCGTGGGCAAGTGTTCGCCTTTTTACGACACCACCGCAGTTCGGTTTTTTGAATAGTTTAGCCATCCAAGTAGCTGGACCGACCTGCTTTTACCGTGAGACAAATCTTTAAAAAGATAGCGCCCTTGTTAGCAAGATGGCAAGTAAATTCTCCTCCCCGGTCCGAGCCTTGTTCAGTCGTTGGCCGCTGTCAAGTTATCATTGCATCAGACTACTTTTTTACTCGGCATTTTCCTTAGGTTCCAGTTAGCGTCACGTCAGCCTTGCGGCCTTCGGCCTCGCACAGTCCAAGATAGTCATCCACGGCTTCCTGAAAGGCGGCCTTGATCTCTTTGGCGTCCTTGCCTTCATAGGTCACCAGATCGCGGATAAACTCAAGGCGGCCATGCAGCACCTCATCCTCATCGCTGTATTCGACGGACCCAAAATACCCCTTGTATTCCAGCATCGCGCTCATACCTGCCCCCCTACCCCTTCACTTGCGCCGCCGTGCTGATTGCGCCTGCTTCCCGCAGTGCCGCGCGTTCTGCCGCGGAAAACCCAAAAATCCCCCCCAGCACTTCTTCCGCATGCTGGTTCAGGAATGGGCTCGGCTTCAGTGCCGGCGCCGGCGCGTCCGTGAAGCGCAAAGGTGAGGATGGCAGGCACACGCGCCCAACCTCCGGATGATCCACCCAATGCAGCATGCCGCGTTCATGCATGCCGGTATCATTGATCACCTCATCCAAATCGCGCACGGGGGCAGCCGGCACGCCGAATTTGCGCGTGGCGGCGACAGCTTCCTCGCGCGTCATGCCGGCAAGCCAGGCGGTCACCATGGCATCAACCTCGGCCATGTTTTGCACGCGCGCGGGGTTGGTCGCGAAGCGCGGATCGCCCATCAAATCCTCGCGCCCCATGGCGCGCAGCAGGCGGTTCCAATGGTCTTCCTTGACCACAATAATCGCCAGATACCCATCGCTCGTCGGATAGACATTATAGGGCGCCATAGCGAGCCCCGCATGGGAATTGCCGGTGCGCGGCGGGATCTTGCCGCGCAGCCCGCCGAAATGCATGCCAAGCGCGGAAGCAAGGCACGGATAAACCGTATCCTGCATGGCAATTTCAACAAAGCGCCCGCGTCCAGTGCGTTCGCGGTCAAACAGCGCGGTAATGGCAGCCGCGTAAAGATGCGTGCCGCCCAGAAAATCCACCACCGCCGGGCCGGATTTCACGGGCGGCCCATCCGGGAAACCCGTGGTGTGCATAATGCCGGACGCCGCCTGCACGGTCAGGTCCATCGCCAGCTTGTCGCGATCCGGCCCGGAACGGCCATAGCCGGATGCCGCCGCATAGATCAGGCGCGGGTTGCGGGCCAGCAGCACTTCCTGCCCCAGGCCAAGTTTGTCCATCGCGCCCGGCGCGAAATTCTCAATCAGGATATCGGCGCGATCCACCATGGAAAGAAACAGCTCGCGCCCTGCTTCATTCTTGAAGTCAATCGAAATGCCAAGCTTGTTGGAATTCAGCATGGCCTGCGGCACGGAACCACCGGAAACCATCGTCCGGCGGCGCAAAGATTCGCCCCCAGGAGGTTCAATCTTGATGACGGTGGCGCCCGCCATCGCCATCAGGAAGGAACAATAAGGCGCCTGATATATCTGCCCGAGATCAAGAACGAGAATCCCATCCAGCGGGCGATGCGGTTCCGCCATCCGGGATCAGACCTTGGAACCCAGGATGCGCCGGCCGATGGCGCTGCGATGCACTTCGGACGGGCCTTCATAAACGCGCATCAGGCGCACCTGCTGGTGCATCAGCTGCAAGGGAAGTTCCTTGGTCACACCCATGGCACCGAAGGTCTGCATGGCCTGGTCCAGGATATCCTGCGCCATTTCCGTGCCTTCCACCTTCAGCATGGATGCTTCCATGCGCACATCGGCGCCGGCATCAAGCTTCGCAGCAAGGTCGGCCACCATCAGCTTGCAGGCATGCATGCGTGTGGCGGCTTCCGCGACCCACCATTGAATCGCCTGGCGGTCTGCCAGCCGCACACCAAAGGTGATGCGGTTGCGCGCATGTTCGGCCATCATGTCCAAGGCGCGGCGCGTCATGCCCACGCAGCGCGCACCCATTTGCAGGCGGCGCACATTCAGGCGGAGTTGCATGGGCGCATAGCCGCGGCCCAATTCGCCGAGCACTTGGGATTCAGGCACGCGGCAATCCTCAAACACCAATTCATAGGTCTTGCGCCCGCCAATCATGGAAATTTCGCGTTCAATGATGAAGCCGGGCGTGCCCTTTTCCACGATGAAGGCGGTGACACCTTCCTGGCGCTTGCCGTCACCCGTGCGCGCCATCAGGATGATGAAATCGGCGCGCGGCACATTGCTCACCCAAATCTTGCGGCCATTGATGACCCAATCATTGCCATCCTTCACGGCGCGGGTCGTCATGCCGGCGGGATCACCGCCCGCGCCGGGTTCTGAGATCGCCATGGCGGAGCGCGCCTTGCCTTCAGCATAAGGCGCCAGATAACGCTCCCGCTGCATGGAATTGGCGACCGAGAGCATCATGTGCAAATTGGGGCTATCGGGCGGGATGACGAAGGGCACGGCGACACGGCCCAATTCTTCCTCAGCCGCCGCAAGTGACGTGAGGGATAGATTGGCGCCGCCGAATTCCTCCGGCACATCAAGCCCCCAAAGGCCCAATTCCTGGCAGCGCGCCAAAAGCCGCGTTTCCTCTTCCTCGGAAAGCTTATAGCCCTTGCCTTCGGCTTCGCGCTTCAGGATCGTGGGCTCAAGCGGCATCAGATCCTTGTCCACGAAGCGCGCGACAAGGTCCTGCAGCATGCGCGTTTCTTCGGTGGGGGCGAATGGCAAAGGGTTATGGTCCATGGCGGCTGATCCTTCCTTATGCGCCCAAAGCATCACTTGCGGGGCGGGGCGTCAAGGCGGCGGCGCCCCCTGCCCCGCCCGGGCCGGGCTTAGAAGGAAACCGCCAGCCCGATCGAGGCGCCGGAGACATTCTGGCCAAACAGATACCGCGCCACGATGCGGATGCTTTGCATGTTGAAATCCCAAACCCCCAATTCATAGCGCCCGACATTCATCTCGATCCCGCCGCCCACCTTGGTCAGATGGTCAAAGCCGATCGCCGACTGATCGCCCAGGAAGCGCGAATGGGCGAAATCCACCACCCAGCGCAGCGGGCGGCCGAACATTTCAGCATCCATCGGCCAGCGCACACGGCCCCAGATATTGAAGGTTTTGGCCTCCGACTCTCCGCGCACAAAGGATGATGTATCGCCATAGGTAGAAAGCCGGATATCGGTGTAGCGCAATTCAAGATCAATTTCGTAGCCAGGGCGGGGGATGTTCAGATCCAACATCAGTGACCCGCCGAGACCATAGGCGTTCATGCGGCCGCGTTGGAGAAAGGCCAATTCGCGGTTATATTTCAATTCCAGCAAGCGCCCGAAAAGTGAAGCATCGGTTTCCACGTGCCCAAGCGCGGCATTCAGGATGGGCCGAAACACCAGGCCTTCGATGATGGGGAAATCCCAGCCGACACCAATGGTGCCTGAAACATTATTCCAGCGCGTAGGCAGCAGGGTCTTGTCCGCACCTTGCGAAAACACGAAGCGTGGATCGTAGCGCGAATAGCCCAAAAACCCTTCCAGATAGAGCGGAAAATCCGGGTCCACGGTGAAGCCCAGGCCGAATTGCGTGGTTTGCAGCCCGGTATCATCCTGGTTCCCGCGGCTGATGCTGAGCGAGGATGCGGTGACATCGGGCACCACATTATAGCCAAGCAAGCCCAGCACCCCATTGGCGGTTTGCTGGAGCGAATAGCCGGGAATGCCGGTAATCACCTGGCCATTGCCCTGCGCTTCAACCCGCAGCGCGAGCAGCGGGCAGACCAGCAGCATCAGCAAAAGAAGGCGCAGGCTTCGCATGGGGTCAGTGTTAGGGCCTCAAGCCCCTTGCGCCAATGGCGCGCCAGGCAGCCAAATGCCGCGCCCGGCAAAAAACCGCGCGAAATCGGCAATAGCGACGCGCGCATCGGCCTGGGACGCGGCGTCATGGCCGGATGGGTTGTGCAGCCGAAGTGTCTCGTCGGCAGCGCCAAATACCAGGACCAGATGACCGCCCTTGCCGGGGGCGGGTTCTGCCGGGCGGCGCATGGCGGGGTGGACGGATGCGATGAAAAGCCCGCCATTGGCGAGTAAGGGCGGGATGTCTTCCGCCGCTCGGTCCAGGATGATCTCAGCCGGCATGGCATGGGCTTCCGCAAGCCACAGGATGGCGGGCGCATAGATCAGGCCGCGGATGAAGCCACTCGGTTCTTCCACATAGGCGCCGTAGCGTGTCAGCACCCGCGCCAGATCGCGCGCGCGGGGCGGCGTGATGCCGCGCGCGGCCAGCGCCATGCGAAGGCACGCCACACCGCAGAGATGGTCCGCCCAGCGCGCGTAATCCTGCGGGCTTTCCGCCCCAGATTCCGCCCAGGCGGGATCATCCTCCGCACGGCTGCGCCCGGCGATGATATCACCAATCAGCCCAGGGCTTTCCCATTGGCCGAAATAGGGCGGGGTTTCAGCGGCGGACATCTTGGCGTGCTACCGAAGTGGCGGGGAGGCTCGGCCCATCCGGCCCTTCGCCCAAGCGCCGCAGCACCATCTCAAACCGTGTTTCGGTTTCAACCGGCTCCACCGTGCCGGAAATTGGTGCCGCGCTGGCCGGGTCTGGTGCGGCGGCGAGCGGGATATGCCCTGCGCCCGCCAAAAGGCCAGAGGTCGGGTCAAGCCCGATCCAGCCGGCGCCGGGCAGGTAGACCTCTGCCCAGGCGTGCAATTCCGCATCATCGCGCCCAAGCATGACGGGTTCGATCAAATAGCCCGAGACAAAGCGCGCGCCAAAGCCAAGCCGGCGCAGGATTTGCACCAAAAGCCAGGAGGAATCGCGGCAGGAACCGCGTGCTTCGCGGAGCACCTGTTCGCTATCCCATACCCCTGGCTCTGGCCGTTTCACATAGGCGATGCGCTGATGCAGAAGGGCTGTCAGCTTCACCAGAAATTCAACCGTGCCGCGCGGTGTGCGTGGTATTTCCTTGAGAAAAGCATCCAGCAAAGGGCCCAGCGGATCGAGCCGGCGATAGGGCAAAAGCTGTTCGGCAAGCCAGGGTTCCGGCGTGAAGGGCCAATTGGCAGCTTCGGGGGCAACGAAGAAATCAAAGGGGTTGATGGCGGAAATCTCGGCCGTGAGGTCAACCGTAACGCCGAAAGAGGTGACCGGTTCTGTCATCAGCACGCGCGCCATGAAATTCCCAAGCGGGTCCTGCTGCCAATGCAGCCAATGCGCTGCCGGTGCGATTTTGAGCGCATAGGAGAGGATCGGCGTGCGGCATTGCGGTGCCGGGCGCAGACGAATGAGCTGCGGGCCAAGGCCCACCGCGCGCGCATAGCGATAGGTGCTGCGATGGGTCAGGGCGAATCGAAGCGGCATGGGCCAAAATTCTAGACCAGCTTGGGCAGGTGAGGCGATTGACCAAAAGCACATGATCGCCCGATGCTTGCGCAACCAGCCCCAGGGAAGGAAGCGGCCATGACCGATCTCACGATACGCGAGGTGAAAACCACGCTCCTGCAAATGCCATGGGCGAATGACCCATGGCTGGCGGGCCATGCGCTGGGGCCGATGCGTGATCTGGTGGTGGTGGAAATCACCACGCAATCAGGCATTACCGGCATGGGCTATCTGCATTTGCTGAACCTGCCCTTGCAACGCACCATCGGCGCCTGCATTGCGGAAGCGATGGTGCCGCGCATCATTGGGCGTGATGCCTCGGCGGTGGAAGCGATCTGGCGCGATTTGTGGCGCGCGACACTGACTGGCGGGCGCGGCGGGGTTGCCATGATGGCGCAATCGGCGATTGACATTGCGCTTTGGGATATTCTGGGCAAGGCAGCGGGGCTGCCCTTGCATCGGCTTTGGGGACATTACCGATCCGAGATTCCGATCTATGGCAGTGGCTGTTTCCGCGGCGCGCGCGGTGATGGCATGATCGCGAAAGCCAAGCACTATATCGAACAGGGCTACCCTGCCATCAAGATGCAGGTTGCGCATATTGGTGATCTCAACACGGATCTTGATAATGCGCGGCGCATGCGCGAAGCGGTTGGCCCGGATATTGATATCATGATTGATGTGAATATGGGCTGGAGCGCGGATATCGCCATCACCATGGGCCGCAAGTTTGAGGAATATGATATCTATTGGCTGGAAGAACCGGTG
This sequence comes from Roseomonas sp., assembly GCA_020249775.1. Classification (GTDB taxonomy): domain Bacteria; phylum Pseudomonadota; class Alphaproteobacteria; order Acetobacterales; family Acetobacteraceae; genus Neoroseomonas. Next base: position 116,982 of record JADCFA010000012.1, on the reverse strand, counting down.
CTTGCGGATGATTACGCTGGCTATCTCCGCTGTGCGGAGGCGCTTGATATGCGGGTTGTGGGTGGGGAGACGCATTTTGGCCGCGCCGATCTGAAGCCCTTTTTGGAAAATCCGCGCCTACCCATTCTGCAACCTGATCCGATGCGCGGTGGCCTGACCGAGCTCCGTAAGATCGCAACCGTGGCCGATACCTGGGGCATGACCATCGCGCCGCATCTTTTCCCGGAATTGAATGTGCATCTGCTGGCAAGCATTCCGAATGGCATTTGGGCGGAACAGATGGGGCTTTTGGATGACGCCTTCATCAGCCTGCCGAAAATTGCCAAGGGCATGATCACCGCGCCGGAAACGCCGGGCCATGGCCTGGCCTTCAAGCCGGAAGTGCTGAAGGATTTCGTATTGCGCTAACGTCCTTTGCATTGTCTTATGCTGTATTCTAGGCGGAGATGAATTCCGGGCGGCGCATCGCCGCCCGGTAAGCCCTTGTGCTGCCGGTCGCGGGGGCGTCAAGCGTTGGCCTGTGCCGCATTGACAGGAAAAACCCTGCTCCATAAGGGTTGCGACATCAGGGGTATTGCCGCTTGCCAAGCCCTGCGCAGCAATAAGGACAAGCCGATGCGTTTGGTCACTTTCTCGGATGCCGCCGGTGTGCGGATTGGCGCGCTGGATGCAGCAGGTGCTTTGCGCGATATCGCCGCCGCTGCCCCATCACTGCCGCGCGATATGATTGGGTTGATTGCGGCGGGGCCGGCAGCGCTTGCGGCGGCGCGGGAGGCGTTGGGCAAGGCGCCGCTGGTGCATGGCGCTAAAATCCTGGCCCCCATTCCGCGTCCGCCGAAGAATGTGTTCTGTGTTGGCAAGAATTACCATGAACACGCCAAGGAATTCGCGGGCTCAGGCTTTGATGGTGGGGCGAAGGATGTGGTGCCGCCCTTCCCTGTTGTTTTCTCCAAGCCGCATACCGCCATCATCGCAACCGGCGAACCGATCCTGAGCCATTTGGACCCGACCGGCGGGTTGGATTACGAAGGCGAATTGGCGATTGTGATCGGCACGGGCGGGCGCGGCATTTCCAAGGCTGCCGCGCTTTCGCATGTATTTGGCTATACCATCATCAATGATGTGACCGCGCGGCATTTGCAGAAGCGCCATAGCCAATGGGTGCTCGGCAAGGGGCTGGATAGTTTCTGCCCCATGGGCCCCGCCATCCTGACCGCGGATGAAGCGCCTGATCCGACAAAACTTCGCCTGATCACGCATGTGAATGGCGAAAAGCGCCAGGATGCGTTGGTGGCCGATTTGATATTCGATGTGCCAACCCTGATTGAAGCGATCAGCGCCGCCATCACGCTTGAACCCGGCGATGTGATTGCAACCGGCACGCCGGTTGGTGTTGGCATTGGCTTCACCCCGCCGAAATTCCTGCAAAAGGGCGATGTGGTGAAGATTGAAATCAGCGGGATTGGTGTGCTCGAAAACCCTGTCGCCTAAAACAATAAAAACGGGAGGATACAACATGCAAAGACGCTCACTCTTGATCGGGGCCACAACGCTCCCCTTCGCCATGCCGGCGCTGGCGCAGGAGAATTTCCCATCGCGTGCCGTTTCCATCGTGGTCGCCTTCCCGCCTGGTGGGCAGGCGGATGTGGTGGGCCGCCCCGCCGCTGCCACGCTGGAAAGGATTTGGCGCGTGCCGGTGCCAATCACCAATCGCGGTGGCGCGGCGGGCGAAATCGGCAATGGTTTCGTCGCGCGCAGCACGCCAGATGGCTATACGCTGCTGATGGGTCTTTCTTCCATGACCTTCCTGCCGGAAGCCGCGCGCATCAATGGCCGCACGCCGGCCTATACGCCGGAGATGCTGACGCCGATTGCATTGTTTTCCGCCGATCCCACTGTGCTGGTGGTGCCTGCATCCAGCCCCATTCGCAGCCTTGAGGAATTCATCGCCGAAGCAAAAGCCAGGCCCGGCCAGATCGCCTATTCTTCTGCGGGCAATTACTCGGCCTTGCATGTGCCGATGGCGATGCTGTCGCAGGCGGCAGGGATTGAGATGCTGCATGTGCCCTTCCAGGGTGGCGGGCCGGCCTTGACCGCGATTTTGAGCGGGCAGGTGCAGGCGCTTTCCTCCGGCCCCGGGCCGGTGGCGCAGCATGTGCGCGATGGGCGGTTGCGCGCCTTGGCCACCTGGGGGCGCCAGCGCCTCAAGGGTTTTGAGGATGTGCCGACGCTGGTCGAGAAAGGTTTTTTGGATGTAGAATTCTACATCTGGGTCGGACTTTTCGCGCCCGCCGGCACACCGCCCGCGATCATTGAACGCATTCGCGATGCGGCGCGGCAAGTCGCGCAGGATGCCGATTTCATTCGCATCATGGCGGGCAGCGGGAATACGCTCGATTACCGCGATGGCGATGCCTTCCGGCGCTTTTATGATGAGGATGCGGGCAGATTGCTCCGCGTGATCCGAGCGCTCGGCAAGATTGAATAGCGCCCTTGCATGGGCCGCGTTGCCAGCGCAGGCTTGGGCCTTATGCCGATAAGAAAGAGGTTCGCATGACCACCGAAGCGCAAATCACCGCCTGGCTTGCCACGCAACAGGACGCCATGCTCGCTGAGCTCAAGGAAATGGTGAATACCGATGGCGGTTCCTATGACAAGGCTGGCGTGGATCGCACTGGCCAGCAGGTGAAGCGCTTCCTTGAAGGCCAGGGCATTGCGGTGGAGGTTGTGCCGCGTGAAAAACATGGCGATTGCCTGCGCGGGATTGTGCCTGGTGCGCATGAAATCGCGTCCGGCAATCAGCAGAAGAATATCGTGCTGATGGGGCATCGCGATACGGTGTTCCCGAAGGGTGAGCCGGAGCGTCGGCCTTTCACCATTCAAGGCAATATCGCCTATGGGCCGGGTGTTGCCGATATGAAGGCCGGCATTGTGATGAATATGTTCGTCCTTGCCGCCTTTCATAAATTCGGCGATGCGCCTGGGCCTTTGGTTGGGCTTTTCACCGGGGATGAGGAAATCGGCAGCCCCGAAGGCCGCCCGGTGATTGAAAATGAGGCACGCAGCGCGCGTGTGGTCTTCAATAGCGAACCGGGCCGGCCTTCTGGCAATGTTGTCACGGGGCGCAAGGGCGGCGTGTTTTCCGTGGTGGATATTGAAGGCAAGGCCGCGCATTCCGGCGGTAATTTCGAAGCCGGCATCAGCGCGATTGGCGAAGCGGCGCAGAAGATTGTCGCCATTCATGCGCTGACGGATTTGAAGCGCGGTATTACGTTGAATGTTGGTTTGGTGAGTGGCGGGCAGAGCGTGAATACGGTGGCGCCCGCCTGTCAATTCCAGATTGATTTGCGCTATGTTGAATTGGCGGATCGCGATGAGGTGGTCGGCAAGCTGCACGACATTGTCACGAAATCCTTCGTGCCCGGCACCAAGGCGAAGCTTGTCATCAAGGGTGAATTCCTGCCCTTGAATGCAACGCCTGCGAGTGAGCGTGTCTTCGCACTTTACCAAGGCGCCGCAGCAGATAGCGGCCTGAAGGTGCACGGCGAGTTTTCCGGTGGCTGCGCCGATAGTGGTTTCACCGCCGCGATTGGCGCGCCGACGATTTGCGCGGTCGGCCCCGTGGGCGGCAAGGCGCATAGCCCGGAAGAGTATCTGGAAATTGACAGCATGATCCCGCGCGCCCAGGCCATGGCGCGCGCCATTATGCGGCTGGAAAAGGCGGGGCTGTAACTTGCCCTAGCCTCGCCAGGGGCGCACCTGCCAAAGCCGCTTCAGCCGATCATCCACGGATTGCGCAAAGGCACGATATTCAGTGCCGACCATGGTATTGAGCGGCATGAAATTGCGCACCGCTTCGCGCTTGAAATTCTCATCGGCCAAGGCTGTGCGGAAGGCCGCTTCCAGCCGCGCCACAATGGCGGGCGGCATATTGGGCGGGCCGACAATGCCACGGCTTGCGCCATGCACCAGATCAAAACCCAATTCGCGGAAGGTTGGCACATCAGCGGCTTCCGGCTGGCGCGCTACCGCGGCCTGGGCCAGCATCCGCACCTTGCCTTCGCGCGCCAATTGCAGCGCATCGTTCACATTGATCGCGGCGACATCCATATTGCCGCCTAGCAATTGCGGAATAAGCGGTGCCGCACCGGCGAAGGGCACCTGGATCATGGGCTTGAGGCCAGCCAGCTCCTCAAAATGCAGCACGAAAAGATGATCATCGCTGCCAATGCCGGTCGTGGCATAGGTGATCTGTTCCGGCCGCGCCTTGGCCGCCGCCACCAGATCCTGCAAGGTTTTGAGCGGGCTATCGGCGCGCACGTAAAAGCAATTGGCGTCTTCAACGATATTGCAGAGGAAGGTGAAATCCATCGCGCGGTAACGCACCTGGCGTTCCAGCGGGATGGCGTTATGCGCGGGGATGGTGGTGGCGCCAATCGTATAGCCATCAGGCGCAGCGTTGAAGGTGGCTTCAAGGCCAATCTGGCCGGCAGCGCCCGTGCGATTGATAATGACGGGCCTCAGGCCCGGGATCTGCGCCGCCACGAGCGGCATGACCAGCCGCGTCATGATATCCACCCCGCCGCCGGCAGGGAAAGGCACGATCACTTCCATGGGCTTGTCACCCGGCCAAGCGGTTTGCGCCTGCACAATGCCGGGCGCGGCGAGCAGGCTTGCGGATGCCAAAAGGCTGCGGCGTTTGATCATGTGAAGCTCCTCCATCTCTTTTCTTGGCTGTTTTGCGGCCATCTAGACTTGCGCTTCATGCGCTGCGTTGCAAGCCTAATCCCCCCATGCCAAGCAAGGCGATACGGGGCGGCTCCCGCGGGGGGAAGGTTGGATGGACGCAGCAACACGGGCGGAATTTCAGGTTGAAGGCCATTGGGCCATGGCGCGGCGGCATCGCATCCGTTGGATCCAATGCGACATCTATGCCCATATCAATCACGCCGCCTATTTCACGATGTTTGAGGATATGCGGATTGATTGGTGGCTTGCCTCGGGCGGGCGCTTTGGGGCGGATGCGGAAGGGCCGGTAGTGGCTTCCATTGAAGCCAAATACCTCCGCCCTGGGCATTTCAATGAGGATGTGCTGCTGACCGTGCGCGCGGTGAGTTTCCGCCGCAGTTCCTTCATTCATGAATATGGTTTGTGGCGCGATGGGCTTTTGTGTTCCGGGCGCGCGGTTTGCGTGATTGTGAATAACGCCACCGGCGCCAAGGCGCCGATTTCGGATGCGCTCCGGCACTTGATGCTAACGCGTGATCAGGCGATTGCCGAGGGTTGAAAGGAAAAAATATGTCCACCCAATTCTGCGACGTGCGCGATGAAGGGCGCTTGCGCATCGTCACGCTGAACCGGCCCGAGGTTATGAACGCGCTGCATGCCGATGCGCATGAGGAATTGGAGAAGGTTTGGGATGAATTCGCCGCCAGTCCCGAGCTTTGGGTCGGCATTGTCACCGGCGCCGGGGATCGCGCCTTTTCCGCCGGCAATGATTTGAAAATCCAGGCCGCCGGCAAGCGCCGGCCCATGCCACCGAGCGGCTTTGCCGGCCTCACCAATCGCTTTGACCTTGAAAAGCCAGTGATTGCCGCGGTGAATGGCATCGCCATGGGTGGCGGGTTTGAAATCGCGCTGGCTTGTGACTTGATCATCGCATCCGAAAACGCGCTCTTCGCCCTGCCTGAGCCGCGTGTGGGGCTTGTCGCGGGTGCTGGCGGGTTGCATCGCCTGCCGCGCATGATTGGGCAGAAACAGGCGCTCGGCATGATCCTCACCGGGCGGCGCGTGCCTGCCGCTGAAGGGTTGAAACTTGGCTTTGTGAATGAGGTTGTGCCGCAAGGCCAAGCTTTGGAAGCGGCGAAGCGCTGGGCGGCGCTGATCCTGGAATGCTCGCCGCTCGCGATCCGGGCTTCCAAACAGGCAGTTTATGCGGGGCTGGATGAAGAAAGCCTCGCGACCGCGATCGGCACCATGTATCCGGCGCAAGCGCGCAATCGCGACAGCCAGGATTACATCGAAGGCCCGAAAGCCTTCGCCGAAAAGCGCAAGCCGAATTGGCGGAATATGTAACGCGCGTGGCGAGAAGATTTTTGGCTGTTGGATAAAGCGAAGTGGAGAAGGCGAATGAAGGAACGGATCGCCGTTTTCGGCATGGGCCAGATGGGGGCGAATATGGCGTCCCGCCTGACCGAACAGGGTTTCGATGTGCTTGGTTATGACATCAACCCAGCGCGCCGTCAGGAATTGGCCGAACGCCAAATCGCGGTCGCCGATACGGTAGAGGCCGCACTTGCCGGCCGCCCCATTGTGCTGACCAGCCTGCCTGATCCGGCTTCGGCAAAATCCGCCTGGCTCGCGCCCGGAGGCCTGGTGGATCAGGCAGCGCCCGGCACCTTGATCATTGAGCTTTCAACCCTTGACCCCGATACGATGCGCGAAATCGCCGCCGCCGCCGCCGCCAAGGGAATTGCCGTGCTGGATTGCCCCGTCAGTGGCGGGCCGATGGAATCGCTCCGCGGTGAATTGGTGCTGATTGTGGGCGGTGATGTTGCGGATATCCGCCGCGCGGAACCGGTGCTGAAAAGCCTTGGGCAATCCTGGTCCCATACCGGGCCGATCGGCACTGCCAAGGCGGTGAAGCTCGTCAACAATATGATGTCCATGGGCAATGTGCTGATCGCCTGCGAAGCCTTCGCGCTTGGCGAAGCAGCCGGCGTCGCGCCCGAAATACTCTATCAGGTGCTCTCTCAAAGCGGGGGGCGGTCCTTTCATTTCACCAAGCGTTTCCCGAAGGCGCTCAAGAATGATTTCGACCCCGGCTTCAAGATGGAGCTTGGGGAGAAAGACCTCGCGCTTGCGATTGATTTCGGCAGGGCGCTGCGCCAACCAACGCCGGCCACCTCAGCGGTGCGCGAATTGATGGCGCAGGCGCTGGCAACCGGCTATCGCGGGCGTGATGTGGTGGCGCTGCTTGAGATGTTTCGCGGTTTTACGGCAAAGAAATAAGGGGCGCCTTACAGGCCCCTCTCAGCCTTCGTCGCGGCCAGATCATCCTCGATGAAACCCTGGATGATTTCCTCCATCGGTTCCTGTTCCTTGAAGCCAAGGCGGCGCGCGCGGGTTGCTGCGAAGGCGCCGGGCCAGCCCTTCACAATGTCAAATACTTCCTTGTCGAAGACGAAGCCCACCTTTTCCCGCGCGGCTTTGCCGGAAACCTGTTCCAGCGCGCTCAGGATTTTCGCAACCGTCAGGCTGCGGCCGGGCGGGTTGATGCCGCGGTCCAGGCCAAGCGGCGCGGTATCCATTACGGCCGCGTGCAAAAACCATTCAATCGTGGCGCGGGGCGAGCAAATCCACACCGCGAAATCATCCGGCACCGGACAATTCGTCTCAAGTCCTAGAAGGGGTTCGCGCACAATCGCGGAGACGAAGGATGATGCCGCCTTATTGGGCCGGCCAGGGCGCACCATCACGGTTGGCAAACGCAGGTTCACCGCATCCATAAAACCGCGGCGCGATGCGTCATGCAGCAGCAATTCGCCAATCGCCTTTTGCGCGCCGTAGGAATTGGTCGGGATTTGTCGCCCATCATCGGGCACCACCGCATCCTGCCCACCGCCGAAAGACGCGACGGAAGATGTGAAAATTACCCGCGGCCTGGTGCCAAGCGCGCGGCAGGCGGCCAGCACCGCGAGCGTGCCATGCAGATTGACCTTCATGCCGAGATCGAAATCGGCTTCCGCCGCAGCACTCACCACCGCGGCCAGATGGAACACCACCTCGGTCCCCGCCGGGATGGCGGCGGCCACTGCGGCAGGGTCGGCGACATCGCCGCCAAGGCAGGTCACCGGGAAGGGCGCGGGCAGCGTGGCAGGTGCGGCAAGATCAAATAGCGTGAGGCCCGTAATCGCCCGCCCACCAAGCGCGCCATCCTTGGCGAGCCGCGCCGCCAATTTCCGCCCCAAAAAGCCAGCCCCGCCCAGAATGGTGATCCGCATTGCCTTAGCCTCCCCGTTACAGTGCAAGGTTTGGCGCGCGGCGCGGAAGGGCGCAATATGGGGGCATGATCGAAAAGCGCCCTTTCCGTTATTTCCTGAACCGCAACCATGGCGTGCCGGGGATCGCCGTGCTGCCCGAAGCCGGCTATGCCCGCGCCAAGGCGGAAATCATGACCTGGCCCGGCTATGCGCCGACCCCGCTGGTCGCACTGGATGCCCTTGCGAAGGCCGCAGGCGTTGCGCGGCTGGCTTACAAGGATGAAGCCGCGCGCTTTGGCCTCGCCTCCTTCAAGGCGCTGGGCGGCGCCTATGCCGTGATGCGCGTGCTGCAAGCGGAACTCGCCAAGCGCGATGTGGTGCGGGAAGCGACCAGCGCTGATCTGATCGCAGGCCGCTACAAGGAAGCCACCGGCAAGATTACGGTCTGTTGCGCGACCGATGGCAATCATGGCCGATCTGTCGCCTGGGGCGCTGAGCGCTTTGGTGCGGCTTGTGTGATTTTCGTGCATGAAACCGTGAGCCAAGGCCGGCGCGATGCCATCGCCAAATATGGCGCAACTATTCGCGTGGTCCCGGGCAATTACGATGACGCAGTGCGTGAGGCACAAAAACAGGCCGAGGCGAATGGCTGGTTCGTTGTCTCCGACACATCCTATCCCGGCTATACGGAAGTGCCGCGCGATGTGATGCAGGGCTATCGGCTGATGGCGGATGAAGCGGCGGATCAAATCAGCGAAGTGCCGACGCATGTGTTCATCCAGGGCGGTGTCGGTGGTGTCGCGGCTGCGGTTTCCGTGCAAATGCGCGCGCGCTTTGGCGCGGGCGTGAAGCTGATTGTGGCCGAACCCGACAGGGCCGATTGCCTGCTGGCGAGTGCAGAGGCTGGCGAGCCGGTCACCGTGCCGGGTGATTTGGATACGCTCATGGCCGGGCTTGCCTGTGGTGAGCCTTCCCTGCTGGCCTGGCAGGAATTGGAACGCGGCGCCTTCGCCTTCATGTCGGTATCGGATGAAAGCGCGGTGGATTGCATGAAGCTGCTCGCCCACCACACGCCGCCGATTGTCGCGGGTGAAAGCGCGGTGGCGGGCTTGGCCGCGCTATCGCTCGCGATGCAGGAACCCTATGCGCGGGCCGCGCTTGGCCTTGGGGCCGATAGCCGTGTGCTGCTGTTTGGCACGGAAGGCGCCACCGATCCGGAAGTCTATGATCGGCTGGTAAAGGGCTGAGCCTTTCGCTCAGCCTGCCAGCAGCGCATCCAGCTTGCCGGCGCGGTCCAAGGCCACAAGATCATCCGAACCGCCGATGGATTGCCCATTGATGAATATCTGCGGCACGGTGGTGCGCCCGCCGGAATTCTCAATGGCGCGGCGCCGGGCGTCAGACCCGTGCGGCGCGTCAAATTCCTGATAGGCGACGCCCTTTTTCTCCAGCAGCGCCTTGGCGCGCTCACAATAGGGGCAAAAATAGGTGGTGTAGATTTCGATCTTGGCCATGTGCGCAAGATTGGCGCGAAACCGGTCCTGGTCAAGCGGCGCGCAGCCGCGGGTCCGGCACCCGTGCGGCGGCCAGCACCTCCACCCGCGCCGCACCGGCAGCCAGCAAGGCCCGCGCGCAGGCTTCCGCCGTGGCGCCAGATGTCATGACATCATCCACCAGCAACACACGCTTGCCAGCCACGCGCGCGGGGCGCGCCACGCTGAAGGCATCCGCGACCAGCGCCGCGCGCTCCGCCGCGCCCTTATCGCCCAAAGGCTGGGTGGCACGGCTGCGGCGGAGCAAATCCGGCACCACGCGCCGACCCGAAAGCCGACCCAACCGTTGCGCCAGCAGCGCCGCCTGATCATAGCGCCGCGCGATCAGGCGCCGCCAATGCGCCGGCACCGGCGCCAGCACATCTGCCGCCGCCAGCATCTCCGCCCCCGCACGCGCCATGAAACGCGCGAGTGGCACCGCCATTTCCGTCCGATCCGCATGCTTGAAGGGCAGGATCAGGCGCTTCGCACCCTCATCATAACGCAGCGCCCCACGCGCCACCGCAAAGCCCGGCGCGCGGGCAAGGCAAGGCGCGCAGAGCAGCGCGCCATCCGTGCTGCGCTCGGCCTCTCCTTCATGCGCGAAGGGCACGCCGCAGCGTGCGCAGAACGGGGCGGAAATCAGGTTCAGCCCGCTGAAACAGGTGGCGCAAAAACTGCCTTGGCGCTCGACCTCCGCATCGCAGGTCAGGCAATGCGGCGGTAGCAGGATATCAAGGATTTTCTCCGGCGCCCGGCCAAGCGTAGCTTTGAATCGCCCAAGCAAGGCGCCGGAAGCGCGCATTCAATGCCAATGGCCGAAGGGGGCATCGCCATCCTTCGCCACTTCATTGACCAGATCAATCTCCCAGGAGAGGTATTCGCGCATCGCCGCTTCCACCCCGTCATTGCGGTCATAGGGGCGGAGATAGAAATCAACGCAATCCGCATCAGCCGGGTTGCGCCGATCCGCTGCCATGGGCAGCCCCGCCGCGCGCCAGGCCTTGGTGCCGCCTTCCAGAATATAGACCGGCAGGCCCGTAAGCGCCGCCGCTTCAGGGGCGGCGAGCCGCGCCAGCGCCGCATCCGGTGCGGCAATCGCAATCAGCCGCGCGCCGGCCAAAGCCCCGCGCAGCTTTTCCAGCCTTGTGCGAATGCCCCAATGCGCGCCCGGAATATGCCCATCGCGAAAATCAATGGACCGCGCGAGGTCAATCACCCCAACGCCCCCCTTCACGCTTTCGGCGGCAAGTTCTTCCGGCGTCAGGCTTGGCGCCTTCACTGCGGCCGCTTCCGGGCTTTCCGGCTGCCAGGGGCCAGAGGCGAGCGCGCCATCCAGCCCATCGGTCAGCACCATCACCTCCCAGCCGCCCAATTGGCGGAGCCAACCGCCGGTCATGCGCGCGCGCGTACCCGTATCATCCACCAGCACAATGCGCGCATGGCGCACCGCAACCCATTGATCGGTGGCTTGCACCAATTGCCCACCGGGTGCTGAACGGCTGCCCGGCAAATGCCCCGCCGCATATTCAGCCGGGTCGCGCACATCCACCACATAAGTGCTGCGCGACGCATCCGCCTGCCAGCGCGCCAGATCAGCGCGTGTGCCGAAGGTCACACCATGGCGCTTGGCAAAGGCATCCGCGCGGGCAAAGGCTTCGGCAGCACCTTTCGGCGTGCCTTGCGGGAAGCTCGCGGTCTTGCCGCGATCACACTTAAAGCCCGCCAATTCCCAGCCCATGGTGCCATTGCGTAACGCCACCACCTTGTTCGGAATGCCCGCACTGCGGAGCGATTCGGCGCCCATGATGGACCGCGTGCGCCCGGCGCAATTCACCACCACTGTCGTTTCAGGACGGTTCACGAATTCGCCGATGCGATAGACCAATTCACCACCCGGCACATCCACCGCACCTGGGATGGACATGCGGTTGAATTCTTCCATCGGGCGGCTATCCAGGATCACCATATCGGTGCCGGCATCCATCATCGCCTTCAACTCCTCGGGATCAACCGAGGGGGTTTCATAATGATGTTCCACCCATTCACCGAATGCCTTGGACGGCACATTGACGCCCGAAAACGCAACATAGCCCGCCGCGACCCAAGCGGGCGTGCCGCCTTGCAGCACAGCAACATCCGAACAGCCCATCCCTTCCAGATAGGCCGCAAGGCGCTCCGCCAGCCCTTCCCCGCCATCCACGCAGACAATGCGCGTGGCAAGGCGCGGCAGAATGGCGCGGGCGCGGAGTTCCATGCGCGAAAGCCCGCAGGGATTGGCCCAGAAAAGATGCGAACGGCCAAATTCGCCATCCTCGCGCGCATCCAGAATGGCCAATTCCCGCCCATCGCGGATCCAGCCCTTCAGGCTGGCCGCAGCAATCATCCGTGCCATGGCGGGATCAGGCTTTCGGCGTTGCTGTCGGCGCCATGAAATTCTTGTTGTAGGGCTTCACTTCGCCAGTTTCGGCATCGAAAGCCTTGCGATCATCCAGCTTTTCCAATGCAAGCCCATACATGTGCAAATGCCGCGTCGGCACGCTGCCCGTGGTGTGGATGGAATGGATATCTTCCGGCATCAGCGCAATGCCACGGCCAGGTTCCACCATGATTTCTTCCCGCAGGCGCAATTCGCAGCGCGTGGGATCGGAACCATCATCCAGCCGGTCATAAACCTTGTTCAATTCCTGCCCATCCACGGCCACCACGCAGGCCCAGGTGGTATGGTCATGCGGCTTGGTTTCATTGCCCGGATTGAGCGCATTCAGATACAGTGCGAATAGATTGCCCTCATCTTCCTGCAGCATGTAGCGGCGGCTGCCCTTCTCCCCATTGGGCGGCGGCGGGAATTCGCTGGAAGGGAAAAGATGCTCCTGCGCGGCAAGCTTCATCAATTCGCTCTTGATCGCCTCAAGCGAAGATCGGCTGACACCTTGGCTCCGTTCAATCACGCGAATGCGGTCAATGGTGGAAGCAACGGCGGCGGCGCGGGCGGCCTTCACATCGGTGGCGTTCATGGTTTTTTCCTCCAGAGGCAATTTCGGAGAAAACCCTAACCCGTCTTGCGTCCCTGGGAAACAGGGTGCATCGGGGGTGCCATGACCGATCAGCTGCGCGTCTTTGACCGAGCCCTTGTCGCGCGCCGCCGTGCGCGGGCCGCTTCGCGTGTGGATCAGGTGGCGCCGATCCTGGAGGATGCGGCGGATAGGCTGCTCGATCGGCTGGATGACACGACGCGCCGCTTCACCCGCGCGCTTGATCTGGGTGGGCGCGGCTTTGTGGCGCCGAAGCTCGCCGCACGCGGCATTCCCTTCATTGTCTCGGCTGATCTGGCGCCTGCCATGGCGGCACGCGGCGGGGGCTTGGCGGTGGCCGCCGATGAGGAATTTCTGCCCTTTGCGGAAGGCGCCTTTGATCTTGTGGTAGCCTCCCTCTCGCTCCATTGGGTGAATGATCTGCCGGGGGCGCTGATCCAAATCCGCCTGGCACTCGCGCCTGATGGGCTATTCCTGGCGAGCCTGCCCGGCCTGCCGAGCTTCGGCGCGCTGCGCGCCGCGCTGGCTGAAGCCGAGGCGGCATTGCGCGGCGGTATTTCGCCCCGCATCTCCCCCTTCCCGGAATTGCGCGATGGCGCGGCACTTTTGCAGCGCGCGGGCTTTGCGCTGCCGGTTGCGGATGCCGAGGATATGGCGCTCCGCTACAAATCCGCCTTCGGAATTTTTGCTGATCTGCGCGCCGCTGGGGAGGCGAATGCCGTGCTGGCGCGCGATGGGCGAACGCCGCCCCGCGCCCTGTTCCCCATGGCGGCGGCGCGGCTTGGGGGCGCTGAGGTTGACCTGCCGCTCAGGCTTTTGGTGCTGACCGGCTGGGCACCCTCCCCCACCCAACAAAAGCCGGCGCGGCCAGGCAGCGCCACGGCGCGGCTTGCGGATGCCTTGGGTGCCAAGGAAATCGGCACCGGCGAGAAAGCCGGCAAGCCCGAGTGAAGCCTTGCATCCTGCAGCATGGCGGCGCATTTTGGGCCGGCAACATTCACGAGCCTTGAGACCCCATGGAGCAGCAAGGCGGCGAATCGCGCCGCATCACCATCCACAAGCCTGAGGATTTCGCGGCCATGCGTCGCGCGGGGCAGCTTGCGGCTGAAACCCTTGATATGATCACGGCCCATGTGCGCCCGGGGATTTCCACCGGAGAGATTGATCAGATTTGCCATGATTTCATGGTGGGGCGGGACGCGATTCCGGCGACGCTCGGCTATCGGGGCTACACCAAATCTTCCTGCACTTCGGTCAATCACGTAGTCTGCCACGGCATTCCGGGGGACCGCGTGCTGGCGGATGGCGATATCATCAATATTGATGTCACCGTCATCCTGGATGGCTGGCATGGCGATTCAAGCCGGATGTATGTGGCCGGCGATGCCTCCACCAAGGCCAGGCTGCTGATGGATGTGACCTATGACGCCATGATGAAGGGCATTGCCGGCATTCGTCCCGGCGCGACTTTGGGCGATATCGGGCACGCCATTCAGGCCCATGTGGAAAAGCATCGCTTCAGCGTGGTGCGGGATTTTTGCGGCCATGGCATCGGCCGACACTTCCATGAACCGCCCAATATCCTGCATTTCGGCCGCCCCGGCGAAGGGCCCAAGCTGAAGCCCGGCATGTTCTTCACCGTGGAGCCCATGGTGAATGCCGGAAGGCCAGAGGTGAAAATCCTGGATGATGGCTGGACCGCGGTGACACGCGATCGGTCCCTTTCCGCGCAATTCGAACATATGGTTGGCGTGACAGAAAATGGGGTGGAGATTTTCACCCTTTCGCCCAAGGGCCTGCACAAGCCGCCCTATAGCGGATGAACTTGGCGCCGTTGCTGGCTGCACCCTGGCTGGTGCAGGCGCATGTGGCAGCGGCACTGGCGGCTATTCTTCTCGGCCTTGTGCAATTCATCCGCCCTAAGGGCACCGGCGCCCATCGTTTGCTCGGCTGGTGTTGGGTCCTGCTGATGGCGGTTGTGGCGCTTTCATCCATCGGCATTACCGGGGTTGCCGGGCCAGGGCACTTCAGCTGGATTCATGGGCTTTCGGCCTTCACCCTTGGTGGCTTAACAGCGGCAGTGTTCCTGGCGCGGCGGCGAAACATCCACGCGCATCGTAATTTCATGATGGGACTCTATCTGGGCGCCCTATTGGTGACCGGAGCTTTTACCCTGCTGCCTGGGCGGATCATGGGCCGCGTTGTTTTTGGCTGGTAAATTTCTACCATAGGTTTTATTTACCCATCCAGTTTCGCGCTTAAGGTAAAGCGCCAACGGGTTGGAACATGGCTATCCGCAAGACCAAGGGCCTCGCTGAGGCCAGCGCCCTGCCGGGGCTGGAGCTTGTCACCGATGCGGCCGAGGCTCCGCCCGGCCATTTGGGGCATCGCGCCCGCATGCGCGAAAAACTGCTGCGCGCCGGGCCGGATGCGCTGCTGGATCATGAATTGCTGGAAATGGTGCTGTTTCTGGCCCTGCCCCGGCGCGACACCAAACCAATCGCCCGCGCCTTGCTGGCGCGCTTCGGGTCCTTCGCTGGCGCCATCAGCGCGCCTGTGCAGGAACTCGGCCAGATTGAGGGGCTGGGGGAGGCCGGCATCGCCGCGCTGCGTTGCATCCAGGCTGCCGCGCTAAGGTTGGCGCGGGAAGAAGTGCGCGAAAGCCCGGTTTTGAATAATTGGGAAAAGCTGCTCGCCTATCTGAACGCGGCGCTCGCGCGGGAGCGGGTCGAACAATTCCGCATCCTGTTTCTGGACGCCAAGAACCGGCTGATCGCTGATGAGGCGCAGGCCAAGGGCACGGTCAATCACACGCCGGTCTATCCGCGCGAAGTGGTGCGCCGCGCCTTGGAATTGCAGGCGACCGCGCTGATCCTGGTGCATAACCACCCCTCGGGCGATCCCAACCCCTCCCGCGCGGATGTGGACATGACGCGCGAAATTGGTCAGGCCGCGACCATGCTTGGCATTGTGCTGCATGATCACCTGATCATCGGCAATGGCCGGCATTATTCCTTCCGGCGCGAAGGACATATTTAACGGGAAGATTGACCGGCGGGGCCATGGCGCGGCACAAAGCTTTCATGATGCGACGCGCCCTTCTGTTCGGGTTGATCGGGTTTGGTTTTGCCGCCGCGGCCGTGGCGCAAAAGCCGCCGCCGGTGCCACCGGCAGCGCAGGCGCCAAGCCCGCGCGCCGTGCTCCCCAGCGAAAAACCCCCGCCTTTGCCCCGCCAAGCCGCCGAGGCTGAATTGCCGCGTGACAAGCCCCCGCCGCTCGCCCCCGGTGAGCGCTCTGCCCGCCGCGCGGTATCTTCCGGCACGGGTTTTGTGGTCGCCGCGCGGCGGATCATGACCAATCATCACGTAGTTGATGGCTGTGCCGAGGTTGCAGCCCGCCTGCCGGATGGGCAGGAGATTCCAACGCGCGTCATGGCCAGCGACGCGACACGCGATCTGGCCTTGCTCAGCACCGAAGCGGAAGCCGGCCCCATCCTGCCCTTCCGCGGCGCCGGCGCCTATCGCCGCGGCGAAGGCGTGGTGACTTACGGCTTTCCCTTGGCGGGTCTGCTTTCATCTGGCCCCACGCTGACCACCGGAGAGGTCTCGGCCCTTGCCGGGCTTGCCGATAATCAGCGCCATCTTCAGATCAGCGCGCCGGTGCAGCCCGGCAATTCCGGCGGACCGCTTTTGGATATGCGTGGGCAGGTGATTGGCGTTGTGGTTTCAAAACTCAATGCCGGACAGGTGGCGCGGCAGACGGGCGATATTCCGCAAAATGTGAATTTTGCTGTGAAGCACACGGAAGCCTTGGCGTTTCTGCGGGAGCAGAATGTCGCGGTGACCGAAGGGGCGACTGATCAGGCGCCGCGTGCCGCCGATGCGGTGGGCGAGGTTGCACATGCTTCAACGCTGTTCCTGCGCTGTTTGCAGTGAAGCCTAGAGCATATCACGTTCAGATGGAATCATCTGAACGTGTGAAGATGCTCGAAAAAACAAAGATGTAGAGCGGGATGCGTGAACCCATGTAAACGCAACACGCTCTAGCGCCATTCGGGCGCATGGCTGCCAAGCGGCATGGCGGGCAAATCCCAGCGCGGCGGCATGGCGGAAAGCCGCGCGGCATGGCGTGTGGCGCGCATCGGGCCGAAGCCGCTGTCGCTTTCTTCCAAGGCTGCCTCAATGTCCGCGGGCGCGAGCCCCGGCGCGGACAAGCCCGCATCCAGTCGGCCCAGGCGCTTAATCCATTCCCCCGTGCCGGCGAGTGACACACGCACCAGCCAG
This sequence comes from Roseomonas sp., assembly GCA_020249775.1. Classification (GTDB taxonomy): domain Bacteria; phylum Pseudomonadota; class Alphaproteobacteria; order Acetobacterales; family Acetobacteraceae; genus Neoroseomonas. The sequence continues at coordinate 100,150 of JADCFA010000012.1, read as the reverse complement.
GACCCGCCTTCTTCCGCACGCCGCAACAAGGCGGCCATGGCACCAAAGGCCAGCAGATAGCCCGAAGCGTGATCAAGCGCCTGGCAAGGCAAGGGGCGTGGCCTGGCTTCTCCGGCCGCAACGGCTTCAGCGTCATTCATGCCATTGGCATTCTGCACCAGCGAATCAAATCCGCGCCGCGCGGCCCAGGGGCCAAGATGGCCATAGGCGGAAAGTGAGGCGCAGATGATGCCGGGATTAAGCGCTGCGAGGGCTTCCGGCGCGAAGCCATGCGCGGCAATGGCCCCCGGCCGATAGCCTTGCAGGAAGATATCGGCGCTGGCGGCCAGATCACGCAGGCGCGCCTGATCAGCCGGCGCGCGCAAATCAATTGACGCGGTTCTTTTGCCGCGTCCTGTATCCATCACCAATTCATCAAAGCTCGGCAAATGCGCGGCGCTGATGTGCAAAACATCGGCGCCATGGGCAGCGAGGGTGCGGCCTGCCACCGGCCCGGCGATGACACGCGTCAGGTCAAGCACGCGCATCCCCGCAAGTGGCCGCGCGGCGGCGGGCGGCAGCGGCACGGGCGGCGCATCGCCGATTTTCTCGATCAGCACAGGCGGCAGGCTGGCCGCCGCTTGGCCTTGGGGAGAGGCGTCCCATTCGGGCAGGCTGCGTGTCATGGTCACCACCACGCCGGCTTCCGCTGCCGCAGCTTCGAACTCCGCCGCGCTCCAATTCGCCAGCGCCTTGGCAACCGCGGCGCGATCATGCGCGATACGCCCAAGCAAACGCAGCACGCCATCGCGATGATGCGGGAAGTTGGTGTGCAGCCGCACCCAGCGCCCATCACTGCATTGATAAAGCCCCGCAATCGCATCCCAGCGCGCCCCGGCAGGCTGCCCCGCGATGCTGAGCCAATGTTCGGAGCGAAACTCAATCGCCGCATCGCGCATATCCACCGCAACGCGCTGCGCCGCGCCACCGCGCCGCTGATGGATCAACGCCGCCGCCAAACCCGTCGCCGCGATGCTTGTCTGCGCCGCCGCATCAACACGAAAGCTGGAAGGCTGGATGGGTTCCGTGCCGGTCAGGCTGATCTGTGCCAGCGCCGCCGGTTCAAGCGCGGCCTGACGCCAAAGGGCAGCGAGGATATCGGGCAGGGTCGGGTTCATGGCGTCAGCTTTCACCCGCGGCGCCCTGCGGTCCAGCCCCAAACTTGCCGGCGCACCTGCCAAAGCCCTAGCCTTCGCCTGCTTAAAAAGGGTTTTCGCATGTCACCTTTGGCCGGTATCCGGGTTGTCGAAATCGCGCAGAATCTCGCGGGGCCTTTTGCGGGCCAGATCCTCGCCATGCTGGGGGCTGAGGTGATCAAGCTTGAACGCCCCGAAGGCGGTGATGATGCGCGCGGCTGGGGGCCACCGATGCATGAAGGCACGGCCACCACATTCATCGCGGTCAATCGCGGCAAAAGATCGCTCAGCCTTGATCTTCGCAATGATGCCGATCGCGCTTTGCTGATGGAATTGGTCGGTGAGGCGGATGTGGTTGTGCAAAACATGCGCCCCGGCGCGCTGGAGGATTTGGGGCTGGGCGGCGCTGCGCTGACCGCACGTTTTCCACGCCTCATTTATGCGTCACTCGGCGCCTTTGGCGCAGTGGGCCCGAAGGCGCTGCACCCGGGCTATGAGCCGATCCTGCAAGGCTATTCCGGCCTGATGATGATGAATGGTGCCGAAGGCGGGCCACCCACGCGAAGCGGCGTGCAGATCCTCGATCTCGGCACTGGCATGTGGGGGGTGATTGGCATTCTGGCCGCGCTTGAACGGCGCCACAGCACGGGCAAGGGCGGCGTGGTTGATACATCGCTGCTGGAAACGGCGCTTGGCTGGATGGGGCCGCATTTCGCGGGCTTCACTGTCTCTGGCCGCCCACCGCCGCGCAATCTTTCGGGCAATCCGAATACGGTGGTGTTTCAATCCTTCGAAACCGCCACCGCGCCGGTGATGGTGGCGGCGGCGAATGATCGGCTGTTTCGCAAATTATGTGATGCCATGGGGTTGCCTGAACTGGGTAGCGATGAGCGCTTTGCCAGCAATCGGCTACGCGTTGCGAACAAACCCGCGCTGATGGCGGTGATGGAACCGGCCTTTCGCGCGCGCCCGGCAGAAGAATGGCTGCCGCTATTGGAAGCCGCCGGCATTCCCTGCGGGCCGATCAATACCATGCGCGAAATCGCGACAGATGCGCAGGTGGAAGCGCTTGGCATTGTCGCCCCCGTACCAGGGCTACCGGTGCGCGCCATTGGCCTGCCGATCAGTTTTGAAGGCGTGCGCCCGCAACCGGCACGCGGCGTGCCGGCGGCGGGTGAGGATAGTGATGATATCCGCGCCGGTTTGCGCTGGGCGCCACGATAAGGCGCGCTATTCCCAAAGCTTCTCAATCTCCGCCGCGCGTTGTTCAATGGCAGTGCGGCGCTTCAGCTTCATGGTCGGCGTCAGCAAACCGTTTTCAATCGTGAACGGCGCTGTCACCGCATGGCGGCGCATGCGTTCAATCACGGCAAGCCTGGCATTCACTCGCGCAACGGCAGCCGCGACTCCCGCTTCCTGGCCGTCGGCCGGGACAATCAGCGCGACCAGGCCGGGCTTGCCCTCACCCGCCACCAGCGCCTGCTGAATTTCAGGTTCCGCCATCAAAAGGCTTTCGATCTTGGCCGGGCTGATCATATCGCCGCCCAGCAGCTTGATGAAATCGCGCTTGCGGTCGGTGATGTAAAGGAACCTATCGCGCATTTCACCGATATCGCCGGTATGCAGCCAGGGGCGCGGGTCTTCGCCTTCGGGCTTCAGGGTGGCGGCGGTCGCTTCCGCATTGCCCCAATAGCCGGTCATCACCAGATCGCCCTTGATCAGGATTTCACAATCGGCGGCGATACGCACCGCAACACCTTCCAGCGGCATGCCGACACTGTCATGCCGATTGGCCCAGGGCAGGTTCACGCTCACCACCGGGCCGGCTTCGGTCTGGCCATAGCCTTGCAGCACGGGCAGGCCAAGCGCGATGAAAAACGCCGCGAGATCAGGATCAAGCCGCGCACCGCCGGAAACCAAGGCGCGTAGCGCACCGCCGAAACGTGCACGCACCTTTTCGCGCACCAGTTTTTCCAGGATGGCATCTTCAATGCCGCCGATCACGCCAAGCGAGGCACCGGCCATGCGCTGCTGCCCGCGCATCAAGGCGCGATCAAACAGCTTGCGCTTGATGGGCTTTTCCTTTTCCAGCGCCGCCAGCAGGCGCGAACGCAGCACCTCGAACAGCCGAGGCACCGCTGTCATGATGGCAGGGCGGATTTCCGCCATTTCCTGCACCAGCCGATCCGCGCCGCGCGAATAGACCACTTCCATGCCGTAAGACGGCAAGAGGAAACCGCCCACCGTATGTTCATAGCTATGCGATAGCGGCAGGAAGGACAGGTAAGGCTTGCCATCCAATTCCAGCCTTTCCGCCAGCGGCAGCACGCCATGGCGATTGGCGAGCAAGGCGCGATGCGGCAGCATCACCCCCTTGGGCGCGCCGCCGGTGCCGGAGGTATAGATCAGGCAGGCCAAGGCTTCTGAGGCGATCTGATGCGTCTCGGCCTCCAGCGCCAAGGCATCGGCGGGGGTGGCCAGCGCATCAGCCCAGCGATGGCGCGCAAGCCCCGGCGCCTCGGGCGGGGTTTCGCAGCAAAGCAAGCCATCCAAGCCATGCGCCAAGGCAGCGCCTTCCAGCACGCGGGCGGCAAGCGCGGCGGTGGAGACAATGGCAAAACGCGCCCCGGAATCGCGCAGAATATGGGCGTGATCGCTCGGCAGATTGGTCACATAAGTCGGCACTGTAATGGCGCCAATCGCCATGATCGCCGTATCAGCAATGGGGAATTCAGGGCGGTTTTCGGATACCAGCAGCACGCGATCCCCCGGCGCGATGCCCTGCGCGCGCAGAAAACCCGCGAGAGCTGCCACCTGGCCCGCGAATTCCGCCCAGGTCAGGCTTTGCCACGCACCATCGCGCCAGAAGCGAAATAGCGGCTTGGCCGGCCATTCCCGCGCCCGTCCCAGCATCATGGCTGGCAGATTGGGCCATCCTTGTTCCGTATAGGGCATTCGCCTCCCCCCCCTTTGCGCCTCGGCGCCTCATGTAGGGCGCGGCGTCCCGCTTGGCCATGCGCCGCTTCGGTCTATATGAGGGGGGTGACCCGAATCATCTCTCCCGCCCCGCTCCGCGCCCCGCTTGATGGCGGTGCCGCCGCCGCCAACCTGCCCGTTTGGGATCTGTCTGATCTCTATAAGGCGCCGGATGACCCGGCACTTACGCGCGACCTTGACCGCGCTGATGCCAATGCCCGCGCCTTCGCGGCCAGGCTCGCCGGCAAGCTCACCGCCATTTCAGGCAAGGACCTGGCGGCGGCAATTGCCGAATATGAAGCGATTGAGGAAGTGCTCGGCCGCGTCATGTCCTATGCGCAGCTGGTCTTCAGCGGCGATGCGGAAGACCCGGCCAATGGGCGTTTCTACCAAACCATGCAGGAACGCGCGACCACGATCAGCAGCCATCTGATCTTCTTCACGCTGGAATTGAACCGGCTGGAAGATGCGGTGCTGGATGGCAAATGCGCCGAGTCCGCCGCGCTGGCCCGCTTCCGCCCCTGGCTGCGTGATTTGCGCGTATTCCGCCCGCATCAGCTTGCCGATGAGGTGGAAAAGCTGCTGCATGAAAAGGAAGTGGCGGGCCGCGCCGCCTGGAACCGGCTGTTTGACGAAACCATCGCGACCATGAAGGTTTCCGTCCCGCTGCCAAGTGGCACGGAAAGCCTGACGGTTTCTGACGCGCTGAACAGGCTTTCCGATGGGGATCGCGCGGTGCGCGAAGCCGCCGCCAAGGGGGTATCGGCGGCCTTCGCCGAAAAAGGTCGGCTGTTTACGCTGATCACGAATACCCTCGCCAAAGACAAGGAAATCATTGACAAGTGGCGGCGCTATCCGCGACCTGGCTCCGCGCGCAACCGCGCCAATATGGTGGAAGATGAGGTGGTGGAGGCTTTGGTTTCCGCGGTTACCGCCCGCTTCCCGCGCCTGTCGCATCGCTATTACGCGATGAAGGCGAAGTGGCTTGGCCTGCCGAAATTGCAGCATTGGGACCGCAATGCGCCACTGCCTGATCAGGATGACAGCCTGATCCCCTGGCCCAAGGCTGTGTCACAGGTGCTTGATGCCTATGGCGCCTTCAGCCCGCGCCTGGCCGAGATTGGTCGGCAATTCTTCGACAAGCCCTGGATTGATGCGGCACTCCGCCCCGGCAAGGCATCGGGCGCCTTCGCGCATCCAACCGTCCCTTCGGCCCATCCCTATCTGCTGGTGAATTATCACGGCAAGGCGCGCGATGTGATGACGCTGGCGCATGAATTGGGCCATGGCGTACATCAGGTGCTGGCGGGCGAACAGGGTTATCTGATGTCCTCAACCCCGCTGACCTTGGCTGAAACTGCCTCGGTTTTCGGTGAGATGATGACCTTCCGCGCGGTGTTGGACGCGGAAGCCGATCCACGAAAGCGCCGTGGCCTCCTCGCCGCCAAGGTTGAGGATATGCTGAATACGGTGGTGCGCCAGATCGCCTTCTACCGGTTTGAAACCCTGCTGCATGACGCGCGCGCCAAGGGCGAGCTCTCGTCAGAACAGATCGGTGCGCTTTGGATGCAGGTGCAGACCGAAAGCCTGGGGCCGGCCTTTGAATTTTCGCCGGACTACCATGTCTATTGGTCCTATATCCCACATTTCATCCACACGCCCTTTTATGTCTACGCCTATGCCTTTGGCGATTGTCTGGTGAATGCGCTCTACGGCGTCTATCGCGATGGTGGTGTTGCGGATTTTGAGGCGAAGTATATCGACATGCTCCGCGCCGGCGGCACGTTGCGGCATAAGGAATTGCTCGCACCCTTTGGGCTGAATGCCGCCGATCCGGCCTTCTGGACGCGCGGGCTTGATGTGATTTCAGGTTTCATTGATGAGATTGAGCGCGCGGATGGCTGAAGATCGGGAAGCGCATTCGATATTTGGCGAGGTGCGCCGCATGGTGCGCACGTCCGGCGCCGTGACTGGCATGGCGGCGCGCGTCGCGGGCCATAAGCTATTCGGCCTGAAATCCGATGAAAAACACGCCGAGGATTTGAAGGCGGTGCTGGGTTCCCTCAAGGGGCCCATGATGAAGATCGCGCAATTCCTCTCTACCGTGCCGGATGCGCTGCCGCCGGAAATCGCCAAGGAATTGGCGACCCTTCAGGCCAATGCGCCGCCCATGGGCTGGCCCTTTGTGCGCCGGCGCATGATGAGCGAATTGGGCCCAGCCTGGGAGGCCAAATTCAAATCCTTCGAGCGTGAGGCTGCGGCTGCGGCGTCCCTCGGCCAGGTGCATCGCGCTGTGCTGCCCGATGGTCAGCGTGTGGCCTGCAAGCTGCAATACCCGGATATGGCAAGCGTGGTTGAGGCTGATCTCAGGCAACTCAAAATCGCCATGAGCCTTTATCGCCGCATGGATAGCGCGCTTGAAAATGAGGAAGCCTATGTCGAGCTTTCCGAACGCCTGCGCGAAGAACTGGATTACCTGCGCGAAGCATCGCAGCAGCGGCTTTATGGCATCATGCTTCGTGATGTGCCCGGCGTGCGCGTGCCCGTGCCGGTGGAAGCCTATTGCACCAAGCGCCTGCTGACCATGTCCTGGCTGGATGGCCGCGCCATTCAGGCACGCATTGACGAAGACCCGCCCGAGGAAGAACGCGCCGCCTATGCCCGCGCCCTGTTCCGCGCCTGGTATGTGCCCTTTTATCGTTATGGCGTGATCCATGGCGACCCGCATCTTGGCAATTACCAGTTGCGTTCTGACCTGCCGGATAATGATGGCTTTGGCATCAATCTGCTTGATTTCGGCGTGGTGCGGATTTTTGAACCGCGCTTCGTGGGCGGCGTGATCATGCTTTATGAAGCCGTGCGCGATGGGGATTTTGATAAGGCAGCGGAAGCCTATCGCATCTGGGGCTTCAAGGATTTGAAGCGTGAGACGATGGAGGTGCTGAACCTTTGGGCGCGCTTCCTCTATGAGCCACTTTTGGAAGACCGCGTGCGGCCCATTCAGGCAAGCGATGACCCGCAATATGGCCGGCGCATTGCGGAAGAAGTCCATGCCGGGCTGAAGCGCACCGGGGGCGTGCGCATCCCGCGCGAATTCCCGCTGATGGATCGCGCGGCGATTGGGCTCGGTGCGGTATTCCTGCGGCTGAATGCGAAGCTCAATTGGCATCAGATCTTTCAGGAATTGGTCGCTGATTTTGATGTGGCGAAAGTCGCGGAACGGCAACAGGCCGCCTTGACGGAAGCGGGCGTGCCGCCAACGGCGAACCCGGGCTGAAAAAGGGCGGCAGGGGATTGATCCGGACCGCGTGACGGGTTCCTCTGCGGTTATGGATGATTCCCCTGCCCCGTCGCCGAGCCGCGCCGATCTTTTCCTGACCTATGGCAAGATTGGGCTGATCGGCTTTGGCGGCATCAATGCCTGGGCGCGGCGCGTGCTGGTTGAGGAAAAGCGCTGGCTGACGGAACAGGAATATGCCGAAACGCTGGGCCTTGGGCAGGTGCTGCCGGGGCCCAATGCGCTTAATGCCGCGATCATGGTGGGGGATCGCTTTCACGGCGCGGTGGGGGCGCTGCTTGCTTCCTGTGCCATGTTTGGTGGGCCGCTGATCATCCTGATGGGGCTTGCGGTGCTCTATGATTCCTATGGGGAGGTGCCGCTGGTGAAGGCCGTGCTTGCCGGGGTTGCGGCGGCAGCGGCGGGGATGGTGCTCGGCACTGCGGTGAAGATGGCGCAGAAGCTGAAGCCAAGCTTGGGGTTATTGGCGGTTGGGCTTTGTGCGCTGGCGGCGGCGGGCTTCTTTCGCGTGCCGCTGCCCATGGTGGTGCTGGGCCTCGCCCCCTTTGGCATTCTGGCTTCCTGGTATGGGGCGCGCGGCAAATGACCGCGACCATCTTCTGGCAATTGCTGCTCGGCTTTGGCGCCATTTCCCTGGTCTCGGTTGGTGGCGGGATTGCCGTGCTGCCCGAGATGCATCGCCTGGTGGTGGATGTGCATGGCTGGATGAGTGATGCGGATTTCGCGCGCCGCTTCGCGCTTGCTCAGGCCGCGCCGGGGCCGAATGTATTGGTTGTCGGGCTGTTTGGCTGGCATGTCGGCGGCATTCTTGGGATGCTGACGGCCTCAGCCGCCATGACCGTGCCGACGAGCGTCATCGCCTTTGGTTTTTCGCGGCTCCGTGCGCGGCTGCTGGGCCGGCCATGGCTGCGCATTATCGAACGCGGGCTGGTGCCGATTGCGGTTGGGCTGATAGCAGCATCGGGCTTGATTCTGGCGCAGGGTTCGGCGGAAAGCTGGATCACCGTCTTGCTGACTATCTGTTCGAGCCTATTCGTCTGGCGGACGGATTTCAGCCCGCTTTGGGTATTGGGGGCGGGTGCGATTATCGGGGCCTTGGCGCTGTGATGGGGGCAGGCATGGCGGCACCCGCCTTCCGCGATGCCGCGCCGCGCGGGTTATGCACGGATTGCGGCGTTTCGCGCCTGCAAGACCCCAAAGCCTGCGGTGCCGCCTGCCAATTCATCAAGCCTGATTATCCGCGCCTGGAGACAGCCGTGCATGGCCGCGCGCGGGACCCGAAGCGCCCGGATGAGCTTCATTTCGGCCCCTTTCGCCAAATGCTGCGGGCTTCCTTGAAGGCGCCGCGCCCCGGCGCGCAATGGACCGGCATCACGACGCGGCTTGCGGAAAAGCTGCTGGAAGCGGGCGCGGTCACGGCGGTGCTGACCATGGCGCCGGACCCGGATGATAAATGGAAGCCCGCGCCGGTGCTGGTGACGAAGCCGGACGCCATGGCGGCTTGCCGGGGCATGCGCATGGGCTATGCGCCGCTGCTGGCGCTTCTGGAACCGGCCGCGGCGGCCGGCCATAAACGCATCGCAGTGATCGGTATTCCCTGCCAGGTCTATGCTTTGCGCGCCTTGGAAGCGCGGCTTGGGCTTGAAGCGCTGTATGTCATCGGCACGCCGTGTTCGGATAATACCACCACGGAAAAATTCCATCATTTCCTGACGCTGTTATCCGATGCGCCGGAGACGATCACCTATCTGGAATTCCGCGCCGATTACCATGTGGAGCTGCGCTTTGCCGATGGCAGCAAGCGCGAAATTCCCTTTCTGCAATTGCCGATCAGCCAATTGCCCTCGGATTTCTTCCCCCTCACCTGCCGAAGCTGCGTGGATTACACCAATGTCCTGGCTGACATCACCGTCGGCTATATGGGCGGCCAAGGGGAGCAATGGCTGCTGGTGCGCAATGCGCGTGGCGAGGAATTACTCAAGCTCCTTGGCGATGAAATCACCGCAAACGCGCCGGGCAGTGCCGGCAAGCGTGCCGGTGCGGTGAAGGGGTTTCTGGAAAATACGCGCCGCGCCGCGGGTGGCCTACCCTTGCGCCGCATGCCCGATTGGCTGAGGCCGATTATTGGCTGGCTGATGCCGCGCATCGGCCCGCGCGGCCTGGAATTCGCCCGCGCGCGGGTGGAAATGAAGGCCGTGGAAAGCGTGCTGCATCTGGAACGCGCTGAACCCGCCAAGATGCGCAATATGATCCCGGATCATGTCTGGGCGCTGGTCGCGCCCTATGGGTTAAAGAAACCCGTTCCGAAACCGGATCAGCCTTCGGCGCGGTAATTCGGCGCCTCGCGCGTCACGGCCACATCATGCACATGGCTTTCGCGCAAGCCCGCGCCGGTAATGCGGCGGAAGCGCGCCTTGGTCTGCAATTCGCCAATCGTGGCGCAGCCCGTATAGCCCATGGCGGCGCGCAAGCCGCCCACCATCTGATGGATCACGGCACCCACCGGGCCCTTATAGCCCACGCGCCCTTCCACCCCTTCCGGCACCAGCTTGAGCGAATCCTGCACTTCCGCCTGGAAATACCGATCCGCCGAACCGCGCGCCATGGCGCCAAGCGATCCCATGCCGCGATAGGATTTATAGGACCGGCCCTGATAGAGAAATACCTCCCCCGGTGCCTCATCCGTGCCGGCGAAAATGCTGCCCATCATGGCGCAATCCGCACCCGCCGCCAGCGCTTTTGCCAAATCACCGGAAGACCGAATGCCACCATCGGCAATCACCGGCACGCCCTTTTCACGCGCGGCAGCGGCGCTTTCCAGAATCGCGGTGAGCTGCGGCACGCCGACACCGGCCACAATGCGCGTGGTGCAGATTGAACCGGGGCCAATGCCGATCTTCACCGCATCGGCGCCTGCTTCAATCAAGGCCAAGGCGCCTTCCGGAGTTGCGACATTGCCGGCAATGACTTGGACGGAATTGGAAAGCCGCTTGATGCGTTCCACCGCCTGCATCACGCCGCCGGAATGGCCATGCGCGGTATCCACGACAACAACATCCACCCCGGCCGCCACCAGCAATTCCGCGCGGCGCAGCCCATCATCACCAACACCCGTCGCGGCCGCCGCACGCAGCCGTCCCATGCCATCCTTGGATGCATGGGGATTGGCCTGCGCCTTATCCATATCCTTCACGGTCACCAGGCCCACACAACGCTGCGCCTCATCCACCACCAGCAATTTTTCGATGCGGTGCTTGTGCAAAAGCGCCCGCGCCTCATCCGGCGTGACATCGGGCGATGCGGTGACGAGATTCTCCCGCGTCATCAGCTCATAGACCCGCAGATTGGGATCGGTCGCGAAGCGCACATCGCGATTGGTAATGATGCCAACCAGCCGCCCGGAGCCACGTTCCACCACCGGAATGCCGCTGATGCGATGGCGGTCCTGCAGCGCGCGCACTTCCGCCAGCGTCTGGTCCGGATGCACGGTCAGCGGGTTCACCACCATGCCAGATTCGAATTTCTTCACCTGCCGCACCTGCGCGGCCTGATCTTCTGGCGAGAAATTCTTGTGGATCACGCCAATGCCACCCGCCTGCGCCATGGCAATCGCCATGGGGGCTTCCGTCACCGTATCCATCGCCGCCGAAATCAGCGGGATGTTCAGCCGGATTTCCTTCGTCAGCCTGGTATGCGTGGCGGTCTGTGCCGGCAGCACGGTGGAATAGGCCGGCACCAGCAGCACATCGTCAAAGGCATAGGCCTCAGCGATCGGAACGGCGCCGAAAGACGCGGAAGTTGGGGCGGGAGATTCGATGGCCATGGAGGGGCTTTCGCGTTGCGCTACCTTGGCGACCCTCCATAGTCCCTGATCAGGGCGGGTGCAATCACCGGCAGCGCAGTTCAGGCGCGAAAGCCGCTCGCCACCACGTATAATTCGGCCGATTCCTTCCGGCTTGCGGGTGGCTTCACATGCCGCACGCTGGCGAAATGGCGCTTGAGCGTTGCCAGCATGTCCTTCTCAGACCCGCCTTGAAATACTTTCGCAACAAACCCGCCACCCGGCGCCAGCACCTTCACCGCGAAATCGAGCGCCAATTCAGCAAGCGCCATGATGCGCAAATGATCGGTGGCGGCATGGCCCGTGGTATTGGGCGCCATATCGGACAGCACCAGATCAGCCTTGCCGCCAAGGGCAGCGATGATGCGTGCCTCGGCCTCTTCTTCCTGGAAATCGCCTTGCAGCGTGGTGGCACCTGGCACCGGGTCCATGGGCAGGATATCCAAAGCGACCACCTGCCCGCGTGGCCCGACGGCTTCCACGGCAACCTGAGTCCAGCCGCCCGGTGCCGCGCCCAAATCCACGACGCGCGCGCCGGGCTTCAAGAGCTTCACCTTCTCCTGCATCTCGAGCAGCTTGAAGGCCGCGCGGGAACGCAAGCCGCGTTCCTTGGCGGCGCGCACATAGGGATCATTCAATTGCCGATTGAGCCATTTCTGGCTGGCGGTACTGCGCCCTTCGGCGCTGCGCAGGCGCTGGGTCAGGCCCCGGCTGCTGCCGGGCGGGTTTGTTTTGGCCATGGCGAAGGCTTACCGGCGCCGCGGTGGGCTGCGCCACGCCGCTTCACGGTCCGCGCGCATCATCCGAAGCAGCATGCCTTCCCGCAGACCACGATCCGCAACGCGCAGACTCCGCGTTGGCCAAATGCGCCGGATGGCGGCGTAGATCGCGCAGCCTGGCAGCAAGTAATCCACCCGTTCCGGCCCCACACAGGGGTGCGCGGCCAATTCGGCACGGCCCATGGCGAAAAGATCGCCCAGCGCCGCATCGGCGGCCTCACAATCAAGGGTCGAGCCATCCACCAGCGGGCGGCGATAGCGCGGCAGCGCCATGACCACGCCGGCAAGCGTGGTGACGGTACCGGAAGTGCCCATCAGCCGCACACCGCCGGCATGGATTTCCTGGCCGATGCAATGCAGGCGATCAAAGCCTTCCAATTGGGCCGCCACCTCATCCACCACGGCGAAGAAGCCCGCTTCTGTGAAACAGGCGGCGCCGCAGCGCTCAGCCAGGGTCACCACGCCCACAGGCAGCGAAATATAGCCGATCAGCTCCGGCACATCGCCCGGGCGCGCGGCGGCGCGGATCCAGGCTATTTCCGTGCTGCCGCCACCGATATCGAAGAGAAGGGCGCGCCGATCCCCGGGCTCCAGCAGGGCGGCGCAGGATTCCATGGCGAGTTCGGCTTCTTCCCGCCCCGTGATGATGCGCAGCCTGATGCCGGTTTCCGCCTCCACCCGCGCGATAAAGGCCGCGCCATTGCTGGCCTGGCGGCAGGCTTCCGTCGCCACCGCCTCAAAACCGCGCAGGGGGCGGCGGGAGAGTTTATCGGCGCAAGCCGAAAGGGCGGCCAAGGCGCGGTCCATGGAAGCGGCCGAAAGCTGCCCGCTGCTGCCCAAACCTTCACCAAGCCGCACCACGCGGCTGAAGGAATCCAGCACACGAAAGCCGGTCTGGCTTGGGGCGGCGATCAGCAGGCGGCAATTATTGGTCCCGAGATCAAGCGCCGCATAGGCCGCGCCTGAGGCTTCCGCCCGCGCATGGGGCGGGGCGGCTTCGGCTTCGCGCGGCAGATGCGGGGCGGTTTCGGTCATTGTCCTTGCGGGTTCGCCCCTCAACGGGCGGCATTTCCATGATCCGGTTAAGTGGTCCCGAGGGCAAGCGCTTTCGAGGGGCGAGTTGAAGCATGCCGGGGGTGATGCTATGCCCTGGCTGTCTTGGGGGATAGTTTAGCGGTAGAACTCCCGGCTCTGACCCGGGCAGCCTTGGTTCGAATCCAGGTCCCCCAGCCAAGGCGGAGGCTTTGCTTTGGCAATTCTCTGAATGCCAAAGTTTATCCTTCGGCTCTCCTTCAACCGGCGCAGCTACCGATGGCCATTGGCGCCATGGCAGCGTTTGGCCAGGGAGGACCATCGCACTCGTCACATGGCCGACAGAAGCAGATTGGCTTGGGAACGCTCACCCGGCCGCGTCGGTATTCCTGTCCGAAACAAACCTCTCCAGCCAATGGATGGTGTAATCGCCACCCTGGAATTCCGGCGCTTCCATCACCGCCTGATGCAAGGGCAAGGTCGTCTTGATGCCGGCCACCACCATCTCACCCAAGGCACGCCGCATGCGGCCAATGGCCTCGGCGCGTGTTGGCGCATGCACAATCAGCTTCGCAACCAGGCTGTCATAATGCGGTGGCACCACATAGCCGGAATAAAGCGCGCTATCCACGCGCACGCCAAGCCCGCCCGGTGCGTGATAGGTCGTCACCTTGCCGGGATTGGGCGCGAAGGTTTCGGGGTCTTCCGCCGTGATGCGGCATTCAATCGCATGGCCATAGAAGCGGATATCCTTCTGGCCATAGCCCAGCGCCTCACCAGCGGCGATGCGGATTTGTTCCTTCACCAGGTCAATACCGCAGACCATTTCGGTCACCGGGTGTTCCACCTGTAGCCGGGTGTTCATCTCGATGAAGGCGAATTGCCCATCCTGCCACAGGAATTCCAGCGTGCCGGCATTGCGATAGCCAAGCTTGCTCAAGCCCGCCGTCACGGTCGCACCCAAGGCATCGCGCGCTTCGGCATCCAAAACAGGGCTGCCCGCTTCTTCCACCAGCTTCTGATGGCGCCTTTGCAGGGAACAATCGCGCTCCCCGAAATGCACCACATTGCCGTGTGTGTCGGCCAGCACCTGCAATTCGATATGCCGCGGGCGATCGAGGTATTTTTCCAGATAGACACTGTCATCACCAAAGGCCGCCTTGGCTTCGGTGCGCGCGACACTCCAGGCTTCCTCAAGCTCATCGGCGCTGCGGGCTACCTTCATGCCGCGTCCACCGCCGCCGGCAGCGGCCTTGATCAGCACGGGGTACTTCACGGCTTCCGCCACTTCGCGCGCCTGTTCCAAGGTATCAAGCGCCCCCATGGAACCCGGCACCAGCGGCACGCCAAGGCTGCGCATCGCGTCCTTGGCGGCGATCTTGTCGCCCATCATGCGAATATGCTCAGGCGCGGGTCCGATGAATTTCAGCCCATGCGCTTCCACCATTTCGGCAAAGCGCGCATTCTCCGAAAGGAACCCATAGCCCGGATGGATCGCATCCGCGCCGGTCACCATGGCGGCCGAGATCACGGCCGCCATGTTCAAATAGGAATCACGCGCCGCCGGCGGGCCGATGCAGACACTTTCATCGGCAAAGCGCACATGCATCGCCGTGGCATCAGCGGTGGAATGCACTGCCACGGTGCGTATGCCCATTTCCTGGCAGGCGCGATGGATGCGCAGCGCGATCTCGCCCCGGTTGGCGATCAGCACCTTACCGAACATGATGTGCCACCCCGGCCGAGCGCGCCATTACTCGACAATCATCAGCGGTTCGCCGAATTCCACCGGCGTGCCGCTTTCCACCAGAATGCGCGTGACGGTGCCGGCGCGCGGCGCCTTGATCTGGTTATAGGTCTTCATCGCCTCAATCAGCATCAGCGTCTGGCCTTGCGTCACCTTGCTGCCCACCGTCACGAAGGGCGGGGCTGTCGGTTCTGAGGATAAATAGGCAACGCCAACCATGGGGCTGGTCACCGCGCCGGGATGATCCGCGTCAATCTCAGCGGCGGGCGCTGCTGGCGCGGGCGCGGCAGCGGTGGCCGGGGCGGCAGAAGGCGACGGGGCAGCCGCCACTGGCATGGCCATGGCCGCGACCGTCACTTGCCGCACCAGCTTCACCCGCATGTCATTGTCCACCAGCTCAATCTCAGTGAGGTCGCTCTCACGCAGGATTTGCGCCAATTCCCGGATCGTCGCCGGGTCGAATTGCAGGTCCTTGGTCATGCTTCCTCATCCTGTGCGATCAGCCCCGCCATGGCGCGGATCGCCAGCGCATAGCCTTCAACGCCAAGCCCGCAAATCACGCCGGTCGCGGCCTTGGAGATGAAACTGTGATGCCGGAATTCCTCCCGGCGGTGGATATTCGTGATATGCACTTCAATCACCGGCACATCCACGGCAAGCAGCGCATCCATGACGGCGATGGAGGTCGTGGTATAGCCCGCCGGGTTCATGATGATGCCAGACGCGCGCCCGCGGCATTCCTGCACCCAGGTCACCAATTCGCCTTCGCTATTGGTCTGGCGGAAATCAATGGCAAGGCCAAGCCCATCCGCCACTTCGGCGCAAAGCGCTTCCACATCATCGAGCGTGGCGGTGCCGTATTTCTCGCGCTCTCGCACGCCCAGCATGTTCAGATTGGGGCCGTTCAGCACGGCGATCAAAGGCGGGGTCACGACGCTTCCCTTGCGATCAAATCTTGACGGTTGCGCTAGCACGGGGGGTCCAAGCCGGGCAAGCCGGGCGGGCGCTTGCCCTTCCGCCCCCGCCCCGCCACATTAAGCCCATGTCTGCCATCGCCATTTCCGTCAATGGGGAACCCCGCCAAATGCCCCAAGGTGCCACCGTCGCCGCACTTTTGGCCGCGATTGGCCTTGATACCCGCAAGGTGGCGGTCGAGCGTAATGAGGAAATCGTGCCGCGTTCCACCTATGCCTCTGTTGCCCTGCATGAGGGCGACAAGCTTGAAATCGTTCACTTCATCGGGGGCGGCTGAGCATGTCCGACGCAGATGATGATGGCTGGCAGGTCGCCGGCCAGCGCTTTCAGTCCCGCCTGATCGTGGGCACGGGCCGCTACAAGGATTTGGAGGAAACCGCCGCCGCCATTGAAGCCTCAGGGGCGGAGATCGTCACCGTCGCGGTGCGCCGGGTCAATCTGTCGGACCCCAAGGCGCCGATGCTGCAGGATTATGTCTCCCCCAAGCGCTACACCTACCTGCCCAATACCGCCGGCTGCCACACCGCCAAGGATGCGGTGCGCACGCTGCGCCTGGCCCGCGAAGCCGGGGGGTGGAACCTGGTGAAGCTGGAAGTCCTCGGCCCCGCGCCCTTTCTCTACCCCGATATGCCGGCAACCTTTGAAGCGGCTGAGGCGCTGATCGCCGATGGCTTTCAGGTCATGGTCTATTGCGCCGATGACCCGCTGGCGGCGAAGCGGCTGGAAGATATGGGCTGTGTCGCCATCATGCCTTTGGGCGCGCCGATTGGTTCCGGCATGGGGGTGGTGAACCCCTATATGATCAGCGCCATCAAGCGCGAAGCCAAGGTGCCGGTGCTGGTGGATGCGGGCATTGGCACAGCATCCGATGCGGCTTTGGCGATGGAGCTTGGCTGCGATGCCGTCTTGCTCAATTCCGCCATTGCGCATGCCAAGCATCCGGTGCGCATGGCGCGCGCCATGAAAGCCGCGGTGGAGGCCGGGCGCCATGCCTTCCTCGCCGGGCGCATGCCGCGCAATTACAGCGCGGATGCGTCAAGCCCGATGAGCGGGCTGATCCAAAGATAGATCAGCCTGCAACCACCTTCAGATGAAGGTCAGCAGACGCCTTGGTGTATCCACCAGAATTTCCTTGATCTCGGCTTCGGAAAAACCGCGCCGGCGCATCAGTGGGATGATGATGCGATGGATATGCGCGTAACCCCAACCGCCCCAACGTGTCATATGCGAACGGTGGCAGATGTCATGCGCGATCACGATCTGCCCCTTATGGCCGCGATCCAGAATCTTGCGCATGGCGCGTAGCCGCCCAGCATCATTGGGCATATCCACATCCGGGTTGAGCGGATAGAGGCAGCTTTCCTGGCCGAACAAATCCCATTCCAGCACCACGCCCGTATCAGCAAGGCGAAACAGCGCATCCTCATCAAACACGGTGCGATCAATATGATCCATGATGGTGCGTGAGGAATCACCGCCGCGCGCCTTGATGAAATCCATCACCTCCTGCGGTTGATCCTGGCGCCGGCCGGGATGGATGGTCAGCGCCGCGCCGGTTTCCTTTTGCGCAATCAGTGCGGCTTCCAGCACGCGGCGTTCAAGTGGCGTCCAGGGGTTCTGGCAGCCAATCTCACCAAGCAGTCCGGCGCGCACTTCGGTGCCCCAAAGCCCTTCCTGCACCTGGGAAACCATTTCGGCAGCGAAATCATCAATGCTGCGATGATGGTTTTCCGGCGGCTGGTATTCTTCCACATAATGCCCGCAGCCCATCACGATATGGCAGCCCGTGGCATCGCTTACCTGCTTCAGCCCATTCGGATTGGGGCTGATGCCGCCAATCGTCAGTTCCACAATGGTCTGGCAGCCATGCGCGACGGCTTCCGCCACCGCTTCAATCGCGACCTCCACGCTTGGCTGATGCAGATTGGCGGGCGAACCGGCCACCGAAGTCGTCATGCCCCAATGATTGGCGAGCCCCGGTTCCTCCCCTTGGTCGCCCTGCCGCAGCGGCGGGGGGCGCAAATCCCAAATCAAATGTTCATGCATGAGCGTCGAGCCAAGCAGGGCGGGATCCACAAGGCCCTGCACGGTTTGCGCCTTGCCGCGCATCTGGTCTCTTGAAAGCCTGGGCATTGCCGTCAACCCCGCCGAATATTCCAGGGATAGGCGCCGGTGCCGGGCACAAAGCCGGAAAGCCCGGTACGATAGGCGCTGGCGATGAAGAATTGCCCAAGTGGCAGCACGGGCACATTCTCAAAACTCTCCTGCTGGATCACATCGGCCAGGCGCTTTTGCTCGGCTTCGGTTTCCGCGACCAGCCATTGCGCCGCTGCTTCTTCCACGCGGGCATTTTCATACCAGCCGAACCAGCCGCGTGAGCCCATGCCACGCAGAATGGCGCTGACTGCCGGGTTGATGATGGAAACACTGGGCCACCAGGTATGGAAAATGCTCCAACCACCGCGCTCTGGCGGTTCACGGCTGGCGCGGCGCTGTACCACCGTGCCCCAATCGGTCTCCACCAGATCAACATTCATCCCAAGCCGACGCAGCAGATCCGCCATGACATGGCCGAAGGGGCCGATGGTTGGAAAATCACTTGGGTTGATGATGACAACCTTCTCACCATTATAGCCTGCCGCACGAATGGCAGCACGCGCGGCATCCAGATTGCGCGGGCCTTTCAACGCGGCATTGCCCGTGGCGCTTTCATAAGGCGTGCCGCAGGGCCACATGGAATGACAATCGCGGAAGGCCGAGGGGTCGTTGCCCGTGACACCGCGCATGAAATCTTCCTGCTGAATAGCCTGAAGTAAGGCACGGCGAATGGCAGGCTTGTCGAAAGGCGGGTGCAGAACATTGAAACGGGAGACGCCAATATAGCCAAGCGTATTCAGCACCTTCACCTCAACGCCCCGGGCACGCCGCAGAAGCGGCGCAAGATCAGCATTGATCTGTTCCCACCAATCAATCTCACCCGCCTGCAAGGCGGCCGCCGCTGTCGCGCTATCGGGCATGATGGTCCATTCAACACGGTCCATATGCGCGACCTTGCCGCCTGCAGTGCGTGATGCCGCTTCCTGGCGCGGCACATAGCCGTCAAACTTCGCATAGGCCGCGCGACTGCCCGAGACATATTCATTCGCCAAGAAGCGATAGGGGCCGGAACCGACATGTTCCGTGATCTGCTGGAAGGGATCGGTCTTGGCCATGCGTTCGGGCATCATGAAGGGCACCACGGCGGCGGGCTTGCCAAGCGCTTCGGTCAAAAGCGGGAAGCGCGATTTCAGCTTGATGCGGATGGTGCGATCATCCGCCGCGCCCCATTCATCAACAACGGCGCCGAGTGATTGGCCAAAAGTGTCGCGCCTTGACCAGCGCGCCAGGCTTGCCGCGCAATCCTGCGCGCGCACCGGTTCACCATCATGGAAACGCAAGCCTTCACGCAGGCGGATGGTCCATGTCAGGCCATTATCGGAAACCGTATGCCCTTCGGCCATTTGCGGCGCGACGCGCAGATCATCCGTCATGCCATAAAGCGTGTCATAGACATGCCAGCCATGGTTTTCCGTCACCGCCGCCGTGGTCCAGATGGGATCAAGCGAGGTCAGATTGGCCTGAGGCACAAAGCGGAGCGTGCGCGCACGCGCGCCTTGCGCCAGGGCGGGTGCCGCTGGCGCGGCAGCAATGGCGGCGGTGCTCGCCAGAAAATCACGACGACGCATGTTGGTTTCTCCCCTGTTCTATCGCGCCTGACGGGCGCGGATTGCGGGAAGCTTGGCATGGCTTGGCAAAAGGTCAAAGGAATCGGCGATGCGGGCTTCGCACCCTTCAAATGGCGCGGATTTCCGCTTCCAGCAGCGCAGGATCAGGGTTTGGCCACCAGCGCGCCGGCACGGCAATGGCGGCCTCCAACAGCCGCTTATACTCAGCCTTCGGCAATTCCACCGCGCCGAAGCGCGCCAGATGCGCGGTGAGGAATTGCGTATCCAATAGCGTGAAGCCGCCCAGCCGCAGCCGCGCCACCAGCGCCACCAGGGCAACCTTGGAAGCATCCGTGGTGCGGGAGAACATGCTCTCCCCAAAAAAAGCACCACCGATGCGCACGCCATAAAGCCCGCCCACCAACGCGCCATCCTGCCAGACTTCGATGGAATGGGCCGCCCCCATGCGATGCAAGGCGATGAACAGGGTTTCGATTTCGTCATTGATCCAGGTATCGGCGCGCCCTGGTGCGGGTTCGGCGCAGCCCGCAATCACGCCGGCGAAATCCTGATCCGCGGTCACGGTGAAACGGTCAGACAGCACCGTGCGGCGCAGCCGGCGCGGCAGATGAAACCCCTGATCAAGCGGCAGAATGCCGCGCAGCGCCGGATCGAGCCAATGGAGCTTCTTGCTTTCCCGCCCTTCCGCCATGGGGAAAAGCCCGGCGCCATAGGCGCGCAGCATCAATTCGGGCGTGATTTCGAGCGGCCGGCGGCTCATTGGTGCCGCCCCCGCATTGGCGAAGCTAAAGCGCTATTCTTCCTCATCCGCCGGGGCGATCGGTAGCGCGCTGGTTTCCTTATGGGTTGCCAGCGCCACCAGGGTTTCCGTGCGCATCACGCCAGGCAAGGCGCGCAGCCGCGCATTGGTGAAACTATCCACCGCCGCAAGGTCCGGCAGGCGGAGCTTCACCTGATAGGACCAGCGCCCGGAAATCGCATGGCATTCCAGCACCGCCTCATCTGCCGCCATGGCAGTGATGAAGCCGGCTTCCGTGCCGGATTGCAGCATCACAAACACCCAGGCGAGTTGCGGGCAGCCCACCGCTGCCGGGTTCAGATCCGCCCGCCAGCCCCTGATCGTGCCGCGTTCTTCCAGGCGCTTCACACGCTCTGCGGTCGCTGAGACGGAAAGCCCCGCCACCTTGGCGAGTTCCGCAAGCCCTGCCGAGCCATTGCCTTGCAGTTCCAGCAAGATATTCCGGTCTATATCGTCCATGGCGAGACTATATCCGGCAAAACCGCCAAATGGAATGAAAATCTTACCATGTTTTCACGGGTTTTACCGCGCGGGGGCGCAGCTTTTCCTTGCCAAATGCCAGGCCGCAGGGTCAGGCTGGGGGCGGAAGGAAATGCCCATGAAAACCACACGCCGCAGCCTGATCCTCTCCCCCGCGCTGCTTGCCAGCCCTGCCTTGGCCCAAGCGCCCTGGCCGCGCCGGCCCATTACCTTCATCGCGCCCGCCGCCCCTGGTGGCGCCACGGATATCCTGGCGCGCGTCATGGCGCAGACCATGCAGGCCAGCCTGGGCCAGCCGGTGGTGGTGGAAAACCGCGGCGGCGCCGCCGGCGTGATCGCGACCGAAGCAATTGCAGCCGCGCAGCCCGATGGGCATACCATCGGCATTGGCATGATCAGCACCTTGGCGGTGAACCCGCATGTCTATCGCATGCGCGCCGATGTGATGAAGGATTTCGCGCATATTGGCATGATCGCCAAAGTGCCCATGGTGCTGCTGGCGCAACATAATCTGGCGGAAGGCGGCCTGGCCGGCTTCATCGCCCGCGTCAGGGCCGCACCCGATACCATCACCTATGGCAGCGCGGGCGCTGGTTCCAATGTGCATATCGGCATGATTGCGTTCCTTGAAGCCGCGGGGCTCAAGATGGTGCATGTGCCCTATCGCGGATCGGGGCCGATGGTGATTGATCTGGTCGCCGGCAATATCCAATCCGGCATGACCGGCACGCCTGCCGCATTGCCCGTGTTGCGCGCCGGGCGCGTGGCCGCACTTGGCACCACAGCCAAGGAAAGGCTGGCGCAAACCCCGGATATCCCCGCGATCAGCGAAACCATTCCGGGGTTTGAGGCGATGCAATGGTACGGCATCGTCGCCCCCGGTCGTACGCCGCCTGAGGTGGTTGCAAAACTTTCCGAAGCGACCAAAGCGGCTTTGGCCAATCCGGAAGTGCTGGCGCGTTTGGCCGATGAAGGCGCGCTGCCCACGCCGATGTCGCCCGATGCCTTTCGCGGCTTTGTGGCGGCAGAATTGGATCGCTGGGGTGCGGTGGCCCGGCGCAATAACCTGAGACCCAATGAGTAGGTAGCCGAAGCACCACCAAGCAGGGCATAATGCTTCGCGCTATTGCAGGAGACTCCCCCCATGCCCGAAGGCCGCCTTGTGATCGGCACCAAGCGTTATTCTTCCTGGTCCATGCGCGGCTGGCTTGCCGTGCATCTGGCTGGGCTTGATGTGGAGGAAGTGGTGATCCCGCTTGCGGGTGGCGGTGCGACCACCGCGCTTAAGTCCGCGACACCCGCCGGCATGGTGCCTTATCTGGAACATCGCGGTGCGCGGATTTGGGAAAGCCTGGCGATTTGCGAATATTGCGCGGAAGTCGCGCCCAAGCTTTGGCCAGCGGAACGCAGCGCGCGCGCACATGCGCGGTCCATCGCGGCGGAGATGCATGCCGGGTTTCGCAATTTGCGCATGGCCATGCCGATGAACCTCGGCCGCAGCTTTCCGGGCCTTGGCCGCACGCCAGAATGCCTGGCCGATATCGCGCGGGTAGAGGCGATTTGGGCCGAGGCCATTGCCGCCCAAGATGGCCCCTTCCTGATGGGCGCTGAATTCGGCGCAGTGGATGCGATGTATGCGCCGGTGGTGGCGCGCTTCATCACCTGGCAGCCAGGGCTTTCCGCCACAACGCAACGCTATATGGCCGCGGTCCGCGCGCATCCGCTGGTCGCACGCTGGTATGATGAAGCCACCGCGGAGCCCGCTCAATGGTTGCTAGATCGTTATGAGAATCCCGCATGAATACCGCCCTTGCGCTTGACCATCTTGGCGTCGCGGCGCGCGATCTGGCGCCGATGTGCGCGGCCTATGAAAGGCTCGGCTTCACGCTATCGCCGATTGCGCAGCAAAGCGGGCGGCGGCGGCCTGATTTGCCGGTGGAGAAATACGGCTCCGGCAATCGCTGCGCCTTCCTGAAGCATGGCTATATCGAGCTGATCGCGATCCTGGACCCGGCGCTATTCGACAATAATCTGAACGCCTTTCTGGCGCGCTATGCGGGGATGCATATCCTGGCACTCGCCATGCTGGATGAGGATGCGAACCTGAACCGCCTGCGCGCCGCCGGGCTTGATATTCCAGGCGTTGCCTATCTGGAACGACCTGTCGAGGCGGGCGGGCCGATTGCGCGCTTTGCCCGCCTGCCCTTCCCCGACCCGCCCGAGGGCCGGGTGCAGCTGATCCGGCACCTCACGCCCGAATTGGTCTGGCAGGATCGTTGGATGGACCACGCCAACAAGGCCGAGGTTTTGGAAGCCGCCATTTTATGCGCCGACAACCCCGCCGAGACCGCCGCGCGGCTTTCGCGCCTGTCCGGCCTGCCGGTGGAACCGGACCCGGCGGGGGGCTTCCTGCTCCGCCTGCCCGGTGCGGCGCGCGCTGCCGGGCCGAAGGCGCCAGTGCTTGAAACCCGCGTCAGGATACTGACGCCGGAAGCGCTTGGCGCTGTGCTGCCCGGCGTGGTGCCGCCGGCCTCACCCTTCATGGCGGGGATGGTGGTGCGTACTGGCGATAGCGCAGCCTCTGCCCGGCGCATCCTGGCCGGTATCCCCACGCGGGAAGCGCCGGAAGGCATCATGGTGCCGCCCGAAAACGCTGCCGGCGCGGCGCTGATTTTCACGTGAAGCGGGCCGCCATCAGCCGGAGCCTGCGCATCTACCACGCGCCCGGCCGTGTGGCGGCCTTGGATGGCTTTTATCGCCGCTTTCTGGACGCGGGAGACATCGCCTTTGATGTCGGCGCACATGTCGGCGACCGGATGCTGTGCTTTCGCCGCCTGGGTGCGCGCGTGGTGGCGGTGGAACCGCAAGCGGCACTCGCCCGCGTGTTGCGGCTTTTGCTGCGCGGCGATCCCGGCGTGACTTTGGTTTCGCAATTGGTGGGCGCGCGGGCGGGCAAGGCGGAGCTTCGCCTTAATACCGCCAATCCAACCGTCGCCACAGCCAGCACGGCCTTCATCGCCGCCGCTGCCGGTGCGCCGGGGTGGGAGGGGCAGGAATGGGACCAGGCCGAAACCCTGCCTGTCACAACCCTTGATGCGCTGATCGCCGCCCATGGCATGCCGCATTTCATCAAGCTGGATATCGAAGGTTTTGAAGCCGAGGCGCTGCGCGGCCTGTCCCGCCCACCGCGGGCGCTTTCCTTCGAATTCACCACCATCCAGCGCGATGTGGCCGCCGATTGCCTGGGGCTGCTGACCGCGCTTGGCTATCGGCATTTTCAGGCAAGCCTGGGGGAGAGCCTCAGCTTCGCCCTGCCCGCACCCTGTGACGCTGCGGCGATGCAAGCCTGGATCGCGGCACTGCCCGCCAGCGCCAATAGCGGCGATGTCTATGCCAGCCTGGAACCCGCGCGCCTCAGGTGACGGCGCTGGCGTTTTGCGCTTTATTCGCTCCAAGCCTTGATGATGAGGAGACGCAGCATGGGTGTTTTGACGCAAGAACAGAAGGATGCCTTCTGGAGCGATGGCTGCCTGGTGGTGCCCAATGCTGTCTCGCCCGATCTGCTGGCGCGGCTGCGCGCCGAGATCGCCGGCTGGGTGGAAGAAAGCCGCGCCCACACAAAACCCTTCGGCCCGCCCTGCGTGGATGGCCGCCCGCGCTTCGACATGGGCAAGGAACATTCCGCCGAAAAGCCAGCGCTGCGGCGGATCAATAACCCATCGGATATCTCGCCCGCCTATCTGGAAGCGATGCGTGACAGCGACATGACGGAAATGGTGGCCGAATTGATCGGCCCCGATGTGAAATTCCATCATTGCAAGATCAATCTGAAGCTGATGGGTGCCAAGACCGAGGTGCTGTACCATCAGGACTTCGCCTATACGCCGCATACCAATGACGACATCATCACCGCGTTGCTGTTCCTGGATGATGTGGATGAAACCAATGGCGCGCTGACCATTGTGCCGGGTTCCCACAAGGGGCCGATGTATTCGCTGTTTGACGGGGATCGTTTCACCGGCGCGGTATCCGATGCGGATGAAAAGGCGCTGCTGGCGCAAAGCATCCCCTGCTATGGCCCGGCGGGTTCGGTCTGCCTGATGCATACCAAGCTGGCGCATGGTTCAGCACCCAATGCCGGTACCAAGCCGCGCGGGCTTTATATTTGCGTCTATACCGCTGCCGATGCCGTGCCCCTGGCGCGCAACCCAATGCCAAGCACGCATGAGGGTGAGGTCATTCGCGGCAAGCCGGCCCGCTTTGCGCGCATCACGGAAACCCGCGTGGAATTGCCGCAACAGCCCAAATCCGCGAGCTTCTTCACGGTGCAGGGGCAGGCTTCCGCGCAAGCGGCGGAGTGATTAGGCCTCACCCATAAGATGCAAGTCGAGGCCGCGCTCCGGCGCGCCTCGACGATGTTCAAACAGATAAATCTCCTGAAATTCGCCAAGCATCGGCGCCGCGTTCTGCACCGGGATGCTGATGCTGGTTTGCGTCAGCGCAGCGCGGATATGCGCTGGCATATTGTCCAGCGCCTCATCCTCATGCCGGTAAAGCCCGCGCCCTTCCGGCACCAGGCGCATGAAAAAGGCTTCAAGGTCTGCCATCACTTCCGGGTCGGCATTCGCCTGCACCAACAATGATGCCGAGGTATGGCGGCACCACAGCGTCAGCAAGCCGTTTGAAATTCCCTGCCGCGCAACCCAGGCGCGCACATCATCCGTAATGGAATATAAGCCTTGGCCGCTGGTGGCCTTCACCAAGCGGCCAAAGTATTGATGCATTTATTCGACATTCTCCGGCTCACGCTCCGCATCCCGATCCTCTTCGGGCTTGGGCAGCGCAGGGGGCGCGGCTTCCTGGCAATCGAAGGTCAGCGCGCCGTCGCGGAGCCCCACCTTCACCGATCCACCCTTGGCGAGTTTGCCGAACAGCAATTCCTCCGCCAGCGGCTTTTTCACATATTCCTGAATGACGCGCGCCAAGGGCCGCGCACCATACAGCGGGTCATAGCCGCGTTCCGCCAGCCATTCCTTGGCGGCTGAGGAAAGCTCAATCGTCACATTCCGGTCAGCAAGCTGCGCTTCCAGCTGCATGACGAATTTTTCGACGACCTGCGCCACAATCTCTGGCGTCAGACCCGCAAAACCCACCACCGCATCCAGGCGGTTGCGGAATTCGGGGGTGAACATCCGCTTGATCGCTTCCTCATCCTCACCCACGCGGGCGGGACGCTCAAAGCCAATCGCGGGCTTGGCCATATCGGATGCGCCGGCATTGGTGGTCATGATCAGGATCACATTGCGGAAATCCACATTCTTGCCGTTGTGGTCCGTCAGCTTCCCGTGATCCATCACCTGCAACAGGATATTGTACAAATCCTGATGCGCCTTTTCGATTTCATCGAGCAACAATACCGCATGCGGATGCTGATCAATCGCATCCGTCAAAAGCCCACCCTGATCAAAGCCGACATAGCCAGGCGGCGCACCAATCAGACGCGACACGCTATGGCGTTCCATATATTCGGACATGTCAAAGCGGATAAGTTCAATGCCAAGCGTCTTCGCCAATTGCTTGGCGACTTCCGTCTTGCCGACACCCGTGGGGCCAGAGAACAAATAATTCCCGATCGGCTTTTCCGGATCACGCAGACCCGCGCGTGACAGCTTGATCGCGCTGGCAAGCGCTTCAATCGCCTTTTCCTGGCCAAAGACCATCGCCTTCAAATCGCGTTCAAGATTCTTCAGCGTTTCCCGATCATCGGTGGAAACCGATTTTGGCGGGATGCGCGCGATCTTGGCGACAATGTCTTCCACATCCTTCAGCGTCACGGTCTTGCGGCGCTTATTCTCAGGCAGCAGCATGCGCGATGCACCGACCTCATCAATCACGTCAATCGCCTTGTCGGGCAGCTTGCGGTCATGGATGTATTTCGCGGAAAGCTCCACCGCCGCGCGGATCGCTTCCGGCGTATAGCGGACCTTGTGGTGCTTTTCGTAATTGGTCTTGAGACCCTGCAGGATCTTCACCGCATCTTCCAGCGTCGGCTCATTCACATCAATCTTCTGGAAGCGCCGCACCAAGGCGCGGTCCTTTTCAAAATGTGTGCGATATTCCTTATAGGTCGTGGACCCGATGCAGCGAATGGTGCCCTGCGCGAGCGCGGGCTTCAGCAGGTTCGATGCATCCATCGCCCCGCCTGAGGTCGCCCCCGCACCGATCACCGTATGGATTTCATCAATGAACAGCACGGAACCAGGCTGCGCTTCCAATTCGGAAACCACGGCCTTCAGCCGTTCTTCGAAATCACCGCGATAGCGCGTGCCGGCCAAAAGGCTGCCCATATCCAGCGCATAGATGGTGGATTTCGCCAGCACTTCCGGCACATCACCTTCGACGATTCGCTTGGCAAGCCCTTCCGCAATCGCGGTTTTACCCACGCCGGGATCACCAACATAAAGCGGGTTGTTCTTGGTGCGGCGGCACAGGATTTGGATGGTGCGTTCAATTTCCTGATCACGGCCAATCAGCGGGTCAATCTTGCCCTGTTCGGCCTTCTTGTTCAGGTTCACGCAGTAATTCGCCAGCGCATCCTGGCCACGCGGCGCGCCGCGGCCCTTTTCCTCACGCTCTTGGCCCTGATCTTCATTGCCCGCGCCATCGCCCTTCGCCGCGCGGGGCTGAGAGCGCCCGGGCGCCTTGGCAATGCCGTGGCTGATGAAATTCACCGCATCCAGGCGCGTCATATCCTGCAGTTGCAGGAAATAGACCGCATGGGATTCGCGTTCCGAGAACAGCGCCACCAGCACATTGGCGCCGGTCACCTCATCGCGGCCAGAGGATTGCACATGAATGGCGGCGCGTTGCACCACGCGCTGAAAGCCGGCGGTGGGCTTCGGATCACCACCGCGTTCCGTCACCAGGCCGGCCAGATCCTTATCCAGAAAATCGGTCAGGTCGCGCTTGAGCTTTTCAACATCAACCCCGCAGGCGCGGAGCACACCCGTTGCATCAGCATCATCACCAAGCGCGAGCAGCAGATGTTCCAGCGTTGCGTATTCATGTCGGCGCTCACCAGCCAGGGCCAGGGCGCGATGCAGCGTCTGTTCTAGGTTACGGGACAACATGATCAACGACGCTCCATCTTGGCCGGAGCGCCTGCCGAGGCAGGACGCCATGGCCGATTACAGACTCTCATCTAGGTGCCCGTCGGGGATTCTGCGACCCCCTTATCCTCAATCCTTCTCGATGGTGCATTGCAGCGGGTGCTGGTTCTGGCGGGCCAGATCCATCACCTGCGTCACCTTGGTTTCCGCGATTTCATAGGTGAAAACCCCGCAGACCCCGACACCACGGCGATGCACATGTAGCATGATGCGCGTCGCTTCTTCCCGATTTTTCTGGAAAAACCTCTCCAACACGTGAACGACGAATTCCATCGGCGTGTAATCATCGTTCAGCATCAATACCTTGTACATGGCGGGCTTCTTGGTGCGCGGGCGCGCCTTGACGACAATGCCCGTCTGCGGCCCTTCACCACCACCTTGCCCGTCATTTGGGCGCTTATCCTGATCGCTCATGCTCTCGGTTCGGTCTTTCAGCACGCAGGCTACCACGCCGCGCTGCCTATAGGATATGGAGCGAATAGCCGAAGGTGAAGCCCTTGTTACGCGCCTGAGGGAAAAGTTTATCGCGAACACCTTGCCATTCAACGAAAAAAAATGGCGTGACCCATTGATATGGATCACGCCATGGGCCGGCTACCCCCCGATTGGGAGGAGGGGGGTGGGGGGCAGCCAAGCCAGAACGGAGCCATCAGCCCCGCCTGGGAATTACGCCGCCAGCGGCTTCGCCAGCTTTTCCATCGCAACGGTGAAGCGCGCATTCACCGGCGCAAAGGCGCTTTCGGCGAGCTTCACGGAAGCTTCCTGAAGCTTGGTGCCCTCGGCAACCACCTTCTCAAGAGCGGCCTTGGCGAACTTCGCCTGCAGCTCAGCGGCTTCATTCACGCTCTTCACGCCGGCCAGCGCCTTGGCGCCTTCCAGGGCGTGGTCGGTCAAGCCCTGCGCCAGCGCCATATACTGGCGGGCGAGGTCCTGAGAGCCCGAGGCCCAGGTCTGGGCGGCCTTGGTGAAGGCCTCCACATTGCCGCGGCCGAATTCGGCGGCTTCTTCCGCCGCCTTGAAGATGCTCTCGGCACCCTTGGTCATCTGTTCCATGTTCTTCTCCATTGCGACGCGGGCCTGCGCCGCGCCATCGTTCATCACTTTTTGAGCTTGCGCCGCGGTTTCCGCCGCAACCTTGCTCACATCCTGGCTCTTGCTTTGCGCCATTTTCTCAACCCTTTCCTTACCGTTCCGGGGCACAGCGACCCGGGATTTGCGATCCGGCCGGGAGGGCCGGGAAGATTTGCTGCGCTGCAACATGGCGTGCTTCTACGCGCGGCCGGGGGCGGAATGCAAGGAAAATTTTTGCACTGCACAAAAATTTTTCACCCCCATCCTGGGTGGGCTGGGCGAAGCATCTCGAATGGCGACTCAAGCGTTTCTGTTAAGCCTCTGATGGAAATCAGATTTCGTCTTTTTCTGCTGGACGGCAAGCTGCGCCCAAGCTATAAGCTTCCCAGGGGAAGACAGGCCCAGGGCGAAGCTGCTTCGGGCCATCAGGGGGTTTTTGCGGGATGAAGACTCGCCGCCAAGGCTTAGGGGGCCTTGCCGTTCGACTAGCTGGCTTGATTTTCGGGTTGGCCCTGGCGGCCCTGCCCTGGCGCAGCGCCGAAGCACAAATCGGCAGCGCACGTTATTCCGCCATTGTGATGGAAGCCCGCACTGGCACCATCCTGATTGACGCCGGCGCGGATGAACCGCGCTACCCGGCCTCGCTCACCAAAATGATGACGCTTTACATGCTGTTTGAGGCGCTGCGCGATGGCCGCACGCAGCTTGGCAGCCGCATTGTCATGAGCGAGGAAGCCGCTTCCCGCCCGCCTTCCAAGCTCGGCATTCCACCGGGCGGTGGGCTTACGGTGGAACAGGCGATTCTGGCGCTAGTGACCAAAAGCGCCAATGATGTCGCGGCCGCGGTAGGTGAGCATATTGGCGGTTCCGAAGAACGCTTCGCGCAAATGATGACCATGCGCGCGCGAAGCCTTGGCATGTCGCAAACGCGCTTCCGTAATGCCTCTGGCCTGCCGGATTGGGAACAGGTCACAACGGCGCGCGATATGGCCACTCTTGGCCGGCGCCTATTCACCGATTTCCCCAATCGCTATCATTATTTTGGCACGGTGCATTTCGCCTGGGGCCGGGCACAAATCCGCAACCATAACCGCATGCTTGGTGATTATGATGGCGCGGATGGCATCAAGACCGGTTTCATCAATGCCTCCGGCTTTAATATCGTGACCTCGGCGCAGCGCGATGGCGTGCGGCTGGTGGGGGCAACCTTCGGCGGGTCTTCCTGGGTGGAACGTGATCGGCATATGGGCGCGCTGCTCGATCAGGGTTTTGCCCGCATGGGGGTGGCACCGCGCGCGCCTTCTTCCGTGATGGCCGCGGCCTCGGCACCGCCACGCAATGCGCCTGCGGCGCGGCCAGTTGCGCCAGGGAATGTGCGGGTGGCGCAGGCGGCATCGGCGCCGCGTCCGCCACAGCAAGTGGCGGCTGCGCCCAATCGGCAGAACGCCGCACCGGTGGTTTATCGTCAAACGCCGACACCGCCGCGGCCTGCGGCGCGGCCCACGCCGCGCGTCGAACAAGGCAGCGCGGCAAGCACTGCCCAGCGCCAGCAAACCGCGAGCGCCCAACCGCGCCCGGCGCCGCGGTAAATCAATCCCGCCAGGAAAGCCCAGCGCGCGTCATAAGGGCGCGCACATAGACCAGCCAGATCACTTGCAGGCCAAGCGCGGGCAGAAATACCAGCGCCTTATGCGCCGGATGAAGGCTGAGAAACGCCCATGCGAGCAGCCCATTGGCCAACACAAAACCCCAATGCACGGCAGCCACTTGCCGCACCCCAAGCCCGCCCCGCTGCGCCATTTGATATAAATGGGTGCGATGCGCGGCGGTGATATTCAGCCCCATCACGGCGCGCCGCATGAGCGTAAAGGTCGCATCGAAGAACAAGCCAAATAGCAGCAAAGGCACCAGCATGAAGGAAACCTCCGCCGCATCGAAGCGTGCTGCCGCCACGGCCAAAATCGCCACCATGAAGCCCAGGAATTGGCTGCCGACATCGCCCAAGAAAATCCGCGCCGGATGCAGATTGAAGGGCAGAAAGCCAAGCAAGCCCGCCGCCAGCATGAGTGACGCCAGATAGACAAACCAACCACCATGATGCCCGGCAATGGCGCAAAGGATCAGCAGCGCCAGAAACACCGCGCCACCCACCAGCCCATCCAGCCCATCCATGAAATTCACCGCATTGGTGCAGCCCAAAATCCAAAATAGCGTGAGCAAAGGGCCAACTGCGCCAAGTTCCACCGGGCCAAGCCCCGGCAAGGCCAGGCGCTGCAATTCCAAGCCACTGCCAATCGCAACAAGCGCGGCCAGCGCCTGCGCGGCAAGCTTCAGCGCAAAGCGCAGATCCCGCGCATCATCCCAGAAGGACACCGCCGCAATGGCGAGCGCGGCGCCGATCACGCCAAGAAATTGCGGCCCGGGCAGGCGTGCATATTCCGCCTGCCAATAAAGCAACCCCATACCAAGCGTGAAGGCCACCACAATGCCAAGCCCGCCGCCGCGCGGTGTTGGCCGGCTATGGCTTGATCTTGCATTGGGATGATCCAGGATCGGGTAGGCGATCATCAGCCGCACCACAATGGCCGAGATCAGCGCAAGGCCAAGGGCGACAGCCAGATGGACCAGGATGGCGTGGAAGGTCATTTCGGTAGTCGCTATCGCCCGGCGCAGCGCCGGGCGCAACCGGGGATCGGCGCTATCGCCGTTGCAGAATTTCCGGATTGACCATCATGGCCGGATCGGGCGCGCCATCCAAAGCGGCCAGGATATTGCGCGCCGCCGCTTCCGCCATGCGGGCCGTGCCTTCTTCCGTGCTGGCCGCCGAATGCGGGCTGATGATGACATTGGGCAGCGTGAAAAGCGGATTGCCAGGCGTGGCGGGTTCCACTTCCAGCACATCCGTCCCAAAGCCCATCAGTCGCCCGGATTGCAGTGCGGCGACAACCGCTTCCTGCTTCACAATCGGGCCGCGCGCTGTATTCACCAGAATGGCGCCCGGCTTGAGTGCCGCGAAGGCGGCTTCATCCATCAAATGCCGGGTTTCGGGCGTCAGCGGACAATGCAGCGTGACCACATCAGCCTCAGTCAGCGCCTTCTTGAAATCCCGCGCCGGGATATGCCCGTCAGATGCGATGCGCGCCGGGTGATATAGCGGGTCATGCACCATGACCTTCATGTGAAAGGCCCGCGCATAGGCCGCAACGCGAGAGCCAATCCGACCATAGCCGACCACCAGCGCGGTCTTGCCGGACAAATCCACCATGCGCGGCCCATCCTTGGGCCACCAGCCACCCTGCTTGATATGCGCATCCGAATCTACGGCCCGGCGCGCCACGCCGAGCATCAGCATCATGGCGTGTTCGGCGACCGAAAGATCATTCGTGCCATTCACCACCATCACGGCAATGCCGCGTTCCGTGCAGGCGGGGATATCCACCGTATCAAAGCCAACGCCAATGCGCGATACCGCGCGCAGCCGCGGCGCAGCGGCGAGTGCTGCCTTGTCCACCCGTTCCAGCCAGGCAACCAACCCATCCGCATTGGCCAAGGCCGCATGCAAAGCGGGCGCGGGCGGGTCGAACATTTCGATGGTTTCAACATCGGTGCGCGCGGCGAGCACCGCCGCACCCGCGGGATGCAAGGGCCGGCCAAGGACAATGCGATAGGGCATCAGTTCAGCTTCTCGATCTTGTTGGTTTCAACAACCTCGCGCCAGCGCGCGATTTCGCTCCGCACATGGGCGCTAAAGCGCTCGGGCGGGCCGCCTTCGGGGCGCACACCGAGATCGGCGAATTTGCGCCGCACTTCGGGATCGGCCAGCGCCTCATTCAAAAGGCGGCTGAGGCCGGCAATCACGGCATCGGGCGTGCCGCGCGGCGCCATGAAGCCGAACCAGGGTTCCACCACAATATCCGGGATGCCGGCCTCAGCGAAGGTCGGCACATCCGGCAAGGATGGGTCGCGTTCGCGCCCCGTGACAGCCAGTGCGCGGATTTGCCCGGCGCGAATGGCGCCGATCTTGGTGGGGATATTCTCCATCATCACCTGCACCTGGCCCGCGATCAGCGCCTGCAAGGCGGGCGCGCCGCCGCGGAAGGGCACATGCACGAGCGTGAGGCCAAGCCGGCCATTCAGCAATTCCGGGATCAGGTGATTTGAGGACCCAAAGCCGGAGGAGCCATAATTCACGCGGCCCGGATTGGCCTTCACCCAGGCGAGGAATTCCTGCAGCGTTTGCGCCGGCACGCTATTGTTCACCGCTACCGCATTCATGACACTGCCGGACCAAAACACCGGGATCAGATCGCGTTCAATATCATAGGGCATGCGGGCATAGATTGCGGGGTTGATGGCGCAATTGCCGATGGTGCAGGCGCCAAGCGTATAGCCATCCGGTGCGCTTTTCGCCGCCGCATCCATGCCGATATTGCCATTTGCGCCGGAGCGATTTTCCACCACCCAGGGATGCGGCGCGCTGCGGCTTACGCGATCCGCCAGGATGCGCCCGACCAGATCGGTCGAACCGCCCGGCGGAAAAGGCAGGATGATGCGCACCGGGCGTTCCGGGACCCAACCCTGCGCGAACGCAAGCCCGGGCAGGCAAAGGGCGATCAGGGTCAGGGCAAGCCGGCGCAGCATGGAACCTCCTTGGTGTTGGGCCGCCCTTGGATGCTTCTGGGCAAGCCGATGGCGGGGAGTATCCGGCGTTATCGCCTTGGCTTCAAGCGGCGTTGTTTCGCCTTTGGCCATGGCGGGCATTGTCCCGCACGCAGTCAAAAAATACTTGCCGAGCATGGCGGCGCCGTTGCAGCCTTGGCGACGAGGCGTTTCGTTGCACGGAGAGAAATATGCGGCGGTTCACGGGATTGGTTTTTGGCTTTGCCCTGCTGCTGGCGCTGGCGCCGGCGCGCCATGGCTTGGCGCAGGGCGGTTCAATCCTGGAGGCCGCAACGGTATTGGGCGCGCCCACCACGATGCAGCCCTCCATCAGCCGGTTTTTGACGTATAATACGCCGCGCGCCTTTGCGATTGGTCCCAATGGAGCCTCTGGCTGGCAATCGGGCGGCGGCGATGCGGCTTTTGTGGAACAAAGGGCGATTGGCTTTTGCGAGAGGCGCGCTGGCCCCGGCAATTGCGCCGTGGTGCTGCGTGATCTTGCGATTGTCCGGCCCGGGCGGGAATGGGCGCCTGCCCCGCCGCCTGCAAATATCGGCATTTCCTCCATGGCGCATGACACGGTGCCGGATAACCGCTTTCTCTGGTGGGGGCCGCAGCAGGCGCGCGGCGTATTGGTCTTTGCGCATGGCAAGGGCGAACGCGCCAGTAGAGGCATAGGCATGGATGATGCGCGCGGTTCCCAGCCACAAAGCTGGACGCGACATTTCAACAATGCGGGCTATGATGTCTGGCGCTTTGATCGCCACCCCAATTCGGATGATACGGCGCGCGCAGCAGGCTGGTTGAGAAGTGATTTGGCGGAGCTGCGCCGCCGCGGCTATCGGCATATCATCGTGGCGGGGCAATCGCGTGGTGGTTGGAATGCCATGATGGTGCTTGATAGGCCAGGTCTCGCCGATGTGGTGATTGCCATTGCCGCGGCTGCGCATGGCCGCGGCGCTGACGCGAGGAATGATTCGCAATGGCAGCAGATCAGCCAATTGGAGGCGATCCTGACTGCCGGGCAGGCTTCATCACAGGCGCGGGTCGCGGCGGCCAATTTTCGCGACGATCCTTTTGATGCCGAGCCGGATCGTCGTGCCGCCCTGCTGCGCCAATATGGCCAGCGCTTTGCCGGGTTTCTGCTGATTGATCGGCCCGAGGGCCTGATTGGCCATAGCGCGGGGGCCAGCATCGCCTTCAATGATCGCTATGGGGCATGTTTGCTGAATTTCGCCACTGCGGCGCGGCCGCCTTCGAGTTGTTGAGGCGGGCGCCGCCCCATCCTCACATCCGCAAGGTGCCGTTGCGTGCGGCATCATAGCGTGCGGCGATCTTGTCCCAATTCAGTACCTTCCACCAATTCGTCAGATATTCCGCCCGGCGATTCTGGTAGCGCAGGTAATAGGCGTGTTCCCAGACATCATTGCCCATCAGCACGCGCTGGCCATCCATCAGCGGATTATCCTGATTGGGCCTAATGGCGATGGAAAGCCCGCCCGCCGGTGTCACCACCACAAAGACCCAGCCCGAGCCGAATACGCGCATGCCGGCGGCGTTGAAATCCGTTTGCATCTTGGCAAAGCCGCCAAGGTCTCGGTCAATCGCGGCTTTCAGATCGCCGGCGGGCTCTCCACCCTGTCCGCCCATGATGTCCCAGAACATGCTGTGATTCGCATGACTGCCGGCATTGTTGCGCAGCGCCGTGCGCACGGCATCAGGCGCCTGGGACAGGCGCATCAGAACATCATCAATCTGCATGGTCGCCAGCGCCGGATAATCGCGCGCGATATTGTTCAGCGCGGCGACAGCGGCGGCATGGTGCCGGCCATGGTGCAATTCCATGGTCATGGCATCAATCGCTGCCTCATTGGCATTGGCTGCATAGGGCAAGGGCGCAAGGGTGAAAGGGCCATCCGGCGTTTGCGCAAGAAGGGGGCGCCGGGCTGAGGCAAAAACCGCAGCAGTGGCTAGCCCAGCCGCAAGAAAACCCCGGCGCGCGAGGTGAATGGTCATGGCATTTCTCCCCAAGGATGCGCGCTATGTTTGACACGTGGCGCGAGACGCAGGTTTACGCCTGAAAGCGCTGGCTTGTCCAAGAAAATTCTCGCCAATGCCACAGGGCATGACAGAACGGGCGCAGCATCAGGGCAAAATCAGTTGTGCTGCGCCTTCGCCACTCAACCAAGCGCCCGCAACCGTGGCGGCATACCGCGGGTGGCAGGCTTCGCCGGCAAAGATCAGCCGGCCATCGCCTAGCGGTTCCGCCAACACGCGCCGCGACGCCTGCCCGCCGGGAATGGCGTGGCTATAGCTACCGAGAAAATGAGGATCCTCGCCCCACTCGGTGATGATCGGCGCGCCGAGCGCTGCGGCAGCTTCCGCGCCAAAGACACGCGCGAATTCAGCGCGGGCATGTGCTTCGGTCGCTTGCGTGCCAGCGCGCGACAATTCCCAAGCGAGGGAACCACCGATGAAGGCAAGCATCACCGGCGCGCCGAAGGGCCGCGCAATCCAGGAAATGGGCCGATCCCCCTGCCCCGCGATATCGCGCCTGAGGCTGGCGAAAGCCCCGAATTCAGGCAGCGTGCCGGGCGGGATGGGAAAGGCAAGCTTGCTCAGCAAGCCAAGTGGGAGAGCCTTGATCGCCTCCTGCTTTGCAGCCGGCAGGTCAGGCGTGAAGGCAATGCCACCTTGCGCCAGTACGCCGGTTGAAACGGTGATGATCGCGGCGCACGCGCGGATGCGCCCGAAATCGCCGCTCGCTTCAACATGCTTGCCGCGCCAATCGAGCCGCGTCACGGGCGCATTCAGGTGGATCGGTAGTCCCTCGGCGAGAGTTGTGACCAGCGTGCCAAGGCCACGGCGGAGCAAAAGGTTTGGGCCATCCAGCGCAGTAGCGGCGAAATCATGCAGGCTCATGCACGAAAGCTCGGCGGCGCAAATCTGCGCCCCTTCCCAATGCGCGACAAGCGCATCAAAGCGCCCGCCTTGAGGAGCGGCATCCGATGCGGGGCGATCCGGCGCGCCATCCGCCGCCGCCGTTTCAATCACGCGCCAGAAATGATCCTCCGCTGCCGCGAAGCTTCTGCGCTCAGCGGTGGTGGCGAAGCGGCCTTGCGTGAACAGCAAGCGCTGGCGGAGCAGATCGTGGTCCACCGTTTCAAAACCGAGCGCCTCAGCAAAAGCAGTGAGTGGATTGTCATTGGCCTGATGCAGCCAGGAAGCGCCATGATCAAAGCCCGTCGCATCGGTATAGGCGCGGCCGCCGATGCGGTGCTTCGCTTCCAGAACCAGGCAGGAAAGGCCGCGCGCGCGGAGCGCCCGCGCCGCCGCAACGCCAGCGACCCCTGCCCCCACCACCAGAACGTCAACCTCATCGCTCATGGTGAAAGTTTACCCCGGATTGGCGCGGAACGCATGGGCATGGCTAGAATGGGCCAAACCGAAGGAGCACCCGCCATGCTGCAAAACCCACCCGCCGAAGCCGGCATGCGTGAGGAGGATATTGATACCCCCGCGCTGGTGATTGATTTGGATGCTTTCGAACATAACCTCGACACCATGGCAGCGCTGCTGGCGCCAACGGGTGCGAAGCTTCGGGCGCACGCCAAGACGCACAAATCCAGCGTCATCGCCAAGCTGCAAATGGCGCGCGGTGCGGTTGGGCAATGCGTGCAAAAGGTGGCGGAAGCCGAGGCGCTCGCCTGGGGTGGCATTCCCGATATTCTCGTGAGCAACCAGGTCGTCAGCCCGCGCAAATTGGCCCGCCTTGCCGCACTTGCGCGCATTGCGGAAGTGGCGGTCTGCGTAGATGACGCGGCGCAGATTGCGCTGATCGAAGCCGCCGGCGAAGCCGCCGGCGTGCGCCTGCCGGTGCTGGTGGAAATTGATGTCGGCATGGCGCGCGGCGGGGTGGAACACGGCCCGCCGGCGGTAGCACTTGCGGAACGCATCGCCGCCAGCCGGCATCTGCGTTTTGGCGGCCTGCAGGCCTATCACGGTTCAGCGCAACACAAGCGCGCACCGGATGAACGCGCCGCCGCGATTGGGGAGGCGGTCGCGCGTTCGCGCCGCACGGTGGAACAGCTGCGCCAGCGCGGGCTTGCATGCCCGATTGTGGGCGGGGCTGGCACCGGCACCTTTCGGCATGAGGCGGCAAGCGGCGTCTATACCGAAATCCAGGCAGGGTCCTATTGCTTCATGGATGCGGATTACGCCGCGAATGAGGATGCGCCACCCTTCCGCCAATCGCTTTTCGTGTTGTCTCAAGTCATGAGCACGGCGGGGCCGGGCATTGCCGTGCTGGATTGCGGGCATAAGGGCGTTTCAGTTGATTCCGGCATGCCGTTGGTTTGGCAACGCCCGGGGCTGCGCTATGCCGGCGCATCGGATGAACATGGCAAGCTGGTGATCGAAGATGGCAGCGCGCCGGCGCTTGGCGAAAAGCTGCGCCTGGTGCCGGGCCACTGCGACCCAACGGTTGATCGCTATGATTGGTATGTCGGCGTGCGCAAGGGGCGCGTAGAATGCCTCTGGCCGGTCTCCGCGCGCGGTGGGATGGCGTGAACCGCGCGCGGGTTCCAATCAGACGTCCAGATTGGCAACTTTCAAGGCATTACCGACAATAAAGTCGCGGCGCGGTTCCACCAAATCGCCCATCAGGGTGGAGAAGACCTGTTCCGCATCCTCCACATCCTCCACCCGCACGCGGAGCAGCGTGCGGATCGCGGGATCGAGTGTGGTTTTCCAGAGCTGATCGGGATTCATTTCCCCAAGTCCCTTGAAGCGCTGGAAGGAAAGCCCCTTGCGGCCCTGCGCGATGAGTTTTTCAAATAGCGCGAGCGGCCCGACCACTTGGGATTCAGCGCCATCGAGTGACAGCACGGCACCGCCGAGGAAATCCGTGGCCAGCCTTTCGCGGCGTTCATCAAGCCAGCGTGCTTCAGCACTGCGGAGCGCCGCGGCGTCCAGCACATGGCGCTCACCCACGCCGCGCACGGTGCGCGCCAGCGTCAGGCCGTTATCGCCAGCGGTCGCGACCCAGCCGCGTTCTGAGGCCGGCGCCAGCACATCCAACCGCGCGGCAAAGGCTTGCGCGGCGGCCAGCGCGCGATCGCTTTCCATGGTCAAAGCGCCGGTGATCGCGGCCTGTTCCACGATATCTGTCGGCACCGCGCCGGAAAGGCGGCGAATGCGCGCGGTCGCTTGCCGGTGGAAATCAAGCTCCACCTGGAAGGCATCTCCGGTCAGGTCGCGGCCATCGGGCAGGCGCAGGCTGGCCGCGTTTTGTGCCTTTTCCAGCAGGTAATCTTCCAGCGCGCGATCATCTTTCAAATAGCGTTCTTCCTGCCCGCGCTTGGCGCGATAAAGCGGCGGCTGCGCGATATAAAGATGCCCGCGCGTGATCAATTCCGGCATTTGCCGGAAGAAGAAGGTGAGCAACAGCGTGCGGATATGGCTACCATCCACATCGGCATCGGTCATGATGACAATGCGATGATAGCGGAGCTTGCCGATATCAAAGCCACCTTCCGATGGCTCACCGCGCCCGATCCCCGTGCCAAGCGCTGTGATCAGCGTGCCGATTTCCGCGCTGGAGAGCATCTTGTCGAAGCGCGCGCGTTCCACATTCAGGATCTTGCCTTTCAGCGGCAGGATCGCCTGAAAGGCGCGGTCGCGCCCTTGCTTGGCGGAACCGCCAGCGCTGTCACCCTCAACGATGAATAATTCGCTTTTCGCCGGATCACGTTCCTGACAATCGGCAAGCTTGCCGGGGAGCGATGACACATCCAGCACCCCCTTTCGCCGCGTCAACTCGCGCGCCTTGCGTGCGGCTTCACGCGCTGTTGCCGCATCCAGGATCTTGCCCACCAGGTCCTTGGTTTCCTTGGGGTGGGTTTCAAACCAATGGGAAAGCGCATCGGCGCAAGCCACCTGCACCACTGGCTGCACTTCGGATGAAACCAGTTTTTCCTTGGTTTGGCTGCTGAATTTCGGATCGGGCACCTTGACCGAAAGCACCGCGGTCAGGCCTTCGCGCATGTCTTCGCCGGTGAGTGCGACCTTTTCCTTCTTGGCAATGCCTTCCGCAACCTTCGCGACTACACGCGTCAGCGCCTGGCGGAAGCCGGCCAGATGCGTGCCGCCATCGCGCTGCGGGATGTTGTTCGTGAAGCAGAGCATGGTTTCGTGATAGCTGTCATTCCAGCGGAGTGAGAGCTCAACCTTGATGCCATCCTGTTCGCGCGCCGCGAGGCTGATGGGCGTTGCGAAAAGCGGTGTCTTGCCCTTGTCCAGCCATTCGACAAAGGCGGTCAGGCCACCATCAAAATGAAACGCCGTTTCCTGTGCTTCCGCATGGCGTTCATCACGCAGCAGGATGCGCAAACCGGAATTGAGGAAGGCCAATTCGCGCAAGCGCCTTTCCAGCACGGCGAATTCAAACTCCGTGCGCGTGAAGGTCAGCGCCGATGGCTTGAAGGTGACTTCGGTGCCGGTCGGGTGATCTGATGGACCAAGGGCGGTGCAGGGCACCACGGTTTCGCCATGTTCAAACCGCAGCCGATGTTCCTGCCCGCCGCGCCAGATGCGCACTTCCATCCATTCCGATAGCGCATTGACAACGGCTGCGCCCACGCCATGTAGACCGCCTGAGACCTTGTAGGAATTCTGGTTGAACTTGCCCCCGGCATGCAGCCGCGTCAGCACCACTTCGGCGGCGCTGATGCCTTCTTCGGCATGGATATCCACCGGGATACCGCGGCCATCATCGCGCACGGTGACACTGCCATCGCCATTCAGTGTAACAGAAACGCTGGTCGCAAAACCGGCCTGCGCTTCATCCACCGCGTTATCAATGATTTCAAAGGCCATGTGATGCAGGCCGGAACCATCATCGGTGTCGCCAATATACATGCCCGGCCGTTTGCGCACCGCTTCCAGGCCGCGCAAGACGGTAATGGAAGCGCTGTCATAGGCTTCAGTTTCGGCGCGCGGCTCATCGCTCATGCCGGTTACGGGCTCCTGTTCGGGGAAAGAAGAATCACAGGCATTTTCCTAGCATTTTTCGGCGACAAGCGCGACCCCGACAGGCCGTTTTTCGTGCCCGCTTCAACCAACGCCGATCAGCCTGCCATCGCCCGCGCTGAACAGGCGCCCGAGGCCCGCAAGCGGGGCGAAAACCTCAAGATCCGTGCCGGTCATGAAGACCTGGGCGGGCAGCGCGGCAAGGGCGGCGAAAAGCGCTTCACGCCGCGCGGGATCAAGATGCGCCGCTACCTCATCCAGCAGCAAAAGCGGCGCAAAGCCGCGCGCTTCGGCGATCAGCGCGGCATGGGCCAGCACCACGGAAACCAGCAGCGCCTTTTGCTCTCCGGTTGAACAGAATTCGGCGCTGATCGCCTTCGGCATATGGATCAAGCTCAAATCCGCCTTATGCGCCCCGCGTGCGGCACCGCCCGCTGCCGCATCACGCCGCCGATCGGCGGCCAGGCCCTGGCGCAGCGCATCTTCCACCGCCAGCGCCGGGGTTTCCGCCAAGCCCCCCAGGATGGGGCAGGCGATATCCAATCGCGCGGCCGGAAAGGCGCCCGTAGCGCGGCCCGCGGCAAGCTCCGCATTCAGGCGCAGCATCAACGCGCGCCGGGCGGCCGCGACCGCCACCGCATGCCGCGCCATGGCATCTTCCAGCCCGGCCAGCCAAGCTGGGTCCGCGCGGCCCTCGGCGAGCAGCCGGTTACGCTCTGCCATCGCATTGTCATGCGCTGACACCTCCCGCGCATGGCCGGGCTCCAAAGCCCAGACCAGACGATCCAGAAAGCGCCGCCGCCCACTCGCCCCTTCCTGGAAAAGCCGGTCCATTTGCGGCGTGATCCAAACGGCGGCCATGCGTTCAGCAAGCATTGCCTGGCTACGCACAGCCTGCCCATCCAGGCGGTAGACGCGCCGTTCCGCAGCACCTTCCGGGTCCGTACCGGTGCCGATATCCATGGGGCCGGCGCTGGTTTCAAACCGCCCCGCCACCGCCCAGGGTCGGCCCGCGCCGGCTTCCTGCCGGCCAAGCTCTGCCATGCGAGCACCACGCAAGCCGCGACCGGGTGCGAGCAGCGATATCGCTTCCAATAGATTGGTCTTGCCCGCGCCGTTTTCGCCCGCGATGCAAATCAGGGATGCGTCAAACGCTGCATCCAAGCCCCGCCAGGACCGGAAATCCGAAAGCCTGAGGCGCGCAAGGAAAAGCCCCGGCGCTGTCGTCACACCCGCATCGGCATCAGGACAAACAGCGCTTCGGGCCGCGACGCATCACGCACAATCGTCGGCGCCGCGCCATCGGCGAACATGAATTCCAGCTTGTCTTCCACCAGATCGGTGATGTCGGACAAATACCGCGCCTGGAAGCCGATTTCCAAAGCGCCGCTGGTATAGGCGACATCATCACCTTCCAGATCCTCCTGCGCTTCGCCCTGTTCGGGGCTGGCGGCCGATACACGCAAATGATTGGTGCCAAGGCTAAGCTTCACGGGGCGCGATCTTTCGCTGCTGATGGCAGCGACGCGCTTCACCGCATCGGCGAAACCCTTGCGTGGCACAACAAGCTTCTTGTCATTGCCACGCGGGATCACGCGTTCATATTCGGGGAAGGTGCCATCAATCAGCTTGCTGGTGAGTGTCACCGTGCCAAGGGCGAATTGCACCTTGGTGTCCGATAGCCGCACCACGATCTCATCCTGGGTTTCTTCGGCAAGCTTGCGGATTTCATTGACGGTCTTGCGCGGAATGATCACGCCCGGCATGGCCTTGGCACCTTCCGGCAGCGGTTCTTCCACCCGCGCCAGCCGATGCCCATCGGTCGCGACCGCGCGGAGCACGGGCTGGCCTTCGCTTTCAGCCGCGTGGATGTAGATGCCGTTCAGGTAATAGCGTGTTTCTTCGGTGGAAATCGCAAACCGCGTGCGGTCAATCAAATCCCGCAAGACGCCTGCCTTGATGCTGAATTGTACCGACATGCGCCCATCGGTCATGGAAGGGAAATCATCCACCGCCAGCACTGCCAGGCTGGTATTGAAGCGCCCGGAACGCAGCGTGAGCGGACCATCGCCGCCGCCATGGTCGAATTCCACGCGCGCCCCTTCGGGCAGGTTGCGAATGATTTCGTAAAGCGTTGCCGCCGGCGCTGTGGTGCGCCCCGCGCGCGCGACAGTGACCCCCGCGATATCTTCCACCACCGCGATTTCCATATCAGTCGCGGTGAGCTTCAGCGCACCACCCGAATTGGCTTCGATCATGACATTGGCCAGGATCGGGATGGTGTTGCGACGCTCAACCACGCTTTGCACATGGGTCAGCGCCTTGAGCAATACCGCCCTGTCAACCGAGAATTTCATCGTTCCGACGCCCCGATCCTGTTATGGCGATCCTGTCCGCTACCAGGTGGGTCCCGTGGGCGAACCGCCAGTGAATTCCTGCCCGGGCGACAAACCTGCCGAATCGGCGCTGATCGGCGCCCGGAAGGCCTTTCCATACCAGCCCGGACGGGGGCAGAAAAGCGGGCTAGAGGTGCGTTTCAGGCTGAGAGGCGCCTCAGGTTTCGAGCATGCGCCGGAGAAGCTCCACATCCTCAGCGAAGGACCCATCCGCCTGCATGAGCTCCGCCACGCGAGAGACGGCATGCATGACCGTGGTATGGTCCCGATTGCCAAAGCGCCGCCCGATTTCGGGAAGCGAGCGAGAGGTAAGCTGCTTCGCCAAATACATCGCGACCTGTCGCGGCCGCGCAACATTGCGCGCGCGCCTGGCGGAGGACATGTCGGTCAGGCGGATATTATAGTGTTCGGCGACCTTGCGCTGAATTTCCTCGATCGTCACGCGCCGATCATGGGCGCGGAGGATATCATGCAACACCTCCTGCGCGCCTTCGAGGGTGATGGGCCGGCCAAACAGATTGGCCCAGGCGATCAGGCGATTGAGTG
Organism: Roseomonas sp.; assembly: GCA_020249775.1. Taxonomy (GTDB): domain Bacteria; phylum Pseudomonadota; class Alphaproteobacteria; order Acetobacterales; family Acetobacteraceae; genus Neoroseomonas. Next base: position 56,453 of record JADCFA010000012.1, on the reverse strand, counting down.
CGCCTTCCAATTCGCGCACATTGGATGTGATTTTGTGTGCCAGGAATTCCATCACGCGCGCCGGCACCGCCACACCCGATGACGCTGCCTTGGCTTCCAGGATGGAAATGCGCAATTCATAGGTGGTGGCGTGCAGATCGGCCACCATGCCGCAGCCAAGGCGCGTGCGCAGCCGGTCTTCAATGCCCGATAGATCGGATGGGGATTTGTCGGCGGAAATCACAATCTGCTTGCCGGCATCCACCAGCGCATTGAAGGTGTGGAAGAATTCTTCCTGCGTATTGTCCTTGCCGATCAGGAATTGCAGATCATCCACCATCAGAACGTCAACGGAACGCAGCGTTTCCTTGAATTCCATGGTGGATTGGCTGCGCAGCGCCGCAATGAAGCGATACATGAATTTCTCCGCGCTCATGTAGGCAACATGGCGCGCGGGATGTTGTTCACGAATGGCCCAGGCAATTGCGTGCATCAGATGCGTCTTGCCAAGACCGACACCGCCATAAAGGAATAATGGATTGAAGCCCGGCAAAGCAGGCTTTTCAGCTACGCGCCGCGCACAGGCATGGGCGAATTCATTGGGCTTGCCGACGATGAAGGTGTCGAAGGTGAAACGCGGATCGAGCGGCGCTGACCAATCGCCGCGTGGATCAGCCGCGCGCGGCGCTGGCGTTGCCAGGCTTTCCGCCAAGGGCGCCGCGCCATTTTCCGAAGCATCTCCGGAAGCGGCGCGACCATTGGCGGCAACGCGCAAATCAACCCGACGGATCGCAGGATTTTCCTGCTGCCATAGGGAACGAAGCCGATCACCATAATGGCTGCTGACCCAATCGCGCAAAAACCGCGTGGGCAGCGTGATGGTCGCCTCATCACCTTCAACCGCGGAAAGGGTCATTTGCCGAAGCCAACTGCGGAATTCCACATCGCCGACTTCTTCGCGGAGCTTGGCACGAATACGTGCCCAGGGTTCAGCCCAGGCTGCGGGACCTTGCGGGGACGTGCCATCGCTTAGCTTTTCCGTGCTTCGCAAAACGCTGCCCCCTTCGCCCGTTATTTCGCCAATCCCGTTAGACCGCATCATGGCGCGGAGAGAGGCAAAAACTCAATAGCAAAAAAACCTGATTCAAAGATTTAGATGATTCGTGATGTCGCGCGCGTCAGCTGCGCCAAAAACACTGCGATCGATGTCAGAGACTTGGATCAAAACCCAGCACGCGCAACTACCCTGGACAGCACTTGCGGCGCGCAACACAGCAAGCGCGGCAAGGGGCGCCGCGCGAGTTCCTCAATCACCGATAACGAATTATGCGCTGTATCAGGCGCTGATCGATTTCACGCGGGCGGAAAGGCGCGACAATTTGCGCGCGACCGTATTGGCATGCACCACGCCCTTGGTTGCGGCGCGCTGCAATTCAGGCTGCGCCGCACGAAACGCTTCCTGGGCAGCGGCCTTATCGCCAGCCTTCACCGCTTCTTCGACTTGGCGCAAAAAGGTCCGGACACGCGATTTGCGCGCCTTGTTGCGCGCGGTGCGCTTTTCAGTCTGACGAATGCGCTTGCGCGCGGAAGCATTGTTGGCCATGGGCTGTCTGTTCAAACCTGGGAAAAGAAAATGCGGCGATCCACCCGCGAAGGGCGGCTAGGTAGCGCCGGAGCATGCCATGCGTCAAGCCGGGCGGGGCGGCACGAAAACCCGGGCGCCGAGCACGGCTTTTCTTTAGCCTAAGCCGCGCTAAATTACCTGACATGAGGCGTTTTTGGGAAGCGGCCCTGGCCGTGCCACGACATGAAGGCGGCTATGGCGTTGTGCTGGATGGGCGGCCTTTGCGTCTGCCGGGCGGCACGATCCTCGCCACATCAAGCCGCGGCCTGGCGGAGGCGATTGCCGATGAATGGCAGCGGGCGGGCGGGGCAAAGGGCGGCGAGATGAGCCAGGAAGATGTGGCCCTGACGCGGCTTCTGGGCTCTGCGCAGGAACGCATCGCGCCAAACCCGCAACCAATGGTTGAGGGTATCGCCAAGTTTGGCGAGACAGATCTGCTTTGCTACCGGGCCGAAGATCACCGCCTGGCCGCGCGCCAGGCCGAAGCATGGCAGCCCTTGCTGGATTGGGCGGCACTCACCTTGGATGCGCCGCTGCGCGTGACACAGGGTCTGATGCCCGTGGCCCAGGCCCCTGAAAGCCTTGCCGCCTTGCAGGCCGCGGTTGCGCGGCATGATGCCGGGGGGCTTGCCGCCCTTGGGGTTGCGACGCCGGCGCTGGGCAGCCTGATACTGAGCTTGGCGCTCAGCCTTGGCCGGCTTGATGCCGAAGAAGCGCATCGCCTGGCCGTGTTGGATGAGGTGTTCCAGGAAGACTTCTGGGGCAGCGATGCAGAGGCCGCAGCACGGCGCCAAAGCCGGCTAGATGAGGTGAAATTGGCGGAGCGCTTTTTGGCACTCGTATCCGGGTGAGTTTGCCCCAAGGCCGGCGCAGCATACCTTACCTCACCAAGCAAGCGCGCCATGAGGCACACAAAATTCCGCCTCCAGCGCGTAATGTAGCCTAATGTCGGCGATTTCATTGCCCCGGCTTTCGGCCTATTAAGCCGCTATGAAGCCTTTGCTCCTCACCATGGGTGAACCGGCCGGTATTGGCGGCGAGATCGCCGCCGGAGCTTGGCGCCTGCTTCACATGAATGGGCCTTGCTTCGCGCTGATTGACGATGCGGATCGCAATTTTGGTGTTCCAACAGCCCGCATCGCGGCGCCGGAAGAAGCCGGCGCGGTCTTCCCGCGGGGGCTTCCCATTCTTCATCGCCCGTTGCCGGAACCGGTGACCCCCGGCAAGCCAAGCCCTGCCCATGCCCGCAATGTCATTTCGGCCATCGAAGAAGCGGTGGCCTTCGCGAAATCTGGCCGTGCGGCTGGCGTGGTGACCAACCCCATCCAAAAGGCAAGCCTGACCGCCGCCGGCTTTCCGCATCCCGGCCATACGGAATTTCTGGGAGAACTCGCCGGCACTGGCGTGCCGCCGGTAATGATGCTGGCCTGCCCTGAACTCCGCGTTGTGCCGGTGACGGTGCATGAAGCCTTGGCCAAGGCGATTGCGCGGCTGAACCCGGCACTGATCATCGAAACGGCGCGCATTGTGGATGCCGCGCTCAAGCGCGATTTCGGTATCGCTGCGCCACGCCTCGCAATCGCGGGCTTGAACCCCCATGCCGGGGAAGCCGGCACAATGGGGCGGGAGGAGATTGACATCATCGCCCCCGCCATTGCGGCTTTGCGCGCTGAGGGCATTGATGCGCGCGGGCCCATGCCGCCGGATACCATGTTCACCGCCCTCGCGCGGCCTGGCTATGATGTGGCAATCTGCCTGTATCACGATCAGGCGCTGATCCCGATCAAGACGATTGACATGGCGGGCGGGGTGAATGTCACGCTTGGGCTTTCCATCATCCGCACCAGCCCAGATCACGGCACGGCGTTGGACATCGCCGGCAAGGGCCTGGCCGATCCCGCTTCCCTTATCGCGGCCATCAGGCTGGCCGGGGAACTTGCTCAGAAAAGAGGTTTGGCGTGAAGCATCTCGACCTTTCGGTGAATGTTGATCATGTGGCGACACTGCGCAATGCGCGTGGCGGCCAGCATCCTTGCCCAGTGGAGGCATCACGCATCGCCATTGAAGCAGGCGCCGATGGCATTACCGTGCATCTGCGTGAAGATCGGCGCCACATCAAGGACCGCGATGTGGAACGCATCCGCGCTGAGGTTGCGGCACCCTTGAATTTCGAAATGGCGGCGACCGAGGAAATGGTCGCCTTCGCGGAACGTATCCGCCCGCCCTATTGCTGCATTGTGCCGGAAAAACGCGCGGAATTGACCACGGAAGGCGGCCTTGATGTGCTGCGCGCCGGGCCATTCTTGCGCGAGGCGGTGGCACGGCTGTGTGCGGCCGATGTGCGCGTTTCAATCTTCATCGAAGCCGATGCGGCGCAGATCGAAGCTGCGGCGGCGCTTGGCGCGGCGGCGATTGAATTGCACACCGGCACTTATGCCGAAGGACCGGTGGCGGATAGGCCCAGGCAATTGGCGCGCTTGCAGGCGGGTGTGGTTGCGGCGCGGCGCGCGGGCTTGCTCTGCCATGCCGGGCATGGGCTGACATATGAGACGGTGAGTGACATTGCGCGGATGGAGGAAGTCACGGAAATCTCCATCGGGCATTTCCTGATTTCGCAAAGCGTTTTTGAAGGCCTTCCCGCGGTGGTGCGGCGCTTCAAGGCGTTGATCACCGCGGCACGTAGCGCGTGATGCCCCCTTTTTCGTGCCTGTTCGGTTCACATGCCTTCACCGAACACGCACTCAATTTGTGTTTGATCGCATTTTCCGGGTCGCCAAGTGTGGCCACTTGGCTTGAAAATGTTTTGATTTGATCGCATTTTCCGAGTCGCCAAGTGTGGCCACTTGGCTTGAAAATGCTTTGATTTGATCGCATTTTCCGAGTCGCCAAGTGTGGCCACTTGGCTTGAAAATGCTCAAAACCCGTAAAGCCGCGCGGGGTTTTCCACCAGGATACGGCGGCGTTCCGCCTCACGCGGCGCCCATTGGCCCAATAGATCAAGCAAATGGCCATCTTCCGGCATCCATTGCTGCAAGCTTGGATGGGGCCAATCCGTGCCCCACACCGCGCGATCCGGCGCGGCATCCAAAAGGGCGCGCGCAAAGGGTGCGACATCGGCGAAGGGCGGCCCGCCCGAGATGCGATAGCCGGAAATCTTCACCCAGCATTGCGGGCTTTCCAGCATCTTCAGCAACGCCTTGAAGCCCGCGCCATTCAGCCCTTCGCTGGTTTTCACCCCGCCCATGTGATCCACCACCACCGGCACTGGCAGGGAAGCCAAGCGGGGGGCCAATGCAGGCAATTGATGGCCTTCGGCGTAAAGCTGCAAATGCCAGCCAAGCGGTGCGATGCGGCGCGCTAGCGCTTCCAACTGCTCAAGCGGCGTGCCATTGCCACTGACCGCATTGAAGCGCACGCCGCGTGTGCCGCGGGCATGGAGACTTTGCAGCGCGGCCGCATCAAAACTGTCATCAATCACCACGACAACGCGCGCGCGATCCAGGCCGAATTGCGCCGCCGCATCCAAGGAGACTTCGTTCTGGGTCCCGTAAACGCTTGGCTGCACAATCACCATGCGTTCAATGCCAAGTGCCGTCGCCATACGCTGGTAATCGCCAATACTCGCCGCCTGCGGGTCATAATGCCGCCCGGCGTCAAGCGGGAAGCGGTCATAGGGTCCGAAGATATGGAAATGGCAGTCGCAGGAAAGCGCGGGCGCGCGCCAGGAAGGATGCGGTGTGGTGGCCAGCGGCGGCAGGCAGGGCTTCATCACGCTTCTCCTGTCAATTCGCGCCGCACCAGCGCGGCGCCTTCCACCATGGCGCGCATTTTGCCGAAGGCGACATCGCGCGGCAGATATTTCATGCCGCAATCCGGGGCAAGGATGATGCGGCCTGCGTCAATATGTTGCAGCGCGCGACGAATACGCCCGGCGACGATTTCCGGCGTTTCGACCTTATGCGATGCCAGATCAAGCACGCCCAGAATGATGGTTTGATCAGGGAAATTCTTGAGCACCGAGGTATCCAGATTGGATTGCGCCGTCTCGATTGAAATCTGTTGGACGCGGCATTTGCAAAGCTCCGGCAGGAAGGAATAGCCGGTCGGACGCGCATGGATAATGGCGGCATAGCCAAAGCAGATATGAACAGCCGTTGGGCCTTCTATGCCCTCAAGGGCGCGATCCAAAGCCGCCAAACCATATTGCCGCGCCTTCTCAGGCCGTGCCTGCATATAGGGTTCATCCACCTGCACGTAATCCGCGCCGGCGGCGAAAAGATCACGGATTTCGGCATTCACGGCGATGGCGTAATCAAGCGCCATCTCCGCCTCATCCTTGTAGAAATCATTCTGCGCCTGCTGCGCCATGGTGAAGGGGCCCGGCACGGTGATCTTGATTTTGCGGTCCGTATTGGCGCGCAGAAAGGCAACATCGCGGGTTTCCACCGCATGGCGGCGCTGAATGCGCCCGACCACGCGCGGCACCGGGTTCGGATGACCGCTGCGGTCCAGCGCCGTGCCGTGGTTTTCCATATCCACGCCATCAAGCGCGGTCGCAAAGCGGTTGGAATAGCTTTCGCGGCGCATTTCGCCATCGGTGATGATATCAAGCCCAGCGCGTTCCTGATCACGGATCGCGATCAGCGTCGCATCATCCTGCGCCTGATCGAGAAATTCCGGCGCCACGCGCCATAATTCCTTGGCCCGCACCCTGGGCGGAAAACGGCCCGCAAGCTTGGCACGGTCAATCAGCCATTCAGGCTGCGGATAGGAACCGACCAGCGATGTCGGAAAAAGTTTTTGGGCCATGAGGCATCCTCCGATTTCGCGGCAGCCTATCGGAGAATCCCGCGCCCCGCTATTGCACCCAGCCCGAGAAGCGCGCGAAATCCCGCGCCGGGGCGCGTTCCGTCACCAGGCTATTCTCCACCGCATCCGGGTCCGCATAGCCAAGCGCCATGCCGCAAACCAGCATTTCCTCGGGTGGGATTTCCAGCATGGTTTGGATGGTGCGGTGATACGGCATGAAGGCCGCTTGCGGGCAGGTATCGAGCCCCATGCCGCGCGCCGCCACCATGACATTTTCCAGGAACATGCCGTAATCAAGCCAGGAACCCTGTTCCAGATCGCGATGGATGGTGAAAATTAAACCAACCGGCGCGCCGAAGAAAATCAGATTGCGCCCATGCTGCGCGCGCATCCTTTCATTCTCGCCCTTCGCAATGCCGAGCAGCGCGTAAAGATCCCAACCCACCTTGCGGCGGCGGCTGTGATAGGGCTCAAAAAACTTGCGCGGATAATATTGGTATTCGGATTCGGGTGTAATCCCCGCTACGTGTTCCGCCATCAGCGCATCACATAAGCGCTTCAATGGCACGCCGGTCAGCGCATGCACCTTCCAGGGCTGGATATTGCTGCCCGAAGGCGCGCGCGCCGCGATATCAAGCAGATGTTCAACATCCGCCTGCGGCACGGGCTTTGGCAAAAAAGCGCGGATGGAACGGCGGGAGGTGATCGCCGCTTCCACCGCTTTCTGTGCCGCAGCGTCCGGCATCAGGCGCGCCTGGTGTCAATGAATTCCACCGGGCGGCCCTGCGGCGTGCCCTGCACCTCATCATCACGCATGGCGATATGGCCGCGCACGACCGTCATCACCGGCCAGCCGCTGCAGCGATGCCCGGCAAAGGGTGTCCACCCACAGGGCGAGACGATCCAGCTATCTTCGATGGTGCGGGTTTTCTTCATATCCACCACGGTGACATCGCCATCATAGCCAATGGCAAGCCGCCCCTTGGTCTTGGCACCATAAATCCGCGCGGGGCCCGCGCACATCAAATCCGCCAGGCGCGGCAGGGAAAGCCTCCCGGCACTGACATGATCCAGCATCAGCGGCACGATGGTTTGGATACCCGTGAGCCCCGCCGCGGTATCGGGCCAGGGGCGTTCCTTCGCCGCGCGCGCATGCGGCGCATGGTCTGACCCCACGCAATCCACCGTGCCATCGGCCACCGCCTTCCAGGCCGCTTCCAAATGCCGCGCATCGCGAATGGGCGGGTTCATCACCGCATAACCGCCAAGCCGCCCATAGGCTTCATCGGTTTGTGTGAGGTGGTTTAACAAGACTTCGCAGCTTGCGACATCTCGGAAATCCGCCAGATAGGCCAATTCCTCCGCAGTTGAGACATGCAGGATATGCGCGCGCCGACCGGTCTTCTTCGCCAAGGCCATCAGCCGCCGCGTGCCGAGCAGCGCCGTTTCGACATCGCGCCATTCCTGATGGTTGATATGCGGCATGCCGGGCGTGAACATGGGCTTGCGCGCCTGCAGCCGATATTCATCTTCCGAATGATAGCAAATGGCGCGGCGACCGGACCGCATCACCGCTTCCAGGCTTGCATCATCTTCCACCAGCAAATCACCGGTGGACGAACCTGCAAAAATCTTGATGGCACAGACATTGGGTTCCAACTCAAGCGCCGCGAGCTCAGCAATATTCGTCTTGGTACCGCCAACATAAATCCCGATATCGCACCAGGCATGGCCGCTGACGAATGCGCGCTTGGCATTCAGCCTTTCGGTATTGGTGATGGAAGGCGTGGTATTCGGCATGTCGAAAACCGCCGCCAGGCCACCAAGCACCGCAGCGCGCGTCCCGGTTTCCATGGTTTCCACCTTGGGGTCGCCGGGGTCACGCAAATGCACATGCGGGTCAATCAGCCCGGGCAGCAAATAGAGCCCCTTGCAATCCACCACCTCTGCCGCTTCCGCCTGGGTCAGGTCACCAATGGCGGCGATGCGCCCGGCGCGGATGCCGATATCGGCACGCTCCACCCCCCAAGGCATCACACAATTGCCGCCCTTCAGGGCCAGGTCAAAACGCGCCATTGCTGCATCCTCCGGGTTTGATGGGGCTTCATCGCATTAACCCAGGAGGGTGAAAAGATCAGGGGTGACGGGCCAGCGCGGTTCTGACATAGCCGGGCGGCGCCTGAGCCATGAGCCCGGCCCGGCAGGGCCACCCAAAATGAAAAAGGGCGTCGGCCTGTGACCGACGCCCCCTTCAACATCCTTGAAACCCAACCTCAGCCGAGGTCGAAGCGATCCAGCATCATCACCTTGTTCCAGGCAGCGACGAAATCCTTCACGAATTTCGCCTGATTGTCGTCCTGCGCATAAACCTCGGACAAGGCGCGCAATTCGCTATTGGAACCGAACACCAAATCAACGCGCGTCGCGGTCCATTTCACATTGCCGGTGGCGCGGTCACGGCCTTCAAAAATATCAGCGGAATCAGACACGGCCTTCCACACCGTGCCCATATCCAGCACATTGACGAAGAAGTCATTCGTCAGCTGGCCCGGACGCTTGGTGAACACGCCATGCTGCGCCTGGCCGACATTGGCATTCAGCGCGCGCATGCCGCCCACCAGCACGGTCATTTCCGGCGCGGTCAGCGTCAGCAGCTGCGCCTTATCCACCAATTGCTCTTCCGCCTTCACCGTATAGGCAAGCTTACGGTAATTGCGGAAACCATCGGCCTCCGGCTCAAGCACCGAGAAGCTATCCGCATCCGTCTGCGCGGCGGTGGCGTCCGTGCGGCCCGGCGTGAAGGGCACCGTGACGGCATGGCCGGCCGCCTTCGCCGCCGCTTCCACCGCAGCGCAGCCGCCAAGCACAATCAGATCGGCCAGCGACACCTGCTTGCCACCAGCGGCGGAAGCATTGAATGCCTTCTGCACGCCTTCCAGCGCGGCCAGCACTTTCGCAAGCTGCCCCGGCTGATTGGCTTCCCAATCCTTCTGCGGCGCCAAGCGAATGCGCGCGCCATTGGCGCCACCGCGACGGTCCGAACCACGGAAGGTGGAAGCGGAAGCCCAGGCGGTTGCGACCAATTCGGAAACGGAAAGCCCTGTCGCCAGGATTTGCGCCTTCAGCGCCGCGATATCTGCCCCGTCCACCAGCTTATGCGCCACCGGCGGCACCGGGTCCTGCCAGATCAGATCTTCCTTCGGCACATCGGTGCCGAGGTAGCGCACCTTCGGCCCCATATCGCGATGCGTCAGCTTGAACCAGGCGCGCGCGAAGGCATCGGCAAATTTGTTCGGATCCTTCAGGAAGCTCTGCGAAATCGGCCCATAGATCGGGTCAAGCTTCATCGCCATATCCGCCGTGGTCATGATCGGCGCATGGCGCTTCTTGGGATCATGCGCATCGGGCACGGCATCCGCCAGCGCACCATTCGCAGGGATCCACTGATGCGCGCCAGCGGGGCTTTTCGTCAGCACCCAGTCATGGTTCAGCAGGTTCTCGAAGTAGTTATTGTCCCACTTGGTCGGGTTGGTGGTCCAAGCACCTTCGATACCGCTGGTGATGGCATCGCCACCCATGCCGGTGCCGAAGCTGCTCTTCCAGCCAAAGCCCATCTGTTCAAGCGGCGCGGCTTCCGGTTCCGGGCCAACATGGCTCGCGGGGCCGGCGCCATGGCACTTGCCGAAGGTATGGCCACCGGCCACCAGTGCGACGGTTTCTTCGTCATTCATCGCCATGCGGGCGAAGGTTTCGCGAATATCGCGGCCAGAGGCGATCGGGTCCGGCTTGCCATTCGGGCCTTCCGGGTTGACGTAAATCAGGCCCATCTGCACGGCGGCGAGCGGGTTTTCCAGAATGCGGTCACCCGTATAGCGCTTGTCATCCAGCCAGGTTTCTTCAGTGCCCCAATAGATATCCTGTTCCGGTTCCCAGATATCCACGCGCCCACCGCCAAAGCCAAACGGCTTCAGACCCATGGATTCAATGGCGCAATTGCCGGCCAGGATGAACAAATCCGCCCAGGAAATCTTGTTGCCGTATTTCTGCTTCACCGGCCACAGCAAGCGGCGCGCCTTGTCCAGATTGCCGTTATCGGGCCAGGAGTTTTCTGGCGCAAAGCGATGCGCGCCGGTGGAGGCACCGCCACGGCCATCGGCGGTGCGATAGGTGCCGGCAGCATGCCAGGCCATGCGCACAAAGAAGGGCCCGTAATGCCCGTAATCCGCCGGCCACCAGGGCTGCGACACCGTCATCAGCGCGAAAATGTCATTCTTCAGCGCCTGCAGGTCGAGCTTCTTGAAAGCTTCGGCATAGCTGAAGCCAGGGTCCATCGGGTTGGACTTGGCGGATTGCTGGCTCAAGATGCGCAGGTTCAGCTGATTGGGCCACCAATCATTATTGGCCCGCGTGCTGAAGCGCGCCGCGGTTGGCTTGCCATGCATCACTGGGCATTTGCCCATGCTTTGATTTCCGTCCATCTCTCTCTCCGCTACTGGCTATGGTGCAGGCCAAAGCCCGCCCCTTTGATATGGCGCCTGAGGCGGCCCTTCACAGACCCCTCTGGCACTCTACCGGAGTGACTAGGCCAGCCCCGGCAAGCTGTCCAACACATAATTTCGGATCATTCGATCAATTTATTCGATGATCCGGTAGCCCTCAGCTCAGGGTCTGGCCGCCATCCACCACCAGGGTCTGCCCCGTGATCCAGCCCGCAAGCGGCGAGGCCAGGAACAGCGCCGCATTGGCCACTTCTTCCGGCGTCCCGTAGCGGCCGAAGGGGATGCTGGCCAGGATGCGCCCGTAGAGCGTGGGGTCGGTGGTTTTGCGTTCTTCCCACATGCCGCCCGGGAATTCGATGGAACCGGGCGCAATGGCATTCACGCGAATCCCATCCTTGGCGAGGCTTGCCGCCTGGGATGCCGTGTAATTGATCACCAGCGCCTTCACCGCCGCATAGGCCGGCGTGCGCACCGAAGGCCCAAGCCCGGAGATGGAGGTGGTATTCACAATGCACCCCTTGGCCGCCTTCAGGAATGGGAGTGCCGCGCGGGAGGCACGCACCGTCGCCATCACATCCACATCCAGGCTTTTCTGCCAGCCTTCTTCCGTATCGGCCATGCCAAAGCCCGAGGCATTATTCACCAGCACATCCACGCCGCCGAGCCTGGCGGCGGCAGCCACCCAGGCTTCGATATCCGCCTGATTGGCGAGGTCCGCAGGCATGGCATGGGCCGGCACACCATGGGCAGCGATTTCGGCCCGCGTGGCCTCAAGCCCTGCGGCACCGCGGGCGCAGATGGAAACCGCGGCCCCGCCGGCGGCAAAGCCAAGCGCAATGGAACGCCCAATCCCGCGGCTGCCGCCCGCGACCAAAACCTTCTTGCCGGTGAAATCAAATGTCATGGGGTATGTCTCTCCTGGTTGGGGGCCATTCTCCGGCCTTCGTGCCGCCCCGCCAAGGGGGCAATTGCGCGTGCCCGGCAAATGGCGGATTTAACGGCGGGTCTTTGCAGCATGGGTTGGCTTGGTTCAGGCGCTCTTCATTCACCAGAATTTCCCCGGCCAATACCGCCATTTGGCGCCGGTGATTGCCGCGCGTCCTGGCGCGCGGGTGATTGGCCTTGGGGAGCGGGAGAATATCTCCCTGCCTGGCGTCACCCATATCCGCTACCCGGAACCGCAGGGCGCGGGGGACAAGACGCATCATTATCTGCGCCCCATGGAAGCGGCTGTGCGGCGCGCGCAAAATGTCGCGCGCGCCTTGGTTGATCTGCGCAGCAAAGGCTTCCGCCCTGATATCATTTGCTGCCATCCGGGCTGGGGGGAGGGCATGTTCCTGCCCGATATCTTCCCCGATGCGAAGCTGCTGCAGTATTGCGAATTCCATTTCAGCACTTCGGGCGGCGATGTCGGCTTCAACCCGGCGCGTAAGGTGGAATTGGATGAGGCTGCGCGCTCGCGGCTGTTGAACCTGCCGCAAGCCCCCGCGCTTGAGGTGATGGATTGGGGCGTGAGCCCCACCCATTTCCAGCGCGGGCGCTTTCCCGAAGTGTTTCAGCGCAAGATTTCCGTGGTGCATGAAGGGGTGAATAGTGCGGTGGCAACGCCCATCGGCGCGCATCACGTGAGAATGCCGGATGGCAGCGTGGTCAAGCGCGGTGATGAGGTGATTACCTATGTCTCGCGCAATCTGGAACCCTATCGCGGCTTTGATGTTTTCATGCGCGCCTTGCCGGAAATCCTGGCGCGGCGCCCGCAAGCACAAGTGGTGCTGGTGGGGGGTGAGGCGCGCGGCTATGGCCCGAAACCCGCCGATGGCCGTTCTTGGAAGACACATTTGCTGGAAGAATTGGGCGACAAGCTCGATCTGAGCCGGCTGCATTTCACCGGGCGCATTCCGCACCCGGCTTTGCTTGCGCTATTTCGCATCACGCGCGCGCATGTCTATTTGACTTATCCCTATGTTCTGTCCTGGTCCATGATTGAAGCCATGGGGTGCGAGGCTTTGGTGGTCGGCTCCGCCACGCCGCCCGTGCAGGAAGTGATCGAACATGGTGTGAACGGGTTGCTGGTGCCGTTTTATGACACGGCAGCTTTGGCCGAAACCGTGGTGCAGGCTTTGGCCAACCCGGATCAGTATGAGCCGATCCGCAAGGCCGCGCGGCGGACCTTGCTGGAACGGTATGACCTGCAAACCATCTGCCTGCCGCAGCAGATCAAACTGTTTGATGCGGTGCTGGAAGGCAGGTCCGGCGATAGTGTGATCCCAGCGGCGTAACGCTACCGCGCCAAAGCCGCGCGCAGCGCATCCAGCACATCATCCATGGCGCGCTGAAAGCCAGGCCCATCCAGATAGCCATCCATCGCGCCGGTACGATCCAGAAATGTTTTCCATGCCGGCGCCTGCATACCTTGGCGGAAGCGATCATGCAGGCTGGTATAAATCTCATCCGGCAAGCCCGCCGGCGCATTCAGCCCCTTCATGTTTTCGATCACCACATCAAAGCCCAATTCACGGAGCGTCGGCACATCCGGATAGCCCGGAATGCGCGCAGCGGAGGCCACCGCCAGCGGGCGGATTTCGCCGGCATTGGCCAGCCCCGCCATTTCTTCCGGGGCGAGGACCGCCAATTCCACCGTATTCGCCATCAGCGCCTGCAAGCTTGGCGCACCGCCGGTGAAGGGCACATGCAGCAATTCGATATTCGCCGCCCGCGAGAGCAACACAAACACCGCATGATAAATCGAACCCTGCCCTGATGAAGCATGCGGAATGGCGCCTGGCGCGCGCTTGGCTGCTTCAATCACGCTTGGCAAATCAGCGAAGCGCCCACCGCGCCGCGCCACAATCAGCAGCGGCTGGCGCGTGATGCGAATAATGGCGCGGAAGGATTTTTTGGGATCATAGGGAAGCTCCCGAAAGGCTGGCAGGGCGATGCTCTCACTCCCGCCGCCGACGAGCAGATTGAGCCCATCCGGCGCCATGCCCGCCACTTGCTGCGCGGCAATCGCCCCGCCCGCGCCGGGGCGGTTCATCACCACAATCGGGGTTGGGAAAAAGCGCGAAGAAGCCTCGGCAATCGCACGCGCCGCCAAATCCGCGCCGCCGCCTGGCGCGAAGCCAACAATCAATTGAATGGGCCGCGATGGTTCCCAAGCCCGCGCTGGCGCGGCGCTACCCAAAATGGCCAAGCCCGCCGCGCCAGTGATGATGTGTCTGCGAGATAGCATGTTGGTCTTCCCCCTGTTCTTGAAGGGCAGCCTAACCGCTTTCAGCCAACCTGCCAGCCACATCCACGCAAAGCGCTTTCCATGTGCGCAGGCGGTGGCGCTTCCGCTTGCAAGGGCGGTTCCAGCGGCAAAGCAATCGCCCGCGCCAGCAAATGCAAGCCGCCCGCCCCGCCAGCGCCGTAAAGCGCATCGCCCAAAATCGGCCAACCCATCGCCGCGCAATGCACGCGCAATTGATGCGTGCGCCCTGTCTCAGGCGCCAATTCCAGCCAGGCCAGGCCAGCGCCGCGCCCCAGGCAACGCCAGCGTGTGAGCGATGCCAGCCCATCCGCATGCGCTTCCATCCGCCAACCCTGCGCACGAGAGCTGATCTTGCGAATGGGCAAGGCAATCTCTCCCGCATCCTCCACCGGCCCGCCTTGCACCACTGCCCAATAGGTCTTCGCTGCCAAGCCCTTGGCGAAAATGGCGCCAAGCGCCGCCAAGGCCGGTTTGGTGCGCCCCAGCACCAGGCAGCCCGCCGTATCCTGATCCAGCCGATGCGCCGGCTGTGGCAAATGGCGCCTTCCCATTTGCAACGCGGGCAACCAATCTTCCACCGAGGCCCCGCCGCGCGGCCCGCGATGTGTCGCAAGCCCCGCCGGCTTGTTCAGCACCAGCGCATCATCGCGCAGCAGCAGGATGCGGGACGCGATTTCGGGCGGCACTTGGCCAAGACGGTCCTGCCGTGACAGGCTATGGCCCATCATGGCCGCACCCCTTCCCCCGCCGCGTGTTGTCTGCCTTGGCAATGTTGTCGCCGATCATGTGTTCCGGGTGGAGGATATACCCCAACCGCCCGCGAAAATCGCCGCCCGATCCTATGTGCTGAATGCCGGCGGCATGGCGGCCAATGCGGCGATTGCGGTGACGCGCCTTGGCGGCCGCGCGGATTTCTGGGGCCGGGTGGGCGATGATTTGAACGCGCCCTTGCTTGCCGCCGCCTTGGAAGCGGATGGCGTGAACACTGCCGGCCTCAAACGCGTGGCGGGAGGGCGGAGCCCGGTTTCCGCCGTGCTGGTGGACCGCCATGGCGAACGCACCATCATCGGCTTTCGCGGCGCTGATCTGGGCATAGATCCCGGCTGGCTGCCCTTGGAAAGCCTTGCCGGCGCCGGCGCGCTTTGTTGCGATCCGCGCTGGCCCGAAGGTGTCGCGGTTGCAGCGGCAGAAGCGCGGCGCCTTGGCATTCCCGTGGTACTGGATGGCGAGAAAAGCGAAACGCGCATTCTGGTGGATTTGGTGCCGCGCGTGGATCACGCGATTTTCTCCGTCACCGGCTTGCAGAATTTCGCGCCTGGTTCTGCGCCGGAGGAAGGGCTGCGCCGCGCCTTGGCCTCAGGCCCCGTGAAGCTCGCCGCCGTGACGCGCGGGGAGAAAGGCACGCTCTGGCTCACACCCGGCATGGCGGCGCCGCAGGAAATCCCGGCCTTTCCGGTTGAGGCCACCAATACCACCGGCGCGGGCGATGTGTTCCACGGCGCCTATGCCTTGGCGATGGCCGAAGGCATAGGCATTGACGCGGCTTTGCGTTTTGCCTCAGCTGCGGGCGCTTTGCGCGCACGCGATGGCACCACGCCCTATCGCCCGATGGTGGAGGCGATGTTGGCGGGCGTTTAGTGCGTTTCCTGTGAACCGTCATGAACGGGAAACGCGCTCACGCCTGATCTGGTCGCAGTTTCGCAGACGCCATATGATTCCAATTTAATCAGACATGTTGTAAGCATTGATAAGGCGACATAGGAAATAGCATCAATGGCCGCTTTCAGCATTACACGCCGCGCCGCAAGCGGGCTTGCCTTGGCCGCGCTCTGGACCCGTAATGTCGCTGCGCAGACAGGCAGCCAGGACGCGGAACGCCCTGTCGGCACAGTAACCCTTTCCCAGACTCAAGTCGGTTTGTTTTATGGCGTGTCTTGGGGCAGCGGTACGCTGACATTCGGTGGACATAGCTACCGTTTTCGAATCCGCGGCCTTGGTGTCGGCGGAATAGGCATTTCCGAGGTTCGGGCTCATGGCGAAGTCTATCGCCTTTCCAAGGTCGCTGATTTTCCTGGCCTCTATGGCGGCGCGCGTGCCGGCGCCGTAGCTGGCTCCAGCGAGATTGAAGGCGGATTGTGGTTGCAGAATCCGGCTGGTGTCATCATCACGCTCCACCCATCGCGTAGCGGCTACGCCTTGCAGTTGGGCGCCGATGGCTTGTTGATTCAAATGGAGTAACCCTGAGAATGCGCCGCAAGACCCTCAGGTCTTGTCGGTCAGCACTCGTGAAGGCCGCGCAATTTTGCGAGCAATGTCGCCGCCCCAGTGCTGCTGGCCAGAAGCGAACGCAGCAGCGGTAAGACGCATAGAGGTCAAGACATAGGTCTTTGACTAGGCTGGGGTTTCAGCCGTGGCCCCTGATTCTGGCTACGGTTGAAGGCCGTCACGCCTTCGCCCACCCAATCGCCGCCCGTGCTAGCGCATCAATCGTATCCGCCACCGGAAAGGGCAGCGCCGGCCCCGCCGCAATGCCAAGCGGGATTTCCGTGCACCCCAGCACCACCGCCTTGGCACCGCGCGCCATCAGGCTCTGCGCCACTTCCGCCAAGGGTTCATAGGATTCCGCGAGTTTGTTTGCCTTCACCGCCGTGATCGCCGGTGTGACACGGCTTTGCATCTCGGCCTCGCTCGGCGTTAGGCATTCATAGCCAAGCTGATCCAGCCTTTGCTGATAAAGCCGCATCGCGAGTGTCCCCGCTGTGCCCATTACGCCAATGCGCCCACCGGCCACGCCAAGGCGCTGCAATTCCGCGCCCGCCGCATCCACAATATGCAGAATAGGCAGGCTGGTCGCGGCAACCATGCCATCATACCAGCCATGGGCGGTATTGCAGGGAATGGCGATGGCGCCGCAGCCAGCGGCTTCCAAGCCGCGAATGCCGCGCACCAGCGCCGGCAAGGGGTCTTCCCCGCCCGCAACCCGCGCCGCGGTGCGGTCCGGCACGCGCGGGTCAGACCACAGGATGGTCGGGATATGGTCCTGATCACGCTCCGCCGGTGTCAGTAGCGTCAGGCGCTGCATGAAACATGCACTCGCCAGCGGCCCCATGCCGCCCAAAACGCCCAGAATTCGTGCATCAGCCATCGCAAACATCCCCTTAGCGCGGCGCCATGGGGTGACGCGCAAGCCCGGCGGCTTTATGCCACGCCGCTTGAGGACGGCACAGAGCCACTAAGGAAAAAAAATGAGTTATCTGAACGATCCGCTCTGGCTCGGCGCCTTGGCCTTGGCCATGGCGGCGACGGGCCTGGTTTCCGGCACGCTCGCAGGTTTGCTTGGCGTGGGCGGCGGCATTGTGATTGTGCCGCTGCTGTTCAATGTCTTTCCGCTCTTTGGCATTCCTGAGGCGGTGCAGATGAAGGTGGCGGTGGCGACCTCACTCGCCACCATTATCCCAACTTCCATCCAATCGGCGCGCAAGCATCGCGCGACGGGGGCGATGGATATGGCGCTGGTGCGTTCCATTTGGCCAAGCATGTTGGCCGGCGTAGTGGTGGGCACGCTGCTCGCGGTTTATGTGCGGGGTGAGGGGCAGACAGCGATTTTCGCCCTGGTTGCGCTGCTGGTCGCCTTCAACATGGGCTTCACCGGCTTGGACTTCAAATTGACCGATCGCGTGCCGGAAGGCGCGCCGCGCGCGGCACTCGGCCTTGGCATTGGTTCGGTCAGCGCCATGATGGGGATTGGTGGCGGCACCTTGGGGGTGCCTTTGCTGTCCTTGCTTGGTTATCCGATCCGCGCCGCAGTTGCGACCGCTTCGGCCTTCGGGGTGATCATCGCCATCCCCGCCACCATCGGCCTGATCTGGGGCGGGTGGAGCGATCCGCGCGTACCGCCCTTCTCACTCGGCTATGTCAGCCTGATCGGCTTTGCGCTGATCGCACCCACTTCCATCATCGCAACCCCTTGGGGCGTGAAGCTGGCGCATAGCATCCCGCCCTTGGTGCTGAAGCGCGCCTTTGCGGTGTTCCTCGCGATCACAAGTGCGCGGATGTTCTGGTCAATCTTTACGTGAGGCCGGAGGGGTCCGGCCCCAAAAGCCTGATCAGCATGCGGCGAATATGATCCTGCCCGCCGAAGAATATCCCGAGTACGCTGACCTTGCGCGCCCTTTCGTCAACATCATACCAATAATCGGCGTCCAGTCAGTCCTGCGGCGTGGTCGGTTTGGATTGGTCGCCACGACGAACGAGCGCCATCGCGCGTGCCTTGCTGGCCCGCCAGCCGCCCGCGATGGGTAGCAAGGCAGCGTCGGCACGCAGGTGCGGCGTGAGGATCGCTTCAAGGTCGCGCTGCGCGGCGCCCACAGCGTCGGCAATAGTATCGGGTTGCGCGGAGCCCGCCCATATCGCCTCCCGCCAACTCTGCCAACGCCTCAGGTTCTCTTGGGTAGGCGGTACATCGTCGCCCGTGGTGGCGCCCATATAGGCCGCCACCCATACCTGATGCCGCGCCGAGTTTAGCTTCTCAAAGGCGTCATGCGCCGCCTCGCCGAAGTGGTATCTGCAAAGCAATTGAAGCCGGCGCAGTTCAGCAAAGCGTTCGTTGCTCTTTTCAAGCCGCCACAGGATGATCTGGTAATCCTCACCCGGCAGCTTTTTGTCTTTTGGCTTGACGAGTTTCTCGCGCAACGCCGCGTGCTCGCCAGCGAAGCTCATGGGCGCACGGACCGATGTCATGGCATCAACCGCATTGGCAAAGACAAGCAAAGCTTCTTCGGCGAGTTCGGTACGGCGCTTGCCGATTAACTGAATGCGCCAGCCTATCAGGCCGATAAAGAGCGTAACCAGTGCGGTAAGCCATGTTGGCATGTTCACTCCGATTCGGTTGTATCGACCTCTGTAGCACCCATAATCGCGAGCTTCATAACGAATAACCGAAATCCGGCCACAATAGTCCCACGCGTTATGGTACGAGCAGGGAGTAGCGTCCGGCGTTCGGCGCTGGCACGGATATGCCTGATGCGTTCTGCCGCATGTTCCAAGGTATGGTCGGCACCTTCATCGAAGCTCATGCGGCTTTCAAAAAAAAGATCCGCAAACAAATTCAAGGTCACGGCCAGAAGCTTCGGTGAATTCAATCCTGTACGGCATGGGCTTGGCGCTTGCGCGCCAGCATGGCCGCGAGGCGATCATCCATCGTACTGGCCGACACGAATTTGCCGGCGCGCCGCTGCTTGAGCAGTTCCACAAGCGTCTCAGGCTCCAAGGCTTCAGATTCCATTTGCTGATCCTGTAATTCAAGTTTTTGTAGCGATACCAAGCTTACGCTCTGAGGATTCATGCATCAATTCCCCCGCCGAAACGCCTCCACCCGATACCCCTGCGCGAACAGCAGCGCGCGCAAATCCGCATGATCCACCCGCGCCCGCGCGGCCGCCGCCACGACGGGCTTGGCCTTGAAGGCCACGCCAAGCCCGGCAGCACCCAGCATGTCCAGATCATTCGCGCCATCGCCCACGGCCAAGCTCGCCGCCAGATCAATCCCTTCTTCCGCTGCCAGGCGCTTCAGCGTAACCAGCTTGGCATTGCGCCCCAGAATGGGCTCGCCCACCTGGCCGGTCAGGCGGCCGCCCTCATGCAGCAGGGTATTGGAGTAATGTTCATGAAAGCCGAGCCGTTCCGCGACCCGGCCCGTGAAAAAGGTGAAGCCACCGGATACCAGGACGCAGCGTGCGCCATGGGCGCGCATGGTCGCGACCAATTCCTCGGCGCCCGGCATCAGCGCGGTGCTGGCCCAGGTGCGCTCCAGCGCTTCCAGCGCCAGGCCCTTCAGCATGCCAACCCGCTCGCGCAGCGCCCCTTCGAAATCCAATTCGCCGTTCATGGCGCGGCGCGTGATGGCCGAGATTTCTTCCTTCAGCCCAGCCTCACCCGCCAGCTCATCCAGTGTCTCACTGGTGACCATGGTGCTGTCCATATCGGCAATCAGCAGGCGCTTCCGCCGCCTGGCAGCGTCTTGCGCAATGGCATCCACAGGGCTGCCTGCCAGCGCGCTGCGCGCCGCACGATCGGCAACCTCCAGCGGCAGGCCGGCGAAGGGGAGATCGGTGGCTTCATCGGCAGCAAGCGGCACGGCAGGGCCAAGCTCAGCGCCCGCATCGCGCAGCGCCGCGGCCACCTTGGCCTGATGTTCCGGGGCAAGCGCGCCACGCGGCGCGATCAGGGTCAAAACCTTTTCCATATCCGGCCTATGCCCGCGCCATGAAGGAGTTTCAACCTCTCGCCTTGTTTGTGGTTGGCCCCACAGCCTCGGGCAAATCCGCCCTCGCGCTCGCCATCGCTGAACGTCTCGGCGGCGCCATCATCAACGCCGATAGCATGCAGCTTTATCGGGAACTCCACATCATCACCGCGCGCCCGAGCACGGCGGATGAAGCGCGCGTGCCGCACCTTCTCTACGGAGTGCGCCCGGCGGCCGAGGCCGCTTCTGTTGCCTGGTGGCGCGATGCCGCCCTCAAGGCCATTGATGACGTCCATGCCGCCGGGCGGCTTCCCATCATTTGCGGCGGCACAGGCATGTATTGCGCGGCCCTGACGCAAGGCATCGCTGCCATCCCGCCCATCCCCTCACCCGCGCGCGAAGAAGCCCGCCGGCTTCTGGCCGAAGAAGGCCCGGCTGCCCTGCATGCGCGGCTTGCGGCCGAAGACCCAGGCTCCGCCGCGCGCCTTCGGCCGAGCGACAGCCAGCGCCTTGCCCGCGCTTGGGAGGTCTGGCGCGGCACCGGACGCGGCATCGCCGCTTGGCAGGCGGAAGCCAGCGCCAGCCCCGCGCCCTGGCGCTTTGCCGCCATTCTGCTGGACCCGCCACGGGCGGAACTCCGCGCCGCCATCGCCCGGCGTTGGGCGGCGATGATCCAGGCCGGGGCGGTTGACGAGGTGCGCGCCCTGCTGGCCCAAGGGCTTGACCCAGCCTTGCCCGCCATGCGCGCCCATGGCGTGCCGGAAATCTCCGCCATGCTGGCCGGGAAGCTGACGGCAGAGGAAGCCTCTGCCCGCGCCATCCTCGCGACTGGGCAATATACCAAGCGGCAAGCCACCTGGTTCCGCCACCATGAACTGGCCCCGCCCGAGCGTACCTATATCATAAATGCGCGATTTGAAGATTTGGCGCAATTTTCGGAAAGTGAATCAGCCAATTTTTTCGCATTTCTTGATTTTATCCGTTGACGCCCCCGATTCGAGGGTCTAACAGGCCCCTCCTCGCCGACCCCGCACCCTTGGGGCCGGTCGCTTTTCATGAAGGAAGTCACCCATGTCCGCCGCCACCCAAGCCCCGCCCGCCTCTGACGCCCTGACCATGTCGGGCGCCGAGGTCGTTTTGCGCGCGCTGAAGGATAACGGCGTGGAGGTAATCTTCGGCTATCCCGGCGGCGCGGTGCTGCCGATCTATGACGCGATTTTCCAGCAAAACGCCATTCGCCACATCCTGGTGCGCCATGAACAGGCGGCGGTGCATGCGGCGGAAGGCTATGCGCGGTCCACCGGCAAGGTTGGGGTGGTGCTGGTCACCTCCGGCCCTGGTGCGACCAATGCCGTGACGGGGCTTGTGGATGCGCTGATGGATTCCATTCCGGTGATCTGCCTGACCGGGCAGGTGCCAACCCATCTGATCGGCAATGATGCTTTCCAGGAAGCCGATACCACCGGCATCACCCGCCCCGCGACCAAGCATAACTATCTGGTCAAGAAATCCGAAGACCTTTCGCGTGTGATGCATGAGGCGTTTTACGTCGCGAAATCCGGCCGCCCCGGCCCGGTGGTGATTGATCTGCCGAAGGATATTCTGATCAACAAGGCGCCCTATCGGGAAGCGACCACGCAAAGCCATCGTTCCTATCGCCCGCGCACGGAACCCGATGCCAAGGCTATTCGCGATGCGGTGCGGCTGCTGAAGCGCGCGCATCGCCCGATTGTCTATGCCGGCGGCGGCGTGATCAATGCCGGGCCGGAAGCATCGCGCCTGCTGCGCGAATTTGTCCGCATGACAGGCATGCCCTGCACCAATACGCTAATGGGGCTTGGCGCCTATCCGGCGGAAGACCCGCAATTCCTTGGCATGCTTGGCATGCACGGCACTTATGAAGCCAATCTGGCGATGCATGGCTGCGATGTCATGTTCAATATCGGCGCGCGTTTCGATGACCGTGTGACCGGGCGGCTCAATGCCTTCTCACCGGGGTCGAAGAAGATCCATGCGGATATTGATCCGTCTTCGATCAACAAGAATGTCGCCGTGGACGTGCCGATTGTGGGCGATGCGCGCGCTGTGCTCGCCGCCATGATTGAAGCCTGGAAGGCGGATGAAGCGGCGCAGGACAAGCCCGCACTTGCCGCCTGGTGGCGCCAGATTGATGGCTGGCGCGGCAAGCAATGCTTGGCCTATCGCCAGGAAAGCAAGATCATCAAGCCGCAGCATGCGGTCAAGCGGCTTTATGACATCACGCGCGAATTGGGGCGTGAGACCTTCATCACCACCGAGGTTGGTCAGCACCAGATGTGGGCGGCGCAATATTTCGGCTTTGACAAGCCCAATCGCTGGATGACCTCTGGCGGGCTTGGCACAATGGGCTATGGGCTGCCGGCGGCGATGGGCGTGCAGATCGCGCATCCGGATGCGCTGGTGATTGATATCGCCGGTGAGGCTTCGATCCTGATGAATATTCAGGAAATGGGCACGCTTGCGCAATATCGCCTGCCGGTGAAGGTGTTCATTCTGAACAATGAATATATGGGCATGGTGCGCCAATGGCAGGAATTGCTGCATGGCGGGCGCTATTCCGAAAGCTATTCGGCATCGCTGCCGGATTTCGTGAGGCTTGCCGAAAGCTTCCATGCGGTTGGCATGCGCGCGGAAGGGATTGATGATCTGGATCGCGTGATCCGGGAAATGATTGCGATAGATAAGCCCGTGATTGCCGATATCTGTGTGGCGAAGGATGAAAACTGCTTCCCGATGATCCCATCGGGTGCCGCGCATAATGAAATGATCCTGGCGCCGGGCCAGGAAGGTGGCGTTGCCGGCGTTACCGATGAAGGCAAGGTCCTGGTCTGAGGAGCACCGCAATGTCTGATCTGAAAGGCGGCCAACGCGCCGCGACCATTGCTGTGCTTGTTGAAAACGAAGCGGGCGTGCTGGCGCGCGTCATCGGCCTATTCTCTGGCCGCGGCTATAATATTGATAGCCTGACTGTGGCGCCGGTGGATGAGACCGGGCGGATTTCGCGCATCACCATCGTCACCAGCGGCACCGATATGGTAATTGAGCAAATCAAGGCGCAGCTGGATCGGCTGGTGCCGGTGCATAAGGTTTCTGACCTTACCATCGAAGGCCCGCATCTGACGCGCGAATTGGCGCTGATCAAGGTGGTCGGGCGCGGAGACAATCGCATGGAAGTGCTGCGGCTGGCCGATGCCTTTCGCGCGCGCGTGGTGGATGCCACCACGGAAAGCTTCGTCTTGGAGATGACCGGCAATGCCGACAAGATTGATGCTTTCGTGGCGCTGATGCGCCCGATTGGCCTCGCTGAGGTTTCGCGCACTGGCGCTGTTGCCATTGCGCGCGGGCCGAAGGGGATCATGGAATAGCCCAAGTGGCCGAAGCCCCAGGCAAGACCAAGGCTCTCGCCTGGGCGCTTTATGATTGGGCCAATAGCGGCTTTCCGACGGTGGTTTCCACCTTCGTCATCGCGGCCTATTTCACGCAAGGCATTGCGCCCGATCCAGTAACAGGCCAGGCGCAATGGGGCTGGATGCAGACGCTGGCGGCTTTCGCCATTGCGCTGCTCTCCCCGCTTTTGGGCGCCATCGCCGATCAGGGGCGGCGCCGGCGGGCGATGTTGACGCTCTGCACACTCGCGACCGCAATCTTCACCGCGCTGATCTGGTTTGCGCGGCCCGATCCTTCAGATGCGGTTTATGCGCTGATCTGCATTGGCATTGCGACCGTAGCTTTTGAATTGGGCACGGTCTTTTACAATGCCATGCTGCCTGGCCTGGTGCCGCAAGAACGCATGGGCCGGCTTTCGGGATTGGCCTGGGGGCTTGGCTATGCGGGTGGGCTTGCCTGCCTGTTGCTGGCGCTGGTGCTGTTCATTCAGCCAGATCCTTCCCCCTTCGGGCTTGATCGCGGTGCGGCGGAGCATGTGCGGGCCTCGGCCGTTTTGGTCGCGGTTTGGATATTGGTATTCGGCTGGCCGGTCTTGGTCGCCTTGCCTGATCCAAAGGGCGTGCGGCCCAAGCTCGGCGATGCGCTTGCGGCGGGCTTGCTTGAAATGAGCAATCTGCTGCGTGGCCTGCCGCGGCGCCCGGCCATGGCGCGGTTTCTGATTGCGCGTCTGTTTTACACGGATGGGCTGAATACCCTGTTTGCCTTCGGCGCTATTTACGCCGCCGGCGTGCATGGCATGACCATGCAGGAAATCCTCTATTTCGGCATTGCCATGAATGTGACGGCGGGGCTGGGTGCGGCTGGCTTTGGGCTGATCGAGGATCGGCTCGGCGCCAAACCCACGGTGCTGATCGCGCTTGGTGCCATGATTGTGCTGGGCGCTTTTCTGCTGCTGAGCAATGACAAGACCTTGTTCTGGGCCCTGGCCATGGCGCTTGGGCTTTTCATGGGGCCTGCCCAGGCGGCATCGCGCACGCTGATGGCCCATATGGCGCCCCCCGATGAAGTCGCGGCGCATTTCGGGCTTTTCGCGCTTTCCGGGCGCGCCACAGGGTTTCTCGGCCCGGCGGCGGTCGCTTTGGTGACGCAGGTGACGGATAGCCAGGCCTGGGGCCTGGCCACGGTGATCGCTTTCCTTGGTCTTGGCGCCGCCATACTGGCGCCCTTGCGGGTGGTTCGGCATGGCTAAAGCATCGCTCCCTCTGCCATAGTCCCGCCGTGGAGGCGTGCGAACACCCATTCATGTCCGAGGATAAATCTGAAACCGCCTGGGCGGCGCTGATGGCTTTGGCGGCTCGGCCCGATGCCGCGGCCATTCGCCCGCTTTTCGCCGCCGATGCGGATCGTTTCATTCGCTTTTCGCGCCAGGCGGGCGATGTGCTGCTCGATTTTTCCAAAACGGCGCTGTCGGATGCGGTGCTGAAGGCGCTGCTGGCACTCGCCGAGGCACGCGATGTCGCAGGCTTTCGCGCGCGGCTTTTCGCCGGCGCGGCAGTGAACGAAACTGAAGATCGTGCTGCGCTGCACATGGCGCTACGCGCCGCGCCCGAAGATGATTTCCGCGCAGGCGCTGAAAATCTCATGCCCGAAGTGCTTGCGGTGCGTGCGCGCATGGAGGCTTTCACCCGCGCCCTGCATGAAGGGCGCATTCTGACCGCCAAGGGTGAGCACTTCACCGATGTGCTCAATATCGGCATTGGCGGGTCTGATCTTGGCCCGGCCATGGTGGCGCGCGCGCTCTGGACCGATAAGGCACCGCTGCGCGGGCATTATCTGGCGAATGTGGATGGCCATGCCTGGGCAGAGATGCAGGCCAAGCTTGATCCCACGCGCACGCTGGTGCTGGTGGCCTCCAAAACCTTCACCACGCAAGAAACCATGGCGAATGCTGCGCTGGCGCGCGACTGGCTGCGCGCTAGCCTGGGGGAAGCCGGCACCATGCAACATATGGCCGCCCTTTCCACCAATCTTGCTGCGACCAGCGCTTTCGGGATTTCACCCGAGCGCGTCTTTGGTTTTCGCGATTGGGTGGGCGGGCGGTTTTCGCTCTGGAGTGCGATTGGGCTGTCTCTCGCGCTGACGCTTGGCTGGGATGCTTTCGCGCGGCTGCTGGCTGGTGCGCGCGTGATGGATCAGCATTTCCGCAATGCGCCACTTGCCGAAAACCTGCCGGTCCTGCTGGCATTGGTTGAGGTCTGGCATGTCAATGGGCTTGGATATCCAAGCCGCGCCGTGCTGCCTTATGATGAGCGCCTGGCGCGCTTGCCGGCGCATTTGCAGCAATTGGAAATGGAAAGCCTTGGCAAGCGTGTCGCTGGCTCCGGTGCTGTCTTGCAGCGTGTTTCCGGCCCCGTGGTGTTTGGTGAACCCGGCACCAATGCGCAGCATTCCTTCATGCAATTGCTGCATCAGGGCACCACACCCGTGCCGGTGGATTTCATTCTGGTGGCGCGGCCTGATCACGCGCATGCCGATAGCCATCGCAAGCTTCTCGCCAATGGTCTCGCTCAAGCCGAAGCGCTGCTGATGGGCAAGGATGCAGCCGCCGTCACTGCTGAGATGCGCGCTGCCGGCGTGACTGAGGCCGAGATTGCGCGCCTGCTGCCGCATCGCGTCTTCCCCGGTGATCGGCCAAGTGTGACCATGCTGCTGCCGCGCCTGGATGCCTTCACGCTTGGCCAATTGGTGGCGCTTTATGAACACAAGGTCGCGATGCTTGGTGCGCTTTGGGGGCTCAATCCCTTTGATCAATGGGGGGTTGAGCTTGGCAAGCAATTGGCCGGCGCCATCCTGCCGGAACTCAGCGCCGGTGCGCCGCAAAAACCGCATGATGGGTCAACCGCCGGGCTGATCGGCAAGATCGCTACATTTTGGCCGGAGGGTCACGGATGACGGCGCCTTTCATCCAAGCCCTTGCCCGTGATGGCGCGCATCGCTTCAGCAAGCAGCCGGTTGAAAGCCTGAAACTTCTCACCGGGCTTGGCGTGGAAGGTGATGCGCATGCGGGCGTCACGGTAAAGCATCGCTCTCGTGTGGCGCGCGATCCATCGCAGCCCAATCTGCGCCAGCTTCATTTGTTGCATGCCGAAATCTTTGAAGAACTCGCCCCCCTGGGTTTTGCGCTCAAGCCCGGCGATATCGGGGAGAATGTGACAACGCGCGGCATTGACCTGCTCGCGCTTGGCACCGGCACGCGGCTTTGCCTGGGGACCGAGGCGGTGGTGGAAATCACCGGGCTACGCAATCCCTGCGCCCAGCTTGATCATTTCCAGGCGGGGTTGATGGCGGCGATGCTCGGGCGTGATGCAGCGGGCGGGCTGATCCGCAAATCCGGCGTCATGGCGATTGTGCTGCAAGGCGGCGTGCTGCGCGCGGGTGATCCCATCATCATCCTGCCGCCCGCCGGGCCGCATCGGCCCTTGCAGCCTGTTTAGAGCATTTTCAAGCCAAGCGGCATCGCTTGGCGACTCGGAAGATGCGACCAAACACGAGCATTTTCAAGCCAAGCGGAATCACTTGGCGACTCGGAAAATGCGACCAAACGCGAGCATTTTCAAGCCAAGCGGCATCGCTTGGCGACTCGGAAAATGCGACCAGACAAAAGTTTATCCGGTTCCCGTGAACGACAGTGAACGGAAACCGCGCTGACGCGCGACTCGAAGCTTCTGCTATAAGGGCGCATGTCCGCTGCCCCCATCACCGCCCCGCGCCCGGCCATTCGCCTGCTGCCGGAGACCACCGCGAACCGCATCGCGGCTGGTGAGGTGGTGGAACGCCCCGCCGCCGCGCTTAAGGAAATTGTCGAAAACGCGCTGGATGCCGGGGCGCGTCGCATTGCCGTGACGCTGGAAGGCGGCGGGATGGACCGCATTCTGGTGGAAGATGACGGCATTGGCATGGGGCCGGAAGACCTCATGCTCGCCGTGGAACGCCACGCCACCTCCAAATTGCCGGAAGAAGCGACCCTGTTCCGCATCGCCACGCTCGGCTTCCGGGGGGAGGCCTTGCCTTCCATCGGCGCGGTGGCGCGGCTTTCCATTACATCTTGCCCGCAGGGTGGCGCGGCGCATCGGATCAGTGTTGAGGGTGGATTGAAGGGCGATGTGGCGCCCGCTTCCGGCGCGCCCGGCACGCGGGTTGAGGTGCGGGATTTATTCTTCGCCACGCCGGCGCGGCGGAAATTCCTAAAGCATCCCCGCACGGAAGCCGAGCACGCGGTGGAAGCGGTGCGCCGCCTGGCGCTGGCCTGGCCGGAAGTGGCGTTTCGTGTGCAGAGCGATGGGCGGGAAGTGCTGTCCCTGCCCGCCACGGACCAGGAAGGGCGCATCCGGCAAGTGCTGGGGGCGGAGTTTGCCGCCGCGGCGGTACCGGTGGAAGCGGTCTCCGAGACGCTCGATATCAGCGGGCTGGCGGCGCTGCCTTCCCACCACCGCCCGACAACACTCGGCCAGCATCTGGTGGTGAACAGGCGCCCAGTGCGTGACCCGCTGCTGCGCGTGGCCTTGCGTGTGGCCTACCGCGATGTGATCCCGCAAGGCCGCCATCCTGTGGCTGCGCTATTCCTGCAAGTGCCGCCGGAGACCGTGGATGTGAATGTGCATCCGATGAAGACCGAGCTTCGCTTTCGTGACGGCGAAGCGGTCCGCGGGGCCATGATCTCGGCGCTGCGCAAATCGCTCGCGATTGGGGCCGGGACGGTGGTGGCTGTGCCCTCGCTGGCGAGTGCCGCGCCTGCGGCTGGGTTCAGCGAAGCCTTGCCCGTTTTGCCCCAATCCATGCCACGCCCGACTGGGCTGCCGCAGCCGCGCCTGCCGCTCGGTTTCCGCCCGCCGAGCCTGCCGCCGCCGCCCGCCGCCGCGCCGATGGATGCCGCGCATCCCTTGGGCCGTGCCGTGGCGCAGATACTGGACACCTATATCATTGCTGAAGCTGCCGATGGTTCTCTGGTGCTGGTCGATCAGCACGCCGCGCATGAACGCCTGACGCATGAGGCGCTGAGTGCGCAGCTGCTTGAGGGGGGCGTACGCGCCCAGCCTTTGCTGGTACCGGCGGTGGTGGATATGCCGCAAGCTGATGCGGCGCGCTTGCTGGGGGCGGCGGAAGCCTTGGCGCGGTTGGGGTTGGAAATTGAGAGCTTCGGTGCCGGCGCGGTGCTGGTGCGAAGCCTGCCGGCCTTGCTTGGCGCTGCTGATCCGGCGCCGCTGCTGCGCGATATGGCTGAGGAATTGGCGGTGGATGCGGAAAGCATTGCCCTGGAACGCAAGTTGGATGCTGCGATTGCACGGCTTGCCTGCCATGGCAGCATCCGCGCCGGGCGGAGACTCAATGCGGCCGAGATGGATGCGCTGCTGCGCCAGATGGAAGCAACCCCGCGCGCCGCGACGTGCAGCCATGGCAGGCCCACGGTGCTGAAGCTGGATGCGGCGGCATTGGAGCGGATGTTTGGGCGGCGGTAGGTAATAGGAATAGTTTCACGTGAAACGCGCTCATCCCGCCTCATGCGCCAGCATCACCGAGGCACCCGCAATAGGCTGATCGAGCGTTTCCCACGGATTTCTCAATCGTGTCTCGTGTGCTTAACCAAAAGCATATTTACCAAGGTGAGTTGATGGCGCGCTTGGAGCGCGATGCAAAAATTCGTTGACTAGTACGTGAGCTATGCGTAGCGTTGAGAAGCTCGTCTGATCCTGCGAAGGCAGGGGTAGGTCCGGCACAATCGACTAGGCCCTCGGCCTCCTGGCCGGGGGCTCATCGTATGATACCAAGGCCTTCCTTGCACCTAGGCGCCACTGCAGTCTCGATACAGGGTCTAAGTGAGCCGTACATTTCATGATAACCTAACGCAGTCCGGCTAGCGATAGGTTTCTCTTTCCTTAGTAACGCATAAGCGCAGAAATCCACGAGTTGTATGAAATAGGACATGTGCGATTTCTTGAATATGGGATCCTCGATAATATTCTGTATCGGTATATTCTTCACGACCGAGCCGCTATCCTGCCATACACCTCGGTTACTTGGAATTTGGTTGTAGACTCGCATTTTTCGAATGCGTCTGGTGAAAACTGCTTCTTGTCCCTCATCGCAAAACAGTAAGACGTTCGTCTTCTTGGCTTGAGCGGTTCTGTTAAGCCGATTCATCAATCGATCAAAAGCATAAAATTCGGAGGTGTGCACGCTGGAGATTAGTTTGAATTTCCCGCTCTCAGCAATAAACTTGAGAACTTCGGCAAAGATCACCGCGCGCCGTTGCTTATCAAGAATCCTGTCTGAAATCTGACCTTTGCCAGCGGCAAATTTCCAAGCATGTAGCTCTTTGTTTATGAAAATACCGTGAGACTGACGAAGCTGTTGGCGTAAAGCTTTAACCGCCGCAAACGTTTCGTTCCAAGCGTCGCTTTCTATGAGCAGCGCACTATAAACGAAAAACGAGTTATTTTCTTTTGATTCATCAACGTACGCAAACCACATGACCATTCCTGGTATTTAGAGTTGTTAGACTTAATGGGACCCCGCGAAGAGTAATCTGTCAACAAAATTTCAGTTTCCAAAAGCAGGAGTCCCGCCTCTTGCGAGCTCATGGTTTCGAAAACCTTGTCTTGTCACCCCGCCCCATAAGCCAGCACTGCCGCCGCCAAATCCTCCCCGGCCCAGCCCACGGATTTGAAGGCGGTGATCTGATCAGCGCTTTGCCGGCCCGGATGGGTGCCACGGCAAAGCTCGGCCAAATCCGCCACCACGTGGTCCGCCGTAATCGCGCCCTCCGCGATGGCCTGCACCACATCGCCGGCCTCGGCCAGGCCCCCGGCGCGGGTATCCACCACCAAAAGCGCGCGCTTGAGCGCCAGCGCATCGGCTTCGCGCATATCGGGCCGATAGGCGCCAACCAGATCAAGATGCACCCCCCGCCGCAAAGCCGCGCCTTGGATCAGCGGGTCGCTCGCCAGTGTCGCGGCGCTGATGATATCGGCGGCGGCGACATCCGGAGTATCCACCGCCCGCGCCGGCATGCCACGCGCGGCAAGCTGCCCGGCCAGGCGCGCCGCGTTTTCGCCCTTGCGCGACCAGATCGCGATATCCCTGATCGGAAAACAGGCAGCATAAGCCTCGGCCAGGGCATGGGCGACCTTGCCACTGCCGAGCAGCAGCAGGCGCGAACTCTCCGGCAGGGCCAGATAGCGCGCGGCCAAAACGCTCGCCGCTGCCGTGCGCCGATCCGTCAATTCGCCGCCATCCAGCATGGCAAGCGGCGCCCCGGTGGTGGCATTTGAAAGCAAGTAGCTGGCATGCACCGCGGGCAGGCCGCGCGCATCATTGCCCGGCGCGACATGGACAATCTTCACCCCGTAATGCCCGCCGGCACGCCAGGCCGGCATTAGCAGCAGGGTGTTTTGCGCCCCGGCGTCATCCGGCCAGGCGTGGCGGTGCCGCAGAGGCGCTTCGCAGCCCTGCCGGAACATCTCGGCCAGGGCTTCGATCAGCCTGTCCCAGGGCAGGGCCGCCCGGATTGCTGCCTTGTCCATCTGCCGCATGCTGCTGCCTCCGCGATTCCTCGGGCGCATGTGGCATTGCCCGCAAGGGAAGGGAAGCGGTGGCGCGGGAATTGCTGAGCCCTGCGCATGAGGCAGTTGCGCCAAATGAGAGAACCGCGCTTGATCAAGCCATTAGACGCTGTGCTGCCAAGACCAAGCCTGGGAAGGGAAGTGCCGCCGAAGCACGCCGCTTGCGGGGATGGCCTGCTATCCGGTAACGCTTTGCTTCCGTTTGCAGCAGGCTGGTCGCTGTCGCGGCACTACCCGGCCCCGAAGGCCAGGGCAATTGGCAGGAGAGGCGCATAATGTCCGATACGACGAGCGATCCGCGCTATAAGCGCAGGCCGCCCAAGCGCCCGCTCCGGCTATCCTGGTCCGATGAACGGGTGCGCGGCATTTTCTGGCAAGTCGTGGTCGTCGCGGCTGTTGGCAGCGTGATCTATTGGCTCTGGAGCAATACATCCCACAACCTTGCGGTGCGGCGGATTGCGACCGGATTTGGCTTCCTGGACCGTGAGGCTGGCCTGCCGATTGCCGAAAGCCTGATCCCCTATGATCCCACCAATACCTATGCCCGCGCGCTGCTGGTTGGCGTGCTGAATACGCTGAAGGTCGCGGTGGTTGGTGTGGTGCTGGCAACGATCCTTGGCACCGCCATTGGCATTGCGCGGCTTTCGAAGAATTTCCTGCTTTCGCGCATCGCTGGTGCCTATATCGAAATCATTCGCGATCTGCCGCTGCTGCTGCAATTGCTGTTTTGGTATACCATCCTGCAAGGCCTGCCCGGGCCGCGTCAGGCGCTGAAGCCCATGGAAGGCGTGGTGCTGTCCAATCGCGGCCTCAAGCTGCCGGCGCTGATTTGGGAAAATGCGCATACTGCGGCGCTGGTCGCTTTTCTGTTGGGGATTCTCGGCACCTGGCTTTATGGCCGCATGGCACGCGCCAAGCAGATGGCAGATGGCCAACCGCGCAAGGTTTGGCCCACCGCGCTCGGCTTGATGTTGGTCCTGCCGGTGGTGATCTGGTATGCTTTGGGCGCGCCGTGGGAGATTGAATACCCCGTGCTGCGTGGTTTCAATTTCCGCGGCGGCATCAATGTCAGCCCTGAATATTTCGCGCTGCTGATTGGGCTTGTCACCTATACGGCTGGCTTCATTGCGGAGGTAGTGCGTGCTGGGGTCATGTCGGTCAATCACGGGCAATGGGAAGCGGCGCAGGCGCTCGGCCTCAGGCACGGGTCGGTGCTGCGGTTGATCGTGATGCCGCAGGCGCTGCGCGTCATCATCCCGCCCTTGACTTCGAATTACCTGAACCTGACAAAGAATTCCTCGCTTGCGGTGGCGATCGGCTATCAGGATATCGTCTCCATCGCCAATACCACGCTCAATCAAACAGGGCAGGCGATTGAAGGCATTGCCATCATCATGGCGGTCTATCTGACCATCAGTCTTTCGATCAGCCTTTTCATGAATTGGTATAATGCGCGCATTGCGCTGGTTGAACGATAAGGGGGCCGGCCATGAGCGACACAAGCATCTCATCAGGGCCGCGCAAGGCGCCGATCACGGCGGTGGGGCCGATTGCCTGGGCCAAGGCAAATCTATTCTCTGGCTGGCTTTCCACGGCCGTGACGCTGGCCATGGGCTATCTGCTGATCAAATTCACGCTGTCCTTCATTGATTGGGCCTTCGTGAATGCGATCTGGTCAGTGCCATCCAATGCGCAGGGGCCGCAGACGCAAGCTTGCCGCGAATTGCGCGGCGCTGGCGCCTGCTGGGCGGTGATCGGCGAAAAACACCGCTTCATGCTGTTTGGCACCTATCCTTTTGAGCAGCATTGGCGCCCGGCCTTGGCCTGTGTCTTGTTCGTGGTGCTCTATATCATCTCCGCCATGCGGCGCTTCTGGCGCTGGGAATTGGCGCTGATCTGGATTGCCATGCTGACCGCGATTGGCATTCTGATGTGGGGCGGCATTTTCGGCCTGCCCTATGTGCCGCAGGAACGCTGGGGCGGCTTGCCGATTACGCTGATCCTGGCGACCTTTGGGCTCGCTTTCGCCTTTCCGCTTTCCATTCTGGTCGCCCTTGGCCGGCGTTCATCGCTCCCCGCCATCAAGGTATTGTGTGTGCTATATGTGGAATTGATCCGCGGCGTGCCGCTGATCAGCCTTTTATTCATGGCCAGCGTCATGTTCCCCCTATTCCTGCCAGAGGGGATGAATATTGATAAGCTTCTGCGCGCACAGATTGCCATTATCCTGTTTGCTGGCGCCTATCTGGCGGAGGTGGTGCGCGGCGGCCTGCAAGCGTTGCCCAAGGGGCAATATGAAGCCGCCGATGCGATGGGCCTGACCTTCTGGCAGAAGACCGGGCTGATCATCCTGCCCCAGGCGTTGCGCATGGTGATCCCGCCCTTGGTCAATACCTTCATCGGCTTCTTCAAGGATACGTCGCTGGTGCTGATCATCGGCATTTTCGATCTGCTCACCGCTGGAAAGACCGCGATTGTGGAGCCCGCCTGGCAGGGCTTCGGCGTTGAGGTTTATGTCTTTATCGGCAGCATCTATCTGGTTTTCTGTTACGCCATGTCCAAATACAGCCGCGGGTTGGAGGCGGAGTTGAACCGCCATCGCCGCCGCTGAGCCCCGGGAAAAATCAAATGAGCGCTTCCGCTGATCTTGCCCAAGTTGCCTCCGCCGCCAAGGCCGATGCGAAGCCCGCCATCGAATTGGCCGGCGTCAATAAATGGTTCGGCGCGCTGCATGTGCTGCGCGATGTGAACCTGTCTGTCGCCCCCGGCGAACGGGTGGTGGTGTGCGGCCCATCAGGTTCTGGCAAATCCACCATGATCCGCTGCATCAACCGGCTGGAAATCCACCAGGAAGGCCGCATTGCGGTGGAAGGCATTGAACTGACCGATGATGTGCGCGCCTTGGATGCGATCCGCCGCGAAGTTGGCATGGTCTTCCAATCCTTCAATCTTTTCCCGCATCTGACGGTGCTGGAAAACTGCACCTTGGCGCCGATTTGGGTTCGGCGCATGCCGAAGAAGGATGCGGAAGAACTGGCGATGGAATTGCTGGCGCGCGTCAAAATCCCTGAACAGGCGAAGAAATATCCGGGCCAGCTTTCCGGCGGGCAGCAGCAGCGCGTGGCGATTGCCCGCGCCCTTTGCATGCGCCCCAAGATCATGTTGTTCGACGAACCCACCTCTGCCCTCGATCCCGAAATGATCAAGGAAGTGCTGGATGTGATGGTGGAATTGGCGGGCACGGGCATGACCATGATGGTGGTGACCCATGAAATGGGCTTCGCCCGCCAGGTCGCCGACCGCGTGGTGTTTATGGACCAGGGAGAGGTGGTTGAAATCGGCACCCCCGATCAGGTCTTCAATGCGCCAAAGACCGACCGGCTCAAGCTATTTTTGAGCCAGATCCTGCGCGGGCATTGAATGCCCGCCATGCGCGGTATGCGGGGCAAATGCCTTGCAATCCTTCGCTGACGGGGCAGATTGCGCGGCAATGAATCCCAGGAAGGCAAGAACGCCATGAGCAGCCCCGCCGCTACCGAGCGTAGCGCCCCTTCGCTTGTACTGATCCTGGCGGTTCTGGGCGTGGTTTATGGGGATATTGGTACCTCCCCGCTTTACGCCATGCGCGCCGCCGCGAACCATTTTGAGGATGGTGGCGTCGAGGCCTGGGAGGTTCTGGGCCTACTCAGCCTCATCATCTGGTCGCTCATCCTGACCGTGACGGTCAAATATGTTGTCTTTATTCTGCGCGCGGATAATCGCGGTGAAGGTGGCATTCTGGCGCTGATGGCGCTTGCCCAGCGTAGTGTGGAAAATGCGCGGCTGCGCTGGGCTTTGGCGCTGATTGGCATTGCCGGCGCCTGCCTGTTTTTTGGTGATGGCATCATCACGCCGGCGATTTCCGTGCTTTCGGCGGTTGAGGGACTCAAGGTTGTCTCCCCCCATCTGGAAAAGGCCGTATTGCCCATTTCAGTGGTGATCCTGCTGGCGCTGTTTCTGGTGCAGTATCGCGGCACGGCAAAAATGGGGGCGATTTTCGGGCCCATTTGTGCGGCCTGGTTCCTGGTGCTGGGCCTGCTTGGGCTTTGGGAAGTGCTCCATAATCCCGGCGTACTGGCGGCGATTTCACCGCATTGGGCGATTACCTTCTGCCTGCATTACAAGCTTATGGCCTTTATTGCCTTTGGCTCCGTCGTGCTGGCGGTGACGGGGGCCGAGGCCCTTTATGCCGATATGGGACATTTCGGCCGCCGGCCCATTCGCTGGGCGTGGCTGGTGATTGTGCTGCCGGCGCTGGTGTTGAATTACCTCGGCCAGGGCGCGCTTTTGCTGCGCGATCCGGCCGCACTCGAAAACCCGTTCTTCCTGCTGGCGCCGGAATGGTTTCGCCTGCCTTTGGTGTTCCTGGCAACCGCCGCCACCATTATCGCAAGCCAGGCGATGATCTCGGGCGCCTATACCATTGCGCGGCAATGCGTGCAGCTTGGCTTCCTGCCGCGGCTGGTGGTGCGCCATACCAGCGACACCGAAGAAGGCCAGATCTATATGCCGCAGGTGAATTTCGCCCTGCTGATCGGTGTGCTGATTCTGGTGGTGACGTTCCGTGATTCCGAACGCTTGGCGGCGGCCTATGGCATTGCGGTGACGGGGACTTTCGTATGCACCACATTGCTTGCTGTCGTTGTGTTCCATCGCAAATTCGGCTGGCCCTTGCTTGGCGTGCTTGGCGTTTTCCTGCCGCTGCTGGCGCTGGACCTTGCTTACTTCCTGTCCAATGTCCTGAAGATTCCCGAAGGCGGCTATGTGCCGCTGGTGCTTGGCATCGCGCTGTTCATCACCATGCTGACCTGGCATCGCGGGCGGGAATTGCTGTTTGCGCGTATCCGCCAGGATGGCTTGCCGCTTAAATCCTTCATTGCGCGCCTGCCGCAATCGCGCACCGTGCGCGTGCCCGGCACCGCGGTATTCATGACCAGCCAGGCGGAATTCCTGCCCGGTGCGCTGCTGCACAACCTGAAGCATAATAAGGTCTTGCATGAACGCGTGCTGTTCGTGACAGTCGCGAATGAGGATGTGCCGCAGGTGGGTGCTGACCGGCGCCGCGCGGTTGAGGAATTGGCGCCCGATATCTATCGCGTTTCACTGCGCTACGGTTTCCAGGAAAGCCCCAATATCCCGCGTGAGTTGGAAGCGCTGGCGGAATTGGGCATTCCCTATGAACCGATGCAGACCTCCTATTTCCTGGGGCGGGAGACGGTGGTGGCGGCGGCAGTGCCGAAAATGTCGCGCTGGCGGCAATGGCTTTTTGTGGTGCTCAGCCGCAATTCGCTCTCAGCCACCGAATTCTTCCGTATTCCCTCGGACCGCGTGGTAGAATTGGGCGTGAAGGTCGCAATCTGACCTGGCTGAGGAGATGCGCATGGACCGGGTGCTGGTGACACTCTCCCTCGCGGCGGGGCCGGGCTTTCCGCTTGGCTGTGTGGATCACCGCTATGAAATCGAATTGGCGCTGGATGCGGCGGGGCACCCTGATCCGATAGCCTGGGCGGAGGGCCCCGCGCCCTGGCGCGCACGGCATTACCGCCCGGATGCGCCGCCCGAGCAGGGCGATGTGCAATATGATGGCGATAATGGCTGGTTCATCCGCTTCAGCGGCAGCCTGGCTGAGCGCTTCGATGCGCCGGAGGCCCATTTCGATCCCGGCACCAGCCCGATACGGCCCGGGGAATATGTGACCATCACCGAAGTGGATGGTGGGGTGTATGATTACAGGATTGTGGGGGTGGGTGCCCGTTGAACCTGGACGAAGCAAACCCGTCAGCACCCTGCCGAGAACGAAGCTTTACTTTGGCGCCCGAACGATGGTGCGGAATAACCAGCGTCAATGTCGGTGAACCGGTCAACATCGTTTTCTTCGAACTGCTGTTGCGGCCATTTCTGACCCCCGCTTAGTGCTGCGCTGCAGGCTGACCTTTCCCAAGGCAAAACTGCCCCCGCGCACCACTAGCCCTTTATTTGCTGGGCCTGTTCACGCGGCCGTCGGGAACCGACAGGAGCGATCGCACCACTAGGGGCTTAAGGAGGGACAGTTCGGGCGTATGAAACGGCATGATGTTGTGTTATTCAAAGCCAAGTCTTCAAAACGACTGATTTTATTCGGGGGGATCTTATCGAATGAAAATTAACATGATCGGCCAGAGAAACCTGCTTGGTTACGGCACTTTCTTTGCGAATCTCTGCGACCAGATGAAAAGGCTTTCGTTCCTTTCAACCTTGGTCACCGAATACAGCATCTACGGAGATTCGCAAACGGCCGAGAAACTGGTCGCGGATTCATCGCCGAAGGACATCAATATCTGGTTTTCCGGCTTCCTGGACCCGAAGCTGTTCAAGACCAAGGGACGCAATGTGGTCTTGGCGATGTTCGAACATGACAAGCTGGCAACCAATTATGTAAAACGACTGAGTTTTGCCGACTTGGTCTGGGCGCCGAGCGCCTGGGCCAAGAATGTTCTCGTGACCCATGGCCTACCGGCAACGAAGATTGCGGTGGTTCCCGGAGGCGTGGATAGTGAGATCTATCATCCCCATTGCCGCCAATGGCTTGAAACGCAAACACCTGGAAAATTCCGTTTCCTGATGCTTGGCAAATTCGAAGAACGGAAAGGCTACAAGCAGCTTTTGGACGCTTTTGTGAAGGCTTTCGGCAAGAACCCCAAAGTAGAACTGCTCATCAAAGGCGATTACTACATAGATATGGAGCGAAAGGCCGCGCTACTCCTCGATTTCGTCAAAAGCTACAATGCGCCAAATATCCGCCTGCTGACCGGCGCGGGGTCCCCTGAGGACCTTTTCGTTATCTACAATATGGCCGACGCCTTTGTGTTCCCAAGCCGAGGCGAAGGATGGGGGCTTCCCTTGATTGAGGCCATGGCCACGGGCTTGCCCACGATCGCCACAAATC
Source organism: Roseomonas sp. (assembly GCA_020249775.1). Classification (GTDB taxonomy): domain Bacteria; phylum Pseudomonadota; class Alphaproteobacteria; order Acetobacterales; family Acetobacteraceae; genus Neoroseomonas. The sequence goes on along the minus strand of JADCFA010000012.1, from coordinate 18,036 downwards.
ATTCAGGTCAAACCGAATTCCTGAGCCAGTTGGGGGGGCTCTTCATGCCGGTGGCCCATAAGCTGGTGCCGATTGACGACCCGGAATTCAAGCAATTGGTTGAGAGCAATAACGGGGATTGGGGGCACTGGGCAGAAGCTGATGTGGATGATCTTGCCGAAAAAATGCAGAATTTGATGAAAAATCATCAGCTTTGGCGCCGAAATGCGCATCTGGCGAGCCAAGTGCTTCGTACGTCTTTCAGTTGGGCCAATAGCGCGCATATTATGGTGGAAAGTTTGCTCAACAGCGGCTTGCTGCCGCATGTCAGGTTCAACACCCCTCATCGGATTACCATGAATTGACGGTGTCTTCCCCGATGGTGGAGCCAAGGGGAATCGAACCCCTGACCTCTTGAAGGCTTGCACCGCGACCAACGGGCAAGCCAGTGTCGTGCCCGATGCTAACCATGTGTATCACCGCTTAGCGTGACGATTCTTTGGGGGAGAAAATCTTGATCGCGGGTAGCCTGCTCTCGGAATTCTATCTGCGCGAAGGCATGCGCGAAACGCCGGAATGGCGGGGCATGGATGCCGCGCAGGTGGCTGCCAAGGCCGAAAGGCTGAGCGCGCTTTGGCTTTCCCTCGCCGCCATGGCCAGGCCGAATGAAGCGACAACCGAACAAGAGTTTATCCGCCCGGTGCTGGACCTGCTTGGCTGGTATCATTTGCCGCAACAGGCCGCCGGCGGCGGTCGGCGGGACATTCCCGATGCGCTGCTTTTTACCTCCCCGGCCAATCACGCGGAAGCCGCTGCCATAGCGGCACCGGGGGATCGTTACCGCCTTGCCGCCGTGGTGGTGGAAAATGAAGCGCGCGACACCCCGCTGGACCGGGGCAGCGGCAAGGGCGGCACGCCCGCATCGCAAATCCTGCGCTACCTTGCGCTGGCCGAGCCAGCCTCGGGCGGGGCGGTGCGCTGGGGCTTGCTGACCAATGGGCGCTTCTGGCGGCTTTACTTCCATGGTGCGCGCAGCCGCGCGGAAGGCTTTGTCGGCTTTGACCTGCCGGCGCTGCTGGAAGGTGCCGCCAAGGGTGATAGCGAAACGCGCGATCTGCTCCGCGCCTTTCTGCTGCTGTTTCGGCGCGAAGCGCATGAGGCTTCGGGGCCTGCGGGCAAAACCTTCCTCGACCTCGCCCTGGATGAAGGGCGCCGTTACGAGCAGCGCATTACCGCCGCACTTTCGGAAGCGGTGTTTGATCGGGTGTTTCCCCGGCTTGTCTCGGCGCTTGCCGCGCATGACCCGGCGGCCAAGCCGGGCGATGCAGCCTGGCGCGCGGAAGCGCGCGAAGCGGCGCTGATCCTGCTCTATCGGCTGCTATTCATCCTTTATGCGGAAGACCGAGACCTGCTGCCGGTGCGCCATGCTGGTTACGCTGCCTATGGTTTGCGGCGCCTGCGTGAACAGGCCGCGAGCGCGCGCGATGAGGAGCGCCCGCTTTCCGCCAGCTTCACCCGCTGGTGGGATGACCTGACCGCGCTTTGCCGCGCCATAAATTTGGGCGATGTGAACCTTGGTCTGCCGCCCTATAATGGCGGCTTGTTTTCGGCCTCTGCCGCGCCGCTGCTTTCCCGTGCGCGCCTGCCGGATGCCACCATGGGCGAATTGCTGGATGAGCTTTCGCGCGAAGGCGAAGGCACCGCGCGGCGCCTGATCAATTTCCGCGACCTTTCGGTGCAGCAGCTTGGGTCCATCTATGAACGCCTGCTGGAATTTGATGTGGTGGCGGAAGGGGCGGGCGTCACCACACGGCTCAATGCCTTCGCGCGCAAGAATTCGGGCAGCTATTACACGCCGGAAGAATTGGTCCGCCTAATCATCCGCCGCGCCATTGGCCCCTTGCTGGAAGAACGCCGCACGGCCTTCAGCGAAGCGGCGGAACGCCTGAAATCAGACCATCGGCCCAAGGACCAGCGCTTGGCGGACCTTCACCGGCATGACCCGGCCGAGGCGTTCCTTGCGCTTCGTGTGCTGGATCCTGCCATGGGGTCCGGGCATTTCCTTGTATCGCTGGTGGATTGGCTGACGGATGAAACCCTGGCCGCGCAGCAGGAAGCCGCCGCGCTGGTCCCCTGGGGCGATTACGCTTCCCCCCTTTCCGCGAAGATCGAGGCCATTCGCGGCCATATCCGCGCCCAGGCTGAGGCGAATGGCTGGGAAGTGCGCGACGAACATCTGGATGACCGCCACCTTGTCCGGCGCATTGTGCTGAAGCGCGTGATCTATGGCGCCGATATGAATCCCATGGCGGTGGAATTGGCCAAGCTTTCCCTGTGGCTGCATTCCTTCACCGTTGGCGCGCCGCTTTCCTTCCTGGATCATCATCTTCGCACCGGTGACAGCCTGTTTGGGGAGTTTGTGCATCAGGCGGAAGAACGCATCCGCCAACGCGGTTCGCTGCTGATTGGCCAGGCCGTGGCGCAGGCGCGCCAGGCCGCGCGCGGCATGAGCATGATAGCCGAATTGACCGATGCCGATATTGCCGAGGTGCGCGAAAGCGCCAGCATTTTCGGCGGGGTGGAAGAAGCGATCCGCCCCTTGTCGCGCTTTCTGGATTTCATCCATGCCACGCGCTGGCTGGAACCGGACCTGGGCGAGGCGGAAAGGCAGACGCTGGCCTATTTGCTGGATGGCGTTTTGGGCGACCCGGTGGAGGTGATTGCGGAAGGCCGCGCGCGGCAGGGGCCGCAAGGCACACAAACCATGGCCGGAAATGTCATGGCGAAGGCGCGCGCCCTGGCGGAAGAACGGCGCTTTCAGCATTGGGAAGTGGCCTTCCCCGGTGTTTGGGAGGATTGGGAAAGCACCCGCCCGCGTGGCGGTTTTGATGCGGTAATCGGCAATCCGCCCTGGGACCGAATGAAGTTGCAGGAAGTGGAATGGTTCGCCGCCCGCGCGCCAGAGGTTGCGCGGCAGCAACGCGCCGCTGACCGCAAGAAAATGGTCAATGCGCTGCGCAAAAAGGGCGGTGATCTGGCCGCCGATTATGAACGCGCTGCCTGGACAGCGGAAGCGGCTGCGCGTGTGGCGCGCTATTGCGATGCGCCGCCCAAGGAACGCGCCCGCATGTCCTTGGAAGACCATCTGCGGCGCGGGTGCTGCGCCTATCCGCTGCTATCGGGCGGTGATGCCAATCTCTATGCGCTATTCGTGGAACGCGCCTTGCGGCTGGTGAAGGCCGAGGGGATTGTCGGCCTGCTGGTGCCTTCCGGCATTGCCGCCGATAAGGGCGCAGCGGCGTTCTTCCGCAGCATCGCGACCACCGGGCGGCTTGGGGCGCTGTTTGATTTTGAGAATGGCAAGGGCCGGGCAGGCCCGTTCTTCCCCGATGTGCATCGGTCCTTCAAGTTTGCCGCCCTGGTCGCGGGTGGGCCGGCGCGGCGCTTTGATGCTGCTGCCTGCGCCTTTTTTGCGCAAAGCGCGGAGGAGGCCGAGGCTTCGGGGCTGGCACTCTCACCCGATGATTTTGCCGCGGTCAATCCGAATACCGGCACGGCGCCAGTGTTTCGCGGCACGCGTGATGCCGAGATCACGCTCGCGGTTTATCGGCGCGTGCCGGTGCTGGTGGATCAACGCAGCACGCCGCATCAGCGTGTCTGGCCGGTGCGCTACGCGACCATGTTCCACATGACGAATGACAGCGACAAGTTCCTGACCGAGGCGGAATTGCAGAAGACCGGCGCCTATCGCGTGGCACCGAACCGCTGGAAGAAGGGCGCAACGGAATGGGCGCCGCTGATGGTTGGCCGGTCAATCCACATCTTCGACCACCGCGCCGCTGCCGTTGTGGAGAACCCTGAGAGCATCCACAATCCGTTCAACAGCGCACCGACCTCGGATGCAGAGCATCAGGACCCAATGCATTGCCCGCGCCCGCAATTTTGGGTTGAGACATCCGAAATCCCTTGGCCAACCGGAGTTCGTTGGGCGCTAGCCTTTCGCGATATCGCCCGGCCAACCGATGTTCGCACGGTGATCGCTGCTGCTGTTCCATTCGCTGCCGTCGGCAAAACGTTACCGCTACTTTTTCCCTTACTGCCTGACGAACCAAAGAATAATGCGTCAGCACACGAAGCATGGCAGGCGGAATGCGATTCCATGCTCGCCACCTATCGGCGCGGCGCACCGCTGCTGCTGGCCAATCTGAACGCCCTGCCATTGGATTACATCGCCCGGCAGAAGGTGCAGAGCACGCACCTCAATTTCTACATCGTCGAACAACTGCCGATCCTGCCGCTTGAAGCCTTCGCCCGCCCCATCGGCGCCACCTCAGCTGAGGCCATCATCCGCGACCATGTGCTGCGCCTATCCTATACCGCGCATGACCTGAAACCCTTCGCCGAGGATATGGGCCATCACGGCGCCCCCTTCCCCTGGGATGCGGAAGCAAGGCTCCATCTGCGCGCGCGGTTGGATGCGCTATTCTTCCTGCTCTATGGCCTGAACCGGGATGACGCCGCCTATATCCTTTCCACCTTCCCCATCGTGCAGCGGGAGGAGGAGGAGCAATTCGCCGGCCGCTTCCGATCCCGCGACCTGATCCTGGGCTATATGGCAGCCTTCGCCGCCGGGGACCCGGATAGCCGCATTTCAGCGTAATTTCAGTGATGCAGGGCAGGGCTGGTGGAGCCAAGGGGAATCGAACCCCTGACCTCTTGAATGCCATTCAAGCGCTCTCCCAACTGAGCTATGGCCCCCCAGGGAAGAGGCGGGGTATTAGCGCCCAAGGGCTGCCTCGGCAAGGGGGCATCTTCCCGCAACGCAAAACAGCCGGTAGACAGCACCCAGAACGGCAAGCATTGAGGATCAAGGGCGCATGAAAAAAATCTATCCGGATGCCAAGGCGGCGCTTTCGGGCCTGCTCCGCGATGGCATGGTGATCCATTCCGGCGGCTTCGGGCTATCGGGCATTCCGACCCTGCTGATTGAAGCCATCCGCGAATCCGGCGTGAAGGATTTGACCGTGGTCTCCAATAATGCCGGGGTGGATGATGCCGGGCTTGGCCTGCTGCTCAAAACCCGCCAGATCCGCAAAATGATCTCAAGCTATGTCGGCGAAAACGCCGAATTCGCCCGGCAATACCTGGCCGGTGAGCTTGAGATTGAATTCAACCCGCAAGGCACTTTGGCCGAGCGTATTCGCGCCGGCGGCGCTGGCATTCCCGCCTTTTTCACCAAAACCGGCGTTGGCACCGAAGTCGCCAAGGGCAAGGAAACGCGGGAATTCGATGGCGAGACCTATGTGATGGAACGCGGCATCATGGCCGATCTGGCCATCATCCACGCCTATATGGGCGATCATGAGGGCAATCTGGTCTATCGGAAGACGGCGCGGAACTTCAACCCAATGATGGCAACGGCAGCGCGCGTGACCGTCGCGCAGGTGGAACATCTGGTCCGGCCGGGAGAGATTGACGCGGACCACATCCACACGCCGGGTATTTTCGTCAAACGCCTGATCTCCTGCCCGCCTGGCTACGAAAAGCGCATTGAACAGCGCACGGTCCGCAAGCACGCGCCCGCCGCCTCGGCCGGCGCCGAGTCCCAGGGATAAGGAGAAGAATCATGGCCTGGAACCGCGATGAAATGGCCGCCCGTGCGGCGCGCGAATTGCAAGATGGCTTTTACGTGAACCTTGGCATTGGCATCCCGACGCTGGTCGCCAATCATGTCCCTGCCGGCTTCAATGTGCAGTTGCAAAGCGAAAACGGCATGCTGGGCCTTGGCCCCTTCCCTTATGAAGGCGAGGAAGATGCCGATCTGATCAATGCCGGCAAGCAGACGATCACTCAGTTGCCGACCAGTTCCTTCTTCGATTCCGCGCAATCCTTTGGCATGATCAGGGGCGGGCATATTGACCTTTCCATCCTGGGCGCCTTGCAGGTGGCGGAAAATGGCGACCTGGCCAATTGGATGATCCCGGGCAAGATGGTGAAGGGCATGGGCGGCGCGATGGACCTGGTTGCCGGCGTCAAGCGCGTGATTGTGCTGATGGAACACACCGCCGGCGGCAAGCCCAAGCTGCTCAAGCAATGCGCCCTGCCGCTCACGGGCAGCCGCGTGGTGGATATGGTGATCACCGATCTCGGCGTGTTTGAAATCGCCCGGCGCGGGCCGGCGGCGATGAAGCTGGTGGAACTCGCCCCCGGCGTGACCGAGGCCGAGATGCGCGAAAAGACCGAAGCGGATTACACGGTGGCGCTTGCGAAATAAGGCTTTCGCGCGGAAAGCCCCTGCCCGCGCCGGGATCGCGCTTGACCCGGCCGGGCCATAGGATCATTTTGCGCCGCAATCCTGAAACCCCGGCGCGCCTTGCGCCCAGCCATTGAGGCCCGATGCCCAAAGAAGATATGATGGAGTTCAGCGGAGAGGTGGTGGAGCTTCTGCCCAACGCCATGTTCCGCGTGAAACTCGATAACGACCACATGGTCCTGGCGCATACCAGCGGGAAGATGCGCAAGAACCGCATCCGCGTGCTCGCCGGGGATCGCGTCAACGTTGAAATGACGCCCTATGATCTGACCAAGGGCCGCATCACCTTCCGCTTCAAGTAAAGCAGCGCCCATGGATGCCGCGCGCTTGCCGCTGGTATTGGCGAGCGCTAGCCCCCGCCGCCTGGATTTGCTGGCGCGGCTTGGCATTACGCCCGCGCGCGTGATCGCGACCGATATTGATGAAACGCCCTTGAAGGCTGAACAGCCTCGTGCCTTGGCGGCCCGGCTTTCGCTTGCCAAGGCGGAAGTGGCGCTACCCTTGGCCGAAGGCGCGCTGGTGCTGGCCGCCGATACGGTGGTCGGTGTTGGGCGGCGCATCCTGCCCAAGGGCGAAACCGAGGCCGATGCTCGGCATTGCCTGGCGCTGCTATCCGGCCGGCGGCATTGCGTGACCACGGGCGTGGTGCTGGCACTACCTGATGGTCGGCGGATCCAGCGGCTCGTGCAAACCCAGGTCACGTTTCAGCGCCTGACCGAGGCGCAGATGGAAGACTACATCGCTTCCGGTGAATGGCAGGGCAAGGCCGGCGCTTATGGCATTCAGGGCCGGGCCGAGGCTTTCACGCGCTTCATCTCGGGCAGCCATTCCAATGTGGTCGGCCTGCCCTTGTTTGAAACCGCGCAAATGCTGCGGGGGATCGGGTGGCTGAAGCCCTGATCCTGGCGGAGGCCTCCCCGGGCGAGGTGCGGACCGCGCTGCTGCTGGGTGGCCTGCTGACCGAAGCCTGGGTGGAACGCCCGGCGCGGCCGGATGGTGTGGGTGATTTGCAGCGCGGGCGGGTGGTGGCGATCTCGGCCGCCATGTCGGGCGCCTTTGTGGCGCTGGCGGGCAATGAAACCGGCTTCCTGCCGGAAAGTGCCGCGAGCGCACCGCGCCAGCCGATCAAACAGGCCGTGCAGGAGGGGCAGATTCTGGGGCTGCGCGTCACGCGCGCTGCGCAGGCAGGCAAAGGGCCAAGGCTGTCTGCCCTGCTGACGGATGCCGAAGCGGCGCTGATGGCCGCCGCACCGCCGGGCGCGCCGCGGCTGGTGGCGCGCGGGCCATGCGCCATTCAGCGCCTCGCTGCACGTTATCCGCAAGCCGATATTCGTGTCTCCGGCGCGGCGCTGGTGGCGCGGTTGCGTGCCGTGCTCGGGGATCGCGTGCAGGCGCAGCATGGCGCGGTATTCGATGAAACGCTTGAGGGTGAATTCGCTTCACTTTCCGAAAGCGCAGTGGCTTTGCCGGGCGGCGGCGTGCTGCATATCCAAACCACGCGCGCGCTGACCGCGCTTGATGTGGATAGCGGCGGCGCTGGCGATGGCTTGGCGCGCTTCAATGAAACGGCTTTGCCTGAGATTGCGCGGCAAATCCGGCTGCGTAATCTCTCAGGTGCCATTCTGCTTGATGTGGCGGGGCTATCGCCCAAGCGTCGGCAGGCTTTGCTGGAACCGCTGCGCGCGGCGCTGGCGCCTGATCGGCTGGCGCGGCTTGTCGGGCTGACGGGGCTTGGCCTGATTGAAATGGTGCGCGACCGCATCCACCCGCCCTTGGCAGAAATTCTGCACACGCCGCTTGCGGAAGGCTTGGCAGCCTTGCGTCAGGCCGCGCGTGATGCTGCGGCACGCCCTGCGGAACGCCTGATGCTGGAAGCGCGGCCCGAAGTGATCGCAGCCTTGCGCAATTTGCCCGGTGCGCTCGATGAATACGCGGCACTGACCGGCCACGCCTTGGCATTGCGCGCCGTTGAAACCGGTGCAGCGCAGCTACGGGAGGTCCCGCGTGACTGACACCGAGAGAAAACCACGCCGCCCGCGCTGCCCGATTTGTGGCCGCGCCCCCGCGCCGGAACAGCGCCCCTTTTGTTCCGATCGTTGCCGGCAGGTGGATTTGGGCCGTTGGATGACCGAGGCTTACGCGATCCCGGCCGCCGTAACGCCGGAAGAAACCGAGGATTAGCCCTTCCCGATCACGCCAACCCGGCCTAGCCTTCCCCAAAAGGTTGAGGGGAAAGGTCCATGGAAGAATTCGATTATGTGATTGTGGGCGCGGGTGCCGCCGGCTGCGTGCTGGCCAATCGGCTGAGCGCTTCGGGCAAGAATAGCGTTGCGATCCTGGAAGCGGGCGGCAAGGACAATAACATCTTCATCAAAATCCCGGCCGGCTTCAACAAGACCGTCTATAATCCGAAGCTGAATTGGGGCTATGAAACCGCGCCCGGTCCTTACATTGACAATCGCAAAATTCCCTTCCCGCGCGGCAAGGTTTTGGGCGGCTCCGGTTCCATCAATGGCCATCTTTATGTGCGCGGCCAATCCGCCGATTACGATATGTGGGCGCAGCTTGGCTGTCGCGGTTGGGCCTGGGATGATGTGCTGCCCTATTTCAAGCGCGCGGAAACCCGCGGCAATGGCGGCGGCGATCCCGCTGTGCGCGGCAATAACGGCCCGCTTTCCATCGAAGATCAGCGCGACCCGCATGAACTCTCGGAAGCCTATATCGCCGCCAATGAGGCGCTCGGTCTGCCGCGCACGCCGGATTACAATTCCGGCAATCAGGAAGGCACGTTTCTTTATCAGCAAATGATGCGCGGCGGGCGGCGCTGGAGCCCGGCTGATGCCTATCTCCGCCCTGCCCTGTCGCGCCCCAATCTGAAGCTGATCCAGCGCGCTTTGGCGGAAGCGATTGTCTTTGAAGGCAAGCGCGCGGTCGGCATTCGCTATACGCAGGAAGGCGGCGCGCCCATTACCATTCGCGCGCGGCGCGATGTGATCCTTTCGGGCGGTGCGATCAATACGCCGCAGCTTTTGCAAATCTCGGGTGTTGGCGATCCGGAATGGCTTTCCGGTATTGGCGTTGATGTTGTGCATGCGCTGCCAGGGGTCGGCAAGAATCTGCGCGACCATTACGCGGTGCGAGTCTCAGCCCTGGTGAAGGGTGCCGGTTCGCTCAATGAACGTTCACGCGGTGTGCGTTTGGCGATTGAGGTGCTGCGCTATGCCTTCACGCGCAAGGGCCTGCTGACGGCAAGCCCAAGCCATGCGGGTGGCTATTTCAAAACGCGCGAAGGCCTCGCCACCCCCGATATGCAGCTTTACTTCGCGCCGGCCAGCTATCCAACGGGGCGTTATGGCGTGACGGATTTGGACACCAAGCCTGGCATGACACTTGGCTGTTCTCAGCTTCGCCCGGAAAGCAAAGGCTGGCTGAAGGCGCTGTCAGCCGATCCGCGTGCAAAACCGGAGATCCAGCCGAATTATTTGCAGGATCAGATGGACCGTGACGCGCTGCTGGCGGCGATGAAATACATGCGGCAATTGCTGCAAACACGCCCCTTGGCAGATTACGTGGTTGCCGAGAATTTCCCCGGGCCTTCCGTGCAAACCGATGAGCAATGGATGGCCCATGCGCGCGCCACCGGTTCCACAACCTATCACCCGATCGGGTCCTGCAAGATGGGAATTGACCCTATGGCGGTGGTTGATCCTGCAACCATGAAGGTGATCGGGCTTGAAGGGCTGCGCGTTGCAGATGCTTCCTGCATGCCGACCATGGTTTCCGGCAATACTTATGCCGCCACCAATATGATTGCCGAAAAAGCCGCTGATCTGATCGCGGCATAACATTCAGGGAGAATGCAGATGAGGTTCCAGGATCAAGGCGTATTGGTGACCGGTGCCGCAAGCGGCATTGGCCGGCAATTGGCGATTGCCTTTGCCGAGGAAGGCGCGCGACTGGCGATTGCCGATATTGACAAGGACGCGGTGGAAGCAACGGCGGCCGATATCCGCAAGCGCGATGGTGAAGCCCATGCCTTTGTGCTGGATGTAGTGAAGCCCGATGCCGTGCGTGATTTCATTGCGGGGGCTGAGGCCGTTCTTGGCCGGCTGGATGTGCTCGCGAATTGCGCCGGGGTGCGTGAAATCAGCCCGCTGCTCGATCTTTCCTTTGAAGATTGGCAGCGCACCATGAACATCAATGTGACCGGCAGCTTCCTGCCATCCCAGGCTTTTGCGCGGCGGTTGATCGCACAGGGCAAGACAGGGCGGATTGTGAATATCGCCTCAACACTCGGCCTGGTCGCAACGCCGGAACGCGTCGCTTACGTGACATCGAAGCATGCGGTGGTGGGGCTCACCAAGGCGCTGGCCATGGAATTGGCGCCGCGTGGCATTCGCGTGAATGCGGTGGCGCCTGGCGTGATCCGCACGCCGATGACGGAACGCTATTTCCAGGATGCGGATGTTGCGCGGAAGATTCAGGAACTGCACGCCATGGGGCGATCCGGCGAAACCCATGAAGTGGCCAATGCCATGATGTTCCTGGCGAGTGAGGAAAGCTCCTTCACCACGGGTGCGGTGCTGACGGTGGATGGTGGCTGGACACTGGGGAAGAACATGACGTGAGGGGCCGTGGTTCCAAAGGCCGATCAGCATCAGGCACGGGCAGCTGCTCTGGTTCGCCGGCCTTGGCATTGATTGGTGCGTATGGGATACCTCAAACGTCACCAATGACCAGCGCGATGCCGTGGTCTCGGCAGTTTTGTGCCAAGGAAAATGCACTCCAATGGCCATGTGCCGATCGCAATTCGCTGATACTACGTGATGAATGAGGGTATTGGATGGCCCGTGCCTGCGCTGTGTCTGACATTACGGCGCATGCGCTACGGGGTGATCGGTAGCTGATCCATCGGTAAACGACCAGCTTCCCCGTCGGGACGTGCAGCGATCCTCCCCCAGCCGCCGACCCTGACGAAATGCTGGCAAAGCTGGCCGGAAATTCGGTAAGGTGGTTGCCTTCTGCCTGGCCTTAGAGCACCGTTACCCCACCAAAGGGACGATGCAGTCAAATGAGAGGAACGACCATGCTCAGTGATCTTCGCGGCATCATTCCGCCGATCTCCACCCCCTTCGATGCCCAGGGCAATGTGGTTCATTCGGCGCTTGCTGAAGTTGTCGAATTCCAGATCGCCGCCGGCGTGCATGGTCTAATCCCGGGCGGCAGCACCGGCGAAGGCCACACCTTTGAGCGCGAGGATTTCGCGCGCATGTTCGAAACCGTGGCCAAGACCAATCGCGGTCGGCTGCCATTATTGGCCGGGCTGATTGTCAATTCAACGCAGGAAGCAATCATCCGCGGGCGCATGGCGCGTGATCTTGGTGCTCAGGGCCTGCAGGTGACACCTGTGCATTACCTGTTCAAGCCGGATGAGGAAGCGACGGTTGCGCATTTCCGCGCCGTGGCTGAAGGAACGGGGCTACCGATCCTGATCTATAATGTCATTCCTTGGAACTATCTCTCGCCCGCGCTGCTGCTGCGCATCATGCGGGAAGTGCCAGGCGTGATTGGCGTGAAGCAGAGCTCCGGCGATCTCAAGCTATTGGCCGATTTGATCTTACAGGCGCGGCCCCAAGACCTGATCTTCACAGCGATAGATGCGCTGCTCTATCCCAGCTATGCGCTTGGCGCGCGCGGCACCATCTCGGCGCTGCCGGCGGCGTCGCCGCATGCCAATGTCGCCTTGTGGGACGCGGTGCAGCGCGGCGATCACGCGACCGCCAAGGCATTGCATGAAAGGCTGCTGGTGCTTTGGAATGCGCTTTCGGCCGAGAATCTGCCGGCCAATGTGAAATATGCGCTGGCGTGCCAGGGTGTTGCCTCCGGCCTTTCGCGCGCGCCGATGCCCATGCCGGATACAGCACGCCAGACGGCGATCCGTGCCGGGCTTGAGGGGCTTGGCGTGGCGCTCAAGAAGGCCGCTTAAGGAGACAAGGGGAGCCCAAGCCTCTTTGAGACTATTTCCCGAGCCAAGTGGAATCACTTGCCTTGAAATACCCTACTGGTCCGATCGCTGCTGTCGGTTCCCGGTAGCGGCGTGAATCGACCAACCAAATAAAGGGCTTGTGGTACGCGGGGCATTTTAAGGACGGAAGAAGGTCAGCATAAATCGCACCACAAGAAGGTTTCCCGTTCAAATGCGTTCACAGGAACCGGGCTTAACCTTTGTTTGGTCGCATTTTCCGGAGAGCCAAGTGATTCCACTTGGCTCGAAAATGCTCCAGTTGCTGCGGCGGTCACCATAGAGCAGGTGCGCCATCATCATCCCCGGATGATGGGGCGACTGTCCCTGTTAAGACTTCTTGAAGCCTGTGTTTGCTGAAAAGTCTGGCCACCGCCTCAGGCATACAATGCGCCAGATGACCGGCGGCACGAATTGGTGCAACGCCCCCGAAAGGAGCCTCGCCTGATCTACGCCCCAGGCCCGGAAGTTCTTGCTCATGCCGGCGAGCGAACCAGAAACGGAACAAGCCGACAGAAACTTCTCAGACGGGCTCGAAGCACGGGTCCCATTCAGCGGTGACATATGCGCGCCTTATCGTCACTGGGAGGTCCTTGGAAATGGCCAGCATTACTGCGATGCGCAAGCCCAACATTCCTTCAAATAAGGAGCTCAAGAGCGCAAAAAGATCAAATACGGTTGGACCGTGACGAGTAGTTCAGCCAGCACAATATCACTTGGGTAGTATCATTTGCACAATTCAGCGCGTATCGCTGACAATCCGCCCATCCACCAGATGAATGCGCCGATTGGCGCGTTTGGCGAGTTCTGCGTCATGCGTCACTACCAGAATGGCGCGGCCTTCTTCCGCCGCCAGGCGCTGGAAGATATCGAAAACAGCCGCCGCATTGCGCGTATCCAGATTGCCGGTGGGTTCATCGGCCAGGATGATTGCAGGGTCATTGGCCAGCGCCCGTGCAATCGCGGCACGCTGGCGCATGCCGCCGGAAAGCTGTTCCGGCAATTTCGCTGCCGCTTCCGCCATGCCGAGTGCTTCCAGCAGCTTCATCGCCTGCGCCCGCGCCGCCGCATCCTGCAAGCGGCCAAGCCGGCGGATTGGGATCAGCACATTATCGAGTGTGGAAAATTCCGGCAGCAGGAAATGGAATTGAAAGACAAAGCCCAGGCGTGCAAGGCGCAGATTGGCGAGTTCCGCCGCACTCAGGCTTGCGGTGTCGCGGCCTTCCAGCAGCACGCGGCCTTGGGTGGGACGATCGAGTAAGCCCAGCAGGTACAGCAGCGATGATTTGCCTGACCCGGATGGCCCGGTGATGGCGATGAATTCGCCGCGCTCCACCTTCACCGATGCATCCGCCACCAGCGTCACCCCTTCCGGCAGGCGGCGCGTGATGTGTTGCGCTTCCAGCAGCGGTGGCGCGGCGTTGTTCATGCTGCGCCACGAATGGTCTGCACCGGATCAAGCCGCGCCGCGCGGCGTGCCGGCACCACCGCTGCGATGCTCGCTGACAGCAGCGCAAAAAAGGAAGCGACAGCGAAAATCCGCCAATCATGCGCGAGCAGAAAACGGTCATTGCCGGCTGGCGTTTCGGTATTGAAGCGGATTTGCGCCAGGCCTTCGATCATGATCTGGCCCAGTACACAGCCAAGCACGGCGCCAAGCAATCCCGCAATCATGCCCTGCAACAGGAACAACCACTGGATATCACCTTCGGTAAAGCCAAGCGATTTCAGAATGGCGATATCGCGCGTTTTTTCGAATACCACGGTCGAGATGATATTGTAGATGCCAAAGGCCGCGACCAATAGAATAGCGCCGGTGACGCTATACATGATGGCGTTCTGAATGACGAAAACCGTCAGCACATTGCGGTTCTGTTCTTCCCAGCTTTCCGAGCGGTCGCCAAAGCGCGCTTCGATCTGTCGGGCTAGGGTTTCCGCCGCTGTCACATCATTCAGGCGCAGCAGGATTTGGTTCACCACATTGGGCCGATCCTGCAGGATCTGATTGACCTTGAGCAGGGTATAGCCTGCCTGATTATCAAGCGTGGTGAGCCCTGTTCGAAAAATACCCACAATCTTCATTTGCAGGCTGATGCCCCGCGGGGAAACCGCGATGATGGTATCGCCCAAGGTTACACCCAGCTTCTGCGCAAGCCCGATGCCGATGATCAGCCCATTCGCCGTGCTGCGCAGATCTTCAAGCCTGCCCTGGATCAAATCCTTTTCCAGATTGGACACGCGGCGATAACGCGCGGGTTCTATGCCGGTGATGGAAACCGAAACATCGCGCGACCCATAGCGAAGCAGCGCCTGGCCCGTGAGGATGGGCGATGAAAACACCCCCGGTATGGCTTCCAGTATCGCCATTTTCTCGGCACTGGCGCGAATGCCGCGCACGCGTTCGGTCGGTTTCACGCCGGAAAGCGCAACGGCGCCGTCCGGATGCACGATTTCCACCGCCTGAGGCAATGGGCGGCGCGTTTCATCCTTCACAATGATGTGCGGCTGCACATCAATCACCTGTTCAATGAAATAGGTCTGAAAACCACGCATCAGGGACGCAATGGCAATGAAGAAAGCGACCCCCAAGGCAACCCCCATTACTGAAACCAGAGTCTGACGGCGCCGGCGCGACAGCATGCCGCGCGCAAGATCGAAAATCAGCTTCATGGCTTCAGTCGTATCGCCTGACCATCCTTCAGGCCCGGTGGCGGATCCAGCACCACCATATCACCTGCGGCCAGGCCCTGGCGGATTTCAACAGCGCGCGGCCCCTGCACGCCCACCATTACCTGACGCCGCCGCGCCACTTCCCCCTGCGCGACGAAAACATGATCGCCGCGCAAGGCGGCGGGCGGAATGAGCACGGCGGACGCGTTTTCACGCAATACGATATTTGCTTCCACCGTCATGCCGATCATCAGCGGCGTGTCTTCCGGCAGCGCGAGCCGCACCCGATAGGCCTTGCGCGTCGCATCACCTTTCGGAGTGATTTGCGTCACCGTCGCATGCAGTACCTGCCCGGCAAAGGCATCGGCGCGCAGCAGGGCGCGTTGGCCTTCCCGGATCTGGGCGATGTCCTCTTCATCCACTTCGGCGGTGATGCGCAGCGGCTTTGGCTCGCCAATCCAGAACAGCGCGGCGGGGGTATCCACCACCTCTCCCACCTCGGCGTCGCGCCGAAGCACCAGGCCGGCAGAGGGTGCGCGCACAACATAATCATCCAAGCGACGCTGTGCGGCCTCGGCCACGGCACGCACGGCGCGGGCCTCGGCCTCCGCCCGATCGAGCGTGGCGCGGGAAGCGACATCCCGCGCGACCAGGGCACGCACCCGGGCCAGGTCTTCCTGGGCAAAATTGGCGCGGGCTTCGGCTTCCTCCGCCCGGTGCTGCGCTTCGCGGTCATCAAGCCGCGCCATCGGCTGACCGGCTTGAACCCGCGCTCCTTCCTCAACAAGGACACCGGTAATGCGCGCGCGCACTGCTGGGCCAACCTTGGCCCAATGGACAGGTTCCACATTGCCCGTAGCGTAAACTGCTTGCACCGCAGGCCCGGTGGTAGCGGTTGCGACCGCAACCGAAGGCGGCAGGCTGCGCCAGACCCAGGCACCGGCCAGGGCAAGCAAAACCAGCAAAAGGGGAATGGTGATCCGGGCGCGCATGGTGTCAGCCTAACATGACAAATGGCGCTTGGCTCCCCTGGAGGGGGCGGCTCCAGGGAAGGGAAATGACCCATAGGAGGGATGGTTGTGCGAAGCCTTTGGGGGGGCTAATAGGCCAGATAGAAAGATTTCCAGGTTTTTCCGGGGCCGACTTAGCTCAGGGGTAGAGCAACTGATTCGTAATCAGTAGGTCCGGGGTTCGATTCCCCGAGTCGGCACCAGTAAAATCAATGATTTAGTGGCGCCTACTCCGCAAAAAACTCCTCAGAAAAGCATTTTGGTGCCACTATGGTGCCAGATTGGGTTGGCTGGATGGGCATGGCCTTGATTCGAGTGCCTGCCCGTCTCGTGGATGGTCGCGGCGTCTATGCTGGGCGGACATCTCATCCACGCCCCAGCGGAGTGCCATTCGAACAGCCGCGCAGCCTGGTCCGATGGTAGCCGAGATGAAGGCTCGGCTTGGGCATCGGTGTAAGCTGACGCAGACCCAGGGCGTGATCGCCAACGCCATGCGTTGAGCCTCTGGGGGCCATCAGGCTTGGCTCGGGGCTGCGGTACCGGGTGGCGTCAACTCAACTCGCAGAGCCCCTTCGCGCCAATCCAAACCCTTGCCGCGCGTTCCCGCGAAGCCTTCCGTCCTCGCAGCTCGATCCGGGGCGAAGGCACCAGTAAGGCGCCTATCCTCCACCGGCGTGAGTGAGCGCCTCAGCTGCCGCTGAAACCCACGGTGAGAGTGATATAGTGATCTGGAGGAAGCGGAGGCTTCATCACTTGCCTTTTATAGCGCCCTCAGCATCCCGGAAGACGGATGAAATGGCCATTTTTCCAGTCGCAGGATGCTGCCAATTGCTCCTGCGCGCAGAAAAGGAGGGCCGCATCTGAGGTATTTCATATTTCCAAGCTACCCACCGATAACACTGAATTTTGCATGATGAAGTACTGATGGGTTCACGGACGTCGGAAATCCACCTGGATTTTTTCAAGCTTCGTCCAGAAAGTAAGCATGACAACTTCGCCAACTGCATTGGGCATTAATCATGCGAGCAAGATCAAAATAATTTTTTTGTAATCTATTACTTTTTGCAAGACGATAAAGTATCATAGCACTCTAAGGGCACAGAGCGCCAAAGTAGATATTCTTAAGATTTTAGCTCGGGTTTCTCTGGCCTGATATATTAAGAAAACTGAGGATAAACTCATGGCTAAATTGAAATCGAAACTCCGGTCAGGTCAGCGTGGTCTGGGAAAGCCGCAGAGCGGTGCCCGTAAAGCCATTACTGTCGAGGCTACAGGCAAAGACATTCAGACCCTTGGCGAAAGGGCCGCTGAGAACAAGCCTGAAACCTCAATGGTGCGTCAGGGTCTCACCGGCGGGTTACGTTATTTGACGGCTCAAGAAGCCGCCAAGCTGCGAAATCAGGGGCTAAGTTCTTTTTGGCGTCAAGTGCAAAGGGGGGAATTGCCACAACCCTACAGGGTTTCGCCCCGGTGCCCGAGATGGCTTCTATCGGATGTTTTGCCAACAAGAGGCGTAGCTGCAAACGATAATGAGGGTTAGTCTGATGAGCGTGAAGGCGGCAATTCAGTACTGAACTGAAGGTCGCACTCGCTTTCATAGGTAGCTACATTCCTGGCAGTAATTTCAGCGGATTGAGCGATGGTACGGCCTTCGGCTAGTGGGGTTCTACGTCCTGCTGAGAAGATCCCGTCGCTAAAGTAATTCGGCTGAAAGGCAGCCAGGGACGAAGCGCAGGCCAGTTGCAGGCAAACGTTCTAGTGAAAGCTGTTCGGTAATCTGGTTGGCTTGGCTGACACGCGGTGAGAAGCCTCTGGCGTCACGCGCTGTAATGATGGCAACCTAGCTTTCTAAGGCCAAACGATTTTGGGAAAGCTGGGAGTCATCAAGGCTATGAACATATCGCGCCGTCGTCTTGCAGCTATCGTGGTTGCGCCCTTTCTCGGCCATTCCGCGAAGGCGCAAGGATGGCCCGCGCGCCCCATCATTTTCACCATCCCGTTCCAAGCAGGAGGCTCGGCAGACCTTTTGGCGCGTCTGGTCG
>JADCFA010000011.1 GCA_020249775.1 Roseomonas sp. | reverse complement strand
CCGTCATCGGCGGGGGAAATCCCCTGCGCGTGACAGACCATTCGCGCTGTGATGGGGGCTGAGCCAAGCGAAATAGAGCGTCATTTCATTGCTAAGATCAGCAGGGTTTGATCATGATGTGAGGGCCAGAAGCTGCTGCTATCTGGCCCCCGATGGCCATGTTTACTGGCGCTTTTTGCTGCGCTTCGCGGCGGCTTGGCCGGCTGCGTAGGCTTCCGCGAGTGCTTGGCGGATGGACCAGACCGCGACATCGTGAAAGTCGAGCGCGTCGCGGTTTCTGGTCTCCAGCGTTTCAACCGAGGGCATGTGCCGCTTGGCGATTTCGAGGAAAAGCTGGTCGGTTGAAAGGGTATCGTTCATCTTGGTCTCCTTGCTGTGGCGCCGGGGAGTTTCCCTGCACCTGAGGGACCATTCGCGCTGTAGCGGGGGGCGAGCCAAGCGAGATTGAGCGTTATTTCGTTGCTATAACTGGCGAGTTGCAATCATGTTTTATGGATCGCACGCGTTGCAGTCACATCGGCGAAAGTTCGATCCTCGCCATCCAGCACCGCCGCTTGTCCCGTTTCTTCTTGCCAGCGCTGCACAATCACATCGCAATAAGCGGGATCAATCTCCAGCAGCACCGCGCGCCGCCCGGTGCGCTCGGCAGCGATCATCGTGGTCCCCGATCCACCAAAGCAATCCAGCACCGTATCGCGGGGCTTGCTGCTGTTGCGAATGGCACGCTCTACCAGTGCAACTGGCTTCATGGTCGGGTGCAGATCGTTTCTCGCTGGCTTGTCGAAATGCCAGACATTCCCCTGGTCGCGCGCGCCGCACCAGTAATGCTGCGCGCCAGCCTTCCAACCATAGAGCATCGCTTCGAATTGCTGATGGTAATCTGCGCGGCCTAGCGCAAAAGTGTTCTTGGCCCAGATGATCGTGCTGGACCATTTGCCGCCCGCCTCCTGCCAGGCGCGATGCAGCGTCGGCCATTCCGAGGATGACATGCAGATGTAGCAGGCGCCTTTGGTGACCGAGAGCAGGTTAGTCAGTGCCGGGCGCAGGAAATCCAGAAACCCCTTGCCCAGCGCATCATTCGCGATGGTCATCTTGGCCGCCGTGCCGCCCTCGTAAGCAACATTATACGGAGGGTCTTGCCACGCCATATCCGCCAGGTGGCCGGCGCCAAGCGCGCGCTGCACATCGGCAAGCTTGGTCGCATCACCGCAAAGCAGCCGATGCTCACCACAACGCCAGAGATCACCTTCACGCGTGACGGGATTGATTGGTAACGGCGGGGCTTCGTCAGCATCCCCACTATCCAGGCCAGCATCGGCGGCGGCCAGCAGCCGGTCCAGTTCCATGCCGGAGAAGCCAAGCACATCGAGATCCACCGAGGCATCATCACGGATGCGCGCGATCTCAGCCGCCAGAAGCGCCTCATCCCAGCCGGAATTGAGCGCGATCTGATTATCCGCGAGCCGCAGCGCGCGCGCCTGGGGTTCGGTGAGATGCACCAGTCGAATGGCAGGGACACTCGCCATGCCGAGCCGCTTGGCCGCCATAACGCGGCCATGGCCAGCCACCAGAACACCGGCACCATCCACCAATACCGGATTCACAAAGCCGAATTCGGCTATCGAGGAGGCAATCTGCGCTACCTGCGCCGGCGAATGCGTGCGCGCATTCTCGGCATAGGGCACCAGCGCCGCGACTGGCAGCGAGACAACGGCAAGCTCAGGCTGCATCGGAAAGTGCCCCTTCGCGCGCTTCGGCGATGGCATCGTAATCCCGCCCATCGCCCGCTAGCGTCACTGACTGATCCGGATACAGCATCCGCCAGCGCGCAATCGCCAGATCCACATAGGCCGGCGCCAATTCAATGCCGCGCACAACTCGGCCAGTGCGTTCCCCGGCAATCAGGGTTGTGCCGCTGCCGGCAAAGGGCTCAAACACCACCTCGCCAGCATCGGTATAGGCACGCATCAGGAAGTCCGGCAGCGCGACGGGGAACACGGCAGGATGCTCTGTCTGAATCCCACGCCCCTTGTGGCGCGTGATGCGCAGCACGGCGTCCGGAATGCGCATGTCCTGCACGGGCTGGCCGATATGCGTGTAGGCTTTCACCTCGCCATCCGCCGCGCGCAGCCCGCTGCCCTTGTTCGGCGTGCCAGCCCATTTGCACGGGATGATCTTGTTCGCCTGCCGCGCCGTGCGGTTGAAGTGAAACACTAATTCGAAGGCCGGCGCGAGACGCCCATTCCAATCGCCCGGCAAGCCCGGCCCCTGGTCCCAGGTATAGAGCCCAAAGCGACGCCAGCCGCGCGCGCGCATCCATTCCAGCCAACCCTCCCAATAGGGCTGCCATTCATTCTCGCGATGGATGAGGCCGAGATTGATCAGCGCCTGGCCATCCGGCCGCAGGGCCGCGTCCAGATGCTGAAACACGCCCAGCATCAGCGCATCCCAATCGGAAACGCCGCCAGTCGTGTAGGCGCGCTGGTTGCCATAGGGGGGCGAAGTGAAAAGCATCGCGGCACGATCGCTTTCCATCAAGCGCGTCACTGCCGCCGCATCGGTGCTGTCCCCACACAGCAGCCGATGCGCGCCCAGCAGCCACAAATCACCGGGGCGAGAGACCGCCTGGCGGGGTGCCTCGGGCTCTGCATCTGCAGGATCGTCAGCATCTTCGCCAATGGCCGGCGCGGCAGGGTTCTCGGCGGTGTCTGCGGGCAGGGCCTCGGGCGCATCGCCGTCGGACACGGCATCTCCAGCCGCCGCGAGGATGCCCGCAAGGTCATCCGCCGAGAAACCAAGCGCTGCGAGGTCAATTTCCGCCGCCTGGACGCTCGCCAACGCATCACGCAGCAGCGCCTGGTCCCAGGTTGCGTTTTCTGCGATGCGATTGTCAGCAAGCCGCAGCGCTTCCTTTTGCGCGGGTGCCAGGTGCTTCAGCACAATCACCGGCACCTTGGCGATGCCGAGCGCTTCCGCCGCCGCTAGACGGCCATGACCCGCGATCAGCACGCCATCTTCGTCCACCAGCAGCGGGTTGGTGAAGCCGAAGGCCTGCATGCTGGCCATGATCTGCGCAAGCTGCGCCGCGTCATGCACGCGCGCATTGCCGGCATGCGGGCGCAGCGAGGCAATCGCGCGGAGTTGGATCCGCTCGGCCATCCAGGGAAGCGTCATGGGGGGTATCCGGGAAGGGTTGGGCGACGATGCGCTGAGGTTTGCACCTAAGCTACTGAAATCACGCCGAAAGGGTGCAATCCATGCGAGGGCTGGGTGCAAACCAAGTGCAAACCTGAGGGGCCTAGGTTTGCACCTAAGTCATTGAATTCACGTCGTTATAGTGCAAACTGCAACCCATATTTTTATTCTGACGCTAGAGGGGTCGGGCGCTTCCGCCCCCCGCATACGACATGGCCAGGAAGGAACCATCAGGTTCACTCTTGGTTTCGCTATTCCTCTCTGGCCTTTAGGAACGTGACCTGCGAAGACCTCACGATCAATCGCGATCACAATTCTTTAAGGTGAAGGCATAATAGCCGAAGCGAATTCCGCTGTGCAACACGACAATCTTTCGCTGCACTACCTTTGTTTTCACTGACAGTGAATTTCTTAGCTGCGCATTCACCCATCCGATCGAAGAGAGTTAAAAATGGCTCTCTCCAAAGCGATTAAATCGCACGACTTCTTCCTAGATACCTCGAGCATCTCATTCCAATAGCCGATGACGTGAGCCGCGCGTACAGTCTTTTGCTGATATAATCGGGTAGCAATGATGGAATCATAGATCGGCAACCCTCTAAAGAGCGGATTGATTGATGTAAGAAAGCGCGTATGCTTCGTGGCAAATGCAATTCCAATATTCTTTGTATTGGTAAGAAAATTTTCTGTGGCGGCAAAAATCTCGGAAGTGCTTGTCCCAGCCCGGCAGACGGCTGCAAGTTTTCTGTATTGCTCTAGAGAGAGATTTTTTTCGATCCCGCCGCCTTGAACATAGATGTTGCGTCCAGTTCTTCCTCCCCATAACTGAACTGAGTTGAAATATTTCAGGATTAAATTATCCGTTGCTTCCTCAAGGTATTCGGTGGATTCGAAAATTTGATTTTCTAATCTCCGAACAAATGTATCATCTACTTGGGCCGGCTCCTCGGCCAAGAAGAATTCTAGGTTGCGCTTTTCTAGCATGGTTCGCATTGCCTGTATGGTTGGGACAGCCTCGTTACCCAATGGTCTTAGCTGGTTTCCCACCTTCAGGGCTTTAGCAATCTCACACACTTTTCCCATTGGGCTATCTTCCTCAAAATCGATCTGTGCTCGGAGAGCACCTTATCAAAAAAACGCCGCCTACGCATCGAGGGTCGTCGGTCATAAGGGCGGAATAAAGGATGTGAGCTGCTCACGGCCGTTCAGCCGCTCACGCCGCCCTCTGCCGCCCCGCCAGTCCAAAATACCCCGCCAGCACGCTGAGCGTCGCCACCAGCATCCCCTGCGCCTGCGGCGGCGGCACGGGCCGTCCGCCCCAGCCCTGGCGCATGGCCCATTCGCGCACTGACATCTCCAGCCCCACGACATACCAGGCGCAGGAGCCTGCCGCGCTGTTGTGCCCGCCCAGCGCATTGAGCGCAGCAGCCACCCTCCGCCGCGCATCCAGGCTGCGCTCGGAGAGGTCATCGCTCGCCCCCCCAGGCTGGCGCAGCAGCGCTGATCGCGTCACGCCATCCAACGCGGCCATGTAGAACAGCGCGCGGAACGTGGCGCCGGCGTCGTGCATCTCTTGGGTGATCGTCCCATTGGCCAGCATCATGCCCAGCGTATCCACCGCGCGACGATGCTGAACGGGTCGCCCAGTCTCGGGATCCGCCTCGCGGATTGGCGGTGTGAAGTCGCCATGCTGCAGCCGCCATTGGGACGGGCCCATCGTATCCGGCGTCTTGGTGCGTTTCGGCTTGCGCTTAGCGGCCATGGTGCTTCTCCTGCTGCCGAGGCCCCCAGCGGCGCACGGCTTCGTTCTGGACCGCCTGGCGCAGCCAGGGGTCATGGATGTCCTCGATCGCGAGTGAGACCACTCCCTGCTGCTGCCAGACGCGGCGGCGGAGGGCTTCCATCTCGGGTGTGGTGGTGGGGCTGCGCGTGCCGCGGTTGAGGGATGAGCGCGGCGGCGCTGGTGAGCCTGGGAGGATCATGGCAGGGCCATCCCCTTAGGCTTGAGAGCGCGTGCCCCCCTATAGAGAGGGAGAAAATTCAATAATAATGATAATTCAATAGTTCTACGGCACCTCACCAAGGCGCGTGCATGTGTACGTCTGCGCGCGCGCGGGAAATATTGAATTATTGAATTACCCGCGCGTTCCGGCCATTTGCCTGGGGTTTCGGGTGGGCCAAATTTCAACTCCGTCAGATAATTCATGGCGTGGCCTCCGTGGATGGCCCTAACGGGGTCGGTGGCACAGCGGTGTAGAAGGTGATTGGCTTAGTCGTGCCGATGTCCTGCTCCACCAAGACGAGGCCGGCCTCCTGAAGAGAGTACAGGATCTCTTCGCGTTCGCGGCGCGAGAGGAACTGGGATTGCCGCGTCACCTCGCTGCGGGATTGCCGTCCGCCGTCGCGGATGATCTGCAGCAGCCGCTTATGCTTGGCTTCCGTATCGTTGTTCGAAACCCTGCGCTCGGCTTCGCGCAGCATGGTGGCGACGCAGTGCTCGACCAGGCTGGAAGCCCATGAGACGTCCTTCGCCTCGGTCACGGGCTGCGCCGGATCACGGCTCACTGCGGCGATCATGGCAAGCTTCGCAGTGTTTTCGGCGTACCGGCCGAATAGCGCAGTTGCGTAAGTCCCGCGGTGCAACCGCAGCTTGTCGGTCGCTTCCCGCCGTACCAGCGCCATGGCCGCTTGGGCGTCCTCGCTCAGCGGCACGGTGTACGCGTGCATTGGCGCTGTGGCTTCCATCAGATCGGCGAGATTGCCGCCATGGCTGTGTCCAGGCACGCCTAGAGCAATCGCCTGGATGGCGGCGACAAGATCGGCAGGAGGATCCATGGGCGCCGGCGTCTCGTTGCGTTCCGGGTAATCCTCGTCTGTCAGGAAGACCAAGAAGCGGGCGATGGAGCCATCTGCGAGGGCACCACCTTCCAGCGCCGCCCAGAATGGTCCTGGTACGGTGACGCCCCAGAGGCACGCGCAGGGCTGTTCAATCGTGACACGCGGCTTGGTTTTCTGATCGGCGTATTCCGTGCCGATGTATGGCTCGGCGGCTGAGGTGTAGAGCTTGGTCAATTCAGCCCAGATGGCTGCTTTGTGTGCCGGCGCCCGCGGGCTGAGGACCAGCTTCAGGAATTGGCCGAATTCATCCACCTGGAACAGCCGTACGGGATGGCGCTGCAAGGATGTGAGCAGCCCGGCTGATGAGGCGAGTTCTTCGCCGCCAAGGTAGCGGTCGAGCTTTGCCGCGAAGATCGCGCGTTTGACGCAACGCCGCGCGTGATCCTTACCGCCGCCGCTATCAGCAATGCCGACGGCATAGACGTTGCTGCGCAAATCGGTGGGCGTGCGGTACCGCCTGCCGGCGAGGGCTCCGACTAGGCAGATACCGGCGCCAAGAGCGAGGAAGGGTTGCGGGCTTATGGCCGTCGCGTTCGCGTAATCGAGAAAAAGCCGCAAGGTGCCGTCAACCTGCAGCAGTTCGGGCGGGACACGATAAGGCGCAGGTGG
>JADCFA010000010.1 GCA_020249775.1 Roseomonas sp. | reverse complement strand
GACCAGCCTTTCAGCTGGCACCCGCGTGGGTGGGGCGGAGGATTTCTGGCTCATCTTCACTCTCCTTGGGGTTACGATGAGCCAGAAATCCTCCGTTATTCAAATCGCCAATTTGGTCCCATAGGCGCTGACGCCGGACAGTGAAGCAGGTCCGGAACTTGGGGCGCGTAGCCGAGCGCTGGGACTAGCGTGCCCTATCGTCGCTGGAGAATGCCCGTAACGCCCCTCTTATCCTCTGCGACCCGCTCAGCCCGTTCGACGCCGGTTACATGACCGTGGCGTCCGACTTTTGCGTTGAGTTCACCACCGCGCAATCCGAAGGCAAGACGAAAGCTGAAATCAATCGTCTGGAAAGCAATCAGCCATCCCAAGACACCAAGCAGGACAAGGCGCCGAACTACCGCAAGCGCGCCCCGCTGCCCGATCATCTCCGGCGCGAGAGAATCGTCCTGCCCTCACCAAGCGTCTGCCACTGCTGAGATGACAGCCGCCATCATGCACCCGGCGAAATGGCGAGGCTGGCGCGGCCGCGGTGATGAAGGCCCGATCACGGCGGATCGAGCAGAATTCGAAACCTCGGGGTTCAGCCTCAACTTTCCGCCCCCAGTTCCATTCCCCCAGGCATCCATTTCCCCAACTCATGCTGCGCCGCAGCATAAATAAACCATTTCAGATCAACGCTTTAAACCTTGTTGGAAAAATCAGCCAACCCTCAAGCTTTGGAGAGAATCCCCCGATTCGGAGAGAAAAAGCCCGACTATTCCGCTCCCGCACCATCAAGGCTTCTGGCGAAAAGCCCGCAAATACTCGGGAATTTCGAGGCCTACTCAGGGCTGAGAGCATGTTTGCGTAAGGGGAGGTGGCGTAGGAAAGGGGACCGTGAAAGCAACCGTCTCTGCTTCCCGTAAGACGCGTCTCGCCAACTGAGTCACCGCCCGCCCAGGGCTAGGCGCCTTTGTTGCAATGTTTTGTCATGATCGGGAAACGCCCGCGACGTCCTCTGCCGCCACAATTACGCGATGGTAGTCGGGATCTAGGGAGCGCGTGCGTGCTGATTCGAATTTTGCTGCTTGTCGCGCTGCTGGCAGCACCCAGCTATCGCCCTGCCTTCAGCCACGAAGGTCATTCCCATGGGGACGAACCCGCGCCGCCGGCGGCCGCCGCACCGCGCGCTGAGGCGCATTCCGAGCTATTCGAGATAGTGGCGGTCTTGGGTCCGGACCGCCGACTTTGGCTCTACCTCGACCGGCACGCGACCTCGGAGCCCATTGATGGCGCCACGGTACAGGTCACCCTCGACGGCGAGGATCTTGGAACGGCGACACGCGCCGGCGAGGCGATCTACGTCCTCGCCAATTCCGCCCTGGAACGACCGGGTCAAAAGAACTTCGTCTTCACCATCACCGCCGGCGAGGACATGGACCTGCTGCCCGCGACGCTTGAGATCTCCGCGGCGCCCGAGGCTCTGATTGCAGCACCAGAATCGTCGGAATTGCTCTCGATGGCGTTACGCGAGCCCTACCTATGGGCGGCGGGGCTGCTCCTGTTGCTGCTCGGCGTCGCCATCGGGCGGGCAGCAGCGCCTCGGCCCCTCCCGCCGCTTGTTGTCGTCGAACCGCCGGCAAACGCCACGCGCCCCCAAGCCTTACCGTCCGGTGCGCCGATACCCGAGCGCTTGGCCGCTGGTCCATCCGTGGTGGCCCTGTTGGCAATACTTCTCGTCCCGATGATCGCCTGGGCCCAACCGATGGACGCGCCCCGACGGCAACCCGACGGCAGCATCTTTGTGCCAAAGCCATCGCAACGTCTGCTGGGCCTGCGCACCGGCATGGCTGAGCTTGGCGAAGCCTCCGTTGCCATCCAGCTGACCGGCCAAGTCGTTGCAGACCCCAATGCCTCCGGCCTCGTTCAAGCCTCCGAAACCGGCCGTATAGAGCCCCCGGAAGGTGGCTTCCCGGTGCTTGGCCAACGCGTGGCGCGCGGCGAGGTGCTCGGCTTTGTCGTGCCCATCATGGCGGCGCAAGATCGTGTCGGCGTGCGCGCCAGCATCGCGGAGCTCGACGCTCTCATCGTGATCGGCGAGGCGCGGGTTCGCCGGCTGACCGCCCTGACCGGCACCGTCGCGGCACGTGAGATAAGCGATGCACGCGCCGATCTTGAAGGCCTGCGTCAGCGCCGGGCAGCAAACCTGCCGGCAGTGACGGGGCGGGAGCCGATCGTGGCCCCCTCCGCTGGCCTGATCAGCGTTGTGCGCGTCTCCGCCGGCCAGGTGATCCAGGCGCAGGAGCCGCTCTTCGACATCATCGATCCTGCTCGCCTCTGGGTGGAGGCCATCGCCTTTGACCCTGCCGCGGTGGCCGAGATTTCCGGCGCGTCAGCCATGACGGCGGGTGGCCAGGTGCTGCGGCTCGGCTTCGTGGGCCGCGGTATGACGCTTCGCCAGCAGGGCCTGCCCCTGCATTTCCGCATCGAGGGCGGCGCGCCCGGCCTCGCTGTGGGGCAGCCGGTGACCGTGCTGGTGGAGACCCCGCGCCGCGCCGCCGGCATCGTGCTCCCAGCCGAGGCCGTGGTGCGCAATCCCGAGGGCGGCCAAGTGGTTTATGAGATGCCGAGTGCCGAGCGCTTCCTGCCGCGACCCGTGCGGGTCCAGCCCCTCGACGGCCAGCGTGTGCTGGTCACGGCAGGGCTCGATCGCGGGGCGCGGGTGGTGACCAGCGGCGCCGGGCTGATCGCGCAGGTCCGCTAGCCGTGTTCAACATTCTTGTCACCGCCAGCCTGCGGAACCGGATCTTCGCGTTGGTCGCTGCCGCGATCCTCGTGGTCTATGGCGCCTTCACGCTGCAGCGCCTGCCAGTGGATGTCTTCCCCGACCTCAACAAACCCGTCATCACCCTGATGACCGAGGCGGAAGGCATGGCGCCGGAGGAGGTGGAGCTTCTCGTTTCCTACCCGATCGAGACTGCGATGAATGGCATGCCGGGCATCACGCGCGTGCGCTCCGTCTCCGGCGTCGGCCTGTCGATCGTCTTCGTGGAGTTCGACTGGGGCACCGACATCTGGGTGAACCGCCAGCAGGTCGCGGAGCGCCTGTCGCTGGTGCGGGCGCAGTTGCCGGCCAATGTCGCCCCGCAGATGGCGCCGATCTCCTCCATCATGGGGGAGATCATGCTGGTGGCGATGTCCACGGATGGGCGCGCAAGCCCGATGGAGTTGCGGGAGCTGGCAGATTGGGTAGTACGGCCACGACTGCTGACCATCCCGGGCATTTCGCAGGTGATCCCGATCGGTGGCGAGGTGCGGCAATATCGCGTCACGCCGGATGTCGCGCGGATGCATGCGCTGAATGTCACGGCGGAGCAGGTGCATGCTGCGCTTCGGCAGTTCGGCGGCAATACGGGCGGTGGCTATGTGGACCAGGCGGGGCGCGAATACCTGATCCGCAACATCGGCCGCACCACGCGCCTCGAGGATCTGGCGAACACGCCCGTGGCTATGCGGGCCGTCCAGCCGATCCCGCTACGCCAGGTCGCGACGGTTGACTACACCGCACGGTTCAAGCGTGGCGAGGCCGGCAGCATGGGCCAGCCGGCGGTAATCCTGTCGATCCAGAAGCAGCCCGCGGCCGATACGGTGGCGCTGACGCGGCAGGTCGAGGCGGCACTTGCAGAGTTGCAGCGCGCCATGCCGCCGGGCGTCACTGCCAACAACGTGCAGTTCCGCCAGGCCGATTTCATCGCGGCTTCAATCCGCAATGTGGAGAAAGTGCTGCTGGAGGCTGTGGCGGTGGTGGCCGTGGTGCTGTTCCTGTTTCTGCTGAACGGGCGCACGACCTTCATCTCACTCACAGCGATTCCGCTATCGGTGCTCATCACTGTCGTTGTGTTTCAGTTGCTCGGCTTGTCAATCAACACCATGACGCTGGGCGGCCTTGCCATCGCCATCGGCGAGCTCGTCGATGATGCGGTGGTGGATGTGGAGAACGTCTTCCGCCGCCTGCGGGAAAATCGCGCGCGGCCGGACCCGCAGCCCGCAATCATGGTGGTCGCGAAGGCGAGCCAGGAAGTCCGCTCCGGCATCGTCTATGCGACGATGATCGTGATCCTGGTCTTCGTGCCGCTGTTCGCTCTGACCGGCATCGAGGGCCGGTTGTTTGCGCCGCTCGGCGTCGCCTATATCGTCTCGATCCTGGCGAGCCTGATTGTGTCGATCACCGTCACGCCAGTGCTCTGCTACTACCTGCTGCCGCGCATGAAGCGGATGGACCACGGCGACAGTGCGCTGGTCCGCGTGCTGAAGCGCTGGAACGAGCGTGCGCTTCTCTGGGCCTTTGCCCGCGCGCGCCTCGTGTATTTGTTGGCTGGCGTGGGCGTCGCAGGCGCGCTGGCGACAGTGCCCTTTCTGCCGCGCTCCTTCCTGCCGCCCTTCAACGAGGGCACGCTGACCATCAGCCTGCAATTCCAGCCAGGCATCAGCCTGGCCGAAGCCAACCGGCTGGGCCGGCAAGCCGAATTGCTGATCATGCAGGTGCCGGAGGTCCGCACGGTGGGCCGCCGCACTGGTCGGGCCGAGCTCGATGAACATGCGGAAGGGGTGCATTCCTCCGAAATCGACGTCTCCCTTCATGCTTCCACGCGCGGCAAACAGGCCATCTCGGCGGATATTCGTGCGCGCCTCAGTGTGCTGCCCGGCAGCGCCAATATCGGCCAGCCGATCGGTCACCGCCTGGACCACATGCTGTCCGGCGTGCGGGCGGAAATCGCGCTCAAGATCACCGGCGACGACTTGGATACGCTTCGCACCCTGGCCGAGGGGATGCAGCAGCGCCTGGCCGCCATCCCCGGCCTGACGGACCTCCAGGTGGAGCGCCAGGTGCGCGTGCCGCAACTCCAGGTCGCGGTGAACCACGAACGCGCGGCGCTTTATGGCGTCTCCGCCGCCTCGGTGGCCGAAGCCCTACAATCCCTGTCAAGCGGCCAAGTGGTCAGCCAAGTGGTGGACGGGGCGCGCCGCTTCGACGTGGTGCTGCGCCTCGGCGATGCGGACCGTACCGGCGCCGGGCTTGCCGCCGTGATGATCGAGACACCGGGTGGGCGCGTGCCGCTGTCCCTGCTGGCGGAGCTGCGCGATACCGATGGCCCGAACCAGATCCTGCGGGAGAACGGCCGGCGCCGGATCGTCGTGCTTGCCAATACCGATGGCAGCGATATGGCCGCGATCATCGCCCGTATCCGGGCCGAGATGGAGGCGGCTAGCTTGCCGCCCGGCTATTTCTTCACGCTGGAAGGCACCTTCCAGGCGCAGGAGGAAGCAGCACGGCTGATCGCGGGCCTCTCGCTCGTGTCCTTGGCGCTGATCTTCCTGGTGCTCTACAGCCGCTACAAATCGGCGGCGCTGGCGCTAATCATCATGGGCAATGTGCCGCTGGCGCTGGTGGGCGCCATCGCAGCACTTTGGATCGCGGGGCAGCCGCTCTCCGTCGCCTCGATGATCGGCTTCATCACCTTGGCTGGCATCGCAACGCGCAACGGCATCCTGAAGGTCAGCCATTACCTGAACCTTGCCTTGCTGGAACGCGAAAAATGGGGGCTGGCGTTGGTGATCCGCGGCAGCCTGGAGCGCCTGACACCGGTGCTGATGACCGCGCTCTCGGCCGGCTTCGCGCTCATCCCGCTAATGATCGGCGCGAGTGAGCCGGGTAAGGAGATCCTGCACCCCGTCGCCGTGACCATCTTCGGCGGCCTGGTCACCGCGACGCTGCTGGACACGTTCCTGACGCCGCTGCTGTTCCACCGCTTCGGTCGCCCGGCTCTGGAACGCTTGCGCGACGTCCAGCAGGAGCTGAAGGTGGCTGAGGCTTATTGACCCATGAGGAACCCCGACATGACCCCGCGCCGCCTGCTGCTTGCCAGCCTGACCCTCGTCCCCCTTGGCGCCCCCTTCGTCGCGCGCGCGCATGAGCCGCGGCGTGGCCCGAATGGCGGGCAGAAGGTGGATATCGGCACCAATCACGCCGAGCTTCTGGCGGCAGGGAACACGCTGCGGCTGTTCCTGTTCGACGGTGCCGACAGGCCGATCCCGGCAGCGGGAGCAGCGGCGCAGGCCGTCATCCTTGCGGGTGGGCGCCAAGCCACCGTGGCACTCACGCCCAGCGGCGACAACGTGCTTGCCGGCACCGGCGATTTCACTGCAGCGCGCGGCATGCGTGCGGTTGTCACGCTGACGCTCCCCGGCCAACGTCCCGCGCAGGCCCGCTTCACCCCGATGGACCAGAATTGAGGAGACCCCGATGCGCAGGATACTGATGGCCTTGGCCTTGCTCGTCGCGGGTCCGGCCTGGGCCAACACCCCCTCGCCCTATGCCGGCATGACGGACCGCCCCATCCGTGCGCTGTCGGCTGAGCAGCAGCCCGATCTGCTGGCCGGTCGCGGCATGGGCTTGGCGTTGGCCGCCGAGCTCAACGGCTGGCCTGGCCCGGCCCACGTCATCGAACTGGCTAGTGCGATGCAACTCACACCCGCGCAGCTTGCGGCCACGCAGCGCCTAATGGCTGAGATGCAAGCCGCGGCGAGTACGCTAGGCGCCCGCGTGATCGAGGAAGAGCGCGCCCTCGACACTGCCTTCCGCGACCGCAGTGTCACACCCTCCGACCTTTCGGCGCGCACGGCCCGCATCGCGGCGCTGCAGGGCGAAATCCGGGACGTGCATCTGCGTACGCATCTGGCACAGGCGGCGCTCCTGAACGCGGAACAGATCGCCGCCTATTCTCGCCTGCGGGGTTATGCCGGCGGAACGCCGCAGCATGGTGGCCCGATGCCGGGCGGCCACCGGCATCATTGATGTGATGGGGCCCGACAGCCTGCCGCATGAGGCCCACATCCTCGTTGTCGAGGATGATGGAGAGATGCGCACGCTGATTGCCAAATTCCTGCGCCAGAATGGCTTTCGCGTCACTGGCGCACGCGACGGACGCGAGATGTGGGAAGTGCTGGCCGGCGCACCCGTCGATCTGGTGCTGCTCGACGTCATGTTGCCAGGCGCCTCTGGCCTCGACCTTTGCCGTGCGCTGCGCGCCAAGTCGGGCGTGCCGATCATCATGGTGACGGCGCGCGGTGAGGAAACTGATCGCGTGCTTGGCCTTGAGCTCGGCGCCGACGACTACATCCCCAAACCCTTTGGGCGTGCCGAGTTGCTGGCCCGTGTGCGAGCGCTACTCCGACGCTCACGCGGTGAGGCTGGCGAGCCTATGGCGGGCCAGGCGGGCGAGCGAATCCTCTTTGCAGACTGGAGCCTTGATACGCGGCGGCGCGAACTCAATGCGCCCGATGGTACGGCGGTGGATCTGTCTGGCGGCGAGTACGACCTGCTGCTGGCCTTCTGCGAACACGCGCAACGCGTGCTGAGCCGGGACCAACTGCTTGACCTCGCCCGCAACCGCATGGCCTTCAACGGCACCGAACGGTCGGTTGATGTCATGGTCAGCCGCTTGCGAAGAAAGTTGGAACCAACCGACGACAGCCCGTCCATCATCAAGACGGTGCGCGGCGCCGGCTACATGCTGGTGCCGCCTGTGAAGCGCGGGGCATGAAGCAGTTGCGCCGCCTGCTGCCAGACACGCTGGGCGGGCGGATCGTCCTTGTGCTGCTCGTCGGTCTGATGGCTTTCCATCTCGGTAGCTTGTGGCTGCACCAGATCGGCACCGAAGCGATGCTTGGCACCACGCGCGAAGCACAACTTGCCGAGCGCCTCATCGCCGCCAAGCGCGCAGTCGCCGAACTGCCGATCGAGGAGCGCGACCGAACCGCGCATGCGCTCTCCACCGCAAGCCTCGACATGCATTGGACCCGCGCGGCAACCGTGCAACCGGTGCAAGCCAGCAGCGCCCGTATCGAGGCGCTGCGCAGCCGGCTCGGCGAGCTGGTGCCGGAATTTGACATCACAGGCCTGCGGCTCGGCTACGGTGAGGATGGCATGGCGGGGCACCAGTTGCTCGGTGCGTTGCCGCTGCCGGATGGTAGCTGGCTGAACTTCTCCGCCGCCCTATTCCGCCCGCCGGCGTCGGAGCACGCGACGCTGCTCTCCACCACGGCGATGGCGGTGGGGATTCTGCTGCTCGGGCTGCTGGTGGTGCGGCTGATCGGGCGACCCTTGCGCGCGCTGTCAGATGCGGCAGATCGCTTCGGTGGCCCGGGCCCGGTGGTGCCTGTGCCGGAAGAAGGCCCGCGCGAGGTGCGCTACGCTGCCCAGGCCTTCAACCGAATGCAGGGTCGCATCGACCGCTTGATCGCTGATCGTACCCATGCCTTGGCTGCCGTCAGCCACGATCTGCGTACGCCTATCGCGCGGCTGCGTCTGCGCGCCGGCTTTATTGAGGATGGCGAGGCGGCACGCGCCATCGATGCCGACCTCGACGAGATGGAAGCGATGATCGATGCGACCCTGGCCTACCTGCGCGGCGAGACAGAGAGCGAGCCTCGCAAGCCGGCCGATCTCGTGGCGATGGTCGAGACGCTGTGCGACGCCGCAGCCGATGCGGGCGCAGCCGTGACCTATGCAGGTCCTTCGCAGGCACGCCTGGTCTGCAGCCCGGTGACGCTGAAGCGCGCCTTCGCGAACCTGATCGACAACGCCGTAAAATATGGCGGCGGGGCGCGCGTCGCTCTCGAAGACAAGGGTCACGAAATTCTGGTACGCATCGAGGATGACGGCTCAGGAATCCCAGAGGCCGATATGCAGGCAGTGTTCGAGCCGTTCCGGCGCCTCGAGACGTCGCGCAATCGTGGCACCGGTGGAAGCGGGCTCGGCCTCACCATCGCGCGCCGCGCGGCCGAGCAGCACGGCGGCACGGTACAGTTGAGCAACCGACCAGCTGGCGGACTTTTGGCGCTTGTTCGTCTGCCAAGAAGCTAGAGTGGGTGGAGCATATCACGATGATGGTTCGAAGAAGCGTTGTGGCGGCTGGCCTTAACCCTCCCATAGGGGCAATCACCATGTCCCCGGTCAGACAAGAACCCATGAGGAGCACATGATGCATCGGTTTCGCATTGCAAACATGAACTGCGGCGGCTGCGCGAAGGGCGTCACGGCGTCGTTCCGGCAGGCCGACCCGCAGGCGGAGATCGACATCAAGCTGGATACGCGCGAAGCGGCCGTGACGTCGTCTGTGGACGCTGCGCGCCTGGAGCAGGCGTTGCGCGATGGTGGCTGGCAGGTCGAGCGCATTTCTGTCTGAGCCCCCCGCTGACATGCTTTGTCATGACAGCGTGACGCTGGCGACATGCCGGGGGGCTAAAGTTGGGCAACTCGAACCAAAGGAACCCAGCACATGACCCGCCTTGCTCGCTCACTCGCCCTCGCTGCCGGCATTGCATCCGTCTCCGCAGCAGGCTTTGCCATCGCCCAGGGCACCGCGCCGCAACCGCAGCCGGCTCAGCCTGTGCAGCCCGGCATGATGGGCCAGATGCCCGGCATGCCGCAGCACATGCAGCAGTTGCAACAGCGGATGATGCCTGGCGTGCAGGCACCGGGGGCTGGTGCTGCGCAGCCGTCGGGAGGGGGTGCTGCGCAGGCGCCGGTGGCGACTGACCCGCATCACCCAGGTGCCACAGCTCCTGGAACGGCGGCCCAAGCGACAACAGCGGCTTCCCCGTCGACCGCCGCGTTCATGGCCGCGAAGGAGAAGATGCATCGCGACATGGCTATCGCCTATACGGGCGATGCGGATCGCGATTTTGCCGCCGCCATGATCCCACATCATGAGGGCGCGATCGCCATGGCCCGGGTCCAGTTAGCCAATGGTCGGGATCCGGGGATGCGCGGCCTGGCGGAGGCCGTGATTCGCGCGCAGGAGAGCGAGATCGCCACGTTGCGCGCCTTCCTGTCACAGCGCCGCTGATATGGTCGACGAGACCAATCTCGGCTCGCCTGCCAATCACTTAATGTCAGGCAGTCAGTCAGAATGGCGGCGCACACGTGCGGAAATCGTAGCGATCGGCTTCGCGCTGATCGCGACTATACTTCGCCAAATTATTTGAGACCTTTCGGCGCGCTGGCTAACAGAGTATCTGGCCCATCCGGTCTTAGGATTAAGCTGCGTTTTGTTGATGCATCAAGCGGCGGTGCTTGATAGTTCTGCGTTTGGTGCTCTTACGCTCCAGCAGGATCGTCTCCACCTTGCCGAAATCGACATCAGCTGGGCTCAGATTGCTACGGCTCGCCTGATAGCGTTGGCCAATACTGGTGCGGCTTATTCGGCAACATGAGATTCACTGAAGGTCGCGCCCTGGACGACATTTCGTTTCGCGCCACGCGGCAGCTTTAACGCGTGACGTCCGTCGCGCTTGGACAGAATTACCGGCGCTCTCTTTCGGTGCCAATGGCAGCCTGGCCTGTTACGAACGGCCCTGGTGCGATGTCTGTGTTCCGTACGCGCGCTGTGGGGCGCCTTGTCGCGATGTTCAGCTGCGATCGCGAAAGGAATTGCGCTGGCCGCTGATAATCGGGGTTGCCCACACACTTGAAGCCTGCAATGTTAACTTTCGTAAGAAACGACCCGGTGGCGTGACCATCCGGGCAGCATGGAGGAAACAGGACATGAATCGTCGCGACTTGCTTTTGGGCGCTGGCGCGCTCGCAGGGACCCACAGCATCCTCGGCAGCCAAGCGTCCGCGCAGACCCCGCTGCGCTTTCTGACACCGGAGACAGACCCAAGCCAGGTTCGGGTCTGGCAGGCCTTCGTCGAACAATATGCGACGGCCAATCGCGGTGTCTCGATCCGCCCCGAATATGCATCCTGGGATGATTTGGTGCGCAAGGTTTCGGCTGACCTGATGGCGGGGTCGCCGCCCGAGGTGATCGCCGGCTCCAGCCGCGAGGGCTTCATGGCCACGGCGGCACGGCGGAACCTGCTGGTGGACCTGACGCCCGTGGTTGAGGAGATTGGTCGGGCCGACTTCCACGCGCCAAGCCTTGAGGCTTGGAAGATGAGCGGCATTCAGGCGGCCATTCCCTATGGTGTGCAATGGCCAGTTTTGTGGTGCCGCACTGATCTTTTCCAGGAGGCCGGGCTGGCGCTGCCGACAACTTGGGATGAGTACCGCGCAGCGGCCGAGAAGCTTACCAATACTCAGCGCGGCGTCTTCGGCGCCTGCTTCCCTGCCGGGCGCACGTGGAATACTGAAATCCAATCCTGCATCGCCATCTGGCAGGCCGGCGGCACGATGTTCGATGATAAGCTGAACGTCTCGCTCGACACGCCGGAAGTACGGCGGGCCATGACCTACTATGCCGAGATGTGCCGCTTCTCACCGCCAGATATCGGCCAGTACGGCTTCCGGGAAGCGTCCGCCGCCTATACCTCTGGCAAGTCGGCCTCGACCTTCTATTGGGGCCGCGTGCTGTCGCACCTCTATCAGCAGGCGCCGGAGCTGCTGCCGAAGACGCGCACCCTGCATTACCCGCGCGGCGCTAAGCAGGCGGTTCTCATCGGCTGGGACGAATTCGTTGTCTACCGCGGCCGCAACAGTCGGGCTGCGATG
This sequence comes from Roseomonas sp., assembly GCA_020249775.1. Lineage (GTDB taxonomy): Bacteria > Pseudomonadota > Alphaproteobacteria > Acetobacterales > Acetobacteraceae > Neoroseomonas. The sequence goes on along the minus strand of JADCFA010000010.1, from coordinate 35,681 downwards.
GAATATGTGAAGTGGATGCTGCAGCCGCGGCAGATGTTCATGATGATGGAACCGGTGATCGCGCATGTGGTGCCAACGCGGAATTCCGTAATGCCCATGGTGCAGCAACATGAATGGGTTCAAAAGCATCCTGAGATCGTGAATGCGCTGATTCAGCCGATCGACTTCGGGGTTTCTCCCGTGCGGGAGAGCGCGAGTCATCCGTTCAATTACAAGTGGGACGCGTTTCAGGCGCGCTTCATTCTCCCAGACTTGGTGCAGCGTATTGTCCTGGGCCGTGAGCCGGTCGCGCTGGCGGTGGAACGCGCGCACAAGGCGGCCGTCGATGCTACGAAGGATGTGCGTCAATAAGCCAGAGAGGCAGATTTACCATGGCTTCTGACGAGGCGCCGCTTACTGACGCCCCCAAGCCGCGTGTGCGCGGTGAGGGGACGGCAGCGGCGGCAGCGTCACGCGGCGGCCTGCTGAGTGCGTTACGCGACCGCCACCTTGGGCTGGTGCTGCTGGCACCGAGTGCATTGACCTTTCTGATGTTGCTGGTCTTCCCGTTGGGCTACGGCATCTATACGAGCTTCCTGCAGCGCCACGTGCTGGAGCCCGAAGGGATCTGGGTCGGGCTCGATAACTATGCCTGGCTGCTGGGTAACGCGGATTTCTGGCGATCCCTGCTGATCTCTAGTTTTTGGGCGGGGGCCACGGTTGGGCTGCAGATCATCCTCGGCACGGCAGTGGCGCTACTGCTGCACCAGCCCTTCAAGGGTCGCTCCGTGGTGCGGGGGCTCGTGCTATTCCCCTACATGATGCCGGTGGTGTCTGTGGTTCTGATCTGGATGCTGCTCTACAACGCGCTTTATGGCGTGGTGAACTGGCTTTTGGTGCAGGCAGGCATCATCGGGACCCCGATCGCCTGGCTATCACAGCCTGCCAGCGCCTTTTGGGCGGTGGTCTTTGTCGGGGTCTGGAAATACTTCCCCTTTGTGGTCGTCATCGTGCTGGCTCGGCTGCAGGTGATCTCACAGGATCTCTACGAGGCGGCGCGCATAGACGGCGCCAGCGCCTGGGCACGCTTTGTTGATATCACCCTACCGCAGCTGCGGGATGTGCTGCTGGTGGTGGCGTTGTTGCGCACCATCTTCATGTTCAATAATTTCGAAATCGTCTTCCTGCTCACCGGCGGCGGGCCGCTACAGGCGACTATGACCCTACCCATTATGGTCTATGAACAGGCCTTCGGAGTCTACGAGCTTGGCCGCGGATCAGCCATCGCCGTGGTGATGTTCGTCATTCTGATCGCCGTAATGTCCGTTTACTTTACCTTCTTGCGCAAGGAGAATGACTGATGCCCAGCGCCCTATTCCGGGAGGGCAGGTGATGCTGCGCGCCCTGCGCATTTATTCGGCGGTCATGCTGCTGCTGATCATTGTTGCCTTCCCTCTATATTGGATGGCGCTGACCTCCTTCAAGCCGCAGACCGAAGTATTCCGCACGCCGCCCACCTTCTTGCCGGAAACCTGGACCCTTCGGCATTATGCCGAGCTTTTCTGGCTGACAGATTTCGGACTGCTCTTCCTCAATAGCTTGAAGGTCTGCCTGCTCTCTACCGGGCTTGCACTGATCGTTGGAAGCCTTGGCGCCTATGCGCTCGCGCGCTTCCGTGTGCCCGGCAAGGAAAGCTACGGGCGTCTGGTACTGATTGCCTACATGTTCCCGGGTGCGCTGCTGATCATCCCGCTCATGCTGCTATTCCGCCAGCTCGGCCTGACCAATAGCCATCTTGGCCTCTCGCTCGCTTACCTCACCTTCTCCGTTCCGTTCGTCATGTGGGTAATGCGCGACTTCTTTGCCTCTGTCCCCGTTGACCTAGAGGAAGCGGCGCTGATTGATGGCGCGACGCGGCTAGGCGCGCTGTGGGACGTTGTTCTGCCGCAGGCGGTGCCGGGGCTGATCGCGACAGGCATCTTCGCCTTCCTTTTCGCCTGGAACGAATATCTCTTCGCGTTGATTCTGATATCCGACGAAGGGCTACGCACCCTGCCGCCAGGCATGATGCGCTTCGTCTCTACCACTGACACCAACTGGGGCCTCATCATGGCTGCATCGACGCTGGCTACACTGCCGATGGCGATCGCCTTCGGCTTGGTGCAGCGCTACCTGGTCACCGGGCTTGGCGCCGGCGGCGTGAAAGGCTGAAGCATGGCTGGCGTGCACATCGAACGTCTGCATAAGGAATTCCATAGCACGGGCAGCAGCGCGGTGCATGCGCTGGATGACCTGACCCTCGATATTGCCGATGGGGAGTTCATCTCCCTTGTCGGCCCCTCGGGCTGTGGCAAGTCCACGGCGCTACGCATCATCGCCGGCCTTGAGACGCCGACCTCCGGCCGTATCCTTTTTGACGGGCGTGATATCACCGCGCTCGAGCCGCGGGACCGAAATATCGCCATGGTGTTTCAGTCCTATGCGCTCTACCCACACATGAGCGTGCGGCAGAACCTGGAATACGGGCTGAAGAAGCGCGGCGTGCCCTCGGCGGAGCGTGCTCGCGCTGTCGCCTCCATCGCTGCCATGCTGCAGATTGAGCCGATGCTGGACCGTCGGCCGCGTCAGCTCTCGGGCGGGCAGCGTCAGCGCGTGGCGCTCGGACGAGCGCTTATTCGCGACCCTGAGGTGTTTCTGCTGGACGAGCCGCTATCGAATCTTGACGCCAAGCTTCGCGTGCACATGCGGGCGGAGCTCGGCGCGCTGCACCAGAAACTGAAGACCACGATGATATACGTGACCCACGACCAGTTGGAGGCAATGACATTATCCGACCGCATCGTGGTGATGAATCATGGGGTGATGCAGCAAGTCGGTACACCAGAGGAGATCTACTCCCGCCCTGCCAACCGATTTGTTGCCGAGTTTATAGGCACACCCTCAATGAACATGATCGAGGGTGAGATTAGCACCGAGGGCGATACGGCCCACTTTGCAGCGCCCGGCCTTCATCTGAAGCTGCCAAAGGCGCCAGCTTTCCGTGGCCGCGCGACGCTCGGTATCCGGCCCGAGGATATCGCGTTGGTCGAGCCGGAGGCGCCCGGCGCGATCTTGGCGCAGGTGACCGTTTCCGAGCTTGCCGGCGCCGAGAGGTATCACTTCGTCACCATGGGTGCGAGCCCGGTGATCCTTCGTACGCCCGCAACCACGATGTTACGTCCCGGCGAGTCTATCGCACTGGCCCTCAATCCGCAGCACCTGCATCTGTTCGCAGGAGTCGGAGAAGATGCGGCGGCGATGCGATGAGGTCCGTCGGTCCGGATTCAGTATCTGATGCTTGGCCGGCTCATTTGCGGCCGAGCCTCATTGTTTCCTGGCCTGAGCTTGGTATAGGCCGCGACCGATGCCCCCATGGGCAACGCGAAGGGATAGCCTCATCGCCCAAGAACGGGGTAAAAATCGGGCAGTTTGGGTTGCTGCTGCCCGAAATTTGGCCATCTCTGATGGCCGAGACTGCCCAGGCCTTTCGCTCAGAGCTCTCAGTTTCGTCATATTCCCCTTGATCGAACGGCACGCTTCTTGCGAGGATCGGGACGAGTGTTGGTTACGGGAATGGCCGATTCTTTTTGACGGCTTATTACGTTCGGCTTTGAAAAGGTGTCGGTTTTTCTAATCCATGTTCTGCGCCGCGACCCTTGAAATAAGCGAATGAGGTGCAGATCGCAGAAAACGGGAGACAGCTATATGAATTCGATTGACCACCCCCCTTCCCCTCGGCGTCGCGCCTGGCTTCTCGGTGCCAGCCTTCTAGCCGGTCTGGCTTTGGCCGGCCTTGGCGCGCCTGCCCAGGCGCAGCGCGCTGATCCTTGCATCGGCGCCTCCTGGGAATTGACCGGGCCGCTGGCGCATACCGGCCTGCAAATCCGTTATGCTGTGGAAACAGCGATTGACGAGATCAATGCTGCCGGTGGTGTGCTTGGGCAAAGGTTGCGGCTTGTTGCCTATGATGACCAGGGCGAACCGGCGCGCGCCGTGGATAATGCGCGACGCATTGGCGAACGCGATAACTGCATTGTCATGATGGGCGGCTTCCGTACGCCAAATGCGATTGCGCTCCGCGAACCACTTGATGAAATGGGCCTACCTTGGATGGGCGTGATTTCCGCCGGTACGCAGGTGATCGAACATCCCAATGGTCGCAACAAATGGATGTTCCGCGTTTCCATGAAGGATCGCTGGGTGGCGCCATTCCTTGTGGATGCCGCGCGCGCGCGGAGCCGCAATGGGCGTATCGGCCTAGTGTTTGAAGGCACCGCCTGGGGTCAGGGCGCTGTGCCTGACGTGACCAATGCCATGCGCGCAGCCAACCTAACGTTAGCCGGCCAGGAAACTTATAATATCGCCGATCAGGACATGTCCGCGCAGCTTATTCGCCTGCGTGATGCCAATGTGGATACCATCATCCTCTACGGCGTGGACCGTGAGGCGACCAATCTTGTGCGTTCCATGGACCGGCTGGGTTATAAGCCGCAAATCGTCTCGGCCTGGGGCGTCGGGGTTCAATTCGCGCAAACCGCTGGCCCATTGGCGGAAGGCGTGATCGTGGCAGGTACCTTCACCTGGATGGGGCAATTGTCCGAACGTGCGCAGGGCGTACTACAGCGCATTCAGGCAAAGTTCCCGCAGGTACGCGGCGCGCAGGACCTTCTGCTGCCATCAGGCACAGCCAATGCTTATGATGCCACCTATATCATCGCTGAAACCTTGAAACTTGCTGGCCGCATTGATCGTGAAGCGTTCCGCCAGGCACTGTATCGCGTCAACTACCAAGGTATCGTGACCAACTACGCGCCGGCCTTTGAAGCGCGTCAAGAACGTCACGATGCCATCAAGCCCGAAGCCTATCGCCTGCTGGCCTTCCATAATGGCCAGCTGGTCGCCATCGAACAGACGCCCTACGCTCAACCGCGGCGTTGAGACCGTTACCAAGACCTGTCTTACGGTATGAAGGGCCGCGCCGGTCGTGGCCCTTCTTTCTCGATTAAAAGGATAAAGGCTTCGTGGAAGCAGTATTGCAGTACCTACTGACCGGTCTTTCCGTCGGTAGCGTCTACGCGATGGTGGCGCTTGGCTTTTATGTGATGTGGAGCGCAGCCAAGGCAGTGAATTTCACCTATGGCGATGTCTTCATGCTGGGCGGCGTTCTTACCGTTGTGCTGGCGGAAATGGGTTTGCCGCTGCTGCTTGCAGGTGGCGGCGCGCTTGCCATTGCCGCGCTGGCTGGGGCGGTGATTGAAAGAGTTTTCGTGCGCCCCTTTAATCGGGAGGCAAATGCAATCGGCTGGATGCTGACGACGATTGCGGTTGGCATCATGCTGGAAAGCTTCACTACCATTACCTATGGCCCGCTGGGGCGGCCCTTGCAGACACCTTTTGTGGAGCAGCCGATTAGGATCGGTGGTTCAGGGATTTATCCGCAGGAACTCATCCTCCCAGTCGCCCTGATCATCGTTACCTTCGCCCTTGAAGGTTTCTATCGCCGCACCGTTTTGGGGCGCGCGATGCGTGCTGTTGCCTTTAACCGTGTTGCGGCAGGCTTGGTTGGCATTGATGCTGATCGGATCACGCTTTTGGCTTTTGCCCTCGCCGGCGGCATTGGCGCCTTGGCCGGATTTTTGATTGCACCCGTGATCCAGGCGAGTTCCACCATGGGCGTCGTCGTTGGCTTGAAAGGCTTCATGGTTGCCATCATCGCCGGCATCGCCAATGCCAAAGGCGTGGTGATTGTGGGCGTTGTTTATGGCGTCATGGAAAAAATGATTGAAGGCTATCTTTCCACCGCCGCGCGCGATGCCATTGGCTTTACCATCATGATCCTGGCGCTGCTGATCTTTCCGCAGGGGCTTTTCGGTCGGCGGGAGGTCCAGAAGGTATGAAGCAAAAAAGCTGGGCCGGATGGGCCGCGCTTTTCCTGCTTGCCGCGGGCATCGCCATCTTCCCCTGGGTTGGTGACTTTATCGGCCAACGCTTTCCGACAAGCTATGAACTTCGCCTGGTCATGCGCGCGATGATCTTGGCGATTGTCGTGATTGGCCTTAATCTACTGGTTGGGCTTGCCGGTCTGGTTTCGCTTGGACAGGCGGCCCTTTACGGGCTTGGCGCCCATGTGGCGGCGCTGCTTTCGTTGCGCGCTGGGTTTTCCTTCGCTGAAAGCATGTTTTTTGCGATTGCCATTCCCGCCATGATGGGCGCGATCCTGGCTTTCCCGACCGTGCGTGTACGGGGCGTATATCTCGCAGTGGTCACCATCGCCTTTGGGCTGATCTTCGTGAATATCCTGCGCGAATGGGTGGGCTTCACTGGCGGTGCCTCGGGGCTTGCCAATTTGCCGCGACCGACGCTGTTCGGCGAAAGGCTGATGGCAACGCGCGCGCAATCCTTCAATTACTATTACCTGATCCTGGTGTGCCTGTTGATTGCCGTTTGGGTGCAATATGCTATCGCCAATAGCCGCTATGGGCGAGCCATGCGCGCGGCAGCACAAAGCGAAAATGCCGCCCGCGCTTTGGGTGTGAATGTTGTTGCCATTCGCACCCTTGCCTTTGCTATTTCGGCCGGTTTTGCTGGGCTGGGCGGTGGGCTTTTCGCAAACCTGGCGCTCTTTGTGAATTATGAGACGTTCACCTTCACCGCTTCCGTTGAATTGCTGCTGATGGTCATTTTGGGCGGGTCTGGGACCATGGCTGGCCCTTTGGTGGGCACGTCGGTTTTGTTTACGGCAACACAATTCTTGCAAGGCCTTGGTCAATGGCAGACCTTTGGTTATGGCTTTTTGCTGGCGCTGGTGTTGTTTGTGATGCCCAAGGGGATTGTTGGCTCGCTTGCTGCGCTGCGCGCACGGATGATGGCAACATCGCGTGCCCGTGAAACCGGCCCTTGGCCGAATGGTGAACCGAATTTCCTCAACGCCCGGGACGCGCAAGGTAATGGTGAAATATCAGCCTTGACCGCAAAGGGCGTTACCTTGCGCTTTGGGGGGCTCACGGCAGTGAATGCGGTGGATATGGCGCTGAAGCCAGGCACGGTACATGCGCTTATCGGCCCGAATGGCGCCGGCAAATCCTCGCTGCTCAATGTCATTTCCGGCTTCTATCCAGCGACAGAAGGTGAGGTGACGGTCTTCGGCCACCGCATCAAGAATGATCCGCCCTATCGTCTGGCGCGCCTTGGCGTAGCGCGCAGCTTCCAGAATACGGAATTGTTCGGCCAAATGACGGTGCTGGAAAATGTTTTGGTCGGCGCGCATACGCATTTTCACGCCAGCTTTGCCGAGACCGTTTTGCGCCTACCGCGGTTTGGGCGCGAAGAAAGAACTGCGCGCAATGACGCGCTTCGGCTGCTGGATTTTGTCGGCCTTTCTGATTTTGCCGATGAGGAGGCACGCAATCTCCCCTTTGGTCATCAACGTCGGCTTGAAATTGCTCGCGCCCTGGCGCTGCGGCCGAAGCTACTTTTGCTTGATGAACCGGCCGCCGGCCTGACCCATGCCGAAATTGAGGATCTGATCCGCCTGATCCGCCGCCTCGCGGATCATGGGGTTACGGTCATCCTGGTGGAACATCATGTGGATATGATCATGGCCGTGTCCGACCGCGTGACGGTATTGGATTATGGTGAGGTGATTGCCGAAGGCTCGCCAGCCGAAATCCAGGAAAACCCCAAGGTGATCGAAGCCTATTTCGGCCACGGTGCGCCGGCTTCGCCCAATGCCCCTCAGGTGCCGGCATGACCGCTTCCGCCTCACCCATTCTTTTTGTTTCCGATTTACGCGTTTCCTATGGCCGCATTGAAGCGGTGCGTGGGGTCACGCTTGCCGTCAATAAAGGTGAATTCATCGGCGTCATCGGGTCAAATGGTGCTGGCAAAACAAGCATGCTGCGCGCCATCGCGGGTGTGCTGCGCCCAGCAGGGGGCAGCGTATCCTTCGAAGGTGCGGATACGACTGGGGCCAAAAGCCATCAGATGGTGGGGCGCGGCTTAGCAATGGTGCCCGAAGGGCGCATGGTTTTTGCCGACCAAACCGTACGCGACAATCTGGTGCTGGGAGCCTATAGCCGCATCTCCTCTGACCCAAAGGGGGTGGAGGAGGATATTGAAAAAACACTCGACCTTTTCCCGCGCCTTAAGGAGAGGATCGCGCAGCAGGCCGGCACGCTTTCGGGTGGGGAGCAGCAGATGCTCGCCATTGCGCGTGGCTTGTTGTCACGACCGCGCCTTTTGGTGATTGATGAGTTGTCGCTTGGGCTGGCGCCAAAGATTCTTGATATGCTTTTTCCGGTATTGACGGATCTCAATCGCCAGGGTCTTTCAATTTTGCTTGTAGAACAGATGGCGAGCTATGCGCTTGCGGTCACGCATCGCACCTATGTCATGGAAAATGGCCGCGTCTTGTTCGATGGCGCGTCAGCCGATTTGGCGGGCGATGATCGCGTACTTGATGCGTATCTTGGCCGCCGCGGCAAGCATTAATGCTCGCGGCCAAGCCGCGCTCGTGCTCCGGCTTTACGCCGCGGTCTCTGTCACTTGGGTTTTGACGAATTGGGCGCGCAGATGCTGCCCGCTCGTGGTTGGCGGGAAGCGTGGAGCCTCGCCAACGGCAAAGGTGCCCGGAAGGGCGCTGACTGGCGCATCGTAATTGGGATTATGGAAGAATACGAGGGATAACCTACGGCTTCCTGCAGCCTGTTCTGCCGGTGGATTGACCACGCGATGTAGATTTGCAGCCCATCGCCCATTGGTCCAGCGCGCCATCAATTCGCCGATATTGATGATGTAGCTATCAGGCGCGATGGGCACATCCACCCAGCGCCCGGCTTTGTTCATGACCTGTAGGCCACCAAGTTTGTCTTCCGCACGCAGAATGGTGAGGGAGCCGTAATCGCAATGCGCGCCAGCGCGTAGCTGCCCAGGCTTGGGCATTTCCAACGGCGCCGGATAGTTGCGCACACGAAGCCGACTGATGTGGCGGTCGATCTTATCAGCGAAGAAATCCTCTGGCAGGCCAAGTGCCAAGGCGAATAGCGCCATAAGGTCTTCCGCAAGCCCACCCATGGCACGGAAATAGGCCTCATAGAGCGGTTTCAATTCTGCGGGGGATTGCGGCCAAAGATTGGGGTAAAAATGCTTGGCGGCTTGTGGTCCGTGAAAATAGGGATCGCCGGGCGGCACATCCACAGGACCGATCATCAGGCTTTCATTCAAATCGCCGGGCACGTCCACGCCCTGGCTGCGGCCGACACTTTCCGCTTCTAGAGCGAGATGACGTTTGGGTGAATCGACTTGGGATTCCCATGGAGGTGATTTTCTGATTCAAGCTGCTGGCTGGGTTTGGAGGCCAGCGTTGATGACCAGACCCTATTCGATGGATTTGCGGGAGCGCGCGATAGCGCGGGTTATGGCCGGGGAGAGTGTCCGGACGGTTGCTGCGGCCTTGAGCATCAGCGCGGCGACGGTTGTGCGCTGGTCGCAGCGCTACCGGGCGTCAGGCAGTCTGGCTCCTGGCAAGGTTGGTGGCCACAAGCCCCGGTTGCTGACGGGTGAACTGCGCGACTGGCTGCTGGATCGCACCAAGACTGACTTTACCCTGCGGGGGCTGGTGGCCGAGCTGGCCGAGCGTGGCGTAAAGGTGGACTATGTTCAGGTCTGGCGCTTCGCTCACGCCGAAGGTCTGAGCTTCAAAAAAAAGCGTTCTTCCCGCCGAGCAACTGCGGCCAAAGATCGCCCGGCGCCGCGAGCAGTGGAAGAAGTTCCAGGGACGACCTGATCCCCGCCGCCTGGTCTTCGTCGACGAGACCTGGGCCAAGACCAACATGGCACCCTTGCGGGGCTGGGCTCCGGTCGGACAACGGCTCCATGCCAAGGTGCCCTACGGCCACTGGAAAACGATGACCTTCATCGCAGCCCTCCGCTGCGACCGGATCGATGCGCCCTTCGTGTTCGATCAGCCGATCAACGCCGCCAGCTTCACCGCATGGGTCGAAGAACAGCTCTGCCCAACGCTCGTGCCCGGAGACATCGTCGTCATGGACAATCTTTCCAGCCACAAGAAACCAGCCGTTCGCGCCGCGATCAGGGCCAGAGGTGCCAGGCTGCTGTTCCTGCCGCCCTACAGCCCCGACCTCAATCCGATTGAGCAAGTCTTTGCCAAGCTCAAACATCTCATGCGAAAGGCTGCAGAACGATCCGTTGAAACAACATGGCGCCGCATCGGTGCCTTGCTAAATGCATTCCCACCACACGAATGCGCCAACTACCTCAAAAACTCAGGCTATGGTGCAGCGTAATGTCATCATGGTCTAATGGGATATAGCCGCGCGTCACATCCTGCGCAGGGCGAAGCACGGCGTTCTTTTCCGAGATGGGCAAATCAAAGAATGCTTTGGGCACAGTTTGCACCCGCGCGATCAGATCAGGGTCAATCCCATGACCGGTGATCACGAGAAAGCCGATATCATTGATTGCGCGCCCAACCTCATCCGCCAAGCGCCGCTTGGTGGTCACGTCACCGCCATGAAACGTCGCGATATCGAGCACAGGAACCTCAAGCAGCATGGCGATACCTCATGGCGGAGAAGGACTGGTGGCTGACACCGCACTCTCCATGCAGGATTCTTGCCATGCCGCTGGCGAAGCCGAATTGGGCGTCCGTTTTAGCCCCCGCGTGCCACCATCAACTGTGCGCGCTCTGCCTGCGTTGCCGGTAAATCGACCGCGAGTGTCTCATCGTCGATCTCTCCAGTAAAAATCACGCCATAGATCGTGCGTGCTTTTTCGCGGCTTTCCCACCCTTCCAGCACATCATGCAGCACGCGCGCGGTATCGCGCGTCAGTGGGTCGCCATAGCCACCGCCGGAACTGTCACGTCCACGCAGTGTTTGCCCCTTTTGTAGCGTGATCTGCACCACATTGGGCAGGCGCGTGGCATCGCTATTTTCGCCCACCAACCAGGTGGCGCCCGGTGTTCCGGACAAGCCGCCAACAACACCGCGTGGCGGGGCATGTTGACCATCGCAGGAAATCACGGCGGTCACCGGGTTGCCGGTGGGCGTCAGTTCAATCTGCTGCGCCGGCGCGCCCCGGTGCCGCCCAGCACCTGCACTATCTTGCACCAATTCAAGCGCATTCACGCGAATGGGGTGTTTCAGTTCATCCACCTCCACACTGTCGCGGTACATAAGGCCGGCAATAACCGGGATGGCGTAATTCACCCAGCCATCAGCAACCGGCGAAGAAGGCCCACCATTGGTGGACAGCATCATGCGATTGACGAAAGGCGCATCCGCGCGGCGATGATCCTTGCCGGAAATCACCGCCATGCCGGCACCAAGGCCAGTACCGCCCTCGCTCAACCCATGGCCATCACCAAGCTGGGCGAAGGCCGATTGGGTGATATTGACCAAGCGTTCGGAGACATTGGTGGTGGCGACCGAACAGGAATGCGGGAATTTCGGCGCCGCCACGACGCTTTCTTCGGCATAGGTAAAGCGCAGTCGCCGGAAACTGCCGGCATTGCGCGGTAGATCCTTATCCAAGGCATTGAAGATGGCGCCGACAACGGCGGATGTCGCCGCCCCCAGCGATGTATTCAACCCAACATCAACGCAAGGCGGATTATCGGACAGATCAACATGGATCATGGCCTCATCCGGGTCGATCTCAATCTTTACGGTCAATTCCAGCCCACCGGGTAGAATGCCCTCCAGCGGATCAGATTTGCCCTTATTCACCAGGCGCGCCTTTGGCATGCGGCGAATATTATCGATCATGCGGCGTTCAGAATAATCGAACCAGTCGCGCATGAAGCGCTTGACGGTGGGCACGCCATATTTGGCGCAGAATTCCTCAAGCCTGCGTTCCGCCACCCGGGCCGAGCCAAGCCCCGCAAGATAATCGCCATACCATTGGTCCGGCACGCGAATGCGCGCGCGGCACATGCGGACGATATCTTCAATGTTGCGAAAATCGCGCTGAATGCGCACACCTGGAAACACGAGCGCGCCTTCATGGTAAACATCGCGCGCCAGGACGAAATAGCTGGAAGGGATGGAATTGCCGATATCCGCCATGTGGCATTTGGCGACACTGGTGAAAAGATGTTCGCCTTCATAGAACACCGGCACCATGAAAGTGTGATCGGCGGGATGGGTGTTGCCGCCATAAGGGTCATTATCCAGGTAAGCGTCACCACGGCGGATATCTCCCGCGTGATAGCGCCGCATATTGGCGGTTTGGATATGGCAGCCGAAGATATGCACTGGCAGCCCTTCAGCGGGTGCCAATAATTCATCCTCCCCCGTCACCAGGCAGCAGGAGAAATCACGCGCCGAGGATATCACCGCCGAACGCGCCGCGCGCAAGAGCGTATTGGTCATCTCCCGCACAATGCCATCAAGGCGATTGGCCATGACAGAAAGCAGAACGGGATCAAGGCTTGTTGAATCGGTCATCCCATTACTCCTTAAGCCGCCACGAGTTGAGAGGGTACGCAATGCAGAATGTAATTGCCTGCTGCGGAGAGGGTGGCTGAAAGCCCCGGATAGACAACAATGGTTGTCGTGGGTTCTTCGATAATGGCGGGGCCGGCGATTTGCGCACCAGGCTTCAGCATCCGGCCGCGATAGACAGGTGTTTGCGCACGGCCTGTTTCGGTGAAGAAGCAAGGGCGCTTCGTATCCGCTTCCGGCAGATAGCTGCGTGCGCTAAAATCCGGTGGCGGAGGTGGTGCAAACAATCGAATGGCGATGCGCCCCTTCCAATTGACAAATTCCACTGGGCTGCCTTCATCGCGCACCGCATAGACGCGTTCATGCGTCTGATGGAATGCCTCAGCCAAGGCTGCGACATCGGCGGCATTTTGCAGGCGTGTTTTCGGCAGGAAAGTATCCAATTCCCACACCTGCGCACGGTAGCGTGCTTCCACCAGTAATTCCACGCGCGCTTCGGCAGCTTCTGCGCCTTTGAGGCCTTGCCGGAAACTCAGTAATTCAGCCTCAATCTCTTCAAGCGCGCGATTGACGCTGGCCATGTCAAAGCCACGATCATCGGTAAAGCGGCTACGCGTCGCTTCAAAGACAATGTCGCTATATTGCATGCCGCACGCCGACAGTGCTGAAGCAAGGCGGGGAAGAATGACTGTTGCGCAACCCAATTCGCGTGCGATTGGCATGATATTGAAGCCTGCGGCACCACCACCGGCTACGACCACACTTTCCCGAGGATTGACGCCTTCATTGACGGTGATTTCGCCAATCGCCTTGATCATCAGTTCATTGGCAATCACCATGATGGCGGCAGCGGTTTCATCCGCTGTGCGCCCAAGCTGATGCGCAAGGCGCGTAATGACGCGATGCGCCGCTTCCGGATCCAGCTTAAGCCGACCACCATTGAAGTAATCAGGATCAATATAGCCCAGCACCAGGGCGGCATCGGTTACCGTCGGTTGATCGCCGCCGCGGCCATAGCAGGCGGGCCCGGGAACGGAGCCCGCAGATTGCGGGCCAACGCGCAGCAAGCCGCCGGCATCAAGCCAGGCGATGGAACCACCGCCGGCCCCAATACTGCGCACATCCACAGTCGATGTGCCAATGATATCGCCAAGCCAGCGCTGCCCAAGCCATGAATCGCGCGTATAGACCAGGCTACTATCGCGCACGAGGCCGACATCAAACGTCGTGCCGCCCGTATCGCAGACAATCGCATTGCCGCCGAGCTTTTCCACCGCCGCATAGGCGCGGCCCGCAACTGGCGCCATGGCGGGGCCGGATTTTAGCGTGTGGATGGGCCGCGCAATAAGTTCTTCCACTTCCTGGCAGCCGCCGACCGAGGTGCTGACCAAGAGATCACCGGCAAAACCCGCCTTGCGAAGATCTGCCGCCATTTCACGGAGGTGCTTTTGCATAAGCGGCTTCAGCGATGCGTCAATAGCGGTAGCCGAAGCACGGCGATATTCGCGCAAAATGGGGACCAGCTGGTGCGATAGCGTGTAGGGAATGCCGGGCAGCATTTCTTCGATCAAAGCACCGATCCTTAGCTCATGTGCTGGATTGGCGATGGACCATAGAAGCGATACTGCCACCGCTTCGAAGCCGCGCTGTTTCAGCGTTTTCAGGATCTCGCGTACCTCAGCCTCATGCAGTGACTGAACAACTTCCCCTTCGGCGCCAATCCGCTCAGTCACCTCAAAAGAGCGACGGCGCGGGATATAGGGATCAGGATAATCATAGGAATAATCATGGGGGCCGTGCTTACCGCCTTCCTTTAGGGTGAGCGTATCCTTGAAGCCCTTAGTGGTAATGAAGGCCGTCTTGGCAGTGCGTTTGGTGACCACAGCATTGGTGGCGCGCGTGGTGCCATAGATCAGCACATCAGTTGCTGCCAAAAGCTTAGCCAGTTCAATGCCTAAATCTTCAGCAACTACGTTAAGTGCCCCCGCCATGCCATCAAAAATACGCTCGGGCGTGGTCAGTGATTTCCCAATATGCAAGCTGCCTTTGGGGTCAAGAACAATGATATCTGTGAAAGTCCCGCCTGTATCAACGGAAATCCGGTAGCCACTCATTAAAACCCCCATCTAGCCGAGCCAAACGACCTTCCTAGAATTGCTTACATCTATCCTTTAGGCAAATATCCATCGCGGATGATGAAGGGAATTTTGCCATGGAAGATATCTATGCGGCGCGCGGCTATGGGGACCGGCCTGTTGGGTTTGGCGAAAAGCCAGGGGTGGTGGTGGTTGATTTTCAGCGCGGCTTTACCGATCCGGATTTCCCCATGGGCGGGGCTCCGCTTGTGGAGCGCGCGCTGGAAAACACCCTGCGTGTCATGCGTGCCGCCAAGGCGGCCGGCGCTCCCGTGATTGCATGTGCCATTGCCTTTGATGGTCCGAAAGGTGCTCCGCACTGGAAGGTGGGTCCAGTCCTGGATTTGCTGGCCGGCACCAAAGCTGTGGAGCTTGATCCGCGGATTGCGGCGGAAGAACCCGATGTGGTGTTGGCAAAAACAGCGCCTTCCATATTTTTTGGAACGGCCGCAGGGGCTATCCTGACACGTAATCGCGTGGATACGGTCATCGTCACGGGCTGCATCACATCAGGCTGCGTACGCGCCAGCATCATTGATGCCTTTTCCTTGGGCTTTCGGGTACAGGTGCCGGAGGATTGCGTCGGTGATCAGGATGAGGCCGCCCATCGGCAGAATTTGAAGGATGTAGAAAGGCGGTACGCGGATATCATTGATGCTGAAGCGGCGATTGCGGGTATTCAGCGTTGGGCCCAGGCAAATAGTCGCAGCTAACGCAGTACGCGCCTGCGCGGCACGATATTTGCTGTTCACTGCAATAGGACTACGGTGACATACGCGGTAAGGCGCTGCCAAGAGTGCCAACCGCTTCTCATTCGTGAACAAAGACCGGGAGAACAAAATGGCAAAGGAAATTCTTTGCGCATTCAGTGTGCATTGTGACGCCGTTGCTGGTTGGCTTGGCAGCTACATGGGTGAGGATAGCCCCGGCGATATCAGCCGCGGGGTCTTTGCGGCTGAGGTCGGTATGCCGCGCCTACTGCGCCTTTTTGATCGCTTCGGTATGAAACAATCCTGGTTCATCCCTGGCCATACCATCGAATCCTTCCCCAAGGAAACTGAGATGGTCGCCAAGGCCGGGCATGAGATTGGCCTGCATGGCTATAGCCATGAAAATCCCCTTGCACTTTCGCGCACCCAGGAAGAGGCAGTTTTTGATAAATGCATCGGCCTGATCGAAAAATACTGGGGTCGGCGTCCGGTTGGGTATGTGGCACCTTGGTGGGAGGTTTCTGCCACGTCCATTGAAATCCTCATCGAACGCGGCATCGCGTATGATCATTCGCTGATGCATCAGGATGCTGCGCCTTATTATGTACGCACTGGCGATGCCTGGACACCGATTGATTACAGCAAGCCAGCGTCAAGCTGGATGAAGCCTTTTACGCGCGGGCGCGAAACCGATCTGGTTGAAATCCCTGCCTCCTGGTATTTGGATGACCTGCCGCCCATGATGTTCGTGAAGAAATTCCCGAATAGTCATGGCTATGTTTCGCCCCACCAGCTTGAACAGATCTGGCGCGATCATTTCGATTTCATCTACCGCGAATATGATTACGCTGTGGTTCCTATGACAATCCACCCGGATGTATCTGGCCGCCCTCAAGTCCTTCTGATGCTGGAACGCCTGATCGGTCATATGCTGAAGCATCCTGGCGTACGCTTTGTAACGCTTGAGGAAATGGCGGCGGATTTCCGCAAGCGCTTTCCGCGCAAGTCTTCGGCCAAGAACAAAAAGGGCAAGTGATGCTGGTTGGTGTTGATGTCGGTGGCACCTTCACCGACCTTGTCCTGACGGATACCGCAAGCGGCAGCGTCACTATCCACAAGGCCTCTACAACACCGGCTGATCCTTCGGTTGGGGTTGTGGAGGGCATTCTTGGCCTCTGCGGTAAGGCAGGCGTGGCGCCGGCGGCGATTGGCCATGTGCTGCATGGCACCACCATCGCCACCAATGCCGCGCTGGAATATCGCGGTGCCGAATGCGGCATGATCACCACGCGCGGCTATCGTGATGTGGTGCATATCGGCCGGCATCAACGCCCGGAACATTATTCCATCCAGCAGCGCATCCCCTGGCAGGCAACCCCGCTAGTCAAACGCCGCCACCGCCTGGTGGTGAGCGAAAGGCTAGTCCCGCCGCGGGGCGATGTGCTGGTTCCGCTTGCGGAAAATGAGGTCCGTGACGCAGCCCGGCATTTCAAGGAAATTGGCATAGCCTCAATCGCCATCTGCTTCCTGTTTTCCTACCTGAACCCCGACCATGAACGCCGCGCACGCGATATTGTGCTGGAAGAATTTCCCGAAGCATTCGTCACCATTTCATCTGATGTAGCACCGCAATTCCGCGAATTTGAACGCTTCACCACCACAGCAATGAATGCCTTTGTCGGGCCAGCCGTCAGGGATTATGTCGCGCGACTGGAAGGGCGCATGCGCGCGGCTGGCTTGCAGGCTGATTTGCACATCATGGGATCGAATGGCGGTGTCGCCACCGCGAAAATGGTCGCTGATCGCCCGGTGATCACCATGCTCTCTGGCCCGGCCGCAGGGGTCTTGGGCGGCATATGGGCGGGCGCGCTTTCGGGCCGTGATAATCTGATCACTTTTGATATCGGCGGCACTTCTGCCGATATCGGAATTGTGACAGCAGGCCGCTTCGCTGAAGCAACGGCACGCGATACCTGGATTGCGGGCTTTCCCTTGCTGACCCCGATGATTGATATCCACACCATCGGCGCCGGCGGCGGTTCTATTGCACGGCTCGATGCCGGCGGGGCGTTTCGCGTGGGGCCGCAATCCGCTGGCGCCATGCCTGGCCCTGCCGGGTATGGGCGCGGCGGCACGCTGCCGACAGTGACGGATGCGAATATCGTTTTGGGGCGGCTTGACCCCAAGAACTTCCTGGGCGGCGCCATGGCGCTTGATGTCGCCGCAGCCAAGAGCGTGATTGAAGGCTTCGCGGCAGAGACGTCCTTGCCCGTGGACCAGACCGCGCTTGGCATTCTGACGATCATCAACGCCAATATGGCCAATGCCATTCGCAGCCGTACGGTGCAAAAGGGCATAGATCCCAGGGGCTATGCGCTGGTGGCTTTTGGTGGCGCAGGGCCTTTGCATGCGGTGGAGGTAGCGCAAACACTCGGCATCAAGGAAGTCATTATTCCGCCCGCGCCAGGCATTACCTCGGCAATGGGCTTGCTCACGACTGATTTGAAATATGATGCGGTGCGCACCTGCTTCCAGTTTTCAAATACGCCCGATCTTGCCCGCATGACGCAGGATTTCACGGCAATGGAAGCCGAGATTGCCGCGCAATTTGCGGCGGATGGGCTTGATCCTGCCTCTGCGCGCTATGAACGTGCTGGCGATTTGCGGTATGTCGGCCAGGGCTACGAACTGCGCGTGGCCTTCAATGCCGGTGCAGTAGATGAAGCCGCCCTGGCAGAAGCGCTCACGCGCTTTCATGAGCAGCATCGCGCAGAATATGGCCATGCTTTCACCGACAGTGTCATTGAAATCGTCAATCTGCGCGTCACGGGTTTTGGGCCTCGGCCCAAGCTCGGCAAGCCACCGGCACCCCACCAAGGCGGCAGCATGGCAGCCGCCTTGGTGCACCGAAGCCCGGTTGTATTCAAAGGTGCTGATGGCAAGCCATTTGCGCCGCACACGCCCTTCTTGCGCCGAGACCTTCTGCCCACAGATACGCCCATTCCTGGGCCTGTCATTGTCTTGCAGACCGATAGCACCACGGTTGTCCCGCCAGGCAGCACCATCACCGCCGATACCGGTGGTAATCTGATCATCGCGGTTTAAGGATCAGCCATGAACCAGCAGGTAGACCCCGTCACGGCAAGCGTCATTCAGGGCGCGCTTGAAAACATTGCTGTTGAAATCGGCTATAAGCTGATGCGCATGTCCTATTCTTCCATCATTCGCGAAAGTGAGGATTTCGGGGCAGCGCTGGTGGATGAACAAGGCAGGGGCTTGGCGGAATCCGCGCAATCCACGCCGCTGCAATCAGGCCCCATTCCGGGCTATGTAAAGCATATCCTGAAAACGCTGCAGGCCCGTGGTGATGTGGTGCGCCCTGGCGATGTGATCATGCATAATGATCCCTATGGCGGGGCGTCACACGGCCCGGATGTCGCCTTCATTATGCCGGTATTCTATCAGGGGGAATTGGTCGGCTTTTCCGGCACCACCGCGCATCATTTGGATATTGGCGCGCTGACGCCGGGGTCTTGTGGCATTGTGGATGCGATTGATGCCTATGCTGAAGGCCTGCAATTCAAGGCCATCAAGGTCTATGATCGCGGGCAGCGCAATGATGCCGTCTGGCAAATCCTGCGCGACAATATCCGCGCCTCGGACCTTGTGGTTGGCGATATGGAAGCGCAGGTTGCTGCAAGCCGGATTGGTGCGGAACGTATGGAAGCGCTGATCGCGCAATATGGCCTGCCGACCTTTCGCACTGCTTGCGAATCCCTCATGGACCATGCCGAACGTTTGATGCGCCAAGCCATTCAGCGCCTGCCTGAAGGTTCCTGGCGTGCAGAGACTTTCATTGATGGCTATGCCGATAGCCCGGATCCTGCCAAGCGCGATCTCCCTATTGTCGCCACGGTCACAAAACAGGGTGATCGCCTGATAGTCGACCTGACGGGCACCGCGCCACAGGTGAAGGATCGTCCAATCAATATGCCCTTCACCGGCACGGTGGATGTGGCGATCTGGCTTACGGTGCGCTCTGTGTTGTTGGATACAGCCGTGCATGGCCATATTCCGGTCAATGAGGGTCTGACGCGCCCGATAGAAATCATCGCACCAAAGGGTTGTCTTGCGAATCCTGAATTCCCAGCGCCTACGATTGCGCGTTTCTGCCCGGGCAACCAGGTAGCCGATACCGTAATGCGCGCTTTGGCGCAGGCTGTGCCTGATCAAGTTTGCGCGGGTATTGGTAATCTCAAGGTCATCGCGTTTTCCGGTATCAAGGGTAAGTCCCATTGGGTGCATATGGAAATCTTCGAAGGCAGCTATGGTGGCCGACCGGGCGCGGATGGCATGGATGCGGTGGACACGCTTTACGCCAATACACGCAACAACCCGATTGAGGATATCGAGAGCCATTTGCCACTGCGCGTTGAGCGCTATGAATTGCGCGAAGATACCGCTGGTGCGGGCCAATGGCGCGGTGGGCTTGGCAGTGTGCGCGAATTCCGATTGCTGAGTGATGGCGGCGCCAGCGTTGAAGGTGAAGGTCATCGCTTCAAACCCTGGGGCCTGTTTGGCGGGCGCGATGGCGCAACCGCGCGCCTCACATTGCGCCGTGCTGATACGGGGGACAGCATCGCGCTGCCTTCAAAGGTTCCGCATATGCCGACCAGGGAAGGCGATATCTTCATCTGCGAAGGACCCGCCGGGGGCGGTTATGGTGATCCTTTAAACCGCCCAGCAGTATCCGTGCGAGCCGATTTCCTAGATGGATTGATTTCACGTGCAACGGCGGAACGTGAATACGGGGTGACGCTCACGCCGGTCGGTGAAGTGGACATACAGGCAACAAATCAGCTTCGTCAGGATCGAGGCTGAAATCAAAGGCTGAAGCTGGCATCCTTCATTATGTATTATTTACAATGATTTAGGAGAGAGTTTGTAGATTTTTGGGAGTGTGTGCGGTACGTTATCGGTAAACATCAGGTTGTTGGGGCTGAGTACACATCGTCGCTGTTAGTTGTCCCAGTACGCCTTGTGCATGTTGTTGTTTCTGTCGCCAAGGCGTCGCGCTGCTTCGCGCGTGGAGGATGTCAGTTCGGCCATGGCGGCGACCTCCCGCCGCGCGTTGGTGAGGGTTCAGTGTGTGGCACGGTACCGCGCCGTGTGGAATGCGGTGAGGGCTGCTTGCCAGTCGGCTTCATGTTCGGCGCCGATACGCTGCAGCGGTTCCAGCTTCACCCTGGCCCGGCTGTAGTAATCGCCCTGCATGCGGACTAGCCATCCAGAAAGCCCCTGTGCGGCAAGGGCGGCACTGGCGGTCGCTATCTCTACCTCGCTCGGCTCAGTGCGACCCAGGGAAACATGCCGGCCATCAGTGCCAAGCACGATCCATCGCGTTTCAGTTGTTGCCTGCATCGTCACTCTCCGTCTTGCGTGATGGACGCTTCGCGCTGTGTTTCGCGCGAGCCAAGGCAATAAAGCGCCAGGGATCGCGATGATCCCTGGGCTTGGCAATCATTCATGCCGCTGTGGCTGCGCAGCTTCATTCCGCCACGCGGTAGACGGTGTAGGATCCTTTCGCGCCCTGCTTGTTCGGGCCGACTTGGCGAATGCGCTCGGCAATCTCCACCGTGATGCCCTGGCGCTTTTTCAGCCCGGCAAAGAACCCGCGCACTGTATGCTGCGCCCAGCCGGTAGCCTCGGCGATTTGCGCCACCGTTGCGCCCTCAGGGCGGCGAAGCATCGCCAGCACCACTTCCTGCTTGGTGCCCTCGCGCGGCTTGCGTGGCGCGCCCGTGGCGCGTGTGCCGCGCCGTGAGAGCGCGTTGCGAAGCATGTCCATCGCGCGGGCGATGGGGTCCTTCTCTCCATTCGCGGGCGGTGTTTCCTCCCAAGCTGCCAGCAGGCGTTCTGCTGCCTCGCGTAGGTTCACGCTTCCCATGTTGGGCGCGTCGGGCGCGGTTGGGGCGGGCTCGGCGGAAGGCTGCTCCTCAGCCTGCGGCGCGTTGTCCTCCCCGCCCTGCGGCGCCGTGTCGGGCGCCACGCGCCCTTCATTTGGGTCAATGCCAATCGCGCGTAGCCCTTCATCCGTCACCTGGATCAGGATCGGCGTGCCATCCGCATCCTTCCGCCACACCATCGCCAATTGATCGCGCGGCGCAGCAACCTCAATCAGCAGGCGGCTTTTGATCAGGCTGTTCACCACCGCGCGGCAGGCAGCGACGGGCAAATGCTTCGGCGCAATCGCCAGCAATTGCGGGTGCTGTGCGCCATGGCTCAATACAATCCGCTGCGTATCTGAAAGCTTCATCGTCTCGGTCTCCGGTTGCGGGCGCCGACCATCGGCCCCTACTGCCGGGAGCCCCGCGGGCGGACCCTGCGGGGCAGTGCGGCGCCGCTGCGCGGCGTGTGGCGCGTCAGTCCTGCGCTTCGGCGGCGATGCCCTCGTTGATCACGAAGCCCGTCAGGTAGGGCAGACCGGCGGGGATGCCTGTCTCGCGGCTGGTGCGCTGCGTGATGCGCCAGCCCATCCATTCTGCGGTGGTTTTCGCAATCGCGTCCGCGAGGCTCGCGCCGTAATGCATCTGGCTATTCACCCCATCCGCGAAGTGGCGCCCGTAGCGGCTGTCGAGGAAGGCGCGGACCGAGGCGGGATCCGTGCTGGTCGCGTTGTGGATCGCGGTGAAGGCGATCGGCCAGGCATCTGCTGCGTGTTCGCGCATGGTACCCCAGAAACCCCAGTCTTGGTTTTCGGTGGGAAGGATTGTGTTCATCTGTTTGTCTCCGTCATCGGCGGGGGAAATCCCCTGCGCGTGAAAGACCATTCGCGCTGTGATGGGGGCTGAGCCAAGCGAAATAGAGCGTTATTTCATTGCTATAATTGAGGAATTTCAATCATGATTAATCAACCAAGGCCGACCCCAATTAAGTCTTGCCAAAATTTGCCATAGAGATCAGTATGCGCCCATGAGCACCATGAACATTTCCCTCCCCGAAACGCTCAAGGCCTTCGTCGACGATCAGGTCACTGAGGGCGGCTACAGCACGAGCAGCGAATATGTCCGCGAGTTGATCCGCCGGGATCAGGACCGCCAGCAACTCAAAGGACTATTGCTGCAGGGGGCCAAAACAAAGCAGGGCGCTGTGGCAGACGCCGCCTATTTTGACGGGCTCCGTCAGAAGCTGAAGCAACGCAAAGAAGCGTGACCATCAAGCCGGTCATCCTTCGCGTTCTTGCTGAGCAGGATATCGAGCAGGCAAGCCTTCATTACCTTGCGGAAGGTGGCGAGGCGCTGGCCCTGGATTTCATCGAGGAGGCTGAGCAGGCTTTTCGTCGCATTGGCCGCAATCCCGCGATCGGTTCCCCCCGCTATGCCTATGAGCTTGGCCTTGAAGGGTTGCGGGCGTGGCCGCTACGGCGCTTTCCCTATCTGATTTTCTATATCGAGCAGCCGGATGCGCTTGATGTGTGGCGCGTGTTGCATGGCCAGCGCGACATCCCGTCCTGGATGCAGTCTTCGGAATAATCACGCACCTTTGCGCAGGGCCGCAACATCGGCAAGGGTTCAATCCTCACTATTCAGCACCGTATCGCGCGGCTTGCTACTGTTGCGGATAGCGCGCTCGACCAGCGCTACCGGCTTCATCGTCGGGTGCAGATCGTTCCTGGCCGGCTTATCGAAATGCCAGACATTGCCCTGGTCGCGCGCACCGCACCAGTAATGCTGCGCGCCAGCCTTCCAGCCATAAAGCATCGCTTCGAATTGCTGATGGTAATCCCGTCACGGTTGACGCAGTTAGCTAGTGGTCCGATCGCAGCTGTCGGTTCCCGACGGCGGCGTGAATCGGCCCACCAAATATACGGCTAGTGGTGCGCGGGGGCTTTTTGGGCAGGGGATAGGTCAGCATAAATCGCACCACTAGGGTTGCAGCAACCACCAAGCATAGCGGTGCATAGGCTTCCATCGAGCTTTGTCAGACGCGCCATCATTTCTACTACCGTCAATGCACAGGCGGAGACCAGAATAGCTTCAGCGAAGGCTAGCGTCATCGCTTAGTTAAAAGGTGAGCGCATTGCTACGCCCCCTCATTGGATACCAACCGTCGCCGCTTTCCCGGCCTCAAGCGTCGCATCCCGCGCAATCGCGCCATGATTGGCAAGCATATAGGCGACAATTGCCCATTTCTGCTCATCCGTGAGACGTGACGGATCATCAAAGGGCATCATCATCTGATTGTATTCAAACAGACCAAGAGCGTTACCGAATTTTTGGATTTGTGTCCGCTCGCCCCAGATAGGCGTCTGGAAGCCGGCACCGCGCCGGCCATCATCTCCATGGCATGCGGCGCAGTTTTCGGCATACAGGCGCTGCCCCTCAGAAATTTGGGGCGAGGGAGCAGGCTGCCCGGTGGCAGCAGAAACAAGCAGCGCAAGTCCAGCCAAGGCCGGTAGCGGCAATATCAAGAAACGCATGGCTTTGCTTCTTTATGTTCAAGAACCTCTGATAAGGGTACTGCGGGCGATGCACAGAACACCGCCCGCAACCAGGCCTTCAGGCCACTTCGACACGGAATTTTGGAATGGCCCAATTCGCCATGCCGAGTGAATTCATCGGAACACTCTCCGGTTGCGTGGTGCCGGCATTATCCGTGGTGCGGGTTTCGATCACATGCCGCCCTGCTGGCGCATCCCACGGCGTGGAGAAGCGGACCCAAGTGTACTTGCCAAGATTCGGCTGCCGGATCTCTGCGCGCTGCCAGGCGCCGCCATTGATCCTGACCTCTACCTGCCGCACCCCGTGTTGTGGCGCCCAGGCATAGCCGGTCAAATCCTGACGCCCGGCTGAGAGCCGCGGTAGTTGCCCGCGCTGCAATGGGTAATTTGCCGGCACGGAGGGAGATTTTTCCAGAACCAGTGGAATGGTCAGGAAGGATTTCGGCGGCATCCAGGTGACCATCGGGCCCTGAATATCATCAGGGCCGACGCCAATGAATTCATCCTCGGTCGCGCTGAATTCTGGGCGCTGATAGCTCGGGCCGATGAATACCTCGCCGCGCGTATTCAGCCGGGACCAAATGCGCTTGTCGGAGACGCGGATTTCCGTCAGCCATTTGATGGAAGCCGTGCCGCCCCAACCGGGGACCACCATGCGGACCGGCGCGCCATGATCCGGCACCAAGGGGTTGCCATTCATCGCAAAGCACACGCCCATATCATGCTGTAGCGCGACCACATCGCTATAGGGCATCGGCCGGCCCATATCATTGCCATCCACGCCGGACCAGAAAAGCACCGTGCGCGCACCGGGCTTAATGCCGACACGGGCGAAGATTTCACTCATGGGCACATATTGCCATTCGGCCTGACCAATCGCGCCCAGCACCCAATTGCCACCGGCAACCTGCTGGCCCGTCAGCCCATCCTGTTCCCAGAATAAGGTACGGCCATTGCCATGGCATTCCATGGTCGCGATGATGGAACGGCTGTGCATGCCGATCAGATCATTGTAGCTGAGCTCCACCGGGCGCTCCACGGAAGCGCCGTGGATGCGCAGCTTCCAATTCTCGCGTGCCAATACCGGGCGGGCTTCCACGGTCGGCGTTGGGTAGTGATTGCGGACATAGAATTCCTCAATCGGCGTCATGAAAGTCGTGAAATTCCAGAAATTTCCGGACCGCACCGTGGCGCCGATATTCAGCACGCGGCTGTCATCCTTAAGGATGGCCCGGCGCGCAGGCGCGGCGGGGGCGGCAGGTGCTGCGGGCGCGGTCTGGGCCGACGCCGGTGTAGTGCTTGGTAGGGTCATGGCGGCCGCACCGAAGGCGGCCGCCGAGACGAAAAGTGACCGCCGCTGCGTGTTGGTTCCGTGGCGCAGCACTTCGGTCGCGATAGCATCCGCCTCGGCGCGCTGCCTGGCTTCGCGCTTGACATCAGACATTGTGTTATCCTCCCTCTCGCAGCCGGACCTCCGACTTCGTTGGGAAATGTCTAGCAATGTTAATGCCATGCTGCGCGCAGGGCGCAACGCTCCAAGCCATTGATCCTAAACAAAGGACTGGTTTTGCTGGTCCGGATTTCCAGACCGTATCCCCGCGCCCGTCCGATATTTCGGACTGGATCACACGCTGTCGCCGCGCAGGCCAAGCCGACGCAGCTTTTCAAAAAGGGTTGAGCGCGACACCTGAAGCCATTCCGCCGCCCGGGTGACATCGCCTTGGCTTGCCGCAAGGGCTGCCGTGATGGCCCGACGCTCAGCAGCATCACGCACATCGGAGAGCCTTGGCACCGGTGTATCAGACCCTGTGCGTAAGGCACGCTCAGGAAAAAGATCGCCCGCCGTGATCAATTCCCCATCGGTCAATGCGGCAGCGCGTTCAATCCGGTTACGAAGTTCGCGCAGATTGCCCGGGAAGTCGTGATTGATCAGCGCGTCCTCGGCCAATGTGGTGAAGCCGCGCAAGGGCCGTGCAAAGCCGGCTGCGAATTCGCCAAGAAACCGGCGCGCAAGAGGTAGAATATCTTCGCGCCGCTCGCGCAGCGCTGGCATGGTGATGCGAATCACGGCAAGGCGGAAAAACAGATCCTCGCGAAAGCGCCCCTCGGCGATGCGCGCCTCAAGATCGGCATTGGTCGCCGCAACGATCCGCGCACGGAATGGCAAATCACGTTCGCCGCCCAAGCGGCGAAAAACGCGCTCCTGCACCAGCCGTAGTAGTTTTGCCTGCAGCGGCATGGGGAGTTCTGCCACCTCATCCAGGAACAAGGTGCCGGCGCCGGCCTGCTCAGCCAACCCCTCATGCCGCCCAGCGGCACCTGTGAAGGCGCCGCGTTCATGGCCGAATATTTCACTTTCCAGCAAATCCATGGGCAGGGCAGCGCAATTGGTGGCTACGAAGGGTAGCCGCGCGCGCGGTCCTTCAGCATGCAAAAGCCGCGCGGCAACTTCCTTGCCTGACCCGCTTGGCCCTGTCAGCAGAACGGTCGAGTCAATCGGCGCCACGCGGCGGAGCGCGCGCTCCACGGCCAGGATGGCAGGCGCTTCGCCCAGAATGTAGCCTTGGCCGCGTTGCCAGCGGGGCGCCAGTAGGGCCTCAAGCCGGCGCAGCAGCGCTTCGATATCGAATGGTTTGGTGAGGTAATCAGCCGCGCCAGCCTGCATGAGCCGCACAGCCTGGGCGATATCGCCGTGGCCGGTAATGAAGATAATGGGCGCCAATCCACAAGATAGCGCAAGCGCGCGATAGACTTCCTCCCCATTCATATCGGGCAGGCGTATGTCGCAAATCACCGCATCGGGCGCCGAACGCGACAAAGCGTTGACGGCCTCGCTGCCCGAGCGGAACCAACTGGCGCGATAGCCTTCCACCGCCAGCCAATCCGCCACCGATTGACCCATGACGGGATCATCTTCGATCAGTGCCACATGGGGCGCCGGATCAGGCAGCGGCGAGGAGGTGCGTGCGGCGTTCGGCATCTGGAATCCGGATGGTGATATGGGTACCGGGCGGATCGGCAAGCCGCAAGCCGGCATGGAGTTCGCGCATCAGGCGCACCACCGTCCAAAGGCCAAGGCCGCCCGCCTGAGGCACTTGTTCGGCACGCCCATCCAGCAGCAGCCTGCGCGCTTCCGCGGGCAGGCCGGGCCCCTCATCGCCCACAACCAACGTCAGCAGCCCATCGTTAGCGTCAGCGCGCACCGTAATGCGGCCACCTGGCGGCGAGGCGGCGCAAGCATTGAGCAGCAGGTTCAGCGCAATCTGGCGTACTGCCTGGGCTGGCGCCGGAAAGCTGCCTTCAATCGCCTGCTGCCAATCAAGCACCAGATCACGGCGCCGTGCCTCGCTTTCGATCAGCAGGCGAAGATCATCAATATCAGCCGCCGACACCGGTCGCGCATCCGCCTCTCCACGCCACAGAATAAGCGAGGCACGAACGATATTGTGGATGCCCGTCAGGCCGCGTTCCAACAAAGAAGCCGCGCGCAAGCGCCGTTCCGGATCATCACCATGGCGCTGGATCATACGCACCGCATTGAACAGACCGCCCAGCGGGTTATTCACCTCATGCGCCATGGCCGAGGCATAGCGACCCACCAATGCGCGGCGTTCCTCCTCCGCGAGCCGGGTGAGCAGCGCTTCGCGTTCGGCAATAGCCGTGGCGGCGGTATTGTAGCGGCGAAAGGCACGGCCGGCTTCGGTATCTGCCGGTGGTAATTCCTCCTCAGGGATCGGGTCCAGCCTGCCAGCGGCAGCGCGGCCAAGCCGTTCAGACAATCTCAGCACCGGGCGCAGCATGCGCCTGACCAAAAGCCAGCCAAGGATCGCGAAAAACAGCGTGAGCGCAGCATTCACGCCGACGAGTGTGAGCAATGTTGTCCGCCTTTCACTGGCAAGCGCCGTCACATCCACTTCCGCCGCGATGCGCCCGACCGGCACGCCCCCCTCGCTCACCGCGCGATGGATCCAGCTTGTCGTGGCACCAACCTGCAGCTGCAGCGGTGCCGCAGCCGCTTCTGCCGGCGATGCGGCACCAAGCGGATGACGGATGGGATCGGAGGCTGCCAACACCATGTCATCCGGCAGAACCACGAGTACACGGAGCGCCCCGACGCCGCGATAACGCGTGCGCGACCTGTCCAGGGCATCGAAGGCTTCCCACGGGTCGCGGCGAATCATCGCCGGCAGCAGCGCGGTTGAAAGCCCATCGAGATAGGCGCCACTCAGTTCTTCAAAATGTGCGGCCTGGGTTGCTTCAAGCCGAAGCAGGACAAGTTTGGATATGGCGGCGGCCACACCCATCATGAGCAGCGTGATCAATAGCGGTACGCGCAGCGCCAGTGGCCAGCGGCGCGGCGTGAGGGGACGCATCACCCGGCCGCCCGTGCGCGTCGGCTGAGTGTAGCGATGCTGTCGAATAAATCCGGTGTTCCGGTCACGAAGCCATCAAGACGCAGGGTAGCCAGGATGGCACGCCCATCGGGCGTTTCGGGCATGGTGAGCAGCGCATCGCGGATGGCGCGCGCCAGCCCAGGATCACCTTGGCGCGATGATGCAAAGGGTGGGAAGCCCATGGGCGCGGAAGCATGCACGATACGCGTTGCGCCAACCAGCGCGGGCTCAATTTCAGACATCACATCCCAGACATAGCCATCGACCGAACCCGACTGGGCGAGCCCTGCGGCGACGGCGCGGATCACATTACGATGGCCATAGGTGAAGAAGCTGCGTGCAAAAAAGGCGCTGGGCGCCGTGCCAATATCGGCCAGCATGGCGCCCGTGACCAGGAAGCCCGAATTACTATCCGGGTCGGAGAAGGCATGAATATCGCCGCGCAGATCCGACAAGCCTACGGCACCGCGATCCTGCCGCGCAATAACGTAAGCTTGGTAGAGTGGCGCCCCGCGATACAGTGGCACCGCCAGGATATCCAGCGCTTCGCGATGTTGCACAAAAGGATAGCCGCAAATCCAGGCGGCATCGAGTTGGCCTGCCACCAACAGCGAGGTGACCTCACGATAGGTCCGGCGTTTGACCACTTGCACGGGCCTGCCGAGGCGGGAGGAGATATGGGCTTCAATTTGCCGCACCAGGACGATGTCCGAATCAAGAAAGACTGGCGTCAGGCCAAGGGTGACGGCGCGATTGGCCATAAGCGGTGGCGCCGCGAGTGCACCCGCCGCGGCAAGCAGCATGCGGCCAAAAACATGGCGTCGTCCCAACGGCGCGATACGGCGCATGGTGCCCGAGACCTTCCCAAGGGTTTTTTTCGTGGTGGGAAGGCTAATGAGGAACCGCCTTTCCCGTCAATGAAAGCCGTCGCACCGGTCTTTTCTGGTTCCCAAAAGGGAGTTGCCTCCCGATATGCCCAGGCTCAACTGTTCAAGGCACCCCTCCTTAATGGGGCTGCCATTCAATTTCGCGGTGGATCAGGCCGAGGTTAGTCAATGCCTGTCGGGGTAAGGTTGGGTGTAGGTTTGCAGCGCTATGCGCCTGGGTTTGCACTTAAGCTGCTGAAATCACGCCGAAAGGGTGCAAACCATGCGGGGGTTGGGTGCAAACCAGGTGCAAACCTAAGGGGCCTAGGTTTGCACCTAAGCCATTGAATTCACGTCGCTATGGTGCAAACTGCAACCCATATTTTTATTCTGACGCTAGAGGGGTCGGGCGCTTCCGCCCCCCGCATACAAAATCGCCAGGAAGGAACCATGTAATCAGAAATATTGTTATTGGAGGTTAGATCTTGACTTTGCGTTCTATCGTTACCTGCTCTACAATGTTCGTTCCGTTCTTCGATCTACTGCCCGCCGGCGTCACCGCCGCTCAACACAATTTCTCGACCTTCACGAGGTATATCACTTTCGCTTTACGCGCCGGAAGGGGGAGAATTGTAACAGAGAATGCGCGCCGCAATTCCCCCCATTCACAGCACATCAAGCCGCGTGCGAACGCGGCAGCAGACCGAAGTGATTCGCCAAAGTTCCAAGCGCAGCAACAAGAATTCCGCAGGCAATGGGTGCCGAGACAAGCCGCCCATTCCAGCCTTGCTGCGCCGACCATGTACGCAGTGACACTTCCAGCCCGACCACGTGCCACGCAATCGAACCGCTAGGGCTGTCAATGCCACCCAGCACATCGAGTGCATTCAACACGCGACGCCGCGCATCAATTTGACTGACCGAGAGCCAATCGCCCGATGATGCTGCAACACGAATGAATTGCGATGTCGCGATACTATCCAGCGCAGCACTACGAAAGAGCGTGCGAAAGATGCAGCCTGCTTCATGCATCTCTCGCGAGATATTGCCATGCGCGAGCATTTGCGAGAGCGTGTCAACAACCTTTCGCTGCATGATCGGCGTGCCTGTCTCCGGATCTGCTGCGCGAATCGCTGCGCCGATATCGCCATGCTGCATGCGCCACTTCGATGGTGCCGACAAATCTTCACGCGGCTTGGCGGGATGTCTGGTCTTGCGCTTAGCGGCCATGGTTATTTCCTCCATTCCGCCGCCCCCAGCGGCGATTGGCTTCGTTGGTGATGGCCTGGCGCAGCCATGGATCGGTGATGTCATCCACCGCGATGCTGGCCACGCCATGCCGGTGCCACGCGGCCGCGCGCATGGCGTTCAATTCAGCGTCGTTGGTTGTGCTGCGCAGGCGCGTGATCGGGTTCTGCGCAAGCATCGGTGCGCCGTGCAGGAGGCTCATGCCCGACCTCCCTCTGCGTCGGTGGCCCAGAGCAGCAGGGCCAGCGCATCGGCTTCGTTGTCATCAGCCGGCGCAAAACCGCGTGCCCGCATGGCAGCGATCATGGACGCCTTGTCGGCATTGCCCTTGCCGGTGGCGTAGCGCTTGATCGTACCGACGGGAACGCCCTGGTAGGCGATGGCATGTTCCTCGCACCACGCCGAAAGATGGGCCAGAAAGCCGCCGTAGAGGTGCGCAGCGTCAGTGCCTGCATGGGCGCGCACTTCTTCGAATGCGATTTGAGACAATTCACCGGCGAGGTGTGTGACCTCGGTCAGCCATGCGCGAAAGCGCAAAAACCGCATGCCACCGCCTTCGAAGCGGCTGGGCCGAAAGGTCATGGTGCCTGAGGTGATGGCGCCGGTACCCGAGCGCAGCGCCCAGCCAGTGGTGGTGCCGAGGTCCAACGCCAGGACGGCCCGTCGCGGTGCCGCGCCGACATCGCAATCGGAAATGATGGGCGGCCTGCTTGCCAGCGCCGCGGACATGGGGAGAGTCGAGAGAGCCATGATTGTCTCCTGATGGGGATGGTGGTGGTGAGGGCGGCGACGGTGGGGTTCTTGGCGGAGCACACCGTCGCTGCCCGGCTTTGGGGATTGGGCCGCGCGTGGCGGCCCGATTGCTGGCGGCCTGTGCGCCATGCTGGTCATGCCAGCGGGCTGTCCCAACCTGTCCCAACCTCTGGAAGGTTGGGACAGCGGTTTTCTAAATAAAATCAGTTGGTTGGGGGTTTCTGTCCCAACGTCCCAACCTTCCCGACCTCTCCCTAAATACATATAGGGTATGTATTTTCCTCCCATCCCAATCTCTGCTGAATAAGTTTTAACCCCCGTTGGGACGGTTGGGAGGTTGGGACAGATTGCAGAAACACGTGATGCTGTAGGCAAAGTTTTATGTCCCAACCTCGCGTCGGAGGTTGGGACATGGCAGCGAGGTTGGGACAGAAATGCGGGGGCGATCATCACGATGTTCCCCCTGCCTGTGGCGCCCGGTAACGCCATTCGCGGGAAACGTCCTCGTTTGAGGAATTGATCGCCCGGTAGCGTTCCCATTTTTTGGCCTTCAAAAGGCTCGAGACACGCATCTGATCAGCGCGGGTCCATTTCGCCGGCTCGATGCGCAATGCCTGCTCCAGCACCTCCCCCACAGAGACATCCCTCAAGGGCTCCTGGCGCGGCACGTAGTGATCCTGCCAGTTCTCGTAGGTGCTATTGCCGACATTGACGCTGCGGCGTTCTGAGCTCAGCCAGCGCTCAATCAGCGCATCCCAGGCGTCGGGCTCGTAGCGGGCTTCCTGTTCGACGGCGACGGCGCCAACGAGATTGCGGTCCTCAAGCCACCAGGGTGCGCCTTCATTGAAACGATGAACCGCCTCCGCCCAGAGCTGGTCACGATCACGCTGCAAGGCATCAAGGTCAATCTCACCGCAACGGATCGGCCAAAAGCGCCGGTTGCCGGTTTCATCGCGCAGGTAGGTGTCGGGATTGACGCTTCCGGCAAACACGCATTGGCGCGGCACAGTGACCACATAGCGTTCATAGGGCGGGCGATACCGATCTGAGGTACGCGTCAGAAACGCCTTGATGCGTGAGACCTCGGCCCGGCCAATCGCGTCAAGCTCGGCCATTTCAATGATCCATACGCCGCGCATTTGCTGCGCCGCATCCTTGGACCCGATCTCGGCCAATTCATCCGTAAACCAGGCATCGGAGGCGAGTAGCTTCAGCGCGGTCGATTTCCGGATACCTTGGGGCCCCTCCAGGATCAGCATGTGGTCTGCCTTGCAGCCTGGTTGCATGATCCGTGCGACGGCTGAAATCATCCAGAGCGAGGCTATGGCCCTATTCAGCGGCGTATCCTCGGCACCAAGGTAGGTGACCGCCAAGGCGTTTAGCCGGGGCGTTCCATCCCAGCTGAGCGCCGTGAGATAATCCCGGACGGGGTGGATGCGGATATTGCGGCCAACGGCAATGACACTGCGGCCAACAACTGAGGGCGTCACGTTAATTTCGTGCCGTTGCAGCCATTCGGCGCAGCGCACATCGTCGGCTTCACCCCAAGGTCGGGGTAGCGGCGCTTGATCACCCTCCCAGGGCAATGGACGTGTCACCACGATTTCCTGCGCGAATTCGTCGAGCACGAGCGCTTTCGCGAAGGCGGGATCGAGGGATAGCGCAGTGATCACATTGGCTTCGTTGCGTTCCGGCGTGCCGCCTGCATCCAGGCGTAGCAGGGCCGCCCAGCGCGGTCGGGGTAGCGCTTGATTGACATCGCCCGTGGTATTCAAGCGGCGACGGAGTTCGCCCAGCTGCTTTTCCAGAATGGCAACGGCAATGCCGGTCCTGGTTTTGATCTCATTCAACACCTGGCGTTCGGGCAGCGGCTCGAGCCGAAGGGTCACCAGCTTGCCCAAAAGCCGCGAAAGGGGCTCCATCTCGGGCGGCTTGGTAAGCGTCGCGGCTGCGGCCAGCAGGTCTTCAAGTGGGGCTGCGTCTGCAGCGTCCTGGTTCGCCGACGCAGTGCGCCATGGCGGCGCAGCCGGTGGTACGGGCGGAGCTTTTACTGCCTGCTCGTAATCCTCGACCTTGGCGCCGCGCAGCAAGTCGTCATTGAAGTCGTCGCCTTGCAAGGGCGCGATGATGCGTGAGGGAATATTCGCAATATTCAACTGATCAGCGAGTGTTGCTGCAGCCTGCATGCCAGGCAGCCCAGCATCGGCAAAGATGGTGACATGGGTTGTCGCACTCGGCCATTGCCAGCGGCGCAAACCATCAGCGGAGAGTGCTGCCATGGTCGGCACTGAAAATATCGCCTGTGCTGAAAGCGCGGTTTCAATTCCCTCCGCAACGCCGATACGGCCATCCTGCGGAAACGGCGCAAGCCGCACGGCACCGCCAGCCACCGGGCCGAGCATCTTTTTTCCGGGTGGTGCCTTTGCGGATCCGTCATCGAGCAGAAACGTGCGATGGATGCCACCCGTGGGCTCACCGTCACCCTTGCGCACTAAGCCCACCATCCCAGCCCAGCCACGCTTGGTCTCAAAATCGGGCAGGTCAGGGTGGAATTGCAGGTCGACCGTATCAGGTACATCCAGTCCGCGACTGCGCAGGTAATTCTCCGCGAGACTGCCCGCGAGCGGCTGGCAGCCCTCCAGCAGCCTTGCGACTTCATGGCTATGATCGGGCCGTGTTTCACGCGCACGAGGAGCAGGCGCCGGCTGTTCCATGTGCGCCAACCGTGCCGCTTCGGTGAAAAGGTTTGCATCACTGAGGCCTGTGCCATGGTGCACCATGTCGATCGGTCCTGCGCTTTCGCCGGTGGCGTGATCAAAACCCCAGCCCGCAAAGCGTCCTTCAAGATGGAGCACGCATGATCCTTCGCCCCGCGGTGCGCGGCCCGAGAGATCGGCACAACGCATTGTCCGGCCGTCCGGCATGCGCCGGGCATTTGGAAACAAGGCTGGCATCCATTCCTTGGCGCGATCAGCAAGCCGGTGGCGTATTTCCGTCAGATCGTGGCGCGGTGCGGCCGCGGGCCAGGCATCGTTAAGATCGATCTGGCCAGCTTCGGTTGAGTGATGGGTCTGGCTCATGCGACGATCACAAGCCCCCATTCAGCACGAGTGATCGCGGTGTAGAGCCATCGGCTGCGATCATCTCGCGTTTTGCCAAGACCATCATCCCAGACAAGTGCTGTCGGGAACTGCGAGCCTTGCGCCTTATGACCCGTGATCGCCCAGCCAAAGGTCGCCTCGGTCAAGCCCCTCTTGATCTTCCAATCACGATCATGGCGGTGCTTGTCGAACGCATAGTGATCCTCGAAGTGGCCTTTATAGATGCGTAACCGAGCACGGCTTCCATCTTCCTGCGGCGCGCCGATGCGATT
Source organism: Roseomonas sp. (assembly GCA_020249775.1). GTDB lineage: Bacteria > Pseudomonadota > Alphaproteobacteria > Acetobacterales > Acetobacteraceae > Neoroseomonas. The sequence goes on along the minus strand of JADCFA010000010.1, from coordinate 1,220 downwards.
GCCGTCCTCGTCAGTTACGACCGCCGAGAAGTAATGGGTGGCTTCATCGACGACATCTGAGAGCGTCAGAAACATCCCATTGATAAGGCCGATGTCGTTCTGATTTTTCAGACAGATGATCTTTTCATCAGGGCCACTTGGCAGCCACCCTGCGTGGCCAAATCCAGCTGCGCGACGCATGACATTGTTCAACTGCAGCCGTGTCGCATTCATGCCGCAGATTACCTGACCGCCACGCAGCGCCTGGTCAGGCGAGACATCCTGCTTGCGCATTTTCCAGACGTAATCATCATACCGACCAAAGCCAATCGGCTCGCCCTGCCGAGCCATGGTAGCCAGACGGATGATAGCACTTTCGGCTGCCTGGCGGTGGATTTCGGTGAGCATGATATCTGGGTCGTCTTTGGTGAAGGCACCCTCACTATTAATCGGCGGCAATTGACCGGGATCGCCCAGCACCAGGATCGGCTTGCCAAAGCTCATCAAGTCACGCGCCATTTCCTCGCCAACCATCGATACCTCATCAAGAACAATAAGTTTGGCAAAGGCAGCATCGCTCTTGGGGTTCAGCGCAAAGCGCGGATGCTTCATCTCTGCGACGCCATGGCGCATGGACTGAATCGTGGATTCCGCAATGGTGCGCTCGAAGCCCGAAAGGTGCTTCACACCGGCAATTGCTTCCTCAATCTTCTTTTCGGCTTCCTCGACCTCGTCATCTGTGGCTTCGATAACGCTGTAGATCAGGCTATGGATGGTGCGTGCCGGGGTGCCCTTGCGACGGAGCACCAGGGCAGCCTTACCGGTGAATGTCGCCGTGACCACGCCGGGAATGCAGCTCTCACTATTCTCCCCGGCTTGGTGCTGTTCCAGCTCAAGCTCTTCGAGGGCGAATTTCAGGACAGTGGATTTCCCTGTTCCAGCATAACCAAACAGGCGAAACACCTGTTGATTCTTCGTGCCGTGCCTGAACCATTCCTTGATGGCAGCAATGGCGCGATACTGGGTGTTTGAGGGCGTGATAGTGGTCATGCTTGTCTCTCCCAACAGCGGGCCGCGTAGGGGCAGACGCGGCAGAGGTAGAAATCGGCTTGTGCGGCGATGCGGGGCGGCAATTCGCGGGCCTCGGCGGCGCGAAGGACATCAACCGCGCGATCGGACAGGCGCTGTGCTTCGGCAGCGTCAAAGGGCACGGCCTCATGATGCAAAGCGAGGCTGTCGCG
>JADCFA010000001.1 GCA_020249775.1 Roseomonas sp. | reverse complement strand
CTCTGGCAGCGCATTGCCGATGGCACGCTGCGTGCCGTCAGCATCGGCTATCGCGTGCATCGCTATGACCAGCGCCCCGATCCGGTGAGCGGCGAGATGATCTACCGCGCCGTGGATTGGGAACCCTTCGAGATTTCGATCGTGCCCATCCCCGTTGATCGGGATGCGCAAGTGCGAGGCGCGGCGCCGCAGGGCGCGCCGTCCTTCGCCATTGAACCTGCCCTGGAGAATGAGGAACCACCCATGACCGAGACGACGCCGGAAACCCCGGCAGCCCCTCCGGCGCCGCCTGCCGCGTCGCCGCCCGCAACCACTACGGTGGAAGCGCCGCCTGATCTGGAGGCGCTGCGCAGTGAGGCACAACGCGCCGAGCGTGAGCGTATCGCCGGTATTGATGGCGCTATTGAAGCGGCTCGCGCCCTGGTCGGCACGGAGACCGCCGCACATATCCGGCGTGAGGCTATCGAGCGCGGCTGGCACCCGGACCAAGCGCGCCGATCCTTGTTCGACGCCATGGTAAAAAGCGCTGCGCCGCCCTCAGTTCCCGCGCGGCCGGAAACCGGGCCGGGACATGACTCGCCCTCGGAGATCCTGGATGCCATGGCGGAAGCCTTGGCTGCGCGCAGCATGCCTGGCTACCAGCCGCAAGGCGCCGGGCGGCATGCCGAATTCATGGGCTGGCGGCCTTCTGACATGATTGGAGAATTGCTCAGGGTCCGCGGTGAAAGGAATGTGCCACGCAACCCGACGCTGTTGGCCGAGCGTGCGTTTCACACCACTTCGGACTTTCCTCTGCTGCTCTCGGCTGCTGCCAACAAGATGCTGCTCGCGGCGTATCAGCCGGCGGCACCAAGCTATCGGCAGATCTTCCTGCGGCGCGATTTCCGCGACTTCAAGCCGCACCGGCATCTGCGGGTGGGTGATTTCCCGACGCTGATGCCGCTGATGGAGAATGGCGAAATCCAGGCCGGCACCATGTCGGAAAGCCAGGAAATCGTCCTGCTGCAAACCTTCGCCAGGCGGATCCGCGTGACACGGCCCATGCTGGTGAATGATGACCTGGGTGCCTTCACGGATTTCGCTGCCGCTATTGGCCGGCGCGTGGCGGATTTTGAGAATGCCACGGCCTATGCGTTGCTCAATCAGGCGAATGGCGATGGCCCGACGCTGACCAATGGCCCGGCTGCGGTGTTTGGCACCGGTGCAGCGCGCGCCAATAAGGCTGCGGCGGGCAGTGCGCTGGACATCAACAACCTCGCTGCCGGTCGCGCTGCCATTCTGCGGCAAAGGACGCTGGATGGCCTGCCGATTTCCGTCGGCAATGCCATGAAGCTGCTCGTTGGCCCGAGCCTTGAATTGCCTGCGCGGCAATTGACGGTGAGTGTTGGCGCCACGCAAATCAGCAACGCCAATATCTATGCGGGCTTTGTCCAGCCGCTGGTCGAACCGCTGATCCCGAATAATCGCTGGTACCTGTTTGCCGATCCGCCCACCGCGCCGGTCTATGTCTATGGCTATCTGAATGGCGCAGAGGGGCCTCAAGTGACCACCGGTCCGGTCTCGGGCGTCGATGGTGTCGAGGTCAGCGTGATCTTCGACTTCGGCGTCGGCGCCATTGATTGGCGCGGGGCCTGGTTCAATCCGGGCGTGTGATCGCTCTCCGTCTTTCTCATCATCGCAATGTCGCAACGGGCGTCCTTCGGGGCGCCTGTTGCGTTTCAGGAGGTTCATTTCATGCGTAACTTCATCCAGCCGGGCAATAGCCTGGCCATTGCCGTGCCTTATGCGACCGGCGTTTCCGCCGGCCAGGGCGTCCTTGTCGGCGCGTTGTTTGGCGTGGCGGCCGTGGACGGCGTGCAGAACGCCATGATCGAGGCGCAGACCATGGGTGTCTTTGACCTGACCAAGGAACCGGCGCTGGCCATCGGCGCCGGTGTGCGGGTGTTTTGGGACAATACCAACCGGCGCATTACCGCGACCGCCGCTGGTAATTTCCAGGTGGGTATCGCAACCCAGGCCGCGCTCGCCGCCGATGCCACCGTGCGTGTCTGGCTCAACCGCGTTCCCGCGGCGGGGGCGTGAACATGACGAACCTGTTGGCGCGTGACCATGAACGCCTGCAAGGCGTGCATCCCCATCTGGTGCGCGTGGTGATCGAGGCGCGCAAGGCCGCACCCTTCATTGTGCTGGAAGGGCTGCGGTCCCGCGAAAGGCAAGCCAAGCTGGTCGCGCTTGGTGCCTCGCGCACCATGAACAGCCGGCACCTGACCGGCCATGCCGTGGATCTCGGCTATTGGCTCGATGATGGGGATGGCGTGCCGGAGAATGGCGAAATCCGCTGGGATTGGCCGCTATATGCGCAACTCGCCAGCGCCATGAAGGGTGCTGCGCAAAAGCTTGGCGTTGCCATTACCTGGGGCGGCGATTGGCCGAGCTTTCCCGATGGCCCGCATTTCGAATTGGACCGGGGGAAGTATCCATGATCGCCGCGCTACTTCCCGCGCTGGTGCCGATCCTGGGCGATGCACTGAAACGCCTATTCCCCGATGCGGAGGCGCGGCAGCGCGCGGAGGCGGAACTAAATGCCGCCTTGCTCGCGCGCGCGGGTGAATTGGAAAAGGCTGCCGGCGATATCATCAAGGCCGAGGCGCAATCGGAACATTGGCTCGCGGCCTGTTGGCGGCCTTTATTGATGATCACCTTTGGCTTGCTGATCGTGCTGCGCTGGCTTGGCTGGTCCGCGCCTGGGATCAGTGAGGCCGAAGCACTGAAATTGTGGAACATCGTCGAGATAGGCCTCGGCGGCTACGTCATTGGTCGTTCCGCCGAAAAGACGCTGCCGCGCATTGTCGAGGTGCTGAAGCGATGAGCGCATTCGACGGGGCGATGGCCACGCTATTCGCGGATCCCAACATGGCGGTCGCTGCGGAATGGCGCGCGGCGGCGGCCGGTCCCTGGCGGCCCTTGCGCGTGGCGCTCACCACCGCCGCGCAGGAGATCGGCGCCATTGGCGCGCGCGGGGTGGCGCTGCAGGCGGTGCTGCGTGTTGCCGACCTATCGCCCGACACACCGCGCCGGGGCGATTTGCTGCGGCGTCTCTCGCCGCCCGAAACCTGGCGCATTGAGGAGGTGGAGCCCGATGCACTCGGCCTCACCTGGCGCCTGACACTGGCGCGCGCGCCATGAGTGGCACGCTACCGCTCCGAGAGGCTGCATTGGCCGCGATTGCCGAGCGCATCATCACCGGTCTGCCCGATGTCGCGCTGGACCGCGCGCGGCGTGCGCCCGTGGATGTCGAGGCTGAGGCCCTGCCGCGCCTCGTGCTGCGTGGTGAGGAGATCGAGGCCGACGATACCGAGGAACCCGGCCGCACACATTATCGCCTCGGCTTTGTGGTTTCAGGCTTTGCGGCGGCAGCGAGTGACCTTGCCGCCGAACAGGCACTGTCGATGCTTCACGCGCGCCTGGTTTCCCTGCTTGCCGGTTGGACGCCAGCCGCACCCGGGCTGGGCGATGTTGTCGAACAGGGCGCGGAGTTCCGCATGTACGATACAGAGGAATCCGCCCTTCCCGCCGGGGAATTCCTCGCCCGCTTCAGCATCGTCGCCATCGGGCCCAATGGCGGCCCCTGGTCCGCCTGACCGCAACACTCTCCCTCCCATCCCGAAAGGAACCGCGACATGAGCCTCGATCTCGTGCGCATGCGCTTTGCCGCCGTGGCAGCGAAAATCGAAACCACCCCGGGCCTCGACGCCATTGGCGGCACGCCGGTCAATGCCGATTGGCTCGCCGCCGATTGCGAGATCGATTTCGATCCGATTACGGTGGAGAATAACGAACTCACCGGCTCACTCGATCGATCGCCTGCCATTGTCGGTGGCCTGCGGCCGCGCATTCGGCTGCGTGTGCCGCTGCGTGGCTCCGGCACACCGGCAACGCCACCGGAATGGGGCCGGTTGCTGCGCTGCTGCACGATGGCGGAGGGCATTACCAATGCCGCCATCGGCGCACCCACCGCCGCCGCAAGCGGCACCACGACCAACCTGACACTGGCAACACCCTTCGCGGCCACCGCGCAGCTTTATCGCGGCATGCCCTTGCTGCTTTCCGGCGATCGCAGCCTTGTCACCGGCATCATTGATTACACCGCCGCGCGTGTCGCAAGCCTCGGTGAGACCATGGCAACCCCTGGTGCGGTCGCCACACTCGCGCAAATCCCGGCCAATGTTCTCTACAGCCCGACCTCGGATGAGGCGGTCTATCGCACGGCCACGCTCTACTTCTATGCCGATGGGCTGCGCTGGCGTTTCACCGGTGCGGTCGGCAGTTGGAGCTTGGAGCTTTCCACCGGCGGTATCGGCTTTCTGGTTTTTGATCTGCGCGCGCAATTGCTCGACAAATCAGCCGCCGCGCTACCAACCGGGTGGAATACCGTCATTCGCCCGACGCCGCCGCGCTTTGTGAATGGCCGCTGCCAATTGAACCAGCAATTGGCCCGCGCGCGGCGCCTGACGCTGGATGCTGGCGTCAATGTCATCCTGCCCGATAATCCCGAAGCGGCTGAGGGCTATGATCCGGCCGTGCCGACGGAGCGTGATGCGCGCGGCGCCATTGATCCCTTGATGAGCACCACAACCGCCGTTGCGCTGTTCAACGCGTTTCGCCTGGGCTCGGCGATGCCCTTGATGGCGATACTCGGCGCCAATCCGGGCAATCGCTTTTGCGTCATTGCACCGGCGGCCAAAGCCACCGCCATGCGGCCCGGGCAGCGCGATGGGCTTGGGCAATTCGACATTGGCTTTCAGTTGGATGGCGCGGATAGCCCGCTGTTTCTGGCGCAGTTTTGAGGAACACGAAAATGAGCGTTGTCTTTTCCCGTCGCGATGCGGAATGGTTCTCGCCACCCCATGCGCCAGAGCGGCGCTATCTGATTGCGCCGCTGACGTTCCGGGAGCGTCAGGCCTTTCGTGCTGATCTTGCGCGCGACGGTGGGATCTACCCGCCGCAGGCGCAGATGCTGGAGGCGCTGCGCCTCGCCATCACCGAGGCTGCGCCCGGCAATGCCGAGGAACTTGCTGCCGCCATTGCGCGGGCCGAGGCCGAGCCGGACGATCCCGAAGCGCAGGCGCCGCTTGCGATGATCGAGGCCGCCTGTGCCACCATTCCAAGCTATGCCGGGCTGCTGGCAGCGCGGCAGCGTTACATCGGCATGCTGCCTTGGGTGGCAGCGCGCCATGCTTTGCGCGGCTGGGAGGGGGCCGATCTGCCGCCCTTCAAGCGTGATCGCGGCCTGGTCTCCGAGGCTTTGATGGATGCTTTGCCGCAGGAAGACATCGAGCCGATCGGCTGGCGCGCGAGTGCCTTGATGCAGCCAAGTCGGGATGCGGAAAAAAACTCCGCGGCGCCCTCGCCATCGCCCGCGAGCCAAGCGCCTATGACGGCGGACTAAGACCTGCCGAGGGTGGTGATTGGTTGGTGGGTGGCGATACCTGGGCGGAGAACCCGCGCTTGGTGATTGCCGAGCCCTGGCATGGCTTTGTACGGCTGTGGGCCGCGTGTCGCGGCGGGATGGGCGGCATTGCGCATTGGCCTGATGCGGGCGGCGTGAATGACCAAGCGGCGTGGGTGGTGGATGGGTTTGCGGTGTTGG